>NZ_JAIFXZ010000030.1 GCF_021033825.1 Dietzia aurantiaca
GCCCGGCCGCCGCCGGGGTCGGTGTCACTTCAGGTGGTCGGCCACCTCGAAGGGTGCGTCCGTGGCGGCCGTGATCTGCTCGAGGGTGACTCCGTCGACCAGCTCGATCAGGGTCAGGCCGCCGGAGTCGCGGTCGAACACCCCGAGCTCGGTGATGATGCGGTTCACGCATCCCAGCCCGGTCAGCGGCAGGGTGATCTCGGAGACGATCTTGGACGAGCCGTCCTTGGCGACCTGGTCCATCACCACCACGATCCGTCGGGCCCCCACGACGAGGTCCATCGCGCCGCCCATGCCCTTGACCATGGCCCCGGGCACCATCCAGTTGGCGATGTCGCCGGCGGGGTTGACCTGCATCGCGCCGAGGATGGCCACGTCAATCTTGCCGGAGCGGATCATCCCGAAGCTGGTCGCCGAGTCGAAGATCGACGAGCCGGGCAGGGTCGTGACGGTCTCCTTGCCGGCGTTGATCAGGTCCGGGTCCACCTCGTCGGGGTGCGGGTACGGTCCGATGCCCAGCAGGCCGTTCTCGGACTGCAGCGTCACCTCGACGCCTTCGGGGACGTAGTTGGGCACCAGGGTCGGCAGGCCGATCCCCAGGTTGACGTACTGCCCGTCGGACAACTCCAGAGCCGCGCGGGCGGCCATGGCCTGGCGGTCGCGGCGGGCGGGCGTGGCGGTGTTGCTCATCAGCGCTGTCCTTCCGAGGGCGGGTTGGTGGTGGTCTTCTCGATCCACTTGGTCCCGGCGACCTGCTCGGGCGTCAGTTCCACCAGGCGGTGAACGAAGATGCCGGGCAGGTGGATGTCGTCCGGCGCGAGCTGGCCCACCTCGACGATCTTCTCCGCCTCCACGATGCACACGCGGCCGGCCATCGCGGCCAGCGGCGAGAAGTTCCGGGCGGTGAGGTTGAACCGCAGATTGCCGCTGCGGTCGGCCACCGCGGCCCGGATGACGGAGAAGTCCGCCTCGATGGCCTGCTCGAGAACGTAGGTCTGGCCGCGGATCTCACGGGTCTCCTTGGGCGGGGACTCCACAGCCACGCCACCGTCGGAGTCGTACTTCCACGGCATCCCACCGTCGGCGACGAAGGTGCCCACGCCGGTGCGGGTGAAGAAGGCCCCGATCCCGGAACCGCCGGCGCGCATCCGCTCGGCCAGCGTGCCCTGCGGGGTCAGTTCGACTTCCAGCTCACCGGACAGGTACTGGCGGGCGAACTCCTTGTTCTCCCCCACATACGAGGCCACGATGCGCCGCAGCTTGCCGGTCTCGAGAAGAATCCCCAGGCCCTTGCCGTCGACACCGGCGTTGTTGGAGAACACCTCGAAGTCCCCCACGTCGCGCGCGGCGAGCGCCTCGATGACGACCTGGGGGATCCCCACCAGGCCAAACCCTCCCGCGGCGATCGACGCCCCGGCCGGGATATCCGCGACGGCCTCCGCCGCGGTCATGATCTTGCTGGACATACACTC
>NZ_JAIFXZ010000031.1 GCF_021033825.1 Dietzia aurantiaca
TGAACCGCCCCAGGTTTCCCGCCGCCTCCTTTTCGAGTCGAGGAGGATGGCTGTATGCCGAAGAAGATCGATCCCGCGGTCAAGGAGCGGGCCTTGCGGATGGTGTCCGAGCATCGGGGTGAGTACTCGTCGCTGACGGCCTGCTGTGACCAGGTGGGCCGCCGCCTGGGGCTGGGTAAGGAGACCGTGCGGAGGTGGGCTGTGCAGGCCGACATCGACGCCGGCGCCCGGCCCGGAGTGAGCACCGAAGAGAGCGCGGAGATCAAGCGTCTCAAAGCCGAGAACCGGCGGCTGACCGAGGACCTGGAGATCATGCGCAGGGCCTCGATTTTCTTCGCGGGGGAGCTCGACCCCCGCAACCGGTGATCTGCGAGTTCATCGACCAACTCCGGTCGGAAGGTCGTGCGGTCGAGTCGATCTGTCGAGGTCTGCGCAAAGCAGGCCTGAAGGTCGCCGCACGGACCTATCGCGAGTGGACCTCGCCGCGCCGAGTGGTGCCGGCAAGGACGGTCAGCGACGCCGAGGTCGAGGCCGTCATCCGGGAGCTCGTGTGGCAGCCCGATAGCCGCGGGCGGCGGAAGATGCAGCCAGCGGGCTTGTACGGGCGCCGCAAGATGCTCGCCGAGGTCCACCGAGCCGGTCTGCCCACAGCCAGCCCAGGTGCAGTGGATCGTGCGATGCGCACGCTGGGGCTATCGGGCGTGCTCAGGACGAAGAAGGTGTACACGACCGTCGCCGACCCCGACGTTGTTCGGGCGCCAGACCTGGTCGATCGCGACTTCACCTCCGACCGGCCCGATCGCCTCTGGATCGCCGATTTTACGTACGTGCGGACCTGGGCCGGCTTTACCTACGTGGCGTTCATCGTCGACGTGTTCGCCCAGCGCATCGTCGCATGGAACGCGGCCACCACCATGGCCACGAACCTGGTCATGACCCCGCTGCGGATGGCGCTGTGGCAACGCGACCGCGAAGGACACCCGATCGAGCCGAAGTCGCTGATCAGCCACTCGGATGCGGGTAGTCAATATACATCTGTAGCGTTCACCGAGCGCCTCGCACTTGAAGGGATCGAGCCATCGATCGGCAGCGTGGGCGATGCCTACGACAACGCGCTCATGGAGACGATCAACGGGTTATACAAGGCCGAGTGCATCCGATCGTCGATCTTCCACGACGGGCCGTACAAGACGCTCTCGGACGTCGAGTACGCCACCGCTGCGTGGGTCGAGTGGTACAACAATGAACGGCTCCACTCGAGCCTGGGCTACGTCCCGCCCATCGAGTTCGAGCAGAGCTACTACGCCGCTCTCAACCGAGAGCTTCAACCCACATAGGAGCGGCGGGAAACCTGGGGCGGTTCA
>NZ_JAIFXZ010000032.1 GCF_021033825.1 Dietzia aurantiaca
TGAACCGCCCCAGGTTCTCCGCCGCTCCTATGTGGGTTGAAGCTCTCGTTTGAGAGCGGCGTAGTAACTCTGCTCGAACTCGATGGGTGGGACGTACCCAAGGCTCGAGTGGAGCCGTTCATTGTTGTACCACTCGACCCACGCCGCGGTCGCGTACTCGACGTCCGAGATCGTCTGGTACGGCCCGTCGTGGAAGATCGAAGAGCGGATGCACTCGGCCTTGTACAGCCCGTTGATCGTCTCCATGAGCGCGTTATCGTAGGCGTCGCCGACGCTGCCGATCGACGGCTCGATCCCCTCGAGGGCGAGACGTTCAGTGAACGCTACAGATGTATATTGGCTGCCTGCGTCCGAATGGCTGACCAGTGACTTCGGCTCGATCGGATGCCCCTCGCGGTCGCGTTGCCACAGTGCCATCCGCAGTGGCGTCATCACCAGGTCGGTGGCCATATTGGTGGCCGCGTTCCAGGCGACGATGCGCTGGGCGAACACGTCCACGATGAATGCCACGTAGGTGAAGCCGGCCCAGGTCCGCACGTACGTGAAATCCGCGACCCAAAGGCGATCGGGCCGGTCCGAGGTGAAGTCGCGGTCGACCAGATCCGGAGCCCGAACACCGTCGGAATTGGCGACGGTCGTGTACACCTTCTTGGACCTGACCACCCCGGATAACCCCAGCGTTCGCATTGCACGATCCACGGCGCCCGGGCTGGCTGTGGGCAGACTGTCCCGGCGGATGGCGGCGAGCATCTTGCGGCGCCCGTACAGGCCCGCTGGCTGCATCTTCCGCCGCCCTCGGCTATCGGGCTGCCACACCAGCGTGCGGATCGCGTCCTCGACTTCCGCGTCGCTGACGGTCCTGGCCGCCACCACTCGGCGCGGCGAGGTCCACTCGCGATAGGTCCGTGCGGCGACCTGCAGACCTGCTTTGCGCAGGCCCCGGCAGATCGACTCGACCGCATGTCCCTCCGAGTGCATCTGATCGATGAACTCGCAGATCACCGGTTGCGGGGGTCGAGCTCCCCCGCGAAGAAAATCGAGGCCCGACGCATGATCTCCAGGTCCTCGGTCAGCCGCCGGTTCTCGGCCTTCAGGCGCTTGATCTCGGCGCTCTCCTCAGTGCTGACTCCGGGCCGGGTGCCGGCGTCGATGTCGGCCTGCACCGCCCACCGCCGCACCGTCTCCTTACCAAGTCCCAGCCGGCGACCCACCTGGTCACAACAGGCCGTCAGTGACGAGTACTCACCCCGATGCTCGGACACCATCCGCAGCGCCCGCTCCTTGACCGCGGGATCGATCTTCTTCGGCATACAGCCATCCTCCTCGACTCAAAAGGAGGCGGCGGGAAACCTGGGGCGGTTCA
>NZ_JAIFXZ010000033.1 GCF_021033825.1 Dietzia aurantiaca
CGGGATCGATCTTCTTCGGCATACAGCCATCCTCCTCGACTCAAAAGGAGGCGGCGGGAAACCTGGGGCGGTTCAAGATGCGTCTGCAATGCCGCGCAGCTCACCAGTAGAGCGCAACGAATCCTACTTCAAGTTCCACTGCTGATGCGGTCGGCTGCATTGGTTGAAACGAAGTCGACATGGACTTTTGGCCGGCCGTCGGCTGCCGATCGATCCACTCGGATCTTATATCCAGCAGCAGCTCGCGGTTAACGTGCCCGCCAGAAACGGCCTGTGCGACTGGATCGAAGGCACGGCGTCTCTCTTCAGTCGTAGTCGCCGAAGCGAGAACCGGGATAGCTGCTTCTACGGCCTTCTTGACCAATGCAGAGTCGGGGTTAGCTTCCGAAGCAGCTTGGAATTGAGCAGCAAAGTTTGCCAACTGGAACTGAGCTGTAGCCGCTGCGTCGGGTGGCATCGCTGTCGGTTCGCGTCGGAGATCGAATTGTTGCAACGGGAGCACAACCTCGTCACGGAGTTCAGGCGATAGTGATTCGAGGAGGTCTGCGACCTTGATCGGAGACCACGGTGCCGTGAGAACTGGACCTTCGGCCCGGGCGTACACGGTGTAGTCGGATCCGGAGAACAGGGTCCGACGGAGGTCGCGCCAAAATGAGTCTGCTTCGGCGAACCCAACCAGCTCGATTGGCCTTGCACCCGCTTGCACTTCCTCGCCGAGAATCTCGGTCGCAATTACAACCTGCTCACCAGCCACCTCGATAACGCAGTGACTCGAGGAAACTCCACGTAAGGGAACGAGTCCGACGAGGAGCTCCTTAAGCACTTCGATCATGGGTGCGACTTGGCGGAGGTCCGAAGTTGAGACACCAAAGAGATGCTCCCGCCCGTCGAGAATATCGAGGAATGTCGTCCCGACCGTAATCATCTTAAAAAATTGATCGGCCTCAATCTTTACTTCCATCTCCACAATGTCGCCGCGGGTGATGTCGATTAGGGGGGCGGCGAGTTTCACTTTTTTCAGGCGAGGCAGGGCATCCTCAAGATTCTCGTACGAGTGCAGCGTTTTACGATATTTGCGTTTGACCCCTGAGGTGTCGTGAAGAAGAACCCCGGTGTCGCGTCGCCAAAGGTCACGGAAGGTGCTCTGGACGACTGCGCGACGTACAACTTCGTTTGTGGAGGTCCGCGATGTGCCCAGCCGCGACACCACCCCGGCTCCGGTGTTCGACACATTCGAAGATGCGCCTAAGCTACGGTCTTCCGTTCGTGCGAGGGTTTCGGTGACAGCATCCTTGATC
>NZ_JAIFXZ010000034.1 GCF_021033825.1 Dietzia aurantiaca
CCCGCCGACAACACCGCAGCCGCAAACACGCCCAACACCGATACCGATACCGATACCGATACCGATACCGATACCGATACCGATACCGACGCTAGGCCCGGGCCTGCGGATGCGCCCTACAGCCTGGCCCAACGCCGCGCCGATGCCCTGATGTCCCTGATCTGCGGCGACACCACCGCAGCACCCGGCACCTCGCGCAGCTCCGGCACGCCGGACACGCCGGGCTCGGGCGCACCGGACGGGCCGGCGTCTGGTGGGGTGATGCTGCGGCCCAAGATCACCGTCATCGCCCCCACCGGCGCGAATACCAGCCGGTGGGCAGACCACACCCGGGTGGATTTCGCCCGCACCGGCGAAGCCGCCCTACAGTCCCTGCTGGACATGCTCGCCCGCAGCGACGGCGCCAGCCTGCACCACATCGACCCCACCCCCGGCGCCGCCGACGACCCCCATGCTGCGCTGCGCTACCGGCCCACCACCACCCTGGCCAACCAGATCCGGCTGCGGGATGGCACCTGCCGCCACCCCGGATGCACCGTCCCGGCCGACGCCTGTGATCTGGATCATGCCGTGCCGTTCAACCACGCCGACCCCACCCAAGGTGGGCAGACAGTCGAAGCGAACATGGCCTGCCTGTGCCGCCGCCATCACCGGTTCAAAACCTTCAACGACTGGCACTACCAACTCGACCCCGACGGCACCCTGATCATCACCACCGACCAAGGCCACACCATGGTCGCCCACCCCGACGGGCCCCTGGCCGACTATCGGCGCGAGCAGGCCCGGGCCGAAACCGCCGCGTGGGACCGGCAACAACGCCGCAACCCCGACCCCGGACGCGCTACCGCCACCGGCGGCCACACCCCCGCCGGGCGTGCCACCAAAACCTCCCGGGCCCGACGCGACGCCCGCAAACACACCCACCGCGACACACAACGCAGCCACAACGCCACCAACCGCCAGACAGCACACCAGGACGCCGCCACCCAAGCCAGACACCAGGCCCGCAACGCCGCCCGCGCCAAGGCACTCGCCAAAGCCGGAGCCACATTCTGGCCCATCACCGTGGCAATCACACCCTGAACCGCCCCAGGTTCTCCGCCGCTCCTATGTGGGTTGAAGCTCTCGTTTGAGAGCGGCGTAGTAACTCTGCTCG
>NZ_JAIFXZ010000035.1 GCF_021033825.1 Dietzia aurantiaca
TCGGTATCGGTATCGGTATCGGTATCGGTATCGGTATCGGTGTTGGGCGTGTTTGCGGCTGCGGTGTTGTCGGCGGGTTCGCTGGCAGTAGCTGCGGCGTCTTGTTCGGTGGCGCGGTCGGCGGCGACTTTCTGCTCGAGTGCTTCGGCCAGGACGGCGGCTTCGTCGGCGTGCAGGAGGGCGTGGAGGGTGGACATGCCGTCGCGGCCGGGGCTGATGCTGGCGCCGCGGTCGCGGCCGGCGTCTTTCTTGCGGGCTCGGACCGCGTTCGGATCGCGTGTGGAGATGATCTCGTCGGCCCGGTTGCGGATGGCTTTCATGCCGGGTCGCCTGCCGGCTTCGATGGTGGCCAGGTAGTCATCGACCACGTCCTGTTGGATCTGGTGTAGCAGTGCGGGGTCGACGAATTCCATCTGGCCGGCCAGGGCTTTGGCCGTGGTCTCGTCTAGTCGCCCTTGGGCCATCGCGGTGAGGATTGCCGGGTAGCGAAGGTGCAGGTCGGCGGCGAAGGAGATCATCGTCCCGGCTTTGTAGGTGGAGATCGCCAGCACTCGCACCAGGTGGGTGATCGCGACATCGGCGGCATCGAGGATCGAGTATCCGGGCCGGGGATCGTCGGGGTCGGTACCGCAGCCCGGGTAGTCCAGACTTGCGGTCATCAACTGGTG
>NZ_JAIFXZ010000036.1 GCF_021033825.1 Dietzia aurantiaca
TCGGTGGTGATGATCAGGGTGCCGTCGGGGTCGAGTTGGTAGTGCCAGTCGTTGAAGGTTTTGAACCGGTGATGGCGCCGGCACAGGCAGGCCATGTTCGCTTCGACTGTCTGCCCACCGTGGGTGGGGTCGGTGTGGTTGAACGGCACGACATGGTCCAGATCACAGGCGTCGGCCGGGACGGTGCATCCGGGGTGGCGGCAGGTGCCATCCCGCAGCCGGATCCGGTGCGCCAGGGTGGTGGTGGGCCGGTAGCGCAGCGCAGCATGGGGGTCGTCGGCGGCTCCGGGGGTGGGATCGATTCGGTGCAGGCTGGCGCCGTCGCTGCAGGCGAGCATGTCCAGTAGGGATTGCAGGGCGGCTTCGCCGGTGCGGGCGAAATCCACCCGGGTGTGGTCTGCCCAGCGGCTGGCGTTCGCGCCGGTGGGGGGCGATGACGGTGATCTTGGGCCGCAGCATCACCCCACCAGACGCCGGCTCGCCCGAGCCCGGCGTGTCCGGCGTGCCGGAGCCGCGCGAGGTGCCGGGTGCTGCGTGGTTGGTGGTGTCGCCGGAATCGGTTGCACCCGAGTCGGCGCGGGCGGGGGTGGTGGTGTCGCCGCAGATCAGGGACATCAGGGCATCGGCGCGGCGTTGGGCCAGGCTGTAGGGCGCATCCGCAGGCC
>NZ_JAIFXZ010000037.1 GCF_021033825.1 Dietzia aurantiaca
CCGCCCTGCTCTGGCGGCGGGACGGGAGCCTGCGCGCGCCACGGACCCCTCGCCTGCGCCGGGGCCGGGCCGGCAGCGGGCGTCACCTCGCGTGGTGGGGCGGCCGCGGCCGTCTCCCCCGGCCCCTGCGGCGATGGCGCCGCGGCTGGGGTGCCGAGCGCCGACAACCCCGCACGGATCTCAGCCACCTCGCCGGCGATCCGGCCCAGGCGGGCGTCGAGATCGGCCAGTGCTCGCTGAACGTGGTCAGGCTGTTCGGGGTTCACCCCTGAATCTTCTCCCGAGCCGCGCCCGGCGTCTACGGGATAGTGCCGGCAAGGCACACGTCAGCCGCCGGGGCCGAGCCCAGCAGTGAAGATCGCGAGCGCGGCCAGATCGTCGCCGGTCAGTCCCGGATAGCCGTGAATCATCTCGCGCCATCGCGTCGGGAAC
>NZ_JAIFXZ010000004.1:0-106735 GCF_021033825.1 Dietzia aurantiaca
CGCGGGATCGATCTTCTTCGGCATACAGCCATCCTCCTCGACTCAAAAGGAGGCGGCGGGAAACCTGGGGCGGTTCACCCCGGACCATCATCGACCTACCAGCACACCGCCACAGCCGCTGGTGGAACCGAAACCACCACCACTACCACCCACCCGGCAACAGCACCCTGGAAAACCGCCTCAAAACCATCATCGACAACCTCACCGACCCACCACCCTTCTGACGCCGGCCGGCACCCGCGGTGCGACATCTCGCTTCGCGCGCTCCAGAGATAGGGGAAGGTGAGCGCATGACCACGATTCCGTCCAGCCCCGCGAACAACTCCCTGGCCGACGTCATGCCCTCCCTCGCGGCCACGTTGGGAACCGAGAGCCCCAACCCCCTGGCGCTGGAGCCGGCCCAGAACGCGGTGCTCGTGCTCGTAGACGGGCTGGGCGCGGAACTCATACGCCGGTACGCCGAGCAGGCGCCCACGCTCGCTGCGATGGCCACCCGGATGATCTCCGCCGGGTTCCCCAGCACTACGGCGACAAGCCTGACGAGCCTCGCGGTCGGCGCGCCCTGCTCGAAGCACGGAATCGTGGGCTACAGCTTCCGGATATCGGACTCTGAGGGGTCGACATCGTTCAACCCGCTGAGATGGACGCTCGACTCCGCCGGAGGGCCCACGGCGATCGACCGCTTCCCGCCCCGGGACGTCCAGAAACTGCCCAGTCTTCTCGAGCTGCTGTCCGCCGACGGCGTCGACGTCACCTATGTCATGCGCGAAGATTTCCGCGACTCGGGGCTCACCCGCGCGGCGTTCCGAGCAAGCGGCGACTACCGGCCAGCCAACGCGCTCGACGAGATCAGCCGCGCGGTGGTCGAAACCGTCGCCCGCCCCTCCCGGACGAGACGGTTCGTCTACGCCTATTTCGGGGATCTCGACATGATCGGCCACATCCACGGGCCCGGCTCACCGGAGTGGCTGCAGTCGCTCCGGGAGGTCGACGCGTTCATCGCCGATCTGGCCACGGACCTCCCCCGCGGCTGCCGATTGGTCGTCACGGCGGACCACGGGATGGTCACGGCAGAGACATCCATTGACATCGACACGACCCCCGCCCTGCTCGCCGATGTCACCACCGTGGCCGGGGAAGCTCGCGTTCGTCACGCATATGCGCGCCCGGGCGCCGAACAGAGTGTGCTCTCCGCCTGGAAGTCGGAGCTCGCGGGCCACGCACGTGTCCTCAGCCGGGAACAGGCACTTAACGAGAGCCTCTTCGGCCCCGGGCGTGACCATGCCGACCGGCTGGGCGACGTGATCGCGATAGCGACCGGCGGTGTCGTCCTCACCCGATCGTGGAACGAAAAGCTGGAATCCTCACTGATCGGCCACCACGGCGCCAACACAGCTGCCGAGCAGCACATCCCCCTCATCGTG
Organism: Dietzia aurantiaca; assembly: GCF_021033825.1. Lineage (GTDB taxonomy): Bacteria > Actinomycetota > Actinomycetes > Mycobacteriales > Mycobacteriaceae > Dietzia > Dietzia aurantiaca. The sequence goes on from NZ_JAIFXZ010000004.1 coordinate 1,425, forward strand.
CGCTGAACGCCCGGGGGGGCGCGGCCACCATCGGACTAGCAGGTCACCAGGACCGACGGATCGCTCGTCGTGTCCAACCACCGGCCGTATGCCGTCGACCCGGCGGAACGAACGTCCGAGCAGAGTTCCTGCTTCGAATAGCCCGAGGGCCGATATACCGCATAGATGACGTTCCCGTTCTCGTCACGCTGGCGCAGCGACGGGCACGCCATATCCGTGCGTAGATAGGACGCGCCGGGGTATTGCTCCAGCGCCGACGCGATCTCCTGCGCGTAGTCGCCCGGGGCCACCGCCGAGTACAGCACGACGATCCCGCGCCCGTCGCATGCAGGCCGCGTCAGGGGGATGGGCAGCCCCAGGTCCCCTACAGTTGTGTTTCCCCGGTCACCGACAGGGGTGACAGTGGTGGACGCCTCCGGCGGCGACGCGGAAGGGGCTGGCGCTGCGGTCACGGTGACGCGCTCGGGAGCAGGTTGCTGGCTCGAGAGATCCGCGGGTACCGCTGCCGGGGGCTCATCGTCCGGAGCCGCCAGCAGATATCCCACCACGCCCGCCAGCGCCGCCACCAACACCACTACCAGCGCACCGAGCGCCTACGTGACACCGTTACGCGACTGGGCCGGGCTCGGGGGAGCCGGGCCGCACCTGGACCGGATGCGGCCGACCCCCCGTCTCATTACGGTCTGTGACATGCGTGAACGCGCATCGCAACACCCGAGAGGAGCCCGCGATGAAGGCAGTCACCTGGCACGGCAAGCGAGATGTCCGGGTAGAGGACGTCCCCGACCCGCGGATCGAGCAGCCCACCGACGCGATAGTGAAGGTCACCAGCACCAACATCTGTGGTTCGGACCTGCACCTGTACGAGGTACTGGGGCCGTTCATGAACCAGGGCGACATCCTCGGCCACGAGCCGATGGGGATCGTCGAGGAGGTCGGGGCCGAGGTCACCGACCTGAAACCCGGGGACCGTGTGGTGATGCCCTTCCAGATCTCGTGCGGCCACTGCCACATGTGCGGCAAGGGCCTGCAGACCCAGTGTGAGACCACCCAGGTCCGCGACCAGGGCATGGGCGCCGCGTTGTTCGGGTATTCCGAGCTGTACGGCAGCGTGGCCGGCGGGCAGGCCGAGTACCTGCGCGTCCCGCAGGCCCAGTACACGCACATCAAGGCCCCCCACGAGCACGCTGACGACAGGTATCTCTACCTCTCCGATGTCCTGCCGACGGCCTGGCAGGGCGTGGAGTATGCGCAGATCCCGGACGGGGGCACGGTCGTGGTACTCGGGCTGGGTCCGATCGGCGACATGGCGGCCCGGATCGCGCAGCATCGCGGCCACCGGGTTATCGGTGTGGATCCGGTCGCCGAGCGTCGTGCCCGACAGGCCCACCGCGGGGTGGAGGTCCTCGACCCGACCGCGGTGCCGGGCGAAGTCGGAGATGCGATCCGGGACATCACCGACGGCCGCGGGCCTGACTCCGTGATCGACGCGGTGGGGATGGAGGCACACGGTTCGCCTGTAGCGTCCGCGGCGCACATGGCGGTCGGGCTGCTCCCGGAGTTCCTCGGCAAGAAGATGATGGAGCACGCCGGCGTCGACCGGCTCGGTGCCTTCTATTCGGCGATCGACATCGTCGGCCGCGGTGGCACCATTTCACTCTCCGGGGTCTACGGCGGCAGCGCCGATCCGTTGCCGATGCTCACGCTCTTCGACAAGCAGGTCACGTTGAAGATGGGCCAGGCGAACGTCAAGCACTGGGTTCCGGAGATCATGCCGCTCCTCACCGACGCCGACCCGCTGGGCGTCGACGACTTCGCCACGCACCGACTCCCGCTGGCCGAGGCGCCGGGTGCGTACGAGATGTTCCAGAAGAAGGAGGACGGCGCCGTCAAGGTGGTTCTCGAGCCGTGAACCACTCCTCTGCCCCACACGGTCTGACGCCCGCGGCGTCCCGGCGATCAGTATCCGGTGCGGCGTGGGCGGGCTCGAGGACCGGTCGGGGCGTCGTCGCCGTCGTCGCCCTTCTGGCACTGCTCACCGCCTTCCTCGCCGGCTGCGGCACACCGTTTCCCAAGGACACCGACGGCAGCCTCGACCGGATCACCGGCGGCACGCTGCGCGTCGGGGTCTCGGAGAACCCGCCCTGGACCGAGGTGGGCGACGACGACTCCGTGACCGGCCGCGAGGTCGACCTGCTCACCGGGTTCGCGCGCGAGTACGACGCGTCGGTGGAGTGGACCCCCGGCGCCGAGAGCGAGCTGATCATGGCGATGGTCCGCGGAGATCTGGACATCGTCGTGGGCGGGCTGACCGCTGACTCGCCGTGGGAGAAGGAAGTCGCGCTGACAAGAGCATATGCCCAGGAAGTCACCCCGGACGGGGATACAGAGGAGATGGTGATGGCCACCCCGCTCGGCGAGAACGCCCTTCTCGTGGCGCTCGAAACCTACCTCGCACACACCGGGGAGGAGTCGTGAGCACAGAGTCCAGGCCCGCCGCCGCACACGGCCGGTCGTCGGAGCACAAGGCGGCTCAACGGCGGGCGGTGCGGCTGGAGTGGACCACCATCGCGGTCCTGCTCGTGACGGTCGCGGCCGTCTACCTCGTGTCGGGCCAGTCGCAGGCGATGAAGGTCGCGTGGATCGAGGATTCGCTCTCGCTGCTACCGCCGATCGCGTTCCTCATCGCCGCTCGTGTGGCCCACCGGGCACCGAGTACCCACTTCCCGTACGGATATCACCGGGCGGTGGGGATCGGTCACCTCGTCGCGGGGGTCGCACTGCTGGCGATGGGACTGTTCCTCGTCGTGGATTCGGGCTCCGGTCTCCTGGCCGGCGAGCGGCCGCCGCTGGGCGTCGTGGAGATCGGCGGACAGGTGATCTGGGTCGGCTGGCTGATGGTCGCGGTCATGGCGCTGTCCTGCGTGGGACCCGTCATCCTGGGCCGGATGAAGGCCGCACCGGCGGAGACGCTGCACGACAAGGTGCTCTACGCCGACGCCGACATGAACCGCGCCGATTGGAAGACGGGGATCGCCACGATCGTCGGCGTGCTGGGCATCGGCATGGGCCTGTGGTGGGCTGACGCCGCGGCCGCGCTGGTGGTGAGCGTATCGATTCTTCGGGACGGCTGGGCCAACGTGAGCGGAGCTATCCAGGGCCTGGCCGACGCGCGCCCCACCCGCTTCGACGGCACCGACCCACACCCGCTGGTCCACGAGATCGACGAGGTTCTGGACGGCGTCGACTGGGCCGACGACCACGGCGCCCGCGTGCGCGACGAGGGCCACGTCCTTCACGTCGAGGCGTTCCTCGTCCCCGCCGACGGGCAGCAGGTCACCGTCGAGATGCTGACGGCCGTGCGGCGCCGGTTGACGGACCTGAGCTGGAAGCTCGAGGACGTCGTGGTGACGGTGGTCGCCGAGGTACACGACACCCACCGACCGTCCTGAGCCCGGCCCACAGCGGCTGCGATGCGGCTCCATGCCTGGCACCCTCGGGGCATGACTATTCGGCGAAGCACCAATGAGGACGAGATCACCGACGCCGTCGACGCCGCTACGGTTCCCGAGCCGGACGTGCTCGAGCGCGCGCGGATGATCATCGTGGACAAGCTCGGCGAATGGGACAGCCTCGGTCTGGACGAGCTGGTCGAGTCGGTCTGCGAGGCCTACGAGGCGCCGTCGGGCGAGCCACTGCGGGTGGCCGATGTGAACCAAGATGCGCCCGACACCGACTCCCCCGCGCTCCGGAACCTGCGCTACGCCCGCGCCGCGCGCACTGCGGTCATCGCCCTGGTCGAGGCCGGGACGATCATCCCCGTCGCACCGCTGGACGAGGACACGGCCCTGGTCGGCGAGGGCTCGCGAACAGTCACCCCGCCCGCCAGCACCCCGGCCGCCACCGCCCAGATGGAGACCACCGACTCGGCAGCACGGCAGGCCGGCACCGACGAGGTCCTCGTGAGCGTCGGCCCGCTGCCCGAGGGTCGGCGTTTCGCGCTCGCGACGCGCTGACCCGACGCGCTGCTCTGACCCGCTGTTCAGACGCGCTGATCAGAGGGCGACCGTGGACTCCGGGTGGTCGGTCTCCTTGAGCGGCTTCTGCGCCCCACCGGAGAGCCCCGCGCCCTCGACACGAGCGTCCCGGTAGCGCTCTGCCTGCGCCTGCGTAATGGGGTCGCGGGCGCCGTCCTTGGCGTAACAGACCGGCAGCCAGGCGCCGTCGCCGTCGAGCCGCGCGACGATCCGCGGACGCAGACGGAAGGGCTGGATCGAATCCGACCACGCGATCAGCAGATCGAGATTCTTGCCGCTGGCGTCCGGCAGCGAATCGCTCAGGCAGAAATGCTGGACGCTGCGCCACACCGCGTACTGCGCGTCGGCCACCGACACCGGGTCGACGGTCGCGGCTCTGGGGGCACGAGTGGTGCGGCTCCTGGTGGCCGCGGCGGGCGCTGCGGGCGGGGGCGGCGGAGGGGAGTTCTCCCCCGACTCGACCCGGCGGCGAGCCTCCTCCATACGACGCTGCCGCCGCTCCGCCGCCGATACATCGCCCGAATCCCAGAAGCCCGTCATGGCGGACGACTTTACGCGGCCGACACCCGTTGTCGCCTCATCGCAGCACCCGGATGGGGGCCGACCTCACACCGCCGCCCGGTCGGCGCCCGGTCCGCGTCAACGACACACGGTGTTCACATATCGAGGCCGAGGTCCAGGACGCCGACCGAGTGCGTCAGACCGCCCACGGCAAGGAAGTCGACACCGCAGCGCGCGTAGTCGGCGGCCACATCGAGCGTCAGTCCCCCACTGGACTCCAGGCGTGTGCCGGGCGAGACCTTGTCGCGTCGCTGGACCGCGATCTGGGTCTGCCACACCGGGAAGTTGTCGAGCAGGACCAGGTCGACCTTCTCGTCCAGCATCTGGTCCAGTTGCTCCAGCGAGTCGACCTCCACCTCGCACGGCAGCTGCGGGAACCTCTCACGGACCGCGGCCAGCGCGGGCAGCACACCGCCGGCGGCCACCACGTGGTTGTCCTTGACCAGGACCGCGTCCCCGAGTCCCAGCCGGTGATTGACACCACCGCCGCAGCGCACCGCGTACTTCTGCAGCAGCCGTAGGCCGGGCATCGTCTTGCGGGTGTCTCGTACGGCGCAGTCGGTGCCGGCGAGCTCGTCGGCCCACACCCGCGTCGCCGTCGCGACACCGGACAGGTGGCACACCAGGTTGAGCAGCGTGCGTTCGGCGGTCAGCAGTCCCAGGGTCGGGGCGGCGATCTCGGCCACCACCTCGCCGGCCTCGACGCGGTCGCCGTCGGCAGCGAGCAGGGTCACGGCGAAGTCGTCGGAGCCGACTCCGGGGCCGTTGCCTCCGAGCACCTCCGCGAGGACCATCTCGACCAGCGGTAGACCGGCCACGACCCCGTCCGATCGCGAAGCCAGCCGCGCGGTCGCCCGGTCGTCCGCCGGCACGGTCGCGAGCGAGGTCGCGTCCGGGCCGTAGCGCAGGTCCTCCTCGAGTGCACGACGGATCGCGATCACCGCGTCCGCGCGGGTGACGGCATCGAGAGTGGGGGCGCCGTGGCTAGGGGCGCTGTGGGTAGGGGCGCTGTCGTCGTCGTTCACTCTCCCGACCCCGGATTGCCGATCGCGATCATGCGCTCGACCGACCCGCGCGCGGCCTCGGCGGTGACGGGGTCCACGTCGACCTCGTCGGCACCCTCGACCAGGGCACGCAGCAGCGCGGCCGGGGTGATCATCTTCATGAAGGGGCAGCTCGCGTCCTCGTTGACCGGCAGGAAGTCGATCTCCGGCGCCGCCTTGCGCAGTTGGTGGATCATGCCGACCTCGGTGGCCACCAGGACCTCACGCGCGCCGGAGGCGCGGGCCGCGTCGACCATCCCGCCGGTCGACAGGATCTTGACCTGCTCCGCGGGCACCGCGCCCTCGGTGGCCAGGTGCAACGCGCTGGTCGCGCAGCCGCACTCCGGATGGACGAACAGCTCGGCGCCCGGATGGGACTCCGACTTCGCGGTGAGCTGGTCGCCGTTGATCGCGGCGTGGACGTGGCACTCGCCCGCCCACACCAGGACGTTGCCGCGGCCCGTCTTGCGCCGCACGTGGGCCCCGAGGAACTGGTCGGGCAGGAAGAGGATCTCCCGGTCGGGATCGATCGACTCCACCACGTCGACCGCGTTGGAACTGGTGCAGCAGATATCGGTGAGTGCCTTCACCGCGGCGGTCGTGTTGACGTAGGAGACCACGACGGCGTCCGGATGCTCGGACTTCCACTCGGCCAACTGCTCGGCGGTGATGGAGTCGGCGAGCGAACACCCGGCGGCCTCGTCGGGGATGAGGACCGTCTTCTCGGGCGAGAGGATCTTGGCGGTCTCCGCCATGAAATGCACGCCGCAGAAGATGATGGTCGACTGCTCGGCGCTCGCCGCGACGCGCGACAGGGCCAGCGAGTCCCCCACGTGGTGGGCGATGTCCTGGATGGCCGGAATCTCGTAGTTGTGCGCGAGGATCACGGCGTCGCGCTCGGCCGCGAGTCTGCGGATCTCCGAGGCCCACATCTCGTCGGGCTCGACGCCGGTGTACATCGATCCGTCGTGGCGGACCTTCCCGGCCAGCGGCGAATCGAGCCGCCCCACGGCGGTGTCGGTTCCAGTGGCAGTGCTCATCCCTGCCCCCTCTCGGGTAGAAAGTTCAGGCCGATACCCCACCGGCCGCGTTTTCGTCTTACAATCGAAAACGTGCATGAGTGTAACACCGGTCACGAGGTGCTCGTCGTCGTGGGCCAGGTACGGCCGACCCCAGGTGCCGCCGCGCCGTCACTTCACGTACTGCTCTGGCAGCACTCCCTGGGCCCCGCCGCCGGACGCTGGGCGCTGCCCGGCGGTGAGGTTCGTAACGACGAGGACCTCCCCACCTCCGCCACACGTCAACTCGACGAGAAGGTCGATGTCCGCGAGCTCAGCCACCTGGAATCGGTGTCCGACTTCTCCGATCCGGGGCGTGTGCCGGGTCGTCGCGTGTTCGCGTCCGGCTTCCTCGGCGTGCTGCCGAGCGACGCCGACCCCGACATCCCGGACGACACCGCGTGGTTCCGGGTCGACGACCTGCCGGAGACCGCGTTCGACCACGCGGAGATCATCGCCCGCGCCCGGCTCCGGCTGGCGGCCAAGCTCTCCTACTCCACGCTGGGCTTCGCCCTCGCCCCCGAGGAGTTCACGCTCTCCCTGCTCGCGCAGCTCTACGGTGCCGCGCTCGGGCACCCGGTGGACCCGACCAACCTGCAGCGGATCCTCACCCGGCGCGGCGAGCTCGTGCGGTGCGGGCGCAGCGCTCCCCCGGGCCCGTCAGGTGGTCGACCGGCGGCGCTCTACCGCTTCGCCGAGCGACGGCTACGGATCACCGATCAGTTCGCGACTCTCCGGCCACCGGGTCCGGCAGACGGCTGAAGTGGGCCAGGGCCGCGACCGCGAACAGCGCGATCATCGTGCCCCACACCAGCCAGCCCGCGCCCGGCGGCAACCAGTCCCACGACGGGCCCGAGGTGCCGTAGATCATCCGGTCGAAGAACAGGGCTCCGACGGCAGGCGCCTGCGAGACCACCCCACCAGCCGGGGCGTCCTGGGGCGGCGAGGCCACGAGGTCGGCGATCCGCGTGGCGTCCATGGCGGCAAGGGCGCACGCTAACCCTGGCAGGAGCGCGAGCGCGGGCACGCCCAGCGGGCGTCGCAGTCCCGGATGCCGGTGCCAGAGGACGAGCGCGGCGCACACGGACGCGAAGCCGAGCAGGACCACCAGCATCAAGAGCTGGCTCCCGCCGTCAACGCCGGCGTCGGGGAACCGGACGCCCCGCCCCTGCCCCACGGACAAGAGCTCCGAGCGCGGCGCGGCGACGATCCACACCAGCACCGCGACGATGAACGGCGCGAGAAGCCCGACGAGGGTCCCCACCGCGCGCGGCAACCCGCGGACGTTGCGCCGGTCACCTGTGGACGACGACGTGCTGGTCATGAGCGGGACTGTACCAACGCCCGAGCGCACCGACACGGGAGATCCGGGGCGGCTGTGGTCTAATCGGACCCGGCTCCGCCCACCTATCAACCGGACGAGACGTCAGGAAGTACCCGCCAGTGGCCACCAGCTCTACTCCCGCGACCACTGGTCGGTCGCGGAAGACGATGGCATACCGGCACGACATCGACGGCCTGCGGGGACTGGCGATCGCCTTGGTGGTGGTCTTCCACATCTGGATGGGCCGGGTCTCCGGCGGCGTCGATGTCTTCCTCGCCCTGTCCGGGTTCTTCTTCCTCGGGTCCCTGCTCCGCGGCGCGGGTAGCACGCGCACTCCGCTGAACCCCCTGCCCCACCTCCAGCGCCTCGTGCGGCGGCTCTACCCGGCGCTCGCGGTGACCATCGCCGCCACGGTCCTGGGCACCATGCTCATCAAGCCGCCCACGCAGTGGACGGCGATCTTCGACCAGACCGTCGCGTCGCTGCTCTACTACCAGAACTGGGAATTGGCGTACACCGCCGCGGACTACGCCGCGGCCGATGCGACCATCTCCCCGCTGCAGCATCTGTGGTCGATGTCCGTCCAGGGGCAGTTCTATCTGATCGCGCTCACCGTGATCCTCGGCGGCACCGCACTCTGGCGACTCCTTGTGCGCCGCGGCACCCCCAAACGGTTCCTGGTCGCCGTGGTCGCCGCCGGCACCATCGCCTCGGTGTGGTGGTCGGCGATCGGGCAGGACGCGAACCAGGCCTGGAACTACTACGACACCGCGTCCCGCATGTGGGAGCTACTCATCGGCGGTCTGGTGGCCATCGTGCTCGCCGGAATCGTCCTGCCGTGGCCGCTGCGTCTGATAGCCACGGTCTCCGGCCTGTTCCTCGTGGTGAGCACCGGGTTCTTCTTCGACGGCGCCGCATACTTCCCCGGCCCGCTCGCCTGGTATCCCATCGGTGGCGCACTACTCATCGTGCTCGGCGGAAACCTGCCCGCGGGCCAGCGTGCGACCCCCGCCAGGGACCCCATCACCTGGTTGCTGTCCGGAAAGGTGTTCCGCCGACTGGGCGATATCTCCTACTCGCTGTACCTGTGGCACTGGCCACTGCTCATCCTGTGGCTGTCCTACGACAGGGAGAACGAGACCACGTTCGTCTCCGGTACGGCGATTATCGTGATCTCGCTCGTGCTGGCCCTGATCACCGAGAAGTACATCGAGCGGCCGCTACGGATGGCCAGCCGGGCGAAGGGTCAGAAGACCCCCGCCGCCCTCGCGCGCGACATGCTCAGGGGCGCACCCGCGCGAACGGGCCGCCAGAAGCGCCAGTTCGTCGGTGCGACCGCGCTCGTCGTCGTCGCCGCCGTCGCCTCGCTCGGCACGGTCGGATGGTGGAGCGCCACCGCCTCCTCCCGGTCGTCGGTCCCTTACGTCGACTCCCTCACCGACCCCGTCCACCCGGGCGCTCGCGCCTTCTTCGACGGTGTCGGCGCCCCGGCGGACGCCCCGTACCTGCCCTCCCTTCTCCAGGTCGGCCACGATCTGCCGCCCAGCACCATGGACGGCTGCATCTCGACCTTCGAGTCCAGTGACGTGATCCTGTGCGTCTACGGCGACGAGGCCGCCACCCGCACCATCGCGCTGACCGGCGGATCCCACGCCGAGCATTGGATCAGCGGACTCGACGAGGTCGGGCGCCACTACGGGTTCCGGGTGGTCACCGTCCTCAAGATGGGCTGCCCCCTCACGCTCGACGCCACGGTCTCCGACAACGACGAACTACTGTACGAAAGCTGCGCCGAGTGGACCCCCAAGGCTCTGGGCGCCGTGGCCGGACTGCAGCCGGACTTCGTGTTCACCACGGCGACCCGGCCGGTGGGCGTCATGGGGCCCGACGTCGCCCCGCGGCAGTACGTCGACTTGTGGCGTGCGCTCGGCGAGCAGGGCATCAACGTGATCGCCATCCGCGACACCCCGTGGCTCAACAACGGCCGCGGACCGATCCGCGCCAGCGACTGCCTGGGCGACGGCGGCACCCCCGAGGAGTGCGGGATGCCGCGCGAGAGGTCCATCTCGCCCATCAACCCCGCCTCGCTCGCCGCCGCCGGACTCGACAATGTGCGGTTGATCGACCTGACCGACGGGTTGTGCGACCCCGAGAGCTGCCCTGTCGTGGTGGGCAACGTGATCGTCTACCACGACTCGCATCACCTGTCGGGGTCGTGGGTCCGGTCCGCCTCGGGCGAGCTGGCCCGGCAACTGGGACCCGCGACCGGCTGGTGGTGACCCCGGCGTAGCCCGTTACCGCCCCGAACCCCCGGTGTCGAGCACGCTGACCAGCGGCTCGATTCACGGGCGGTCCCGCGCGCGGCGTAAGCACTACTCTTGGACTTCGTGACCAACGCCGACCCCCAGCCGTCCGCTCCCGAACTCGTCCGCTCCTGGCCGGGCACCGCGTACCCACTCGGCGCGACCTACGACGGGACCGGCACCAACTTCGCGCTGTTCTCCGAGGTCGCCGAGGCGGTCGAGCTCTGCCTCATCGACCGCGACGGCGTCGAGTCGCGCATCGAACTCACCGAAGTCGACGGCCACATCTGGCACTGCTACCTGCTCGGCGTGACCCCCGGCCAGCGCTACGGCTACCGCGTGCACGGGCCCTACGAGCCCGAGCAGGGGCTGCGGTGCGACCCGTCCAAACTCCTGCTCGACCCGTACGGCAAGGCGTTCAGCGGAGCGTTCGACGGCGACCCCAGCCTCCACAGCTACGACCTCGACGACCCCACGCAGCGCAACACCGACGACTCGCTCGGGCACACCATGACCACAGTGGTGATCAACCCGTTCTTCGACTGGGGGAACGACCGCGCGCCGGGACACGAGTACCACAACACCGTCATCTACGAGGCCCACGTCAAGGGCATGACCGCCACGCACCCGGATGTTCCGGCCGAGATGCGGGGCACCTACGCCGGACTGTGCCACCCGGCGATCATCGAGCACCTCAAGGACCTGGGCGTCACCGCCATCGAGCTGATGCCCGTCCACCAGTTCATGCAGGACCAGCGCCTGATCGACCTGGGGCTGCGGAACTACTGGGGCTACAACAGCTTCGGCTTCCTGGCCCCGCACAACGAGTACGCGTTCGCCGAGAAGCCGGGCGACGCCGTGGCCGAGTTCAAGGCCATGGTCAAGACCTTCCACGACGCGGACATCGAGGTGATCCTCGACGTGGTCTACAACCACACGGCCGAGGGCAACCATCTGGGGCCGACGATCGGCTTCCGGGGCATCGACAACCAGGCCTACTACCGGCTGGTCGAGGGCGACGAGCAGCACTACATGGACTACACCGGAACCGGGAACACGCTCAATGTGCGGCACCCGCACTCCCTGCAGCTGATCATGGACTCGCTGCGCTACTGGATCCTCGAGATGCACGTCGACGGTTTCCGCTTCGACCTGGCCTCCACCCTGGCGCGCGGTCTGCACGACGTGGACCGGCTGTCGTCGTTCTTCGACCTGGTGCAGCAGGACCCGGTGGTCAGTCAGGTCAAACTCATCGCCGAGCCGTGGGACGTCGGCGAGGGCGGCTACCAGGTCGGCAACTTCCCTCCGCTGTGGACCGAGTGGAACGGGCAGTTCCGTGACACGGTTCGCGACTTCTGGCGCGGTGAGCCCGCCACCGTGGGCGAATTCGCCTCGCGACTGACCGGGTCCTCCGACCTGTACGAGCACACCGGTCGCCGTCCCACCGCGTCGATCAACTTCGTCACCGCGCACGACGGGTTCACTCTCAACGACCTGGTCAGCTATAACGAGAAGCACAACGACGCCAACGGCGAGGACGGCAACGACGGCGAGAGCCATAACCGTTCCTGGAACTGCGGCGTCGAAGGCCCCACGGACGACCCCGACGTGCTCGCGCTGCGCCACCGGCAGCGCCGCAATCTGCTCACCACGCTCATCCTGTCCCAGGGCACGCCGATGATCGCGCACGGTGACGAGATAGCCCGCACCCAGGACGGCAACAACAACGTCTACTGCCAGGACAACGAGCTCGCCTGGATGAACTGGGAACTCGACGACGAACAGGCCGACCTCCTCGAGTTCACCCGCGCACTCATCCGGCTGCGCAAGGACCACCCGGTGTTCCGCCGCCGCCGCTTCTTCGGGACACCGTTGCGCGGCGAGGAGGACCCGCAGGACATCGCCTGGTTCGCCCCGGACGGCTCCGAGATGACCAGCAAGGACTGGGACTCCGGCTTCGGCAAGTCCCTGGGCGTGTTCCTCAACGGCGAGGGCATCCACGAGCCGGACGAGCGTGGCCAGCGGATCGTCGATGACTCGTTCCTGCTGCTGTTCAACGCCCACCACGAGCCGATCGAGTTCGCCCTCCTGGGCAGCGAGTACGCGCACGAGTGGCAGGTCGTCCTGGACACCGCGAGCTACACGGGCGACGAGACCCCCGCTCTGCCGGCCGACGGTTCCCTCTCGGTCGACGGCCGCTCGACAGTGGTACTGCGGAAGCTGAGCTGACCGTGCGCCGGCTCCCCTCCAGCACCTATCGGCTCCAGCTCCGCACCCCGTCCTCCGACCCCGACGGCTGTGGCTTCACCCTTGCCGACGCCCGCGATCTGCTGCCCTACCTCGCCGACCTCGGGGTGGGTGCGGTGTACCTGTCGCCGATCCTCGAGGCCACGCCCGGCTCGACCCACGGCTACGACGTGGTGGATCCGACCACGGTCTCAGCCGAGCTCGGCGGGATCGACGGACTACGCGAGTTACGGGCCGCCTGCCGGGAGCACGGACTGGGCCTGGTGGTGGACATCGTGCCCAACCACCTGGGTGTGGACGAGCCGGCCGCCAACCCCTGGTGGTGGGATGCGCTGCGCAGGGGCCCGGAGTCACCGTATTACCCGTTCTTCGACTTCGACACGTCCCCCGCCAACGGCGCCGACGGTCGGATCGCCATCCCGGTGCTCGGCTCGCCGGACGATGTGGCGGACCTCGTCGTCGTCGCCCCCACCGACACTCCCAGCGGTGAGGCGGAGCTCCACTTCTACGAGCACCGGTTCCCGATCGCCCCCGGCACGGACGGACCAGTCCCCGGCACGGAGGGATCAGCCCCCGACACCGACGGCGGCTCGGCGCGGGAGGTCCACGACCGGCAGCACTACCGGCTGGTGCACTGGCGCGAGCCGCTGCTGGGCTACCGGCGGTTCTTCACCGTCACCGGCCTGGCAGGGCTGCGACAGGAGGACCCGGCCGTCTTCGACGCCACGCACGCCGAGGTGCGCCGGTGGTGCGAGGAGGACCTGGTCGACGGGATCCGCGTCGATCACCCCGACGGGCTGGCCGATCCCGTGGAGTACACACGGCGGCTCCGCGAGCTGGTCGGCGACGAGCGCTGGCTGTTGCTGGAGAAGATCCTCGCGCCCGGTGACGCCACGACCCCGCCCGAGGTGCTGGATCCGGTGATGCCCGTAGACGGAACCACCGGGTACGACGCATTGCGCCTCATCGACCAACTGCTGGTCGACACCCGCGGCGAGGCGCGGCTGTCCGCGCTGGCCGCGCGGTACTGCGGCGGTCCCGGTGACGAGGCTCAGGTGCACGCGCAGTCCGCGGAGATCAAACGCCGGATCGTGAGCGAGGACCTGGCGCCCGAGTTGGCGCGGTTGGTTCGGGCGGTGCGCCGCGACGGTGGTAGTGGCGACGACGACGAGGCCACCACCGGCGCCGACGCTCACCTGAGGGAGGCACTGCTCTCCGTGATCGCGCAGACACCGTTCTATCGGGCCGACTATCCCGTCCTGCGTGGCACTCTCCCGGCGATCCTGAACCGGCTGCGTGGGCAGCGGCCCGAGCTGGCGCCGCCGCTGCGGCTCCTGGGTGTCGCACTGGCCCGCGGGGGCGAGGCGTCGGTCAGGCTCGCACAGGTCACCGGGGCCGTCACCGCGAAGGCCGAGGAGGACCGGCTGTTCTATCGGCTCGGTCGGCTCGTCTCGCTCAACGAGGTGGGCGGGTCGCCGGGGCGGATGGACCTGTCGGTCGAGGCGTTCCATCTGACGATGGCCGAGCGCGCCTCCTCGACACCAGGGGCCATGACGGCACTGTCCACCCACGACACCAAACGCGGTGAGGACGTGCGCGCCAGGATCTCCGTACTGTCCCAGGTCCCCGACGAGTGGGCCGGATTCGTCGCGGCGGTGTTCGACGAGTTCCCACCGCCTGCCGAAGACGCCGCGTATTTCCTGTTACAGGTGATCGTGGGCGTGTGGCCGGAGCCGGGCGGCCCGTCCGAGCAGCTGCGCTCGCGACTGCACGCGTACGCCGACAAGGCGATGCGGGAGGCCGCCGTCCATACGACGTGGACGGATCAGGATGCCGGGTTCGAGTCGCGGATGCACCGGTGGATCGACGCGCTGATCGACTCCGGTGCCGGGGCGGTGGGCGCGTTCGTCGAGCGCATCGCGCCTGCAGGGCGGGACAATTCGCTCGTGGCCAAGGCCGTGCAACTGCTGTCGCCCGGCGTGCCGGACGTCTACCAGGGCACGGAGGTCTGGGAGGACTCGCTCGTCGACCCCGACAACCGCCGGTTCGTGGACTTCGAGCCGCTGCGGTCGGGGGCGGTCGCGCGGGCCGGTCATTGCAAGTTCCTGCTGGTGCGCGAACTCCTGAGGCTGCGGCGCGAGCATCCGGAGGCGATGGCCGGTGGCGCGTACCTACCGATACCGGTGCACGGCCCGGCCGCCGCCGACGTCGTGGCGTTCCGGCGGCCTCTCGTGCCCGCCGCCGACGGGAGCCGGCCCGCGGTCGGACTCATCGCCCGACTACGCACCGCGGCGAAGTCAGCCGACGAGCTCCTCGGGACGGTCGCCGAGTTGCCCGCGGGTTCGTGGGTGGTGCGCCCCGATGGCGCCGAGATCTCGGGCCGCGTCGACGTGGGTGAACTGCTGTCGGCGACGCCCGTCGTCGTCATCGTCCGCGAGTAGGGCTGGCGGCGGCGAGCCTGCACCCCCGGCAGCGGCTCATCGCGGCTCGCGGCCCAGCAGCCGGTCGGTCTCGCGCCGCTCCCGCTTGGTCGGCCGGCCGGCGCCCCGGTCCCGCCTCGGCTGAGACGCCACGATCTCCTTGGGTGGCGGCGGGGGCGAATGGTCGATGTAGCAGGTCGCGGCCACCGGCGCGCCCACCCGCTTGCTGACGGTCTCGACCACCTCGAGGATGCGGATCCGCCCCAGCGCGCCCGTGACCTGCACCCGGTCGCCGGGGACCACACTCTTCGAGGGCTGCACCGCCTCGCCGTTGACCTTGACGTGCCCGCCCCTGCACGCGGCTGCCGCCTTGGTGCGGGACGGGAACAACCGCACCGACCAGGTCCATGCGTCCACCCGAACTCCCATGGGCCGAGGATAGCGACCCAGCGCGGCCCACTGCCGCCGGCGCGCGACTGCGTCCGGGGCCCCGGCCCGCAGCCCGTGCTGGTGACGCGGCCTCAGCCCGATAACCCCCGCAGCCCGAGCCCGTGCGAAATCTGCCGCTCGAGTACCGATCTGCTGCGAGAGGTACGGCGGCAGATCGCATTCGGAGGCGCGGATCGTGAGGCTGCGACCGGCGTGGCGAACCCCGAAGTACGGCCGGCGCGGCGAGCGCCGAAGGCCGGGCCGCGGAGGCGGGCGTCGAGCGTGCGAGACTGGGAACACAGTCCTCGCATTACATCCAGCCCCGCGACTCACACGGGAGTGCCCATGTCCGACCCCACCGTCACGCCCGGCCCCGTCACTACCGACGGCCCTTCCACCGCCGCCGACGTGCTCGAGCGGATCCTCGAGGATCGCCACAGTTGCCGAGCATTCAACCCGGAGCCGGTCGACGAGGCGACGATCGAGAAGATCCTGCGAATGGCGCAGCGAACCGCGTCGTGGTGTAACTCACAGGCCTGGCAGATCGACCTGGTGTCGGGTGATGCGACGGCCGCGTTCGGCAAGGCCCTCACCGACTACGTGGCGTCCAACGACATGCGATCGGATCTCCCGGCACCCGAGCGTTATGACGGCGTGTACGGCGATCGCCGCCGGGCCAGCGGGTACGGGCTCTACTCGGCGCTGGGGATCGAGCGGTCCGACCACGACGCCCGCGCGCGTCAGATGCTCGAGAACTACCGGTTCTTCGGCGCCCCGCACGTCGCCATCATCACGTCCGACGCGGGACTGGGGACCTACGGCGCGGTGGACTGCGGCGCGTATGTGTCCACGTTCCTGGCGGCGGCGTCATCGCTGGGTGTGGCGACCTGCGCGCAGGCCGCGCTGGCGTTGTACTCGGACGGGGTCCGCGAGCACCTGGCCATTCCGGAGGACCGGCTGATCGTGTGCGGAATCGCGTTCGGCTACGCTGACCCGGAGCACCCTGCGAACGCGTTCCGCACCGAGCGTGCCGAGCTCGCGGATGTGGTGCGTCGACACTACTGAGCAGGGACGCTGACCGAGTCTGTCAGTAGCCGATCTGTCCGCGCGGGGAGTCCGGCCCCTTGATGCCCTTGCGCACCTTGAGCCCGTAGTAGACGGTGGCGATCCCGGCGAGGATCGCCACGACCATGAAGAACGAGCTCGCGAACAGTCCGATCGGCAGCGACACAACCGTCACGCCCAGCGCGATCGCGGTGTTCCGCGAATTCTTGCGGACCTGCTGCTTCCGGAGCTCGATCGAGTTCGGCTGGTAGGGCTGCATGCTCATGTACTCAGGATTCCATATCCCGGCGGGTGGCCGCGTTCTCGGTGGTCGCGACCCCCACGGACTCCCACTCGACGCCCCCGGACGTACGGGCAGCGAGGATCGGTCCGAGCACCTCGAACTCGCCGGCCACGCTCAACCGCACCCGCCGCCCGTAGTCCACATCCCGCACCTGCGCCCCGGCCGCGCGGAGGGCCGACTCGAGTCCGCCGGCCACGGCGTGGTCGACCTCGGCGACCCAGGCCGGCGTCTGCACGACCTCCACCACGCGTCCGGCACGCCACGCCTCGTCCACCGCGTCCGTCACCGCCGCCGCATACGCCCTGGCCAGCCCGCCGGTGCCCAACTTGGTGCCGCCGAACCACCGCACCACCACCGCACACAGCCCGGTCAGTCGGCTGCCGCGCAGCACGTCCAGCATGGGGGTTCCCGCGGTCCCGGACGGCTCGCCGTCGTCGTTGGACCGCTCGATCCGGCCGGCCCCGTCCGCGTCCACCAGGTAGGCGCTGCAGTGATGGCGCGCGGTCGGATACGTGGCCCGGAGCTCGGCGATCAGGGCGCGGGCGGCCTCGTCGTCGTCGCACCTGCGCAGTACCGCCACGAACCTGGAGCGTTTCTCCTCGTACTCCCCCGTCACGTCCGGTCCGGCGGTGAGGCGGAGAGCGCGGGGCGCGATCTGGTCCATGCCCCCAGTATCACGGTCCGCACGGCGTCCCGCCCGGCCGCCCGCGGCCCCACACATCCCGCGCGACACTTGCCTACCCTGGCCATGTGACCTCCCCGCGCCACGCGACCAACTCCCACCGCGACCCCTCCCCCAATCCTCTCGACGACGTCTTCTCGGTCTGGGCGCCGTACGCCCGCGCCATCGGCCTGGTTCTCGACTCCACCGACACCACCCCGATCCCGATGCACCGCACCGACAACGGATGGTGGGTCTCAGACCTGCGCCGGGAGGAGGGCAGGGACTACGGGTTCGTGCTGACGGGCGACGACGACGAGGTGCGCCCCGCCCGACCCGACCCGCGATCGACGCGACAGCCCTCCGGTGTGCACGGGCTGTCACGGGTGCACCGCGTCGACCCGGCGCGCTGGACCGATTCGTCCTGGACGGGGCGGCAGCTGGCCGGGTCGGTGATCTACGAGATGCACGTGGGCACGTTCTCGGCCGGTGGGACCCTGACCAGCGCGATCGAGCATCTGGACGAACTGGTCGCCCTCGGCGTCGACATGGTCGAGGTGATGCCGGTGAACGCCTTCAACGGCGAGCACGGCTGGGGTTACGACGGCGTGGCGTGGTTCGCGGTGCACGAGGCCTACGGCGGACCGGACGCGTTCCAGGAGTTCGTCGACGCGTGTCACGCGCGCGGGCTCGCCGTGTGTCTGGACGTGGTCTACAACCACCTGGGGCCGTCGGGGAACTATCTGCCGGAGTTCGGGCCGTACTTGTCAGCGGCCGACGGCCCCTGGGGGTCGGGGCTCAATCTGGACGGTCGGGATTCCGACGAGGTGCGGCGATACATCATCGACAATGCGCTGCGGTGGTTCGACGAGTTCCATGTGGACGCGTTGCGGCTGGATGCGGTGCATGCCCTGCACGACGGCTCGGCGGTGCACCTGCTCGAAGAGCTGGCAGTGGCGACGGAGTCGCTGTCCACACATCTGGGGCGGCCGTTGTCCCTGGTGGCGGAGTCGGACCGGAACGATCCGCGGACGATCACCGCACGGGAGGCCGGCGGTCTCGGACTGCACGCCCAGTGGGACGACGACGTGCACCACGCCGTCCACGCCGCGGTCTCCGGGGAACGGCAGGGATACTTCTCGGATTTCGGCTCACTCGAGGCGCTGCGTCAGGCGCTGACAGGGGCGTTCGTGCATGCGGGGACGTGGTCGTCGTTCCGGGGCCGGGTGCACGGCCGGCCGGTGGACGTGGGCCGCCTTCCGGGATCGCGCTTCGTCGCCTACACGCTCACCCACGACCAGGTGGGCAACCGCGCGGCCGGCGATCGGCCGTCCATGAGCTTGTCACCGCAGCAACTGTTGGCCAAGGCGGCGATCGTGCTGTGCTCGCCGTTCACCCCGATGCTGTTCCAGGGCGAGGAGTGGGGTGCAGCGACACCGTTCTGCTACTTCTCCTCGCATCCCGAGCCGGAGTTGGCCGAGGCGGTGCGGGGTGGCCGGCGGCGGGAGTTCGCGGCGACGGGCTGGGACCCGGCCGAGGTGGCGGACCCGCAGGACCCGGGGACGTTCCACCGGTCGAAACTCGACCGCGCCGAGCAGACCGCCGAGCCGCACGCCGGAATCCTCCGAGTCTACCGGGAGTTGATCGCCCTGCGGCGAGCCGAGCCGGAACTCAGTGATCCGTGGCTGGGCTATGTCCGCGTCGAGACGGGAACGGAGGCCGCGGACGACCGGTGGCTCGTCGTTCACCGCGGATCGGTGGCCCTCGCGGTCAATCTGGGCACCGAACCGTGCCGGGTCCCGCTGGACGGCGAGCCGCTGCTCGCCTCGGGAGCGGTCGCCGACACGGACTCGGTGTTCTGCCAGGCATTTGGGTTCGCGGTGCTGAAGAAGCACGCCGGCTGATCGACGGGGTACCGCTTCCCGCCGTGCCCCCTCGAGAAGAGTGTTTGGAACATCTCTACTCGCGCAACGTGCGCGCAATGCTCTTCTCGACGAGGGGAGGGCTCGGGAGGACGGTTCAGGTGAGGTACTCGTACGCGGCGGTACCGGGCTCCAGCCGCTCGCATTCGATGCGCGAGGCGTCCATCCGCTCGAGGAGGGAGTGCAGGCCCGTCGGCGAGCCGAGTTCGATGCCGACCAGGGCGGCACCGATCTCGCGATTGTTGCGCTTGAGGTAGTCGAACTGGGTGATGTCGTCTTCCGGGCCGAGCACCTCGTCGAGGAAGCGGCGCAGCTGGCCGGGCTCCTGAGGGAACTTGACCAGGAAATAGTGCTTGAGCCCCCGGTGGACCAGCGAGCGTTCGATGATCTCGCTGTAGCGCGAGACGTCGTTGTTCCCGCCGGAGACGATGCAGACGACGGTCGCACCCTCGTCGATGTCCAACTGTTCCAGCGCGGTCACGGCGAGTGCCCCGGCGGGCTCGGCGATGACTCCCTCGGTCTGATAGAGGTCGAGCATGGCGGTGCAGACCGCCCCCTCGTCCACCGTGAGGACCCGGATCCGATCCGTCATGGAGGAGATCACCTCGAACGGCAGCTCGCCGAGCCGCGCGACGGAAGCCCCGTCGACAAAGGTGTCGACCGTATCGAGAGTGACGGGCTCCCCCGCCTCGAGCGCCCGGGTGAGGGAGGGGGCGCCGGCGGGCTCGACCGCGATGATCTTGCAGTCCGGCGCGTACTCGGCCAGGTACGTGGCGATCCCCCCGACAAGGCCGCCGCCACCGACCGGTACCACCACGGCGTCGGGCGCCCGGTCGAGCTGCGCGAGGATCTCCGCGGCAATGGTGCCCTGGCCGGCCATGGTCGCGGGGTGGTCGAACGGCGGAACCAGTGTCGCTCCGGTCCGGTCGGCGTCCGCGCACGCTGCTGTCTGGGCGGCGTCGAAGTTGGCGCCGGTCACCACGAGCTCCACCCAGTTGCGGCCGTGGGACAGGATGCGATCACGCTTCTGCTTGGGCGTGTTGTTGGGCACGTAGATGCGCCCGTTGATGCCGAGCACGCGGCAGGCGAACGCCACACCCTGGGCGTGGTTACCGGCACTGGCCGCCACCACCCCGGCGCTGCGCTCGTCCTCGCCCAGTTGCGCCATGAGGTTGTAGGCGCCACGGATCTTGTACGAGCGGACGCCCTGCAGGTCCTCACGCTTGAGCAGGACCCGCGCACCGGTCTGCTCACTGAGCCGCTCACTGACGTCCAGATCGGTCGACCTGATCACGTCGCCGATCCGCCGGGCGGCAGCGTCGATGTCGTCGGTTGTCACGGCCTGGTCGGTGGCGGCGTCAGTGGAGGTCACGACGACCAGTCTCCCACCGCCACCGTCGCCGCCGCCAACCGGTCAGCCCGTGAGACACCCCGGGCCCAGGAGCGCCTTGAGATCGCCCATGAGCGAGGAGGAGGTCTCGACCCGGAGATGATCGTCGAGCCGCAGCACCGTGGACGAATCCCCGCTGACCAGCCGCAGGTGAACATCCGACGGGCCGGGATGCCGGCCCAGGACCTGCTTGAGCGCGGTGACCGTCTCGATGGTGCACATCCGTGTGGCCAGCGTCAGCGCGAGCGGCGCGCCGTTCCCGCCGACCACCAGGTCCGGCACCTCGAGGGTGTCGCCGAACACCGAGACCCGGTCTTCGCGGATATTGATACGGGCCTTGACCAGCACCACCGCGTCCTCCGCGATATCCAGCGCCGCGAGCCGGTAGGTCTTGGGGAAGAACAGGACCTCGACGCTCCCGTTGAAGTCCTCGATCGTGACGATCGCCCACGGCTCGCCGTTCTTGTTGACCCGGCGGTCGACGCCCGAGATGATCCCGCCGATCGTCACCGCGGTTCCGTGCGCGAGTTCACCCTCGTGGATCGTCGCGATGGTCGTGTCGGTTTTGGCCTCGAGTGCGGCTTCGAGTCCGTCGAGCGGGTGACCGGAGACGTACAGGCCCAGCATCTCGCGTTCCAGCGCGAGCTTCTGCTTGGTGTCCCACTCCTCGTCGGGCACGCGGACGGCGAACACGTCACCGAAACCGCTGTCGGCCCCGGTGTCGTCTCCCCCACCGAACAGGTCGAACTGTCCGACGGCCTCGGCCTTCTTCGTGGACATCACCGACTCGACGGCGTCCGCGTGGACGAGGAACAGGCCCTTGCGCGGATGCTCGAGAGCATCGAACGCGCCGGCCTTGATGAGCGACTCGGTGACCTTCTTGGTGCAGGCCGTCTGGTCGATCTTGGCCAGATAGTCCGAGAAGTCGGTGAACGCGCCCTTCGCCTCGCGTGCGGCGACCACGGACTCGACCACGTGCGCGCCGACATTTCGCACGGCGCCCATGCCGAAGCGGATGTCCGTGCCCACCGAGGCGAAGTTGGTGAGCGAGTCGTTGACCGACGGCGGCAGGACACGGATGCCCATCTGGCGACAGTTGGACAGGTACAGGGCAGCCTTGTCCTTGTCGTCACCCACCGAGGTGAGCAGGGCGGCCATGTACTCGGCCGGATAGTTGGCCTTGAGGTAGCCGGTCCAGAAGGAGACCAGGCCGTAGCCGGCGGCGTGCGACTTGTTGAACGCGTACGAGGCGAACGGCTCGATGGTGCCCCAAAGGGCGTCCACGGCGTCCTTGGAGAAGCCGCGCTCGAACATGCCGCCGGAGAACTTCTCGTACTCGGCGGCCAGGACCTCGGCCTTCTTCTTACCCATGGCCTTACGGAAGCCGTCGGCTTCGCCGGCCGTGTATCCCGCGAGCTCGCGGGAGATGGCCATGATCTGCTCCTGGTAGACGATCAGACCGTGCGTCTCGCCGAGGATCTCCTTGAGTGGTTCCTCCAACTCGGGGTGGATGGGCACCAGTTCCTGCTTGCCGTTCTTGCGATCGGCGTAGTTCCAGTGCGTCCCCATGCCCATCGGGCCGGGCCGGTACAGGGCGAGGGCGGCCACGATGTCGTTGAAGCCGGTCGGCTTCATCCGCTTGAGCAGCTCGCGCATACCGCCGGAGTCGAGCTGGAACACGCCGAGGGTGTCGCCCCGGGCGAGCAGTTCGTAGGTGGGCAGGTCGTCGGTGCTCAGGGTGTCGAGGTCGATCTCCTCGCCGCGGTTGAGCTTGATGTTCTCCAGGCAGTCACCGATCACGGTGAGGTTCCGCAGGCCGAGGAAGTCCATCTTCAGCAGGCCGATGTCCTCACAGGAGGGGTAGTCCCACCCGGTGATGAGGGCCCCGTCCTGTGCGCGCTTCCACATGGGGATCACGTCGAGCAGCGGCTCGGAGGACATGATCACCGCACACGCGTGCACGCCGGCCTGACGGACCATGCCCTCGAAGCCGCGGGCGGTCTCGTAGATCCGCTTGACGTCCGGGTCCGTCTCGAGGAGCTGGCGGACCTCGGCTGCCTCGCCGTAACGCTCGTGCCCCGAATCGGTGATGCCGGACAGCGGGATGTCCTTGGCCATGATCGGCGGCGGCAGCGCCTTGGTGATGCGGTCGGCGATCGCGTAACCGGGCTGTCCGAAGTTGACGCGTGCGGCGTCCTTGATGGCGGCCTTGGTCTTGATGGTGCCGAACGTGATGACCTGGGCGATCTTGTCCGCGCCCCATTTGTCGGAGGCGTAGCGGATCATCTCGCCGCGGCGACGGTCATCGAAGTCGATATCGATATCCGGCGCGGACGGTCGCTCCGGATTGAGGAACCTCTCGAACAGCAGGCCGTGCTCGATGGGATCGATATTGGTGATCTTGAGCGCATAGGCGACCAGCGCGCCGGCGGCCGAGCCTCGGCCCGGCCCGACCTTGATCCCGATGGAACGGGCGTGCTCGATGAGGTCACCGACCACGAGGAAGTAGCCCGGGTAGCCCTTGCCCTTGATGACCTCGAGCTCGAATTCCGCGCGGTCGATGTACTCCTGCGGTACGCCGTCCGGGAAACGCCACTGCAGGCCCTTGTGGACCTCCCTAGACAGCCAGGTGTCCTCCGTCTCGCCCTCCGGCACGGGGAACTTGGGCATCCGGTCCTTGGGCGTCCAGATGTCCTCGTAGGACTGCACGCGCTCGGCGACCCACAGAGTGTTGTCGCACCCCTGGGGGACCTCGGAGTCCCACTGGGCACGCATCTCCTCGGCGGACTTGAGGAAGTACCCGTCCCCGTCGAACTTGAAGCGGTTCTCGTCGGCCAACGTCTTGCCGGTCTGCACGCAGAGCATGGCCTCGTGGGCGTGGGCCTGGTCGCGGGTGACGTAATGGCAGTCGTTGGTGACCAGCGGCGGCATCCCGAGGTCCTTGCCGAGCTTGAGCAGGTCCTCGCGGACCCGACGCTCGATGTCGATCCCGTGGTCCATCAGCTCGAGGAAGAAGTTGTCCTTACCGAAGATCGACTGCCACTTCTCAGCGGCCTCGTAGGCCTCCTTGATGTGCCCGAGCCGCAACCGCGTCTGGATCTCACCCGACGGGCAGCCGGAGGTGGCGATGATCCCCTCGGAGTGCTCGGCGAGGATCTCCGCGTCCATACGGGCCCACTTGCCGAGTTGGCCCTCGTAGGAGGCCAGAGAGGACAGCAGGAAGAGGTTGCGCAGACCGGTGGCGTTCTCCGCCACCATCGTCATGTGCGTGTAGGCACCCGAACCGGCGACATCGTCACCCTTCTGGTGCTTCTCGCCCCACAGGACGCGTTTCTTGTTGAACCGCGACTCGGGCGCGACGTAGGCCTCGATACCGATGATCGGCTTGATGCCGGACTTGACGGCCTCCTTGTAGAAGTCCGACGACCCGTACATGTTGCCGTGGTCCGTCATCCCCACCGCGGGCATCCCGAGCCGGGACGCCTCCTTGAACAGGGGATCGATCTGAGCCATCCCGTCGAGCATCGAGAACTCGGTGTGATTGTGCAGATGCACGAACTGGGATCCGCCCACGCAGCATTCCTCCTAGGACTTGTCCGGCCCAGTCTAGGACGGATCTACGACAGCCTTCGACTTGCCGACGTACGCCCTGCGCGGCGACCTCCCTGCCAGCGTGAACGCCACGACCGCTGCCCAGATGAGGGCGAAACCGACCCACTGCACGGCGTCGAGCCGCTCCCCCACGACGATCAGACCCCACGCCATCTGCAGCACCGGGACGATGTACTGGAGCATGCCGACGGTGGCCAGGGGGATGCGCTGCGCAGCGAAGGCGAACAGCAGAAGCGGCACCACCGTGACCAGCCCGGAGGCGACGAGCACCGCCGTGTGCCCGGGGCCGAAGCCGGTGAACGTGCCCGCCCCGGTCGCGCCGAGCCACAGGAGCAGGGCCAGGGCGAGTGGAGCGATCACCGCCACCTCGCCGGTCATGCCGATCACCGGGTCCACCCGCAGCTTCTTCTTGAAGACCCCGTACAGGCCGAAGCTCACCGCGAGGATCACCGAGAGGGTGGGAAAATGACCGTAGCCGACGGTCAAGACGCCGACGGCGATGACGGCGAGGCCCACGGCCGACCACTGTGGGCGTGTGAGTCGTTCACCGAAGATGACCACCCCGAGCAACACACTCACCAATGGGTTGATCGTGTATCCGAGGGCCGCCTCCGTGACGCGCCCGGAGTTGACCGTGAACACGTACACGCCCCAGTTGGCGGAGACGAACACCGCGGCGCCGGAGATCCAGCCCCACGAGGCCCGGTCCACGGCCCGCAGGTCGCGCCAGCGGCGCAGGAGCGTGAGCACGATCGCCATGACGACCAGCGACCACACGATGCGGTTGGCGAGGATCTCCAGGGCGCCCGCGGGTTCGAGGAGCGGGAAGAACGCGGGGAAGAACCCCCACAGGGTGTAGGCGGCCACGCCCGCGGCCATCCCACCGGCGACGGGCTTGTCGACGGCCGCCGGGCCCGTGCTCCCGCCCGCCCGCTCGCCTGCATCGCCACCGCTCACTGTCGCCACCTGCTCATTCGCGCCACCTGCTCACCGCCGCAACCATAGCCGCGACACGGTGTCGGCCCGCCCCCGATAACCGCCCCCGCGGACACCTCCGCCGCGAGCAGGGCCCGCGACTACGGCCGGGCCGCAGTCAGACGTCGGTCGGGTGGCCGGCGCCGGTCAGGCGGCCGACGTCGGTCAGCTGGCCGGGACAGGAGCACTGTCGGGCAGCGGCGAGGCCGACCGGACGTGCTGCGGCAGGAGCGGCCGCACGGCGAAACGCCCCGACACCGCGTCGGCGGGCAGTGCCTCGACCGCCCGGACGCCGGGCCGTCCGGACACCGCGCGCAACTGCTCGGGCGTACCGCGGACGAGCAGCCCGACGATCGCCGGATCCCCGTCCCGGATCCGCGCGGCGGTCAGCGCGGAGGTCTGCGCCCCGCGATCGGCGCCGACGTCTCCGGGCCCCGGCTCGCGACCCGCCCCGAGCCCGCTGACCACCCCGTCCAGGCCGCGACCGAACGCCGGCTCGCGCGAGGGCTCCCCCGCCACCGGCTCGGCCAGGACGACCTCGGCCACCGGCATGGCGACGCCCTCCACCGGCACCTGCGCGATCAGCCCGGACACGCGCGGCAGCCCCCGCGCGACAGCAACCGCGTCCGCGACCGACCATGCCTGAACCGCCGAGACGAGCGCCCAGTGGTCCGTGTCGGGATCGGTGGACGGGTCCGGGGAGCCGGTGGTGTCGTCGTCGTCGCGGTGGTCGTCTCCCGCACCCACGTCGAGCGACGCGGCGGCGCGCTCCAGATACTCGGCCACGGGCTCGCCCGGATCGGGCCCTACGGCGTCACTCATCACGCCCGGCGCGCGCGGCAATTCGGTGCGCAGCGCGGTGAGGATGGTGACCAGCGCCAGCACGATCACCACGCCCACTCCCGCGACCCTGGCCACCCGCGCGGCGACGGTCATGCCGAACGCAACACGTCCAGCGCGTGCTGGAGATCGCCGGGGTAGGAGCTGGCGAAGTCGACGCGCGCGCCCGTCCCGGGATGCTCGAAGCCCAGTCCGACCGCGTGCAGCCACTGCCGCTCCAGCCCGAGTCGCGAGGCCAGGACGGGATCCGCGCCATAGGTGAGGTCACCCGCGCACGGATGGTGCAGCGCCGAGAAGTGCACGCGGATCTGGTGCGTGCGACCGGTCTCGAGCTTCACCTCGACGAGGGTGGCGGCCTGGTGCGCCTCGAGGGTGTCGTAGTGGGTGATCGAGTGCTTGCCGTCGGAGGTCACCGCGAAGCGCCAGTCCGACGACGTGTGACGCCCGATCGGCGCGTCGATGGTCCCCGACAGCGGATCGGGGTGCCCCTGGACCAGCGCGTGGTAGGTCTTGTCGACCGTGCGGTCGCGGAACGCGCGCTTGAGGAGGGTGTAGGCGCGCTCGGACGCGGCCACCACCATCAGGCCGGACGTGCCCACGTCGAGGCGGTGGACGATGCCCTTGCGCTCCGGCGGGCCCGAGGTGGAGATGCGGTACCCGGCGGCGGCGAGGCCGCCGATCACGGTGGGACCGGTCCAGCCGACCGAGGCGTGCGCCGCGACGCCCACGGGCTTGTCGACGACGACGATGTCGCTGTCCGAATACAAGACCGTCATGCCCTCGACGGGTTCGGCGACCACCGCGGGCTCGGCCCGGGGTTCGGGCATCTCGACTTCGATCCAGCTCATCCCGGTGAGCTTGTCCGACTTGCCGACGGTCTGCCCGTCGAGCAGGACCTTGCCCTCCGCGGTGAGATCGGCCACCGCGGTGCGCGAGATGCCCAGGAGTCGGGAGACGCCGGCGTCGACACGCATGCCGTCGAGGCCGTCGGGGACGGGGAAGGTGCGGACCTCACCCATCGGCGGTCTTCTCGCCATCGTTGTCGGAGACCGCCGTGCGCTTCGGCCTGTCCGCCCGGTCCGACCGGTCCGAGGCCAGAGTGCCGTCGTAGTCGATGTTGCGGAACACCGCGACGGCGACGACGATCACGCCGGCCACGAGGCACGAGTCGGCCACGTTGAACACGGGCCACCAGCCGACGGACATGTAGTCCACGACATGCCCGCGCAGGACGCCGGGGTCGCGCACCAGGCGGTCCACCAGGTTGCCGGCGGCACCGCCCATGATCAGGCCCAGCCCCCACGCCCACCAGCGTGAGTGGACCCGGCGCGAGAACCAGATCAGCGCCAGCACCACGATGATCGCGACCACGCTCAGCACGGCCGTCAGTTCGGTGCCCATCGAGAACGCCGCGCCGGGGTTGCGGATCAGCACCAGCCGAACGTTTTCTCCGATGAGCTCGATCGGCCGACCCGGCTCGAGACCGATCACCGCCAGGACCTTCGCGAGCTGATCGAGGAGCACGACCACCACACCGATCACCAGCATGACCGTCGGTCCTGCCGCGAAGTAGCCCGGCGCCGCGCTCGCGGGTGCCGGGCCGGGCGTGTGCCCCGTCGCGTCCGACCGCGTCTCGTTGGTGTCCGTCATGGGACCCAGTATCCCTGATGACGCCGCCGAGCCGGATGACGCGGGTGGGCCACCCTCTAGGCTCGGTGCCGTGGAACCGCGATCGCACAGTGCCCCCGCCCGCCCGCGCGCCGCCCGCCGTGGCCGTCGACTCCTCGCCACCGCCGTGGCGGCCTCGGTGCTCCTCGGCACTGCGGCCTGCGGGGATTCCGAGTCCGAGGACCCCTCGACCGGCGCCGGCGGCTCGAGCGTCGCCGCGGACGACCAGTCACTGGAACCCGAGGTGACGGTCGATCCCGGCCCCGCGCCTGTGGTCGAGGTCCTGGACGCCGGGGCCGGCGAGCGGCGCGTCCTGTCGTACGGGCCCTCCCGCGAGCCGGCGACGGTCGAGGTGTCCCAGTCGGGCACCACGCGCACCGAGGTGCCGGGCGCCCAGACGCGCGTCGATCAGACCCCCGCGCAGACCCTCACACTCGAGGGCCGTTCCGAGCCCGACGTGGACGGGGCCCAGCGCGCCGAGGTCACGGTCCGGGAGTTCACCTCCACGGACGAGCTGCGTGCCGCCCAGTTCTCCACGGCCCCGGGGTTCACGGCGACATGGACGCGCAGCGCGGACGGCAGCATTCGCGAGCTGGGGCTCGCCGCACCCGTGGACGCCACCGACGCCGCCCGCGCGGCGGTGGAGATCGCCGCCAACGCCATCTCGGACGCCACCGTGGTCTTCCCCACCGAGGCGATCGGCGAGGGTGCCCGATGGACGGCCACCCGTCAGGTCGACGACGCGGTGGCATCGACGCGCGTCGTGACCTACGAACTCGTCGAGCTCGACGGCGACCTCGCCACCGTCCGAACGGAGACCACCGCCCCGGATGCCGCGGACACCCTGACCGCCCCGGCCCCCGACGGCGGGCCCGGCGTCACCCTCGACGTGGCGACCTACGACATCACCGGCTCCGGCGAGCTGACCGTCGACCTCCGGGCGGCGCTACCGACCGACGGAGAGACCGAGTCCTCGACGAGAGCCGTGTACGTCGACCCCGAGACGGGGCAACGTACGACCTTCGACGAGGACTCGGTCCTGGAGTTCCGCAGCGTCGGCTGATCAGGCCGCCGCGCAGGTGGCCGGCGGCTCGAGGCCGGCGTTGGTGATCAGCGCGCAGGCGAAGGACTTCTGGAGCATCCAGTTGCCGCCCTGGTTGATGAACTGGGCCTGGACGTTGATGGGCTCCTGCCCGGGCTGGTTGATCACGGCGTTGGCGATGAGGGTGCCGGGGATGTCGCCCTCGGCGACGCCCGTGATCACCACGGAGGCGCCCTGCTGCTCCTTGAGGGCCGCGATCTGGTCGAAGATCTCGGGCGCCTCGGCGCCACCCTCGACCAGGTTGACCTTCTCCTCCACCGGGACGTTCGGATCCGAAGCCTGGTCGAGTAGCACGGTCAGCTCCTCGGCGGTGGGGACCGCCGCCGCCTGCTGTGAGCTCGTGGTGGGCGCCGGGGCGGTCTCCCGGCCGTCGTTGTCGTCACCACCGCAGGCGGCCAGACCGCCCAGGGCGAAAGCGGACAGGGAGACTGCGGCGATGGTCCGTCGAAGACTCACGCGGGGTCCTTTCGTCGAATGTGCGGTTCCGGGTGGACGCTCCGGGCCCGGGGCGGTCCGAGGACCGCGTCACCGGCCCAACGAACACGGAGGTGCCATTGTTCCATCGACAGCGGCCCGGGTGGTTGACGACGGGCCGTGCGACCACCACTGTGGACCGGGTGAACAGCGCCGAGACCAGCACAGATGCCCCCCATGTCGTGATCTGCACCACGGGTGGCACGATCACGGCGTCGACAGCCACGGACGGCGCGGTCGTCGCCGGGGACTCCGACGCCGTCACCGGGGCGATGCTCGACGAGCTCCGGGCCGTACTCCCGGGCGGGATACGGGTGAGCGCGCGGCCCGTTCTGGACGGCGACTCATCGACGTTCGGCCCCGCCGAGTGGGACCTCCTCGTCGCCGCCGTCACCGACGTCCTGGCCGACCCCTCCGTGACCGGGGTGGTGATCTCCCACGGCACCGACTCGCTGGAGGAATCGGCGATCGCGCTGGATCTCCACCACAGCGATCCCCGACCCGTGGCGCTGACCGGGGCGCAGCTCCCCGCCGATCATCCGGAGGCAGACGGCCCCGCCAACCTGCTCGACGCCGTCCTCCTCGCCGCCGATCCGGTCTCCCGCGGGCTCGGGGTGCTGGTGGTGCTCGGGCGCGCGATCCTGCAGGCCCGGGGGGTGCGCAAGTGGCACACCACCGACCCCGTCGCCTTCGCGCGCAACTCCCCCGAGCAGCCGGTCGAGGACCTGCCGCCCGAGCTCGAGCGCCCGGTGCTCGACGGGCGCGCCCGGTTCGCCGACGTCCGGGTCGACGTGGTGGCCTGCCCGCCCGGATCAGACGCCGCCGCCCTCCGGGCGTGCGTGGACGCCGGGGCCCGCGGGCTCGTCCTCGAGGGCTCGGGTTCCGGCAACCTGCCCCCGCTCGTGGCGGATGCGGTCGCGGAGCTGACGGACGACCGGCCCGACATCGTGGTGGTGGCCGGCACCCGCGTCCCCCGGGGGGAGGCGACAGCCACCTACGGCGGGCGCGGCGGCGGTGCCGAACTCGCGAGCCGGGGCGTCCTCTCCGCCGGCTACCTGCGATCGGGGCAGGCCCGGGTCCTGCTCGCCGCGCTCCTCAGCGTCGCCGAGGCCGGCGACACCACTTCCGATGATGAGCGCGCCGCTGCCGCGACCGCGGTGCGGCGGCAGTGGTCGCGGTACCACCTCTACAGCTGACGAGAGCACCGGGCTCGCACCTCAGGGCCGCGCGCGACGGAGCAGGACGGAGCAGGACGGAGCGGGACGAAGGCCGCGCGCGGCACGATCGGACAAACCGGTCGGACGCCGGTCACCACCCGAGGGAATCCAGCGGATCAGCGGGCTCGAGGGCGGGATCGTCATCGGCGAAGGTGCGCATGCGTCCCGGCCCGGTGGCCGCCGTCTCGAACCGCACCGACACCCGGCCGTGGCCCGAGCCCTGCACCCACCCGTGCCCGAACTCGGGATGACGCACATCCGACCCGGTGCGGAACCGCTCGTCAGAGTCCTGCCGCCACGCACCGATCGTCGGGACCACGCCGGCCGAGCCGCCGTTCCCAGCACCGGCGCCCGCGAGATCCTGCCCCACCGTGGTGATCCCGCCCGGCTCGGCGTTCTCGTCCAGCACGCCGCCCGGCTCCTCCCCCGGGTCCGCGCTCTCGGATGTCACGGTGGTGCCCACTCCGACGATGTCGGGCAGCTCGTCGTCGTCGTCGGATCCTGACCCTCCACCCACGCCGCCACCCGCCCGGTGGTCCGGCACGAACTCCTGCTCGAACAACGCGTCCTGATGGAACTGCGTCAGACCCGAGAGCCCCACGCCGAGCAGGCGGATCGCGCCGAACTCGACGGGGTCCGGGGCCAGCGAGCGGGCCACCGAGATGATCGTCTCCAGCGACGTGGTGCCCTGCGGCAGCGTGTACGAGCGGGTGATCGACGTGAAATCGGAACGCTTGACCTTGACCGTCACCGTGCGAGCCGCACGCCCATCCGTGAGCAGGCGGCGGTGCGCACCTTCCGCGGCCCGGCGTACGGCGGCCACCACCTGGCCGGCCGTGGTGAGGTCGGCGGCGAACGTGCTCTCGGCGCTGATCTGCTTGGCCTCGGCCCGTTCCTCGACGGGGCGGTCATCGTAACCGCGCGCGATGCGGGCGATCGCCGGGCCCACCGTCCGGCCGAGGGCGTGCACGACGTCGTCGTCATCCATCGCCGCCAGGTCACCGATTGTCGCGATCCCGAACTGCGCCAGCCGCTCCCCCGCCACCGGGCCCACACCCCACAGGCTCCGGGCGGGAAGGGGCCCCAGGACGTCGGCGTGATCGCGGCGCGAGACCACCGCGATGCCGTCAGGTTTCGCCAGGTCAGAGGCGATCTTGGCGTACTGCTTGCCGGCCCCCGCACCCACCGACGCCGGTAGCCCTGTGGCCTCGCGGATCGCCGTGCGCAGATCCTGCGCCCAGGCCCGCGTCCGATCGGCGTCCGCGCCGCGGAGCTCCGGGGGTTCGAGGAACGCCTCGTCGACCGACACCTGCTCGACCACCGGGGCGTGCTCGGCGAACACCTCGAACACGCGACGGCTCAGCGCGCGGTACACCGGCATCCGCGGCGGCACGAACACC
The DNA here is from genome assembly GCF_021033825.1 of Dietzia aurantiaca. Classification (GTDB taxonomy): domain Bacteria; phylum Actinomycetota; class Actinomycetes; order Mycobacteriales; family Mycobacteriaceae; genus Dietzia; species Dietzia aurantiaca. The sequence goes on from NZ_JAIFXZ010000004.1 coordinate 33,456, forward strand.
GCCGACGGACCGACAAGGCGGCGCGCCTGATGCGACGGCATCGCCGACCGAGCACCGAAGGCTCGGGCCTCATACGAGGCACCTGCCACGACCCCGCGGCCGCCGGTACCGCCGACCAGCACCGGCCGACCCCGAAGGGTCGGCCGCGTGAGCTGCTCACAGGACGCGAAGAACGCATCCATGTCCACGTGCAGGACCCACCGGTCCTGCCCCTCACCCACGAGGGAGTCCGATCAGACCCGAGACAGCGTCATCCTGACGCCCTCGGCGAGCTCGATCGGATCCCCGTCGGCCGGATCCAGCGCGTCGACCACCGCGAAGTCGGTGGCCAGCACCTCGCCCGCGATGAGCTGCGCGTGGCGGTCGGCCCACTCGCGTCGCTCTGCCGGAACCGCCATGCGCACCCGGATACGGTCGGAGATGTCGAGGCCCGCCGCACGGCGCGCCTCCTGCAGTTCGCGGATGCGGTCCTTGGCCCACCCCTCGGCCTCCAACTCCTCCGTCACCGTGAGGTCCAGGACCACCAGGCCCGCGCCCCCGGGAAGCGCAGCGGTGGACTCCGGGTCGGCGGCCACGAGCCGGTGCTCGAACTCGCCCTCCACCAGACGTACGCCGCCGGCCGTCACCACACCGTCGACCTCCGTCCAGTCGCCGGTCTTGGCGGCCTTGATACAGGCCTGGACCTGCTTGCCCAGACGGGGGCCCGCGGCGCGCGCGTTGACCGCGAGCTCCATCCGACCGTGTGCGGCGACGTCGCTGGTGAGGACAACGTTCTTGACGTTGACCTCATCAGCGATGATCCCGGTGAACGGCTGCAACCGCTCGGCGTCCGGCATGGCCACGGTGAGTGTGTCGAGCGGCAGTCGCACGCGCAGCTGCTTGGCCTTGCGCACCGAGGACACGGTCGAACACACCGCCCGCACGGCCTCCATCGCCTCGACCAGGCCCGGGTCGCGCGGCAGCGAGTCCGCGTCCGGCCAGTCCACCAGGTGTACGGAATCCTCGCCCGTCAGCCCGGTCCAGATCACCTCGGACATCAGCGGCAGCAGCGGGGCCGCCAGACGCATCGTGGTCTCGAGCACCGTATAGAGCGTGTCGAACGCATCGCGCGAATCCTGACCGCTGGACTCACCCGCCCAGAAGCGCGAGCGCGACCGTCGCACGTACCAGTTGGTCAGGGCGTCGGCGAACAGACGCAGCTCGTCGCAGGCCGCCGCGATATCGGTGATGTCCAGGGCCTCGGTCATGGCATCGCGCGTCGACGCCAACCGGGACAGGATGTACCGGTCCAACACATGCTGGGAATCGGTCCGCCAGGTCGCGCGCTCGGAGGCGTACAGCTGGAAGAAGCTGTACGAGTTCCACAGCGGCAGCATCGCCTGGCGCACGCCCTCACGGATGCCCTGCTCGGTCACCACGAGGTTGCCACCGCGCAGGATCGGCGAGCTCATGAGGAACCAGCGCATGGCGTCGGAGCCGTCCCGCGAGAACACCTCGTTGACATCCGGGTAGTTGCCCTTGGACTTGCTCATCTTGAGCCCGTCGTTGCCCAGGACGATGCCGTGGGCGGCGACGTGGGTGAACGCGGGGCGGTCGAACAGCGCCGTGGCCAGGACGTGCATGGTGTAGAACCAGCCGCGCGTCTGGCCGTTGTACTCGACGATGAAGTCGCCCGGGAAGTGGGTCTCGAACCACTCCTTGTTCTCGAACGGGTAGTGGACCTGCGCGAACGGCATGGAGCCGGACTCGAACCAGCAGTCGAACACGTCCGCCACGCGGCGCATCGTGGACCTGCCGGTCGGGTCGTCCGGGTTCGGCCGGGTCAGGTCGTCGATGTACGGGCGGTGCAGGTCCGTCGGCCGCACGCCGAAGTCCCGCTCGAGCTCGTCGAGGGAGCCGTAGACGTCCACGCGCGGGTAGGCCGGGTCGTCGGACTCCCAGACCGGGATGGGCGCGCCCCAGTAGCGGTTGCGGTTGATGTTCCAGTCTCGGGCGCCCTCGAGCCACTTGCCGAACTGCCCGTCGCGCACGTGCTCGGGCATCCAGGTGATCTGCTCGCGGTTGAGCTCGACCATGCGGTCGCGGAACGCGGTGACCCGGACGAACCACGCGGGCAGCGCCATGTAGATGAGCGGTTGTCCGGAGCGCCACGAGTGCGGGTAGGAGTGCTCGATGGTCTCGTGGCGGATCAGCCGACCGGCGGCCCGCAGGTCGCGCGAGATGGGCGCGTTGGCGTCGAAGACCAGCTGGCCCGCGTACGGCGGCACCTCGGAGGTGAACTTGCCGTCCGGGCCGACGGGGATCACCAGTTCGATCCCCGCGACGCTACAGGTCTCCATGTCCTCCTCACCGAACGCGGGGGCCTGGTGGACGATGCCGGTGCCGGACTCGGTGGTCACGTAATCGGCGGCCAGGACCACATGGGAGTTCGGGTGTCCGGCGAAGAAGTCGAACGGCGGGGTGTACCGCAGGCCCACGAGTTCGGAGCCCTTGACGGTGGCCACGACCTCGGCCTCCTCACCGAACTCGGCAGCGTAGACCCCACGCCGGGCCTCGGCCACGACGAAGGTGCGGCCGGCGAACTCACCGGCGGCCACGCGGACCACCGAGTAGTCGATGTCCGGGTGCACGGCGGCCGCGAGGTTCGACGGCAGGGTCCACGGGGTGGTGGTCCACACCAGCGCCTCGGCGCCGTGGAACGGGCTGTCCTGCGGAGCCTCGAGCGGCAGACCGACGGTGACGGCCGGGTCCTGACGCATCTTGTAGGCGTCGTCCAGACGGGTCTCCTGGTTGGACAGCGGCGTCTGCTCGTACCAGGAGTACGGCAGCACGCGGAAGCCCTTGTAGATCAGCCCCTTGTCGTACAGCTGCTTGAACGCCCACAGCACGGACTCGGTGAAGTCGATGTCGAGGGTCTTGTAGTCGTTCTCGAAGTCCACCCAACGGGCCTGACGGTGGACGTACTCCTCCCATTCGTCGGTGTACTGCAGCACCGACTTCTTGCACGCTGCGTTGAACTCGGCCAGACCCATGTCGAGGATCTGCGACTTCTCCGTGATGCCCAGCTGCTTCTCCGCCTCGAGCTCTGCGGGCAGGCCGTGGCAGTCCCAACCGAAGCGGCGGTCGACCTTGTAGCCACGCATGGTGCGGTAGCGAGGGACGACGTCCTTGACGTACCCGGTGAGCAGGTGGCCGTAATGGGGCAGGCCGTTGGCGAAGGGGGGCCCGTCGTAGAAGACGTACTCCTCGGCGTCCGCACGGTTGCGGATGGACTCGCGGAAGGTGTCCCGGTCGTCCCAGCGGGCAAGGACCGTCTCTTCGAGCGCGGGGAACGACGGCGACTGCGACATGCCGCCGCCGGTCAGGTCAAGGATCGGGTACGCGCTACCGGTGACGGCGGTTCCGGGGTTCTCGGCATCCGGGGTCGCGGATTCGGTACTCATCTGGGCGGGACTCCTCGCGTACGGGGCCCGCACGAGTTCGCATCCGTGGGGCCGTCAGGCCTGCGCTCGGGGACGATCCGGGTGCGACCAGCGCACCCGTCCGCGGTACCACCCCGTTTGACGACGACGACGCGACGCCCACTCGTGGGTCAGGCTGTGACGGGCCTTCCCGTTCGGTTCTACTGAGCCATCCCGTAAAGGATCGGCCGTTCTTCCGAGCGCTCCCCGGTGATGGTCGGATCAGTGCGCGTCCGGATCGAGGCCGGATAGTTCCAGATCCTACCCGTCGGCGTTGGTGTCCGCCTCTTCCGCGTCAGCGGTCGGTGCTTCGTCACGACCGCCGCGGCCACGGATGAGGTCGACCAGCAGGAGGAGCAGACCGATCCCACCGACCGCGATGCATGCCCACGCCCACCCGATGTTGCCGGTGGCGACCGCCGCGACGAGGAATGCGAACCCGAGGATCGTCAGTCCGAGTGCGGCGACGAGCATCGTTCCTCCTGGTGCTTGTGGAGCGGGTGCCGGTGGCGGGGACGACGACACCGACCGGCGGTCGTCCACTGCCCTCGAATATACGTCGACCCCCGCACCCTGGGCAGGGGCGGGGGCCGAGGCCTCAGATCACCGGCTGGTCAGCGCGGTGTCCGGATTCCTACTTGCTGTCCTTGTCAGACGCGGAGCTGACGTCACCGGGCGCTGCCGGGGCGGCGGAACCGCTCTTACCCAGCTCATTGAGCTGGTTCTCGAGGTAGCTGGTGAGCCGGCTGCGGTAGTCCTTCTCGAAGGTGCGGAGCTGGTCGATCCGGCCCTCGAGCACGCCGCGCTGCTGGTTGATCGTGGCCATGATCTCGGTGTGCTTGCGCTCGGCGTCGGCCTGCAGGGCGTCGGCCTTGGCCTGCGCCTCCTTGACCTGCTGCTCGGAGCGGGCCTGGGCGTCCTTGACGATCCCGTCGGATTTGTTCTTGGCCTCGCCGAGGATGCGGTCGGCCTCCTTGCGGGCGTCACCGACCATCTTCTCGGAGTCGGACTTGGCGCTGCCGACCAGTCGATCCGACTCGCCGCGGGCCTTGGACATCAGCCCGTCGGACTCCTTCTTGGCCTCGCCGGTGAGACGATCGGCCATCTCCTGCGCCATGGCCAGCACGCGGGCGGCACGCAGGTGGGTGTCGGAGTTGGCTGCGCCGTCGTCCTCCGATTTGCCGAGCGACGGGGTGGCCGCGGCCGGCGTCGCAGCAGGCGCGGGCGCGGGGGCAGCCGGCGCGGCCGGGGCCGCAGCCTGCGGGGCGCTCGTGGCACCGGAGTCAGCGGAACCCTTGTCGCTCTTGTCGCCGGACTTGCGGGCCTTCTCGAGGTCCTTGCTCAGCTCGTCGACCCGATGACGGAGATCCTCGTTCTCCCCCACGAGTTCCGCGAGCTCCTTCTCGACCAGGTCGAGGAACTGGTCGACCTCGTCCTCGTTATAGCCCCGCTTACCGATCGGTGGCTTGGAGAACGCGACGTTGTGCACATCGGCTGGAGTCAACGGCATGGGATACCCCTCGTGGTCGTCTCGGGTGCCGGTCCGGCGTTTTCGCACCGGACCCACGACATCATTACTACCTTAACGCGTGCCAATCTAGTCACAATCAGCCCGCGCGTCACCATGACCCCGCAGAGACTCAGGCGACGCTGAACATCAGGTACCGCAGGATCACCTGGATCACGATGATGATCACGAACAGTACGAGCACGGAGAGATCCAGCGAGATCTGACCCAGCCGGACCGGCTTGATCACCTTCCGCAACGCCTTGACCGGCGGGTCCGTGAGGGTGAACAGCCATTCCAACATCACGGCGACGAACCCCTTCGGACTCCAGCTACGGGAGAACGAGGCGATCATCTCGACGACGATCCGGGCCAGCAGCAGATACCAGAAGACCTGGGTGGCGATATAGAGGACCAGCAGGATTTCACGCACGACTCAACCCTACTGTCACCTCGTGGGAGCGCGTCGGCCGGCGTCGGTCAGCGACGGAATGCACCGTTGACGGCGTCACGGACCTCGGCCTCGGTGAGGTCCATGCCGGCCGGCTGCAATAGGAAGGTGCGCTCGCGATCGGCGACCTTCTCCATGCGGCCGTCCAGACCGAAGACGAGCCCGGCGGCGAAGTCGACCATGCGGCGCGCGTCACCGGAGGCCATCGTGGACAGGTCCAGGACCACGGCGCGGCCGGCGCGGAAGTGATCGCCCAGGCTCTTCCCGTCACCGAAGCCACGGGGACGCTCGACCACGGTCTCGGGGACGGTGACCAGACCGTCCTCGATGAAGTCCTCCTCGGGGGCGAGGGCGACCGCTCCGCGGGTGGCGGGCACACCGCGCATCGAGGCGCGGGCGCCGGCCTCGGCGGCGTGGTAGCGCCGGGGCCGCGGCGCGACCTCGTCTGCCATGGCCCTGCGGGGGGCGGCGGCCCGATCGTCGATCGGGTCCAGCTCCTCGAGGCGGGGACGCGGTGCGGGCTCCTCGGCGTACCGGTCCGCGGCGTAGCCGTAATCGTCCCGCCGATCGCGTCCGATCGCGTCCAGGTCATCCATCTCGTGCATCGCGCGAGAGGCCCGGGGGTCGTGGTGCACGGGGCGGTCGTAGTCGTCCAGGTACTCGTCCTCGTACGCCGCGACGGGCGCCATTCCGAAGTACTCCTTGAACCGGGCGATTGCGCTCATCTTCCGGGACCTTCCTGGTAACGGGGTCGTCGCGGGCTAGGCGTCGTGGGAGACGCCTCCCACGAGGTTGGATCTCAAACTACTGGGCGGGGGCCGAGGATCGCCGTTCCGACACGCACGCAGGTCGATCCCGCGGCTATCGCGGCCTCGATGTCGCCGGACATGCCGGCGGAGAACCCGATCGCCCCGGGGTGCGCACGTCGGAGACCTTCCGCGATCTCCGCGGCATCGGCGAAGTGCGCGGCCGCGTCCCCCTCGAGTGGGGGCACCACCATCAGTCCGGAGAGGGTGAGATGCGCGAGTCCGGCCACGTGGTCGGCGAGCGCGGGCAGGTCCTCTCGCGAGACCCCACCGCGCGAGGTGTCGCCGTCGAGGCTGAGCTGGAGGAGGACGGGCAGCGGCGGCACGTCGTCACGCTCGTCGGCCAGTCGTGCCCGGCCGCGGTCGAGGCCGCCTGCGACCTTCGCCGAGTGCACGGAGTGGACCCGGTCGGCCCACCCTGCGACCGCGGTCGCCTTGTTGGACTGGATGTTGCCCACCATGTTCCACCGCACCGAGGAAGCGAGCCCGGCGTCGGCCGCCGCGAGGTCGGCGACCTTGGCGGCCGCCTCCTGGACCCTGTTCTCCCCCACGTCGCGCACGCCGAGCCGCGCGAGACGGATCACGTCGTCGACGGGATGGAACTTGGTGACGACGACGAGGTCGACCTCGTCCGTCCGGCCGGCAGCCGCCAGGGCGGCGTCGAGTCGCTCGCGGGTGGCGGCCAGTCGGATCGCCAGTTCGTCTGTCCGGGGGTCAGTCACGACCACCTACCGATACGCCGACGCAGTGCTGCATGGCCCGTAACCTATCGGAATACCCGTCGGCCCGGCCAGACACACCGTGGCCCGGTCAGACCGCGGCCCGACGCGGTCGCGATCCTGCAGGCGTCGTGGACGCCTAGTCGCGCCAGATGACGGAGGCCTGTCGTCCGGTCCGGCCCTGCCGGCGATACGAGAACAGGGACTCGTCGGCGATCGTGCACCGCGGATCGGAGTCGACCCTGCTCACGCCGAGTCCGGCGAGCTGCCGGGTGATGCCCGCCCGGAGGTCGACCCCGGAGGTGCCGCCGACGGTACGGGTCCGACTGCCGGGCAACGCGGCCTCGACCTCGTCTGCGAGTTCGTCCGGGAGTTCGTAGTGCTCCCCCGCCGCGGCGGGGCCGAGCAGGACCGTGAGGCGCTCGGCGCGGGCACCGAGGGAGGTCATGGCCCCGATGAGCGCGGGCACGATCCCCCCGACGGCACCGACCCGTCCGGCGTGGACCGCACCGATCACACCGGCCTCGGAGTCCGCGGCCAGCACGGGCACGCAGTCCGCGGTGAGCACGGCCAGGGCCAGACCCGGCTTGTCGGTCACCAGACCGTCGGTGGCGGGGACGGGCCCGCCGGTCGCCCGGGTGACGCGGGCGATGCGGGTGCCGTGGACCTGATCCATCCACACGACATCGGAGGCGGGCAGACCGAGGCGGCGTGCGAGCCGCGCCCGGTTCGCCGCGACCGCCGCGGGGGCGTCGCCGACGTGGTCGCCCAGGTTGAACGAGTCGAAATCACCGGTGGACGCGCCGCCACGGCGGTCGGTGACCACCCGGCGGACGCGTCCGGTGCTGTGAGATGCCACTATCGGCCTCAGTGCCGCATGAACGGCGGGACGTCGATGTCGTCGTCCTCGTCACGGCGGCGGGACGACGGTGCGGGCGAGGACGAGGGCCCGGCCGAGCCGGCGGACGCCGGGTACGAAGGCTCCTCGCGACGGCCTCCACCGAGGGGCGTCGAGCCGAGCTCGGAGGCTCCGCCGGTGTCCCCGGAGGCTCCGGGTACCGCATCCTCGTCGTCGAGATGGTGACGGCCGCGGCGCGGCTGGGCACCACCCGCGGTGATCGGACGCGATCCGCCCTCGAACCCGGCGGCGATGACGGTCACGCGGACCTCGTCGCCCAGCGAGTCGTCCACGACGGTGCCGAAGATGATGTTGGCGTCCGGGTGCGCCTCCTCCTGCACGAGCGAGGCGGCCTCGTTGATCTCGAACAGCCCCAGGTCGCTGCCGCCGGCGATGGACATGAGCACGCCCTTGGCGCCCTCCATCGTGGTCTCGAGCAGCGGCGAGTTGATCGCGGCCTCCGCGGCCTTGAACGCGCGACCCTCCCCCCGTGACGAACCGATTCCCATGAGGGCGCTGCCCGCGCCGGACATCACGCCCTTGACGTCGGCGAAGTCGACGTTGATCACGCCCGGGGTGGTGATGAGGTCGGTGATGCCCTGGACACCGTTGAGCAGGACCTCGTCGGCGGTCTTGAACGCCTCCATCATCGACACCCCCGCGTCGCCCAGCTGGAGGAGACGGTCGTTCGGGATCACGATGAGCGTGTCGCAGGCCTCGCGCAGCTGATCGATGCCCGAGTCCGCCTGGCCGCCGCGACGCTTGCCCTCGAACGAGAACGGACGGGTGACCACACCCACGGTGAGCGCGCCGAGCTTGCGCGCGATCGCCGCCACGACGGGCGCGCCGCCCGTGCCGGTGCCACCCCCCTCGCCGGCGGTGACGAAGACCATGTCGGCCCCCTTGAGGACCTCTTCGATCTCGTCCTTGTGGTCCTCGGCGGCCTTACGGCCGACCTCCGGGTCGGCGCCGGCACCGAGCCCGCGGGTGAGCTCCCGGCCCACGTCGAGCTTGACATCGGCGTCCGACATGAGCAGGGCCTGCGCGTCGGTGTTCACCGCGATGAACTCGACGCCCTTGAGCCCCTCGTCGATCATGCGGTTGACCGCGTTGACGCCACCGCCGCCGATTCCGACGACCTTGATGACTGCGAGGTAGTTATGCGGTGAGCTCATCGAGGCCCGGCCTTCCTTTGGGGGTGTCGTGCTCGGTTGCGTGCTGTCTCGACGAAAGTTCTGTGAACCTGAAGTCTCACCCTCTAGTTGAGGGTTAAACTTGCTGGTCAGAGGCCTTTTCCGCCGTCGGATCACACGGTAGGGGCAGCAACCCCGTGCGTCCACGAAGCGCGTGGGCGTGTCGTGTCGACCGGCGCGTGAAGGGGCCGTCCGGCCGGCTAGCGGGAGGTCGGCAGCGCCGGATTGGAGACGTTCCAGGTCTCGCCGGGCTGCTCGAGCACCATCTGCAGGGCGATCGCCTTCTCCTGGTCGCGGCCCGCCGCGCCCCATTCGACGATCCGGCCGTCCCCGAGGGTGAGGACGATCGAGGCCGGGGTGTCCACCTCGACCTCGGTGAGCTCCTGTCCGGCCGTACCCCGGACCGCGTCGAACACGGTCGCCAGGTCCCGCACGATCCCCGGCAGGTTGCTCTGCGCGTCCTCGCCCACGGTCAGCAGCGGCGTTCCCGGCGGCGCCTCCCCCTCACCGAAGTCGATGCCCTGGGCGTCCACGAGATGCTGTGCGCCGTCGACGTCCACCACGACCAGGGCGGTCCGCTCGACCAGCTCGATCCGTAGGGCCGACGGGTAGTCGCGCGTCACCGTCACCTGGTCGACCCGGGGGATCCCCGCGACCCGGCGGGCCACCGCGTGGGTGTCCACCTGTAGCAGCGGGGTGCCGGGGGCCACCGCGGCACGCTCCACGACGACCTCCGCGGGGATGGTCTGCGGTCCGTTGACGTTGACCTCGCGCACCGCGAACACCGGGAGGAAGTACATGGCGATGTACGCGATGAGGACGACGACCAGGGCCACGCCGAGCCCGATGTAGATGCGGTTGGTCCGGCGACGTCGACGCCGCAACCTGGCGCGGACGGCCGGATCGGAGTGCCGGACACGCTCGTCGGACTCGCGAACGGCGGCCGCATCCCGGTGGCGGTCGGGGTCGTCGGTCAGCGGGCCCTCCCGTCCGGGATCAGGCCGGTCGACGGGGTCGTCGGTCACCGTCCGGCCCTCCTCACGACCCCTGCCCGGCGCCGGCGACGAGGCGCGGGCCGAGCGTGGTGATGTCGCCGGCGCCGAGCGTGAACACCACATCGTCCGGGGCCAGCAGGCCGGTGACGGTGGACAGGGCCTCGTCGAGGTCGGCGGCCCTGTGCACGGGCGCGGTGACGTGACGGGTGATGAGCCCCGCGTCGACGCCGGGCTCGGGCTGCTCCCGGGCGCCGTAGACCTCGAGCACGACCACCTCGTCCGCCAGCGACAGCGCCAGGCCGAACTCCTCCGCGAAGATCCGCGTCCGCGAGTACAGGTGGGGCTGGAACACGGCCACGAGGCGTCCGCCGTCGGCCTCGACGATCTCGCGTGCCGCGCCGAGAACCGCGGTCACCTCGGTGGGATGGTGCGCGTAGTCGTCGAAGACGCGCGCCCGGCCGCCGGCCACCCGCGCCTCGCCCTTGGGCTCGAACCGGCGCCCCACTCCCCCGAACCCGGACAGCCCCGCCAGGAAGCCCTCGAGGTCGAATCGGTCGTGGCCCGTCACCTCACGTGCGGCCAGCAGTGCGGCGAGTGCGTTGAGCGCCATGTGCTCGCCCGGCGTACCCACGTGCAGTTCGCCCCGGGCCCCACCGTCGAGGGTGAGCCCGGCGCGGGCGCCGGTCGAGTCGACCGTGACCGTGTCGAGCGCGGCGGCGACGGGGAGGCCGGTGTCCGGGCCGGTGGTGGTGCGGTACCCCAGCACGCGCACGCCGGCCGCGGCGGCGCGGCGGGCGCGCTCGGCCGCGCCCTCGTCGTCGAGGCACACCACGAGCGCACCTGACGCGGGGATGCGGGCGAGGAAGGTGTCGAACACCTCGAAGTAGGCCTCGGCTGTCCCGAAGTGGTCGAGGTGGTCCGGTTCGGCGTTGGTGAGGATCACCACGTCGGGGTCGTAGTGCACCAACGAACCGTCGGACTCGTCGGCCTCGGCGACGAACACCGGGTCCGCGCCGCCCCGGGCGTTGGTACCGAACTGAAGTACCGTCCCGCCCACGGCGAAGGACGGATCCGATCCGGCCGCGGCCATCCCCGCGATGAGCATCGAGGTGGTGGAGGTCTTGCCGTGGGTCCCACACACCATGATCGACCGGACAGAGCGCGCCAGCTGCCCGAGCACCTGGGAGCGGGTCACCACGGGGATGCCGGCCTCACGGGCCGCGACGAGTTCGGGGTTGTCCGCGGGGATCGCGGCCTTGGAGACCACCACGATCTCGGGGGCCTGCCCCAGCGCGCCGAGCGCCTCGCCGTGGTGGCCGACGCGGACCACCGCGCCGCGATGCTCGAGCGCGCGCAGCTCGACCGAGTCTCGCGCATCGCTGCCCGACACCGCCACTCCGTGATCGAGCAGGATGCGGGCGACGGCGGACATGCCGGCGCCGCCGATCCCGATCATGTGCACGCGGTTCAGGACCACGGGCACCGCGGCGTGGGTGGCGGGGGCATCGGTCACCGGGCGGCCTTTCCGGCGGCGTCGAGCGCGGCCCGGGCCACGACCTCCGCCGCGTTTCGGGAGCCGCCGCTGACGGCGGCCACGGACATCGCGTCGAGCCGGTCGCGGTCGAGCAAGAGCGGCAACACCGTCGACCGCAGGTAGTCGGGGCTCAGGTCGGCGTCGTCGACCATCAGGGAGCCGCCGCCGGCGACGAGGTCCCGCGCATTGAGCGCCTGCTCGCCGTTGCCGTGGGGCAGCGGGACGAACACGGCGGGCAGCCCGACGGCCGAGACCTCGGCCACGGTGATCGCGCCGGAGCGGCACAGGATGAGGTCGGCGGCGGCGTACGCGAGATCCATGCGGTCCAGGTACGGCACCGTCACGTACGGCGCGCCGGCTCCGGTCACGGTCGGTGCGTCGTCGACGTTCTTCGGGCCCACCGCGTGGAGCACGCCGACGCCGGCGGCGGCGAACTCCTCCGCGACCGCGGACATCGCCGTGTTCAGCGAGCGGGCGCCCTGGGAACCGCCGACCACCAGCAGGGTCGGTGCGTCCGGGTCGAGGCCGAACGCCCGACGCGCCTCGTCGCGCAGCTCCCGACGGTCGAGGTTCGCGACCGACTGTCTGACGGGATTGCCGACCACCAGGGCATCGAGCCCCGAGTCGGTCACGGCCGTGAGCGTCGCCTCGGCGTACCGGGCGCCGAGCTTGTTGGCGATCCCGGCACGGGCGTTGGCCTCGTGCACGACGATCGGCACCCGCCGACCGCGGCCGGCGAGCGGTCCGGCGGCGAGGTAGACCGGCACGCAGGCGTAGCCGCCGAATCCCACCACGACGTCGGCCCCGGTCCGGCGCAACATCGCGCGCGCGCCGCGGACGGCCCTGAAGAGCCGTCCGGGCAGCCGGAACAGGTCGCCGTTGACGCGCCGCGGGAGCGGGACCGGGTCCACGAGTTCGAGGGGGACGCCGCGCTGCGGGACGATCTCGGTCTCCAACCCGCGTGGGGTGCCGACCGCGGTGACACGGGCGGTGGGGTCCAGGACGGTGACGGCCTCGCCCACCGCGAGGGCGGGTTCGATGTGACCGGCGGTCCCGCCGCCGACCACCAGGACCGAGGGCCCGCGTGTCGTACTCGTACTCATCGCTCCCTACCGCGGTGGATCGGACTTGGTCTGGGGGTCCCCGGGGTCGGCCGGGCGCCGGGGTCGGTGGCACGTCGCGGCTGGCGACGCTCCTCTTCGCGACCGCGCACGGGGCGCGCGTTGCGGCCGGTCATGGCGGTCGCGCCGCGCCGACGGTCGCGGGCGGCGTCGCCGGGGATCGGCATCGTCTCGTACACCGGGGCCCGCGGCGCGCCGCGGGGTGGCCTGGGCACCGGAGCCGGCTCCGCCACGCGACGGCCGCCCCCACTCCTACGCGGCGTCGGACCGCCGGGGCCGGAGGCCGGCCGGCGGGTCACCGGCTCGCCGTAGCGGCGGGCGCCCTCGCTGGAACGACCGGGGGCCGCCGAGGCGGGCACCGGACGCTCAGGGGTGTAGGGCTGCGGGTCGGGAAGAGAGAATCGACGACGACGGCGACGCTGCGGCGACGAGAGGATCGCGGAGATCGCCTCGGGCTCGTGCCGTGCACAGTTGGCCAGCAGACCGAGTGAGGTCAGGGTGACCACCGCCGAGGTGCCGCCGTTGGAGATGAGCGGCAACTGCAGGCCGGTCACGGGCAGCAGGCCCACCACGTAGCCGATGTTGATGAACGCCTGCAGGACGATCGTCGCCGTGATGGTGCCCGCGAGCAGCCGACGGAACGGGTCGACCGACCGCATCGCGATCCGCAGGCCGGCCCAGCCGAGCGTGAGGTACAGGGAGACCACGACCGCCGCGCCGAACCAGCCGAGTTCCTCGCCGATGATCGCGAAGATGAAGTCGTTCGTCGCCTCGGGCAGGTAGAACCACTTCGCACTGGACTGTCCCAGCCCCACGCCGAACAGACCGCCGTCGGCGAGGGAGAGCATTCCCTGATACGACTGGTAGGCCGCGCCCTGGGGGTTGGAGAAGTCGCCCCGGAGGGTGTCGATGTAGGTGCGGATCCGCTCGAAGCGGTAGGCGAACGCCACCGCGAGGACGCCGAAAAGGGCGGTGCCGAACGCGATCACCAGGACGAAATGGCGCGTGGGGTAACCCGCGAACCACAGGATGCACAGGAACGCGATGGTCACCGCGGTCGCCATGCCCAGGTCGGGGGCGACGACGACGAGGCCCGCCACCACGAGGAAGCCGACCACCGCAGGGAACAGCAGGTCCAGCCAGTACCCCGTCCGGATGCGCTTGGCGACCACCGAGGATGCCCAGATGATGAACGCGAACTTGGCGATCTCGGCGGGCTGGATGGAGAAGAACCCGAGGTTGATCCAGCCGCGAGAACCATTGATCTCGGAACCGATGCCCGGGATGAGGACCGCCACGAGCAGGCCGATCGAGACCAGCAGCATCGGCGTCCCCAACCTGCGTAACAGGTCGAAGCGCATCCGCAGCGCCGCCGCGAACCCGATCACGCCGAGACCGACGAACATGGCCTGGCGCAGGAAGATGTCGAACGGGGTGCCGCCGCCGGAGAAGGCGAGCACGTTCGAGCTGGACAGCACCATGCCGAGCCCGATCACGGTGAGCAATGCCGTGACCACCATGACCACGTGGTACGACGTCAGCGGGGCACGGTTGATCGCCACCAGCGGCGCGGCGATGCGGCCGAGCAGATCAGGACGGGTCTCCCGGTCACCGCTGTCGCCGGTGGGCCTGTCGGCGGCGCGGTCGGCGTCGGTGCCGGGGCGTCGCCCACGGCGAGCGGGGTTCTCCAGTGCCATGCCCTACCTCCCGGCCACGCGGCCCACGGCGAGGACGAAGCTGCGCCCGCGGTGGCCGTAGTCGGTGAACATGTCCATCGACGCGGCTGCGGGGGCGAGCAACACCGTGTCGCCACCTGTGGCCATCCGTGCGGCCTCCGCGACCGCGCGGTCCATCGTCTGCTGCGGCTCGTCGGGAACCGCCGCTACGCCATCGTCCCCTGATTCCAGCTGCACGACGGGCACGTCGGGCGCGTGTCGGGCCAATGCCTCCGCGATCCGGCCGCGATCACGGCCGATCAGCACGACACCGCGCAGCACGGGCGCGACCTCGGCCACGAGCGGATCCACGTCGGCGCCCTTGAGCAGGCCACCGGCGATCCACACCCGCCGCCCGCCCGCGAGCAGCGACGTGCGCGCCGCGTGGGGGTTGGTGGCCTTCGAGTCGTCCACGTAGTGCACGCCGTCGATCGTCTCGACCGGCGCCGCGCGGTGGGCCCCCACCTCGAACGCATGCAGGGCCGCGGCGACGTGCTCCGGACGCGCCCCCACGGACAGTGCCACCGCCGAGGCGGCGAGCGCGTCGAGGACGCCCGCGGGGCCCGCCGGGGACACGTCGGCGGCCGGTAGCAGCGGGACGGGATCGACGGTCTCGTCGTCGTCACCCCGGTGTGTTCCGAGACATGCGGTGAGGGTCCCGTCCGTCACGCCCAGTTCGCCCGGCGCCGGTGCGCCCAGGCGCACCCCGATGTGCGTGCCCGCAGGGGCGTCGGCGAGCAGGCGTGCGGCGATCTCGTCGTCGGCACCGGCGACCGCCACGCGACCGGTGAGGACCTGCGCCTTGGCCGCGGCGTAGGCCGCCATCGATCCGTGCCAGTCCAGATGGTCCTCGGCCACGTTGAGCACCACGCCCACGTCCGGGCGGCAACTCGGCGCCCAGTGGAGTTGGAAGCTCGACAGCTCGGCGGCGAGCACGTCCACCCGCGGTTCGGCGAGCAGCACGTCGGTCACCGGCAGACCGATGTTCCCGCACGCGCGGACGGCCATCCCGGCCTCGAGGCAGATCGCCTCGAGCATCGCGGTGGTGGTGGTCTTGCCGTTGGTGCCGGTCACGGCGAGCCACGTGCGGCGCGGGCCGAACAGCTCGGCGGCGTCGGCACGCCACGCCAACTCCACGTCTCCCCACACCGGCACCCCCGACCCGGCGGCGGCGACCAACAACGGAGAGTCCGGACGCCACCCCGGGCTGGTCACGACCAGCTCCACGGGGCTACGCCCGTCGCCGGCGGCGAGCAGCCCGGCGGCACGGTCGAGGTCGACCCCCGCGCACGTCACGCCCTCGGGCAGTGCCGCGCGCAGGCGCTCGATCGCCTCGGGCCGTGAATCGGCGACCACCGGCTCGGCACCCAGGGCGTCGAGGATCCGCACCGCACCGGGGCCGGACACGCCGGCGCCCAGCACCAGCACCCGGGCACCGGTCAGCGCACGCACATCGATCTCGGCCACGGCCGTCATCTCCCCTACACCCCTCACACCGACGCCGCGAGCCAGTCGCCGTAGAACAGTGCGATCGCCAGACCACACGAGATCGCGACCAGGAGCCAGAACCGGATGGTCACCGTGGTCTCGGCCCATCCGCCGTTCTCGAAGTGGTGGTGGATGGGGGTCATGCGGAACGGTCGGCGCCCCGTGGTCCGGAACGCGATCACCTGGATGAGGACCGAGACGAACTCGATGACGAACACCGCGCCCACCACGACCATGAGCAGCTCGGTGCGCGAGACCACCGAGACGCCGGCGACGATGCCACCGAGGAACATCGACCCGGTGTCGCCCATGAAGATCTTGGCCGGGGCCGCGTTCCACCACAGGAAGCCGAGGCAGGCGCCGAGCGCCGCCGAACACACCACGGCGATGTCGAGGGGGTCACGGACCTGGTAACAGCCCGACAGGTCCACGCCCTCCGCGGTGGAGAAGCAGGAGTAGCGGAACTGCCAGAAACTGAACACGACGTAGGTGCCCATGACCATGGCCATCGAGCCCGCCGCCAGACCGTCCAGCCCGTCGGTGAAGTTGACCGCGTTGGACCAGCCGTAGACGAGGACGACGATGAAGACCAGGAACACGACGAACGGGAACGACACCGCGACGAAGTCCCGCACATAGCTCAGCGACTGGCTGGCCGGGGTGACCCCGTCGGCGTTGCGGAACTGCAGCACGAGGATGCCGAACGCGACCGCGGCGAGGACCTGACCCACCGTCTTGGACAGGATGCCCAGACCCTTGTTCTGACGCTTGAACACCTTGAGGCCGTCGTCGATCATCCCGACGACGGCCAGCGCGGTGGCCAGACCGAGGATCAGCAGTCCGGAGGCGGTGAAGCCGCCGCCACCCACCGTCACCTGGCCGACGATGCCGGCCACGATGTACCCGAGCCACACCGCGGTCAGGATCGCGAGACCGCCCATGTTCGGCGTCCCGCGCTTGCTCATGTGGGACTTCGGGCCCTCGAGCCGGATCTCCTGGCCGTACCCGTGGCGGCGGAAGTAGATGATGAGCAGCGGAGTGAGGAAGATGCTCACGACGAACGCCACGACGCCGGCGACCATGATCTGTGTCACTGCTGGTTCTCCTCACCACGCGCCGCGAGCACGTGCTCGGCGACACCCCACAAACCGACGGCCGACGAGGCCTTGACCAACACGATGTCCCCCGGGGCCAGGCGTTCGTCCAGGATCGCCGATGCCTCCTCGGCGGTGGCGACGTGGTCCGCCTCCGAACCCCACGAGCCCTCCTGCACCGCGCCCTGGAACATCGCCCGCTGCGGGCGGCCGTGACCGACGACGACGAGCTGGGACACGTCGAGCCGGACCAGGAACCGGCCCACCAGATCGTGCTCGATCACCGAGTCGTCGCCGAGTTCCGCCATCTCGCCCAGAACGGCCCAGGTGCGGCGGTGGCCGCCCCCCGAGCGGGCCATCACGGCCAGGGACTTCAGCGCGGCCCGCATCGAGTCGGGGTTCGCGTTGTACGAATCGTTGATGACCGTGACGCCGTCCGGGGTCACCCGGACGTCCATCCGGCGTTCCGAGGCTGCCTCGGCGGTCCCGAGTGCGGCGGCGACCCGGTCGACACCCATCCCGCAGGCCAGGCCGACGGCGGCCGCGGACAGCGCGTTGCCGACCTGGTGTTCGCCGTGCACCCGGAGTGCGACGTCGGCCTCACCATCCGGGGTGATCAGCCGGAAGGACGCGCGCGCCTCGTCGTCGAGGGACACCCGCTCGGCGCGCACGTCCGCCGACGACCCGAGGCCCACCCGGACGACGTCCGCCGACGTGCGGGAGGCCATCGCGGAGACACGCTCGTCGTCGTCGTTCAGTACGGCGACACCACCGTCGGCGGCGGACGGGAGCGCCTCGACGAGCTCCCCCTTGGTCGCCGCGATGACGTCGCGCGAGCCGAACTCGCCCAGGTGGGCCGTTCCCACGTTGAGCACGACCCCCACCCGCGGCGGGGCGATGGCCGCGAGCTCGGTGATGTTGCCCGGGGCCCGGGCGCTGAGCTCGAGGACGAGGAAGTCGGTCGACTCGTCCGCACGCAGAGCGGTCCAGGGGTGGCCGATCTCGTTGTTGAACGAGCCGGGCGGGGCGATGACGGTGCCCGCCGCCGTGAGCACGGCCCCGATGAGGTCCTTGGTGCTGGTCTTGCCGGACGAGCCGGTCACCCCGACCACGGTGAGGCCGTGCTCGGCGACCAGGCGCTCGACGCTGGCGCGGGCCAGCGAACCGAGTGCCGCCAGCACCGCCGCCCCGGAGCCGTCGGTGTCGGCGGCCAGCGCCATGGCGTTGGTCTCACGCCGATCGACCTGCGGCACCACGATCTGTGGGCCCCCCGCACCGTCGACCTCTCTGGCCACCAGCGCCGCGGCCGCCCCCGATCGCAGGGCGCGCGCGACGAAATCGTGGCCATCGACCCGCTCGCCGGGAAGGGCCAGGAACAGCCCGCCCTCCGCGACGCGCCGGGAGTCGAACTCGACGGTTCCGGTGACGGCAGTGGACGGGTCACCTCCGACCAATCGACCACCGACGATCTCGGTGATCTCACCGAGGGTGAGGTCGATCATGACGTGCTGTCCTCCGTCTCGCCCTCATGGGCGGTGTATCCAAGGCGTCTGACGAGTTCTTCCGCCGCCCGGGCGCGGTCGTCGAACGGGTACACGGTCCCGTTGACCTCCTGGCCCGTCTCGTGGCCCTTGCCGGCGATCACCACGATGTCTCCCGTGCGGGCCCAGTCGATCGCCGTCCCGATTGCGGCGCCGCGATCACCGATCTCGCGGACCAGCGTGTGTTCCCCGGCGGCGGATTCGGCGCCCGCCCGGACGGCGGCCCGGATCGACGCCGGATCCTCAGTGCGCGGATTGTCGTCGGTGACCACCACGAGGTCGGCGATGTCCGCTGCCGCCGCGCCCATCAGCTCGCGCTTTCCGGCGTCGCGGTCGCCTCCCGCACCGAGCACGACGGCAATCCGCCCCGTGGCCTGGGCGCGAACGGACGTGAGGACGGCAGCCACCGCTCCGGGCTTGTGGGCATAGTCCACCAGAACGCGGAAGTCCTGCCCGCGAACGACCGGCTCGAGGCGGCCGGGGACCCGCACCTGCGTCAGCCCGACCGCCGCGGTCCGCACGTCGACACCGAGCGCGTCGACGATCGCGAGCGCGACCAGTGCGTTGGCCACGTTGAACCGCCCGAGGATCGGGAGCTCCACCTCCGTGGTGAACCCGCCCGGTCCGTGGACGGTGAACGTCTGGGTGCCGTACTCGGTGGTGACGGACTCCCCGGCCGTCCAGTCCGCGTCCGCCCCCGGCTCGGCCGAGACCGTGACGGCGTCCGGGCGCATCTCCTTGAGACGCCGGCCCCAGTCGTCGTCGATCACCACGACCGCCTTCACGGCGGGCGCGACGGCGGAGCCGGGGTCCGCGGCGGCGTCGAAAAGTCGGCACTTGGCCCGGAAATAGTCCTCCATATCCGGGTGGAAGTCGAGGTGGTCCTGCGAGAGGTTGAGGAACGCGCCGACCTCGAATCGGGTCCCGTCGACGCGGCCGAGCCGCAGCGCGTGGCTCGAGACCTCGGCGGCCACCGCGCGGGCCCCCTCGGCGCGCATCCGGGAGAGCAGTGCCTGGAACTCCGGCGCCTCCGGGGTGGTGAGGCGGCTCGGGAGCACCCGGTCGGCCACCCGGCTGCCGGTGGTCCCGATGAGTCCGGCGACGGCCCCGCTGCCCAGCAGCGCGGCCTCCACGAGATAGGACGTCGTGGTCTTGCCGGAGGTGCCGGTGATCCCCACGACGTCGAGCTCCGCCGACGGATCCCCGGCCACCAGGGCGGAGGCGGCGCCCAGCACCGAGCGGGGCTCGGGGTGGACGAGAACCGGCAACTGCCCCGCCACGGCCGACAGGATCGCGATGCCCTCCGGGTCGGTCAGGATCGCGGAGGCCCCCGCCTCGATGGCGGTGGCACCGAACGAGGCGCCATGGACCCGTGCGCCGGGCAGTGCCGCGAACAGGATTCCGGGCCCCGCATCCTGGGCGCGGATGGTGGCGCCGACCAGGTCGACGTCGGCACCGGCCCTGTCGCCGAGTACCGCGGCATCCACCGCGTCGGCCAACTGTGCGGCTGTGATCATCGCCTGTTCTCGCCTTGCCTTCCTTGCTCGCGCCCTCCCGTGAACTCGCTACACGCTACCCTGCCGCGCTGCGGTCACTGCGCCTGTAGGATCAGTTCGCGGGCGGGCGCGGACGGCGGGATGTTGTCCCTGTTGACCAGCCACGAGGCGATGTCGTGGAACAACGGTGCGGCGGAGGCGCCGAGCACGCCACGTTGTGGCGCGTCGAGCATGATCGCGATCACATACTCGGGGTCATCGGCCGGCAGGATCCCCGCGAAGGTGATCCAGTACCGCGAGTTGGAGTAGCAGGAGCACCCGGGATCGATCTGCTGGGCGGTTCCGGTCTTGCCACTGATCTGGTAGCCGGCAAGAGCGGCCTGCGGGCCCGTGCCGGCCTGTGCGCCGGGGCCCGATTGAACGACCGCGCGGAACATGTCCCGCACGGTGCGGGCCGTCTCCTCGCTCACCACCCGAACCCCCTCGGGGCGCTCGGTCTGCACAGCGGCGCCGTCAGGGCCGACCTGCTCTGCCACGATCCGGGGCGGGACCCGCACGCCGTCGTTGGCGATGGCCTGGTAGATCCCTGCCATCTGCAGGGTGGTCATGGACAGGCCCTGACCGATCGGGAGGTTGGCGAACGTGCCGCCCTGCCAGTTCTGCAGGTCCGGCACGAGCCCCTCGGACTCACCGGCGAGCGCGATCCCCGTCCGTTGGCCGAGCCCGAACTTCTCCAGGTACTCGGAGAACGGCTGCTTGCCCACCCGCTGGGCGAGCATCAGGGTGCCGACGTTGGAGGACTTACCGAAGATCCCGGTGGTTGTATACGGGGTCGGCCCGTGCTCCCACGCGTCGGCGACCGTGACACCCTCCATACTGATGCTGCCGTCGACGGAGTGGACCTCGTCGGGGTCGGTCAGGCCGGCCTCGATCGCCGCGGCGGCGGTGATGATCTTCTGGACCGAGCCGGGCTCGAACGGCGAGGTGATCGCCGGGTTGCCGAGGTCGGCCCCGCGTTCGAGTTCCGCCCCGATCCCCACGGCCGGGTTGAAGGTGTTGTCGTTGGCCATCGCCCGGACCTCCCCGGTGTGGGCATCCAGGACGACGGCGGAGGCGTTCTCGGCGCCGGACGAGTCCTTGGCGGACTGGATGGCCTTCTGCACGTGCCACTGGAGGTCCGCGTCGAGGGTGAGTCGGACGGTGTCGCCGTCCCGGGGTTCGGCGACGTTGCGCAGCGTGCCCGGGATGACCGTGTTGTCCTGGGCCCGGTCGAACGTCTGGCGCCCGTCCTCGCCGTCGAGGGCGTCGTTGAAATACGCCTCGATCCCCTGTAGTCCGATGAGCTTGCCCTCGTCGCTCTTCGTCGTGGCACCCACGACGTTGGCACCGAGCGAGCCGCCCGGGTACTCACGGATGTCCACGCGCTCGGCGCCGATCATCGGGAACTTCTTGGTGATCTCGTTGGCCTGCGTGACGTCAACATTGCGGGCCAGGTAGGTGAAGCCGCCGCCCGAGTCGAGCTTGGCCTCGATCTCGTCCCGGTCGACGGAGTCGCCGAGGACCTTCTCGAACTCGTCGGCGATGTCGTCGACCAGCTCGTCCCAGCCGGGCTTGGTGCTGTCGAGCTTGCGCCGCTCCTCGGCGTTGGCCTCTTCCACCTTCGGCTGGATGGACAGATCGCGTGCCTCGCGGGTGAACGCGATCGGGTCGCCGCTGACATCCACGATCGATCCGCGGGTGGCGGGCAGCACCTGGTGCACCTGCCGCTGGCTCTCCGCGCGGGCGGCCAGCTCCGTGCCGCCGATCGTCTGCACCCACAGCAACTTGACCAGGGCGACCACCATGATGATGGCGAACAGCGTCCGCATGAACGTGAACCGCCCGTCCGTGGAGGCGGTGGTGCGGATCCGTCCGGACCGGTTCGGTGGCCGCCCGTTTCCCGGCGGCACGCCGCGCGGGGCGCCTGAGGGGCCCCGCCGGCCCGTTCCCGGGGTGCGTCGGTCGGTCATCGAGAGGCCTTTCGGGTTCTGACGGTCAGAAGGGCTGTCCGGGCACGGGGGCCAGGGTGGCGAGCTCGCCACCGGTCGGCGCGGGCGCGGGAGCATCCGGTTGTGGCGCGGGATCCGCCGGTGCGGCGGGGGCCTGCGGGACGCGGTCGGCCACGGGTGCCGGTGCCGCGAGCGGCGCCGGCGGGCCGGACATCGGCGGGTACGGGACGGGCGAGACCCCTCGGGGTGCACGGTCCTGGGGGGCCTGGGCGGGTGGTGCGTCGAACCCGTCGCGGTCCGACGACTTCGGCGGATCGGACGCTACCGGAGCAGGCTGGAGCGGCTTGATCGGCGCGCCGAGCTTCGCCTCGGGCTCGCCGACGATCTGGATGACCCCGTCCGACCCCCTGGTGAGTATCGGCGCGCTCGCGACGCCGACCATGCCGAGCTTCTCTGCGCGTTGCGCGAGAACCTCCGCCGACCGGGCACGCTCGTTGGAGGCCTGGAGCGACTCCATCCGTTCGACCAGTTCGACGTTGGCGTCACGAGCGTTCTTGAGGTCGTAGGTATCCTGGGTGGTCTGCGCGGACAGGAGGAGGGTGCCTCCGACGCCGGCCCCGATGACGAGGAGGAGGACGACGACGAAGGGCACTCTCGCGGCGAGTTCAGCTGCGCTGAGGCGTTCAGCGGGGACGACGACCGTGCGTCGACCGCGGACCGAGCGGGTGACCGGCTTGCGCCGCAGACCGACTGCCCGCCTCGCCGGTGCGGGCCCGTCGAGCTCAGGTCCAGCGGGTGCCGGAGCCGCGGTCCGGGTATCGGCTCCGGCCGTGTCGATGGTGCTCGTCATGGGATTCTCCCGTCGATTCGCCGGACGCATCGCACTCGGACCGAGGCCGAACGCGGGTTGTGATCGATTTCCGTCGGTGACGCCTTCTCCGCTCCACGGGTGACGGCTGCGAACTCCGGCCCGTGGCCCGGCAGCTCGACCGGCAGGCCCGCCGGGGTCCGGGACGCGGTCCGCGTGGACAGTTCGCGCTTGACGATCTTGTCCTCCAGCGAGTGGTAGGCCATGAACACGGCACGGCCGCCCCCGCGGAGGAGGTCGAGATACCCGGGGACGGCGTTCTCCACCGCCTCCAGCTCCGCGTTGACCTCGATCCGCAGCGCCTGGAAGACGCGCTTGCCCGGGTGTCCGCCGGTCCTACGCGCACCCTGCGGGATGGTGTCGTAGAGCAACTCCACGAGCTCGGAACTTGTGCGTAGAGGATCAGTGTCGCGACGGCGGACGATCGCGGCGGCAATCTGACGTGCGAAGCGCTCTTCGCCGTAGACGCGGAAGATCCGCGCCAGGTCGTCACGCGGATAATCGGCCAGGATGTCGGCCGCGGTGGGCCCCGTGGTGGGATCCATCCTCATGTCGAGCGGCGCATCGACGGAGTATGCGAAGCCGCGGTCCGCCACGTCGAGCTGCATCGATGAGACCCCGAAGTCCAGTAGGATGCCGTCGATCGCCGGGCCGGCGTCATCCCTGGAATCTGCCGGGAGTGCGGCCACCACTGAGTCGAAGTCGTCAAAACGAGCGTGCACCGGTGTGAACCGGTCACGGAAGGCGGTGAGCCGGCGGGTGGCCATCTCGAGCGCGGCCGGGTCGCGGTCGACCCCGAGCACCCGAAGGGTCTCGAACTCCGCGAGGAGGTGGGAGGTGTGTCCGCCGAGCCCGAGCGTGCCGTCCACTATCACCGGACGGCGGCCTTCGGTTGTAGCGGTCGCGACGACGGGGCGGAAGAGTTCGATTGTCCGCTCGAGGAAGACGGGAACATGCCCTGAGCGAGCGTCGTCGCGGTCGGCATCGGGCTCTGTCGCCATCTCGCCTCCTCGCATCCGGAATGGGTGTGCGCTCCGGTTGTGGTGGAGCCCCCTGGTCCCCGTCCGGTACCCACCTGGCGTTGGGGAAGTACGTCAGGGTGGTGCCGGGCAGGGGCCGGGGGGCTCCGTCCGTCGTGCGGTCGTTCCTCTTCTCGCGCCCTCTCCCCCGGATCAGAATTCGATCCCGAGAGAGGTGCCCTCCATCTCGGAGAACACGGGCAGGTTCTCTTCGCTGTAGCGGTCCCACGCGTCGGCGTCCCAGACCTCGAGACGCTCCCCGAGACCGTTGACGACGCAGTCTTTTCCAAGACCCGCGTACTTCCGCTGACTCGTCGGGATGGAGATCCGCCCCTGCGAGTCCAACTGCTGGACTTCCGCGCCGCTCACCAGGAGCCGGAAGAACGCCATGTGCCTCTCACTGAGGTTGGCGGTCGGCCGGACCTTTCTGACCAATGCGTCGAACTCGTCTTCCGGGAAGACCGACAGCGTGTTGGTGAACCACCCACACACGACCACCCCGTCCGCCAGACCAGGCCTGAATCTGGCGGGGATCGTCAGCCGCCCCTTGTCGTCGAGTTTGGGACGGTGGGTCCCGTACCCGACAAAGGCTCGTTCGCGTCCGGAGTCGACGGGATCGGTGTCGGTCACCCGCCACCTCCTGGGGTTCAGGCCCTTCGATCTCCTTGCGTGCCCCACTGTACCCCACAATGCCCCACAAACAAGGCCTGAGCCCCACTTCGCCCCACCGGCGGCCATAACAGCAGGTCGTGCGTGTGGTTTTCTCTTAGATCCTCAGCGGCGCCCCGCCGCGACCACAGGAGTTATTGCCACGATCGCAGCTTGGAAGTGACGAATGAGACTGAAGCGATCAAGAGCGGCCGTTGGGGCAGCAACGGTGGGAGGAAGTGGGGAGACGGGGCGGGCACACTGGAACCCCAGGTCAGAGCTCTCTCGGTTACCCGTAGCCCCGGTCGACCCAAGCAGGCGTGCTTTAGCGCACCACGGGTGCCGTCATCCGACCCGGCTGGCGACTGCCAGGGCCCAATCCGCCAGCCGACTCCGCCTGCGAGGTGCGGTCACAACTGCGCGACCACTCCTCCCGATACCGCGATGACCTGCGGAACCAGACGAGAACACGCACGCGTGATGCGCCACCACTGTTCGCTTGCAGCACGTGCGTCGTGATGTGAAGTGATGCGGGTATCCGTCCGGTGGGCCACGGTGGGGGCGGCCACCACCCGGGGACGGGCTCCGCCCGGTGGCGATAAGTGGGGCGATCCCCGGCGGTGTGGGGACGCGTGGGGCGCCAGCCTCTGCTGCGAACCGGGAGCGGCGTCCTCCTACGCCGCCACGACCAGTAGTGGGGTTCGGCAACAGAAAGGAGGGGTGAGCGCGACTGCGCTCACCCCTCCTTGGAAGATATTCGGACGACTAGGGGCCCTGCTCGAAACGACGGCGGAAACGGTCCTCCATGCGAGTGGAGTACGACCGGCCGTCCCCCCCGCCGGAGGACGAAGCCCGGCCGCCACCCGGCATGCGGGGGCCGCCCGACTTCTTCGGACCGGCGGCGGCCGGGCCCGGCCTGGAACGAAGCGCGAGAACGCCAGCGGCGAACATCACGAGAAAACCGACGAGGCTGAGGACCGGGAACCCTCCCGGCTTGAAATCGAGTGCCAGACCGCCGATGAGGAGGGCCACACCGAGGATGCCGAGTCCCACGACGAGTCCGGTGGGACGACGAACGCCGGTCGCGCCGGTCTTGCGAACGGACGACGCGAACTTCGGGTCGTCGGCGTAGAGCGCGCTCTCAATCTCCTTGAGCATGCGCTGCTCGTGCTCGGACAGGGGCACTTCGACCTCCTTCATGTGCTCGCGTAGACGAGCGCGGCCGGCTAAGTCGGTACATACCGACCGGTTCTGGAATCAGCCGGTCAAGGCTGCCCTCCATCATACGAGGGCAACGCCGTGCTGACCACTGGGATTCCCAGGGAGCGCGGGAAACCCCCCGGCCGGAGCACTCGACCGATCAGGCAGCAGGACCGAGAACCCCCAGCCGCTGGTCCACCAGATCGAGAAAGCGGCCGACCGCCCACAGGAAGTCATCGGCCATCTGGGGCTGCACAGTCCGCGGTAGTCCGTCCTCGACGGCGGCCGCCAGCGACGAGTACCCCCCGAACGCGGCCGCCCACTCACTCATCTCCGGCACTTCGACGGCGAGCCTGTGCCAGACGTCGGACGGGCCACGCTTCCTCGCACCGGGGACGAGTAGCGCGCCTGCGGCAGAGCGTGCGGCGCGGTACGACTCGAGGAACCGGTCCTCGGGAGTCACGGCGGATATCGCCCGGCCACGATGCGACTCGGCTCGTTCGGCCCTCCCCAGAGACACCCGGGCGCAGCCTCCGCCGGCAACCCTCAATCCGGTGACCTTCTCCATGCCCACTGCACCACCCATCTCCGCCGACTCTCCGCGTCTGTCCGCACGCTATCGCCGGGGTACGACACAACCCGGGGCGCGCGACGCACGCTCGTGGTGAGATGGAGCGGATGGATACGGTGATCACCCGGCTCGACGCGGCCGACTTCAGAGATCGACTTCCCGAGGCGCTCGGGGTATACGTCGACGCGATGGGCTACCCACCCCAGGTGATCCGCTCGCGGGCAGCGGCGTGGTTGGAGCACAGCCGCCGCGACGGCTGGTCCGGCGTGGCCGCGTTCGAAACCCCCAGTCGTCGGCTGCTCGGGCCGTCGCGGGGACCGCTGATCGCCATCTGCTACGGCTACCGTGGCGCCCCGGGTCAATGGTGGTACGAGCAGGTCTCGCGGGGTCTCCGGGAGCGGGACGGCTCGCTGCCGGAGGACTACGTGGAACTGACCGAGCTTCACGTCGCGCCGTCCTACCAGGGCAAAGGCATCGGCACGGCCCTGCTACGAGAGTTCCTCTCCGACCGCCCCGAGAGCACCGTTCTGCTGTCGACCCCCGAGGTCGAGAAGGAGAGCAACGGGGCCTGGAGACTGTACCGCTCACTGGGTTTCCGTGACGTTCTGAGGTCATACCGCTTCGACGGCGACGCCCGGCCGTTCGCGGTGCTCTCCCGCCCCCTCCCTCTGCCCGAGCAGGAGGACTGAGTTGTCCACCGGTCATGACGTGGTGGTGATCGGGTCCGGCCACAACGGACTGGTCTGCGCCGCCTACCTCGCCGCTGCCGGACTCGATGTCCACGTGGTGGAGAAGGACACCGTGATCGGCGGCGCGACGTCGACCGTCGAGCGCTACCCGGGCCATCTCACCGATCGCGGCTCCTCGGCGCATCTGATGATCCGCCACACGAGCATCCCCGAGGAGCTCGATCTGGCCTCGCACGGCCTGCACTACGTCGACTGCGATCCCTGGGGCTTCGCGCCGGCGCCGCCCGGGACCGACGAACCGCCGATCGTCTTCCACCGCGACCTCGACGCGACCTGCGCGAGCATCGCCGAAGCCTGCGGAACGGCTGACGCACAGGCGTACCGCGCGTTCGTCCGTCGTTGGGAGGTGCTGGCCGGGCGGATGATGAAGGGCTTCGCGGTGCGACCGAGTGCTGCGGGCCTGGGTTCGGCCTTCCTCGGAGTGGAGGACTTCCGGGATCCCTTCGGGGCTGTCCAGACGTTCCTGTCGTCGGGGGACGCGCTCCTCGACGCCACGTTCACCTCGGAGCGGCTGAAGGCCGCTCTCTCGTGGTTCGGGGCGCAGTCCGGTCCCCCGATGTCGCATCCGGCCACGGCTCCGATGATCGGGTTCGCCGCGCTGATGCACACGATCCCGCCGGGCCGCGCGATCGGTGGCTCCGGAGCCCTCGCCGATGCCCTCGCCTCGGTCATCCGCACGCATGGCGGCGCCATCACCGCCGGCGCCGGCGCAACGGCGATCCGCCGGTCCGGACGCGGATGGCGCGTGGAGACCGAGGGTGGCCCCACACTCTCCTGCTCGGCCGTCGTGTCGGCCTGCCATGTCCACACCACGCTCGGCCTCCTCACTGACGTGCTCCCGACTTCGACGCTGGACACCTGGCGGAGGCGGATCCGCCCCGGGTTCGGGCTGGGAATGGTCGTCCGGCTCGGCACTACCGACCTGCCGCGTTACCCCGGCGTGCCCGTCGAATCGAGCGCTCACGGCCTCCAGTTCCTGGTGACGGATCGCCGCCACCTGGATCGTCGCCACGGTGTCGCCGCGGCCGGCGGGCTGGATGCGGACCCCGCCGTCCTCGCGATGAGTTTCAGCTCGCTTGACCCGTCACTCGCCCCCGAGGGCCGACACGAACTCACGTTGTGGTCGCAGTGGCATCCCCGCCACCTCGCGGACGGCCGGTCCTGGGCGGCGGCCGGTCCGGACGAAGCCGACCGGATCATCGCGGCTGCGGACCGGTTCGCGCCCGGGCTGGCCGACTCGGTCGTCCACCGTCACGTCCAGACCCCCGAGGATCTCGAACGCGAACTGGGCTTGATCGGCGGAAACGTGATGCACGTCGAGATGTCGCTGGATCAGATGTTGCCCATGCGGCCCCATCCGGACCTGCGCGGCTACGCGGTTCCGGGGGCAGACGGCGTCTTCCTGGCGGGTGCATCGACCCATCCCGGTGGCGGCGTCATCGGGACCAGCGGCCGGACGGTCGCACGGCTTGTCGGTCGGCGACTCGGCACGTCGACACGCCGCCGCCGCGGGGCACGGGCAGAATGACGGACGTGACCGAACCTCATCCGACCGCTACCGCACACGCCACCGGTGGACGTAGCTCCCTGGCCCGGCGGCTGACCGGTGTCACGGCACTGGTCACGATGCTGTTCGTTCTCACCGGATGCCTCCAGCTCAACGCGCAGATGAGCGTCCGGAAGGACGACACGGTCTCCGGCCGGATACTCATCGCCGCCGATCAGCCCGCGCAGGCCGCCGCACTGGAGCGACTGGGCACGCCGTCCGGACTCGAGCAGAAGGTCCGGATCACCCCGTACTCGGCGGACGGCTTCACCGGCAGGGAGATCTACTTCACCCAGTTGACCTTCGCCGAGATGGACACCCTCTCGCTCGCGGTGGACATCGAAGGGGCGCGTCCCTACTCCATGAGCTTCCGCCGCAGCGGTGACACCGTGTCGTTCAGCGGCTCCGTGGACCTGTCGGGGCTTCCCGCCGATCGTGCGGAGTCGGCCACCACACGGGTCGATCTGACCTTCCCCAACCGCATCAGCGAGACGAACGGGACGATCGGGACCGGAAACTCCGTCAGTTGGACGCCGGCGCCGGGGTCCATCACACGGATGCAGGCGTCGTCCTCCTACCCGGACCCCGCCGCGCGCGGATTCGCCGTGTGGATGATCGTCGGCATAGGCGCGGCGCTTCTGGTGTCGATCGGCACGGTGCTCGCCGCCCGCACCTCGAGGGCTCGTTCGGACCGGCTGTCGCGCTGACCGCTGCCTACGCGATGACCACAGCGCCGCGCCGTTCCGACCGGCGCGGCGCTCCGGCGAATGCGGGTGTCGGGGGTCAGGCGGTGCCGATCGAGGCCCCTGCCGCGGGCACCATCGACAGGTTGGCCAGGACCTCGTGCGTGGCCCGCGAGAAGTTCAGGGTGTTGAAGTGCAGACAGGGCACGCCTTCGGCGATCAGGCGCTCGCAGAGCCGCGTCGCGAACCCGATCCCGACCTCGCGCACTGCGGCCCGGTTCTCCTCGGGGCCGTCACCGGCCGCGAGCCGGAGCTGCTCTGCCAGGCCGGTCGGCAGTTCGCAGCCGGACAACTCCACCATGCGGCGCACCACCCGGAGGCTCGTGACCGGCATCAGCCCGGGGATGATCGGCTTGGCCCCCTGCTCCGGGTCCGCCTCGACGACACGATCACGCAGCCGCAGGTAGTCGTCGACATCCCAGAACATCTGGGTGATCGAATACTCCGCCCCGGCGCGCAACTTGCCGACCAGCACCTCCGTGTCGTGGTGCAGGTCGCGGGCGCGGTAATGCCCTTCCGGGAACGACGCCACGCCCACATGGAAATCGCCCACCTCGTGGATGAGACGGACCAGCTCCTCCGCGTAATGCAGCCCCTCGGGGTGCGCGGCCCACTCGCCGAGCGGGTCCCCGGGCGGGTCCCCCCGGAGGGCGAGAATGTTCGAGACCCCGACCTCGCCGTACACGCGGACCATCTCGCGCAACTCGTCGACGGTGTGTCCGACGGCGGTGAGGTGCGCGATGGGCACGATGTCGGTCTCGCGGACGATGCGCTCCACCACTCGAACCGTGCGATCGCGTGTCGAGCCACCGGCGCCGTAGGTGACGGAGGCGAACGCCGCCCCGAGCTCGGAGAACACGGAGGCGGCACGCCAGAGTCGCTCCTCCGCCGCTTCATCGCGCGGCGGGTAGAACTCCACGGAGAACGGAACCCTGGGGGTGGTGGACGCGGCGATGCGCTCCACGATGCACGGGTGCCGGCCGCCGTCCGTCGGGTCGAAGTCGGGGAGCTGGGTCACCGGACCAGCGTAGCCCGACACGTGCCCGGGACTGCTTCCGCCCGGGGACTAGGATTGACGACGACGAGGGCGACCGGACCGGACGCCCGGAAGGGATGGTGCCCGTTGGCCCCGACGACTCGCCCCGACGACGGAGAACGCGTCCTCACAGCGCTCCGCCGGCATCTCGACGGGCGGCGCGAGGTCGTGGCCGGTGTGGATGACCGGGTGGACCGCCTGGCCGGCCTCCTGTCGGATTTCGTGACCGACGGCGGCAAGCGGATGCGTCCGCGGTTCGCGCTTGCCGGATGGACCGCGGCCACCCCCGACGGAGCAGCAGTCCCCGACGAGGTCGTGACCGCGTGCGCCGCCCTCGAACTCATCCAGGCATGCGCGCTGGTGCACGACGACATCGTCGACGCCTCCGACACCCGCCGCGGTCGGCCCACCGTCCACCGCACCGCCGAAGCGCTGCACCGCGATTCCGGATGGGACGGCGATGCCGAGCGTTACGGGATCTCCCAGGCGATCCTCATCGGCGATCTGGCCCTGACCTGGGCGGACGAGATGTTCGTGACCTCGGGCGTCAGCCCCGGGGCGCTGTCCCGGGCGCTCGTTCCCTGGTACGCGATGAAGACCGAGGTCCTGTCCGGGCAGATGCTCGACGTCCTCGCC
This sequence comes from Dietzia aurantiaca, assembly GCF_021033825.1. Taxonomy (GTDB): domain Bacteria; phylum Actinomycetota; class Actinomycetes; order Mycobacteriales; family Mycobacteriaceae; genus Dietzia; species Dietzia aurantiaca. The sequence continues at coordinate 64,479 of NZ_JAIFXZ010000004.1, forward strand.
GAGGCCTCCGGCGCCACCGACGAGGTCACCCCCGCCCGCGTCAATCGGTTCAAGACCGCCGCGTACACCGTTGAACGCCCGCTACACATCGGAGCCGAGCTGGCCGGCGCCGGGCCGGAGACGATCGCGGCGCTCCGCGAGTTCGGCGTGGCCGTGGGCCAGGCGTTCCAACTCCGGGATGACATGCTCGGCGTCTTCGGCGACCCGGAGGTCACCGGTAAGCCGTCGGGCGATGACCTCCGCGAGGGCAAGCGCACTCTCCTGCTGGCCCGTGCCACCACCCTCTCCGCCAACGACGACGCGGACTTCCTCCTCGGTGTGCTCGGGACCGAGATAGACGCAACCCGGCTGGACCGGGCCCGCCGCATCCTCGTGGATTCCGGTGCGGTGGCCTCCGTCGAGGCCGAGATCGACACGCTGACCACCCGTGCACTACACGCCGTCGACACCGCCGCGATCACCGACCAGGGCCGGGAGAATCTGCGAGACCTGGCCGCGGCCGCCACCCGCCGGCAGGCGTGACCGTGCCCCCGGCCAACGAACCCGACCCGGTGAACGGGACCTCGGCGCGGGCGTTGTCGTCGTCGTCATCCGAGTCGGCGGGCACGACATCGACGGGCACGGCACCGTCGGCCACGAGGTCGGGATCCCGCCTCGCCGGACTCGCGGTCGCGACCTCCCGCTCGGCGCGTGCCGCGTTCGCCGGTCCCTCGGGCCCCGCCCTGTGGCGCGGCGTCGTGGGATCGGTCGTCCTCACCATCGCCGGCTTCGGCGTGGGCGCCGTCCCCGTCGACGGCGGGCCCGCCGTCGCGCTGGGACTGCCCGGCCTGACCTTCGGCCACGGCGCGACCCTCGCGATGGTCCTCTGCTGGCTGGGTGTGGCGCTGCTGGTCACCTCCTGGCTCGCGCTCGGACCACGCGCGGTGGCCGGGCGCCTGCCCGTCCGGGACGGCGCGTGGGCCACGGCGCTGTGGTCGCTACCCATGCTCCCCGCGATCCCGCTGTTCAGCCGCGACGCGTGGTCCTACCTCGCGCAGGGCGCCATGACCGGCGCCGGAGTGGACCCCTACGAGTTCGGTCCCGAAGCCAACCCCGGCCCTTTCACCACCGAGGTCAGTCCCGACTGGCAATCCACCCCCACGCCCTACGGCCCTCTACACCTGTCGCTGATGCGCATCGTCGTGGCGATGTCCGGTGGGCACCCGGCTGTCGGCATCCTGATTCTCCGGGTACTCGTCCTGGCCTTCGTCGCCGCGATGCTCGTGCTCATCGTGGCCGTCGCCCGCCGCATCGGCGTCAACGCCGGTGCGGCAGTATGGATGGCGGGAGCCTCGCCGCTGACCGTGATCCACCTGTCCGGCGGGCTCCACAACGAGGTCTTCCCCCTCGTCGCGTGCCTCGGCGCGGTCGTCCTCACCCTCGATCGGCGTTATGCCTGGGCCGGGGTGGCGGTGGGGTTGGCGGTGGCGTTCAAGGCCACTGCGGTGATCGTCGCCCCGTTCCTGCTGTGGATCGCCCTCGACGGTCGCCGCACCTCCCCGGCGCCGGGGAGGCCGGGCCGGCCGGGCATGCGCCCGCTCGCCGGCGCGATCACCGACACGGCACTCGCGGCGGCGGTGGCCGCCATCGTCTTCGTACTGGCGACCATCGCCTCCGGCACCGGGTTCGGATGGGTGAACGCGATCTCGGTCTCCGACCGCGTCATCAACTACCTCAGTGCCCCCACCGCGGTGGCGCACCTCGTCCACGCGCTACCCGGCACCCCCGGGTTCGCCGACATCCTCGCAGTCTCCCGCGATGCCGGACGGGTCGTCCTGGCCCTGACCCTGATCGCGATCTGGTGGGTCAGCCGCCGCGACACCCGCTCGGCGCTACGCGGCATCCTCGTGGGATTGCTGGCGTTCGTGGTCCTGAACTCGCTGGCCTGGCCCTGGTACCACGTCTGGGTGACGGCGTTCTGGTTCCTCGGCCGCCCCGGGCCGCGGGCGACCACAGCGGCCGTGGGCGCCACGGTATTCCTCCTCATGGCGATCGGCCCCAACGGCTCGACGAGTCTCTACAGCCCCGCCATCGCCGGGGCCGCGATCGCCGCGTCCGCCGCCGCCTGCTGGTGGTGGTGGCGCGCAACGGCCGACAGTAGAAGTCCCGACCTCAGAACGCCATCGCCTGAGCGCGCCTCATGACCTCACGCGCCGCGTGACCGTGCAGGGCGTCAGCCGGCCGGCCCGGAAGTGACTCGTCCTCCTCGAACAGCCACTGCAGGATCTCGGTATCGCCGAATCCCCCGTCTCTGAGGACCGCCACGAGACCGGGGAGGAAGCGCACCACCTGGTCGTCGTCGAAAAAGACCTCCGGCACCACCACGACGCCCGCGCGACGGACTGCGATCAGCGCCCCTTCGCGAAGCAGGTCGTGCACCCGGGTGACCGGGATTCCCAACCTCTCGGACACGTCGGGCAGGTTGACGGTCTCGACGTCGGCGGACAAGACGTCGTCACAGTGCGGAACTTTACTCACGCTCACCAGGTTAGTCGTCCGCCGCGCGTCGGGCACCACCGCGGCCGACTCCCCGCCGGGCATACCGCTCGGGAGGCTGGAGGGGCAGAATGGACTGTATGAGCACTCTTGACGGGCAGATTCCACGGCCGGGCGCCCTGCTCGACGGGCGATACCGGCTGGATGCCGTGATCGCCCGCGGCGGCATGTCGACCGTCCATCTGGCCACGGACGAGCGGCTCGACCGTCACGTGGCCGTCAAGCTGCTCGACCCGACCCTCGCGGGCGATCGCGCATTCGTCGACCGCTTCACCCTCGAGGCGCGATCCGCCGCGCGGCTGTCCGACCCGGGCATCGTGCAGGTCTTCGACCAGGGGGTCGAGGGCGATACCGCGTTCCTCGTCATGGAGCTCGTGCCCGGCGGCACCCTGCGCGAACTGCTCGACGAGCGCGGTCCCATGCCGCCGTACGCCGCCGCAGCGGTGCTACGCCCACTGCTCGGAGCGCTCCGCGAGGCCCACGAGGCCGGCCTGGTCCACCGCGACATCAAGCCGGAGAACGTCCTGATCTCCACCAACGGCTCCGTCAAGCTCGCCGACTTCGGATTGGTCCGCGCGGTCGCCGAGTCGCGGGCCACCTCCAGCAGCGTGGTCATGGGCACCGCCGCCTACCTCTCGCCCGAACAGATCTCCGGTGCCGACACCGACGGTCGCTCCGACCTCTACTCCCTGGGCGTGCTGGCCTACGAGATGCTCACGGGTGAACCGCCGTTCAGCGGGGACAACAACATCGCCGTGGCCTACCGGCGCCTGGACACGGACGTCCCCTCCCCCTCCGACCAGGCTGACAGCGTGGCGGAGGACCTCGACCACCTGATCCTGCGCGCCACCAGGCGCAGCCCCCAGGATCGGTACGCCGACGCCGGCGAGATGATCAGCGACCTCGACCGGGCCGCGCGCGAGGGCCGGTTCCCGGAATACGTGGTCCCGGCGCCGCGGCAGTCGTCGTGGTCGCGGGCCCGGGCCAACGCCGCGCGGTCGGCTCCCGGTAGCGAGTCCGAGTTCGACGCCGCGGACCGCGAGAGCGGCGAGGCCCTCCGGCGAGCCGGCGGACCCGTCCCCACACGCGTGGAGACACGGGCGGTCCCGGCGCCCGAGGGACAGCCTCACGGCGATCACCCCCGCGACGGCCCGCCACCCGTGTCCCCCGCCCCCGGGCAACCCCAACACTGGCACGGCGCGGGCGCGGGCCCCTACCCCCCGGACGAACTCGAGGTCGCACCGGGGCGGGATGAGATCCGGCCGCGGCGATCACGGGGACTGTTATGGCTCATCGTGGTGCTGGCCGCCGCCATCGGTGTGGCCGTGGCGGGGTGGTGGCTCGGGTCGGGACGGTTCGTCGAGGTCCCGTCCGTGCAGGGCATGTCCGTGGGGCAGGCGACGGAGGCGGTCACCGCGGTCGGGTTGACGGCGGCGACCCGCGACGCGTTCAGCAACGACATACCGCCGGACGCGCTCGTGGGCACCGACCCCGGTACCGGGGAACGCGTCGTGCGCGGCGACACCGTCGACCTGCTGGTGTCGGTGGGTCGACCGGTGGTGCCCGACGTGGGGGCCGATCGGACCGTCGAGGCGGTGTCGGCGATGCTGCGCGAGCACTCTCTGGAACCCATGGCCGGGCAGACCACCCATTCCGATTCGGTGCCGATCGGCCAGGTGGTGTCGCTGGAGCCGGGCTCGGGTACGACCGTCGACGTGGGGACCCGGGTCGAGATGCTCACGAGCGCCGGGCCGGCGCCGGTGACCGTGCCGGACGTGGTGGGGCTCGAGGAAGATCAGGCGCGAGCCGCTCTCGAGGGGGCGGGCCTCGCCGTGTCGAACGTGAAGAGGGTCTACGACGGTGACGCGGACAGAGGACTGGCCGTGGGCACCGACCCGGACGCCGGCGAGGACGTGGCCCGAGGTGACGGCGTTACGCTGCTGGTGTCCAATGCCCTGACCGTCCCCGACATCCGGGACGTGCCCGTCGACGAAGCGGCCGACGTTCTCAGCGAGGCCGGCTTCACGGTCGTGCGCGAATCGCCCGTCACCGATCGCCGGATCGGCGACGGCAGGGTCGTCCGCACCGACCCGCCCTCCGGCACCCGCCTCGATCCGGAGAACGCCGTCCTGAGGATTGTGCCCTCGAATGCCGTCACCGTTCCCGTCGTGCTGGGTTCCCGCGCCTCGGATGCGCGCCGCACGCTCGAGGACGCGGGGTTGCGTGTGTCGATCGATACCGGCACCTCGAGCGGGATCGTCTACGGGCAGAGCCCCCTCCCCGGCCGTGTCGTCGCCCGGGGAACCGAGATCGAGATCGACGCGCTGGGCTGAGACACGGCCCAGCGCCCGCGGTCGGTCCCTCAGCTGCGGAGCATCTCCGCGACCAGGTAGGCGAGCTCCAGCGACTGCTGGGTGTTCAGTCGGGGGTCGCACGCGGTCTCGTAGCGGCCCGCCAGGTCCAGGTCCGAGATATCCTGGGCGCCGCCCAGACACTCGGTCACGTCCTCACCGGTCAGCTCGATGTGGATGCCGCCCGGGTGCGAACCGATCGCGTGATGGACCTCGAAGAAGCCCTGGACCTCGTCGATGATGCGATCGAAGTGGCGGGTCTTGTAACCGTTCGAGGTGGAGTGCGTGTTGCCGTGCATGGGGTCGCACTGCCAGATGACCTTGTGCCCGGTCGCCTCGACGGCCTTGACGATCGGTGGTAGCGCCTCGCGGACCTTGTCGTTGCCCATCCGGGAGACCAGTGTCAGGCGGCCCGGGCGGTTGTCCGGGTCGAGCTTCTCGACGTACTCGACGGCGAGCTCGGGGCTCGTGGTGGGACCGATCTTCAGCCCGATGGGGTTCTGGATCATCGACGCGAACGCCACATGCGCGTCGTCGATCCCACGGGTCCGCTCCCCGATCCACAGGAAGTGGGCCGACAGGTCGTACAGGCCCGGCTCGGCGTCTCCGGACAACCCGGTGCCGTCGTCGGCGAGACGCAGCATGGCGCGTTCGTAGTCCAGGACCAGAGCCTCGTGGGACGAGAAGATGTCCGCCGACCGGAGGTTCTCATCGGAGACGCCGCAGGCGTCCATGAAACGCAGACCACGGTCGACCTCGGCCGCCAGCGCCTCATAGCGGGCGCCGGCCGGCGAGCCGGCGACGAACTCCATGTTCCACTCGTGGACACGGTGCAGGTCAGCGGTGCCGGACGCGGTCAGCGCTCGGACGAGATTCATGGCCGCCGCCGCGTTGGCGTAGGCACGGACCAGACGCGAGGGATCGTGCTCCCGGGCGGCTTCGTCGGCCTCGAGCGCGTTGACCATGTCACCGCGGTAGGACAGCAGACCCGTACCGTCGCGGTCCGCGGAACGGGGCTTGGCGTACTGGCCGGCGATACGACCGACCTTGACCACGGGCAGGGACGCGCCGTAGGTCAGGACGACGGACATCTGCAGCAGGGTGCGGATGACCCCCTTGATGTGGGGCTCGGTGTTGGCCTCGAAGGTCTCGGCGCAATCGCCGCCCTGGAGCAGGAACGCCCGCCCGTGCGCCACCTCGGCCAGCCGGTCCGAGAGGTGCTCTACCTCGGAGGCGACACAGATCGGCGGGACGCTCTCGAGAACCTTGCGCATCGCCGCAGCGTGCTGGGGGTCCCACGACGGCTGCTGGAGCGCCGGCCGGGAGAGTGCGTCCGCCAACTTCCTGTCGAGCTCCGAAGAGAGCGGGGGCAGATCGGGAAGCTGTGCGATGTCGACGTCGACTGTCCAGTTGCTCACCTCGGCGAGAATACGCGACAGCGGCGACCGCCGGTCTCAGAGGCCCAGGTGGGGCGCTTTCGCGGCGATGGCGCGGAAGCGCATCAGTGCGTGCCGGGCGTCGGCCAGCGCGTCGTGCTCCCCGCCCGGATGAGAGGGCAGGTCCGGCTTGCCCGCCGTCTCCCACAGCTGCCGGACGTCACGGGTGAACCGCGGCATCGCCGCCGGGAGCGCGGTCATATCGCCCCACAGCTGGCACACCGCCACGTGGTCGTAGGCGCCGACCCAGGCCCACATCTCGACGCCGCCGGTGGGCGGTGCGGTGACGAACTCGTACAACTCGTCGCGGATCCGCGACCTGGACATCCAGGCCGACGAGGACGGGCTGGGCAGCTTGGGCAGCACGTTCCGGCGTACCCACGGGCCCGCGGCGCCGGCGTCGAACTCGGTCGACACGGCGTAGAACTCGCGGCCGTCCTCGGCGACGACGCCCACCGACACCAGTTCGATGGTGGCGCCGTCCTCGATGAACTCGCAGTCGTAGAAGTAACGCACCGGGTCAGCTCTGCCCGTCGACCGGCTGGTCGAGCAGGTTGTGCCCGGAATCGCGGACGGCATCGAACTGCTTCTTCATGTCAGCTCCGTAGACGCCACTGACATATTCCTGGCCGGTCAGCGCCTGGATCCTGCGCATCAACTCGTCGGTGATCTCACGCTCGGCAGCGCGCTCCCCCTCGCGGCCGGCCCACGGGGTGATGTCGAGGGGCTCGCCGACCATGACCCGGACCTCGGCGCGACGGCCCGGCCGCGGCCTGCAGATCGCGCGGATGTAGTCGCCGGTCCCGGTGACACCGATCGGGATGACCGGGACCCCGGCTTTCATGGCGAGGCGAGCCGGGCCGGTCTTACCGCGGTAGAGCCGCCCGTCCGGCGAGCGGGTCCCCTCCGGGTAGATGCACAGTATCTCGCCCTTGTTGAGCACCTCGAGCCCCGCGTTCAACGCGGCCTGCGCGGCGTCCGCGTTCGTGCGGTCGATCGGGTGCTGCCCCGACCCGGCGAAGAACCAACGACTCAGCATGCCCTTGATTCCGGTCCCGGTGAAGTAGTCGCTCTTGGCGAGGAACGTCACCCGGCGCGGCATGAGCAGCGGCATGAACAGCCAGTCGCCGACAGACAGGTGGTTGCCGACCAGCAGCGCCGAACCCTCGCGCGGGAAATTCTCCTTCCCGATGACGACATGCCGGCTGGTCAATCGGAGGAAGGGTCCGATGAGTACGAACTTGAACAGCCAGTACAGCAACCTGGTCACCGTTCCTCATGTCGAATGATCGTGTCGATCGCGGATATTACCCGGCCCGGCCGACGAAGCCGGACGGTACGAGGTTCGGGGGCCACAGATCCGGATCGGGCTCGAAACGCAGCAGCACACGGCCGGTCTCGTCGTCATACCCGGAGCCGATCAGCACACACCGCGACAACAGTGCCGGTAGCGGCAGGACCGCCCGGAACCCGTCGTGGTCCAGCGTGACCATGTCGCCGTCGACGGCGGCCGGGCCGGACGGCATGGTCGGGGACGGATAGGCGACGACGTAGGACCCGTCGGCGTCGGCCTCGATCTGCGGACGCACCCCGCCCCGCGCCAGCTCCGCCATCGCCGCGGTCCGCTCGGGCGCCCGCCCCGCCACTGTCACCTCGACGGGTCCGGCGAGGAAGCTCGCCACGTCGTCGGCGAGCAGCGCCAGGCGGTGGGCCTCCCGCACGCGCACGTCGGCGAGATCCCCGGCGGCCATGGACGCGAACCGCACGTGCGCCGGCCACCTGGATTCGACGAACGACGCCAGTTCGCCCGCGGACGCGAGCCGCCGGACCGCGGCGAGATCGCCGTCGAGTTCCACAACCACCACGTCCCAGTAGCGGGCCGCCGTCGCCCGACGGGCGTACTCCCACCCCAGCACGGCGGAGAGCGGGGAGTCGCCCCCGGCCGCCAGCGCCGCCAGCAGGTCGTCGTGGGGATCCGCGGCACCGGACCTGTAGGCGTCGAGCCGCGCCACGGGGTCGTCGGCGCGCACCTCAACGGTGCCGCCCTCGGTGCTGTCGAGTCGCGAATCCACCGCGTCCGGGTGTCCGGTGAGCACCAGCGCCGTCCCCCCGGTCCCCGAGATGACGTCGGCGGTCCGCTCCGCGCGGTCGGTGGGGTCGCCACCCATGACGACGACGACACGCGTGTCCTTCACCCGGCCTCGACTCTCCGCTTGAGTTCACTCAGAGCGCCCACAAGGATCCGGCGTTCCGCGCGCGTGCGCAGACTGCCGATGACCGGGACCGCCAGCTCGATCTCGAGCTCGTAGTCCACCCGCGTCCCGCCCTCCACCGGCTCGAGCCGGTAGCTACCGTGCTGCGACCTCTGCAGTGCCGAGCTCACGAGGCGCCACTCGAGAGCCCTGCCGTCCTCCGACCACGAATATGCGAGCACGTACTCGTCGATGATGGCGCCCGCCTCGAGCTCGAAACGGACGCGGTCCGGGTGGCCGTCCGGCCCGATTGACTGCACCTCGGCCAGCTGGATGAACGTGGACCATTCGGGATACGCGGGGAAGTCGGAGATCACGGCCATGACGTCCTCGGGCGTCGCCGCGACCACCGTGGAGTCCCGGGTCGGCCAGACCTCGGGCACGCCGTTGTCGTCGCTCATACGCTCTAGCTTCACACATCGGGCCCCGCGATGCGTCGTCAGCGAGGTCTGACGGAGTTGTCCGGGCCCGCATCGATGCCGGGTGCCCGAGACGGCATGGACGGGCGGGGATAGTGTGAGGTGACAGACACACAGCGAACGTCTCCACCGGGAGGACCCTTGCGCGAATACGTCGCCGCACCCGCCAACTTCACCGTCGCCGAGGACTGGTCGTGCGTCCAGTCTGCATACGATCGCGCCGAGAAGACCCCGGACAACGTGGCGTTCCAGCGGCCTGTGGGCGGCGAGTGGAGCGACGTCACCAACCGAGAGTTCGCCGATACCGTCCGTGCCGTCGCCCGCGGCCTGGTGGCACGAGGAATCCGGGCCGGCGACCGGGTCGCACTGCTCTGCTCGACCCGGTACGAGTGGAACGTCATCGATTTCGCGATCTGGGCGGTCGGGGCTGTCACCGTCCCGGTGTACGACTCCTCGAGCTCCGAGCAGATCCGCTGGATCATGGAGGATTCCGCGGCGCGCCTGATCATCGTCGAGAAGGACGAGTACGCGGTCACCGCGCGAAACGGCGTCACCGGACTCGAGAGCACTCCCGAGGTGCTGGTGATCGACGGTGACACCCCGGTGATCGACATGCTCACCACCGAGGGCGAATCGGTCGACGGGTCAGTCCTCGACGAACGACGCGCCTCGGTGCGGGCCGACTCCCCCGCGACGCTCATCTACACGTCCGGAACGACCGGCCGGCCCAAGGGCTGCATGCTCACCCACCGGAACTTCATGTCCGAGACCCTGGCCGTCCTCGAGACCCCGTTCCACCAGTATCTCCGCGACGACGCGACGACGGTCATGTTCCTCCCGCTGGCCCACGTTCTCGCCCGGGCCATCACCTACGCCGGCTTCCACGCCGGCGTGACCATCGCGCACTCGTCCGATATCGCCAATCTGGTCGACACGTTCGCGGAGATGCGTCCCCATTACATCCTCGCGGTGCCCCGGGTGTTCCAGAAGGTCTTCAACAAGGCCCAGGCGACCGCCCAGGACGGCGGCGCGATCAAGGCCTGGATGTTCGACAAGGCCACCGACACGGCCGTCGCGTACTCCAGAGCACGACAGGACGGTCGTGTGGGTCCGATCCTCCGACTCCGCCACGCCGTGTTCTCGAGGCTGGTCTACGCCAAGCTCATCGCCGCGCTCGGCGGCCGCTGCGAGATCGCGATCTCGGGCGGTGCGGCGCTCGGCGAGCGCCTCACGCATTTCTTCGACGGCATCGGGGTCAATATCTTCGAGGGCTACGGCCTGACCGAGACGTGCGCGGCCATCACGGTGAACACGCCCGGACGCATGCGGATCGGCAGCGTCGGGCAGCCGCTACCGGGATGCGCGGTGCGCATCGCCGCTGACGGCGAGGTGGAGGTGAGCGGCCCCGTCGTGGCCTCCGGCTACTGGCAGAACGAGAAGGCGACGGCCGAATCGTTCGCCGGCGACTGGTTCCGTACCGGTGATCTCGGCACGCTCGACGAGAACGGATTCCTGACGATCACCGGCCGCAAGAAGGAGATCATCGTCACCGCCGGAGGCAAGAACGTCGCCCCCAACCAGCTCGAGGACGCCCTCCGCGCCGATCCGTTGATCTCCGAGGCGGTGTGCGTAGGCGACGGGCAGCCGTTCATCTCCGTGCTGCTCACGCTCGACCCGGAGGCGCTCGAGCGGTGGAAGCACCATCACGGCAAGACCGGTTCGCTCTACGACCTGCTCAAGGACGCAGGCCTGATCGAGCACCTCGACCAGACCGTGTCGCGGGCCAACCGGTCGGTCTCGCACACCGAGTCGATCAAGAAGTACCACGTGTTGCCGGACCAGTTCACGGAGGAGACCGGTGAGCTGACGGCCTCGCTCAAGGTCAAGCGGAACGTGGTGCACCAGAAGTACGCCCGGCAGATCGAGGCGCTCTACGCCTGATACGGCGCCCACACGGAACGCGTGCTCCCGGGTCAGTCCCCCGAGAGCACGCGTTCCATGTCTCTGGCGAGGTCCTGCCAGCGCCAGCGGTCCAGCGTCCAGTTGCGCCCTCGCATCCCCATCGCGGACGCCCGGGGCTTGTCCTCGAGGATCCCGGCCACCGCATCGACGATCTCGGGGACGGACGTGCCGTCCACGACCGACCCGGTGCGGCCGTTCTGGACGGTTTCCGGCGCTCCCCCGCTCCGGCCGGCCACCACGGGCACGCCGCATGCGGAGGCCTCCAGGTAGACGATCCCCAGGCCCTCCACGTCCAACCCGCCACCGCGGGTGCGGCAGGGCATGGCGAAGACGTCCGCCATGCGGTGGTGGTCGACGATCTCCTCGGCGGGGATGCGACCGGTGAAGATCACGCGGTCGGTGACGCCGTGACGCCGCGCCAGTCCTTCGAGTGTCCGCCGGTACGGGCCTCCCCCGACGATGACGAGCACCGCCCCAGGCACACGTCGGGCGATCTCCGGCAGGGCCCTGATCAGCATGTCCTGGCCTTTTCGCGGCACGAGACGGGACAAACACACGATCACGTCACGATCGGCCACCCCGTAGCGCTGACGGATCGCCTTCCGGGCCGCCGGGTCCGGACGGAACCGGTCCGTGTCGACCCCTCCGGGCTGGTGCACCAGCCTGGCCCGCGGCCCGAATGCGGACGCGAACCGGCGGCGCGTGTAGTCGCTGACGTAGGTCACGGCGTCCGTTGAGTCGCCGATCACCCGGAGTACCTGCCGAGAGCCGGGCAGCATCGACCATCCCACCTCGTGCCCGTGGGTGCTGGCCACGATGCGGTTCACCGGCCCGGCCCTGAGTACCGGGGCCATCGCGGCCAGTGGGGCGGCCGCGCCGAACCAGATGGTGCTGGCGCCGAAGTCCTCGGCCAGGCGGCGGGCCCGACCGGCCAGATCCGGCGTCGGCAGCAGCATCTCCGTCGGCACCCGTTCCACCAGATACGGCTTCGACTCGTCGTACCGGGTGGATTCGTCACCGCGGAAGGTCGAGGCCAACACCGCGACATCGTCGGGGTCGAGGTGTGCGAGGTACGTCTCGAGGTACGACTGGATTCCCCCGGGCCTCGGCGGGTAGTCGTTGGTGATCAGTAGGGTCTTCGTCATCGACTGCGAGCCTGCCACACGGCAGGTCGGGCGACCGCCCGACCTGCCGTCCTCTCAGTACCGGCGGATGCCGCTGATCGGCATCGCGTCGACCTTCTCGAGCTTGACAGGGACCCCGTAGGTCGGTGCGTGGAGGACCAGTCCGTCACCGGCGTACATTCCGACGTGCGTGGCGCCCGGGTAGTAGATCACCAGGTCACCCGGCTGCATGTCCGCCGGCGCGACCGGCGTCCCGGCTGCGGCCTGCGCCTGACTCGAGCGAGGCAGCGTCTTGCCCTCCCGGGCGTACGACCACACCATGAGCCCGGAGCAGTCGAACTCCGACGGCCCGGTGGCGCCCCACGAGTACGGAGCCCCCAGCCGGGTCAGGGCGGTCCGGAGTGCAGCGGAGTTGACCCCGTCGACCGGAGGGGCGACGTAACCCTCCGGGACCATCGGCCCGCCGATCCACAGCGCCCGCTGGGAATCGGACAGGGCGTCGACCCGCCGCCGGACCTCATCCATCCGGAGCCGCATCTCATCCGAGCGCCGGTCGAGCTCTTCCATCCTCTTCCGCGTCTCCTCTGCGACCGCCCTCGCCGCATCAGCAGCCCCGTTCGCGTCCTCCCGCAGCCTGGCGGCTTCGACAGAGGCGGCCCTGGACGCGTCCAGGGCCGTGGTGGTGGCGCCGGAGAGACGGCTGAGCGCATCGAGTCGATGGACCAGGTCCCGCGGGCTCTCGGCGAGAACGGCAGCACGGGTCGCGCCGGTGTCACCGCCGCGATACCTCATCGCCGCCAGGTGGTCGACGAGTGACTGGTCCCGGCGAGCGGTCCCGTCCGCGGCCGCCGCGGCTGCCGCCGCGACACCCGCCGCACGCTCCAGACGGTCCCGATCGGCGACCGAGCGTTCCAGTTCCGCGCGGGCCAGGTGGAGTTCCTCGCCCAGCGCTCCGGCCTCCTCCGACAAGCGCGACAGCTCCGCGAGGTCCTCCCCGGCGTCCGCGAGGCCTCCGATCCCGACTGCCAGCGGAGAATCGTCGGTCTCGGCCCCGCTGGCCAGCTGGTCGACACCCCCCGGCTCGCCTGAGGGAACGGCATCAGCAGGAGCCTGCGGGGCCGGAAGTGCCTGCTGCGCGGACGCGACCGCCCCGAATGTGAGCGAAAGTGCCACGGTCGCCGCGCCGACGGCCGCGATGAGACTGCGAGTCATCTGATGTGGGTCGAACTCTCGAATCGGTGGGATGCCGGATTCGTCCGCGATCACGGACGTCAAGGGTGGCATCGGGTGCCCGGAAACGAATGTTACAGACGACAAGACCCCGCTGGTCCTGGTTCCTCACCGGGATCAGCGGGGTCTGCGCAGTGCAGGGGACCCGATCAGTAGTAGCGGGTCGCGCCGTAGAACGGCATGGAGTCCAGCGGGGCGTAGCTGACCGAGGTGCCGGAGTACGGTGCGTGAACGACCTGGCCGTTACCGGCGTAGATGCCCACGTGGCTGGCGCCACTGTAGAAGGCGACGATGTCACCCGGCTGCAGATCGGCCTTGGAGACCTGGGTGCCGCCGCCGACCTGGGCCTGGCTGGTGCGCGGAATGGAGATCCCGGCCTGCTGGTAGGCCCACGAGGTCAGGCCCGAGCAGTCGAAGGAATCCGGCCCGGTCGCGCCCCAGACGTAGGGGGAACCGACGCGGGTCGAGGCCGCGTCGAGGATCTTCTGGCCGGTGCTGACCTGCGGCGCGGGAGCTGCGAACTCCTCCACGGGCGCGGCGACCTGCTGAAGGCCGGCGGGGAGGGCGATCCCCTCGGGCAGATCAACCGTGACCTGAGACGGCACACCGGGCAGACGAAGCTCGACGGGAACGTCGACTGTCACGGGTGCGGCGGCGGCGGTACCGGATCCGGCGACGGCCGCTCCGGCGGCGAGCAGTCCGGCTGCGGCCACACGACGGCCGGTCGAACTGGTCTTGATGCTGTGGGCTCCCACGAGAGTCTTTCCTCTTTCTTCCTGCGACACCGACCGGGTTAGCTGACGGGTTCGGACACGGAAGTCTGTCCTACGCTCTCGGACCTTCGAGGCCCTCGGGCGATTCACCCCAGTAGTTCTTGGTTCCCCGGCGCACCGTGACGGTGCTTAGGTGTTGACCTCGGCCCCCCACCGGTGGGCGGGTGATGACTTCCGAGGTCTCGAAAAGGTTACGAAAACGTCTCGCCGAAGTCCAGCCCATCGACTACGCGGCGGGAAATGCAGCCAGGATCTCGACGGAAGAGACCATTCCGACATCCCGCAGCACCTCGATCGCGGCCCGGACATCAGGAGCGAGAACATACCCGCAGGACTCCGCAGAAAGGTCGTCTACCTGGGAACTCTCCGACCACAGCAACTCCACGATACATCCGGAGCAACCGCGATCCGCCTCAGGGCATCGTCCACAGTCCAATGAAAACATGATCTATCTCACACTCCGTCCCGGGCGCGTTGCCCGTCCGTTATCGATCCGCGATCCGCGTGTCGTGACGACCGTCAGGCCGGACCATAGACAGCAGGTACGACATCCCCTCGTCGAGCGGCCGGGGCGGCAGCAGTGTCGGACCGGACCGCTACGGTCTGCGGCATGTCCCGACCGATCTCTCCACCGACGACATCGGCGCCGTCGACCGCCTCGCCGGGGGCGCAGACGTCGTTCGATGAGCTCGAACCACTGCTGTCGGAGATCACCTTCGTCGTCGTCGACCTGGAGACGACGGGCACGCGAGCCGGTACCGACGAGATCACCGAGGTCGGCGCGGTGCGGGTACGCGGCGGCGAAGTACAGGCGGAGCTGTCCACCTTCGTCGCGATCGACAGCCCGCTCCCCACGCACATCAGCCGACTCACCGGGATCCTGCCCGGCGATCTCGTGGACGCGCCGCGACTCGGCGAGGTCATGGCGACGTTCCTCGAGTTCTCCCGGGGAGCTGTCCTCGTGGCACACAACGCCAGGTTCGATCTCGGGTTTCTTCGCGCAGCGGCATCCGCCACAGGAAACGAGTGGCCCGAGCCCTTGTCTCTGTGCACCCTCACGCTCGCCCGCCGCATCCTGCACAGCGGGGAGACGCGAGGGCACCGGTTGGGGACACTCGCAGCGCACCTCGGGTCGGCCGTCGAGCCGAACCATCGCGCCCTCCAGGACGCGAGGGCGACCGTGGACGTCCTCCACGCGCTCATCTCCAGGGTGGGCGACTGCGGCGTCTCCACGCTGTCGGAGCTCCGTTCCTACGACGGGCGTCTGTCCCCCGAGGTCCGTCGTCGGGCCTCGCTCACCGACTCACTGCCCACCGGCTCCGGCGTCTACGTCTTCCGCGACGGTGAGGGCGTCCCCCTCTACGTGGGGTCGTCCGTCGATGTCCGCCGGCGAGCGCGTTCCTACTTCTCCGGCGGTGACACCCGGGGTCGGATGCGAACGATGGTCGGACTCGCGGATTCCGTCGAGGCTGTGGAGTGCTCCCACCTGCTCGAGGCATGGAGCGTCGAAGAGCAATTGATCGACTCACTCCAACCACCTTTCAACCGCCGGTCCCGCGCTCCACGGCGCGGCTGGTGGCTCGCCCCACCACGCGGGAAGGGCACGAAGGGACGGGTGAGCCGAATCCCGGAGGACCATCTGGCGTTGGGGCCGTTCCGGCGAGCCGAGGATGCGCGATCAGCGTGGGAAGACCTCGTCATGGGCTTCGGGGCCGAACCGACACCACAGAACTGGCTCGAACTGGTGACCGGGGAGGACTCCGGGCCCCTGCGAATGTTGACGGCGAGAGTGGACGACATCGCCGCGGAAGGCGGCTTCGAACGGGCGGCCCGGCTACGGGACCGGACCGCCATGCTCATCCGTGTCCTCACCCGGCTCCAGGAACTCGCTGCCACCGCGGGCCTGACCGAACTGGTCCTGGCCCAGAGAGCGGGCCGCGCGAGGTGGGAGGTGGCGGTGATCCGTCACGGCCGCCTCGCGGGCTCTGGAGCGGTACCCACCGGCGCCTCGCCGATGCCGGTCATCGACGCGTTACGCACGGCGGCGACGTCAGTGCGGCCCGGGCCCGGGCCGCTGGGAGGCGCGACCCTGGACCAGGTGCGGAATGTCCACCGATGGATAGATTCCGCACCCACACGCATCGTGTCCGTCGCGGGCTCGTGGCAACTTCCCGTGAACGGCGCACACACAGTGAGCGACTGGGCGTCACGCGCCGAACGCGCGGCGTCGGAACACGCGGAGACGAACGGCGCGCGGTAGCACACCCGAGGGTCGGGCCGGCCGCGGACCCGACACCCAGGAGAGCGGCGTCAGCGAACGCTACTGACCCGGGCCCACGTGTCGAGTAGCCGTGTCGCCGAGCCGTCGTCGATCGCGGCGGCCGCCCGATCCACGGCAGAACGCATGGAGCTCACCAGGTCCGCGTCCCTATCCAGCCCGTCGAAGGCCACCAGGGCTGCCGCGGAGTTCAGGAGCACGGCATCACGGACCGGGCCTCTCACGCCCGCGAGCAGATCGCGGGCAACACCCGCATTGTGCTCGCCGTCGCCGCCCCGCAACTCCTCGATCGAGCAGGTCTGCATGCCGAAATCCCCGGGTTCGATCGAATCCTCGTCGACATGCCCGCCCGCGACACGCAACACGCGTGTCGCCCCGGTCATGGTGATCTCGTCGAGCCCGTCGGATCCGCGGACGACCAGGGCCGACTTCCCCCGACGCGCGAACACCTCGGCCATGACCGGCATGAGGTTCTCGAACGCGCACCCGATGAGATTCGCGATCGGGGACGCCGGGTTCGTGAGCGGCCCGAGGATGTTGAACACCGTCGGTATGCCGATCTCCTTGCGCGGCGCGGCCGCGAAGCGCAGGGCGGGATGGAAGACGGGGGCGAAGCAGAAGGCGATCCCCACCTCATCCAGGCACCGGGCGACCTCGTCGGGCCCCAGGTCGATCGCCACGCCCAGCGCCTCCAGAACGTCGGCCCCGCCGCTCTTCGACGACGCGGCCCGGTTGCCGTGCTTGACCACCGGCACCCCGCAGGCGCTCACCACGAGGGACGACATGGTGGAGATGTTGACAGTGCCCTGTCGGTCCCCGCCGGTGCCCACGATGTCGACACACGGGCGGGAGGTGGGTACCCGGCGGGAGTAATCGAGCATCGTCGCGGACAGCGCGTCGAGTTCCGGGCCCGTCACGCCCTTCATCTTGAGCGCGACCCCGAATGCCCCGATCTGCGCGTCGGAGGCGACGCCCTCCATGATCCGGGCCATCGCCCAGCCGGCGGCGGCAGGATCCAGGTCCTCACCGCTGGTCAGGGTGCCGAGCACCGCGGGCCACGAGTGCCCCCCGTCGAACGTCGCCGAACTGCCCACGTGTACCGACCTCCTCCGAATACCGGATCGCACGACGCCTTCGACAACGCCGACCATTCGCCGTCAATCGTGCCACCGCAAAGTCCGACGGGGCCGACCGCCCACCCCGGATGAGAGCGGAACGCAGGTTCCGAAGGCACGCCTGAGAGTGCCCTGATAGCCCCTGCAAGGGGGACGATTTCCGGGGTGCTTCCAGTAAGTTTCGAAAACGACCTGCGGAAACACTGAGCGGACACGCCGATTTCGGGGGTCCATGCAGACTCCACCCACCTCAGGGGTCATACTTGGCCACGTGACGAGCGCAGTAGATAACTCAGGATCGGCCATGGCCCAGCGTGTTCATTCGCTGAATCGGCCGAACATGGTCAGTGTGGGCACCATCATCTGGCTGTCCCAGGAGCTGATGTTCTTCGCGGGCCTGTTCGCGATGTACTTCGTCTCCAAGGCGAACTCGGGAGGTGACTGGCCCTCCTATCCGGTGCACCTCAACGTGCCCTTCGCCGTGACGATCACCGTCATCCTCGTGGCGTCGTCGTTCACCTGTCAGATGGGTGTCTTCGCGGCAGAGCAGGGCGACGTCTTCGGCCTACGCCGGTGGTACGTGATCTCGGCGGTCATGGGGACGGTCTTCCTGCTGGGCCAGTCCTACGAATACCTGTACCTATACCTCGAG
Source organism: Dietzia aurantiaca (assembly GCF_021033825.1). Lineage (GTDB taxonomy): Bacteria > Actinomycetota > Actinomycetes > Mycobacteriales > Mycobacteriaceae > Dietzia > Dietzia aurantiaca. Next base: position 82,606 of record NZ_JAIFXZ010000004.1, read on the forward strand.
GGCGTCACCATCTCCTCGAGCGTCTACGGGTCGGTCTTCTTCATCACCACCGGATTCCACGGACTCCACGTGGCGGCCGGCGTGATCGCCTTCGTCGTACTCGTGATGCGTACGACGATGTCGCGCTTCACCCCGGCACAGGCCACCGCGGCGATCGTCGTGTCGTACTACTGGCACTTCGTCGACGTCGTCTGGATCGGCCTCTTCGTCACCATCTACTTCATTCAGTAGTCAGCTGGCCGCAGGACGCTGTGTCCAGCAGGTCCCAACACCAAAGGGAACTCACAATGAACTCACCTCACCCATCCGCTGCGGACTCGCCGGCGCCTGAACCGGCGCCGGCCACCACGCGGACTGCTTCCACCAAGCGGCGCCGCAAGGCGACCGGCGCGCTCGTCATCGCCGCCGGTCTGCTCGGCGCGGGAGCCATCGCGACCGCCGTGGTCCCCGAGCCGCAGGTGGCCACCGCGCAGCAGGATCAGGCCGCGCTCATCGCCGAGGGTAAGTCGATCTACGACGTCGCCTGCATCACCTGCCACGGGCAGAACCTGCAGGGCGTGGAGGACCGTGGCCCCTCGCTCGTGGGCGTCGGCGCGGGTTCGGTCTACTTCCAGGTGCACTCCGGTCGTATGCCGGCAGCGGACAACGAGGCCCAGGCCGAGCGCAAGAAGCCGCGCTACAGCGAGCACCAGATCGTCGCCCTGGCCGCCTACGTCGACCAGTACGGCGGCGGACCGGGCATCATCACCAACCCCGACGGCACCATCGCCCAGGAGAGCCTGCGCGGCGTCTCCGGGGAGAGCCGCGCCGAGGAGCTGGCCCGCGGTGGCGAGCTGTTCCGCCTGAACTGCGCGTCCTGCCACAACTTCACCGGTCGCGGTGGCGCCCTGTCCGCGGGCAAGTACGCCCCGATTCTCGATCCTGCCAACGAGCAGGAGATCTACCAGGCCATGCTCACCGGCCCGCAGAACATGCCCAAGTTCTCGGATCGCCAGCTGACGCCGGACGAGAAGCAGGACATCATCGCCTACATCAAGAACGCTGACTCCAAGGTCTCCCCCGGTGGCTATGGCCTGGGTGGCCTCGGCCCCGTCACCGAAGGTGTGGCCATGTGGCTTGTCGGCATCGTCGCCCTCATCGGTGCGACCCTGTGGATCGGATCCCGTTCATGAGTGAGACCCCCAAGAACCCGTCCCCCGCGGACCTGGACCGGATGAGCGATGAGGAGCTCGTCCGGCTCGGTACCGAGCTCGACGAGGTCGACGTCAAGTTCCGCGAGGCCCGCTGGCCCGAGGGTGTCGAGACCCGCGCCGAGAAGCGCGCCGCACGGACCGTCACCATCTGGTTCGCCCTGTCCGCCCTCTTCGGCCTGGCCTTCGCCGCCGTCTACATCTTCTGGCCCTGGGAGCACAAGGGTGAAGGAGAGGCCGGCCACGCGCTGTACATGGCGTACACGCCGCTTCTCGGCCTCACGATCGGTCTGTCGATCCTGTTCCTGGGCTTCGGCGCGGTGCAGTTCACCAAGAAGTTCGTTCCCGAGGAGATCTCGGTCCAGACGCGCCACGACGGCCCGTCGTCCGATGTCGACCGGCGGACGATCGTCGCCGAGCTCAATGACTCGTGGAAGTCCTCCACCCTGGGCCGCCGCAAGGTCATGGGCGGGTTCCTCGGTGCGAGCGTCGGTCTCATCGGCCTCTCCGCGATCCTGCCGCTCGGCGGCATGATCAAGAACCCGTGGAAGCGCGGCCCGATGACCGTCGCCGGCGACGGCACGCTCCACACCACGGGCTGGACTCTCGCCTCGGACACCCGTCCCGACGGTCTGCCTCCGGAGAAGGTCTATCTCGGGCGTGACACCGCCAAGGTCTTCCCGGACGGCCACCCGCCCGCCGGGCAGGGCCGGCTCGAGCGGATCCACATCGACGATCTCTCGACCGGAGCCCTCGAGTCCGTGTTCCCGCTCCCCGCGAGCGCGATCGGCAACTTCACCGAGGACATGCACTCGATCCACGGCACCCGCAATGCGGTCATGCTGATCCGCTTCCGCCCGGAGGACGCCGCTCGCGTGATCAAGCGCAAGGGCCAGGAGAACTTCAACTACGGCGACCTGTACGCCTTCTCGAAGATCTGCACGCACCTCGGGTGCCCCACCTCGCTGTACGAGCAGCAGACCCACCGTTTCCTCTGCCCGTGTCACCAGTCGCAGTTCGATGCGCTCGAGTACGCCAAGCCGGTCTTCGGCCCCGCCGCGCGTGCGCTTCCGCAGCTGCCCATCGCCGTGGACAACGAGGGCTACCTCGTCGCCAACGGTGACTTCATCGAGCCGGTCGGACCTGCCTTCTGGGAGCGTCGTTCATGAGCAACAACACCAAACTCGCCACAGTCGGAGACAATCTCGACTCGCGGTACACCATGGCCCAGGGCATGCGCCGGCAGATCAACAAGGTCTTCCCGACGCACTGGTCCTTCCTCCTGGGCGAGATCGCCCTGTACAGCTTCATCATCCTGCTGATCTCGGGTGTCTATCTCACCCTGTTCTTCGATCCGTCCATGTCGAAGGTGATCTACCAGGGTGCCTACGCGCCGCTGAACGGCATCGAGATGTCCCGGGCGTACGAGACCGCACTGAACATCTCGTTCGAGGTGCGCGGCGGTCTCTTCGTACGGCAGATTCACCACTGGGCGGCGCTGCTGTTCGTCGCCTCGATGGTCGTCCACATGATCCGGATCTTCTTCACCGGTGCGTTCCGCCGCCCGCGTGAGGCCAACTGGATCATCGGTTGTGTGCTGCTGCTCCTGGGCATCGTCGAGGGCTTCCTCGGCTACGGTCTGCCGGACGAGCTCCTTTCCGGCACCGGCCTCCGGATCACCTCCGCCATCATTGTCGGCCTGCCGGTGATCGGCACCTGGATGCACTGGATGATCTTCGGCGGGGACTTCCCCGGCGAGCTCATGATCCCGCGCTTCTATGTCCTGCACGTGTTGATCATCCCGGCCATCATCCTGGCCCTGATCGCCGCACACCTCGCGCTGGTCTGGTACCAGAAGCACACGCAGTTCCCCGGGCCGGGCCGCACCGAGAACAACGTCGTCGGCGTGCGTATCCTCCCGGTCTTCGCGGTGAAGTCGATTGCGTTCGGTGCGATCACGCTCGGTGTGATCATGCTCTTCTCGGGCTTGTTCACCATCAACGCGATTTGGAACCTCGGGCCCTACAACCCGGCACACATCTCGGCCGGATCCCAACCTGACTGGTACATGCTCTGGACAGAGGGCGGCGCACGTGTGATGCCGGCCTGGGAGCTCTACCTCGGCCCGTACACGGTCACCGCCACCACCTGGGTGGCCGTGATGCTCGGCGCCATGGTCGCCCTGATGTTCGTCTACCCGTGGATCGAGTCCAAGTTCTCGGGCGACACCGCTCACCACAACCTGCTGCAGCGTCCGCGCGACGTCCCGGTCCGCACCGCCGCCGGCATGATGGCCATCACGTTCTACGTGATCCTCGTGCTGATGGGCGCGAACGACCTCATCGCGTACCACTTCGACATCTCGTTGAACGCCACCACGTGGGCCGGTCGTATCGGGCTGATCCTGCTACCGCCGCTGGTGTACTTCTCCACCTACCGCCTGTGCCTGGGTCTGCAGCGTGCGGATCGTGAGGTGCTGGAGCACGGCATCGAGACCGGCATCATCATGCGGATGCCGCAGGGTGAGTTCATCGAGGTCCACCAGCCGCTCGGCGAGGTCGACGAGCACGGGCACGCGATCCCGCTCGAGTACGCGGGTGCCAAGGTGCCCTCCAAGATGAACCAGCTGGGCGTCGCCGGGCGGCCCCCGTTCGGTGGTCTGTCCGCCGACCCGGCCGACGAGGCCGAGCTGCTCGAGGGTTCGTCGCATGACAAGCACGAGCGTGAGTACCGGATGCTCAACACGCTCCAGGAGGAGAACCGTGCCCGTCGCAATGACGAGCACTGATCACCTGTAGCACCCGACCGCGGGCCGGATCTCCACACGGAGATCCGGCCCGCGGTCTTTGAGCAACCGATCCCCGCGCACAGGAGAACAATGACGTCGTACGAGCGAGACGGCGCCCGGTTCCGGGCCGGGTCCGGGTCCGGGTCCGGGTCCGGGTCCGGGTCCGGGATCATCCTCACCGACGAGATCCGCCACGCCCTCCAGCTCCTCCACAGCGGCCACGACCTCTTCCTCACCGGCAAGGCCGGGACCGGGAAGTCCACCCTCATCCGGCACTTCCTCGCCGAAACCGACCACCCCACCCTGGTAGCGGCACCTACCGGTATCGCCGCACTCAACGTCGGCGGCTATACAATCCATCGGCTCTTCGGCTTCCATCCGAACCACACCGTGGAACACGTCCGCGGTCCCGCGTACCGGCCCGGCCGCTTCGCCACAGCCCTGTCCCGCGTGCGCACGCTCGTCCTCGACGAGGCCTCCATGATCCGCGCTGACGTGTTCGACATGATCTCCGTTGCCCTCGAGCGGTTCGGCCCCGACCCGACACTGCCGTTCGGCGGCGTCCAGGTGGTCCTGGTGGGAGATCTCTTCCAACTCCCGCCCGTGGTCCCGGAGAACGAGAAGTCGACCTTCACGACCGACTACGACACCCCGTACTTCTTCTCCGCCGCGCACTTCAGCCGCGACCACTTCCCCACCGTCGACCTCACCCACGTCTTCCGACAGTCCGGGGACCCCACACTCGCCACCATCCTCAACTCGATACGTGAGGGAAGCCTCGTCGGCCACGCCCGAGCGAGGTTGAACGCGCGCACGGACCCAGACTTCGAACCCCCGGATGACGAGTTCTGGCTGACGTTGACCACCACCAACCGCATGGCCACGGCACGCAATCGCCGACGACTGGAGCGCATACCGGGGGCCGAGCTGGCGATGGAGGCCACCAGCACCGGCGACCTAACCGACTTCGAACCCCCGACGGCCAAGACGCTCAGCTTCAAGATCGGCGCACAGATCATGATGTTGACCAACGACCCGGCCGACCGGTGGGTCAACGGTTCGATCGGCCGCGTTCTCGATGTGACGTTCGGTCGACGTGGCGATCGGGACGAGCGCGGTCCCGTCGTCGTCGTCCGGTTCACCGGCGGGGACGTCGCCGAGGTCGCGCTGCACACCTGGGACGTCACCCGCCCCGTCGCCTCCGGCGGCGCCATGCGACACGAGGTGGTCGGCACCTACACCCAATACCCCTTCGCGCTCGCGTGGGCGATCACCATCCACAAAAGTCAGGGGCAGACGCTCGACAAGCTGGTCGTGGACCTCAGCGGAGGCACCTTCGCCGCCGGCCAGCTCTACGTGGCCCTGAGCCGGTGCCGCACGCTCGACGGCCTGGTCCTCACCCGTCCGGTGCATGCGCGGGACCTCAAGACCGACCGGCGGATCACCCGCTTCCTGCGCTCCCCCGACACAGACGCCCCTCCTCGCCGATACTGCGCGATCGCCACCCTCACCGTCGGCGACGACGGCGTCCGCACGCGCCCACGGCCGGTGGAGCTCGCGGTCGCGTTCCCGGACGGCACCGCGGTCACCACACTCCTCAACCCGCAACGGGATATGGCCCGGGCACGCACGGAGTACGGCATCACCGTCTCGGACGTGCTGCTCGCACCCACGCTCCTCGAGGCGTGGACGCTGCTCGCACCGCTGCTCGACGGCCACACGCCGGTCGCGGTGGGCGCCGACCGGACGCTCGGCGAGGTGGAGTTCGAGCTCCGGCGGCTCGGCAGCGCGTCCCCGACGCCCCTCGGGGTCGACCTGCCCCCGCACCTGCTGACGCCGGCCGAGCGGGCTCGGACACGCGCGGCGTCGGCCCTCACCCGCGCGCGGACGGCGCTCGCGGCGCACGGCCGTCTGTGGCCTGACGATGGCGCCTCCGAGGCGTTCGACGCCGATCTCGTGGAAGAGGCGGAGCTCGGGTACCTGCTCAGCCGCGATGTCGGGCTCACCACGCCGACATCGGACGTGCTCCCCCAGCTGTCGGCGATGTTGGCGGTCAGCGCCGACGTGGGGGCGTCTCTGTTGGATCGGTCAGGACGGGGGCGGGCGGTAGGAGGTGCAGGGGCCGGCGGGCCCGGCACCGAAGTCGTGCGCGGAGGCGACCACGATGATGACGACGACAACCACGACACTGTGGGCCTCACGGCCGGAGACCGTGAGCTCCGGAATGGCGCCCGGACTCTGGTGGCAGAGCAGATTCGCCACGCGGCGGAGCGGGTGACCGTCACCGCCGAACTGTGGTCACGACTGCAGACCGTTGCCGGGGTGCTCGGCGCCGACGTGACGAGCGGACTGCGCGCAGCGGCGGAGGCCGAGGCGGAGACGGTGCTCAGGCCCGGGACCCGGGTGTGCTTCACCGGTAGTGCACTCGACCACGACGGCGTTCTCCTCTCTCGCGAGGAGATGGAGGCGCTGGCGGCGCGGGTGGGCCTCGAGCCGGTATCGAACGTCACCAAGGCGCGCTGCGACGTCCTGGTCGTGGCGGAGCCCGGGACCCAGTCGACGAAGGCGCGCAATGCGCAGAAATGGGCGAAGCCCATCCTGTCGGCGGCGGAGTTCCTGACCTGGGCCCGCGGGCCGGGGCCCGGCTAGAGCGTGACGGTCAGCGGCTCACCCACCATGTCCGCGACCGCGCGGAACGCCATCGCCATCCCCGAACCGAGCGGCACGCCGGGCCCAGGGTAGGCCTCGCCGGAGACGGACGCGGAGGAGTTCCCGGCCGCGTACAGGCCCGCGATGGGCCGGCCCTCGGTGTCGAGGACGGCGCCGTTGACGTCGATCACCGCGCCGCCCTTCGTTCCCAGGTCGCCCAGCACCAGCCGGACCGCGTGCAGGCGCTCTCCGCCCACCGGGCGCAGGCACCCCTGCGCGGTCGAGGCGCCCACGAAGAAGCGACCATAGGGGTCCTCGCCACGGTGGTGGTCCGCGTCCTCCCCCCGCTCGGCGAACTCGTTGAAGCGGTCGACGCTCGCGCGCAGGGCTGCAGGATCGAGACCCGTGGCCCGGGCGAGCTCCTCCACGCTGCCGGCGGTGTGCCAGAGACCGGCCGCGCGAAGATCGTCCGCGCCCGGTGCGGGGATACAGATCGCCGGGAAGCCTCCGGCTTCCGCGTCGTCGAAGACGAACCAGAAGTCGTCGCCCGCCCCGTCTGCCATCCGAGCGCGCATCTGACGTCCCATCTGGTCGTACGGCAGCAATTCGTTGGCGAACCGACGACCGGTGCCGTCGACGATGAGTCCGGACCGGAATCCCAGGGTGAAGGCCGCGTGCCCGTTGGGGAACAGGGTCGCCGGGCACCACCACGACTGGTCGAGCAGGTCGAGCCGGGCGCCGACATCCTCGAACATGCGGACCGCATCCCCGGATCCGGTGTCGGGGTGCGACGAGGACCAGTCGGCGGTGGGCATCTGCTGCAGCCGCTCACGGAGCTCGGCGGATCGCTCGAAGCCACCGGCCGCGACGAGCACCCCGCGCCGGGCTCCCAGCGTCCGCCGCTCTCCGTTCTGGTCCACCGCCACCCCGGTCACCCGTCCGTCGGCGTCGCGGATCAGTTCGCGGGCGGCGCTCGAGAGCCGCAACTCGGCGTTGTCCATCGCATCCATCGCCAGCACGAGGCGGGCCACCCACGCACGGCCGCCCTCGAGACGGGTGGTGTCCTCGTCGGCGGCGAACTGGTCCACGGGCACCGCCGATCGGACATCGGAGACCCTGGCCCCGACCTCGACCCCCTTGATCGGCTTCGGGTAGATGCTCCGGCCCACCTCCTGGCGGCCCGGGGCGTCGAAGTAGTCCGGGAACGCCTGGAAACGCATCGGGATCCCGAGCTCGTCCTGCAGGAACTCCACGACCGCCGGGCCGGTGCTCAGGAAGGCGTCCTGCACCTGCTGATCCGTGCGATCGCCCACCACGGCCCTGAAATACGTCCGCCCACGCTCGACGGAGTCCTCGAGTCCGTCGCGGGCCAGGACAGGGTTGCCGGGCAGCCACACGGCCCCACCCGAGTACGCCGACGTCCCACCGAACCGGTCGGTCTTCTCGACGAGGCACGTGGACAATCCGCGGGAGGCCGCGGCCGCGGCGCCGAACAACGCCGCCACACCGGACCCCACGACCACCACGTCGTATTCCGCGTCGAATGTTCCGTCCTGAACTGTCACGGTATGTTCCTCGTCTTCCGTCCGCCATTTGTAGAACACGTTTCAGTGCCCCATCGCGACGATAGCACCGGCCCAGCCCGGCCCCGCGGAAAAGCTGATCGCCGCCGCGCTGCGACGCGCACAGGCATGATCGACGGGATGACCGACGATCAGCCCGGCCGGGACCGCAGAGTGGAACACACCGATGACGGGCGCTACGTCGTGGTGGGTGGACGGCGGTGGCGCGCCACCGATCCGTCCATCCCGGAGAAGCTGCGTGTCGAGCTGGTCCGCGCGCTCATGGCCGGGCGCCGCGGCGTGAAGAGGCACGGTGACGCGGCACGGGTGGTGGTGCACGACGCGAAGGTCGCCCTGGGCGAACGCGGCGATCCGTGGTGGGAGCCGACGGAGGACGGGACGCGCCAGCGACTCGGGGCCGCCATCAGGACACTTCTGCGCGCCCGGGGCACCGGATCGATCTGCCCTTCCGATGCGGCCCGGGTTGCCGGTGGGGATCGGTGGCGCGAACTCATGGACACGGCTCGGTCGGTCGCCTTCGACCTCCGGGGGCGAGGCATGGTGGCGGTGACGCAGAAGGGTCAGCGGGTCGACGGTACCGAGGTGAGGGGGCCGATCCGCCTCGTCGCGGACTCCGCGCTGGAATTCGCCGACACCACTGAGTGAATCGACGCGAACGGATGAGCCGCGAGCCCGGCGGAGTGCACTCCTTTCCTTGTAAGCTACTCGTTGGTAGTAGTCCACCACCCTGAGGCCCCGCTCCTCTGACGGCACGTCCAGCCGCAGCGATTCGAGCGGCGGATCGACCATTGGAAAGGCAGACCTTTGCGCCGCACTGTGTTCGACGAAGACCACGAGGCCTTCCGCCAGACCCTCCGCTCCTTCATCGAGTCCGAGGTGACCCCCCACTTCGAGGAGTGGTATGAGGCCGGGATCGTCCCCCGCGAGTTCTACTACAAGCTCGCCGACCTCGGCCTGTTCGGTATCACGGTGGACGAGGAGTACGGCGGCGCAGGCCTCGACACCCACAAGTTCGAGGCCATCCAGACCGAGGAAATCACCCGGGCCGGCGTGACCTTCGGCGGATCCAACGTCCACGTCGCGCTCTGCCTGCCCTACCTCAAGATGCTCGCCACGGAGGAGCAGAAGAAGCGCTACTTCCCCAAGTTCGTCTCCGGCGAGGAGATGTGGGCCATCGCCATGACCGAGCCCGGCACCGGCTCGGACCTGGCGGGTATGAAGACCACCGCGAAGCTCTCCGAGGACGGCACGCACTACATCCTCAACGGCGCCAAGACCTTCATCACCGGCGGCGTCCACGCCGACCGGATGATCGTGTGCGCCCGCACCTCCGCTCCGCGTGAGGACGACCGCCGGTTCGGGATCTCCCTGCTCGCCGTGCAGACGTCACTCGAGGGCTACTCGGTGGGCCGCAAGCTCGACAAGGTGGGCCTCAAGACCTCGGACACCGCGGAACTCTCGTTCACCGACGTCAAGGTGCCGGTCGAGGACCTGCTGGGCGAGGAGAACCGCGGCTTCAACTACCTGGGTCAGAACCTGCCGTCCGAGCGCTGGGGCATCGCCTTCGGTGCCTACGGTCAGGCCGCCGCGGCCGTCCGCTTCGCGCAGGAGTACGTGGAGCAGCGCGAGGTGTTCGGCAAGACCGTCGCCTCGTTCCAGAACACCAAGTTCGAGCTCGCGGCGTGCAAGGCCAAGGTCGACGCGGCCCAGGCCGTCGCCGACCGCGCCCTCGAGGCCCTCGACGTCGGCGAGCTCACGCCCGCCGAGGCCGCCTCGGCCAAGCTGTTCTGCACCGAGGTCGCGGCCGAGGTCATCGACCGCTGCCTCCAGCTCCACGGTGGTTACGGCTTCATCAACGAGTACCCGATCGCACGCCTGTACTCGGACAACCGCGTCAACCGCATCTACGGCGGCACCAACGAGGTCATGAAGACCATCATCGCCAAGGACATGGGACTGTAACCACGGGTCCGCGCCTGGCTGCGCGTCGCCCGGGGCCCCGACCGCTCACCGCGGTCGGGGCCCCGCGCCGTTTCCGCCGCCCGTCTCGGTGTACGCGAGAACCCCCGGCGCGGGTCCGCGCCGGGGGTTCCACGGGGTCGTTCACACCGGGATCAGTGCTTCTCGCGACCCCAGTGGTACTCGAAGACCAGGCCGCAGACGGTGATGATCACGGCGGTGCCGCCGCCGATGATGACCCACCAGTTCCAGAACGCCAGCCCGTAGCCCACGACGAAGACCGAGAAGGCCACGAGGAACGGCCAGAGGCTGTGCGGGCTGAAGAAGCCCAGCTCGCCGGCACCATCGGAGACCTCGGCCTCCTCGTAGTCCTCGGGAAGTGTGCTGATACGACGGGCCACGAAGCGCAGGTAGCCACCGATGAGCAGGCTCAGGCCGGCCGAGAGGATGAAGGCCGTGGTGCCCACCCACTCCACGCCGGTGCGGGAGGTGCCGGTCAGATAGCCGTACCCGATTCCCAAGACGGCGAGGAAGATAAACAGCCCGTCGAAGATTCTTACTGTTGCGTTCATCGCTTAAGGAGTCCTTCGCGTGATACCCGGGAGAGACGTCAGTTGGCCGACGCGTTCTCGATGATGTTGTTCTGGTCACGCGTATCGCTACGGCCCGTCTTGAACGGGGACGTGGACGTGGCGTACGGCGTCTGGCCGATCTCCTGCAGCGCCTCGGCATTGCTGGCCGTCGGGTTGTCCTGACGGAACTGGATGTACTGGGCGAAGTCCTCCGGGGAGACCGCCCGCAGCTCGAAGTTCATCATCGCGTGGTAGACGCCACACATCTCGGCGCAACGTCCGACGAAGGCGCCCTCGCTGTCGATCTGCTCGACCTGGAACATGCTCAGCTGCTGGTTGCGGCCGGGGTGCGGCATGACGTCCAGCTTGTAGATGAACTCGGGGATCCAGAACGAGTGGATCACGTCGGCCGAGGCGAGGCGGAACTCGATCCGGGTATCGGTCGGAACCACCAGTACCGGGACCTCCTCGGAGGTGCCGACGGTCTCGATGTTGTTGTAGTGCAGGTACGACTTGTCCTCCGCGAGGCGGCCGTGGATCGGGCCACCCGCGGCGGGCATTCCCTCGTGACCGAGAGCCTCACGCTGTTCGTCGGAGAGCACGCCGGCCTCCTCGGCCTGGCGGGTCGCCTCCTCGTTGGTGCCGTCCGCGATGGTCACACCGTCGACGTCGACCTTGTTGTAACCGAACTTCCAGTTCCACTGGAACGCGGTCACGTCGACGCGGACCCCCACCTCGTCCTCGGGACGCAGGTCGAGCACCTTGTTCTGCGTGATGACGGTGAAGTAGAAGAGGATCGAGATGATCACGAACGGCACTGCCGTGTAGATCAACTCGAGCGGCACGTTGTACGCCGTCTGACGGGGGAACTCCCCGTTGTCGTTCTTCTTCTTTCGATGGAATGCCATCGACCAGAAGATGAGGCCCCACACGAAGAAGCCGACGATCAGCGACGTGATGACGGTGCCCGTCCAGAACTCACGAATCGCGACGCCCTCGGGGGTGATCCCGGTGGGGAACCCGAAGTTGATCGTCTGGTTCCACCACTTGTTGTCGGTGTGGAGGCTACAACCGGACAACAGCAAGCCCAATGTGCCGAGAGACACAGCCAGTGTCGCCCTGCGCGTCCGACGACGCCCGTCACGCTGTTCCACCATCACGCCTTCCTGATCAGCGGCACCGACCACATGGCCGGGACACCTAAGAAGAGTAGACCACGACTCTCAGTTTGGATGCCGCGGGTCCGGCAATTCACCCGATGCGCCCCCGCGCCGTCCGCCGGAGCGGTACGGGGGCCCGGGACCAGTAGTATTCGAACCCGTCGCGGTCCGTCCTTGCGGGCCCTGCTCCATTACCGACTTCCGATCGACGAGGTACCCGACGCATGTGTGGCCTACTTGGTCTGCTCACCCCCGACGGCTCCGCCCGCACCCACGAGAACCGGGTGCTGAGCGCCATGGGATGCCAGCGGCACCGCGGTCCCGACGAGGTCGGTACGTGGGTCGACGAGAACGTGGCGTTCGGTTTCAACCGGCTCTCGATCATCGACATCGCCCACTCGCACCAGCCGCTGCGCTGGGGGCCGCCTGAGCAGCCCGACCGCTACGCGCTCGTGTTCAACGGTGAGATCTACAACTATGTGGAACTCCGTGCGGAACTGCGGGAGAAGCACGGCGCCGAGTTCCGAACGGAGGGCGACGGCGAGCCGATCGTCGTGGCGTTCCATCACTGGGGCCCCGCCGCGGTCCGCCGACTCCGCGGCATGTTCGCCTTCGCGATCTGGGACACCGTCGAGCGCTCGCTCTTCGTCGCCCGCGACCCGTTCGGGATCAAGCCGCTGTACATCGCGAGCGGCAAGGGCGGCACGGTCTTCGCCAGCGAGAAGAAGTCCGTGACGGAACTGCTCGACCTCGTCGTCGTCGACACCTCCCTCGACACCCGCGCCCTGCAGCACTACGTCACCCTCCAGTACGTCCCCGAGGACGAGACCCTCACCCGCGGGGTCCGGCGCCTCGAGTCCGGCTGCCACGCGCGCATCACCCCCGGCGCCGCACCGGTCATCGAGCGGTACTTCGAGCCCACCTTCCCCGTCGTGCCCGTCGCGGACGGCGACACCGAGCGTCGCTACGACCAGATCGCCTCGGCGCTCGAGGACTCCGTCGCCAAACACATGCGCGCCGACGTGACCGTGGGCTCGTTCCTGTCCGGCGGCATCGACTCCACAGCGATCGCCGCACTCGCCCGCCGGCACAACGAGAACCTGCTGACTTTCACCACCGGTTTCGAGCGCGAGGGTTACTCCGAGATCGACGTGGCCGCCGAGTCCGCCGCGGCGATCGGCGTCGAGCACATCGTCAAGGTGGTCTCCCCCGAGGAGTTCGCCGCCGCGATCCCCGAGATCATCTGGTACCTCGACGAGCCGGTCGCCGACCCTGCCCTGGTCCCCCTCTACTTCGTGGCCCGCGAGGCGCGAAAGCACGTCAAGGTGGTCCTGTCCGGTGAGGGCGCCGACGAACTGTTCGGCGGCTACACGATCTACAAGGAGCCGCTCTCCCTCGCGCCGTTCGAGAAGATCCCCGGCGGCCTGAGGCGCGCGCTGGGCAAGGCCAGCACCCGGATCCCCGAGGGCACCCGCGGCAAGAGTCTTCTGCACCGCGGTTCGATGAGCCTCGAGGACCGCTACTACGGCAACGCCCGCTCGTTCTCCGAGGAGCAGGTCCGGTCCGTGCTACGCGACTACCGTCCGGAGTGGGGGCACCAGGACGTCACCGCGCCGATCTACGAGCGCTCCCGCGGCTGGGACCCGGTCGCGCGGATGCAGCACCTGGATCTGTTCACCTGGCTGCGCGGCGACATCCTCGTCAAGGCGGACAAGGTCACCATGGCCAACTCTCTCGAGCTGCGGGTGCCGTTCCTCGACCGCGAGGTCTACGACGTGGCCTCCCGTCTGCCGCACTCCGAGAAGATCTCGCACGGCACCACCAAATACGCGCTACGCCGCGCGCTCGAGCGGATCGTCCCGGCGCACGTGCTGCACCGCAAGAAGCTCGGCTTTCCCGTGCCGACCCGCCACTGGCTGGCCGGCCCCGAGCTGCACGACTGGGCCCGCGAGCACGTCCTGGCCTCCGGCACGGACGAGTACGTCGACAAGGCGGCGGTCCTGCGGATGCTCGACGAGCACCGCCGCGGGGACTCCGATCACAGCCGTCGGATCTGGACGATGCTCTGCTTCATGATCTGGCACGGAATCTTCGTCGAGGGCCGGATCGTCCCGGACATCGAGCAGCGCGACTACCCCGTCCGTCTCTGACCGGGACGGACCGTCCGTCCCAACGAGCAGAGCGTTCAGCACACGATTCCCGGGTGAAGGTGTGCTGGACGCTCTGCTCGTTGCGAGGTGGCCCGGATCAGTCAGGCAGGAGCGCGGCGAGCTCCTCGGCCGCCTCGTCGCCGTAGGTCTCGGCCAGACGACGACGAGCGGCCACGGGGTCGATCGTCCACTCCTGGGTACCGGTGGTCTCCAGGACATGGGTGGCGATGAGCGCACCGAACTGGGCGGAACGCTCCAGCGACAGCCCGTCGAGCACGCCGCTGAGGAAGCCGGCGCGGAAGGCGTCACCGACGCCCGTGGGGTCGAGCAGGTTGGTCGAGGGCACGATGCCGACCTCGATCGGCTCCGCCCCCTGCTCCACGATCACGACGCCCTTGCCACCGCGAGTGGTGATGCGGGTGCCGACCCTGGCGTCGAGCTCCTCGGCACTCCACCCGGTCTTGTTGAGCAGGAGCTCGTACTCGTACTCGTTGGTGAACAGGTAGCGGGCGCCGTCGACGAGCGCGGCAGCCGCCTCGCCGTCGAGGAAGGCCAGCTGCTGCGACGGATCGGCCGCGAAGTCCAGCCCGAGCTCGCGGCACTCCGCGGTGTGCGAGTTCATCGCTGTCGGGTCGTTGGCGCCGATCAGCACCAGCTCGGGCCGACCGATCCGCTCGACGAGCTTCGGCAGAGAGATGGTGGAGGCCTCCCCCATCGCACCCGGGTAGAAGGACGCGAGCTGGGCCATATCCGAATCGGTGGTGCACACGAAGCGGGCGGTGTGCAGCGCCGAGCTGATGTGCACCGCCGAACAATCAACGCCGTGACGCTCGAGCCAGGCGCGGTAGTCCGCGAAGTCCTCGCCGGCGGCACCCACCAGGTGCGGCTGGCGGCCGAGCACGCCGAGCGCGAACGCGATGTTCCCGCCGACCCCTCCGCGACGGATCTGGAGCGAATCCACGAGGAAGCTCAGCGACACGTGCGCGAGCTGGTCCGGCAGCAGCTGCTCGGAGAATCGACCCGAGAAGGTCATGAGGTGGTCGGTGGCGATGGAACCGGTGATGACGACGGGCATGCCCCAGACAGTAGACGACCCGGGCCGACGATCTGTCGGCCCGGGTCGTCAGTTGAGACCGTGTGGTCAGTTGAACGAGTCGCCGCAGGCGCACGAACCGGTCGCCTGGGGGTTGTCGATCGTGAAGCCCTGCTTCTCGATGGTGTCGACGAAATCGATCGAGGCGCCCGTCAGGTACGGGACGCTCATGCGGTCGACGGCGAGCTTGACGCCACCGAAGTCATCGATGACGTCGCCGTCCAGCGAACGGTCATCGAAGAAGAGCTGGTAGCGCAGGCCGGCACAACCACCGGGCTGAACGGCGATACGCAGCGACAGATCGTCACGACCCTCCTGCTCGAGCAGGGCCTTTGCCTTGGAAGCGGCGGCGTCTGTGAGCAGAACGCCGGTGGCGGTGTTCTCCGCAGTGGTCATGTCGGTTCTCCTTGCGATCTACAGAGGGCTTCGGGGACGTCTCGTGTGTGTCAACGCCCAGCGGGGAGTCCTCTATTCCCCGGCATCCGTTCCGCTGCCCACGATACGCCTGCCACCGCGTATGGGTGAATGTCCGGCCCCGTTCCCCGATCGCCTAGCCTGGTCATGTGAAGTTGCGCGCATTCGGCTCCAGAGATGACGAGAACGGCAAGGGCTCACCCGCCCCCGAGGCCCGGCCCGAACCGGAGCCGGACACCGGGCCCGTCGTCGACCCGCGCAAGCCCGCGGGCAAGGGCAAGCCGACCCCCAGACGTCGCGACCAGGAGCGGGCCCGCGGTATGCGTCAGGGCCCGGTCACGGCTCCGCTGACCCGCAAGGAGGCCCGGGACCGCCGCAAGGCCGCCGAGGCCGACATGACCAAGGAAGAGCGCAAGGAGGCCAAGGCCGGGGCCCGGGCCGCGCGCGAGGAGCGCCGCCAGCTCATGATGGAGGGGGACGACCGTTACGTGCTCTCCCGCGACCGAGGCGAGGTCCGCCGGTTCGCCCGCGACTGGGTGGACACCCACCGCCGCCTCATCAACTGGTTCATGCCGCTGGCACTGTTCGTGATCGTCTTCCAGCTGATCCCGAACCCCACGTTGATGGTGTACAGCCAGACGCTGTTCCTCGTGCTCATCGCCGTCGTCGTCATCGACGGGATCCTTCTCGGCCGTACGGTCAACCGCGTGGTCCGGGAACGCTACCCCGACACCGAGGACACCGGGTTCGGTATGGGCTGGTACGCCGTCATGCGCGCGACGCAGCCCCGGATGCTGCGCACGCCGCGTCCGCGTGTCCGCCCCGGCGACACGATCTGATCTGATCGCGAGCGCCCTGCTCCCCGCACCGCTCTGATCCACCGACCTCCCCCGGAAGGGCCGAACCCCATGCGCCAGCTCGTCCTCGGCGGTACCCGCTCGGGCAAGTCCGTTCACGCCGAGTCCGTGGCCGGTTCCGCCGGCGCCGACGTGGTCTATGTCGCCACCGCCCGTCACGATGCGGACGACGAGGAGATGTCGGCACGTATCGCGGCGCACCGGGGCCGCCGGCCCGCGCACTGGACCATCGAGGAGACCGACGAGGTCGTCCGCGTCCTACGGGATCACCCGTCCGGGACCGTGCTAGTGGACGATCTCGGCGGCTGGCTGACCCGCCGGATGGACGCGACGCTAGGCTGGACCGACGGTGGTGCGGCCGTGGCCACCGAGCTGGACGAGCTCGTCTCCGCGGTCGCCGGCCGCACCGGCCCGGTGGTCCTGGTCTCCCCGGAGGTCGGGCTCGGGGTGGTGTCCGAGACGCTCGCGGGCCGACTGTTCGCCGACATGATCGGATCGCTCAACCGACGCCTGGCCGAGGTCTGTGATTCGGCGGTGCTCGTCGTCGCCGGTCGGGTCCTCCCCCTGACCGGCGGGACGGCAGCGGCGCCGAGCGACGTGGCCGTCCCCGCCGCTCCCTCCGCCGGACCTCCTGCCGTGCCCCTGCCGCGGTCCGGGACCGACGACGACAACGCCGCCGCCGACGACGATGACGACAACGCCATCACCGGGTCCCCCGCCACCGACACGGGGCCGGGTTCGGAGTTCGCCGGCCTCCGCGACGTCGGGTACTACGACGACCCGGTTGCCTTCGGCCCCGTCCACCCGCCTTCCCACACGGTGTCGGAGCAGGCACGGGACCGGCAACTGACGCTCACCAAGCCGGCCGGTTCGCTCGGCCGTCTCGAAGAGCTGGCGACGTGGATCGCCGCCTGCCAGGACGCGTGCCCGCCCCGCCGGCTCGAGCGGGCCCGGGTCGTGGTGTTCGCCGGCGACCACGGCATCGCCGAGCACGGGGTCTCCGCTTTCCCGCAGGAGGTCACGTTGCAGATGGCCGACAACATCGTCGGCGGCGGTGCGGCCGTATCGGTGCTGGCCAGGCAGGCGGGCGCCACCGTCCGGGTGGCCGATATCGCGATGTCGGCCGAGCGCCCGGGTGGGCTCGACGATCACAAGATCCGACGTTCCTCCGGCGCGATCGACCGCGAGGACGCGCTGACCGGGGACGAGGTGCGGGCCGCGATCGCCGCGGGCCGCCGGATCGCCGACGAGGAGGTCGACGCAGGGGCGGATCTGCTGATCGCCGGAGACCTCGGGATCGGCAACACCACCCCCGCCACCGTGCTCGCGTGCCTGATCACCGGCCGCGAACCGGTCGAGCTGGTCGGGCGGGGTACCGGGATCGACGACGAGGGGTGGATGCGCAAGACCGCCGCCATCCGCGACGCCATGTTCCGGGCGTCCGGTGATGTGCGGGATCCGGTCGCGATGCTCCGCAAGGTCGCCGGCGCCGACATCGCCGCGATGGCCGGCTTCCTCGCCCAGGCCGCGCTCCGCAGGACGCCGTGCATTCTCGACGGCTCCGTGGTGACCGCCGGGGCGCTCATGGCCGAGGCCCTCGCGCCGGGCTCGCGCCAGTGGTGGGTGGCCGGGCACCGAAGTGCCGAGCCGGCTCACACCGCCGCGCTGACCTATCTGACCCTCGAGCCGGTTCTCGAGCACTCCATGCGCCTCGGCGAGGGCAGTGGCGCCGTCGCCGCGCTGTCGGTCGTCCACAACGCGATCGCGATCCTCACGGAGATGGCGACCTTCGCCGACGCCGGGGTCAGCGGCAGGGACGACTGACCTCTCGTGCTGGACGCGGTGCGGGTGTCGCTGTCGTGGATGACCGTGCTGCCCGTCGGTCGCACCGGTGTTCCCGATGCAGCCACAGCCGGGCGCGCGATGACGGCATTGCCGGTAGTGGGGCTGACCTGCGGGGCCCTGGCCACCGCGACCGCCCACAGCGTGCACGCCCTCGGCGCGGGCGCCTTGTTGTCCGGTGTCGTGGGGGTCGCGGCGGTGCTCGCCCTGACCCGCGGAATGCATGTCGACGCGCTGGCCGACACCGCTGACGCGCTGGGCTCGTACGCCGGTCCGGAGCGGGCCCTTCAGATCATGCGCTCCGGGTCGATCGGTCCGATGGGGGCCGCGGTACTCGCCCTGACTCTTCTCGCCGAGGTCGCGGCGCTGGGCCAACTCGTCGACTCGGGTGCCTGGCTCGCGCCGATCGCCGCGTTCGTCGTCTCGCGTTGCCTGCCGGTCGCGCTCCTCCGACGGGGCATTCCGCCCGCGTCGCCGACGGGGTTCGGTGCGATGGTCGCCGGGTCCCAGTCCCGGGTGTCCGTGGCCGGGGTCGGCCTGCTGACCGTGGTCGCAGGTGCCGGCCTGGCGGGCACGGGACCGCTCCCCGATCACTGGTGGATGCCGGCCGTGGGCGCCGCCGTGGGCCCGGCCACGTTCCTCGCGACCGCCGCCGTCGGCCGTCATGTGGTCCGCCGGCTGGGCGGCATCAACGGCGATGTGCTGGGCGCCGCCATAGAGACGGGAACGGCGGCGACTCTCGTCGCCGCCGTTCTCCTGCTCTGATCGGTCTCCGGGCCGGGTCGGGGTGACCGACCGGCGTCACCGGGCGGACCGCGGCCGTCAGGCCAGGGTGGTCATCCAGCCGAACGGATCCTCGACGGAGCCGCGCTGGATGCCTGTGAGGGTCTCGCGCAGCCGCATGGTGATCTCGCCCGGCCCGCCGTCCCCGACCGTGTAGCCCCCGCCGGCATGCTTGACGGAGCCGACGGGGGTGATCACGGCTGCGGTGCCGCAGGCGAAGACCTCGGAGATCTCCCCGGTGGCCACCCCGGACTCCCACTCCTCCACCGAGACCTTGCGCTCGGTGACCGGGTAGCCCAGGTGCCGGGCCAGCTGCAGAAGACTGTCGCGGGTGACGCCGGGCAGCAGCGAACCGGACAGCTCGGGAGTGACGATCTGCGCGGAGTCCCCGGAGCCCAGGATGAAGAACAGGTTCATCCCGCCCATCTCCTCGACGTACTTACGCTCGATCGCGTCGAGCCAGACCACCTGGTCGCAGCCCTCGGCCGCGGCCTGCTCCTGCGCGCGCAGGGACGCCGCGTAGTTTCCACCGAACTTCGCGGCACCGGTGCCGCCGGGGCTGGCGCGCACGTACTCGGTGCTCAGCCAGACGCTGACGGGCGCGACGCCGCGCGAGAAGTACGCGCCCGCGGGTGAGGCGATCACGGAGTACATGTACTCCTCGGCCGGTCGCACGCCGAGTCCGCTCTCGGTGGCGATCATGAACGGTCGGAGGTAGAGGGCCTCCTCGCCGCCGGCGGCGGGCACCCAGTCGCGATCGATCGCGATGAGCTGCCGCAGCGACTCCATGAACAGGTCCTCCGGGATCTGCGGCATGGCGAGTCGCTGCGCAGACCTGTTGAACCGGGCCGCGTTCTGCTCCGGACGGAAGGAGGCGATCGAGTCGTCCGCCTGGCGGTACGCCTTGAGCCCCTCGAAGATCGTCTGCGCGTAGTGGAGGACGACGGCCGAAGGATCAATGCTCAGCGGGCCGTACGCCTCGATGACGGGCGTACCCCAGGCGCCGTCGGCGTAGTTGATGGTGACCATGTGGTCGGTGAAGTGCTGGCCGAAGCCGGGCGACGCCAGGATGGCCTCGCGGTCCTGCGCTGATCTCGGCGAGGCAGAGGGACGGATATCGAAGTCGGACATGAGGTCTCGTTCCTGGAATGGGTGGTGCGTGGTCAGCGGGTGCGAATCTCGATGAGCGGGGGTACCGCGAGGCGGCAAGCTACCTCGCGCCCGCGTACGTCCACCACGACCTCGTCGTTCTTCTTCAGTCCCGCGTCCAGCTCGATGAACGCCAGCGCAATGCCGGTCTTGAGAGTCGGCGAGAAGGTGCCGGAGCTGGTGACGCCCACGTCGCGACCGCCGGCCCGCACCGTCTGCCCGGCGCGCAGCACCCCGCGGCCCGTCACCTCGAGCGCGTACATGCGGCGCGCGGGCCCGGCCTCCTTCTTCTGCAGCAGCGCCTCGCGGCCCCAGAAGCCGGGCTTGTCCCAACCGATGGCCCATGCGCAGCGCGCCTCGAGCGGATTGAGATCCACGGACAGCTCGTTGCCGTGCAGCGGGTACCCGGCCTCGGTACGCAGCGAGTCGCGTGCCCCGAGCCCGCAGAGGGCACCCTCGCGGGCGAGGACCTGCTCGGCGAGTGCATCCCAGAGGGCGCCTGCGTGCTCCCACTCGGGCAGGACCTCGAAGCCGTACTCGCCGGTGTAGCCGGTGCGGCAGATCCGGACGAAACTCCCGTTCCAGTCGGCGTCGACGTAGGCCATGTAGTCCAGGTCGGTGGGCAGGCCGAGGGCGGTGAGGACCTCGCCGGACCGCGGCCCCTGGACGGCGATCACGGCGCGCGAGCGGTGCTGGTCGGTGATGGTGATCCCGGGCGCGCGCTCGGCGGCGGCGGCCTGCAGCATCCGCACGACCTCGGCGGTGTTGGCGGCGTTGGGGATGAGGAAGATCTCCTCGTCGGAGACGCGGTAGGCGATCAGGTCGTCGACCACGCCGCCGCGGTCGTCACAGCACAGGGTGTACTGCGCGCTGCCGGCGGAGATCCGGTCGATGTCGTTCGTGAAGCACGAGTTGACGAACTCGGCGGCGCCCGGCCCGGTCAGGAGCGCCTTGCCCAGGTGGCTCACGTCGAACAGCCCGACGGAGGCGCGGGTCGCGGTGTGCTCGGCGACGGTTCCGGAGTACTGCACAGGCATCGACCAGCCACCGAACGGCGCGAAAGTCGCCCCGGCGTCGGCATGGCGGGAGTGCAGTGGCCCCTCGTAGAGGTCTCCGGTATCAGTCATGTCGCCACTCCTCGCGCTCTCCAGTACGGCTGGACCCCCACGTTAGTCGATAGACTATGGTGCCCTCGCCGTGGCGGCCCACGCCACGGCACGCGGGCCCCGGGACCTGTTCCCGCCATTGTGCCCAGCCAGTTGCCCACGACCCCAGGAGCGCCATATGCCGACCGCGGATTCGATCCTCAGCCACGACCCGGACCTCGCCCCGATCGAGGCGGTCACCTCGCCTGTGAAGTCCGACGTGGTGGTGGTGGGAATCGCCGCGGATGCCGCTGCCGACGGCGAGAAGAAGGCGGCCCCCGTCGTCGTCGCCCCGGGTCTCGAGGGTGACGCGACCGCGGCGTTGGCCACACTCGCCCGTTCGATCGGCGCGTCGACGAAGGTCGGCGCGACCACCCGCGTGCCGGCGCCGGCGGGCGTCCCCGGTGATTCGGTCGTGTTGGTGGGCCTGGGTGGCTCCGAGGAGGAGCGGACCGACGAGGTCCTGCGCCGTGCGGCCGGTGCCGCCGCCCGCGCCTGCCGGGGCCTCGGGTCGGCGCTGGTCCTTCTCGACGCCGGGCGCGCGGAGGCCGTCGCCCTGGGCGCCGGGTTGGGATCCTTCACGCCGGCCAAGGTCACCGCGAAGGACGAGAAGAACGACGACGACGCAACCGCCGCGGACACCCTCCGGGTATTCGTCGGCGAGGCGGGCTCGGACGCGGTCTCCCGGGCCGCCACCATCGCCGAGTGCGTCGGTCTGGCCCGCGACCTCGTCAACACCCCGCCCAACCTGTTGTTCCCGGGCTCGTTCGCTGATCGCGCAGCGGCACTTGCCGCGGAGGCCGGCCTGGAGGTCGAGGTGCTGGACGAGGCCGCGCTCGCCGAGGGCGGGTTCGGCGGCATCCTCGCCGTGGGTGGCGGCTCGTCCCGCGGCCCACGCCTGGTGCGTCTAACCCATCGTGGCGGCCAGGGGCGCCCGACGGTCGCGCTCGTGGGCAAGGGCGTCACGTTCGACACCGGCGGCATCTCCATCAAGCCCGCCGCGGGCATGGAGCAGATGACCATGGACATGGGCGGCGCCGCGGCCGTGGTCGCCACCGTGATCCTGGCCGCGCGCCTCGGGCTGGACATGACCGTCATCGCCTCGGTGCCGATGGCCGAGAACATGCCGTCGTCCACCGCCTACCGTCCCGGCGACGTGCTGACCATGTACGGCGGGACGACAGTCGAGGTGCAGAACACCGACGCCGAGGGCCGGCTCATCCTGGCCGACGCGATCGTGCGCGCCTGCGAGGACTCGCCCTCACACCTCATCGACACCGCGACCCTGACCGGTGCCCAGATGGTCGCGCTCGGCAAGAAGACGCCGGGCGTCATGGGCACCGAGGATTTCCGCGACCGCGTCTCCGAGCTCAGCCGCGGGGTCGGCGAGGGTGGCTGGTCGATGCCGCTGCCCGAGGAGCTGCGCGACGGTCTGGACTCGGAGGTCGCCGACATGACCAACGTGACCCCGCACCGCTGGGGCGGCATGCTCTCGGCGGGCCTGTTCCTGCGGGAGTTCGTGGCCGAGGGCGTGGAGTGGGCGCATATCGACATCGCCGGCCCGGCGTACAACGACGGCGGCCCGGAGGGCTATCTGCCCAAGGGCGCGACCGGCGTGCCGGTGAGGACCATGCTCGCGGTGCTCGAGGACATCGCCGCGACCAACTGACGGCGTTCGGCGGCGACCGGCCGCCGACGGCTTCCGGGGCCGACGGGCGGGCTACCGCTCGTCGGCCCCGCGCATCTGTTCGCGTAGACGTTCGGCGCGCTCGCGACGCTCCCGCTTGATGCGGACCTCTTCGTAGTCACGCATCCGCTGCGGGTACCCGTTCACGGAGGCGTCGAAGAGCGGCACCTTCAGTTCGGAGGTGATCCGACGGGCGGTGGCCAGGTCACCGACCGGACGACGCGTCCACTCGCCGTCGAACGCCACGAGGCACAGTCCCGGAACGGAGACCAGTGTCTCCGGCTCCAGGAAGGCCTCGACCCCCACGCGGGTGCGGCACCACCGGCGGAAGTGGTCCAGATCGGCCGGGTCAGCGGGGATCCGGGCGTTCCGCCGTCGGAAGATGTCCTGGATCCCCATCGTCGGCCTCCTTCCGCCGGACCCCCGTCCGGGGTGGGTCCGACCATGATGTGGCGATCGTACCGAGCCTCAGCGGCCGAGATCTGAGCGGCCACCTGCCGGAACCGGGTCCGGCCTGCGCCCGGATCGGTGCGTCCGGCAACGCCGACCAGTGGCAGAAGGCACAATGGACGACGATCATCTGGACCGGGCGCCACCGCGGACCGGTCCGGTGCTCCGACGAACAGATTGTTGCCCAACCCACGTCGCCGCTCATCGCGGGTGCGGACCGCGCCCGGGAGCTGCGCCTAAGAACTCTCGAGGAGTCACGACACCATGGCCTTCTCCGTACAGATGCCGGCACTCGGTGAATCCGTCAGCGAGGGAACCGTCACCCGCTGGCTCAAGAAGGAGGGGGACACGGTCGAGGTCGACGAGCCTTTGCTCGAGGTCTCCACCGACAAGGTCGACACCGAGATCCCTTCACCCACCGCGGGTACGCTGACCAAGATCATCGCCGGCGAGGACGAGACCGTCGAGATCGGCGGCGAGCTCGCCGTCATCGACGACGGCTCGGGCGGAGCCGACGATTCCGCCTCCGGCGAGGCCGCCGCCGAGCCGGCCGAGGACACCTCCTCGGACGATTCGGCCGACGAGCCGGCCGAGGAGACCCCGGCCCCGACCGAGAAGCCCTCCGGCGGCAGCAACAAGGGCGGCGGCAAGGGCACCGA
>NZ_JAIFXZ010000004.1:106832-224471 GCF_021033825.1 Dietzia aurantiaca
ACACCGTCGAGGTCGACGAACCACTGCTCGAGGTCTCCACCGACAAGGTCGACACCGAGATCCCCTCCCCCGTCGCCGGCACCGTTCAGAAGATCGTCGCCGACGAGGACGAGACCGTCGACGTCGGCGCCACCCTCGCCGTCATCGGCGAGGGCGCCGCCGGTAAGGCCGAGCCGGAGGACGAGGGCACACCCGAGCCCGCGGAGGAGGCCCGCCCGGCGCAGGCCCCCAAGCAGGCCGAGGGTGACGCCACGGACGCCTCGGGCGCCGAGAAGCAGGCCGACAAGGCCGGCGACACCCCCGAGCAGGAGAAGAAGGCGGCCGCCAAGGCGGAGGCCAAGACCGACGGCGGGGACGCCGGACGGCGCGAGAAGTCGGCTCCGCAGGCATCCTCCGACTCGGGTGTGCCGAAGCGGGCCGAGCCGGCGGCTGCCGCCAAGTCCGGGTCGTCCCCGTACGTGACCCCGCTGGTGCGCAAGCTCGCGCAGGAGAACGGCGTGGACCTGGACACGGTCAAGGGCACCGGCATCGGTGGTCGTATCCGTAAGCAGGACGTCCTCGCAGCGGCGCGGGGCGGCGCGGACGAGAGCACCCCGGAGACCCCCGCCAAGGCGGCGCCCACCACCGGTGGCCCGTCGTCCGCGGGAGTCCGGCCGGAGCTCGCCGAACTCCGCGGCACCACCAAGAAGGCCAACCGGATCCGCAAGGTCACCGCCCGGATCACCCGAGAGTCGCTGCAGTCGAGCGCGCAGCTCACGCAGGTCTTCGAGGTCGACATGACGCGCGTTGCGCAGCTTCGTTCCCAGGTCAAGGAGCAGTTCGCCGACAAGCACGGCGTCAAGCTCACCTACCTGCCGTTCTACGCCAAGGCCGTGGTCGAGGCTCTCGTCTCGCATCCGAACGTCAATGCGTCCTACGACGAGGACTCCAACGAGATCACCTACCACGAGTCGGTGAACCTCGGCATCGCCGTGGACACCGAGGCGGGACTGCTCTCGCCGGTCATCAAGAACGCCCAGGACATGGATATCCCGACCCTGTCCAAGGCGATCATCGACCTCGCGGAGCGGGCACGGGCCGCCAAGCTCACTCCCGACGATCTCTCGGGTGGCACGTTCACCATTACCAACATCGGCAGCGAGGGTGCCCTGTTCGACACCCCGATCCTGGTTCCGCCGCAGGCGGCGATGCTGGGCACCGGCGCGATCGTGCGCCGCCCGGTGGTGGATGCGGACGACGACGGCGAGTCGATCGCCATCCGGTCGATGGGCTACACCCCGCTGACCTACGATCACCGCCTGATCGACGGTGCTGACGCCGGCCGCTTCCTCACCACGGTCAAGGACCGTCTCGAGAAGGCCGAGTTCGAGAGCGACCTCGCGCTGTAACCGGTAGCTCCTGACGACGGGCGCCCTCCTTTTCGGGAGGGCGCCCGTTCTCCTGTCTCACGTGGGTATCGGCAGGGGCTTTTCGAGCCGGCCGCCTTCGCCCGTCGACGTCGGCGCCTACGCTGCAGGACATGCCCTTCAACGGTCAATCCCTCCGCCGCGATCCGACCCCTCCGGAGATCCGCCGACTCGGCACGGTCGAGTACTCGCCCACCTGGGAGCTCCAGCGCACCCTCGCCGAGGAACGCGCGGACGGGCTCCGCGGTGACACGGTGCTGCTGTTGGAGCATCCCGCGACCTACACCGCGGGCAAGCGCACCGAGCCCTCGGACCGGCCGATGGACGGCACCCCGGTGGTGGACGTGGACCGTGGTGGTCGCATCACCTGGCACGGCCCGGGCCAGTTAGTGGGCTACCCGATCATCGCGCTGTCCGACCCGATCGATGTTATGGAGTACGTCCGGCGGGTCGAGCAGGCGCTCATCACCACCTGCTCCCGCCTCGGGGTGGAGGTCAGCCGGGTCGAGGGCCGCTCGGGGGTGTGGTGTGCCGCCTCCGACGGGCGCCCCGAGCGCAAGATCGCGGCGATCGGGATCCGCGTCCAGCGCGGGGTGACGATGCACGGGTTCTCGCTCAACTGCGACTGTGACCTCGGTGCGTTCTCGCGGATCGTCCCGTGTGGCATCGTCGACGCGGGCGTCACCTCGTTGACCGAGGAGCTCGGCCGCACCGTCACCGTGTCAGACGTGCTGGAGCAGGCCACCTCCGACTTGGTGGAGGCCCTGGACGGCCGGCTGCCCGTCGTGTGATTCGAGCGTAGGGTGGCTGGCGTGACTGTGACTCCCGAGGGCCGCAAGCTTCTGCGTATCGAGGCCCGTAACGCCGAGACCCCGATCGAACGTAAGCCTTCCTGGATTCGGACCCGCGCCACCATGGGGCCCGAGTACAAGGAACTCAAGGGTCTGGTCCGGACCGGCGGCCTGCACACGGTGTGCGAGGAGGCCGGATGTCCCAACATCTACGAGTGTTGGGAGGACCGGGAGGCCACGTTCCTCATCGGCGGCGAGCAATGCACGCGTCGCTGTGACTTCTGCCAGATCGACACGGGCAAGCCCAGCGCCCTGGACCGCGACGAGCCCCGCCGTGTGGCGGAGTCGGTCCGTGAGATGGGTCTGCGCTATTCGACGATCACCGGTGTCGCCCGGGATGACCTGCCCGATGGCGGTGCGTGGCTGTACGCGGAGACCGTCCGCAAGATCCACGAGTTCAATCCCAATACGGGCGTAGAGAACCTGATCCCCGACTTCAACGGGAACCCGGACCAGTTGGCCGAGGTGTTCGAGTCGCGCCCCGAGGTGTTGGCGCACAATCTGGAGACCGTGCCCCGGATCTTCAAGCGCATCCGGCCGGCGTTCCGGTTCGACCGGTCGCTCGAGGTCATCCGCGCCGCCCGCGACTTCGGGCTCGTCACCAAGTCCAATCTCATCCTGGGCATGGGAGAGACCACCGAGGAGATCGTGGACGCGATGCGCGATCTGCACTCCGCCGGGTGCGACATCCTCACGATCACGCAGTACCTGCGCCCCAGCCCGCTCCACCACCCGATCGACCGCTGGGTCAAGCCCGAGGAGTTCGTGGACCTGTCCGAGCAGGCCCGTGAGATCGGTTTCGCCGGTGTCATGGCCGGGCCGCTGGTCCGCTCGTCGTACCGCGCCGGCCGCCTATACGTCCAGGCGCTCGAGCACCGTGGCGAAGAGGTCCCGGAGCATCTCGAGCAGCTGAAGACCGGCGGCGCCGCGTCCCAGGAGGCCTCGAGCGTCTTGGAGCGCGAGCAGGCTCGCGTCTGACCGCTCGCCCCCGGACTCCCCCGGAGCGCTCACCGCGGTTCTCGAACCGTGGTGTTCGCCACGTATCCTGATGGGCATGGCGAAGAGCGAGCTCAGCAAGGCGGACAAGAAGGAGGCCCGGGCCGCTCGGCGGCAGGCGGGCAAGGCACAGCGCGGCCAGATGTGGGAGGCGCTGAAGATCCAGTCCAAGCAGGACAAGCTCCTGTGGCCGCTGATGATCGGCGCGGTGGTCCTCTCCGCCCTGGTGTTCTTCTTCCTCGGCAAGATCTGGGGCGGCGAGTGGTGGATGCTCCCGCTGGGCGTCCTGGTCGGCGTCATGCTCGCCATGACGATCTTCTCCCGCCGAATCCAGAACACCGTGTACGGCAAGGCCGAGGGCCAGCCCGGGGCAGCGGCGTGGGCCCTGGACCAGCTCCGCTCGGGCTGGCGCGTCAACCAGGCGGTCGCGGCGACCACGAACTTCGACGCGGTCCACCGCGTCGTCGGCCGCTGCGGCATCGTGCTCGTCGGCGAGGGACAGCCCCACCGCCTCAAGCCGCTCATGATGCAGGAGAAGAAGAAGGTCGCCCGCGTGGTGGGCGACACCCCGATCTACGAGCTGATCGTGGGCGACGAGGAGGGCACGACCCCCGAGCAGGTGCCGCTGCGCAAGCTCAACCGTCGGCTCACCCGGTACCCGATGAACATCAGCCGGCAGAAGGTCGATGCGCTCGACACCAGGCTTCGCGCACTGAGCACCAAGACCGGCGTGCAGAACCAGATGCCGAAGGGCCCGGTCCCCCAGGGCGCCAAGGTCCGCAACATCCAGCGCAGCGCACGCCGGAGGGGGTGAGCCGCCCGACGGCCGAGCGGCCGTGGCCCGGGATGACACAAGGTTCCGGTGCGCGCACGACAAGAGCGTTCCGACCCTCTCGCCTCAGCGGGATAGTCGGAACGCTCTGGTCATTTCCGGGGCCGGGCGGTGCCGGGCCGGGCCGGTGACCGCGACCGGGTCCTCGGCGCTGAGTGAGTCGGCGAGACGGCGTATCAGCGGGTGCGGATCAGTGCGGTGCCCGTGGCGCGGTCGTGCATCCCCCGACCGTCCTCGTCCTGAACCAGCGGCGGGATCAGGAAGAAGATGAAGACGACGCGGACCAGCGACCGCACGAATCCGACCCGCTCGTCGGCGTCGATCCTGGCGGTGCCGATCCCGAGCATCGCCTGCCCCGGCGACTGGGCGAACAGCCAGACGCAGACCACGCCGATCACGCCCCAGACCGCCGGGACCGCCCAGCTGGTGACCGCGGCGGCCGTCTCTCCGCCCAGGGCCCCCGGCCCGGCGAACGCCACGACGATCCCGACCAGCGCGTAGGCGAGGAACCAGTCCACGATGAGTGCACCGAAACGGGCGCCCAGCGAGGCCATGGACCCCTCTCCGGCGGAGGGCATTCCCAGACGCTCGCCCTTGTACTTCTGTCCGGGTCCGCCCCCGGACGAGGTCGGGCCGGACAGCCATGAACCCGCTACTTCACGCATGTCCCCAGGGTAGCCGGGAAAACCGCCGATCCCCATGTCGGTGGCCTCCACCCGCACCGGACTAAGCTGGCACGAGTGGGAAGGACTCCACCCGGCCCGTCGTGTAACACTCGCGAAACATTCGCTTGACTGCCGGGCAACACCACGCCCATATCGTGAGGTCACCGCTCGACGGGAAGACACCGGTCGCCCGTCGCACTGAAGAGACGAGGAGCGACACCGTGGCATTCTCCACGCCGGACGAGGTCATCAAGTTCATCAAGGATGAGAACGTCGAGTACGTCGACATCCGGTTCACCGACATGCCGGGTGCCGAGCAGCACTTCTCGATCGCTGCCGCCGCCTTCGACGAGGACATGATCGAAGAAGGCCTCGCGTTCGACGGCTCCTCGATCCGCGGGTTCCAGTCGATCCACGAGTCGGACATGATGCTCCTGCCGGATGTCACCACGGCGCGCCTGGACCCGTTCCGCAAGGCCAAGACGCTCAACATCAGCTGCTTCGTGCACGACCCGTTCACCCGCGAGGCCTACAGCCGCGACCCGCGTAACGTCGCGCGCAAGGCGGAGGAGTACCTGCTCTCCACCGGCATCGCCGACACCTGCTTCTTCGGTGCGGAGGCCGAGTTCTTCGTCTTTGATTCGGTTCGCTACGGCTCGGGCACCAACCACGGCTTCTACGAGGTCGACTCGATTGCCGGCCACTGGAACACCGGCGCCCCGTCCGAGGCTGACGGCTCCCCCAACCTCGGTTACAAGGTGCGGGCCAAGGGTGGTTACTTCCCCGTCGCCCCGTACGACCACTTCGTGGACCTGCGCGACGAGATGTCGACCAACCTCACGAACGCCGGCTTCGAGCTCGAGCGACTCCACCACGAGGTGGGCACCGGCGGCCAGCAGGAGATCAACTACAAGTTCAACACCCTGCTGCACGCGGCGGACGACGTCCAGTTGTTCAAGTACATCGTCAAGAACACCGCCTGGCAGAACGGCAAGTCGGCCACGTTCATGCCGAAGCCCCTCTTCGGTGACAACGGGTCGGGCATGCACGCCCACCAGTCACTGTGGAAGGACGGCAAGCCGCTGTTCCACGACGAGTCGGGCTACGCGGGACTGTCGGACATGGCACGCCACTACATCGGCGGCATCCTGCACCACGCGCCCTCGCTGCTGGCGTTCACCAATCCGACGATCAACTCCTATCACCGGCTCGTCCCGGGCTACGAGGCCCCTATCAACCTGGTGTACTCGCAGCGCAACCGCTCGGCGTGTGTCCGCATCCCGATCACGGGCAACAACCCCAAGGCCAAGCGCATCGAGTTCCGCTGCCCCGATTCATCGGGTAACCCGTACTTCGCGTTCGCCGCGATGATGATGGCCGGGATCGACGGTGTGAAGAACAAGATCGAACCCCTGGACCCGGTCGACAAGGACCTCTACGAGCTCCCGCCGGAGGAGGCCGCCGACATCCCCCAGGCGCCCACCTCGCTGCCGGCCGTGATCGATCGCCTCGAGCAGGACCACGAGTACCTGACCGAGGGCGGCGTGTTCACCGAGGACCTCATCGAGAACTGGATCTCCTACAAGCGGGAGCACGAGATCGCGCCGATCAACCTGCGACCCCATCCGCACGAGTTCGAGCTCTACTACGACTGCTGAGCCCGGACCCCGCTGCACGGCGGGGTCGCCGGATGACCGCAGGACCTGAATACCGTAAACGCCCCGGCCGATCGGCCGGGGCGTTTACGGTTGGACCCAGTGGGACACGCCGACGTCGTGAGAAGCGCCGGAAGGAGCCGGGTGGAGATGGATGCCGACGAGATCGACTTCCGGAGCTCCTCCCCGCGGGCGCGGCCGCTGAAGGTCGTCGCCGCCGCCCTCGACCCGGATCACGACCCGCGGATCGACAGGGACGACCAGGGGTATCCCGTGCTCCTCAAACTGTCCCGGGTCCTCGACCCCGAGGAGGCGCGTCTCATCCTCGACCGCAATCCGTTCCTCCACGCGGCCGCCGGCTCACGCAAGCTCATCGCCATGGACACCACCGTGGAGACCGTACGCGAGCAGAAGGACCGCCTGCAGCTACTGCTGGCGGAGGTCGAGGCGGATGCCCTGGCCGAACAGGCGCGCCAACGCCTCGAAGAACATCGGGCGGCCGAACTGCGGCTGGCCGAGCTACGCCGACGAAACGACGTGCTCGGCGAGATCGACTGGTAGCAGCCTCGGCAGTCCCAGCCGGACAGAAGGCCCGGCGGGGTCAGCCCGCCTGGCGACCTCAGCCCAACTTCGGGAAATTCTGCGGGCAGTACGTCATGACCGCCGTGCCGAGGAAGTAGCCCTGCCCGTCCGGGTCCAGCCGGGCGTGCTCGCCCAGCCATCCCGACACCTCGTCCATCTGTTGCCCACCGTCGAATCGACCGCACGCCTCGTGCGCGGTCGCCACCGGGTCCATGCCCTCCGGCAGCGCGATACCGCGCCCGTCCAGGAGCGCCACGAAGTCCCCGGCGCCAGGGGCGGGCGGTGGGGCGCCACCGGACGCCGGCGCGGGCTCACCCTCCGGGGCCGGCTCGGGTGCAGGGGGCGGGTCGGGTTCGCCGGGAAGCGGCGAGTGTGACGTGGACGGGGGCGGGGACACCGGCCCGGTCGGCTTCTCCGGACGCTCGTCGGCGAACGGGGTGGTGGTGGCGGCCGTGGTGGCCGAGTCCTGGGCAATGACCTCGGGAGCCTCGCCGTCGACCGTCGCCCCGCCGCAGCCTGCCAGAGCGGCGGCGAGCGCGACCGTGGCCGCACCGGAGGCGACGAGACGCGATCGGGAACTCAACGGGCGTGAACTCATGGTGCGCATGCTAGGGCACCGGGTCCGCTACGCGGGTAGACGCACCGTCGCCGTGACGCCACGATGATCGGTCCGGTCCACGCGGACGGTGCTGGTCTCCCCCACCGAGACCGCGCCCCGGGCGAGGATGTGGTCGATCCCGATGAGCGGAGGGAAACGACGGTCGGCCGGCCACGTGGGCACCCACCCGTCCCCGCCCGCCGACACCGAATCCGCGTAACCGAGTCCGCGCAGTTCGCGGAACCTGACGTGATCCCAGGTGGCATTGAAGTCCCCGCCCACCACGACCGGCGCCGGACCGGGCAGCCCGCCGAGATACGACCGCAGCCTGTCCGCCTCCTCGACGGCACGCGGGCCGTCGAAGACCGGCGCCACCGGGTGCGCAGCCACCACCGTGACCGGACCCGAGGGGCCTGCCATCTCGGTCCGCAGAACGCCCAGGCTGAAGCCGGGGATCCGCTCCGGGGAAGAGAGCGGATAGCGCGACCACACCGCCACGCCCTCGGTGCCCGGCGCGGTCGCCGCCGACTCATGCGGGAGCAGGCTCGTCAGGCCGGCGGTGCGCAGCGCATCCGCCGACTCCGGGGTGGCCTCCACGGTCAGCAACACGTCCACCCCGCCGGTGCGGACAGCGCGCACCACGTCGTGCGGGGCAGCTCTGCCGAACTCGAGGTTCTGCACCATCACCTTCAGGGGCACCCCGCCAGCGGGGTCGTCGTCGTAAACCGGCGACGACGCCACGAGCGGACCGTACTGGACCACCCCGGCGCCGACGAGCGCCAGGGCCAGGATGGTCAGCGCCAGGGAGCGGGCACGCAGCGCCGCGACCAGCGCGACCAGGCAGAAGAGCCAGGCCGCGAACGCGAACGTGGCCAACACCAGGACCGTGGGGTTCGCGGATCGGGACAGGTGGAGGGCGACCCCCGAGGCGGCGACCAGCGCCGCGAGCACGGACACGGCCCGCGCCACCGGCCGGCGCCCCACGGGAGGTGGCGTCACCGAAGGAACTTGCGCAGATCCCCCAGCGCGGCGATCACGCGGTCGAGGTCGTCACCGTTGCGGACCATCGAGCGGACCGTCTCGGCGACCGAGGCGACGGTCGGCGAGGACGGAGCCCCGGACGCGGCGCCCGGCTCGGCGGTGGGCTCCACGAGCGCGCGGGAGGCGGCGCGGGCTGCCCCGGGGCGACGACGATCCGGGCCCAGCTCGATCTCGAACCGGTCGCCCTTGTCGTCGGACCCGAGGCAGCGGACGCGCTCGTCGGCGGGCACTCCCGCGGCGCGGACGGCGTCGACGAACTCGTACAGCTCGCCGTAGGTGACCCCGTCGAGGGTGAGGGTGAGGTTCATCGTGACTGGCATGGGCCCAGGTTATCGCCGTTGGTGCCAACGGCGCATCGGTGAAGACCCCGGGGTCGACCCTGATCTCACGCGGCGCGGCTCGTCAGACCTCGCCCCAGAACACGTGCTCGACGGCCTTGCGACCGTGGCGGGTCACCCGCAGGTACTCGTTGAGGAACTCGGCGCCGTCCGAGGATCCCGTGCAGATCGAGGCCACGGCGGACAGGATCTTGCCCTGGCCCGGCAGCTGATCGACGGCCTTACCGCGCGCCAGCACGAGCGCGTTGCGGGTGTGGCCGGCCATGAGCCACGACTGCACCAGCGCATCGCGCTCGCCCTCGCTGAGCAACTCCGCGGAGGCCGCGGCGTCGAGCGCCTCGAGGGTCGATGTCGTGTGCAGTCCTGGCACGCGCGCGGCGTGCTGCATGGTGAGCAGCTGGGCGCACCACTCGACGTCCGCGAGCCCGCCGCGGCCGAGCTTGGTGTGCGTGGCCGGGTCGGCGCCGCGCGGCAACCGCTCGGCGTCGATGCGGGCCTTCATGCGGCGGATCTCCTGCACCACCTTGGGCGGGACCCCGTCCTGCGGGTACCGGTGGTCGTCGATCATGTGGAGGAAATCCAGCCCCAGGTCGGGGTCACCGGCCACGAACGACGCGCGCAGCAGCGCCTGCAGCTCCCACGTCTCCGCCCAGGTGGAGTAGTAGGCGCCGTAGGAGGCCAGGGTCCGCACGAGGGGGCCGCTGCGCCCCTCGGGACGGAGGTCGGTGTCCAGATCGAGGGGAGGATCCGACGACGGCGACGACAGCAGCCTGCCCACGCGTTCGGCCACCTGGGTGGCCCACTTCAGGGCGTCCTCCTCGGCCACTGCATCGGCCGGGTCGCACACGATCATCACGTCCGCGTCCGAGCCGTAGGACAACTCGTTCCCGCCGAGGCGGCCGAGACCGATGTAGGCCAGCCGGGCCGGCTGTCCGCCGCTGCCGGGCAGCATGTCCCGGATCACCGCGGCGAGTGCTGCCTCGAGTACCGCCTTCCACACCGCGGTGAGGCGTCGGCCGACATCGGGCACGGAGATCATCCGCAGCACGTCCGCCGCCCCGATGCGCGCCAGCTCGGCGCGGCGCAGGGAACGGGCGGCCCCGATGACCCGCTCCGGGGTGCGGTGGCGGGCAGCGGAGGCGGTGAGCGCCGAGGCGATGTCGGAGACCTTCGAAGCCACAAGCGCCGGCCCCTCCGCGCCGTCGGTGAGGTCGGGGATCACCTCGGGGTTGCGCATGAGCAGCTCCGCCACGAACGGGGAGGTGCCCAGAACCTGGACCAGGCGGCGGGCGACGATGCTGTCGTCCCGCAGCGTGCGCAGGAACCAGGTGATGTCCTCGTTCTCCTCGCACAGTCGGCGGTAGGCCAGCAGACCAGCGTCGGGATCCGGGGTGTCGGCCAGCCATTCCATGAAGGTCGGCAGTAGCAGTGCCTGAATGCGGCCGCGCCGGTTGTTCTGCCCGGCCAGCGCGCGCAGGTGCCCGAGGGCGTTGCGGGGCGCGCCGAAACCCAGCGCACCGAGCTGGCGCTCCATCGCCTGGGGGCTGAGCGAGAGCGCCTCGGCGTCGTACGAGGCGATCGAGTCAAGCAGCGGGCGGTAGAACAGCTTCGAGTGCAGGCGCCGCACCCGGCGGCGGACATCACGCAGGCGCTTGCGCAGCACCTGCGCCGCGTCACTGGGCCCGTCGGGCCGGATTCCCGAGGCGCGGGCGAGCCAGCGGTAACCCTCGTCGTCGCCGTCCTCGGGCAGCAGGTGGGTGCGCTTGTACCGCTCGAGCTGGAGCCGGTGCTCGAGGAGCCGGAGGAACTCATAGGCGGCAACGAGGTCGGAGCCGTCCTCGCGCGCGATGTATCCCCCGGCGCGCAGAGCGCCCAGCGCCTCGACGGTGCTGGTGACGCGCAGCTCCTCGTCGGTGCGCCCGTGCACCATCTGCAGCAGCTGGACCGCGAACTCCACGTCGCGCAGTCCGCCCCGGCCGAGCTTGAGCTCGCGGTCCCGCAGGGCCTCGGGCACGTTCTCCTCGACCCGACGACGCATCGCCTGGACGTCGTGGACGAAGTCCTCCCGCTCGGCGGCGGTCCACACCATCGGATAGACGGTGTCGTGGTACTCGGTGGCCAGGGCGAGGTCGCCGGTCATCGGCCGGGCCTTGAGCAGCGCCTGGAACTCCCACGTCTTGGCCCAACGCCTGTAGTACCTGGCGTGCGAGTCCAGCGTGCGGACCAGTTCGCCGGCCTTGCCCTCCGGGCGCAGCGCGGCGTCGACCTCGAAGAAGGCCATCGAACCGATGCGCATCATCTCCCCCGCGACCCTCGTGGTCTTGGCATCGGCGGGCTCGGCCACGAAGATCACGTCGACGTCCGAGATGTAGTTGAGCTCGCGAGCTCCCCCCTTGCCCATCGCCACCACGGCCAGCCTCGTGGGCATCGGTGAATCCGGGTACACGGTCGTCACGGCCACCGAGAGCGCGGCGGAGAGGGCGGCATCGGCGAGATCGGACAGCCGGGACCCGACCTCGCCGAACGGCAGGGCCGGCTCATGGTCCTCGACCGTCGAGGCGAGGTCGTGGGCCGCCAGCAACGCCACATGGTCGCGGTAGACGGACCGCAGCACGTTCACCGCGGCGCCACCGATGATCCCGGCCCGGTACGTGCCGACGCTGCGCAGATCCCCGGACTGCGTCGGTTCAGGAGAGTCCCCGACCGGGGCCTCGGGGACGGCCTCGACCGCCGCGAGCAGGTCGGACAGAACGTCTTCGCGGGCGGGCAGCGGCGACCGCATCAGGGTCCACCGGGTCGGCTCGGCGACGATGTGGTCCCCCAGCTGGCTCGAAGAGCCCAGAAGTCCGAGCAACCGCGCCCGCACACGCGGATCGGAGCGCAGCGTCGAGTCGAGTGCTGCCACACCGCTGTCGACGGACAGAGTGGCGCCACTGCGTGAATGCGACTCGGCCGCCAACGACTCGCGGAGGCGGACCAGGGTCGCCAACGCCAGATCAGGGTCCGGGGCCCGTGACAGCGCCCGGAGGACGGGGACCGCGTCGTCGTCGTTCCATCCCAGGTACTCGAGGCGCTCCGCCGCCCGGTCATCCAGGAGTCCCAACCGCCCGGGGCTGGGGGTCCGGGGGCGGGCGGAATGCGGACTCACGCCGACACCTCGGTCGCCCGACCGCCGGTCACAGCGCGAGGTAGTTGCGGAGCTCGTACGGGGTGACGTCGCTGCGGTACTCGCGCCACTCGCGACGCTTGTTGCGCAGGAAGAACTCGAAGACGTGCTCGCCGAGCGCCTCGGCGACGAGCTCCGACTCCTCCATCGCGTCCAGCGCCTGCTCGAGGCTGCCCGGCAGATCGGTGTAGCCCATCGCACGCCGCTCGCGGCGGCTCATGGTCCACACGTCGTCCTCGGACTCCGGCGGCAGCTCGTACCCCTCCTGCACGCCCTTGATACCGGCGGCGAACATCACCGCGAACGCCAGGTACGGGTTGCAGGCCGAGTCCGGGCTGCGGACCTCGATCCGGCGCGAGGACGCCTTGTTGGGCGTGTACATAGGCACGCGCACCAGCGCCGACCGGTTCGCCCGACCCCACGTGGCCGCCGTGGGGGCCTCGCCGCCGCCGATGAGCCGCTTGTAGGAGTTGACCCACTGGTTGGTCACCGCCGAGAACTCCGGGGCGTGGCGCAGGATACCGGCGACGAACGACTTGGCCGTGGCCGACAACTGGTACTCGTCGTCCTGCTCGTGGAAGGCGTTCGCGTCGCCCTCGAACAGGCTCATGTGGGTGTGCATCGCCGAGCCCGGGTGGTCGCGCAACGGCTTGGGCATGAACGAGGCCCACACGCCGTTGTTCATCGCGACCTCCTTCACGATGTACCGGAAGGTCATGATGTTGTCCGCCATGCTCAGCGCATCGGCGTAGCGCAGGTCGATCTCCTGCTGACCCGGCGCGCCCTCGTGGTGGGAGAACTCCACGGAGATGCCCATGGCCTCGAGCGCCTCGATCGCGTGGCGGCGGAAATGCGGCGCGGTGTCGTGGACCGCCTGGTCGAAGTAGCCGCCGTTGTCGGTCGGCACCGGCTCCGCACCGTCGGTGTCCAGGCTGCGGAACAGGAAGAACTCGATCTCCGGGTGCACGTAACAGGAGAAGCCGAGGTCGGCCGCCTTGTTGAGCTGGCGGCGGAGCACGTGGCGGGGGTCAGCCCAGCTCGGGCTGCCGTCCGGGTTGAAGATGTCGCAGAAGATGCGGGCCGAGTGCTGGCCGCCGTCGGCGTGGGCCCACGGCAGCACCTGGAACGTCGACGGGTCCGGCTTGGCGACGGTGTCCGCCTCGGAGACCCGCGAGAAGCCCTCGATGGCGGACCCGTCGAACCCGATGCCCTCCCCGAACGCGCCCTCCAGCTCGGCCGGGGCGACGGCCACGGACTTGAGAGTCCCCAGCACATCGGTGAACCAGAGCCGGACGAACCGGATATCGCGTTCCTCTAGGGTCCTGAGAACGTACTCCTGCTGGCGGTTCATGCCGTCCAACCTAGTGCCTGCCGCATTACGTCCGTGTGACATCCCGCCCTGCGCCGCCGAGCCGTCGCCCACGACACGCGGCGCGCCGTGCCGGTCCGGGCCGTGGCAGACTCGTCCGCGACGCCGCGCGGCCCCGGCCGCGCACGTCACCGCCCCCTATCCGCCCGGGGACCGGCGTACGACCGGCCTCGAGGTCACCCAAGGAAGGCCATACCGCCATGAGCGACAACCCCGACACCCCCGTCTACGGATCCGGCGCCGCGTCGGACACCGAGCAGCAGGGTCTGACCCGGGTCACCCGCATCCACCACCTCGCCGAGCTCAAGGCCGCCGGCGAGCCCTGGCCGATGCTCACCGCGTACGACTTCGTCTCGGCCCGTCTCTTCCAGGAGGCCGGGATCCCGGTCCTGCTGGTCGGCGACTCCGCCGCCAATGTCGTCTACGGCTACGACACCACCGTCCCCGTCACCGAGGACGAGATGATCCCGCTGGTGCGGGCCGTGACCCGCGGCGCCCCCAGGGCGCTGGTCGTGGCCGACCTGGTCTTCGGCTCCTACGAGGGCTCACCCGAAATGGCGGTCGCCGCCGCCACGCGCATGATGAAGGAGGGCGGTGCGCAGGCGGTCAAGCTCGAGGGCGGCGTGCGCATGGCCCCGCAGATCCGGGCGATCGTCGACGCCGGTATCCCCGTGATGGCCCACATCGGCTTCACGCCGCAGTCCGTCAACGGGCTCGGCGGCTTCCGCGTCCAGGGCCGGGGTGACGCCGCCGACGAGCTCCGGGCCGACGCACGCGCGGTTCAGGAGGCCGGGGCGTTCTCCGTGGTGATGGAGATGGTGCCGGCCGACATCGCCAAGGAGGTCTCCGATGAGCTGGAGATCGCCACCGTCGGCATCGGTGCCGGCAACGGGTGCGACGCCCAGGTGCTGGTCTGGCAGGACATGGCCGGTCACGGGACCGGGCGCACCGCGAAGTTCGTCAAGCAGTACGCACAGCTGGCGGACAGCCTGCGCGACGCCGCCCGCGAGTACGGCACCGAGGTGCGCTCGCGCGCGTTCCCCGGCCCGGAGCACTCCTTCTGATGACGGCCGACGGGGCCGCCACGCGCG
This sequence comes from Dietzia aurantiaca, assembly GCF_021033825.1. Classification (GTDB taxonomy): domain Bacteria; phylum Actinomycetota; class Actinomycetes; order Mycobacteriales; family Mycobacteriaceae; genus Dietzia; species Dietzia aurantiaca. The sequence continues at coordinate 121,423 of NZ_JAIFXZ010000004.1, forward strand.
ACGGGGGAACCCTGCGCCGCGCGCCGTATCCGGAGATCGAACCCCACGAGTCCGGGACGCTCGAGGTGGGCGACGGACAGCGGCTGTACTGGGAGTGCTCCGGCACCCCGGACGGCACGCCGGTGGTGTTCGTTCACGGCGGTCCCGGCGGCGGCACCACCCCCGCCCACCGGCGGATGTTCGACCCGTCCGTCTACCGGATCATCCTCGTGGACCAGCGTGGCTGCGGCCGCAGCACCCCGCATGTCGCCGACGGCGCCGACCTCGCGGTCAACACGACCTGGCACCTGGTGGGCGACCTCGAGCGCCTCCGCGAGCATCTCGGGGTCGGGCAGTGGATGCTCTTCGGCGGGTCGTGGGGGTCGACGCTCGCGCTGGCCTACGCCCAGGAGCACCCCGACAGGGTCCGCGGTCTGGTGCTGCGCGGGATCTTCCTGTGCCGACCGTCGGAGATCGACTGGTTCTACCGTGGCGGTGCGGCGCACCTGTTCCCTGACGTGTGGGAGGGCTACCTGGCGCCTCTGATCGCCGCCGATGGCGTCGACGCCGTCCACCGGCCCGGGTACGACCACGTGGCGGCCTACCACCGGCTCATGCACTGCGGCGACCCCGCGACCGAGCTCGAGGCGGCCCGCGCGTGGACCACGTGGGAGACATCCACGTCGGCGCTGCTGCCCCGCACCCCTGCCGGCGACGGCGTCGGGACCGGTGATCAGGATCGGTTCGCCCTGGCGTTCGCCCGGATCGAGAACCACTACTTCGTCCATGACGCCTTCCTCGACGGCGCCGCGATCCTGGACCGGATGGACCGGATCGCCCACCTGCCGGCGGTGATCGTGCACGGCCGCTACGACGTGGTGTGCCCGGTCGCGAACGCGTGGGAACTACACGCGGCCTGGCCGGGCTCCGAGCTGCACATCGTGCCCGACGCCGGACACGCCATGGCCGAGCCCGGCATCACGCATCAGCTGCTCGAGGCCACGGACGCCTTCCGCCCCTGAACCCGGCGGGCCGGTCAGCCGTCAGAGCACACCGAACCGGCGGGACATGGCCACCGTGCCCCGCTGGTACGCGGACGGGAACAACCGGACCAGGGCGTCGATGAGGTGCGCGTCCGGACCCACGAGGATCCGGGCCCGCCGCCGCTCGACGCCGTCGAGGATCACCCTCGCGGCCGTCGAGGCCTCGGTGCGGGCGAACTTCTCGTCGAAGATCGAGGCGAAGCCCGCGCTGTCGAGCCCCTCGGCGGCGCCGGCGTTGCGGGCCACCGCGGTCTTGATCCCGCCGGGATGGACGCAGCTGACGTCGACGGGATGCCCGTCGGCGAGCATCTCCATCCGCAATGACTCCGTGAACTGCTGTACTGCCGCCTTGGCGGCGTTGTAGGCGTTCTGGGTGGGCACGGACAGGATCGCGAAGATGCTGGAGACGTTGGCCAGGTGACCGTCGCCGGAGGCGACGAGGTGGGGCAGGAACTCCTTTGTGCCGTGGACGACGCCCCAGTAGTCCACGTCCATGACGCGGGCGATGTCCTTGTACCCGGATTGGCTGACCCGCCCGGTGAACGCGATGCCGGCGTTGTTGATCACCAGGTTCACCACACCGAAATGCTCGACGACCTGCCCCGCGTACTCGGCGACCATGGCCTGCTCGGTCACGTCGAGGCGCTGGGAGTGCACGTCGGTGGCACCGTCGGTGCGGACCATCGCGACGGTCTCTGCCAGGCCGTCGACGTCGATGTCGCTCAGCGCCAACCGCGCGCCGCGGCGGGCGGCCTCGCGTGCGAGCTCGCGGCCGATCCCTGATCCGGCCCCGGTGACGACGACGACCTTGCCGTCCATCCGCCAGCGGGATCGGCGGCCAGTCAGCCCGCCTATCGTCTCGGTCATCCTGGCGATCATGCCGCTCATGCCCGGGCCTCCTGTCGGGTGTGCTGCGCCGCCGCGCCGGCAGGAGTGCGGCGGTACGCGCTGAGATCGAACTCGCGCGTCTCATTACGGAAGGAGAAGGTGAAATCGGGCCACACGGCGGGGGCGTTGCCCTTGTCGTCGAGGTACCAGCTCCGACAGCCGGTCGTCCACACGGTGTCGCCCGTCGAGGTCCGGAGTTCGCTGTTGTAGGCGTCCTGGACCACCTCGCGGACGTCGACGGTCTGCAGGTTCCGCTCCCGCATCGTGCGCAGCGCGTCCGCGAGGTAGTTCAGCTGGGACTCGATCATGTAGATCATCGACGAGTGCCCCAGGCCCGTCGCCGGGCCCACCAGGACGAACAGGTTGGGATAGCCGGACACTGTCGTGCCCTTGTACGCCTCCATCCCGTCTGCGGCCCACTTGTCGGCGAGAGTCCGGCCATCGGTGCCACGGACCCGTTCGAAGAACGGCGAGTCGGTGACGTGGAAGCCGGTGGCCACCACCAGCACGTCCGCGGGGTGCTCGACACCGTCGGCGGTGGTGATGCCGCTGCTGGTCACCCGCGTGATGGGCGAGGTCACCAGATCGACGTTGTCTCTGGTGAGCGTCGGGTACCAGGTGTTGGACAGCAGGATCCGCTTGCAGCCGATCTCGAAGCGCGGCGTGACCTTCTCGCGCAGGCTCCGGTCCCGCACCTGCATCGCGAGGTGCGCACGTCCGATCGCCCGGATCGGCGCCAGCGCCGCGCGGCTGCGGGTCAGGCCGACGACCTGGAACTCGCGGCTGACGTACTGCAGGGTCCGCATGACGCGCTGCAGGCCGGGGATCCTCCGGTACGCCTTCCTCTCGATCTGCGGATACGTCCGGTCCATCCGCGGCAGGACCCACGGCGCGGTGCGCTGATAGACGTCCAGATGCGACACGGTGGGGGCGATGGACGGCACCACCTGGATCGCCGAGGCCCCGGTACCGATGACCGCGACCCGCTTACCCGCCAGCGGCACCGAGTGGTCCCAGCGGGCGGTGTGGAAGACCTGTCCGGCGAAATCGCCGATGCCCTCGATCTCCGGCCGCTTGGGCTCGCACAGTGCGCCGACCCCCAGCACCACCACGCGGGCGTCGTAGGTGCCCTCGCTGGATTCGACGGTCCACCGGCCGCGGGCCTCGTCGAAGTCGACGGCGGTCACCTCCACGCCGAAGTGGATCTTGTCGCGGACACCGGCCTCGTGGGTGACCCGACGGATGTAGTCGTATATCTCCCCCTGTGGCGAGAACGCCCGCGACCAGTCCGGATTGAGGGCGAAGGAGTACGAGTACAGGTGCGACGGGACATCACATGCCGCACCGGGATAACTGTTGTCGCGCCACGTGCCGCCGACGTCCGTTCCCCGTTCGAGGACGACGAGATCGTCGAATCCGTCCTGCGTGAGCCGGATGGCTGCGCCGAGCCCTGAGAACCCGGCGCCCACCACGAGCACATCGACGGTCCTGACCTGTTCCACTTGACCCCCCAGAGACGACATCAGACTGCAGACCCCGGCCGACCGCCTGCACACTGTTCAGCATGTGACCAGTGCCACGCGAGCCCGGGGCCACGTCAGACCTTACTCCCAAGTAAGTCCGTGCAGGGGTGAAGGGACCTGCGGCGTTAACCCGGTGCTGGTACAACCAGATCATGGCGATCAGCGAGACCGTTGAGGTGGAGAGCAAGTTCGAGGTCGGGGCGGACGATCCGGCCCCCTCGGCCGAGGCCTTCGCGCCCCTGGCCACGGACGATCCGGTGGAGCATCAACTGTCGGCCACCTACTACGACACGGCAGACCTGTCACTGACCCGCCACAAGGTGACGCTGCGACGCCGCACCGGTGGCGACGACGCGGGCTGGCATCTCAAGCTGCCCGGCCGCGATGGCCGGCTCGAGCTGCAGGCCCCGCTCCGGGACGAGGTCCCGACCGAGTTCGTCGACGCCGTCGCCGGGCTCGTGCGCCGACGGGAACTGTCGCCCATCGCCCGGATCGACAACCAGCGCCGGGTCACCCTCCTGCGCGATGCCGACGGGACGGCGGTCGTGGAGTTCTGTGACGATCGGGTGACCACCGAGTCGTTCGTGGCCGGTGGCTCCGCATCCGGATGGCGGGAGTGGGAGGCCGAACTCGTCGATCCGACCCTGCCCCACTCCGGGGACGCCCTGGCCGCGGTCGCCGCGGCATGCATTTCCGCGGGGGCGCAGGCTTCGTCGTCGTCGTCGAAACTCGCCCGCGCCGTGGGCCCGGTCCCCGAGGCGTGGGACCGCGGCGTCTCCCCCGTCCGCGACGCGCTCGGCGAGGACCTCCGGCAACTCCTCGACCACGACCCGGCCGCGCGGCGCGTAACCATGACCGGCGTGCACCAGATGCGCGTCGCCGTGCGCGGGCTGCGCAGCACCATAGGCTCGTACGCCACCGAACTCGAAGCCGAGACCGCCGGAAGCGATGTGGACCTGGCCGCGCTGCTCGAGGAGCTCAAGGTGCTCGCCGCCGTGCTGGGCAAGGTGCGCGACATCCAGGTGGTCGACCAACGGCTCGGGACGATCGCCGCCGAATACCCGGAGGACGTCGTGACCCTACAGACGCGTCAGCGGCTCCGGTCCGAGTTCGACGCCGAGGAGAAACGGGCGGGCGAGCGCGTCACCGCGGCGCTGCTCTCCGACAGGTACCTGGACCTGCTCGACACCCTCCACGAACTCATGCGCGTGGCCGGCACCGAACCCGTCCCCGGACAGCCCGGCGAGGAGCGCTTCCCGGCCGAGGCGGGCAAAAGGCAGCGGCGCGAGGCCGAGGAGATGGTCCTGCGCGGTGTCGACCGGCAGTTCGCGAAGTTCTCGAAAACCCGCACCCGGACCGAGCGCGACCTGGCCTCGCTCGACCTCAGTCTGGCGCAGCGTGAGGAACTGACCCACGTGGTGCGCAAGCGCGCCAAGGCGTTACGGCGCAACGTCGGCTCGCTACCAGACAGGGACGGATTGAACGTGGCGCCCCTGCGGACCGCGTGCCAGCGGCTTCATACCGTACTGGGCGAGGTCCAGGACAGCGTGACCGCCCGCCGGTGGATCCGTCGCATCGCGCGGAGGGCCGAGGCGGCCGGCGAGTCGACCTTCGGGTTCGGCGTGCTCTTCGAGCACGAGCGCGGATTCTCCGAGCGCACTCTCGCCGGGTTCGAGAACGACGCGGCCACGGTCACCGCCGCCTACCGCGAACTGTCCGAATCGCGGCGTGCGGTGCGGCGCAAGAAGAGCAAGGGCGGCAAGAGGTCGCGGAAGAAGGACTGAGCCGGGCCCGTCAGTCGTCCTCGTCCTGCGCGTCCCACGCCTCGTTGCGGGCCTTGGCCTTGGCCAACGCGGCTTCGGCCTCACCGCGACTGGCGTACGGGCCCATCCTGTTCTCCCAGCCGCTGGTCTTTCCCTGTACGGCCTCGCCCGAGGCGAGGTCGTAGTACCACTGCTCGTCGGCCACGGCCGGTCTCCTTCGCTCGGTCCCACGGTGTGACCCCACCCTATCGAGCCGCCCGGTTCGCCGCTGGGAACCCGACGTCAGCGCGGTGGGCGAACGCAAAGCCCGACGCCCATTTCCTTACTCGTGCACGTTTCCCACCATTCGGGAGACAAGCACTTTTCTCTCACTATTCTTTTCACGACGCCTCTGACGTGCGGTTTCGGCGACGGACAACCCGACCGGACAGCTGGAAAATGCGGGATGCGGTTGAGGTCGTTATATCCCTGCGGTTACGTGGCCCTCAGCTGCGAAATGTGAGCAGCAACACCATCTCGCGGTCGTCAGATCGGCGGCCGAAAAAGCAGAAGGGGGACGCATGAAGAACGTCATCCGATCCGTCGGAGTAGCCTCTGTCGCCGTCGCATTCGGTGCCGGGGCGGCACTTTCCGCACCGCTCGCAGGAGCCCAGTCTTCGCTTCCGGGCGGCTCACTCGGTGGCTCTCTCGGTGACGCCTGTGGCACGGAGGTCGTGACCCCGGAGACGCTCGAGGCTTCCGGGTGGTTCACCCCGACCGATGAGGTCCCCGCGACCATCCAGGCGGTCGACGACGCGCCCGAATCGGTCGGCGAGGCCGCGCTGACCCTGCCGACCAGCGCAGCGCAGGGCTCGTCACTGTACAAGAACGCCGAACGAGCGCAGCTCGACGATCTCCTCCGGGACGGAGAGAACCTGACCCCGCTGAGCTATGAGTACACCTCGAGTGGGCAGGCCCCGGCGCTACAGATCCGACTCAACGGCGCGAACCTGGCCGATTCAGAGGATGGCTCGGCGGGCAGCGACATCGGGTTCGCGACAATCGTGTGGAGCCCGCCCACCGCCGACGGCTGGAGCAACGCTGTTCCCGGTGACAGTGATCAGTTCTTCGTGACCCGGGCACTGGAAGGCGAGGGCGGCCAGGACGTCCCCCGCGGCACGATGATGACGCTCGATCAGATCATCGACCTCAACCCTGACGCGGTGGTCACCGAGTACGGAGTGCAGAAGACCCGCGACAATACGGCTGATGACGTGGCGATCGACAACTTCACGCTCGGTTGCGAGACCACGAACTTCGAGCTCGAGGCCGAGGACACCGGCAGCCTCGGCGATGCGTTCGGCAGCCTCGAGGACATGCTGCCCTCGTAACGCGCACAGCATCGTCAACTCGTCGATGACCGCAGTGGGCGGAGTCCATCCGGACTCCGCCCACCATGTGTTGAACGAGCCGGCCTGTAAGCCGGATCCTGTGCCCTCCTCGAGGGAGGACGACGACCATCCATCTGGGCACACCGTCGCCGGGTACCTCAAGCGGTCCACCCGCGGACTCGGGCGAGCAGCCCTTCCGTGCATCGCTGCACGTCATCCGCGCAACCGCACCACCAAGTGTGCGGTCTTTGACCTTGCTCCGGGCGGGGTTTACCTAGCCACCCCGGTCACCCGGAGCGCTGGTGCGCTCTTACCGCACCGTTTCACCCTTACCGCGCCAACGGCGCGGCGGTTTGTTTTCTGTGGCACTGATCCCGCGGGTCACCCCGGGTTGCCGTTAGCAACCGCCCTGCTCTGTGGAGTCCGGACTTTCCTCGAGAAGCGGGCCCGTCACCGACCGGCGATGGTCCCCGTCCCGCGGCCGTCCGGCCGGCTCGTTCGCCAAAGAGTCTAAACTCTCGCGGCTCTGGACCTTCAGTCGAGATGCGAGGTGTCGTTGACCAGATGGACCGAGGTCGGCCCGTCAGAGTAGAAGCGCACGTCCGAGACGGACGCCAGGTCCAGATGCAGCCGGAACAGTAGATCGTCACCGGCGTTCAGCCCCGCCCGGATCGCGAGCTTGATGGGCGTGACGTGGCTGACCACCGCGACGATCCCACCGGGGCGCTCGTCGACGATCCGGCGCAGCCCCCGCTCGACACGTTCGCGGACAACAGCGAAGCTCTCCCCACCCGGGGGCGCGACGGTGGTGTCGCCGAGCCACTGCGAGTGCACGTCGGGGTCCTGTTCGGCGGCCTCGCGGAAGGTCAGCCCCTCCCAGGCCCCGAAATCGGTCTCGATCAGGTCGTCGTCGACGACCAGCGGGGCCCCTGCCGCCTCCGCCGTGCGCTCGGCCGTTGCCAGGCACCGGCGCAGCGGCGAGGACACCACGGCCGCCAGGTGCGGCTGCGCCGCCAGGCGTGCAGCGGTGCGTTCGGATTGGGCGACACCGAGCTCGGTGAGTTCCGGGTCGCCCTGACCGGAGTAGCGTCGGTCCACGGACAGCGGCGTCTGTCCGTGCCGCGCGAGCAGGATGCGGGTGGGCCTGCCGACGGCCCCGGTCCAGCCCGGGCCGCCGCTCACGAGTTCGCGGTGCGGACCACGATCACGCCGCACTCGGGACAGTTCAGGACCTCGTCGGCCTCGGCGGAGCGGAAAGCCGAGATCGTGCTGCGGTCCAGGTCCATGGCACACGCCGAGCAGCGGTTGCCGTTGAGGATCGCGGCGCCCACGCCTGCGGAATCCGCACTACGGCTGTAAACCTCCAGCAGGTCGGCGGGCACGTCCTCGGCCTCGCGCGCCCGCTCCGCGATCGTCGCGGTGACGGAGTCCTCGAGCTCGGCCAGTGCGGTATCGCGGACGGTGATGGCCATGCCGATCTGCGCATCCAGGTCGGTGACCACCGCGCCGGAATGCCGTACATCGGCCTCGACCGCCTCATGGCGTTCGCCGAGCTCGGCCAGCTCGTCCCGGAGAGTCGCCTCGCGGCGGGCCAGCGACCGGAGCTCGTACTCGAGTTCCGTGCTCTGTCGTTCGGAGATGCCACCGGCCGCAAGCAGCTTCGAGTCATTGGCGCGGCGCTTACGGACAGCCTCGAGGTCCGAGCGCAGCTTGGCGATCGCCCGGTCGAGATCCTCGACGTGGATTCCGGCGCGCGCCGCCGACTCCACTCCCGCCCGCCGCTGCGCCTGTAGATCATCGAGCGCCGCCTGCTCCGGCAGTGCATCGCGCCGGTGCGTGAGCCCGGCCAGTCGCAGGTCGAGGTCGGCGAGGTCGACGAGTCGACGCTGGAGGTGGGGATCGGCCTTCATGGGGTCCAAGACTACCGCCGCCCGCCTCCGTCTCCCCCCGCGGAGACCGTCCACGGGTCGGTGCGTCGGTCACACACCGTCGCCGCGACCCCGACCCGCTCCTCGAGCAGCGCTGCGGCCTGGGCGCACCACGGGAACTCGAGCGCCCAGTGGGCGGCGTCGACGAGCATCGGCCCGCCCTCGCGGAGGTGCTCGTCGACCACGTGGTGCCGCAGGTCGCCGGTCAGATACACGTCCGCACCGACCGACCGGGCCAGACCCAGCAGCGAGTCACCGGACCCGCCGCACAGTGCCACGCGGTGGATCCGTGCCTCCGGGTCGCCGGCCGCGCGGACCCCCCACGAGGTGGACGGCAGCCTGTCCGCCACCAGCCGGGTGAACTCCGCCAGCGTCATGGGCGCGTCCAACTCGCACACCCGACCGAGGCCGGCGTCCTCTGCGCCCGGTGCGGGTCCGGCATGGTTGACCAACACGTCCACGGCAGGAACCTCGTACGGGTGGCCGTCGATGACAGCCCGTCGCACCACCGACCGCAGCTCCGGCGGGGCGACGAACTCCACCCGGAGCTCGGCCACCTCCTCGGCCTCGCCCACCGCGCCGATCGTGGGATCGGTGCCGTCGCCGGGTCGGAACCGCCCGGTGCCGGCAACCGAGAAGGAACACTCCGTGTAGCCGCTCATCCGCCCCGCCCCGGCGGCGAACACCGACTGCATCAGCGTGTCGACGTCGTTCTCGGGCACCGTCACGACCCACCGGTCGACCGTTCCGTCACCGCTCGGTGCCAGCGGCCGGCCGGGGGTCAGCCCCAGCACCTCGGCGAGCGCGTCGTTGACACCGGGCCGGGCGGAGTCGGCGTTGGTGTGCGCCGAGAACAGGGCGCACCCGCCGGCGATGAGCCGGTGCAGCAGCCGCCCCTTGGGGGTATCGGCGGCGACCGAGTGCACACCCTTCATCAGCGGCGGGTGATGGACCAGCAGCAGGTCGGCGTCTTCGGCGAGCGCGTGGTCGACGACCTCGTCCGTGGCGTCCACGGCCACCACGACCCGCCGCACCGGCGCCGAGCGATCCCCCGCCACCAACCCGACCCGGTCCCACGACTCGGCGAGTCGGGGCGGGTAGGCCGCCTCGAGAACCGCGATGACCTCGCCGAGGGTCGGGGCCCCGGGGGTCGCCGGCTCGGTTGCTGCAGATCCGGTGGTCACTGTGATTCCCCTGTCCGTCCCGCGTCCGCCGCACGCGGACGACACCGCCCACCATCGTGCCCCGCCGCCCCCGCGATTGTCCGCGGCACCGGTGAAGGATGAGGGGGTGGGGGCGATGTTGTCGTCGTCATCGCTTCTCCCCGCCCCCCGGGGCCACTCACCCACCCCGCCCCCTCGCCCCCTGCCGGCCCGGCCCCGCGCCGGCGATCTCTGGGAGGATGGCGGCATGTCCGACCGACCGATCCTGCTCGTCGACCTCGACGGCACCATCACCGACTCCCTCGACGGCATCTCCCGTTCCCTCCAGCACGCCCTCGACGCCGTGGGCGGCCGCTGGGACTCCTCGCGCGACATCCGCTCCATCGCCGGGCCGCCCATGACGGAGACCCTCGCCTCACTCGGTCTGGCCGGCTCCGACCTGGACCGCGCGCTGGCCGCCTACCGCGAGCGCTACGACGAGGTGGGATGGCAGGAGAACGCCGTGTTCACCGGCATGGACACCCTCCTGAACCGACTCGCCGTGGACGGTTACCGGATGGCCGTGGCGACCAGCAAGGACCAGGACGCCGCGCGGCGGATCCTCGCCCACTTTGACCTGGCCGCGCCGTTCGAGTTCATCGGCGGCGCCGACCCGTCCGTGGGCAGGCTGGCCAAGGCCGACGTGATCGCCCATTCCCTCGAGGCGCTCGGGGTCGCGGCCGTGCCCGCAGCCGACGGCGGGACCCGGGGCACGCTGATGATCGGCGACCGGGAGCACGACGTCGAGGGCGCGGCCCTGTACGGCATCGACACCGCGCTGGTGCGGTGGGGCTACGGGCGGCCTGAGGAGTGGAACGACGCGCGGTGGTCCGTGGTCGACACGGCCGACCTGGAGGCGATCATCCGTGAGCAGTGATCACGTGCGCGTGGTGTTCGTGTGCACCGGCAACATCTGCCGGTCCCCCATGGCCGAGTCCATGGCGCGGCAGGCGTTCGCCGACGCCGGGATCGGCGACCAGGTGGTTGTGTCGAGTGTCGGGACCGGCGGGTGGCATGTCGGTGACGGCATGGACCCGCGGGCGGCGGCCGAGCTCGAGGCGCACGGGTTCGACAGCGTGCATGCCGCGGCCCAGCTCTCCGGCGCGGATCACGACGCCGACCTGGTGGTGGCCCTCGACAGCGGCCACCGCGACCACCTGCTCGCCGAGGACGTGGCCGCCGACCGGGTCCGTCTGCTGCGCTCGTACGAGCCGGGCGCCGACGGCCCCGACGTCGCCGACCCCTACTACGGCGACCACAGCGGTTTCACCCGCACCCGCCTCCAGATCGCGGCCGCGCTGCCCGGCCTCGTCAGTGAGGTGCGTGGCCTGCTCGGGTAGCCCCGCCGGTCCGACGGATACCCTGGAGGCATGCGGAATCTGCGGCGTTTCCTGACCCCCGGCTGGGTTCTGGGTGTGTTGGCCGTGATCTTGTTCGCCTGGGCGTGCTTCGCGATCCTCGCCCCGTGGCAGCTCGGCAAGAGCGGCGACCTCGACGCGCGCAACGCGCGGCTCGCCGAGTCCGTGGAGGCGGCACCGGCGCCGTTGGCCGAGGTGGTCTCGGGCCCTGGGGACTACGCCGAGCGCGAGTGGCGTCTGGTCACCGTCGCCGGGCGGTGGCAACCGGAGGCCGAGGCGCTGCTGCGGCTGCGCTCGGTCGACGGCGAGCCCGTCTACCAGGTCCTCACCGCATTCGCCGCCGATGACGGCCGGGAGTTCCTGGTCAACCGCGGCTACATCCCGGTCGGCGAGAACAACACCGTGCCGGAGTACGAGGCCGCCCCCGGCGGGAACGTGGAGATCACCGCCCGGCTGCGCGCCGCGGAGGACGGGCAGGCCGAACCGGTCACCGTGGACGGGCTCCCCGCGGTCCGGATCGTCGACCCCGTGATCCTCGGTGAGACCCTCGGCCAGCCGGTGGAGACCGCCGGCTACCTGCAGTTGTCCGGCGGCCAGCCCGGCGCGCTCAACCCGGCGCCGATCCCGTCTATCGAGGCCGGCCCCTACCTCTCGTACGGCCTGCAGTGGCTCGCCTTCGGCATCCTCGCGCCGGCGGCGCTCGGCTACTTCGCGTGGTCCGAGCTCAAGGCCCGGCGTCGCGACGCCGAGGAGACCGCGGTGTCCGACGTCGCGGCGCGAGACGCCGGCGATGGCGAACCCCGCGATGATTCCGACGACGACGACACAGTCACCGGCGACACCCCCACCCGCGCGGGTGCCCGGTCCGACACCCCCGGCTCCGGCGCTGACGAGGCCGGCGCCGATCCGGCCACCGACGCGGCGGTGGCCCGCGAGCGGGCGATGCGGGCCCGCTACGGCCAGCGCGACGACTCGGAGAAGCGCCGGGCGCACCGACGCGCGGACCGCCTACGCTCCTGATATCCGACCGCGCGATTCCCCTGAACGCCCCCGCCGTCGACGTCCATGCGGTGAGATCCCTGATATGACTCGACTGTGGCGCGCCCTGGGTGCCGCGACCTCGCTCGGCATCTCCCTGGCCGTACTGACGTCGTGCACCGCCGCCGACCGTGCCGTCACGACCGCGGATCAGTGCTCGGACTCCTCGGCCACCCCTACCCCGGACCGGCACGAGCCCGGGCAGGCGATCCTGATGGCACCCGCCGTGCGCAGCTCACTTCCCGTCGGACCCGTTCGGGGCTGGGAGCAGGTCGTCTCCGTCGCCGACGGGCGCACCACCCTGGCGGCCGTGCACACGGACGGCACGGTCTCGGTCGTCGGCGTCGACCACCAGGGATCGCTCGCCGGCACCGGCGGCGGCGCCGGCGCCGGCGAGACCGTCGCCCCGCGGGTCGTGCCCGGGATCTCCGACGCGGTCTCGGTGGCCGCCGTGGGTTCGAGTTTCCTCGTCACGCACGGCGACGGCACGGTCACGGGATGGGGCGACCCCCTGATCGCCGACGGCGGACAACGCGATGACGAACTCGACGGCATGGCGCCCACCCGGGTCGGCGAGGTCGAGGACATCGTCCACATCGCCGACGGCAGTCTCAACGTCCTCGCGCTGCGCGCCGACGGCCGCGTCACCGGGTGGGGCACCAATCTGGTCCGGAGTCTGGGGGAACCGAACGGAACCCGCGTCCGCGACATCAAGGACGTCTCCGGAGCGGTCAGCATCGCCAACCCCGGGGACGTCGCCGTGATCGCCAACGGCGACGGCGAGGTGTGCGCGTGGGGCAACAACCAGAACGGTCTGCTCGGCGTGGAGCCGCGAGGCGGTGAAACCGCGAGGCCGGTGCGGGTGGGCGACCTCGAGGGTGTGTCACACGTGGCCGGTGGCATCAACTACGCGCTGGCCCTGGATTCGCAAGGCCGGGTCTGGGCCTGGGGGCGCACCGTGTCAGGTGTCCTCGGCGACGGGAGCACAGAGAACACCGCGATAGCCACCCCGCGCGAGGTCCCCGGTCTGCCCCCGCTCACGCGGATATTCGCCTCTGACTCCGCCTCGTACGGGATCGACGATGACGGCGGGCTGTGGGCGTGGGGAGGCAGCCGCCGGGTGGGACCGTACGAGAACACCGATCGTCTTCCCTACCTCCTCCCGCTTCCCGGGCCGGCCCAGGAGGTCTCGGGCAACGTCGTGCTGCTCGGGCCGTCGTCCTGACCAGGGTCTAGATCGCGATCACCGCATGATCGCCGCTCAGGCGAGCCGGAAGTCGCCACCCTCGTCGACGGCGAGGCCCCGGGCGACCAGGTCCTCGAGGTGCTTGGCGCACACCTCCCGCTCCATGTGGTCGGCGAATAACGGCCGGGGGCCGGGCCGGTAGAGAACACCCTCGCCCACCATCTCGTCGGCCCGCGACCTCCCCGCCCCGAGCAACTCGACTACCCGGGCTTCACGGACATCCATCATCGACGCGTATTTCGCGAGCGCGTCCCGGTACTCGGCTCCGTCGGAGAACGGACCCTTGTGGTGGAACGTCGCGTAGCACCGGGCCTCGACCTGCGCACAGACCTCCACGGTGCGACGCATGTCGTCCAGGCTCGCACTTCGATCGCTGTAGAGGGGGCCGAACGCGGACAGGTCGACGTCCGCGAGGAAGAGCACCCCGTCGGGCTCGATGAGAAAGCCACAGTGCCCCGCCGTGTGGCCCGGCAAGGGGATCACCGTCGCCGTCACCCCACCACCGAGGTCGAAGACCTCGTCATCGGTGTAGGTCGAGACGTCAGGGATCGGGGCCCAGTCGAAGGCATCCCGCATCTCCGCCTCCCAGGCACCCCGGGCGAACCCCATCTCGTCGACGAACGCCTCCCAGTCCCTGACGGGGCCTGCGTCCTTCTCGTGGACCACGACCGGGCCCGCGCGGCGACCGGCGCCCACGACATGATCCTCGTGGAAGTGGCTGAGCAGCAGCAGGTCGGCCGCGGTGGGGTCCAAATGGGTGGCCGAGTCGAGCAGGACAACACTCTCGCCCGCCCGGATCTGCAGCGGGTTACCGTCGGGGTAACGACCCCCCTGCGGTCCGACGAGCTGGTCGACATTCGGTCCCAGTGGGCGTCGCCGGGCGTTCATGGGCGCTACCTCCGCTCACGAGGGGACACACGGAGTGCACTTTCCGTGGTGCGCGCGGAGGGAATCGAACCCCCGACCGCTGGTGTGTAAAACCAGAGCTCTAACCGCTGAGCTACGCGCGCGTGATCCGGTGCGACGCGCGCACCGGTGCAGGTGAGACTAACGCACTCGCCTCGCGGACCGACTTTCGCCCCGCCCCCGGTTCGCCGGGGGCGGCGCTCACATTTGGCCCGGGCGAGAACGCGTTACCTACCCGGGAAGCACTACTTCCGGGGAGCGCTGTTCTTCCGGAGGGTGAGTCGACTACCCGCCCAGTCGCCAAGGGCGGCCGTCCGGGTCTGCAGCATCCCCGCGGTCTGCGCCGATTCCGCGATGACAGCCGGCTCGACATGCCCGCCCAGCCCCGTCTTGGGGGTGAGGACCCACACGGATCCGTCGTCCGTCAGAGGAGTCACCGCATCCATCAGCCGATCGACGAGGTCGCCGTCACCGTCGCGCCACCAGAGCAGCACAGCGTCGACCACCTCATCGGTGTCTTCCTCCAGCAACTCTGATCCGACGGCGTCCTCGACAGCCTCGCTGATCGACTCGTCACAATCGGAATCCCATCCGACCTCCTGAACGAGCATGCCCTCCGCCAGTTCGAGCTGACCAGAAACCTGGTCCGCTTCGCCCTGCTGGTTCGCCGCGGCGACCACCGTGGTGTTCCTCCCTCTAATCCGGGTTGATGTTTCGGTTCTTCGCTGACTAGGAACAGTACCCGCGCACGGGCGCAGGCGAAACGACTACCGCCGATTTAACGGGTCCGGCACCGCCCACGTGTCGCCCGTCACGCTTTGGGGCACAATCGGGATCGTGGCCCGACTAACGGTCCATACCGGGCCCGCCGCCCTCCCGCCCACACCCGCGGCACACGCGGCGGCCCGGAAGCTGCACCACGACATGGGTGATGGCCCCACCTGGCCATCACGGTTTGAATCGCAGAAGTGAGGACGAGACATATGACGCCCAGAGCAGGCTCCAAGGACGGTTCCGCACCCACCAATGTGCCGGTCCTCCGCGAGGGGGTCGCCTCGTACCTCAACGACTCCGACCCGGAGGAGACCCAGGAGTGGATGGACTCGCTCGACGGTCTCCTGGCCGAGGCCGGCCCCGAGCGTGCCCGCTACCTGATGCTCCGTCTGCTCGAGCGCGCGTCGAAGCAGCGTGTGCCGCTTCCCGCGCTCACCTCGACCGACTATGTCAACACGATCCCCACCAGTCTCGAACCGAACTTCCCCGGTGACGAGTCGGTGGAGCGCACCTACCGCCGCTGGATCCGCTGGAACGCCGCGATCATGGTGCACCGCGCCCAGCGCCCGGGCATCGGGGTCGGCGGCCACATCTCGACCTACGCCGGCGCCGCCCCGCTGTACGAGGTGGGTTACAACCATTTCTTCCGCGGCAAGGACCACCCCGGTGGCGGCGACCACATCTACTTCCAGGGCCACGCCTCTCCCGGCATGTACGCACGCGCCTACCTCGAGGGCCGGCTGCGTGAGCACGACCTGGACGGGTTCCGACAGGAGAAGAGCCACCCCGGACGGTCGCTCCCCTCGTACCCGCACCCCCGCTGCCTCCCCGAGTTCTGGGAGTTCCCCACGGTCTCGATGGGACTGGGTCCGCTCAACGCGATCTTCCAGGCGCGGTTCAACCGGTACCTGCACAACCGCGGGATCGCGGATACCTCTGAGCAGCACGTCTGGGCGTTCCTCGGCGACGGCGAGATGGACGAGGTCGAGTCGCGGGGCGCCCTCCAGGTCGCGGCGAACGACGGCCTGGACAACCTCACGTTCGTGATCAACTGCAACCTCCAGCGTCTCGACGGACCGGTGCGCGGAAACGGCCAGATCCTCCAGGAGCTGGAGTCGTACTTCAGCGGTGCGGGCTGGAACGTCATCAAGGTCGTCTGGGGCCGCGAGTGGGACAAGTTGTTCGAGAAGGACACCGAGGGTGCCCTGGTATCCCTGATGAACTCTGTCTCGGACGGCGACTACCAGACGTTCCGCGCCAATGACGGCGCCTGGATCCGCGAGCACTTCTTCGGCCGGGACCCCCGCACCGCGAAGCTCGTCGAGGACATGACCGACGACGAGATCTGGGATCTCCGCCGCGGCGGCCACGACTACCGCAAGATCCACGCCGCGTACAAGGCCGCCCTGGGGCACACCGGACAGCCGACGGTGATCCTCGCGCACACCATCAAGGGTTTCGGCCTCGGCCAGAACTTCGAGGGCCGCAACGCGACCCACCAGATGAAGAAACTGACTCTGGACGACCTGAAGCTGTTCCGCGACACCCAGCGGATCCCCATCACCGATGAGGAACTCGAGGCGGATCCGACGCAGCCCCCGTACTACAACCCGGGCCCGAACTCTCCGGAGATCCGCTACATGCTCGAGCGGCGGTCAGCGCTCGGCGGCCACGTCCCGGAGCGGAGGCAGACGTTCACCCCGCTGTCCGTCCCGGGTATCGACTCGCTGCCCTCGCTCCGCAAGGGCTCGGGCAAGCAGTCCGTGGCCACCACGATGGCGCTGGTGCGCACGGTCAAGGAACTCATGCGCGACGAGGACCTGAAGGACCGCTTCGTGCCGATCATCCCCGACGAGGCCCGGACCTTCGGGATGGACTCCTGGTTCCCGACGCTGAAGATCTACAACCCGCACGGGCAGAACTACACCTCGGTCGACCACGACCTCATGCTGAGCTACAAGGAGGCCAAGGACGGCCAGATCATGCATGAGGGGATCAGCGAGGCCGGCTCGGTGGCGGAGTTCACCGCCGCCGGCACCGCGTACGCCACCCACGGCGAGCCGATGATCCCGCTGTACATCTTCTATTCGATGTTCGGCTTCCAGCGCACCGGCGACGGCATCTGGGCCGCGTCCGACCAGCTGGCCCGAGGTTTCCTGTTGGGCGCCACCGCCGGCCGCACGACGCTCACCGGCGAGGGTCTGCAGCACATGGACGGCCACTCCCCGCTCCTGGCCGCCACCAATCCGGGGATCATCTCGTACGACCCGGCGTGGGGTTACGAGGTCGCGCACATCATCCGCGCCGGCATCGAGCGGATGTACGGCCCAGGGGCCTCGCATGAGACCGAGACCGACGGGATCGACCGCAACGTCTCGTACTACATCACGCTGTACAACGAGCCCGTCCCCCAGCCGGCCGAGCCCGAGGACCTCGACGCCGACGCGCTGCTCCGCGGCCTCTACCGGTTCCGCGAGGCCGAGAGCGGGACCCACAAGGCCTCGATCCTCGCCTCGGGTGTGGCCATGTACGCGGCCGTCGAGGCGCAGAAGATCCTCGCCGAGACGTGGGACGTCGCAGCGGACCTGTGGTCGGCGACGTCCTGGAACGAGCTCGCCCGGGACGGCTTCGAGTGCGAGCGGCACGAGCTGCGTCACCCCGATCAGCAGCCGCGCGTCCCGTTCGTGACGGCCGCGCTGGCCGACGCAAAGGGCCCGAAGGTCGCGGTGAGCGACTTCCAGAAGGCCGTGCCGGACCAGATCCGCGCCTGGGTGCCCGGCGACTTCACCGTGCTGGGCTGCGACGGTTTCGGCTTCTCCGACACCCGGCCCGCCGCCCGTCGGTTCTTCAACACCGACACCGAGTCGATCATCGTGGCCGTGCTCGCGGGCCTGGTCCGCGAGGGCAGTATCGAGAAGCGCACCCTGCTGGAGGCGGCCCGCCAGTACCAGATCGACGACGTGATGGCGGCTCCGGAGCCGACGACGGACCCCGGAGTGGCGTGACCGATACGGCCGACCCCGAGCCCGGGGCACAGGAGAAGCAGTCGATCCGGCGGCGGTCCGCCACGCCGCCGGATCAACGGCCTGTGTCGGACGCGCTCCTCAAGCGCATCACCCGGTACTCGGGGACGTTGTCGACCGAGGCCGTCCGCGCCCTCGAGGTGGAACTGCCGTTCTTCGCTGAACTGTCGGCTGATCAACGTGCCGAGATCCAACTCATCATCCAGAGTGCGGTGCGGGACTTCGTGACCTGGATGCGCAACCCGCAGGCGCAACATACGGACACCATCGCGGGGTTCAAGCTGCTTCCCAAGGGACTCGGGCAGGGACTGACCCTGCAGCAGACCGTGCAGCTGGTCCGTTCCACCCTCGAGTACTTCGAGCTGGTGATGCCCCGGATCACCCACAACGAGCGGCAACGCGGACTCATGATCGCCGCCGTCCTCAAGTTCGGTCGCGAACTGGGATTCACCGCGGCCTCCGTGTACGCGGCCGCGGCTGAGAACCGCGGCGCGTGGGACACACGCATGGAGGCGATGATCGTCGACGCGGTCGTCCGTGGTGACCGCTACGCCGATCTCACCTCGGGGGCCTCCGCCCTCAACTGGGATCCGACCACGGCCGCCACTGTGATTATCGGTTCCCCCCGTGACGACCTCGGCCTGGCCTCGGTCACCGCGGTGCATCGGGCGGCCGTCGCATCCGGCCGCCACGCCCTGGCGGTGGTGCAGGGGGCGCGGCTCGTCGTCATCCTCTCCGGAGAGATCGAGTCGACCGTGACCATCCCCCCGGCGGTTCTCGACGCCTTCTCCCCCGAGGCCCCCGTCGTCCACGGGCACACGGTGGGATCACTCGTGGAGGCGCCGGACAGCGCAGCCGAAGCACTGTCCGGTGCAGCGGCCGTGAGCGGATGGCCGGGTGCGCCCCGGCCCGTGGCCGCGATGGACCTCCTCCCCGAGCGTGTCCTCGGCGGAGATCGCAGCGCGGCCGCCATGCTCGTCGAGCGCGTCGTCGCACCGCTCCGCGGCGCGGATTCCTCGGTCGAGGACACCCTGCGGGCCTATCTCGACTCCGGCGGACACGTCGAGAAGTGCGCCCGGGAGTTGTATGTCCATCCCAATACCGTGCGCTACCGCTTGAAAAGAGTGAGCCAGATCACTGCCTTCGACCCCCTTAACGCCAGAGATGCTTTTGTCCTCCGAATCGCCTTGGTTCTGGGGAAGTTCGACGAGCGCGGATCTCAGGAGGGCTAAATAATCACTCTCGTCCCAATGTGTAACGAAACGGACTCTCCGACAGATGGGCTGGCAGCCAACTCGCGTTTTGTGGGAACTCCACAAAATCTCGTTTCCGTTTCTGGCTTGCAGAACATCAGTGGAACCGACCCCGGACGTGTTGTCTGATACCCGTGCTTTGCCTTACTGCCCCCGGACAAGGGTCCCAGAAGGCCGGGATGCTCGCGCCCTGGCTTGAGCTACCCGGCGCCCAAAGCCGTATCGATGAGTGGACCGCCGCCAGCGGACTCGACCTCGAGCGGCTGGGAACCACTGCGACCCTTCAGGACATCACCGACACCGCGGTGACCCAGCCACTGGTCGTGGCCTCCGCGCTGCTCGGCGCGGCCGAGCTCCGTCGTCGCGGTCAGATCCCCGCCGACACCATCGTGGCGGGACACTCGATCGGCGAGGTCGCGGCGCTCGCGATCGCCGGGGTCATCTCCGAGTCCGACGCCCTGCGGCTCGCCGCCGTTCGGGGCCATGCCATGTCCCGGGCGTGCGCTGATCGCCCCACCGGGATGATCGCCGTGCTCGGCGGCGTCGAGGCCGACGTGCTGCTCGCGCTCGAGAACGCCGGTCTGACGCCCGCCAACCGCAACGGGGCGGGCCAGATCGTCGCCGCCGGGCCACTGGAGGCGTGCGACGCCCTGGAACAGAACCCGCCCAGCCGTGCGCGGCTGCGTCGACTCGAGGTCGCCGGCGCGTTCCACACCCGGTTCATGGCCTCAGCCGTCGACCGGGTCGGCGAGCTCGCCGCCTCGATCCGGGTGAACGATCCCGAGCTGACCTTGCTGTCGAACGCGGACGGCATGGCCGTCACCTCCGGCCGTGAGGCGCTCGATCGCGTGATCTCGCAGATCACCAGCCCCGTCCGCTGGGACCTGTGCACCCAGACGATGCTCAAGCGCGGCGTCGACACCTTCGTCGAGCTCCCGCCGTCCGGTGCGCTCGTCGGGCTCGCCAAGCGGATGATGCGCGATGTCCCCCGCTACGGGCTCAACACCCCCGAGGATCTCGGGCAGACACTCGACTCGGTTCCCGCGCTCAGCGGCACCTAGACCACACCCATCCACCCGCGATCTCCGGCGCCCGCCGGAGATCGCCTACTGTCGTTCGTCATGCCCGCCGGGCACGGCGTAACCCAACCGAAAGGACACCACATGGCACGCACCGAGGCCGAGATCGTCTCAGGACTGGCGGAGATCGTCGAGGAGGTCACCGGAATCGAGCCCTCCGAGGTGACCCCGGAGAAGTCCTTCGTCGATGATCTCGACATCGATTCGCTCTCCATGGTGGAGATCGCCGTGCAGACCGAGGATCGCTACGGGGTCGAGATCCCCGACGAGGACCTCGCGAAGTTGCGTACCGTGCAGGATGCGGTCGATTACATCAAGAAGATCGACCAGGCCTGATATCCCGCCTCGCATGACCGGCGGGGACGCGATCAAGGGCCGAAAGGTGCGGTCGGTGCACCACGTCGAGCCCGCGTCCCCTCCCGTCACCGCGGGGCACTCCATATCAACGACAACCCGCCAACGCGGGAGACCGGGTACGAGAACCGGATCGGGACGGGGGTCCCGATCCCGGCGCTCACCCACCAGCCAGTCCGGGGGTCCGTTAACGGCGCACTCTCCCTCACCGGGACGTGCGCCAGGGAAAGGACTGCACTCATGACCATCACCAGCACTGTGGACCAGAACACCGAGATCGATCCGCGCGACCCCGTCGTCCGACTCGAGAACCTCTTCGATCCCGCCTCCCTGGAGTTCATCACGGAGCCCGACGCCTCGGGTGCGCTCGCCGCACGCGGGCGCATCGACGGCATCGCCACCGTCGCGTACGCCACTGACGCGACCGTCATGGGCGGCGCCATGGGTCTCGACGGCTGCCGCCATATCGTCAAGGCGATCGACGTCGCCATCGACGAGGAGCTACCCGTCATCGGCGTGTGGCATTCGGGCGGTGCCCGTCTCGCCGAGGGCGTCGAGGCGCTGCACGCCGTCGGCACCGTATTCGAGGCGATGGTCCGCGCATCGGGCCGCGTGCCGCAGATCTCCGTCGTGCTCGGCCCCGCCGCCGGCGGTGCCGCCTACGGCCCCGCGCTGACGGACGTCGTGATCATGGCCCCGGAGGGCAAGGTCTTCGTGACCGGACCCGCCGTGGTCCGCGACGTCACCGGCGAGCAGGTCGACATGGAGGGCCTGGGCGGCCAGGACGTGCACCACCGCAAGTCAGGTGTGTGCCACATCGCCGCGGATGACGAGCGCGACGCCCTACACCGGGCCCGCCGCCTCGTGAACCTGCTGTCGGCGCAGGGCGAATTCGACCAGCGCGCTCTCGAGTCCGACCACACGGATCTCGCCGGGCTGCTTCCCGAGTCGCCCAAGCGCGCCTACGACGTGCGACCGCTGGTCCACGGCATCCTCGACTCCTCCGAGCTCGACGGCAACACGACGTTCGAGGAACTCCAGGCCAAGTGGGCCCCCAGCATCGTGGTGGGCTTCGGCCGGATCGCCGGCCGCTCGGTCGGCGTGATCGCCAACAACCCGCTCCGGCTGGGCGGCTGCCTGAACTCCGAGTCGGCCGAGAAGGCCTCCCGGTTCGTCCGCCTCTGCAACGCCTTCGGCGTCCCCCTCGTCGTGATCGTGGACGTGCCCGGATACCTGCCGGGCGTCTCACAGGAGTGGGAGGGCGTGGTCCGCCGCGGCGCCAAGCTGCTCCACGCGTTCGCCGAGGCCTCTGTCGCCCGGGTCACCCTGGTCACCCGCAAGATCTACGGCGGTGCCTACATCGCGATGAACTCCCGCGCTCTCGGCGCTTCGGCCGTGTTCGCCTGGCCGGACGCCGAGGTGGCCGTGATGGGAGCCAAGGCCGCCGTGGGGATCCTGCACAAGCGCACCCTGGCCGCCGCACCCGAGGAGGAGCGCGAGGAGCTCCACGAGCGTCTGGCGGAGGAGCACGCGGCGATCGCGGGCGGTGTGGGCCGTGCCATGTCGATCGGCGTGGTGGACGAGGTCATCGAGCCCACCGACACCCGTCGTCGTCTCGCCGAGGCACTGGGCTCCGCGTCGCACGCCCGCGGCCAGCACAAGAACATCCCGCTGTGATCTGACCTGCCCTCAGGCCGGTCCCCGGAACACGAGAACGCCCGCTCCCCGATCGTCGGAAGCGGGCGTTCTCGTGGTGGATGCGGGAGCGTACGACGTCAGCCGACGCGCGAGAGCCAGGTGACCTCGGCGGCGGCGGGATGGCCGCGCAGAGGCTCCAGCGCACGATCCCAGGCGGAGCCCAGCTCGGTCTCGACCGCGGCATAGAACGCCGTGGGACCGGCAGCCATGAGGTGCCGGAGCCTGTTCTCTCCGAGCACGACGTCGCCACTCGCGCCCGTCTGCCCGCGCCACATGCCCAACTCGGGCGTGTGCGAGAAGCGTTCGCCGTCGACGAGGTCGCTCGGGTCCTCGGTGACCTCGAAGGCCAACATCGACCACTTTGCCAACGCGTCAGCGAGGCGCGCGCCGGTGCCGACCGGGCCGATCCAGTCCACGATGGCCTTGCGGGCACCGGGCTGGGCCGGCTGGTCTTCCCAGCGCATGGCCGACGACGCGTCGAGAATGCTCGCGAGAGCCCACTCGACGTGAGGACACAACGCGGTGGGCGCGGCATGGATGAACACCACGCCGGTCGTCGTATCCGCGAAATGGTTAAGGTCAGACATCACTTCACTCCCGACTCACTGAGGGACGTCTTCCCCAACGACCTCATGAAATCGTGTGAATGATGTTGCGTGTGTTGTTGTTGTTCACCACAGTGCCCCAAGTGATCGACTTACACCAGTGACACTTCTGGATTCTCAGCAAAGTTACAGCACCGTGATTCCGGTGATCCGACCACGCCGCGGTGTGTCGCGAACTCTCCACGAGAAACCGTGCGACTCTCGCGAGTCGCGTCAGATGCCCCGCGCTTCAGCCCCGGAGCGCGTCCGTCTGACTCGCCCGCGCAGTGGCGGCGTCCACAACGCGATCGGAGAACTCGGGCCACAGCGGCTTGGCCCAGTCCCCGAAGTCCCGGTCGGTGAGCACGACCAGCGCCGTGTCGATCTCCGGCTGGACCCACAGCAGCGTCCCGGACTGACCGAAGTGTCCGAACGTCGCCGGCGAGTTGTGCTGCCCGGTCCAGTGCGGATGCTTGGCTCCGCGCAGCTCGAAGCCCAGCCCCCATTCGCACGGCTTGTGCATTCCGTACCCGGGCACGAGTCCGTCGAGTCCGCGGAACTGCTCACTCACCGCCTCCTCGAAGGTCGCGGCCGCGAGCAGCCGGGGCGCGACGAGCTCACGCGCGAACGCCACGAGATCGGCCAGACTGCCCGACGCGCCGTGCCCGGCCGAGCCCTCGAGGACCGTGGAGGCCATGCCGAGCGGCTGACACACGGCCTCATCCAGGTACTCGGGAAAAGCGATGCCCGTGGCCTCCGCGATGTGGTCGGCGAGCACCTCGAAACCCGCGGAGGAATAGATGCGTCGCTCCCCCGGCGCAGTGCGGACCTTGTCGCGGTCGGCGAAGTCCAGGCCCGAGGCGTGGGCGAGCAGGTGCCGCACGGTCGAGCCCTCCGGTCCGGCCGGATCGTCGAGGGAGATGGCCTCTTCCTCGACCGCGAGGAGCGCCGCGAGGGCCACGATCGGTTTGGTCACCGACGCCAGCCGGTACACGCGGGACCGGTCGCCGTGGGTCGTCACCGCACCGTCGGCGCCGACGACCGCCGCCGAGACGTTGTCCACCGGCCAGTCCTCGACGGTGGCGAGCGCCTTCTCGAGCAGGTCCTGCGACATCGGTTCCTCCGTGGTGCGTGTGTGGTTCGGTCCTGCCCGCCAGTCTGTCAGGTCCGGGGCACGTCCCGACGCCGGAAGCCCACGAGTCCCGCGGTCACGAGCACCGCCGTCACCGCGAGCAGCACCACGACCCCCGCCGTGTCGACTGGGCCGGTGGGCGGGGCGCCCACCGCCCCGAACGGGGAGAACCGCATCTGGGCGTCGGTGAGTCGGAGCGTGGGTCCCATGAAGGTGACGACGACGGCGACGACGAACACCACCCACGCCAGGGTCTGAAGTCGCGGCGCCAGCCCGAACAGCCCCACGGACAGTGCCGCGAACGCCAGCACGGCCGGCAGCTGCCACAGCCCGGCGCCGACGATCGAGCCGAACGTGCCGGGGTCGTCGAGCGCGACCGCGGTGGTCACCGCGAAGGCGAGCGAGCCGGCCGCGACCACCACGGTCGCGCCCACGGCCGCCACCACCGCGTGTCCGGCCAGCCAGGACAGGCGCGTACGCTCGCCGGCCAGTTCCACCTCGAGTCGCGCGGAGGTCTCCTCGCCGCGAAGTCCTCCGAGCGTCTGCAGCACGAACCCGCCCCCGAGGAAACCGGTGAACGCGACGAGCATCCGGACAACCGAGTCCACCACCGCGCCCGAGCCTCCGAGAAAGACGGCGAGATCCGGATTGGTTTCGATCGCCTCGACCACCACGGTCATCAGGCTGCCGTACAGCCCCATCAGTGCCACCACGCCGATCGTCCAGCCGACCAGCGCGCCGAGGTGCTGGTGCACCGCCGTGCCAGTGCGGGACGCGCGCCACAGGCTGGCGTAGTCGGGGCCCGAACCGGTCGGGATCATTCCCTCGCCGATGTCCCTCCGACCGGCGAGCCACACCGCGAGCGCCCCGAGCGCGCCGGCCACCGCGACGGACAGCAGCAGCGGCCCCACGGAGGGGTCGCCGAAGGGCCGGACGAGGGTGTGCCAGCCGAGAGGGGAGGCCCAGCTGAGCGCGGTGCCCCGGGTGTCGCCGATCCCGCGCGTGACCAGCGTGAGCCCGGCGATGGCCAAGCCCACCGCCCAGACGGTCCGACTGTGGGCGAACACCTGGGCCAGGACGGCGGTACCGGCGGCGTAGACCCATCCTGTGGCCGCGATGGAGGCGACGTAGAGCACCGCGCCGGCGCGGTCGATGTCGAGCGCGAAGGTGGCCGCCCACAGTGCCAGACCGAGGAGGAGAAAGTTCCCGACGACGACGACGAGGGCGGCAGTGACCGGGGCGAGTCTGGCCACCCTGGCCGACAGCATCAGCTCGGAGCGTCCGGACTCCTCTTCCCTTCTCGTCACGCCGACGGTGAGGGCGATCGCCATGATCGGGATGCCGAACGAGACGAGCGACGCGAACTCGTTCATGACGATCCCCCCGAGGGTGTCGAGTCCGGCCACGCGGCCGGTGAGCATCACCATCGTGTCGCCGAGCGAGGCGGAGTACGTGGCGAGCTTGGCCGGGGTGTCATACAGCGAGGCGATCGACACGCCGGTGGCCAGGAACAGGACGGCCAGCCCGATCACCCACGCGGCTGCGGGCCGCCAGCCCGTGCGCAGCGCGATCCGGGCGAGCAGACCCGTACCGGTCAGCGGCGAGATCACGCCCGCGTCCCCGAATAGGCGTCCAGGAAGAGGTCGTCGAGGCTCGGTGGGGTCGCGGTGAGGGTGTGGATCCCGGCGTCGTGCAGAACCCCTGTCACCTCTCCGAGCAGAGCGGCCGGCACGTGGCAGCGGGCCTCGAACCGGCCGTCGACCTCTGTGACCCGCAACCCGTCCACGCCACCGTCCACGCCGTCGCCGATCCTGTCGAGCCCGTCGGGCCGCGTGTCGGTGATCGCGTGCACCTCGGTGGTGGTGTGCCGTCGGAGTTCCGCGAGTGTCCCCGAGCTGACCGTGCGGCCGTTGCGGATGATGCTGACGCGGTCGGCGAGGGCCTCGACCTCACCCATGATGTGGCTCGACAGCAAGACTGTGGTGCCGCGGTCGACCGCGTCCCGCACGCACTCCTGGAACACCTGCTCCATGAGCGGATCCAGCCCGGAGGTCGGCTCGTCCAGGACGAGGAGCTCCGGATCAGAGGCGAGCGCGGCGATCAGGGAGACCTTCTGCCGGTTACCCTTGGAGTAATCGCGGGTGCGCTTGGTCGGGTCCAGTCGGAACCGCTCGATCAGCCCGTCGCGACGCCCCGGCTCGAGGCCGCCCAGCGCCCTGCCGAGCAGGTCGATGCTCTGCCCTCCGGTCAGCCGCGGCCAGAGCGTGACGTCGCCCGGGACGTAGGCCAGGCGGCGGTGGAGGTCGACCGCGTCGCGCCACGGGTCCCCGCCGAACAGGGCGACTTGTCCGGAGTCCGCACGCATGAGCCCGAGCACGATCCGGATGGTGGTGGACTTCCCCGACCCGTTGGGACTGAGGAATCCGTGGACCTCGCCGCGGCTCACATCCAGGTCGAGCCCGTCGAGCGCACGAGCCTTGCCGAACGACTTGACCAGGCCCTCGATCCGGATGACGTCGTCGGTTCCTGGACGCATGACCAGCCCCTTCGTCGGTTACCGTCGTCCGGCCGTTGGATACCCACCACAGGCGGACGGTTACACGCCACAATATGGCAATGAACTCTCCGATGTCCGGCCACCGGGCCTTCGTTCCGACGCTCGCAGACCGGCTCGTGAAGGCGGCCATGACAACGGCGGGGCGCCTCCCGGGTGGGCTGATCCGGGCGATCGCGGGTTCGCCGCGTCAGGTCGACGGCCAGACCCTGGATCCGCATTTCCAGGCCGGCCTCCGGGTGATCTCCCTGATGGCCGGGGGCGAGTACGAGGATCTCGCACTCGAGGAGGCGCGGGAGACGGTCGAACGCTCGGCGTTCACCGCTTCCGGCGACCGGATCGACCTCGTCGTCGTCAAGGACATCATCCTCCCGCTCGCCGGTGACGATCCCGCACGCGCCGACCTGCCCGCCCGCCTCTACGCGCCCGTGGACACCGACGAGCCGCAGCCGATGCTGATCTACTTCCACGGTGGCGGCTGGACGCTCGGGAGCGTCGACTCGCACGACGCCACGTGCCGCTACCTCGCCCGGGAGGGCGGACTGAAGGTCCTCAGCGTGGACTACCGGCTCGCTCCCGAGTTCCAGTTCCCGACGGCTGTAGAGGACACGCTCGCGGCGTTCCGGTACGTCCGCGACAACGCCGCGGAGCTCGGTGTGGACGCCACCCGCATCGCGGTGGGCGGTGACAGCGCCGGCGGCAACCTCGCGGCGGTCGTGTGTCAGCAGACCCGCGACGCCGGCGAGACGATGCCCGCCTTCCAGTTGTTGTTCGTCCCCGCCACCGACATGTCCACCCGGACCGCGTCGTACGAGACGTTCCGTGAGGGCTTTTACCTGACGAAGGCGACCATGGACTGGTACGAGAAGACCTACATCCGGTCCGAGGACGACCGCACCGACCCTCGTGCCTCCCCGCTGCTGGCGAAGGACTTCTCGGGGCTGCCCCCGGCGCACGTGGCCACCGGCGGTTTCGATCCGTTGCGCGATGAGGGCGAGGCGTATGCCCGCAGGATGTCCGACGCCGGCGTCGCGGTGTCGCTGCGGCGGCACGCCTCGCTGGTGCACCCGTTCGTCAACGGCGTGGGCGCCAGCCCGGTCGCCCGTGAAGCACTGGCCCAGGCGGTCGGCGCGCTGCGAATGGGGCTGGCCTACTGAACGAGGCGACGCCCGCTCGACGTCCGCCGGCGGTGCCCTGAGGTGGGGCCAGCGGGGCTCGAACCCGCGACCAGCGGATTATGAGTCCGCGGCTCTAACCAACTGAGCTATAGCCCCCGATACGCGCGGCGAGGATCTGCCCGACGCGCGCCGGGCAATCCTAGCAAGCCGCTACCGCGCCTCCTCCGGCCACCAGACCTGCCGTACCGCGGAGAGTCCGTCCTCGACCACGGACTGCGGGGTGTCCCAGGACATGACCGCGCGTCGGGTCGCCTCATAGTCGGCGAACCCGGGATCGCCACTGGTGACGAAGCCGACCCACGACTGGTGCATGGCCGTCACCAGCGCGCCCGGGGCCGGGGCGCCCAGATAGCGTTCGACGTTCTCCGCCTCGGGCGAACCCCAGAAGAACGGCAGGTCCGCGCAGTGCCGCGGACCGTTGCCGTCCGCCCAGCAGAAGTCGTACACCCACGTGGGATCGCCGGCCGCGAGTCGTGTCTCGGCGGCGCGGGCGACCGTGGAGTGGATGGCGGCCGCATCGATCACCGCGCCGACGCTGCGCCGCAGCGACCGCCCGTTGGACTGGCGGGCCAGCGCCCGCAGCCCCGCCCTCGGGATCTGCTGGGACAGCGCGATAAGGGCGGCGCCCGGCACCAACGCGGGCCCGGGCAGCCTGTCGGCGATCGCCTCGAACTCGGTGGCGGTGGAGCCGATCATCAACGGCACCTCGCTCGCCCGCCCTCCGGCGACCGCCTCCAACGGCGGGACCGGCAACAGTTCGCCGCCGACCACCGGCCGGAACGGCAGCGTGAACTGATTCTCCTTGCGCATCCGGCGATGGAACTCATCGACCGCTCCCCTGCCTCCGGCTGCCAACGACGCCGCGGTGACCCCTTCGGGTGCAGCCGTGGACGGTGCCCGGAGGACCGCCGGTGACGCCGCGATAGCACGCTGGAACAGTCCGGCTGCAGCCGGGGATCCGAGCAGACACAACACCGCACCCCCGCCGGCGGACTGCCCGGCGACAGTGACGAGGTGGGGATCCCCGCCAAACGCGGAGATCTCGCTCCGGACCCACTCGAGGGCGGCGATCCAGTCGAGCATGCCCCGGTTGTCCGGCGCATCGGGGAACGAGGTGAACCCCTCGACTCCGAGGCGATATCCGACCGACACCACGACGACGCCGTGGCGCGCGAATGCCGCCCCGTCGAACCACGGCTGGTTCGAGGAACCCGACTCCCAGCCGCCGCCGTGGATCCACACCATCACCGGATGGCCCGCCCCCTCGGCGGGGGTCCAGACGTCGACGTGCAGCACGTCCGTGCCTGCGACTATCGGTTCAGGGATCGCCGGATCCGGGTCGAACCGCAGCCGCTGTGCGGTCGCGGCCGGCCGGGTCGCATCGCGCGTGTCCTGCCACGCCGAACGCGGAACCGGCGCGGCGAATCGCCGTTCGCCGACGGGGTCCTCCGCGTAGGGGATACCGAGGAAGCGGGAGACCCCGTCCCGCACGGTCCCTCGTACGCGACCGGTGGACAGCGAGATGTCGACATCTGTCATGGTCACAGCGTAGCCAGCGACCGGGCCGTCCCCCGTGCCTGAACCTGCGGCCCGCGGGCCACGTGCGCGCCGTTACAGGTCGTCGGCGCGCAGCTGCTCGGGGGTCTTGGGCGAGAGCAGGCCCGGGGCGATGTCGAACACGGTGACCGCGCCCACCTGGCCACCTCGGTGGAGCCGGTACACCGCCCGCGAGTAGGCCACCAGGACGCTGGCGGTGAACTCCGGGTTGCTGCCGAGGGTGAGCCGGTACTCGACGCCCTGGGGGTTGCCCTGCCCTGTCACCCCGGAGCGGAGGACGAACCCGCCGTGCGGCATGGCGCCGTGGTCGCGGGCGAGCTCGTCGGCGGTGATGAAGGTGACCGACGTGTCGTAGTCAGCGAAGTAGTTCGGCATCGTCACGATCGCCTCGCGGACCGCGGCGGCGTCCGCGCCGTCCTCGAGCACCACGAAGCACTCGCGAACGTGCTTGTCACGGGTGGCGAGCTCCGGACGCTCACCGGCCCGGACCGAGGCGATCGCGGTCTCGCTGGGCAGGGTGTACTGCACACCGCCGACGACCCCCGGTACGCGCCGGACGGCGTCCGAGTGGCCCTGACTCAGGCCGCGGCCCCAGAACGTGTACGTGTCGCCCTCGGGCAACAGGGCCTCGCCGAGGATGCGGTTGATCGAGAGCATCCCGGGATCCCACCCGGCGGAGATCAACGCCGTGGTCCCGGCCGCGCGGGCGGACGCGTCCACCGCGGCGAAATGCTCGGGGATCCGGGCGTGCGTGTCGAAGCTGTCCACGATGTTGAACCGCGCCGCCAGCTCGGGTGACTGCACCGGCAGATCGTCCTTGGATCCTCCGCACAGGATGAGCACATCGATCTGCGCGGCTTCGGTCGCCAGCGCGTCGTACGCGAACACGGGGGTCTCCGGGCTCAGCGTCGCCACGTCCTCCGGCGCACGGCGCGTGAACACACCCACGAGCGTCATGTCGGGATTCTGTGCGAGCGCGGACTCCACACCGCGGCCGAGGTTGCCGTAGCCGGCGATGCCGATCCGAATCTGCGTGGTCATGCGCTGTCCATCCTCCGTCGTTCGAGCCGATACTCAGCGTAGCGAACGCAAAGTGCGAGGCCGCCGCCGGTCAGAGGCATGATCTTCGCCCGCGAACCGGCATTCACCGCGGTCCTCCACGGGCGGGTGCTAACACCGATAGGTTCTCTGTCATCGGGCCGCGGAGCCGACGGCGGTCCTCCACGCAAGAAGGAGCCGACATGGATCCCACGACACCCTCCGACGATCGCGATCGACTCCGGGAACAGTCCGGGTACAGCCCACGTCGCCGGGGTCACCACATCGGACGCCGGCAGCCCGCGGCATCGCGCTCGGCCTCGCCGCCGCCCTCGCGCTCACCGCCTGCGCCGACGACGCAGATCAGAACGGTGCGCACGCCCCGACGGTCCAGCCCGCGGAGACGGTCACCGTGACCGAGTCCGCCGAAGCCGGCTCCGAATCGAGCGCCGCATCCACGTCGACCAGCGAGCCGGCGCCGGAGCCCACGCCTACCGAGTGCTCCCCGTCCTCGGTCCCGGTCGCCACCGACGCGGCCGGCATCGCGCCGCCGCTGCCAGGGGCGTCGTGGAGCGTCTGGCAGACCGATAACCTCTGCGGCCCTCTCGGCTACGCGGAGCTGGCGACGACCGGCGGAACCGGCTCCTCCCCGACTCAACTGCTCCTCTACAACGAGGGTGAGTTCCTCGGCACGGGGATCCGGTGCAACGCCCTGGGCCAGGTGACCGGGTCGACGGAGGACTCGGTATCGGTGCAGTACCGCTGGCCCGTGGGCAACGACAGCAACGCGAACATGAGTGGACGGGCTGATGTGATGTTCCGGTGGAACGGATCATCTGTGGACATGATCGGAAGTCTGCCGCTGGAGAAATTTGGCGCCGGCTGCTGACCGCGGGGGTGCGCAGACATGTCCGGAAATGCGAAAAACCCGCTGATCAACAGCGGGTTTTCTGCAGCTCCCCCAATTGGACTCGAACCAATAACCCTTCGTTACAACGTCATTCGTGGTCGAGGTTCCCATTCTGTACTTTTCTACACGTTTACCAGCGCGAACACTCCCTCGGTCATTCGGTGGCATTGCGCCGGATTGTGGCGGATACGGCCCAAAAGGGCGGATAAACGCCCGATCCGGCAGATTGGAACCGGCCACCTCGCGCGCGGCGTTTCGACAAAGCACAACACCCCCCACACCGCGATGGTGTGAGGGGTGCTGCCGTGCCAGCAGCGAGAGGGACACGGCATCCCGTCGCGCCCGAGAAGTACGACGAGGGGTTCTTTGGGCCTATGCGGCGAGGTCGGCCACGGCGGGGACCACGCCCGTGATACTCATGGCGGCGTGGGACCACTCACCGGGCGGCGGCGTGTGCGGATCATCGAGCAGACCACGCATGTAGGAGAGCTTCTCCCGCGCGATAGATAGGGCGGCACCTGCGGCCCCGGCAGTCTTCGCGGCTGCCGCGTAGTCGGGGTTGCGGTCCCGGAGCGCGGTCTCAACGATCTGTGCCCCGGCGTTGGCACGGTCTCCGCCGATTGCCTCGTGATGGTCGTTGATGTGCTCCAGCAGGAACGGCAACTCGGCGTCGTCGGCGGTGGCGATCAGGTCCAGCAGCGGCCCGGTGCCTCCCGCGTTGAGGGCGGCCTCAATCCGCTTCATGCGCCGATTCATGCGCATCTCCTGGGCGAGCGCCGCATCCCCGGTGGGCAGGGTCGTCATCGTGGCGCGGGCGGCGTCGGCCTTGGCCTGTGCGCCTTCGAGGGCGGAAGTGATGCCGGTGGCGATCTGGTCGAACTGCTCGTTCCACTTACGGTCCTTGCCCCAGTTCCGGTGCCTGTTGACGCGGCCCTCCGGGGTTAGATCGCCGTCGGTGGTGACCATGTGGGCGGTGGCGCGGATGTCGGCCTCCAGCCGGGTCATGTCGGCCTCAAGCGTGGTGATGGTCTTCTTGGTCATGCTGCGTCTCCTATGTCGTCGGTGGTGGTCTGGCCTTGGTCGTCTAATCCCGCTTTGAGTGCGGCGTGCCAGTTGTTGAACCCGGCACGCATCGTGTCGAGCAGGGATTCTGGGCTGTTCTCGTCGGCGTCGAGACGGTCCGCGAGAGTCGAAAGTTTGTCCGCGCTGGTGCCCGCGGCATTAACAAGAGCGCGGATCACGTTGTGGTCGATCTCGTCCGCGTCGAGGGCTTGAAGTAGTCGCTCCGCCGCCCGATCCGCGATGTCGGAGAAGTCCTCCGCAAGCTCTGCACGGCGGTCGATCATGCGTGCCCTGGTTGCCGCTGCGGTGCCCGCACGAGACCAGTCGACCCCGGCATCCCGCGCCAACTTGTCGACCTGACGACGAGAGACACCGAGTTCGCGGGCGCACGCATTTCTCCCGTACCCCTGTTCGGACAGCTCTCGCACACGCGCGGGCGCGGGTCCGGCACGCCGCCCGCTCATTCGTCCTCCAGGTCGGCGATGTCGTCGGGGATGTCGGTGAGTTCGACGATGCGTTCCCGGACGGCTTCGAGGGTTCCCTCGGTGAAGGCGAGTTCGATGATGTCGTCCATCTTGTCCACCACGTCGGGGCAGAGTTTGATGGCGTCGACGATCTGGCGGATCGACTTGGCCCATGTGACGGGATCGGGGGTTGGGTGGTCGGTCATGCGGCTGTCTCCTGCGTTTGGGCGTTGGGCGGGAACTTCCATCGCGGATCGATGGATGTGACGGCGGCGAACAGGAGCAGTCTCAGCTCGTCCTCGGGCAGTGCCCGGATGAGTCGTGCGGCACGTTGTGAGCGGGCGTCCACGAGTGCGTCGAGGGCGTCTTGCACGCGGCTGGACCGGGCGTTCAGCAGGGTCAGCTTTGGGGGTTTCTTCTGTGTCATGAGCCCTCCATCGGTGAGGGTTGCGCGGGTCGTCGTCCGACTTGGTAGAGGTTCCATATGTGCTTGTCGTGCCGTGCGAGGTGGACTACTCGGTCACCTCTGCGGACGTTGCATCTTTCGCCGGCCTGGGCGTGGCAGGTGGGGCACGAGAACGGCAGGGTGTCGGCGATGATCTGGGCGTCGTACGCGGTGGTCATGCTGCGGCCTCCTGGGCGGTGGCGAGTTGGTACTTGGTTCCGTCGAGGGTGGCGATGCCTTCGGTGACGAACTGGTCGAGGATGTCGTTCACCTGGTCGCGGTAGCGGGGGGACACAGACTGCGTGAGGACTCGGGCGTCCATGCCGTACGTGGCGGACAAGGCTCCGAGAACATCCCGTCGGGCGTCGTCGCGGGGTGCGGGGGCCGAAGATTCCGGCAAAGATGCCAAAGGTGCCTTCACACGTGTATGGGCATCTTTGGAATCTTTGGGCACCTTTGCCTCTTCGGGCACGGCCCCGTCGGTCGGCGCGTTGTCGATGGTCCACACCCAACCGACGCCGGTGCCGCCGGCCTTCTCGGTCTTGACGCCCATCTTTCGGCGGGCCTTCTTGACGGTGTTGTCGTCCAGTCCCGCGTCGCGGGTGGCCTTGAGGACTTCCTTGGCTGGGGCCGATCCCCCGTTCCTCTCCAGGTAGTCGAGGATGATCTTCTCGATCTCGGTGCGCTCGTCGCCGTCGATGGCGTCGCCTGCGAGGAAGTCTCGGGCGTCAGCCTTTACTTCTCCCAACCACTTGACCTTGCCGACTTCGGTGGGGCCGTCCTCGGTGTCGATGGTCTGGGACACGATGCGGGCGGCTTCGGAGCGGACACAGGTGGCGAGGTTGCCCTTGGTGTTCGTGATGACCAACTGGTCTTGGTCCTCGTCCAGGGCGACGGACAAGACAGACCGGGCGACCTGAGACCAAGCGATTGAACCGAGGATCAACTTGCCGGAGTCCGCGCCGTCACGCTTGCCGAAGTGGACCAGCCCGAGGACGACCATCTTCTGTCGTGCCGCCATCTGTGCGAGAGGTTCGAGGAACTGCCGGACTTGCCGATCGTCCTTGCCGGACAGTTCTGACGACATGGAGCTCGTGGCCGCGTCCAGGACCATGAAGGTGACCCCGTACTGTGCGACGACCTGTTCCAGGGCAGCGTTATCTAGGGGCAGGGTGATCGTGCCACTGTCGCTGGTCTCGGTTTCCACGTCCACGAAGATGACCTTCGACATGTCCGCGCCCGCTGCCTTGAGCCTAGGAGCGACGGTGTGTTCCCGACTGTCCTCGGTGTGGACGTACAGGACGTAGTTTCCCTTGATGGTCTCTTCTGCCGTCCACGCGACGGCGATGGTGGACTTGCCGAGTCCTTCTCGTCCTGCAAGGAGGGTGAGGGCGGATCGGGGAATCCAGTCAGGGATGAGCCATTCAATCTTGCGGGTCTTGACGTCATGCCCGAAGGTGATCTTGAGGCGTCGCCCGGTGGACTTGGTCTCGATCTTTTGGAACTCGGTGATGGCGTGCCCTGCCGCGATGTGGTCGGCGGCATCCTTTCCGGTCTTGGCTGCCACGACGGTGATGCTGGCCGCGATGTTCTCCAGCTCGGCGGCAACCTGGGCGGCGTGCTTGTGTCCGGG
The DNA here is from genome assembly GCF_021033825.1 of Dietzia aurantiaca. GTDB lineage: Bacteria > Actinomycetota > Actinomycetes > Mycobacteriales > Mycobacteriaceae > Dietzia > Dietzia aurantiaca. Next base: position 156,405 of record NZ_JAIFXZ010000004.1, read on the forward strand.
CTGGTCGTCGTCGGCGACGATGGTGACGTGACGGTCCTGGAGCGGGGACCAGTCGCGCTTGTGGGCGGTGTTGGCTCCACCGGAGGTGACGGCGCACGCGCCGATGGATTCGAGGGCGTGTACGTCCTTCTCCCCCTCCACCACGAAGACTTGTAGGTCTTTATTCTCGGGCAGGTTTTCGACGCGGTACAGGGCGTTTCCGGCGGTGTTCCCGGCCTGCCTGAACCGCTTGTTCGGAGTCCGGTGGACCTTGCGCCCGTCGGCGTACTCATAGGTCACGCCCTGGGGGTTGTCGAACAGGTCGGCGGTGGTGAGATTGACGGACCCGAGGACATCCTCGGTGGCCTCGCCTGCGTGGCAGTGCATAAGTGCTTGGCCGTCGATCTGAGTGATGCTGACGGACTTGTCGGCTGGCGAGTGGCCGGGGGCTTGTGCGGACGCAGTGTTGGCACTGGTGTCTGTCCAGTTCAGTCCTGCCGCGTGCCAGGCGTCGCGTAGTCGGTCGATGGCGGTCATGTGGTCTCCTGAAACCCCGTGGCGAGTGCTAAACTGGCCACATTCGGTTGGTTTTAACGGACCCCTGGCTTGGCGGCGTGGGGGTCCGTTTTTTTGTGTTCATCGGGGCGGACGCGGTGGGCGTCCTCGGGAGTGTTCAGGCGGCTGGGCGGATGTCGCCGATCAGCGCGTCTAGTTCGTCAAGATCGACCCACGTGATGCGGGCGTCTCTCGGGCTGCGGTAGCGGGTGAGGCTGCCGTCGCGCAGGCGGGCGAACAGCCAGTGTCGGGACTTCTGCGCGTAGGCTGCCGCCTCTACAGCAGAGGCGAACCGGGATGGCCCCGGCTGTGTCGTGGTCGTCATGCAGGTGATGATCCCGCGACGGTCAGGGTCCGAGTCGCACACGAAATTACGGTTCCGCGATGGTCTCGGCGATGGCGTCGAGGAACCGTTCCCGATCCCGTTCTGTCACGTGACTTCGGATCACCGCCACCCCCGTATCGAGTAAGTCGCGGTACTCCAGTTCAACCAGCCGGCGAGCCACCCCGACGGGTAGACCGTGCCGGTGGTGGACCTCCAGGGCGATGTCCTCCGTCGACTGCCACGTCATCACGGCTCGCAAAGCAGTTCGCCTTGGAGGCATTCGCGCTCCAGTCGGGCTTTCCCGTACTTGAACGCCGCGTCGAGGAACTCCCACGCTTTCAGGTCGCCTTCGACGTACTCGCGCATGTCGTCGTGAAGATGCATCGCCGCGACGGACTCATCCCGGTACGCCTTGTTCAACTCGCGGTTCATGCCGCGCCTCCTTCACTCGTGGTTCCGGCCCCGAAGAACACTTCGAGGAACTCTTCAGCGACCATGCCGGACTGCTGGATCAGGTCTGCTCCGGTCACGCCGCGTCTCCCGTCTTGACGGTGTTGGCGTCCAGCCAGGCGTCGATGTCCTCGGCCCGGTACCGGATGAGCCGGCCCACCTTCACGTAGCTCGGCCCGATCCCCTTGTGCCGCCACTCTGCGAGGCGCTGGACGGTGACGCCGAAGTCCTCGGCGACGGTCGGCGGGTCAAGTAGCCCCTTGCGATTCATTGGACCTCCGTAGTTCGAGATATGCCCGTATTGGACTGACTGAGTCCAACTGTATTACGGTGGTCAGTAGTTGTCCAACGTCTGCGAGAATTGGCCCCATGAGTGACGGGGACACCGCGCGGGAATGGGCGACATCGATTTCCAACCGGATCGGAGAAGCCGTGAGACTACGAAGGCGGGAACTTGAACTCAGCGCACAAGATGTCGCTGATCGAACTGTGGAACTCGGGTACCCGATTACCCGCGCCACCATCTCCAAGGTTGAGAACGGGAACCGGGGCGGGAAGATCGAGGTAGCAGAACTTCTCGTTCTGGCCCAGGCTCTCGAAACCTCCCCTACTGGACTTCTATGGCACGACATGCCGGATGGCGACGCCTGGTTTTTGCCAACCATTCGAGACACGGCAGGCCACGCCTACACGTGGTGGTCCGGCGGCGGCAAGCCCTACGACAAGGACGGCAAGACGGTAGGCAATCGCCGGAGGTCAAGGGGTCACCTGAGGATGAGAACCCTCAATGAGTTGATGGACACCCGCGCCCTGCTAGATGTTGCACAAGAACAGCGCACCGAACACCCCGAACGATTCGGGTACTTACTCACTCGCGTTGCCGAACTAGAGGAACGCGCCGCAGATGAAGGCTGGACGGTCAAGGGCTACGGGGAGCACGACGATGGCTAGGGCACGGCTGGAGGTGGGCGAGGTCCGCACCATCCGATACGAACGCATCGACCACAGGACTGTTCGCGCTCACAGTCGGGTCCGGGACTCGGGCGGGCGCGTGGTCAAGGTCCAGGCCGACGGCAAGAACAAGGACGAAGCGGAGACACGCCTACGGTCAGCCGCTCACCGACGGGCATTCGGGGTAGCAGAAGGCATCGGCCCCTACACCCCGCTGTGGGTCGTCATCGAGGAATACATCACCGGCAAGATCGAGGCTGGAGAGATAGGGCCGACCACCGCCAACGCCTACCGAGGCGACCTCCAGCGCATCAAGGGCACACCGGATGATCCGAAACTCGGCAGGCTGGAACTCCAGGCCTGCACCCCGGTCGTCGTCCAAGGGTGGCTGAAACAGGAATCCAAGCGGGTACCGGCTGCCGCTAAGCGGATGAAGTCACTGTTGAACGGGGCGTTCGCTCTCGCCGATGAACGTGGTGTTGACCTCCAGCGCCCAGACCCGGTGGGCAAGGTGAAACTGTCGCGGCCTAAACGGCCCACACCCCGCGCGGTGGGACTAGATGACCTCCAGGCTCTACGGGAGCGTGTACGGGCGTGGCAGGCCGGCGGAACAGGCAAGGGTGGCCGTCCCAGGTGGCAGCACATGTCCGATGCGGTAGATGTCATGCTCGGAACCGGCTGCCGACCAGGCGAACTGTTGGCGCTGCGTTGGGAGGACGTCGACCTCGCATCCGATAGGCCGACGGTCACGATCTGCGGCACGGTCGTCCGCACGCCGGAGAAGGGGTTGCACCGGCAGGGCTGGGGCAAGACGTCGAACTCGTACCGCACCATCACTGTCCCAGACTTCACCGTCGCGGCGCTAATGAACATGAGGGTCAACTCCCCCGGCAATGCGCGCGGCCTGGTGTTCACGTCGGCTACCGGTGGGCTGATCGAACTCAACAACTTCGGCAGGCGGTGGCGCGAGATTCGCGGCGACGAGTACTCGTGGGTGACTCCGCACTCGTTCCGCCGGACCGTGGCAACCATCATCGACCGCACGGCAGGGTCGGACATCGTGGCCGCTGTACTCGGCAACACCCCGGCAGTCGCTGAGGCTCACTACATCGAGAAGATGGCGGCGGTCGCGCCGGACATGACCGACACGTTGGACGAACTCGCGCCCGACCGATAAGGCGGATAAAGGTCGGATAACCCAACAATCAAAACACCCTCCCCCTGCGGACTACTTGCAGGTGGGAGGGTGTTTCTTATGCTCCCCCAATTGGACTCGAACCAATAACCCTTCGATTAACAGTCGAATGCTCTGCCAATTGAGCTATGGGGGATTATCTGAGGCTCCCGGCGCTCGTGCCGGATACCGAGAACTTACCTTAGTGCGCCCACCGTGACGAACCAAATCGCCAGGTCAGGCAATGTCCGGAGTGGCCCCGACAGCCTGCTCCAGCAGGCCACGTCGGTATTCCTCCAGGGCCACCAGGTCGCCGAACAGCGCGGAGTATCCCTGCGGGTCCTCAGCGGGGCTCATCCGCTGCACCCTGGACTTGAGATCCGCGATCTGCCCGGACACCCACACCTCCTGCAGCCGCGCCAGCACGCCGGAGATGTACCGGGGCATCGCCTCCTCGGATGCGCGCAGTGTCTCCACCGCCAGCGCGCCGACCAGACGACTCAGCCCCTCGTCCTTCAGTCCCCCGGAGACCTCGCTGACCCAGTTCGCGCCGCTCTTACCGGCCACACACCCCCCGGCCCCGGCGAGCGCTCCGGAGATCGCGGAATACGCGGGATGCGTGTAGCACTCCTGCGGCAACGAGTCGAACAACGGGCCCGCCAGACCCGGGTACTGCAGGGCCGCCTTGATCGCCTCGCGTTGCGGCCAGAGCACCGGATCCGCAGGAGCGGGCAGCGGGACACCGGGCCGGGCCTCGGGTGACCGCTGCGCATCTGCCGCCGTCTCGTCGTCGTACTCCCGTTTCCCGCCCCCCGCACGATCCCAGCCGGGCCGGGCGCCCCCACCGGGGCCGGCCGGCGCGCGGCGGCGCCCGCCCGGGCCCGACGGACGGGAACGTCCCTTCTTGCGCGACTCCTCGCGGACCCGCCGCACGACCAGCGACGGATCGTCCCACCCCACCCAACCGGCGAGCTGGCGCGCGTACTCGTCCCGCAGCGACGAATCGCGGATATCGGCCACCACCGGCACCGTGCGGCGCAATGCCTCCACTCGCCCCTCGGCGTGGTCGAGGTCATGCTCCTCGAGCATCGAACGGATCGCGAACTCGAACATCGGAACCCGCGAGGAGACCAGGTCACGCACCGCCGCGTCCCCGCGGTTCTGGCGGATGTCGCACGGATCCTGGCCCGGCGGGGCCACCGCGACGAACGTGCGGCCCGAGAACTGCTGGTCGCCGGCGAACGCGCGCAGCGCCGCCTTCTTGCCGGCCTCGTCACCGTCGAAGGTGTAGACGATCTCGCCGCGGAAGTAATTGTCGTCCAGCATCAGCCGTCGCAGCGTCGACAGATGATCCTCGCCGAACGCGGTGCCACACGCGGCCACCGCCGTGGTGACCCCGGCCGCGTGCATGGCCATGACATCCGTATAGCCCTCGACCACCACGGCCCGGCGCTGCGAGGCGATGTCACGCTTGGCCAAGTCCAGTCCGAACAGCACCTGCGACTTCTTGTACAGCATCGTCTCGGGCGTGTTCATGTACTTGCCCAGCTTGTCGTCCTCGAAGAGCTTGCGAGCACCGAAGCCGATCACCTCGCCTGCCAGGTTCCGGATCGGCCACAGCAGCCGACGATGGAAGCGGTCGATGAGCGTGCCACGCGAGCTGGTCTTGGACAGACCGGCCGCCTCGAGCTCGGAGGCCTCGAAGCCCTGGCGCATGAGATGCTTGCTCATGGTGTCCCAGCCCGCCGGTGCGTACCCGCACCCGAAATGCTCGGCTTGACCCATGTCGAAGCCGCGCTCGGTGAGGAAATCCCGCGCGATCTGTGCCTCCGCGTCCTCCCGCAGGCGCTCGGCATAGAACTTCTGGGCCGCCGCGTTGGCCTGCGCGAGCCGGGAGCGCGTTCCGCGATCACGCTGGACCACCTGCCCGCCGCCCTCGTAGGTGATGCGGTAGCCGATCCTGTCCGCCAGCTGCTCGACGGCCTCGACGAACCCGATGTGCTCCATCTTCATGAGGAAGGCGAAGACATCCCCGCCCTCGCCGGTGGAGAAGCAGTGGAAGTAGCCGTGCTGCGGGCGTACGTGGAACGACGGGGTCTTCTCGTCCTTGAACGGCGACAGGCCCTTCATCGAGTCCGCGCCGCCTGGTTTGAGCGCGACGTACTCGCCGACGATCTCCTCGATACGGGTGCGCTCGCGGATCGCGGCGATGTCCTGCTCCGGAATCCGCCCTGCCATGACGCCCAGAGTAGCGGCCCGTGCCGGACCGCGCCTGCCGCCGATGCCGGGCCGATACGCTGGGCCCATGATCGTCACCCTCACCCTCGCGGACGCCACCGGGACGCGCCGGACCCGGTTCACCGCGGCACTGGCGCTGGTCGTCGCATTTCTCGCGACCTCGATGCTCTGGGCCGCGCCGGGCGCCATGGCCGACCAGCCGTTGCGACTCCAGCAACGGGTCACTGATTCCGCAAACGTCCTGGGTGCCCGTACAGGAGAGGTCGAGACCCGGATCTCCGAGCTGCAATCGACGGACTCCATCAAGCTCTGGGTGGCCTATGTGGACACCTTCGACGGCATGCGCCCGGAGACATGGGCCGAGCAGACCCACCGGCTCTCGCAGTTCGGCACGAGGGACGCGATGCTCGTGGTGGCGGTCGACGAACGCGCTTACTGGTTCAAGTACGGCGCTCTCGACGCCCGGGCCACCGACCAGATCGCTGCACAGGACATCGAACCGCACCTGGCGGTCCGCGACTGGGCCGACGCCGCGATCGGCGCCGCCGACGGACTGGAGCGGCAGGGATCCGGGTCCGAGGTCTCCCCCGTGGCGATGCTGATCGGGATCGCCGTGATCATCGCGCTCGTGGTGGGGCTGGTGCTGTTCAGCCGCAGGCGCCGCGCCGCGAAGACCCGCAAGCAGGTGGAGGACGCCCGCGACATCCCCGGCGACGACACGGCCAGGATGTCCGCCCTGCCCGCGGAGGTGCTCGACGCCCGCGCCCGCGCAGGCCTCGTCGACGCGGACCAGGCGGTGGAGGCGTCCGCGACGGCACTGAGGACGGCGGCCGGGGAGTTCGGCGAGCTGCGGACCCGGCCGTTCCGCTCGGCCCTGGACACCGCCCACGCCGAGGTCAACGCGGCGCACGCGTTGATCCAGCGCCTCGACGACGACATCCCCGAGACCCCTGACCAGCGCAGGAACATGCTGCTCGAGGTGGCCGCCCGCGCCGAGCGCGCGGAGCGAGAACTCGAGGGACAGGCCACGGCGTTCTCCGACATGCGTGACCTGCTCATCAACGGGGCCGCCTCGGTCGACGCCCTCACCCGACGGGCGATCAGCCTGCGCGCCCGGATCCCCGAGGCCGAGAAGTCGATGGAGAGTCTGCGCCAGCAGTTCCCGCCGACGGTCCTGTCCTCGATCACCGACAACCTGTCGTTGGCCGAACAGATGCTCGACGCGGCCGATGCCGACACCGCCCGCGCCCGCGAGGCGCTGGCCCGCCCGGTGGGCGAGCAGGCCGAGGCAGTGGACGCCATCACCACCGCCGAGGGCGAGCTGACGCAGGCCGAGAAGCTCGTCGACGGCGTGGACCACGCGGCCGACGACATCGTCACCGCGCGCCGGGACCTGCCCGCACTGATCGCCGAGGTCGACGAGGAGCTGGCGATCGCCGGCCGTCTGCTGGCCTCCACCGATGTCAGCGACGCCACCAGCCGTACCCTTTCCACGGTCGCGACGACAGCACGGGCGGCGGCTGATCAGGCGCGCGCGCAGGGCCAGTCGGACCCGCTGGGCAACTTCTCCCGGCTCATCGACGTGGACCGGAACCTCGACGAGGCCCTGGCCGCCGCAGGCCACGAGGCCGAGGCCGCCGGTCGCGCCCGCGCCGCCCGCAAGGCCGCGCTCACCCGCGCCCGGGGCGCCGTCCGCGAGGCCGACGACTTCATCGGTAGCCGCTCGGCCGTGATCGGACAGGCCGCACGCACCCGGCTCGCCGTGGCCAAGGACGCCCTGGCCACGGCCGAGGCGACCGCGGGCCCGGCCGCATTCCCCGCCGCCGATCGCGCACTGTCACTGGCCCGTGAGGCACTCCGTCTGGCGCAGTCCGACGCCTCCCGCCCCCAGTACGGCAGCGGTCCGTACGGCCGCGGCCCTCGAGGGGGCCGGGGCGGATCCAACACCGGCGCGATGGTCGGCGGGATGATCGCCGGCGCCCTGATCCAGGGCATGGCGCGCGGCGGCGGATCGAGCTTCGGCCGAAGCCGCGGTGGCTTCGGTGGCGGATTCGGCGGCGGCGGGTTCGGTGGCGGCGGCGGCTTCGGTGGCGCGGGCGGGCGATTCTGACGATGACGCGCCGACGCATCGCTCTGCTGGCACTTCTGGTCGTGATCGTGGTGGTCGCGGCTGCTCTCGTCGTCGTCGGATACATCTACCGACCGATGCTGCGCACCGGCACCGGGTACGCCGCGCACAACGCGTGCGCCGTCACCTTCCTCACCGGGCGCGCCGACCCGGAGACGGACCTGCCCCCCAACCCGTTGGTGCCGTACCTGCGGACCGATGTCGACGAGGAGGAGGGCACGGCCACCGTCTCGGTCCTGGGCGTGGCATTCCGGCAGACGGCGTACGTCTCGGAGTACGGATGCGCGCTCGGTGACCGTGTCGCCGGATCGCAGCAGTCCGCACCTCCCCCGGAGTTCATCGCACGGGGCCCCGAGGGCATCGATCTCCCCGTGGACGAGGAGTCCCGGGCTGACGTCGAGACCGCACTCGACGAGGCCGCAGCGCAGGAGGGAACGCGGGGTCTCGTCGTGGTCCACGACGGCCGGATCATCGGCGAGCGGTACGCGGACGGGTTCGACGCCGATACCCGGCAGCTCGGCTGGTCCATGGGCAAGAGCGTGGCCTCCACTCTCGTCGGACGCGCCCGACTCGAGCACCCGGACGCCGACCTCGACCCGGCCGGGACCGGGCTGCGCCCCGAATGGACCGACGAGCGCGCACAGATCTCGCTGAACGACCTGATGCGCATGACCTCGGGCCTGGAATGGGACGAGGAATACGACCTCGGCACCCCCATCACCCACATGCTCTTCGACGCGCCCGACATGGCCGCGTTCGCCGCCTCACAGCCACTCGCCCACGAACCGGGCACCTACCGCCAGTACTCCTCCGGTACCACCAACCTGATCTGCGACCTCCTGCACGAACGCACGGGCATGGGCCCCGGGATGGCCGAGGAACTTCTCTTCCGGCCCCTGGGGATGCGCAGCGCCGTGCTCGAGGCCGACGCCTCCGGCCGCTCCGTCTGCAGTTCATACCTGTGGGCCACGCCCAGGGACTTCGCCCGCTTCGGTCAGTTCGCGCTGGACGACGGCGTGGTGAACGGCGACAGGCTGCTGCCCGAGGGCTGGATGGAGTACTCGACGACCGTCGTCCCAGCCGACGGGGAGCCCGAGCCGTACGGAGCTCAGTGGTGGGTCAACGTCGCCGGAGACGGGACACCACCGCGGATGGACATGCCGGAGGACGCGTACTGGGCCTCCGGACACGACGGCCAGTACGTGGTGGTGGTCCCCTCGGCCGCCCTCGTGGTCGTGCGAACAGGGTTCACCCCCGGCGCCACCATGGACTCGCTCGAGGTGGACCACCTCGTCGACGTGCTCGCTCAGGCGGTCGGATAACCATGCCGGGTGTGATCGCCAGAACTCTGCATGCGCTCGAGGCGCGCGACCCGGCCCGGGAGAGACTGCGCAAGATGATCTCCGTGGTCACGGGAATCCTCGGCAGCCTCGCGCTGGGCTACGCGGTCGTGCACTTCCTCCACGTCGAGACCGGCATGCTGACCATCTCGGTGTTCCTGTCCATGATGTCCGGGCTCTTCATCAAGGACTCGACGGCACGGGCCCGGGTGGTGACCACCGCGCTCCTCGTCCCCACGGCCGTGGTCGTACCGCTGGTGGCCGTGTCCCTGTCCTCCCATCGCGTGATCCAACTCGCCGTGTTCGTCCTGATCTCCGGCGTCGCCGTATGGGTCAGGCGCTTCGGGCCGCGGGGGACCACGATCGGCACCTTCGGCTTCTTCGCCTGCTTCTTCACCTTGTTGATGCGGCCCACCCTGGCGGAGCTTCCGGCCTTCTGCCTGATCGCTGCCGGGGCAGCCACGTCGCAGTTGGTGGTGCAGCTGGTCCTGTGGGGCCGCCGACACCCCGAGCGTGAGCTCGGGGTGCTGCTCGGCGAGCTGCGGGTCGCCTCCGCCTCGGCGGTCGAGGCCGCCGCCTCGCCCGTCCACCCCCACGCACTGCGGGCCCGCCTCGCCCGGGTCGACTCGATGTGGCGCGCGATCACGGCGTGGCAGCAGAGTTTCCGCACCGCCAACTACACGGACTGGGACCACGAGACACTGGCAGTCCACGTGCTCGACGCGTGTGTCAACACCGACGAGGCCTGCCTCGAGTTGGCCGAGGACGGCGACGCGCACCACCGCGATTCCGCCGACCGTCGGCACGCCGTCTCCCAGACGCTGGCCGCGCTCGACGACCACGCCTCCCGTGCACGGCTCGCCGACGCCACATCGTGGGCGCAGGACGTGGTCGGAGACAAGAACCGGGGCGCAGACGCGCCATCCACCTACCGGCTCGCCGAGTGCGTGCTCGCCCACGCGCACCTACGGACCGTGGAACTGCACCGCCGACCTCCCGCCCGGCTGCTCGCCGGGCAGGCGACGTCGACGGTCACCCCTTCCACGGTGCCGGACCATCCCACGCCGGGGACTCCGCGTGCCGGGTCCTCTGCCGGTCGCCGCCCCATCCGGTGGACGCCGTGGCGACAGTGGGCTCCCACGAGCCGACTCGCGATCCAGGCCATGACCGCCACCGCGATCGCCTCGGCGGTCGGTGAGGCGATCTCCGCATCGCGGTGGTACTGGGCGGTCCTCACCGCATTCCTGGTGTTCTTCAGCACCACCACCCGCAGCGGAATTCTCACCCGCGCCTACCGACGGATCATCGGCACGGTGCTCGGACTGGCCGTGGGCATCGCTGTGACCTACCTGGCCCACGACGTCAAGATCGTTCTCCTGGCGATCTGCCTGCTGTGCGTCATGGGGATGATCTACTTCGGCCCGCTCAACTACATGTACCTGTCGTTCTTCGTCACGGTCCTGCTGATATCGCTCTACGCCGTCCTCGGCGTGCTCGACGGCCATCTCATGGAGGTGCGCCTCGAGGAGACCGTCGCGGGAGCCGGAATCGGTGTCCTGTGCGCCTATCTGCTCCTGTCGGCAACGTCACGGCCGGCTCTGGTCCAGAAGATCGACGCCTATTTCGACGCCGTCGACGCGCTGATGGCGGAGGCCTCCGACCTCGTGGCCGCGCCCGATCGCGATACCGCGATGCTCGACCGGGTCCATGCCGTGGAGGCAGCCCAGGCCGATGTCGACCAGACCATCTCGGCGATGTCCACGGCGTTCCTCTTCGCGGGGCGCGACCGCGTGGATTCGGCCATCAGCCTGATGTACCGCTCGTCACGGTCGTCGGTGCGTTTGGCGCAGATCGTGATGCTCGGCGCCGCTCACCCGGCCACGGCCGAGGGGCTGGCACGGGAACACGCCGTGGTGCAGGACGCGGTGGCCGTGGCCCGCGACGCAGCCGGCGGGGCTCGTCGCCGGATCGAGCGGCCGACGGAGCCCGCCGCCGGCCGCGACGAGCCGACCGATCAGTCCGCCGCGCGTCGGTCGTCCAACGGAGGCGATACGACCGTGACCGCGGCCCTGGTCGCACTGGACCGGTTCACCTGGGTCATGGGGCGACTCTGTGACGTCCTGGCACCGTCCGACCAGCGCGCGCGGGGCCGGGCCCGGACACTGATCCACAATCGTTAACCCCACGCCGCCTGAATGCCGGCGCTGGCCCGGTCGATCCGTTCGAGTCTGCTCTCGGTGTACAGCGCGATCTGGTCGACGATGACCCGCATCCGTGCGGCGTCGTCCACGGCGGCATCCCACAGCGGTCGTAGCACGGGGTCGAGCGCGGCGTGACCGGAATGTGCCAGGTACTCGGCCACCCGATGGATACGGTCGCGTTGGCGGTCCTGCCGGACCCGGTGGCCCGGGTCGCTCATCACGTAGCGCACGGCCATCGTCTTGAGCATCACCACCTCGGCCTCGACCTCCACCGGTACCTCCAGATCAGCGCTGTACCGGCCGTGCGGCGCCGCGCCGTGCACCTCGCGGGTGGTGTGGATGGCCGGCATGACGAAGCGCCCCACCAGTTCGCTGGTCAGCGCCTTGAGCGCCACCATGCCCCGGAAACTCTCGTCGAAGGGCTGGACGACCCGGACCACCTCCAGCGCGCCGAGTCGCTCGGCGGCCTGCTCCAACTGATCGGCGTCGGGGCCCCGGAATTCCGTTGCCCCCATCTCCGCGAGCGCGGCGACCTCCGAGGCGTCGGACAGCGAGCGCAGATCCAACCGTCCGGCGACGATCGCGTCCTCGACATCGTGGACCGAGTAGGCCACGTCGTCGGAGAAATCCATGATCTGGGCCTCCAGCGACCGGGTGTCACCGGGTGCCCCTCGCCGGATCCATTCCAGGATCTCGGCGTCCTCGGCGTAGGCCCCGAACTTGGTGGTGCCCTCGCGGGGCAACCACGGGTACTTGGTCGCCGCGTCCAGCGCCGCGCGGGTGAGGTTGAGCCCCACCCCCGTGCCGCGGTCGTCGACCACCTTGGGTTCCAGACGCGACAGGATCCGGATGGTCTGGGCGTTGCCCTCGTAACCGCCACAACCGCGCGCCACCTCGTCCAGGGCCCGCTCGCCGTTGTGCCCGTACGGCGGATGGCCGATGTCGTGGCTCAACCCCGCCAGGTCAGCGAGGTCGGGATCGCAGCCCAGGCCCGCGGCGATGCTGCGGGAGATCTGCGCTACCTCGAGCGAATGGGTGAGGCGGGTCCGCGGGGTGTCCCCGTCGCCCGGCCCGACGACCTGCGTCTTGTCCGCCAGCCGCCGCAACGCGGCCGAATGCAGGACACGCGCGCGATCCCGTTCGAAGGGGCTGCGCTCACTGGCCGAGGGCCGGGCTCGGCCAGAGTGCTCGTCGACACGGCGTTCCGCGTCCGCCCCGCTGTAGGCGTATCCCGTCATGCCGTCACTCCTAGTCGGGGAAGTCCACGTTGCTCCCGGCGAGCCGCTGGTACTGATACCAGAGCACCGCCCCGGTCTCCCGGATGATGCTCATGATCTGGTTCTCCCTGGTCCACACCGCGGGACCGTGTCGCGTCGGCGAGGTCCAGGCGTCGAGACCCACGTCGTGCGCCATCATCCGCGAACGATACGAGTGGGTGGGGTCACTGACCAGGACCACCGATTCGCCGCCCTGGTCCCGGACCGTCTGGGCGACTGCCTCCAGGCTTCCGACGGTGTTGGTCCCGGTCTCCACGGCGAGGATCGCCTCGGGCGGGACGCCCAGCTGGGTCAGGTAGGAGCGCCCCGATCCGGCCTCCGTGTACAGATCACCCGGCTGACTTCCGCCGACCGTGATGATCTGCGGCGCCACCCCCTCGTCGAAGAGCGTGGCCGCGTGCTCCAGCCTCGCCTGGAAGACAGGCGTGGGGATGCCGTTGTACTGCGCGGCACCCAGCACGACGATCGCATCGGCCGGCGTCCGGTCGTCTATGCGCGCCACATACCAGACGCGGAATGCGATGAAACCGGGAATGATCAGGCACGACAGCAGCGCGATGACCACGACCCATCCGAGGGCCCTGGTCATCGCGCTGCGTGGGGACCGGGTTCTACTCACCCGACCAGTGTGCCAGGAACCTGCATCAGCACCCGATGAGGCGCTGGGCGAGGTAACCCTCCACCTGATCGATCGCGACGCGCTCCTGCGCCATGGTGTCCCGCTCACGGATGGTCACGGCCTGGTCCTCGAGGGTGTCGAAGTCCACGGTGATACAGAACGGGGTGCCGATCTCGTCATGGCGACGGTAGCGGCGGCCGATGGCCTGCGCGTCGTCGAAGTCCACATTCCAGTTCTTGCGCAGCTGCGCCGCCAGATCCCGCGCCTTGGGCGACAGGTCGGCGTTACGCGACAGCGGTAGCACCGCGGCCTTGAAGGGCGACAGGCGACGGTCGAGCTTGAGAACGGTCCGGGTGTCGACGCCGCCCTTGGCGTTGGGCGCCTCGTCCTCGGTGTAGGCGTCCACCAGGAACGCCATCAGCGAACGGGTCAGGCCGAAGCTGGGCTCGATGACGTACGGGATGTACTTCTCGCCGGTGGCCTGGTCGAAGTACTGCAGGTCCTCCCCCGAGTGCTTCTGGTGCTGCGACAGGTCGTAGTCCGTGCGGTTGGCGATGCCCATGAGCTCGCCCCACTCGTTGCCCTGGAAGCCGAACTTGTACTCGAAGTCGATCGTGCGGGCCGAGTAGTGGGCGCGCTCGTCCTGCGGCACGTCGAAGCGACGCAGGTTGTCCGGGTCGATCCCCAGATCCACGAACCAGTTCCAGCAGTCCTCGACCCAACGGTCGAACCACTCCGGGGCCTCGTCGGGCTTGGTGAAGAACTCGATCTCCATCTGTTCGAACTCGCGGGTCCGGAAGATGAAGTTGCCGGGGGTGATCTCGTTACGGAACGCCTTGCCGATCTGGCCGATGCCGAACGGCGGCTTCCGGCGCGCCGTGGTCATGACGTTCTTATAGTTGACGAAGATGCCCTGGGCGGTCTCCGGACGGAGGTAGTGCAGGCCCTCCTCGTTGTCCACCGGGCCGAGGTAGGTCTTGACCAGGCCGGAGAAGAGCTGCGGCTCGGTCCACTTGCCCTTGGTGCCGCAGTTCGGACACGCGATCTCGGACATCGGGGCGTCCGCCGGGTCGTCCAGCTTCTTCTTGGCCGCGTAGGCCTCCTGCAGGTGGTCCTGACGCAGGCGGGTGTGGCAGGACATGCACTCGACCAGCGGGTCGGTGAACGTCTCGACGTGGCCGGAGGCCTCCCACACCCTGCGCGGCAGGATGATCGAGGAGTCCAGGCCCACCACGTCCTCGCGCGCGGTGACAAAGGTCCGCCACCACTGACGCTTGATGTTCTCCTTGAGCTCCGCACCGAGCGGACCATAGTCCCAGGCCGAGCGGGTACCGCCGTAGATCTCGCCGCTCTGGTACACCAGTCCCCGGCGCTTGCAGAGGTTGACGACGGTGTCGATGACGGAAGCTGAGGCTGCCACGTCGGGGGTTCTCCCTTTGGTGAGTCGGTGGGCGGAGGTGTCGGGGTGGATCACCTCGGCACGGGCCGGCGCCCGGGCACTTGTCCCCAGGGTATCCGGTACGGACTCCGGGTCTGGGATACTGGGGTCCCCTGCCCGAAACGACATCGGCTGCGACCTGCCGGTCGCCCAGTCCGGAGAGTGGAGAAGATGGCACCCGGATCACAGCGGACGGCCGGCGGAGAGCCGGTCACGGACGTGCACGAGTCCGGGCTCCACGCCACCCCAGTGCCGCTCCCGTCCGCGCCTGTGATGTCGGCGGCGGGCGATCTGCTCCGGGCCCTGTCCGCGCCGCTGCGGATCGCGATCGTGCTCCAACTGGAGGACGGCCCCCGCTGCGTGCACGAACTCGTGGACGCGCTGGGGGTGACCCAACCGCTCGTGAGTCAGCACCTGAAGGTGCTCAAGTCCTCCGGGGTGGTCTCCTCGCACCGGCAGGGCCGCGAGATGCGCTATGAACTGCTCGACGAGCACCTACTGAGTATCGTCGAGGCGGCGGTCGACCACGCCGGGGAAGGATGATCTCCAATGACCACCCCCGACAAACCGATCGGTGTGCGCTCCACCAGGCAACGCAGTGCGATCTCCGCCCTGCTCGACGAGTCCAAGGGATTCCGGTCCGCCCAGGACCTGCATGCGGAGCTGCGCGACAAGGGCGACGCGATCGGCCTGACCACCGTGTACCGGACGTTGCAGTCGATGGCCGATGCCGGCGCCGTGGACGTGCTGCGCACCGACTCCGGCGAACTGATCTTCCGGAAGTGCTCGGACTCGCACCACCATCATCTGGTGTGCCGGGAATGCGGCTTCACTGTCGAGGTCGAGGAGCCCAAGGTCGAGATGTGGGCGCGCAGCGCCGGCCTCGCCCACGGGTTCACCGACGTCACCCACTCCGTGGAACTGTTCGGCCTCTGCGCCGAGTGCGCCGCCCGGGCCGGCTGACCCGGTTCGGCCCGTGCCGGGCGTGATCGACCCGGGCCGACCACCGGGCGACCACGCCGGCCGGGGTCTCAGGGTGGGGTGACGCCGCCGAAGCGACGGTCGCGCTCGGCGTACTCCAGGCACGCGGCCCACAGGTCACGCCGGTCGAAGTCCGGGAACAGGGTGTCCTGGAAGACGAACTCGGCGTACGCGCTCTGCCAGAGCAGGAAGTTCGACGTGCGCAGCTCGCCGGACGGCCGCAGGAACAGGTCCACGTCGGGCATGTCCGGCTCGTCCAGGTACTGCGCGAAGTCGTCCTCGGAGAGGTCGTCGGGCGAGATCTCACCGGCCGCCACCCGTCGGGCGAAGGCCTGCGCGGCGTCGACGATCTCGGCGCGACCGCCGTAGTTGACGCACATCGCCAACGTCATCACCGTGTTGTCCCGGGTCAGCTCCTCGGCCTCCTCGAGTTCCGAGATCACCGACTTCCACAGTCGGGGGCGTCGCCCCGCCCACCGGACCCGCACCCCGAGCGCGTTCATCTCGTCGCGGCGCCGCCGGAGCACGTCCCGGTTGAAGCCCATGAGGAAGCGGACCTCCTCGGGACTGCGCTTCCAGTTCTCGGTGGAGAAGGCGTACGCGGACAGGTACGGGATCCCCATCTCGATGCACCCCTGGACCACGTCCATGAGGACGGCCTCGCCCCGCTTGTGTCCTTCGGTGCGTGGCAGTCCGCGCTCCTGGGCCCAGCGACCGTTCCCGTCCATGACCAGGGCGACGTGGCCGGGCACGAACTCCGCGGGGATCGCGGGAGGCGTGGCCCCGGAAGGGTGCGGCGTCGGCGGCCGGACGGCCGCGCGCTCCCCCGCGACCGCCGCCGTGGTGCCCGCGGTGGCGGAGCGCTTACGAAATCTGGGCAGTCCGGGCACTGGACTCCTCCCTGTGGTCACGGGCGATCGCGTGCGGCGCTGGGTGTCCCACGCCGCGGTCGACGAGGGGCAGGCTGCGCAGGTCACGCTCCAGATGCCACTGGAGGTGGGCCGCGGCGATCCCGGAGGCCTGCCGGACGACGGCGGGCGAGGACACCGCGACGGCGCCCCACTGCCCGGCCATCAGCGCCGCGAGATGCTCGGCGACGCCGGGCGAGAGCATCGCACATCCCTGCGGCCGGCAGTGCACGCACACGGTGCCGCCGGAGGGCACATGGAACGCCCGGTGCGGCCCCACCGCGCCGCAGCGCACGCAGCAGTCCAGGACCGGCTCCCAGCCGGACGCGGACATGGCGCGCAGAAGGAAGGCGTCGGCGACCAGCCCCGGGGAACGTCGCTGTTCCGCGAGGGAGCGCAGGGCGCCGACGGCGAGGCCGAGCAGCCGCGGGGTCGGAGCCCCCTCCTCGCCTGCGAGTCGTTCAGCGGTCTCGAGGACCACGCACCCGGAGGTGTACGAGGGATAGTCGGCCACGAGAGGGCGGGCCAGGGACTCCCGGCTCGAGGCCTGGCGGACCGTCCCCAGCCCACTACGGCCACGGCCGGGCGCGATCTGCACCTCCACCACGGCGAACGGCTCGAGACTGGCGCCCATACGTGAGCGGGTGCGGCGCACCGCCCGGGCGACCGCGCGGACCAGTCCGTGCTGCTCGGTCAGCAGCGTGACGACCCGGTCGGCCTCACCGAGGTCGTAGGTTCGCACGACGAGGCCGGTGTCGGTGAAGGGATGCATTCCGGTCTCCTCTCGGCATCGGTGGGGCGGCGCTCGGCGTCAGCGTGAAGGTTCATCATCCCACTGGCGGCGGCCGGAGCCTAGAAGCCGAGCCGCCCCAGCATCTTGGGATCTCGCTGCCACTCCTTGAGCACCTTGACGTGCAGGTCCAGGTAGACCCTGGTGCCCAGTAGCTTCTCGATCCCCGCGCGGGCCTGCGTGCCCACGTCGCGCATGCGGGCACCCTTCGGACCCAGGACGATCGCCTTCTGGCTCTGGCGCTCGACGTACACGGTCGCGTGCACGTCCACCATGTCGTCGCGGCCCTCGTGCGGCAGGACCTCTTCGATGGTCACCGCGATCGAGTGCGGCAGCTCGTCACGCACGCCCTCGAGCGCCGCCTCTCGGATGAGCTCGGCCATCCGGGACTCGTCGGATTCCTCGGTGATGATGTCGTCGGGATAGAACTGCGGCCCCTCCGGCAGCAGTGAGGCGATGACCTCGGCCACCACGTCGACCTGCTTTCCCGAGACCGCCGACACGGGGACCACCTCGGCGTCGGGGCCCAGGAACTTCGACACGGCGACGAGCTGCTCCATGACCTTCTGCTTGGAGACCGAGTCGATCTTGGTCACCAGGCCCATCACCGGCGTCGTGGGGCACAGGGTGCGGACCTGCTCGAGGATCCACTTGTCCCCGGGGCCGATCCGCTCACCGACGGGGAAGCACATCCCGATCAGGTCGACGTCGGAGAAGGTCTCCTCCACCAACGCGTTGAGTCGCTCGCCCAGCAGGGTGCGGGGCCGGTGCAGGCCGGGGGTGTCCACGAGGATGATCTGGGCGTTCTCCCGGTGCACGATGCCGCGGATCGCGTGACGGGTGGTCTGGGGGCGCGACGAGGTGATCGCGATCTTCTCCCCCACCAGCGCGTTGGTCAGCGTCGATTTACCGGTGTTGGGACGTCCGACGAAACTGACGAACCCACTGCGGAACCCCTCGGGCGTGCTCATCTGTTCTCCTCGTCGTCGTCACTACCGGTCTTCTCCACGACGGCGCGCTCGGCCACCACGGTCACCACTTTCACGCGTCCCCGCCGGTCGTGCCCGCCCTCGGCGCGCAGGTCGAGCCCCGTGGAGACCACGCGCGCGCCCGGCAGCGGGACGCGCCCGAGCTCCAGGGCGAGCAACCCTCCGAGGGTCTCGACCTCCTCGGTGACCTCGCCCGGGAACTCGATGTCGAACAGGTCGGCCACCTCGTCCAGGCCCAGCCGCGCCGACAGCCGGTACCGGCCGGCCCCGATCTCCTCCACAGGAGGCACCTCGGTGGTGTCGTACTCGTCGACGATCTCGCCGACGATCTCCTCGAGGATGTCCTCGATGGACACCAGGCCGGCGGTCCCGCCGTACTCGTCGACGAGGATCGCCAGGTGGTTATGGTCGCGCTGCATCTCCGAGAGCAGGTCGTCGATCCGCTTGGCGTCGGGCACGAAGACCGCCGGCCGCATGACCTCGGCGACCGGTGCCGCCCGGCCGTCCGGGTCGTCGAGGCGCGCCACGATGTCGCGCAGGTACACTACGCCCACCACGTCATCCGAGTTCTCGGTGTCCACCACCGGGATCCGCGAGTAGCCGGACTTGACCGTCAGGCGCGCGGCCTGGCCGACGGTCTTGTCGGACTCGATCCACACCATCTCGGTGCGCGGCGTCATGACCTCCCGCGCCGTGGTGTCGCCGAGTTCGAAGACGGACTGGATCATGCGGGATTCGTCATCCGCGACGACCCCGCGCTCCCGCGCCATGTCCACGATCTCGAGCAACTCGATCTCCGAGGCGAACGGGCCGTTGCGGAAGCCGCCGCCCGGGGTGACGGCGTTACCGACGCCGACCAGCAACCGGGCGACCGGCCCGAGGACGACCCCCACCACCGTCATGGGCACGGCCGACCCCAGCGCGATCGAGTAGGCGTGCTGGCGGCCGAGCGTGCGCGGCCCGACCCCGGCCACCACATAGGCCGCGACCGTGGTCACGGCCGCGGCGGTCACCAGTGCCCACGCCGCCGAGTCGATGACGTCGTTGAACACCACGGTGAACAGCACGGCGGTCGCCACCAGGCTCAGCACGTGGACCAGCACCGCCACGTTGATGTAGCGGGGCCGCTGCTTCAACATCGTGGACAGCCGCGCCGCCCCGTACCGGCCCTCCTTGGCCATCTCCTCCACGCGCGCCACCGACACGGTGCTCAGGGCGGCGTCGAGAGCGGAGAACAGACCGGCGGTGAGAATGAGCAGGACGGCGCCGACCGCCGCGAGGATCGTCTCGTCCACGACTCAGGCGTCCCCCGCCGGGCGTTCGTCCCGGTGGTCGTACCACTCGGCCAGGAGCTCGTTCTGCAGCCCGAACATCTCCCGCTCCTCCGCGGGCTCCGCGTGGTCATAACCGAGCAGGTGCAGGCAGCCGTGGACGGTGAGCAGCGCCAACTCGTGCGCGAGCGGATGCCCGGAGCTGGCGGCCTGGTCGGCGGCGAACGCCGGGCACAGCACGATGTCACCGAGCATGGCGGGCCCGGGCTCGGGCAGGTCCGGGCGTCCGCCGGGGGTGAGCTCGTCCATCGGGAAGCTCATCACGTCGGTCGGCCCGGGCAGGTTCATCCACGTCACGTGGAGATCGGCCATGGTGTCCTTGTCGACGAGCGTGATGGACAACTCGGCGGCCGGGTGGACGTCCATCCGGGCGATCACGAACGCGGCCACGTCGACGAGCTCTGCCTCGTCGACCTCCACTCCCGACTCGTTGGCGACCTCGATACTCATCGGCGGCGCTGCTCCCTGTTCCTGTGCGGCTCGGTGTTCCGGTGTGACCGGGTCTCGTTCTGGCCCCGTTCGAGGCGGGCTTCGTGCTTGGCGTAGGCGTCCACGATCCGGCCGACCAACGCATGCCGGACCACGTCCTTCGAGGTGAGCTCCGAGAAGTGGATGCCCTCGACCCCGGAGAGGATCTCGCGCACCACCTTCAGGCCGGAGCGCTGCCCGCCGGGCAGGTCGATCTGGGTGATGTCGCCCGTCACGACGATCTTTGACCCGAAGCCCAGGCGCGTGAGGAACATCTTCATCTGCTCGGGCGTGGTGTTCTGGGCCTCGTCCAGCACGATGAACGAGTCGTTGAGCGTGCGCCCGCGCATGTACGCCAGCGGCGCCACCTCGATCACGCCGGCCGCCATGAGCTTGGGGATGGTCTCGGGGTCCATCATGTCGTGCAGCGAGTCGAACAGCGGCCGCAGGTACGGGTCGATCTTCTCGTGCAGCGTGCCCGGCAGGTATCCGAGCCGCTCCCCTGCCTCCACCGCGGGCCGCGTGAGGATGATGCGGCTAACCTCCTTGGCGCGCAACGCGGCGACGGCCTTGGCCATGGCGAGATAGGTCTTACCGGTGCCGGCGGGGCCGAGCCCGAAGGAGATGGTGTGCTCGTCGATCGCGTCGACGTACCGCTTCTGCCCGAGCGTCTTGGGCCGGATCATCCCGCCACGGCGCGAGAGCACGTCGGTGCCCAGCACTTCCTCAGCGGTCAGCGGACCGGACCCGGCGAGGATCTCGACCGACCGACGCACAGAGGCGGGGGTGATCTCCACGCCCTTGCGGGCCTGGCGCAGCAGGTCCGACACGACGCGAGAGGCGGTGTCGACCGCCTCCGGATGGCCGGAGACGGTCATGGTGCCGCCCCGGACGTGCAGGTCGGCGTCGAGAAGTTCCTCGAGGGTGCGGAGGTTGGTGTCGGCGGCGCCGAGCACCGCCATCGCCAGGTCGGGGTCGAGCTGGACCGCCGTGCGGACGGTATCGCTGTCTGGGGTGCTTACGTGGATCACTTCCCGTGGTGTGGTGCGGTTGACCCGAGTGTAGTACCCGCGCCGGCCCACCTCGGGGTGAGAACGCCGAGCGCCCCCAACGCGACGGCCGCGGCGGTGGAGGTGCGCAGGACCTCCGGTCCCAGCACGACGGGGCGTGCGCCGGCGCCGGTCAGTGCCTCCAGCTCGGCGTCGGAGACGCCGCCCTCGGGCCCGACGACGACGAGGACGTTCACCGGCCGCCCGTGGGCCCCGGGAGTCGGGGCGGTCACCGCGTCCGCGAACGGCACGGCCCCCTCCTCGTGCAGGATCAGCACGCGTGTCCCGGCGGCCGCTTCCTCGGCGACGACCCGGGCCAGGGCTGCCGAGTCGAGCAGCTCACCGATCTCGGGCTCGTGGGCCCGCCGCGACTGCTTGGCGGCGGCCCGCGCGGCGTTCGCCCACTTGGTGCGGCCCTTGCCCACCTTGGCACCGGCCCAGCGACTCACGCAGCGCTCGGCCTGCCAGGGAACGATCCGGTCCGCGCCGGCCTCGGTCGCCAGCTCCACCGCCAGTTCGGAGCGTTCCGATTTGGGCAGCGCCTGGACGACCGTGACCTCCGGGACGGGGCGCGGGACGTCCGTCCGGGTGCCGACCTCGGCCTCGACGACGCCGGGGCTCGTCGTCGTCACCACACAGTCGGCCACGGCCCCACGGCCGTCACCGACGCGGATCGGTTCCCCCGGGCGGAGCCGCAGCGCGCTGCCGGCGTGACGCCCCTCGGGGCCGTCGAGCACGACGGTCTCACCGATGCCGGGGACGGCCTCCACCCGGAACAGCGACGGGGTCACGGAACGTCAGTGCCCGGCGACCGCGTCGCGCAGGCGGGAGAACAGACCGCCGCGGCGGGCGGTGTCCTCGCTGACGACCTCGGCCGAATCGCCGTCCAGGCGACGCAACTGCTCGACGAGGTCGCGGCGCTTGCGGTCGAGCTTCTCGGGCACCACGACCTCCATGTGCACGGTGAGGTCGCCTGCGCCGCCACCTCGGACGCGCGGCATTCCGCGGTCGGTGAGGGTGACGGTGTGGCCGGGCTGGGTGCCCGCCGGGATCTCGATCTCGATCGGGTCGCCGATGACGGTCTCGAGCTCGACGGTGCCGCCGAGCATCGCGTCGACCACCGGGACCCGCACGGTGCAGTGCAGGTCCTCGCCGTCGCGTACGAACACCGGGTGCGTGCGCTCGTTGACCTCGATGTACAGGTCGCCGGCGGGCCCGCCGCCGGGGCCCACCTCGCCCTGGCCGGACAGCCGGATCCGCATGCCGCCGCCGACACCGGCGGGGATCTTGGCGGAGACGGTGCGACGCTTACGGACGCGGCCCTGACCGGTGCAGTCACCACACGGATCGGTGATGATCTCGCCGGTCCCGGCGCACGTCGGGCACGGGCGGCTGGTCATGATATTGCCCAGCAGCGAGCGCTGCACGGACTGGATCTCGCCCTGGCCCTGGCACATGCCGCAGGTGGCGGGCGGCGCATCGGAGGCCGAGCCCTTGCCGTGACAGGTCTCGCACAGCACCGCCGTGTCGACCTTGATCTCCTTGGTGACGCCGGTCGCGCACTCGTCCAGGGTCAGGTTCACCCGGATGAGCGCGTCCGAACCGGGCTGGACCCGGCTGCGCGGGCCCCGGCCGCCGCCTCCGCCTCCGGCACCACCGAAGAAGGCCTCGAACACGTCGCCGAGGCCGCCACCGAATCCACCGCCGAAGCCGCCGCCGCCATATCCGCCACCGCCGCCGCCGCCGGAGTCGAGCGGATCCCCGCCCATGTCGACGATGCGTCGCTTCTCCGGGTCGGTGAGGACCTCGTAGATCGCGGTGATCTCGCTGAACCGCTCACGCGCCTCGTCCGACGGGTTGACGTCAGGGTGGAGCTCGCGGGCGAGCTTGCGGTAGGCGCGCTTGATCTCGGTCTCCGAGGCGCCCCTATCGACCCCGAGGGTCCCGTAGTAGTCGCGTGACACGTCTGACCTTTCGTTCAAGAAGACTGTTCGTGCTCGTGGTGCCGCCTGCTCGACGCCGCGGCTCCTGGAAGAGAGTACGGGGGTCAGCGCCCGCCGAGGATCTCGCCCACGTAGTGGGCAACAGCGGCGACCGAGGCGATTGTTCCCGGATAATCCATCCGGGTGGGTCCCAGCACCCCCATGCCACCGAACGCGTGGCCCTCCGCGCCGTACTGCGAGGAGACCACCGACGCGCCGCGGATCTCGGCCGACTGGGTCTCCGCGCCGATCTGCACGGTGACCCCGCCCGGCCCGCCCGCACCCACGGCCTGGGCGGCGGTGAGCAGACGCAGGATCACGACCTGCTCCTCCAGCGCCTCCAGCACCGATCGCAGTGAGCCGTCGAAGTCGGCGGCGCTCCGTGTGAGGTTGGCGGTGCCGCCCAGCACGATCCGGTCGTCCGGGTGCTCGACGAGCGTGTCCACGAGCACGGTGACGCAACGCTCCACCGCGTCGCGGTACGCCGGCCGGGCCTGCTCCCCCGTGGCCGTGAGTGCCGCGGAGGCGTCCGCGAGACGCTTGTCGGCCACGGCCTCGGAGAGCAGGGTCCGGATCTCGGCGAGGTGCTCCTCGGTATGCGGGGCCGCGAGCTCGACAGTTCGCTGGTCGACGCGGCCGGTGTCGGTGATGAGGACCAGGAGCAGCCGCGTGGGGGTCAGGCTCACCACCTCGAGATGCCGCACGGTCGAGCGGTCGAGGACCGGGTACTGGACCACCGCGACCTGGCGGGTGAGCTGCGACAGCAGACGAACCGCCCGTCGGAGCACGTCGTCCAGGTCGAGCGCGCCTTCGAGGAAGGCCCGGATGGCCTTGCGCTCGGCTCGCGAGAGCGGCGTGATCTCCTCGATCGAGTCGACGAAGTGGCGGTAGCCCTTCTCCGTGGGCACGCGCCCCGAGCTCGTGTGGGGCTGCACGATGAACCCCTCCGCCTCCAGTACCGCCATGTCGTTGCGGATGGTCGCGCTGGACACTCCCAGTGCGTGCCGGTCGACGAGCGCCTTGGAGCCGACCGGTTCGTGGCAGGCGATGTAGTCCGAGACGATGGCCCGCAGGACGTCGGTCCTACGGTCTGATGCGCTCGACATGGACCGCCCTCCTTCCAGTTCTCCGGTGCTGTGTGTCTACGACTTCACCCGCGGAACGGGCCCGATTCACCCGCCGCATGGGCCCGATTCTAGGCGAGCCCGGGCGTGTTCTCCTCAGAGGAGGATGTCGCGGACGACTCCGTCAGCCAACAGTCTGCCCGCCTCGGTGAGCGCGAAGCCGGGCCCGCCCGGGTGATCGGTGCCGCGCCGCCGCAGCAGGCCGGCCGCGACCTGCTCGCCCGCGCGTGCCCGCTCCTCGGCCGTGAACGCCTCGTCCCCGAGCCCCTCGGCCAGTCGGAGCGCGGTCATGATCAGTTCGAGGTGACGGTCCTCGTCGGTGAGCCTCTCGCCGCCGTCGACGGGGAGATCGCCGGCATCGCAGGCGGCCGCGTACCGGGCGGGGTGCTTGAGGTTCCACCAGCGCGCGCCGGCCACGTGGGAGTGGGCTCCCGGCCCGACGCCCCACCAGTCGCCACTACGCCAGTAGCCCAGGTTGTGGCGGCAGTATCCGGATTCGCCCGTCGCGAAGTTTGAGACCTCGTACCAGTGGAAGCCGGCGCGCGACAGTCGCTCGCTCACCTGCTCGTACCGGTCGGCCAGGACGTCGTCGACCGTATTCGGCAGCTCGCCGCGACGGATTCGTCGCGCGAGGGCCGTGCCGTCCTCGACGATGAGCGAGTAGGCGGAGACGTGGTCCACGCCGGCATCGACCACCGCATCGAGAGTGCGTGCCAGATCGTCCTCGCGTTCTCCGGGCGTCCCGTATATGACGTCGAGGTTGACGTGCTCGAAACCCGCCCGGACGGCCTCGGCGACGGCCTCCTGTGGGCGCCCCGGGGTGTGCGCGCGGTCGAGGATCTGCAGCACGCGCGCGGAGGTCGATTGCATGCCCAGCGAGATGCGGGTGAATCCACCCTCCCGCAGCGTGGTGAAGAACTCCGGCGAGGTGGACTCGGGGTTGCTCTCCGTGGTGACCTCGGCGCCGGGCGCCAGACCGAACGCGGAATCGATGCGGTCGAGCAGACCCACCAGGACATCGGCCCCGACGAGGGAGGGGGTGCCGCCGCCCACGAATACCGTGTCCACCTTCGGCGCGGTGCCCGAGCGGGCGAGCACCTCGGCTGCCCGTTCGATCTCGATGGCCGCGGCCCTCTCCCAGTCGACGGGCGAAGTGGCGGAGCCCAGTTCGCCCGCGGTGTAGGTGTTGAAATCGCAGTAGCCACACCGCGTCGAGCAGAACGGGACGTGAAGGTAGATCCCGAACGGCGAGGCGGGATCGCGTTCAGGCGGGGCGAGCGCGAGTCCCGCCGGGTCCACGCCGGCGGTCACGCCTGACCGGCGTCGGGGGTCGAACCGGTCTCACCTCGAGCCTCGGGTCGAGCCGACGCCGCGGAGGGCGCCACAGACGACGAGGTCGCGGCCGGTGCCGCGCCGGTCGGCTTGGAACCGGTCGGCTTCTGCGCGGCGGGAGTGGTGGGAGTAACCGACTTCGATGCGGGCTCCGCGGCCGCGGGTGCGGACTGGCCGGGTTTCCCGGCAACGGATTTGGCCTCGGCGGTGGTCTTCTGCGCGGCAGGTGTGGCCGCGGGCGCGGACTTCTGCGCCACCGGCTTGGACTCGGACACCTTCTTGGGCTTTTTCGTGGCGGCGGCCTTCTTTGCCGGGGTCTTCGTGGCGGCGGCCTTCTTTGCCGGGGTCTTCGTGGCGGCGGCCTTCTTCGCCGGGGTCTTCGTGGCGGCGGCCTTCTTTGCCGGGGCCTTCTTTGCCGGGGCCTTCTTGGCGGGTGCCTTCTTGGCGGGATTGTTCTGCGCGGTCTCCGCCCTCGTCGAGTCCTTCGCCGACTGGCGAGCCGCCTTTCGCTGCGCACGACGGTCTGCCGCCAACTCTGTAGCCGTCTTCTTCTCCACGGCGGGAGCGCCGCTGCGCTGACGCTCGGCGGCGGCCTCGACGAACTCCGCCAATGCCTCCGTGACGGCGTCGGCGAGTGGCCACGGATCGGGTACGGAGCGCTTGCAGGCGATGAACCCGAAGTGCAGTCTGCCGTCCATCGACATCACCGTGCAGTTCAGTCCCGCACCGTGGAAGACGGGACCCAGCGGCAGCATCTGCTCGATGCGGGCACCCAGGAAGTAGAGCGGGATGTTGGGCCCCGGCACGTTGGAGATGACCAGGTTGTGCACCACCGGGTGACGCTCGGACAGCCGCAGCCGCGAATACATCCGCACGGCCGACCCGAACACCGAGGGGGCGGCGAACTGCGCCCAGTCGGTCAGCAGATTGGCATCAAGTGCGTTGGTGTGGTCCTTGGCCACGATATTGGCGTCGCGGATGGCCTCGAGGCGCTCGACCGGGTCGTCGATGTCGGTGGACAGCGACATGAACATCCCGGACACGCGGTTGGTGCCGGGGCGGGACTCCGCAGCGTGGACGGACATCGGGACCATCGCGATGAGCGGCTTCGCCGGCAGCGCGTTCTGCCCGTCGAGGTACTTGCGCAGGGCCGTGGACGTGATGGCGAGCACCACGTCGTTGACGGTGGTTCCGAACGCGTTCTTGACCCGCTTGATGTCGTCCAGGTCCACGCTCGTGAACGACATGGTGCGGTGGCCGGTGATCGTCCGGTTGAACGGGGTCCGCGGGGCCGTGAACGGAGCCGGCATCGCCAGCCCCTTGCGGGCGCGGCTGATCCAGGACGGAAGCACGCCGAGCGTCCCGGGCAGCAGGGAGGCGAGTCGCCACGGGGTGGCCAGACGCGAGAGGGCACCCCCCACCGCGAGCTCAAGCGCCCCCGAGCCCCCGGCGGTCTCCTTGACCAGGTCGGCGTCCAGCGCCGGGTCCTCAGGGGTGAGCGTGCACAGCTGCGACATCATATTGGCGCCCGTGACGCCGTCGACCGTCGAATGGTGCATCTTGGCGAACACCGCGACCCGGCCGTCGGACAGACCTTCGATGACGTACATCTGCCACAGCGGCATCGAGCGATCGATCGGCTGGCTGGCCAGGTGCGCGCACAGTTCGGCGAGCTCATGATCGTCCCCCGGCTCGGGCAATCCGACCCGCTGGAGATGATGATCGATGTCGAAGCTCTCGTCCTCGACCCACACCGGGTGGTCGACGTTGAGCATCGAATCATGCAGCTTGCGCCGGAACGCAGGCATGCCGGTGATCCGGCGCGCGAGTTCGGTACGCAGCTTGTCGAAGGTGTATCCGCCAGGAACCTCCGAGACGTCCAGAACGATCAACCCACACACGTGGAGAAGCTGAGACCGGGTCTCGAAATACAAGAAACTGGCGTCAAGTCCACTCAAACGCTGCATGACGGGAGTGTACTTCCGGAATCGACTCCACGGCGGTGGTCCGACCGACCGCCGCGCAGGGTCAGAGAACCTCGATGAGGAACCAGGCGATGACGACGAAAACGATCAGCAGGATCAGAGCGAGGGTGACACGTGACCGGGGCATCAGCGAACCTCCTTCCCGGTCTCGGCGGGCCGGGACGTGACGAGCACCCGGAACCGGTGCACGAGGACGTCTGCGACCTTCTCGACCAGCACCGCGGTGGCCAGGAACAGCGGGATCCCCATGGCGAGCATGATCACCACCTGCAGCGGAAAGGGCAGGGTGACGAGCCAGAGCTCGACCCTGTCCCAGAACTGCAGAAACGCTGACACGTGCCGATCCTACGACCGCCCTGCGGCGGCGGCCTCACGGCCACCGACCACGGAGGAGTCCAGTCCGCGACGACGCAGCAGGGCCGCCGGATCCGGGTCGCTCCCGCGTAGGCTCCGATAGGCGTCCAGGAAGTCGATGGCACCGCCACGCGAGAGCACCTCGCGGCGCATCGCGTCACCGGAGGAACGCTGCAGTCCCCCGCTCTCGACGAACCACTCGGCGGCATCCGCGTCGAGGACCTCGGCCCAGAAGTACGAGTAGTAGGCCGCCGAGTAGCCGCCGGCGAACACGTGTTGGAAATAGCGGGACCGGTAGCGCGGTTCGATCCCCGGCACGTCGAGGCCCGCATCTGCCAGGACCTCCGACTCGAACGCATCGACGTCGGTGACCTCGCGCGCCTGCTCGAGGGTCAACGAATGCCACGCCAGGTCGAGCAGCGCGGCCGCGAGGTACTCCACGGTCGCCTGCCCCTCACCGAAGCGCTCCGCCTCCCGCATCCGTTCGACCAGCTCCGCCGCGATGGGCTCGCCGGTCTCCCGGTGCCGGGCGTAGTGGGCGAGCATCTCGGGACGACGGGCCCACATCTCGTTGACCTGGGAGGGGAACTCCACGAAGTCGCGGGGCACGGACGTGCCCGAGAACACGGGGTACTCCACGTCGGAGAGCAGTCCGTGCAGGGCGTGCCCGAACTCGTGGAACATCGTGGTGACCTCGTCCATCGTCAGCAGCGTCGGCTCCCCTTCCGCCGGACGGGACAGGTTCATGACGTTGACGATCACCGGGCGGGAGTCGAGGAGCCTCGACTGGTCCCGGAACGAGGTCATCCAGGCTCCGCCACGCTTGGTGGGTCGCGCGTAGTAGTCCAGCAGCAGCAGGCCGATGCCGGCGTCCCGCTCGGACCGCTCGTCGTCGAACACCTCGACCACCCGGACGTCGGGCAGGTAGCCGGCCAGGTCGGGCCGCTCGGCGAAACGCAGGCCGTACAGCTGCTCGGCGGAGAACATCACCGCGTCCCGCAGCACGGTCTCCAGCTCGAAGTAGGGGCGCACCGTCGCGTCGTCGACGCTGTAGCGCTCGGAACGAAGACGCTCCGACTCCCAGGCCCAGTCCGCCGGGTCGAGAGAACGGTCCTCGCCGCCGAGCAGGTCCTTGGCCTCGTTGCGGGCGTTGGTCACCGCGGCGTCCACCACGTCCATCAGCAGCCCGCGGGCGGCCTCGGGTGTCTCGGCGGTCTCCACCGCGAGCACATGGTCGGCGTGGCAGCGCAGGCCCAGCAGCTCGGCCCGCTCGGCTCGCAGCCGGACGATCTCGAGGACGATCGGGGTGTTGTCGTGTCCCACGGTCGAGCCCCGCTTCAGCGATGCCTCCATGACGCGTCCGCGCAGTCCGGCGTCGTCGAGCCACGCGCTGATCGGCTGCACCGTGGGCAGGCCCAGCGGGATCAGCCAGCCCTCGTGACCGGCCTGCTCTGCGGAGGCGGCCAGCGACGCACGCATGGATTCCGGAAGCCCCGCGAGCTCGGACTCGTCGGCGACCGGTACTGCCAGTTCCGTGGTGGAGGCCAGGAGGTTCTCGCCGAACTCCGTCGTCAGTTCGGCCAACCGCGTGTCGATCGCGGTCAGGCGGGCGCGGGCCCCGTCCTCGAGGGCCGCCCCGGCACGGAGCAGGTCCCGGTGGTGGCGCCGGATGAGGCGGGCCGTCTCGTCGTCGACCTCCAGCTCTCCCGACTCGAGCGCCGCGACGACCGCATCGACACGGGCGTAGAGGACCGGGTCCGTCATGACCGCCGAGTGATGCGCGGCCAGCAGCGGGGACACCACGCGGTCCACGTCGAGCCGGGCGGGAGTCGCGTCGGTCCCGAGCAGCCCGTAGAACACCGACAGCACGCGGTGCAGCGCCTGTCCCGAGCGTTCCAGCGCGATCACCGTGTTCTCGACGGTCGGCGCCTCCGGGCTCGAGCAGATGGCGGCGACCTCGGCCGCGTGGTCGTCGATCGCGGCCCGGATCGACGGCTCCAGGTCCTCGTCCCGGACGGCGGCGAAGTCCGGCAGCCCGTACGGCAGTGACGACTCGTCGAGCAGCGGGTGGAGCGGGGCATCGGGGCTCGGGGTGGTCATGACCGCGAGTCTACGGACGGCGCGACACGGGCTCACACCCACGTGGACACGGTGTCCCAGGCGAGCCTGGCCCCGAGGATCACGATGACCAGCAGGAACACCCTTCGGATGAACTCGTTGCCATGGCGCATGGCCATCCGCGCCCCGAGGAAGCCGCCGGCGAGATTCGCCACCGCCATGCAACCGCCGATCACCCACAGCAGTTCTCCGTGCAGCCCGAACACCAGGATGGAGGCGATGTTGGTGGTCAGGTTGGCGAGCTTGGCCGCGACGGTTCCCTGCAGGAAGCCGAAGCCCAGGAACGCCACGATCGCGATCACGAAGAACGAACCCGTGCCCGGCCCCAACACGCCGTCGTAGAACCCGATCACCAGCCCGATCACCGCCGAGCGCCAGGCCCTGGCCCAGCCGCTGTAGCGCTCGGCATGGGTGCGGCCCAGGTTAGGCTTGAGCCACGTGTAGGTACCCACCACGATCACCGCGACCAGCACGATCGGCGTGAGCAGCTCCTTGGGGATGAAGCGTGCGACCGAGGTTCCTGCGGCCGAGCCCGCGAATGCCGCGGCAACAAGTGGAGCGACCATGGCCACCGGTACTCGGATCTTGCGCAGGTAGGTCAGGGTGGCGACGAGCGTACCCGCCACCGAGGACAGTTTGTTGGTCCCCAACACCTCGGGCGTCGAGACGTCGGCGGGCAGCGCGATGACCAGCGCGGGCAGCTGGATCAGCCCGCCCCCGCCGACCACCGAGTCGACCCACCCGGCAACGAAGGCCGCCAGCACGAGCGCGAGCAGCACCCAGACCGGGATGCCGAGCGCCGGAGAGGCGGCGAACTGCGCGAAGGTCAGGGGCATACCGACAACTGTGCTGTAATCGGTTTGTGTATATCAACCCTTACGGCGGCGACCCGGTCACCCTGGCCGCCGACCTGGCCAACCGCCGCCCCCGAAGCGCCCGCGAACTCGTGGACCGCTGCCGGGAAGCCGGCGTGACCATCGACCGTGAAGCCCGGGAGGAAGAACTCGCGGAGGTCGACGAGTTCCTGGACGGATGGCTCGTCGTCGTCGACACCACCGATCCCCGTGCCCGCGCCGAGGCGCTCAACACCCTCCTCGCCGAGCACGCCGGGCCGCCCCGCCTGACCGACCACGACGGACACTGGCACGTCCACTACCGCGCCGACGACGCCAGCTTCGCCCGCCTGCTCACCGCCATGTTCTCCGTCGGCACGGCGCTGCACCTCACCGAGCGCGGCATCGACCGGCTGTCCCGGTGCGCTGCGGACGACTGCGAGGACGTCTTCGCCGACACCACCCGCAACGGACGCAAAACCTACTGCTCGCCGCGGTGCAACAACCGATCGGCAGTACGCCGCCACCGCGCCCGGGGATGACCGGCGCGGCGACGACGAGGGGTTCGGCTACTTCTTGTCGGAGCTCGAATCCGCGGACAGGGCTGCCACGAAGGCCTCCTGCGGCACGTCCACGCGGCCGATGGACTTCATGCGCTTCTTACCCTCCTTCTGCTTCTCGAGCAGCTTGCGCTTACGGCTGATGTCGCCGCCGTAGCACTTGGAGAGCACGTCCTTGCGGATCGCGCGGATGTTCTCGCGGGCGATGATCTTGGAGCCGATCGCGGCCTGCACCGGCACCTCGTACTGCTGGCGCGGGATGAGCTCCTTGAGCTTGACGGTCATCTTGTTTCCGTAGCCCTGCGCGTAGTCACGATGCACGATCGCGCTGAACGCGTCCACGGCCTCGCCCTGCAGCAGGATGTCGACCTTGACCAGATCCGCCAACTGCTCGCCGGCCTCCTCGTAGTCCATCGACGCGTAACCCTTGGTGCGGGACTTGAGCGAGTCGAAGAAGTCGAAGATGATCTCGCCCATCGGCAGGATGTACCGCAGCTCGACACGCGTCTCGGACAGGTAGTCCATGCCCTTCATCTCGCCGCGCTTGGACTGGCACAACTCCATGGTCGTGCCCACGAACTCGCTCGGCACGATGATCGTGCACTTGACGATCGGCTCATAGATCTCGCGGTGCTTACCCTCGGGCCAGTACGACGGGTTGGTCACCTGGTGCTCCGAGCCGTCCTCGGCTATCACCCGGTACACCACGTTCGGTGCGGTCGAGATGAGGTCGAGGTTGAACTCGCGCTCGAGCCGGTCGCGGGTGATCTCCATGTGCAGCAGGCCGAGGAAGCCACAGCGGAAGCCGAAGCCCAGGGCCACCGACGTCTCCGGCTCGTAGTCCAGAGACGCGTCGTTGAGCCGAAGTTTGTCCAGCGCGTCCCGCAGAACCGGGTAGTCGGAGCCGTCGATCGGGTACAGGCCCGAGAACACCATCGGGTTGGGCTCGGCGTAACCGGGCAGCGGCTCGGTCGCGCCACCGCGGGCACTGGTCACCGTGTCGCCGACCTTGGACTGGCGGACGTCCTTCACGCCGGTGATGAGGTAACCCACCTCGCCCGGCCCCAGCCCCTTGGTCGCCTTGGGCTCCGGCGAGATGACGCCGATCTCCAGCAACTCGTGATTGGTGCCCGTCGACATCATGGTCAGCTTCTCGCGCGGGGTGAGCGAGCCGTCGACCACACGTACGTAGGTCACGACGCCGCGGTAGGTGTCGTAGACGGAGTCGAAGATCATCGCGCGGGCCGGGGCGTCGGGATCCCCCACCGGGGCCGGGATGGTCTCGCAGAGCTTGTCCAGGAGCGCCTCGACACCCTCGCCGGTCTTGCCCGACACGCGCAGGACATCGCCGGGCTCGCAACCGATGATGTGGGAGATCTCCTCGGCGAACCGCTCCGGATCGGCGGCCGGCAGATCGATCTTGTTGAGCACGGGGATGATCTCGAGATCGTTCTCCATGGCCAGGTAGAGGTTGGCCAGGGTCTGCGCCTCGATCCCCTGGGCGGCGTCCACCAGCAGGATCGCACCCTCGCACGCCTCCAGCGCGCGGGAGACCTCGTAGGTGAAGTCCACGTGGCCGGGGGTGTCGATCATGTGCAGGACGATCTCCTCGCCCTCGTGCGCGCCGGAACGTGGCACCCACGGAAGGCGGACGTTCTGCGCCTTGATGGTGATGCCGCGTTCGCGCTCGATGTCCATCCGGTCGAGGTACTGGGCGCGCATGAGGCGCTCCTCGACCACACCGGTCAGCTGCAGCATGCGGTCGGCCAGGGTCGACTTGCCGTGGTCGATGTGCGCGATGATGCAGAAGTTCCTGATCCTGGCCGGATCGGTGAACGTCGTCTCTGCGAAGTTGGGAATCTCGATCACTCCTGGAGGCGGGCCCGGGTGCGGCTGGATTGCGGTACGTCCGGACGATCACCCCATTGTCACACGACCGGGCCAGGAACACTCATCACGTATCGGCCCGTGGGCACCGCATCGACGGTGTTGTCGTACAGGAAGCGACCGGTCGAGGCCGTCATGGCCCGGGCGTCGGCCGTTACCCTTGTCCGCATGGCTATCGACTGGGCCCGCGTGGGTCGCAAGGCAGTCCACATGGGACGTAAGTACGGGCCGACGGTCGCCCAGGCGGTCCGGAAGCAGCTCGACGAACGCGGGGGATCCCCCGCGTTGGGGTCGCGGAACGCCGAGGCGGGGCGGCCCGCGACCACCACCACCGCGCCCACCTCCAGCCGCGCCCGCACCCTGGCCTACGCCCCCGACCTGGACGGTCACGCCGATCCCGGCGAGATCGTGTGGACGTGGGTGGCGTTCGAGGAGAACGACGGTCGCGGCAAGGACCGTCCGGTCCTGGTGGTGGGTCGGGACGGGGATCGTCTGCTCGGCCTCCAGCTGTCGTCCCGGTCCAAGCGTGACGACGACAACGGTTGGCTCGGACTCGGTAGCGGACCCTGGGACTCGGAGGGACGCCCCAGCTGGGTGCGTCTCGACCGCGTGCTCGATGTGCCCGAACAGGGCATCCGGCGCGAGGGCGCGATCTGCCCCAGGGACGCGTTCGACCGCGTGGCGGACCGGCTCCGTAGCGACTACGGCTGGCGCTGACGCCGCCCCGGTCGCGTTTTGGCCGGTGACGCGCCCGCTGGTAAAGTGGGCCGTCGGTGTCCACCGGACGGCGTTCAGCGCGTCCACACGGACAAAGACGACAAGACATCCGATCGGCGGGATCCCCTCGTGGAGCCGTCGACACACGACAAAAAGGTGTGACGAGTGGCCAACATCAAGTCCCAGATCAAGCGGAACCGCACCAACGAGCGCAGCCGCCTCCGCAACCAGTCGACCAAGTCGGCTCTGCGTACCGCCATCCGCAGCCTCCGCGCCGCCACCGAGGCTGGCGACAAGGAGAAGGCCGGCGCCCTGCTCGTCGCGACCTCGCGTCAGCTCGACAAGGCGGCCAGCAAGGGTGTCATCCACCAGAACCAGGCCGCCAACAAGAAGTCGGCGCTTGCCAAGGCTGTCGACCAGCTCTGAGGCACCCCGGTCCTCTCCGGATGAGAGGTCCCCAGCCCCGCGTCGGCCAGCGCTGACGCGATGCGGCTCCGAGGGCCCACCAGCATCGTCACTGATGCGCGGTGGGCCCTCGTCGTGTGTGAAGAGCCTGTCGCTGCTGGGACGCTACGCGCCTCCCCCACCGCTGGACTCTGTATACAGATTGACGTTCGGATCGAACTCGATGTCGTGTGCGGTGTCCGGCTCGACGAGGATCGACTGGTTCACGGCCGCCGCGCGTCGGAGCCATCGCCGGCGCACCGGATTCGGTCCGGCGCCGGGGGACTCCGGCGAAGCGACGATGACGACCACCGCCGTCCCCGGCAACGGCACCCGTGTGGGCCACGTGGTCATCCTCACCGTGACATGCCGCAGGTCGTCATATACGCCGAATCGCACCGTCACGTCGAATTGGCACATCCCGGCAACTCGTTCATGACGGTACTCCACCGTGTCGAGCGTGCCGGCATAGCGGGTTCCGGTGGCGCGGATCCGCGCGATGCGGCGCTGCTCCGATGTCGCCTCGGCCGCGGCGAAGGGCAGAACGAGCTCGCAGAACAGTACGAACGCGGCAGCGGCCGACACCGCGATCGCCAGGATCGTCACATCAACCTTCTCCGCGTGCCTGTCACCCACCGGGATCGGACCGAGATGCGCGATGACCATCCGCCGATGGATCTCCGCGGCGATTCCGGCCCCCGAGGCAGTCGCCATTCCCGTGGCGAGCGACGGCGCGAGGGTCTGTCCGTAGTGGCCGAGCAATCTGGAGTACATCCCGAACGTGCCCGCGAAGGCGGCGACCACGAGGAAGAAGCCCGCGGTCAGGACCCAGAACCACCAGCTCTCACTCATCGCCACCGCTCGGGGGGCGGCCGCCCCGGGCAGAATCCGAGGAAGGATCAGGTATCCGCCACAGCACCACAGTGAGAACCGCGCGGGGCCATATGTCCACCGGCCATACGGCCGGGTTCGGCACCCGGCTCAAGAGTGGTGATGCGGGATCCCCGATGCCGGGACGAGAAGACCGGCCCTTCAGCGCCCAATGGAAAGTACACCCCATGTGGATGCAAGCATCCTAGCGCGCACACTTCGCCGAAACCTCAGCGGACCTGTCCGTCGGCGACCGATATCCTGGAGTCATGCCGGATACGAAGCAGAACCTTCGCGGCAGATTGACGCAGGCATTCCGCTGCGCCCCGCTCGCCATCACCACGGCTGGGAGGCATCGCAGTGCCGTCCGCCGATAGGCTCGGACCGTTGTGGCGTCTGACGCGGCGTCCGCCGGACGCGAAGGAGGAAACACGCGGTGAGCGGGACATCGACGCCGGCCAAAAAGTCAGCGAAGAAGGCTGCCAACAAGGTCGCGGCTGCCTCCGCAGCCAAGGCAAAGGCAGTCGTTCCCGAGCCAGTACCGATTCCGATCCCGGCAATCCTCGCCCTGGCGACTGCGGGCGCTCAGGGCGACAGACTTCACGCCTTCGCGGACGCCGCGCTTGACGACGCTGGCATTGGCGGGGTTTGTCGCTGGCATCACGCGAAGGTTCTGGCCTTACCTGATGACGAACGTGCCGCGATCGCCTGGATCGTGGCGCAAGCGGTCATGCGGAGCCGCACCGGAGGCGGTAACGCCCTCGACATTTGGCACACGGCCATCACCACCGAGACGAAGCTGTCGGGGAAAGACGCCAGGCTGGTCGAACTGTTCATCGACGACGTCTTCGGTCTGCCCGGCGGCATCAAGCCCCCTGCGGACCATCTACTCGGACACGTGGGCGAATGGCTCTGGTACCTCCACCTGTCCGAGTTCGCCGAGGACCACCGTGCGATTTTGAACCTGGAGTCACCGAAGTTCGGCGTGACTGAGCAGGGAGCAGACGGTCTGGCGCTGTACGAGTCCCTGACCGGGGGAGACACATCCTTCTGCCTCTGGGAGATGAAGAAACTCACCGGAACAGCCCCGATGTCCGGAACCACAGGGAAGGCCTACCGCCAGCTTCGTAAGAAGGGCGGCAAGTATCTAGCGAAGCTCACCAAGAGCTACGCCGACCAGCCTGGTCTGGTGGGACAGTTGGGCAGCGAACTCGCCGAGCTGTGGGTGGAAGAGAGTTCGCGGGCCGGCGTTGGAGTCAGCGTGGCAACGGATCGGGTCCCGCCGGAAGCTGCGCCGTTCACCACGATGGGCACCCATTTCCCTCAGTTCGACAATCCAGGCCAACTCGAAGGCCTGCTGTTCACCGTCGAAGACCTCTGGCAGCTCGCCGTCACCGTTCGGGAGTACCTGTGGACCGCGCTCTAAGACCAGAGTTCGTCGCCGAGGCGCTCGGGGAGCACGCCGAAGGGATCCTGCTGCCTACGGTCGAACAGCTCATCGACCTCATCGCAGCAGTTGAGGTAGGCGCCTTCGCCAGGGCGGACGACGTCGACGAACAGCTGCTCGAAACGGCCTGGTACCTGCACGGCGTCGCCTCAGCCTCCCTGGCGGCAGAGCTTTACACGGCCGCCAGGCAGCAGCGTGCCTTCGCCGTCTCCGCCCACATCTTCGATCTGGCACTGAACACGTCGAACCTCAGCCTGATGGACCGGTTGAACTTCGCGTTCGCTGCACAGGTCGGATACCGCCGCGCAGATCTGGACCCGAACGCCACCGCCATCTGGCGGCGAGTAGACGCCGACCTAGACGACAGTCCGCCACAAGGTCCGAACGCCGGGGAAGCACAGAGCGTCCCAACGGAGGAAAACTCGGACGACGAAGCGAATCGGTTGGGCGAAGACACCGAGCCGGATACCGAGGCCATCATCTCAGGCATCGGCCTACCCCGCGGCAGTGCCTTCTCCCTTATGGCGCTGCGGGCAGGTATCGCGTTCTTGGGCCTGGACATCGGTCGTGTATCCGAACTGCTGACAACCTGGCGGGCAAACGTCGAGGATGTGCGCGACATCTTAGGTACAGACTCCCTGGTCCCGACCATGTTCGGGCCCGCTGAGCAGGTTGTCCTAGCCATCGAAAACCTCGTCGACTACCTCCGCTACGGGCAAGGCACGAGGCTGGAGACTGCACGGGCCGCCCTGCAGTCGGTTGTCGACCTCTCAGCAGGACAAGGAGACACAGACTCACGCTGGGTAGCGGCCCACCTCCTGACCATCGCCGACGGGTTGGAGGACTCCAGCATCTGGAGCGTGCTGCCGCCCGACAGCCCGCCCGAACTCGCGCAGGCCTTTACGATCGGCACACCCCCGGTTCTCACCCTCTGGCCTCCACAACGGGAACTATTGCGCCGCACCGAACTCAACCCTCTCGACCCGGCGACCAAGAGGCTGCTACTGTCCGTGCCCACGAGCGCCGGCAAGACGCTGCTTGCCCAAATCATCATGTGTCACCACCTGGCCACGGCATCCGGCGACGTCTGCTACGTGTCGCCGCTGAGAAGCCTCGGACGTGAGATGCGCCAAGCGCTGTCCAGCCGACTCCGGATCCTGCACAAGAGCCTCGGTGATGACCTCCCCGACTTCGGGTCGATGAACCTGAACGACCTGCTCGCATTCTTCAGCGAGACGACCAGCGCAGCCTCGGTTGAAATCATGACCCCTGAGCGGCTCTCACACCTTCTGCGCCGCGACCCGGATGGCGCCCTCGGGCGCTTCACGATGTTCGTCATCGACGAAGCGCACCTCGTTGCTGAACCGCACCGCGGGTTCCTGCTCGAATCAATTCTCAGCGTCTTGGGCACGTCCGATGCTCGCCTGATCCTGCTCTCCGCGGTGATGGGAAACGCGCAGCAAGTCGCCTCCTGGCTCGACGACAGCAGCCCCAACACTCTGTTCTCGTCCGACTGGCGCGGCCCCCGCAGGCTTCACAGCGTCCTCAACAGCGAGATCGTGTGGGACAGCGAACGCGACCTGAAAACAAGGTCGGTCGCCTACCCCGTCCGCAAAGAGTTCGACGTGGTCGGCAAACTCCGAATCAAGCCAGCTGAAGCTGCGACCAAAGTCCTGTGGACCCATCGCGAGCGCCCGCTCGGCGTCAAGCGACTCGAGTACCCGGCCGGCGGCGGCAAGGCCCGGGTCGGCAAGTCGACTGCTTTCTACATGATTTGCGCCAAGACAGCCCGTGCCTTCCTGCCCGCAGGAAGCCTTCTGATGATCGTCACCAGGCGTGACTACGCACGAAACGCCGCGACAGTGATGGCGGCTGGGCTTCCGATCAGCGACCGGGCCGGGAAGCTGATCGACTTCCTTGTCGAACGCCTCGGAGTCGAACACCCCCTCATCGAGTGCGTCAGGTACGGGGTCGGCTACCACCACGCGGGCCTTCCCGTCGACGTTCTGGACGCGCTTGAGCAGGCCATCCGCTCGGAGAATCTGCTCGCACTCGTGGCCACGTCGACGTTGACCGACGGCGTGAACCTGCCGGTCCGGACGGTCCTTATTGCCGAGACCTCCTATCCGACCCAGGACAGGTCGCAGCACTACGACGCCGCTCGGCTGCTGAACGCGGTGGGCCGGGCGGGCAGGGCAGGTCGCGAGACCGAAGGCTGGATCATCCTCGCACTGCAACAGGAATCGAAGACTTCGGATTTTGACAAGCTCCGCCCTACCGTCGACGACCTGCTCATCGAGTCGACTCTCACCTCGGACGAGGCGTTGGAGGCCCTGGAGGGAGCCGAAGCGCTGCTGGCATCCAGCGCCGACGAACTCTTCACGCTCGCCGATTCCGCAGCAGCAAGCTTCGCGTCGTTCGTGTGGTTCGTCCTGTCAGCCCACCAGAGGCTGGAGGAACTGGCCACCAGCAACAACATCATCGCCTCCGTTAAGCGACTCCTCGCCTTCGACCAGATGTCGCCGGATTTGGCCGCCCGATGGATGGCGTTCGCCCAACGGATCGCCGGAATCTACGAGCAGACACCCGCCGACAGCCGGCACCGCTGGGCGATCGCGGGAACCTCCCTGGGTAGTGCTCGCGAACTCGAACGGCTCGCTACGCGCGTGGCTGACCTGGTCGCGGCGACCTACCCCGACCCGACCGACGACGGCCTCGCACGCGTCCTCACCCTCCGCGAGGCGCTCGAAGTGCTCGACGAAGTCGCAGCCTTCGACACCCTGCTCGCACTCCCCGAAAGCGGAAAGGTGTGGACCTTTAAGGAGACTCCCGCAAAGCGCGAGACCCTGGAAATTAAAGTCGCACCTTTCTTGCAGGGATGGCTCGAAGGTCTCGACATGCCCTCGCTCGCAGCAGCGACACAGCCCATGGTCTCCGACGCCGCCTGGCGCCTTGAGCAGACTGTCGACGCCATCAGCCGCGCCATCGAGCACTTCTTCAGCTGGACCATCGGAGTCCTCGTCGAACAGGCAAACCGCATCCTGAGCGAGACCGACGCACCGGTCCGGCTACCCCAGGATCTGCCACTGATGATCAGGTACGGCGTGGACACCCCGCAAGCCGTCGCGATCCTGAGTCGCGGTGTCCGCTCAAGGCGCCTGGCCCACACCGTCGGCCGCAAGGCCGCGGGCAGGGGGCTTCTGCTTGACGAGACGATCCCTTGGCTCCGCATGCTGCACATCGCCGGCTGGGTTGATGAGTTCGACGCAACGCCGCGCGAAATCGAGGACCTGGCAGACCTCACACGCGATGTGTCCGCCACCAGCCTGCTGCGACAGCTGCTTTCCTCCGCTGAAGCAACGGCCAACCTGCACCAGCCCATGGACCCGTACCCGCCGTCCGAGATTCCTGTCTCGCTGAGGGCGGACGGAGCAGCTGAACCCATCGAAGTGTGGACCGTCGGCGAAGCCTCCTACAGGATCGGTCTTGTTGCCGCTGAGCATCATGCGGACTACATCGCACTGGTTGAGGCGGGTCTGTCGTTCTCCGTGAGAACCAAGGGAGGCGTCCTCGCCATTCGCGCTGACAGCTGACGGGCGCGCCTGGCTGCGAACTCGGGCAGCCGCAGGCTGGTTTCAGATGTCGGAGCGATGCGCCTCGGAAGCTCGGCGGGCATTCGTAGCTACGCCCTCATCTCGACAGTTCTGAATCCGCGTCATTCTGGGCGGTTTTACACCTGTTGGCCCGCCGGGAGGGTGCCTCTACACCGATGCCAGCGGGGTGTAGTTGTCATCTCGGGAGCCTCGGTCCACCACTTCTCCCTCCACGACTCCACGGCGTCGCTCCGGGGTTCCGGTTGTGTGATCGGTATGTCCATTGCTACCTCCCGGCCCGGGCACCTTGTGGGCACCGACGTGGGTACACGCCCCGCCGGGCGGAAACCGCACAGGTCAGACGGCATCGCGCGCCGGGTTGGTAGATCATAATCCATGCCTCGCAACGCGAGTGGAATCATTCAAAACGCCGACCGGCCACGGACTTCTCAGGCAACCCGCCCCGGGCTCACGTCGTCAGGCGGAGGCCGCCAGCGTGCCGACCTGACGCACCGCCCGTTCCAGGGCGTACGAGGTGTCCTCGGCCATGCCCTTGACCTCGCCGTTGAGCCGCGAGACCACCTG
The DNA here is from genome assembly GCF_021033825.1 of Dietzia aurantiaca. Taxonomy (GTDB): domain Bacteria; phylum Actinomycetota; class Actinomycetes; order Mycobacteriales; family Mycobacteriaceae; genus Dietzia; species Dietzia aurantiaca. The sequence goes on from NZ_JAIFXZ010000004.1 coordinate 197,427, forward strand.
CAGTGCGGTGCCCAGGGTGTCGATGGACCAGAACCGGGTCTGCGCCTGGACCTTCTTGACCTTCCACGGGGGCAGGCCCTGCCGCGCGAGATCCCCGGGGGCGACTCCCCGCTGGGTGCCGACCAGAGCGAGGGAGTTCACCGCATCCGCCAGCGCGTCGGCCAGCACGACGTGCGGGACCCCGGTGTGCATCGCCCACTCCAGTGCCTCGATGGCCCCCGCCACGTCGCCGACCACGGCCCGCTCGGCCACGGTGAAGCCGCTGACCCCCACCACACCGGAGTGGTAGCGGCGAACAGCCTCGACGTCCACCTTGCCGCCGGTGTCGGCCACCAACTGGTCACATGCGGAGGCGAGCGAGCGCAGATCCGTGCCGACCGCCTCGACGAGCGCCTCACACGCCTCGGGGGCCACACGCACATTCAGCCGGCGGAACTCCGACCGGACGAAACCCATCACCTCTGTGTGCCGGGTGATCTTGCCCGCCGCGTGTTCCTCGGCACCGGCCTTGCGCAGGTCCGCAGCCAGGGTCTTGGCCCTGCCCCCTCCGGTGTGCTGCACGATCAACACTGTCTCCGTCGGCAGGTCCCGAGCCGCGTCCAGCACGGCAGCGACGGCGTCCTTACCCAGCTCCGCGGCCCCGGTGATCACCACGATCCGGGCCTCACCGAACAGGGACGGTGAGAGCAGCTCGAACAACTGGGCCGCCGTGACCTCCGGTCCACCGAGCCGGGAGACCACGGGTGGGTCCTCCCCCGTAGGTGTAGCGGCCCGAACCGCCGAGACGACCCCCATCGTGGCGCGCTCGGTGAGGAACTCGTCCTCGCCGAGCACGAGATGAAGTGGAGCCGGTGCGGGGCCTGCCGCCATGGGGAGAACTCCTCGTCGTCGTGATCGTCGTCGTTGTCGTCGACATCACCGTTGCCGTCGTCGTCCCCGACATCGTGCCACGTCGCACTGACAAGCCCACGGCCCCGTCACATGCGAGCCGGCACCTCACGGCCGGCGCTCGGCGTCCTCCATCACCATCCGCTCGCGAGCGTCACCGTGGAGGGTGGTGCCCCCGGCGACCGGCTCGTGGAGGGCTCCGGAGGTGTGCGGAACCGCGGAGCCCTTCTCGATCTCGGACTCGGAGAGCGTGCCGGAGAACCTCTCGGTCAGTTCGCGGAAAAGCCGGTGCGAGGCCTTCGCTGAGCGCGCTTTGGGTCCGACCGGCCGCTCCTGCTGCGGGTCGGTGCAGGCGTCGACGATCGCCTCCACCACGATGTCGGGGGCGTCCAACGCGGCCAACCGCGGCGCGTGTCCGGTGTAGTTGCCGACATGCTCCCACCACGGCGTGTCAGCGGCCCACGGCAGGATCGTGCTGACCTTGATCGCCTCACCCAGCCCGGCCAGCCGCAACTCCTCGTTGAGCGAACGGCCCAGGCTGGAGATCCCCGCCTTCACGGCAGCGTAGCTGGCCTGGTAGGCCAGCGGCACCTCCCCGGCGACCGACCCGACGTTGATGAGCACCCCCTCGCCACGCGCACAGAAGCGGCGCAGGGCCACGTGCGACCCGGACAGCATGCCCTTGAGGGTCACGTCGACGAGCCGGGTGTGGTCGGCGAGCGGAACCTCCCAGAACAGACCCATGACGCCGACGCCGGCGTTGTTGATCCACACGTCGATGTGGCCGGTGATTTCCTCGGCGCGCACGGCGAGCCGCTCGACGGCGTCCGCATCGCTGACGTCCGTGGGCACGGCCAGTGCGCTACCGCCGGCCTCGGTGATCTGCGCGCCCACCTCGTCGAGCAACGCGGAACGTCGGGCGGCGACGACAACGTGGGCGCCCCGCGCACCGAGCGCCAGTGACGCGCCGCGGCCGAATCCGCTCGATGCGCCCGTGATGACGATCGTCCGTCCCGCCAGGCTTTCCCGAGTGCCCACGATGCCCCCCTCCCGGTCGGACCCCCGCGGGTCCGGATGTGCGCACCATGGTCCACCGCGGACACCTACCGTGCATCCGGTACGCCCATACCCCGAGCGGCTGGGGTGTGCGCGGTGGGAGCCCCCGGGCGATGCGCCTACGCTCGGCGGTCCGGGGCCATCCCACTGCGGGCCGCCCGGCCGCGGACCGAGAGGACAGACACGTGACGACGACCCAGGGCGAGGCCACCGATCCCGGTGAGATGGCACGCCGCGTCTTCGGGTGGGACGGGTTGCGCCCGCCACAGGCCGAGGCGATCGAGGCGGCGATCGCCGGCCGGGACGTGCTGGCGGTCCTGCCTACCGGGTACGGGAAATCGGCGATCTATCAACTCGCCGGGATGATGGCCGAGGGGCCCTGTGTGGTGGTCTCGCCACTCATCGCATTGCAGACCGACCAGTGCGAAGGCCTGAACTCGCTCGCCGACCGCGCGCCCACCCGGTCGATGGCGATCAACTCCTCGCTCGGGGCCCGCCAGCAGGCTGATGCGTGGGACGAGGTCGTGGCCGGTCGCGTCGACTTCCTCTTCCTCACCCCCGAACAGCTGGCCAAACGGGAGGTCCTCGACCGGGTCCGTGAGGCCGGGCCGAGTTTTCTCGCGGTCGACGAGGCGCACTGCGTCTCCGCCTGGGGACACGATTTCCGGCCCGACTACCTGCGGCTGGGCGCCGCGCGGCACCGTATGGGGTCGCCGACCGTCATCGCCCTCACGGCGACCGCGTCGACGCCGGTGCGCGAGGAGATCGTCGACAGGCTCGCCATACCCGACGCCCTGGTGCTGGCCGGCGGGTTCGACCGGTCCGAGCTCCACCTGGCGGTGCGGCGTCACGTCGAGGACGACGACAAACAGGACGCGGTCGTGGAGCGGGCAGTCGAGTTGGCCGGCCCCGGCCTGGTCTACGCCGCGACGCGCCGGTCCACCGAGGAGTACGCCGAGCGGATCGCCGCACTCTCGACCGAGGCGGGCCGGCCGCTGAGCGTCCGCGCCTACCACGCCGGACAGCAGGCGGCGGTGCGCGAGGAGACACTCGGCGCCTTCGTGGACGGTGGGCTCGACGTGGTGGTGGCGACCAGTGCGTTCGGTATGGGGATCGACAAGGAGGACGTGCGGTTCGTCCTGCACGCGGACATCCCCGACTCACTCGACACCTACTACCAGGAGGTGGGGCGGGCCGGCAGGGACCGGGATCCGGCCACGATTGAGCTGCACTACCGCAGCGAGGACCTGGGCCTGCGCAGTTTCTTCTCCTCGCACAACGCGGACGAGGAGGTCATCAGGTCGGTCATTGCCCACCTGCGCCGCGCCGACGGCCCGGTGCGGCTGACCCATCTGAAGAAGGCCCTCGACGTCGGTGCGAAGCGTGTCACGGGCGCGGTCAATCTCCTGGAGGCGGCGGGCGTGCTGACCTCCGGTCGCCGGGGGGTGGCGTTGGCGGAGGACGTGAAGACCGGGGAGGCGGTGCGTCGGGCGGAGGAGACGTCGGACACGCTTGAGCGCATCGAGCGCTCACGGATCGAGATGATGCGCGGCTACGCCGAGACCGACGGGTGTCGACGCCAGTTCCTACTCGGCTACTTCGGCGAGGAACTCGCCGACCCGTGCGGGAACTGCGACACCTGCGACGCCGGCACAGCCGTCGACATCACCCACGACGCGGACGACTTCCCCCTGCAGGCAGCGGTGGTCCACCGCGAGTGGGGTTCGGGAATCGTCATGAGTGTCGACGACGACCGGCTCACCGTGTTCTTCGCCGAGCAGGGCTACCGCACGCTGTCGCTGGACCGGGTCCGCGAGCAGGATCTGCTCATCCGGGCGTGACCGCCGGCGAGCCCGGCAGCCCCGCCGCGATCCCGGCGACCGTGTCGAGCCACCACAGGGCCGGTGCGCACGCCGCCGCGAGCAGCACCGCACCGTCCTCCCACACCGGCCCCACCGCGGCCGCGAGGGTTCCCAACACCGTCACCATCGGCACCGCCGGTGCCACGGCGACGTTCGCCGGCAGCGCCCACGGGCCGGTCTCGAGACCGGACGCGGCGAGCACCGGCAAGGTCGCCACGTGCGCCACGACGCACACCGCCAGCACGTCCGCGACCCGGCCCGGCATCCACGTCCGCCGGATCCGCTCCGCGACCGGGCGCGCCGCGAGCACGAGCGCCGCGGTGGCCGCCACCGATAGCACGAACCCCGCGCCGGTGGCGGTCATGGGGTCGAGCATCGCCACCAGCAGCACGATCGCCGCCAACGCCGCGAGCGGCCGGCCGGTGCGGTGGGCGGCCAGGGCGGCCAGGCCGATCGCCCCGGTCCCGGCCGCGCGCAGCACCGCGGGCTCCGGCCCGACCACCGCCACGAATGCCGCCAGCGCGAGCCCGGCGGCCACGATGCGGCCACGCCGACCCACCCCGACTCCCGCGGCCACGAGCAGCACCGCCCCCACGACGTAGGTCGTGTTGGCCCCGGACACCGCCGCCAGGTGGGACAGCCCGGCCGCGCGGAAGTCGTCCCTCGTCTCGGTGGACACGCCTCCCTCGTCGCCCAGGACGAACGAGGGCAACAGGCCGACCGACTCGCCCTCCAGGGCCCGCGCAGACACCTGCCGCATCCGTTGGCGCACCGCCGCCGGGACCCGACCCGCCGCGCCCGGCTGCCCGATCACCGTCGGCGGGGTGAGGGCCCGCAGCGCTGGTGGATCTCCCGACGACAGTGGCTCGAGCACCGCCACAGACGCCCTCACCCGGGTGCCGGGCGGAAGCCCGCGCCAGCCCTCACGGGCGAGCAGCACCACGTCGAGATCGGCCTGCCTCGCCGACCGGCCCGACCCCGTCACCTCGACCCGCACCGGCACCATCACGCCCCCGGAACGCACCGGCCGGTCGAACCCGGTCACCTCGGCCTCGATCCCGGTCCGCTCCCCCACCGCCGCCGGCAACGGGTGGGCCGCCAACGCGTGTGCCCGGGCCGCCTGTACCCCGGCCGCGACCGCTCCCACAGCGCAGACGACCGCCAGCACCCCCAGCGCAGGATGGTCCGGGCCGCGCTCGACCCCTCCGGACGCCGACCACACCAACGCCACCACCGCGCCGACCAGCAGCACCACCGCCACCGCGAGCGCCATCGACGGCCGGACGCCGACCGTCGCGGCGGTGACGACGAAGACCGCCAGCGTCGGCGATACGAGCCGCAGGTCTCGGATCGCCGGGACCCGCGGCCCCGCTTCGCCTTCCCCACCCGGCCGCGCCGCGCCACCGGGCGCGGGCGGATCCGTCGCCCCCACGCCGCGGTCAGACCGTCACGAGCGGTCGGAGCTTGGCCAACGTGGCCGGGCCTATACCGTCCACCTCCGCCAACTGGTCGACGCTCGCGAACGACCCGTTCGCCGTGCGCCAGGACAGGATCGCGGACGCCGTCACCGGCCCGACCCCCGGAAGCTCGTCGAGTGCGGCGGCGTCGGCGGTGTTGAGATTGACCGGCCCCGGGGTACCCGATGCCTGACCGCCCGCCTCCCCGGCCGGCGGCGCCCCTCCCGCCTGCGGGGTCTCGGAGCCCGGGCCCACGATGTCGCTTCGCGGGCCCCGCGGCCCGTCCGGCCCGGGCGCCACGCCGACGAGGATCTGCTCGCCGTCGACGACCTTCCGCGCCAGGTTGAGACCATCCCTGTCACCGCCGTCCAGGACCCCGCCGGCGTGGTCCAGCGCGTCGGCGACGCGCGACCCCGCCGGGAGGGTGACCAGCCCACTGCGCCCGACCATCCCGACCACCGCGACGACGACAACGCCGTCTCCTGCCTCCGCTACGGCGGACACCGCGGACGACGTTCCGCTCCCCGGCGCGGAGGATGCTCCCGGCTCGGTCGACGCTGCCGTGTCGTCGGCACCGACCGTGACGCCCGGCGTCGCCAGTGGGAGCTGCGGCACCGGAGCGGCCTCGGGCACGGTGGACAGCAGACGGTGGACCGAGAACGCCCCGAGTCCCACCACGAGCACCACCAGTGCGATTCCGGCCAGGCGGTCGGGGGCCCAGCGGATCCGGCGCCACCACGGCGGGTCCGCCCACGAGGACAGGTCCGGTCCGACGGGCGGGACTCGCTCGGGGCGATCACCGTCGGGCCCGGGCGCCGCCCACGGTGCGAGGGGGGTCGCGGCCGACAGGTCGGCAGGTGGCACGACAACGGGGAACTGCTCGGTCGGCGCGGGGCTCGCGACATGACCCGGCATCGGCCTCTCGTCCGACGCGGCCACCGTATCCGCGGACGGCTGCAGGGCGCCGGCCAGACGCTGCAGGGCCGCCGCTCTCGTCGGGTCCCGTCCCGCGTCGGCGGAGGCGACGGAATCGACCGGGGTGGCGGGCCGGGCCCGGGTGTCGGATCGCATGGCGCCGACGCTAGACCGGGGCGGGTCGCGCTTCCGGCCGTGGCGGGGTGATCAGTCGGTGGCCTGTGGAGAGGGCGAGGGGATGGGGAATTCCGGATCCTCGAGGTCCGTGACGGACACTCCCACTGTTCCGGGCCCGAGATGCCAGGCCAGCACCTCGTCGAACTCGACGATCAACACGCGCTCCGGAAACTGGGTCTCCTTGCGGATCTCGGTGGCCATCTCCTCGGCCCGATCCCCGGCCTGGTGATGATGGACCACCACCAGGACGTCACCGCGGTCGACCTCGTCACGCAGGAGCGTCCGAAGCCGCTGATGCGCCTTGGAGGTGGTCCGGGCCTTGGCCGCGAGGTCGACCGAGCCCTTGCGCAGCACGATCACCGGGCGCATCGCCAGTGCACTACCGAAGATCGCGGCGACCGCGCTGATCCGGCCGCCCCGGCGCAGATGTTCGAGTGACTCCAATGCGGCGAAAGTCGACGCGCCCCGGCTGAGGCGCTCGGCCAGCTCGTACACGCCGGACAGTCCGAGCCCGTTCTGGGCAGCCCACGCGCACTGGGCCACAGCCGCACCGAACGCCATGCCGGCGCACCGGGAATCCGACACCAGGACGCGGCCGCCGAACCTGGTGGCCGCGTCGACCGCGGACTCCCACGTGCGCGACAGCTCCCGGGACAGGTGCACCGAGACGGCCCCTGTGCACTCCGGGTCGGCCAACAGCCGCTCATAGATGGTGGCCAGCTCGTCGGGACTCACCGCCGCCGTGGACACGGCGCGCTCCTCTTCCTCGACGACGTGCAGGGGCACGACGGTGATGTCGAACGCGCGCACCCAGCTCTCGGGTAGATCGGAGGCGGAGTCGGTGACGAGACGGATGGTCACGGGGCACCCACCGGTGGGGTGACGCCTGCATTCCACTGGTCCAGTCGCCACAGCAGACCGCGGGCCGTGTCGGTTCCGGGGGGAACGTCGAGGTCGGCGGACGGTCCGTCGGATTCCTCGGGTCGACGATGCGCGGAGAGTTGCACCCAGCAGGTGTTGCCCAGTCCGTTGAACATCGGGTACTGCTCCACCGGAAGCTCCAGCAGCGCGGCGGTCATCGCCGCGATGGCACCGCCGTGGGCGACGATCACCGCGGGGCGCTCGCTCCACTCCGGCTGCTGTTGGACCAGCTCGTCGACGACCGCGCGGGTCCGACGCGCGACGTCGATCCGGCTCTCCCCCTCCGGTGGCGACCACCGCGGGCTGCTGCGCCACCGCAGCCGCGCATCAGGCCATTGCCCGTCGACCTCGGAATGACTCATCCCCTGCCACGTACCCAGGTTCGTCTCACGCAGCCGCGGGTCGGTGTGCACGTCCAGTCCCACCTCGGTGGCCAGCGCCGCCGCGGTGTCGCGGGCGCGTCGCAGGTCCGAGGAGAGGATGGTCCACGGACGGCGCGGAGCGAGAACCCGGCCGACCGCGTGCGCCTGCCGGATACCCAGCTCGCTGAGTTCGGTGTCCAGCTGGCCCTGCATCCGGAACGACGCGTTGTAGTGCGTCTGTCCGTGTCGCAAGAGGATGAGACGACGAGTCACCGTGAGTCAGAGCTCCTGATCTCGCCGCGGCTCCTCCGGTGCCAGCGCGTCCTCGGCGGCACCGGACGAGCCGGCGCCGGCCGGGCGGGTGCTGGTCTGCACCCCCTCGATCTCCACGACGGGGCAGTCCTTCCACAGGCGGTCGAGCGAGTAGTAGTCGCGCTCGTCGACGTGCTGGACGTGCACCACCAGCTCGTTGTAGTCCAGCAGCGCCCACCGCCCCTCGCGGGTGCCCTCACGACGCAGCGGCTTGTGGCCGGCCTCGCGGAGCTTGTCCTCGATCTCCTCGACGACCGCGTTGACCTGGCGTTCGGTCTCCGCGGACGCCAGGACGAAGGCGTCGGTGATGACGAGTTGGCCGGAGACGTCGAGGACGACGATGTCGGTCGCCAGCTTGTCGTCTGCGGCACGGGCCGCGATGGCAGCCATGTCCAAGGCCTCGGGGCTAGCGGTCACTGGGGGATCTCCTCATGGTGGGGGTCGATGGGGACGGGCTCCCGGTGTACCGGGGCCGTCACTGCGGGGGTGCCGTCGAGGCGGGTCGAGCCCTCCGGCCGATACAGGTTGCGTTTGGCGATGTACTGCACGACCCCGTCCGGAACGAGATACCAGACGGGCGCACCGGCGGCCGCGCGGCGGCGGCACTCGGTCGAGGAGATCGCCAGTGCCGGGATCTCCAGCAGGTGGACCCGGCCGTCGTCGATCTGGGCGAGATGCGTGTCGGACAACTCGAACCCGGGGCGGGACACCCCGACGAAGCTCGCCAGTCCGAACATCTCCTCCCATCCGTGCCACGTGAGGATCTTCTCCAGTGCGTCGGCGCCGGTGATGAAGTACAGGTCGATGTCCGGCTGCTGGCGCAGCAGGTCCTTGAGCGTGTCGAGCGTGTAGGTGGGCCCGTCACGCTCGATATCGACACGGCTGACCGAGAAGCGTGGATTGGAGGCGGTGGCGATGACCGTCATCAGGTAGCGGTCCTCTGCCGGCGAGACCCGACGGGTGTCCTTCTGCCACGGCTCGCCGGTGGGCACGAACACCACGTCGTCCAGGTCGAAACGGTGGGCCACCTCGCTGGCCGCCACCAGGTGCCCGTGGTGGATCGGATCGAACGTCCCGCCCATCACTCCGATGCGGCGACGCGCGCCTGAGGCGGCTCCGGTCGTGGTCATGGTGGTCGAGTCTATCGGGCGGCTGTCACGCTCGGTCGCCACCCGCATCGCCTCCGCCCGTCACACCGGCAGCAGGCCCGCGACGACCGCCGTGAGCTGTTCCACATTGCGGCACTCGTGCATCGGTACGTACTGGGAGTAGAGCCTGGCCGCCGAGTCGCCTGTCCCCCATTGGCGCTTCGGTTCCGGGTTGAGCCAGTGGGTGTGCCCGACGCGCTCGCTGACGAACTCGAGCGATGCCACGGCCGGGTCCCGGTAGTTGTTCCGCCCGTCCCCCAGGATCAGCAGCGAGCCGGTCCTGGTGAGGGTGTGGGCGTAGCGGTCGGCGAATCCGGACAGCGCATGCCCGTAGTCGGAATGCCCGTCGTAGGTGACGATCTCGGCCTCGCGGACCATGCGGGCCATCGCCGACCCCAGGTCGGATCCGGTCTCGAAGAACGACGTGACCTCGTCGGTGGTATCGACGAAGGCGAACACCCGCACGCGCGAGAACTGCTCCCGTAGCGAGTGCACCAGCTGCAGGGTGAAGTGGCTGAAGCCGGCTACCGAGCCGGAGACATCACACAGCACCACGAGCTCGGGGCGGGCCGGCCGGGGCTTGCGCAGCACCAGTTCGACCGGAACGCCCCCGGTGGACATCGATTTGCGCATGGTCTTGCGCATGTCGATCGCCCCGTGCCGGTGGCGGCGGCGCCGGGCGGCGAGCCGGCTACCGAGCTGCCGGGCCAGCGGTCCGACCTTGCGTCGCAGCACCTGGAGGTCCTGATCGTTCGCCCGAAGGAAATCGACCTGCTCGGCGGCCTGCCCGACCGCGTACTGGGCGACCCGGTCGCGACCCACCGTCTCCGCCGTGCGGCGGCGGGTCTCGTCGGCGACCTCGCGGAGGAAGCCGCGCACCATGTCCGCAGCGGAGTTGGCGGCGGCGGACTTCTCGGCGTGCCGCTTGGCCCCGTCCGGGTCGAAGGGGTCCGCGCCGAGGAGCCCGTCGAGGACCTTCTGCATGATCGCGTTGGTGTCGAGCGGGCTGAGCGCCTGGTACGCGGAGAAGCGTTGGCCGCCCGCCGAGTCGTAGGAACCGAGCTGCTCCACGAGGAGCTCGGCCAGTGCCCGGGCCTTGGCCCGGGACTCGTCGGTGTCCTCGAGCAGCAGTGAGGCGATGAGCTCGTTGAGCGCCTCCGGGTCGACCCGGCCGTCCTCATCGGTCGGGATCTCCACCTCCAGCGTCACCGCGTCCCCCGGGGACCTGCCACCGATCGCGGCGGGGAACCACAGGTCGAAGAGCTGGTCGAATACGCCGCGGTGGGTCGGCTTGTGCAGGATCGTCGACGCGAGCGCCTCACGCAGGGCGGCACGATCGAGCAGGTCGATGTGCACCATCGCCGACGCCGCGTCCACGGCCTCACTCGGGCCGACGGGGATCCCCTTGCGTCGCAGCGCGTCGACGAAGTCGACGAGATGCCCGGACATCCCACCCGGTGACTTCTGGATGTTCGACGCCTCGCTCATGGTGCCCACCTCCCGATCGGCGTGTCGTGCCCGGACTAGTTGAGCCGCAGCTCGGCGGCCGCCCGCAGCTGGTCGGACTGATGCTTGAGGACCACACCGAGGGTCTGCAGGACCACCTCGTCGTCGATGGTGTCCAGACCCAACGCCACGAGGGTGCGTCCCCAGTCGATGGTCTCGGACACACTGGGCACCTTCTTGAGCGCCATGGCCCGCAGCACGCCCACCACACGGACGAGCTGCTCGGCCAGCCGGTCGTCCAACTCCGGGACGCGGGAGGCGAGGATCTTGCGCTCGAGCTCGGGCGTCGGGAAGTCGAGGTGCAGGTAGAGGCATCGCCGCTTGAGCGCCTCGGACAGCTCGCGGGCCGCGTTCGAGGTCAGCACGGCGAACGGGCGCCGGGTCGCCTCGATGGTCCCCAGTTCGGGGATCGTCACGGCGAAGTCGCTGAGCACCTCGAGCAGCAGGCCCTCGATCTCGATGTCGGCCTTGTCCACCTCGTCGACGAGCAGCACGGTGGGCTCACTGCGCCGGATGGCTGTGAGCAGCGGTCGTGAGAGCAGGAACTCCTCGGAGAACACGTCGTCGCGGGTGGAGTCCCAACCCTCGCCCTGCCCTGCCTGGATCCGCAGGATCTGCTTGGCGTGGTTCCACTCGTACAGCGCACGGGCCTCGTCGACACCCTCGTAGCACTGCAGGCGGATGAGTTCGGCCTCGGTGGCCGCGGCGACGGCCTTGGCCAGCTCGGTCTTGCCGACGCCCGCCGGCCCCTCGATCAGCAGCGGCTTGCCCAGCCTGTCGGCCAGGTAGACGACCGTCGCGGTGGAACGGTCGGCGAGGTAGCCCTGCTGTCCCAGCGCCTCGATCACATGGTCGATGCTCTGGAACGCCGGTCGCTGGGCGGTACGGGCGCGGTCCATATGGTGGATCCTTCCGGTCGGGGGTCGTCGATGGCGGGCGGCCAGCTGGCGGCCCGGGCGGTGCGCTCGGCTACGGGCGCACGTGCCCCTTGCCGTGGGCGATCCACTTGGTGCTCGTGAGCTCCTCGAGGCCCATGGGTCCGCGAGCGTGCAGCTTCTGGGTGGAGATGCCGATCTCGGCGCCGAAGCCGAACATCTCACCGTCGGTCCAGGCGGTGGAGGCGTTGACCATCACGGCGGCGGCGTCTACCCGGGCGCAGAACTCCTCGGCCACGTCGATGCTGCGGGTGGCGACGGCCTCGGTGTGCCCCGAGGACCAGCGCGCGATGTGCTCGATGGCCTCCTCGACCCCGGCGACGACCTTCAGCGCGATGTCCATGCTGAGGTACTCCTCGCCCCAGTCCACGTCATCGGCGGGGATCAGGCCCTCGCGGTCTCCGTGGACGACCACGCCGGCGGCTTGTAGCGCCCCCACGACACGATCCACGGCGGCCTCCCCCAGCGCCGAGTCGAGCAGCACCGTCTCCGTGGCATTGCACACGCTGCAGCGGCGGGTCTTGCCGTTGAGAAGCAGCTCGATCGCCTCGTCGAGATCAGCGTCTCCATGGATGTAGAGGTGGCAGTTCCCGGTGCCGGTCTCGATCGCCGGTACCTTCGCGTTCTCCACCACGGCCTGGATCAGTCCGGCGCCGCCGCGGGGGATCACCACATCCACGAGTCCGCGGGCCTGGATGAGGTGGGTGACAGACGAGCGGTCCTCCGACGGCAGCAGCTGTGCCGCATCGACGGGCAGGTCGTGCTCGGCGAGCACGCCACGCAGTACCTCGACGAGCGCCTCGTTCGAATTGCGCGCCGACCCGGATCCACGCAGCAGTGCGGCGTTTCCGGACTTGAACGCAAGCCCGAACGCGTCCACGGTGACGTTGGGTCGCCCCTCGTAGATCATGCCGACCACGCCGAGCGGGACCCGGATCTGGCGAAGCTGCAGCCCGTTGGGGCGGACCGAACCGCGGATGACGGCGCCGATCGGGTCAGCCAGCCCCGCGACCTGGCGGAGTCCGCCGGCGATGCCCTCGATCCGTTCAGGCGTCAGGCGGAGCCGGTCCAGCATGGCCTCGCCGGTGCCCTCCGCGGCCTGCTCGGCGATGTCGCGGGCATTGGCCTCGAGGATCCGCGCCTCGGCGGCGACCAGCGCGTCCGCGGACGCGAGCAACAGCGCGTTCTTCCGGTCCGCGGTGAGCAGCGCCAGCTCGCGCGACGCGGCACGGGCCCGGCGGGCGGCATCGAGCACGGCCTCGCGCACCGGGTCCGCGGCGGCCTGCGCGGCGTCGGCGAGGTCGGTACGTACGGGGGCGTCGAGATGGCTGGAGGTCATGCGCCCCAGCTTACCTATGGGATATGGCGCGGCAGCGGGCGCCGCTCGACCGCTCACGCCGCCCTCGCGGGTGTGCCGGGCGGGATCCAGAGCGGTCGGCCCGGCCGGGCCGGATCGGGCACCGTCCGCCACGACTCGGGACCGACGCCGATCCATCCGTGATGGATCGGACACACCAACGCCAGGTTGGGCAGGGTCGTGGGGCCGCCCACGGCCCACTCCACGACGTGGTGCGCCTGGCAGCCTGCCGCGGGCCGTTCGCATCCGGGGTGAGTGCACCCGCCGTGGGCCGCGTAGAGAACGAGCCGTTGTATCGCGCTGGCCAGCCGCCGGTCCCGGCCCCGGTCGATGTCGATCCGCCGTAGCTCCTCGCGCCCGTCACGCAGCGCCGACAGGAACCAGGAGCGGCGGCCGGCGAGGGAGACCGCCTGCGCCGCGCTCAGCTGAGTACCGCCATCGGCCTCGACCAGCCCGCCCTGCTCACCGGATTCCACGGCGTCGAGCTGCTCGGGGGTCAGCCGGACGACGATGGCGGCCACGCCGCGGGTCGCGCCGGACTCGACGGCCAGCCCCAGCGAGAGCACGTGACACAGCGCGTCGTAGGCCCGCTGCCCACTGGTGCGCGTATCCGCCTGCGCGATCTCGTCAGGGTCTGCCACCTCGCCCGTTGCCGGGTCACCCGGCACCGAGATGCACTGGCCCGGCGCGCCGAAACGGGCGATCACCGCGGCGAGGAGAGCCTGCAGCCGCGGTTCACACGTGATCCCCACAGTGGCGAGTCCGTCGAGTCCTGACCGGTGCGCACGCAGCTCGCGGCGCTTCTGCTGCTGCTCCTCGAGCCTGTCGAGTCGGCCCGGGTCGACTGTCACCAGTTCCTGCGCCGCTGCCGCGGTGAGCGCACGCACGCTCGCCCCGGCCTCCGCCAATGCGGTGAGGTGCCGGGAGAAGTCGCGGCGAGCCTCGTCCGGGGTGCCCTCTGGCAGCTCGGCGACCGCCTCACCGATCGCGCGTTCCTGCCCGGCGGTGATCCGGCCGCACCGGTGCGAGTCCATGGCCGGGGAGCCCTCGCGACGCCCCGCCTCGATCCGAGCCCTGCACTGCCCTGCGGTCAGTCCGAGCTCCTTGCCGAGACCGGTCGCCGCTGACGAGACCGGCTTCCCTGCGCGTTCGGCCCGGGCCGCCGCCTCCGCCGCCCCTGCGGCGTTGATGGCATCAAGCCGGCGGGAGAGTTCCTCGAGTCGCCGCAGCACCCCGGGGAGCTCCGAGGCGTCCACCTCGGCCCAACACACGGCTGAGAGCTCGCACACGCTCGTCGTCGTCGCCCCCACCAGGTCCTTGATCATGACCCCATGCTACGGCCACGATAGAACGCCAGTTCGAGCACGCGATATCAATCAGATAACCTACTTAGCTATCCTACCTGCACTTACGCTGCCGCTGAGCGCGCCAGGACGGCCACCATGAACCCATTGTCGTCGGTGAAGGGTCGTAGATCCCACGTCGACCAGCGCTGCTCCATCCGCAGGCCCGCGCGCTCGGCCTCGGCATCGAACTCCTCGCGGGTCCAGCCGCGATCCAGGCCGAACCCCACGACGAGCCTCCCCACCGCACCGCCTGACCCCTCGCCCGCCGGCGCGATCCGCGCGGCGAGGTTGGTCAGCACCGCGGGTCGGTCGGCGGGGTCGACGAACGCCAGCACATTGCCCGCCGACACCGCCAGATCGAACGGTCCGGCCGCCCAGCCGTCGTCGGCGAGATCGGCGACCACCCACGTCGCCTCCGGACAGGCCTCGCGCGCCCGCTCGATGAGGTACGGATCCAGGTCGACTCCCGTCACCCGGTGGCCACGCGCGTGCAGGTAGATGCCCATCCGCCCCTGCCCGCACCCCACGTCGAGGATCCGGGCGCCGCGCGGAGCCATGGCGTCGACGAGCCGCGCCTCACCGTCGATGTCCACCCCCTCCGCGACCATGTCGTCCCAACGCTGCGCGTAGTTGCGCGAGTGCTCGGGGTTGGCGGCCACGATGTTCTTCCAGGTCTGTGTCATGTCGCCAGTATGGACCCGCACGAGGGTGCGGCGCGCTCGCGCGGGTGAGCGCGGCCGGAAGAACAACACGGGGCGACGACGACAACGCCGTCCACACACCGGCCCGACACTGTCGGAGGTCTGGGGCACGATGGGCGTCATGACCTCCACCCCCGCCTCCGCCAGCACCACCGCCCCCGACCGCGCGGCCCTGCGTTCCCGGGCGGACGAGCTTCTGTCCGCCCTCGCGGGTCCGGGCGCGACGCTGCGCGAGGACCAGTGGACGGCCATCGAGGCACTGGTCGCGGATCGGCGTCGTGCACTGGTCGTGCAGCGCACCGGCTGGGGCAAGTCGGCCGTGTACTTCATCGCTGCCCGCCTGCTGCGCGAACTGGGCTCCGGGCCGACGGTGATCGTCTCGCCGCTGCTGGCGTTGATGCGTAACCAGGTCGAGTCCGCGGCACGGGCCGGGGTCCGGGCGGCCACCATCAACTCCGCCAACATGACCGAGTGGGACGAGGTCCGGGCGTCGGTGCGGGCCGGCGAGGTGGACGTGCTGCTCGTGAGCCCCGAGCGGCTCAACAACCCCGATTTCCGGGACACCGTCCTGCCGGCGCTGGCCGCCGATGCGGGGCTCGTGGTGGTCGACGAGGCGCACTGCGTGTCGGACTGGGGTCACGACTTCCGGCCCGACTACCGGCGGATCCGGACACTGCTGGCCGACCTCCCCGAGGGCGTGCCCGTGCTGGCCACCACCGCCACGGCCAACGACCGGGTGGTGCGGGATGTCGCCCAGCAGCTGGGCGTGGGTACGCCGGGGGCCACGGGTTCGCCGGGCCACCCGGACACCCTGGTGCTCCGCGGCGGTCTCGACCGCGAGTCGCTGCATCTCTCTGTGGTATCGATCGACGACTCGGAGAAGCGGGCCGCCTGGCTGGTGGAGAACCTCGAGACACTGCCGGGCAGCGGGATCATCTACTGCCTGACCGTCGCGGCGGCCCAGGATATGGCCGAGCTCCTCACCTCGGGCGGACACCGGGTGAGCGCGTACACCGGACGCACCGATGCGGACGAACGCGAAGAGTTGGAACGCGCGTTGTTGGACAACGAGGTCAAGGCGCTCGTGGCCACCTCCGCGCTGGGGATGGGCTTCGACAAGCCGGACCTGGGCTTCGTGGTGCATCTGGGAGCGCCGCCGTCGCCGATCTCCTACTACCAGCAGATCGGCCGTGCCGGCCGCGCCGCGGACCGCGCCGACGTGGTGCTCATCCCCGGGCCGGAGGACCGCGCGATCTGGAACCACTTCGCTTCACTGGCGTTCCCGCCCGAGGACGTCGTGCGTCGGGTGCTCGACGCGCTCGCGCCGGATCGGCCACAGTCCACGCAGGCCCTCGAACCGGCCGTGGACCTGGGACGGACACGCCTGGAGATGGTGCTCAAGGTTCTCGACGTGGACGGCGCGGTCCAGCGGGTGCGCGGTGGCTGGGTGGCCACCGGGCAGCCATGGGAGTACGACGCCGAGCGATACGCGGGACTGGCGGAGGCACGGCAGTCCGAGCAGCAGGCGATGCTCGAGTACATCCGCACCGCCGGCTGCCGCATGGACTACCTGCGCGCTGAACTCGACGATCCCACGCTCGACCCGGCCGCCGGCGGGTGTGGACGCTGCGACAACTGCACCGGGCAGCGGCGCGAGACCACCGTCGAGGAGGGCGCGCTGACCCGGGCACGGGAGGCGCTCGAACGTCCCGGCGTGGTGCTCCCACCGCGACGCCAGTGGCCCACAGGGCTGGCGAAGCTCGACATCCCGCTCAAGGGCAAGATCGCTGACGGGCCCGCCGAGGGCCGTGCGCTCGCGCGATTGACCGATCTCGGGCTCGGGCAGAAGCTGCGGGCGCTGCTCGCCGAGCAGGACCAGGACGCCCCGGATTGGCTCGTCCGGGCCTGCGTTCCCGTGCTGCGCGAGTGGGGCTGGGATGAGCGGCCCACCGGCGTCGTCGCCCTCCGCACCGGCGAGCATCCTCTACTCGTGTCGAGCCTGGCCCGCGCGCTGTCGCAGATGGGGCGGATGACCTACCTCGGCGAGCTCACCCGCGACGAGGCACTGCCGCCGGTGACCGCCCAGAACTCGGCCTACCGGGTGGCCCAGCTCTGGGGCACGCTCGCCGGGCCGGCCACCTCGACGCAGGGTCCGGTCCTGCTCGTCACGGACGTCCTCGACACGGGTTGGACCGTCACCGAGGCCTCCCGCCACCTTCGCGAGGGCGGCGCTTCGGTCGTCCTCCCCTTTGCTGTGGCCGCGGCGACCTGACCGTATCCGGAGAAAATTCTCCGGACTGGATGTCGATTCCGGGCAGAGTCGATCGTCATCATCCGAGCCGGTCGAGAGTCGACCGATCACGAGGAAGGATCACCCCATGCGATATTCACTTATTTTCCATGCCCCGGAGCTCGACGAGAGTGGGCCACGCCCCACCGACGAGCAGATCGCCGAGATGCAGCAGCTCATGAACGACTACGTCACGGCACTCACCGACGCCGGTGTCCTGATCTCCGCCGAGATGCTCGAGCCGACTTCCGCGACGACCACCGTGACCCGACGGACCGGCTCGACTGTCATCGAGGACGGCCCATTCGCCGAGGTCAAGGAATCGCTGGCCGGGGTTTTCGTACTCGAAGTGGCGGGCCACGACGCCGCGTTAGCCTGGGCGGAGAAGTTCCCCGGAGGCTCCTACGGGGTTGTCGAGATTCGCCCGGTCGCAGTTTTCGCGGACCACGATGGCTGGCAGACTCCCTGCTCCCCGGAATGATCGCGCACCTCGTCCGGAACGCCCGACCACGCTTGCTCGCCATCCTCGCGGCCCCGGACGGAGACCTCACCGCGGCCGAGGACGAGTTCGCCGACGCCGTGGAGAAGGCACTGCGCGAGTGGCCGACGACCGGCGTACCCGCCAATCCCGAGGCGTGGCTGTTCACTGTAGCCCGGAGCCGACGTCGCGACGGGCGGCGGGGAGCTGCACGGACGAGGTCGCGGATTGACAAGCGCGGAGAGTTCGTACCACTCGACCGTCAGGACACGACGACATGGCGACGACATGGGACCTCCGCCGAGGCCTACGCCCGAGCAATCGCCCTGACGACAGAGCCGACTGCGCGGCGGCACCTCGAAGCCGTTCGCGCGACTGGCCTCCGCTACCGGCGACGACGCCTCTGCTCCGGCCATGTGACCGTGCCGGCCGCGGCGAAGCGGCGGACCGAAGTCCCAATGAACGCTCCCGGCGCCATACTCGGTCGGTCGACCGATGTCGGAACCGCGCACGAGCATGCCGGCCGCTACGGGAGCTGCCGCAGCCACGATCACATCGTGCAATCGCTCAGAACTCGCGGGCCATCGCGCGGCCGGCCTTGAGCCCCGAGAAGATACAGCCGCCGAGGAACGTGCCCTCGAGCGAGTTGTAGCCGTGCACGCCGCCACCGCCGAAGCCGGCAACCTCGCCCGCCGCATAGAGCCCCGGGAACGGTTGCCCGTCCTCGGACACGCACTGCGAATCGAGCGTGGTCTCGATCCCGCCGAGCGTCTTGCGGGTCATCAGGTGCACCTTGACCGCGATCAACGGCCCACCGGAGCCCGCCGCGGACCCCTTGCCCGGCCCGGAATCGGCGAGCAGACGATGTGGCTTGGCCATCCTTGTGAGCTTGTCGGTGAACACACGACGGGCGTTGTGGATCGCCTGGACCTGAGCGTCCTTGGCGAACGGGTTGTCCATCTGCCCGTCCATCGCCAGTACGAACTCTCGGACCTTCTCCAGATCCAGCTCGGGCTCGTCCTCGTTCACCAGCTCGTTCATCCCGGCCACGAGTTCCTCGATGGAGTCGGCCACCACCCAGTCGACCCCCTTCTCGGTGAAATCGGCGATCGACGGCGGCAGCCCGCTTCCTGCCTTCGAGGCGAACTTCTTGAGACTCTTGTCGGTCAGCTCCGGGTTCTGCTCGGACCCCGACAGGATGAACTCCTTGCCGGCGATGGACGAGTCGAGGATGAACCACGAGTAGTCGTGCCCGGCTCTGCGGATGGCCTCGATGGAGGCGGTGGTGTGGTAGCCGGGGAACAGCGGCACGGGCATGCGGTCGCCGTTGCCGTCCAGCCACAGGGTGGACGGGCCGGGAATGATCCGGATGGCGTGCGAGGGCCAGATGGGCGCGAAATGGGCCACGCCCTCCGTGTAGTGCCACATGCGGTCCCGGTTGATCAGGTTGGCGCCGGCGTCCGCGGAGATCTCGAGGATCCGCCCGTCCACGTGCTCGGGGACGCCCACGATCAGGTCTCTCGGTGCCTCGCCGAGCTTGGCGGTGGGCCAGTACTTCCGCACGAGATCCGGGTTGCCGCCGATACCGCCCGACGACAGCAGCACCGCTTTGGCGCGGAACTCGAACTCGCCGGTCTCTTCGCGGGGGGAGGCCACGCCGCGGTCGAGGTCGCAGGGCACCAGCGTCGCGCCGCGCACGCCCACGGCGCGGCCGTCTTCGACCACGATCTCGTCCACCCGGTGTCGTACGGCGAACCGGACCCGACCCTCCCGGGCGGCGTCGCGGACGGGCTCCTCGAATACGCGCACCACCTCCGGGCCGGTCCCCCAGGTCACGTGGAAGCGCGGGACGGAGTTGCCGTGGCCGTCGACCTCCCCGCCGCCGCGCTCCGCCCAGCCGACGGTGGGGACTATCCGCAGCCCCAGATCGTGGAGGTACCGGCGCTTCTCTCCGGCCGCGAACTCGACGTAGGCGCGCGCCCACTCGAGCGGCCGCGCGTCCTCGGGGCGGTCGAACGCGGCGGAGCCGAGCCAGTCCCGCCAGGCGAGTTCGAGGGAGTCTTTGATCCCGATCCGACGCTGTTCGGGGGTGTCCACCATGAAGAGCCCGCCGAGCGACCAGAAGGCCTGGCCGCCGAGGTTCTTCTCGTTCTCCTGGTCCACCACCAGCACCGTCTTGCCCGCACGGCTCGCCTCGTAGGTGGCGACCAGCCCGGCGAGCCCGTGCCCCACCACGATGATGTCCGGCTCGAACCCCGGCTCGGGCGCGGGCAGCGGGCCGGCGTTGGCCGCGCGCGACGTCGACGGCGGCTGCCACGCGGGGTAGACGGGGTGGACGGGCCTGGCCTCGCCCGTGGTCCGGCCGGGGCGGGATGCGGAATTGGTCATGGGTCCAGTGTGCCCCGTCACCCCAGCAGATACCGCAGGTATCTCTCCGGCGCCTCGAGATACCTGCGGTGGTGGTCGACCATCGCCAGGTCTTCCCAGCGGGCCCGGTGCATCCCCGAATCGGAGAGTTCGTAGACGGCGGCGCCGGGCACGGAGGCGAGGATCGGCGAGTGGGTGGCCATCAGCACCTGCGCACCCCGACGGTCGGCCAGTTCGAGCAGCAGCGCGACCAACCTGAGCTGCGCGTCGAACGACAGTCCGGCCTCGGGCTCGTCCAGGACGAACAGTCCGCCGCCATCAAAACGCGAGGTCGAGAGGATGTCCCAGAACGACTCCCCGTGACTGCGAGCGTGGAAATCCCGCTCCGGGCCGCTGGACTGCAGATAGGTGAACATGCCGTGCATCGTCTCGGCGCGCAGGAAGTACCCCCACTTCGACGCCGACCCGCCCCGCACCAGTCGCAGGGACTCGTGCAGCGGCGACTCCGAGGCCCAGGTGACGTCCCTGCCGTTGACGGATCCGCCCTCGGCGCCCAGCCCGTACGCCATGGCCACGGCCTCGACGATCGTCGACTTACCGGTCCCGTTCTCGCCCACCAGCACGGTGAGGTCGTCGAGTTCCAGACCGTCGCGAAGCAGGTGCACTACGGCGGGGATCGAGTACGGCCAGCCCTCCGTCGGGACCGCGAGACCCGGGGCTGCCGAGACGGACACGACGGGCCGGGGGTCCAGCACGGAGTCATGGCGCACGTGGCCACGGTACCGTTCCTGCCATGCGTATCCACCAGCTCAACTGCGGCACCATGGCGGGCATCTCCCCCACTCGCGTCCTGCTGGTGGAGGCGCCGGGCGGGCTGGTGCTGGTCGACTCCGGCATCGGTCTGCAGGACATCGCGGATCCGGCCGGTCGGCTGGGTCCGCTGCGGCACCTCGTGCGACCGGCGCTGGATCCGGCGGAGACGGCTGTACGCCGCATCGGGGCGCTGGGCCTGGACCCGCGCGACGTCCGACACATCGTGCTGACGCATTTCGATGTCGACCACATCGGCGGCCTGGCCGACTTCCCCGACGCGACCGTGCACGTCACCACGCAGGGTCTGACCCGGGCGGTGCGCCTGCCGCGGTTCGTCGAGCGTCGCCGGTACCGCCGCGCCCAGCTGGCGCACGGGCCGACCTACGCCGAGTACGAGTTCGGGTCCGACAGGTGGGAGGGGTTCCGCATGCTGCCTCTGGACCACATCGCCGAGGGGATGAAGTTCGTCGATCTGCCGGGCCACACCACGGGTCACGCCGGCGTGTTCGTGCCGGGTGGCGCGGGCGCCGGCCACGATGACGACGACGAGACACCCGTCGGCAAGGACATCCTTCACGCGGGCGATGCCTTCTATCACCGCGGCCAGATCGACCTGTCGGTCCGGACACCTGCGGTGATTCCCCTCCAGGAGCGGGCGTTCGCTCTCGAGCCGGGCGCGATCGCGATGACGCACTCCGGGCTGGCCGCACTCGCGCGGCGACGGGCCGACTCCCTGGACGTGGTGTGCGCGCACGACCCCTCGGGGCCCGGGGGCTTGTGATGGTCAGGGTCCGAGAGACCGCCTGGACCCCCGCCGAGCGCACCGCCCCGGACCGCGATCCGGCCGAGCGGGCCGCCGCCCTGGCCGGGTTGATGCGGGGCCGCCGGACGGTGATCGTGACCGGCGCCGGGATCTCCACCCCGTCCGGGATCCCCGACTACCGGGGCCCGGACTCCCCCGGCCGCACCCCGATGACGTACCAGCAGTTCGTGGGCGATCCCGGCTTCCGCCGTCACTACTGGGCCCGCAACCACCTGGGCTGGCGCCACATGGAGGCCGCCC
The DNA here is from genome assembly GCF_021033825.1 of Dietzia aurantiaca. Classification (GTDB taxonomy): domain Bacteria; phylum Actinomycetota; class Actinomycetes; order Mycobacteriales; family Mycobacteriaceae; genus Dietzia; species Dietzia aurantiaca. The sequence continues at coordinate 219,381 of NZ_JAIFXZ010000004.1, forward strand.
GCCCTAACGCGGCACACCTGCTGCTGGCCGACTGGGAGCGTCGTGGCCTGGTCTCGGGCGTCATCACCCAGAACGTGGACCTGCTGCATCTCAAGGCGGGCAGCCGCCGGATCGTGGACCTGCACGGCACGTACGCGGTGGTCACCTGCCTGAACTGCGGGGCCCGCCGCAGCCGGTGGGCGCTGCACGATGACCTCGAGGCCCTCAACCCGGACTTCGCCGAACGCGTAGCGTCACGCGGTGCGATCGAGGTGGCCCCCGATGCGGACGCCGTCCTGGACGACACCGCCGACTTCCGGATGGTGGACTGTCCCGGCTGTGCGGGGATGCTCAAACCGGACATCGTCTACTTCGGCGAGAACGTCCCGGCCGCCCGTGTGCAAGAGGCGAACGCTCTGGTGGACGAATCCGACGTTGTCGTCGTCGTCGGATCGTCTCTCACCGTCCGGTCCGGATACCGGTTCGTGCGGTGGGCGGTGACCACCGGCAAGCCCGTCGCGGTTCTCAACCGCGGGCGCACCCGTGCGCACGACGAGGCAACCCTGACCATCGACGGCGACTGCGTGGAGGTCCTCGAGCTCACCGATGCCGCCCTGCCGGATCCGGCGTGACCGGCGAGGAGCACACTAGGGGTATGCAGATCGCGACGACACCCGAGACAGCACTGGCACGACTCCTCCGCGGAAACGCCCGCTACGTGGCCGGAGAGAACCTCAACGAGCACCAGGCGCCCTCGCGCCGCGCCGAGCTCGCCGGACAGCAGAACCCGTTCGCCCAGGTCTTCGGCTGCTCCGACTCGCGCGTGCCCGCCGAGGTCGTGTTCGACCAGGGGCTCGGCGACCTGTTCGTGATCCGCAACGCCGGCCACATCGTGGACCCGTCGGTGCTCGGGTCGGTCGAGTTCGGGGTCGACGCGCTGCGCATCCCGCTGACGCTGGTGCTGGGCCACACCTCGTGCGGCGCGGTCGGCGCGACGATCAAGGCGGTCGACACGCACTCCACACCGTCGGGCTATCTGCGTGACGTGGTGGAGCGCATCGCGCCAGCCGTGTTCGAGGCGCGACGTGACCCGGAGGCCGGGTACCAGGACATCGTGATCGAGAACGTCCGTCAGACCGTCACCGCGATCCGCGAGAAGTCGGCCGCTGTCGACCGCGCGATCACCGAGGGCCGCACCGCGATCGTCGGTGCGCTCTACAACCTCGAGGAGGGCACGGTGACCCCGGTCCACACCGAGGGACAGGTCGACGGGCTCTGAGAATCAGAGGGCGACGAGGTCGTCCGCGTGCACCAGGGGGCGGCCCTGCCCCGCGGCGGCGCCGGACTCCCGCTCGGCCAGCCGGGCCCGGACCTCGATCGAGTCGTACTGGGCGATGCCCCGGGCCACCGCTCGACCGGCCTGGTCGTGCATCTCGATCACGTCCCCGAAGTGGAACAGGCCCTCGACCCCGGTCACGCCGGCCAGCAGTAGCGAACGGCGTGCTCCGGTGATCGCCCGCACCGCACCGTCGTCGAGCGCCACGGAGCCGCTCGTGTCGGCGGCGTGACGCACCCAGAACCGGCGCGCCGACATCCGCTCGGGGCGCGGCGCGAACACCGTGCCCACTCCCGGTTCGGCGGCGAGGGCCTCGGCGGCACGCTCGGCGGCCGTGAGAAGGACGGGCACCCCGGCGTCGGCCGCGAGGCGGGCTGCGGCGAGCTTCGAGGCCATCCCTCCGGTGCCCAGCGCACCGCCGGGGCCGGCGATAACGCCGTCGAGATCGCCAGCTCCGCCGACCATCGTGACGGCCCTGGCGTTGCCCTTGCGTGGATCTGAGTCGTACAGCGCATCGACGTCCGAGAGCAGGATGAGTGCGTCGGCACTGATCAGGTGTGCGACGAGGGCCGCCAACCGGTCGTTGTCCCCGAACCGGATCTCGTTGGTGGCCACGGTGTCGTTCTCATTGATCACCGGGACGGCGCTCAACGTCCGTAGCCGGTCCAGCGTCCGTTGGGCGTTGGCCGCGCTGTCGCGTCGCCCGATGTCGGCGGCCGTGAGCAGCACCTGCCCGACCACCCGGTCGTGCCTGGCGAACGAGTCACCCCACGCCCTCGCCAACTCCAATTGGCCGACGCTGGCGGCGGCCTGCTTGGCGGACAGGGTCGTGGGGCGCGCGGACATCCGCAGCGGGGCCATCCCGGCCCCGATCGCCCCGGAGGAGACCACGAAGACGTCCGACCCCGAAGCCATGCGGGCCTGGCAGACGTCGGCGAGGGTGTCGAGCTCGGCACGGCGGATCCCGCCGTGGAAACTCGTGATGGCCGAGGAGCCGATCTTCACCACCACCCGTCGGGCGGTCCCGATCCGGCGGCGAAGCTCCGACTCGACCGTCACTCGAGGATCTCCTCGTCCGGGTCGATGAGACCGCGACGGACGTGCTTGCGGTACTTACGTTCGGAGGCACCCACGCGATCGGTCGACTCGAAGCGCATGTCGGTGCCGCGGCCGATCCGCATGAGGTCCACGCCGGCCGGGGTCTGCGGCTCCCATTCGAACGAGACGTCACCGATCGTGACCGAGCAACCCTCCTCGGCTCCGGCCTTGATGAGCGCCTCTTCCACCCCCAGGCGCGCCAGGCGATCGGCGAGGAAGCCCACGGCCTCGTCGTTGGCGAAGTCGGTCTGACGAATCCATCGCTCCGGCTTGGCGCCGAGCACGATGAAGCCGCCGGGCTCGTCCGGATCACGCCGGATATCGAACTGGTCCGCATCGACGGCCCTGGGCCGCAGCACGATCCGCTCGGGGGCCGCGGGCGGGTTGGCCTTACGGTGGGCCTTGACCAACTCGTACAGGCCGAACTTGAGCTCGTCGAGGCCCTTGTGGGCCACCGCCGAGATCGCGTACACGGGCCAGCCCTTGGCCTCGAAGTGGCCGCGGACCATCTCGGCCATGTCAGCGGCGTCGGGCACGTCGATCTTGTTGAGCACCACCACGCGCGGCCGGTCCGCCAGGTGGCCCATGCCGGCGTCGGTGAGCTCGGACTGGTAGGCGGCGAGCTCGGCCTCCAGTGCGTCGACGTCGGAGATCGGGTCGCGGTCGGACTCCAGGTTCGCGCAGTCCACCACGTGGGCGAGGACCGCGGTGCGCTCGATGTGGCGCAGGAAGTCGAGGCCGAGGCCGCGCCCGTCGCTGGCGCCGGGGATCAGCCCTGGAACGTCCGCGATGGTGATGGTGTCGTCTCCCACCGAGACCACGCCGAGGTTGGGCGCGAGGGTGGTGAACGGGTAGTCGGCGATCTTGGGTTTGGCGGCCGAGATCACCGAGATCAGTGACGACTTGCCCGCCGAGGGGAAGCCGACCAGTCCGACATCCGCCATCGATTTGAGCTCGAGGGTGACATCGAAGACGCCGCCGGGCTCCCCCAGCAGCGCGAAGCCGGGGGCCTTACGTGAGCGCGAGGCGAGCGCGGCGTTGCCCAGGCCGCCCTTGCCGCCCTCGGCGACGACGAACCGGGTGCCGGCCCCGACCATGTCGGCGATGGGCTCGCCGTCCGAACCGAGGACGACGGTGCCCGGCGGTACCGCCAACACGAGATCGTCACCATTGGCGCCGTTTCGGTTCCCACCCATTCCGGGCTGGCCCTTTCCGGCGCGGGCGTGGGGGCGGAAGTGGAAGTCGAGCAGCGTGTGGACCTGGGGGTCCACCACGAGCACCACGTCTCCGCCGCGGCCGCCGTTGCCGCCGTCGGGGCCGCCGAGCGGCTTGAACTTCTCACGGTGCACGGAGGTGCAGCCGTTGCCGCCGTCCCCCGCGGCGAGGTGGAGGACTACGCGGTCGATGAATCTCGACATGGTGTGGGCTCCTCCTGGTGGTGGCCGGTGGGGGTCGGGTCAGTGGATGCGTAGTCCGATACTGCCCGATAAATGCTCTCGGGGGCCGGGTGGGGAGTCATCAGACCCCGCCCGGCCCCCGAGGGCGAATCGTGACTGTGGTGGCTACCGGGTCAGGCCTCGGCGCCGGCGGGCACGATGTTCACGGTCTTGCGACCACGCTTGGTGCCGAACTCCACCGCGCCGGCGGAGAGAGCGAACAGCGTGTCGTCTCCGCCACGGCCGACGCCCACGCCCGGGTGGAACTTGGTACCGCGCTGGCGGACCAGGATCTCACCGGCGTTGACCTCCTGGCCACCGAAGCGCTTCACGCCGAGGCGCTGGGCGTTGGAGTCACGACCGTTACGGGTGCTGGATGCGCCCTTCTTACTTGCCATGTCAGTCCCTCCTTAAGGGAACACGCCCGGAGGCGCTGAGCTGGTGGCCTGTACCGGCCGAGACGGGAATTACTTGATACCGGTGATCTTGACGACCGTCAGCTTCTGACGGTGGCCCTGACGCTTGTGGTAACGGGTCTTGTTCTTGAACTTGTGGATCCGGATCTTGGGACCCTTGGTCTGCTCGACGATCTCGGCGGAGACGGTGACCTTGGTCAGCGCGTCCGCATCGGAGGTGACCGAAGCACCATCGACGACGAGGATCGGGGACAGCGACACGGAGGTACCGGCCTCGCCCTCGATCTTCTCGACCTTGACGTGGTCCCCTTCGGCGACCTTGTACTGCTTGCCGCCGGTCTTGACGATCGCGTACATGGAGGGCTTCCCCTTGCTTCTCGGGTGTGCGGCCGCGCAGGGCGACCACACCGTGTGTGCGGTGTTCTTACTTGCTCGCCGACTCTCATCGGCCAGGATCGCAGACGCCCATCCCGTGGAGGACCGGCCCGCGACTCTTCGCGCAGCGACATAGCGCCGCGACGAGCGACCTGTCAAGGTTACGGTCCGGTGGCACAGCAGGTCAAACCGACCGTGCCACCGGCTCCGCGCCCCTGCGTTCAGGCGCCCCCGGGAGCGGTCGTGGACCGGGTCGCCCGGCGGCGGGCGGGACGCTGACGCGGTTCCGCGACCACTGCTGTCGGCGCCTCTGCCAGTGCCGCTGCCTCGACCTTGGCGGCCGGGGCCCCGGGTGCGGACTCCGGCGCGGCGGCCGCAACCGCGGCTCCGGCTTCGCGGCGACCGGACCGCCGTCTCGGTGATGCGAGTGACCTTCACGTTGCGCTTGATG
>NZ_JAIFXZ010000005.1 GCF_021033825.1 Dietzia aurantiaca
TCGAGCAGAGCTACTACGCCGCTCTCAACCGAGAGCTTCAACCCACATAGGAGCGGCGGGAAACCTGGGGCGGTTCAACCTGGACGCAGACGCCAACCTCGATGCCCTCGGCTGGACACGGCGGATTTTCGAAGCATTCTCCTTCACCCCGCTGTTCAACACGACCGGAACACCGGCAATCAGCCTGCCCTTGGCCCAATCTCGCGCCGGCCTCCCCATCGGAATGCAGCTCGCCGGGCCAATGTGCTCAGAATCAATGCTGCTGCAGCTGGCATCGCAGCTCGAGACTGCAATGCCCTGGTCCGAACGTCGCCCCGGCGTGCACGTCACGCAAATCTAGAACTCCGTAGTGTTGCCCTCCCAGCCACCACTGGGAGGGCAACACACCAGAGTCGTGTTTGACGATCCTCTATTACGACGAACCGAAAGCGGCTTGACTGGAAGACTCCGCCCCAGGCAGGTCGTCTGGCAGACATGTCGCGCAAGCGAGTCGCGTTGAACTCGGTCATCTGCGACAGATCCCTATCCGCCAGTCGACCGTCGACTAACTTTCCCCAGGTCGAAGAACTCTCGAACCAAACCCGTGAGATAGGTGCGCTCGGCGGTCTTCAACACCACTTCGCCCGTGAACACCTCGTTGTATCCGCGCACGGTTGCGGTCCAAGTCCCTCGAATTTGTTCAGGAGCATGGCCCTTCACGAGAAGGACGACGTCACCGTCGCAGGTCTGGAACGTGGCCTTCGGCCGGAGATCCCCCACGGCGACCTCGGCGCTGACCGTCTCAGACGTCGTCCATTCAACGTCGGAAGGCGAGTAAGGATCGGTCACGAACGACGATGGGTTGACGAGGTCAGCTGAGTACGCCGGACCGAAACGGAGTTCTCGCTTGACAGGTCCCCATTTCCGAGGCGGAGAGGGTAGCTGCAGGTCGTCCCACCCCGGCCGGTCTTCATCTCCCAGAGCTTCCACAACCAGAACAGGTTCGTCGAGATGGATCTTCACTTCAACGTCGTGCAGAAACGTCTGGGTCTTATTGACTACTGCTACTTCGATCGCAGGCAGAGAGTGCGCGGCGAACAGCTCTACGGCATCTGCCCAAGCTCGGCGAAAGCGCTCCCCCCAGGCATCGATTTCGGCTCTGTACTCGTCTTCGGAACGGCTCTCCGGGTCCTCGGTAGCGGCTATACCCGCAATCCGATTTACGGCTGATTGATCTGCCCGCAGTCGCGACAGGGAAGCGGAACCCATTGCTGCGCTCAAGTAGCTGGCAGCCCCTGCTGCCAAACCAGTTTCCCAGGGCTCCTTAGGCTCCGGCACCGGGAGTGCATCGAGCAAGCGTCGGCGCACCTTCTCAACCAGCTCGTTCAGGGTGGCCTCGTCAACAGTGAGAGGTACGACTGCGCCTTTGACAGCGACCTCGAGGTCGACCGGCGCCGGCGAGTTTGCAGCTCCGCGCGCCAGCAAGAGATCTAGCTCGTCGGCGGTCGCTTCACGCGTTTCCCCATCTCCCCGGAAGTAGATGCGGCCGTCTTGGAGGCCTTCACCATTGGCTCGGCAAGCGAAGGGGGGTTGCCCCTTCTGTGGAGGGTCAACGATAAAGATCAGAACCTGATTGGGCGTGTCCTGCAGCGGGACACGCACGATGTCCCACCGGGGACCAGCCGCACCGAGGTATCGCTGGATCACCTTCGAAAGCTCAAGTTTTTCCATCGGAGGCACACCCTCGACGCCATTTTCGGTAATACCGACGATCATGACGGCGTACCCTCCGAAGGCTTCGGCGGCACGGGCAGGCAACCGGTTGGCGGCACCAAGGATGAACTTTGCCACCTTGGCTATAGCGGTCTTTGAACCGAGATCTGGTGGCCCCTTTAGCTCAAGGTAGTGGTCTTCGGCTAGATCACCATGAGCTGAGACCGCGGCGACAAGACGTTCGGCGGCCATCTCTCCGAAGGGGCGCGCGCGTGAGGTCTATAGCAGGAATCGGATTGTGGTTCGCGGTCATACCTGTCTGCCTTCAGTGACAAAGGGGAAAGCGCTGCACAGTCAGCACTACTTTTGGCGACCATGCGAAGTAGGTGCCCCGTTCAGCATGATCCCCATGCACCAGGTACTCCTCATCTCTGGCCAACACCTCAACTATCAACCGCCCCGGTCGGCAGAGTCTTAAACAGCGCAAACGGAGTCACGCTTCGATATTCGCAGCGTAGCGCTGGAGTGCCCTGTACAGGGTTGAACGACCCACTCCGAGATCTCGGGCGATCGCCGACGGCCCCTCCCCCGCCTCGACGCGTGCGTGGGCTTTGGCGACCTGCTCGTCGGTCAGGACGCGTTTGCGTCCCTTGTACTTGCCCTTTGCCTTGGCGATGGCGATGCCCTCGGCCTGGCGTTCCCGAATGATGGCTCGCTCGAACTCGGCGAACGCCCCGAGTAGCGAGAGCATCAGATCGGCGCGAGGATCTTGAGCACCAGCGGAATAGGTGGCCCGCTCGTGGACGAACTCCACACTCGCACCCTTCGCGGTGATCTCGCCCACGATCTGCTTCAAATCGACCAGAGATCGAGCGAGGCGGTCCATCGAGGCAACAACCAGCTCGTCACCGTCTCGGAGGTACCTGATGCACTCGGCGAGCTTCACCCGGTCCGCGCGAGAGCGTGCGGACTGCTTCTCGACATAGACCTGATCGCACTCCCCCACCGCCTCGAGCTGACGCGCCACATTCTGATCGGCAGCCGACACCCGCACGTACGCCACCCGCTGTCCACGAGGACGTGAGGACTGGCGTGCCGGCTTCGGAGCCGGCTTCGGCTTTCGCTTCGGGTTCCGCTCAATGATGTTCTCCGAGTCCGTCGACTCCACCCGGATTGACCAGTCCAGCTCGTCCCGGCGACGGAACCGAGTCCGCACGCTCCCGCGAGCTGACGATGAGCACCTCCTCGCCACCGTCACCCGAACGGCTCAACAACGTCCCGATCCGATCAGCCACCAGAAGACCCTCCCGCCCGCAATCTGTATCAGTACACACTAGACCCGAAGTGACGGCGTTTCATAACTCTATAAACCACCCTGTGGCACAGCGACGATGGCGGATCCCGAATCGCCCCGCATGGGTGTACCCGAAGGTACGAGGCCACCATCGCCGCCAAATCAGGACTCGCCGGCGGCGCAGCCCGCATCAGAAATCCCGCCCGCACCGGTTGACGGCGCCTGTGACGGTCGTACCGTCACGGCATGGCCACCGAGATGCTGCACACGTACATGCAGGACCACCACGCCGGGGCGGCCGCGGGTGTCGACCTGTTCCGTCGCGTCGCCGAGAGTCACGACGACGCACACGTCCGCGAGGTGGTCTCCCGGCTCGGGAACCAGACAGAGGAGGACAAGCGGTCCCTCGAAGACCTGATGACCCTGGTAGGCACCTCGCCCTCCACCTTCAAGGACCTGCCCGCCCGCGCGGCGGAGAAGGTCGGTCAGCTCAAGCCCAACCAGCGGCTCGCCGAGCGGTCCCCGCTCAGTGATCTGCTGGAGCTCGAGGCGCTGACGCTGGCCGTGACCGGCAAGGAACTCGGGTGGAAGTCGCTGATCGACATCGCCGATCCGCGACTCCCCCGGGCCACCCTCGAGGAACTGGCCACCCGCGCCCGGGAGCAGGGCGAGCAACTGGAGAAACTCCGGCTGCGGTGCACGGACGCGCTGCACCAGGACTGAGCGGGGGCCCGGCCACAGCTGACCGAACCGCGCCAAGGGGCTGCTGGCGCGGTGAAACTGTCGAGCGCGCGGAGATGGCCTCCCGATAGCGCTGTGAGCATTGACTACCACGATATGCGGCAGGAAGACTTGCCCGATGATGCATCGAACGTGGTTCGATCTGGCGGCCGAGGGATTCACCCATGTCACCGAAGGCCTCCGCTCCACCGATCTCACGCGTCCCGGATTGGGTGACTGGGACCTACGGGCTCTCCTCGGTCACACCACCCGGGCATTTCTCACCACCGAGTCCTATCTCCGGTCTTCGGCCGGCACGTCAGCACCGGACCTGGCAAGCCCGGCGGCGTACTTTCACGCCGCCGCTACTGGCGGGCTCGCCGACCCTACCGAGGTCATCGCGCGGGGCCGGGACGCCGGGGCCGCGCTGGGAGAGAATCCGATCAACTCCGCGCTCGACATCGCTCAACGCGTGACCGCCGTGGTCGATGCCAGCCCCGATAATGCACTGGTCGCCACCCCTGTCGGGACGATGACACTCATGGACTACCTCCCCACCCGTGCATTCGAACTGACCGTCCACGGAATCGACCTCGCGTCGGCATCTCAGCAGCCGGTCCCACATGCACACACCGAGGCCGCGGCCTACTGTGTGGGACTTCTCACCGACATTGCGTCCCCGTCCGACCGCATAAAGATGGTGCTGGCCCTCACTGGTCGATCTGGACTACCGGCAGGATTCTCGCTTCTGTGATCAGGCCTCAGTGACTCTGGCCGACCCGCGACTCCCCCGGGCCACCCTCGAGGAACTGGCCACCCGCGCCCGGGAGCAGGGCGAGTAACTGGAGAAGCTTCGGCTGCGGTGCACGGACGCGCTGCACCAGGAGTGAGCGGGGGCCCGGGCCACAGCTGACCGAACCGCCGCGGAACGCACGGCGTCGTCGTCGTTGTCAGTCCCGCGACATCGACCACCGCGGACGCCGACCGGTGGGGCCACGCCTGATCCTTCCCTACGGTCGGGACATGAGCACCACGAGCGATATCGCACGGAATGCCAGAGAACTGACCAACGCAGAGGGCGGTTTCCCCGCGCAGGAGCAGGAGCCCCCCGGCCTGACCGGCGAGATGAGACCGCAGCCGGACCACGGTGAACAGAGCTACCGCGGTTCCGGACGGCTCGAGGGGCTGCGCGCGCTCATCACCGGCGGCGACTCGGGGATCGGCCGCGCTGCCGCCATCGCGTTCGCCCGCGAGGGTGCGGACGTGGCGATCGGCTACCTGCCGGTCGAACAGCCCGACGCCGAGGAGACCGCGGCGTGGGTGGAGAAGGCCGGTCGCAAGTCAGTCCTGCTGCCCGCCGACGTCCGGGACGAACAGGAGTGCCGGAAGATGGTCCGCGACGCCGCCGCTCAGCTCGGCGGGCTGGACGTGCTGGTCAACAATGCCGGCTACCAGCACGCGCGCGGCGCCGGCCTCGAGACGCTGGATACCGAGAACCTCGACCGGGTCATGAAGACCAACCTCTACGCCACCTTCTGGGCCAGCCAGGAGGCCCTCGAGTTCCTCGGCGAGGGCTCCTCGATCATCAACACCACGTCCATCCAGGCCTACCAGCCGGCCCCGCCGCTGCTGGACTACGCCTCCACCAAGGCCGCCCTGAACAACCTCACCGTGAACCTCGCCAACGAGCTGGGCGAGCGGGGCATCCGCGTCAACGCGGTGGCGCCCGGACCCATCTGGACGCCGCTGCAGCCAGCCACCCAGGACGGCGAGAAGCTCGAGAAGTTCGGCGGCGACACCCCGCTGGGGCGGGCCGGCCAGCCCGGCGAGTGCGCGGGCGCCTACGTGTTCCTCGCCTCGCCCTCCGACGCCAGCTACGTCTCCGGCACCGTGCTCGGTGTGACCGGCGGCAAGCCGATCTTCTAGCAGCCGGTGTCCACGCCGCTCGAGCAGTACGCGCTGCTGTCGGACCTGAACACCGCCGCGCTCGTCTCCCGCGACGGCAGCATCGACTGGCTGTGTCTGCCCCGTTTCGACTCCCCGTCCGTGTTCTCGGCCCTACTCGGCAACGCCGAGGACGGACGGTGGTCGCTCACCGCGGTCGACGGTGAGGTGACCGGGCGCCGGTACCTCCCCGGCACGTTCGTCCTGGAGACCACGTGGCGCGCCCCGGGCGGCACGGTGCGGGTGACCGACTTCCTGCCCCGCGCCGCCGGCAGCGGCGACCTGGTGCGACGGGTGGAGTGCGACGACGGCGAGGTGGACATCGAGCACGACCTGCGCATGCGCTTCGACTACGCCCGGGCCACCCCATGGACGCGCGCTGTCGACCTGGACGACGGCGGCGAACGGGCCCTGCTGGCCATCGCCGGCCCGGACGGGTTGATCGTCACCGGGCCGGAGCTTCACTGGCCGGACGAGGAGGAGGACACCCGGACCGGCTGCCGGGCCGACCGGCTCGTGGGCCGGTTCTCGCTGACCGCCGGCGAGGTGCTCGACTGGGACATGTCGTGGTTCCCCTCCTACCAGGACCCGCCCCCACACCCGGACACCGACGAGACGCTTAGGTCCACCGTCGAGTTCTGGGAACGGTGGTCGGACCAGCTGCAGGTCAGCGGCCGGCACCGCGAGCACGTGGTGCGTTCCCTCCTGGTGCTGCGGGCCCTGACCCATCACGAGACCGGCGGGATCATCGCCGCACCCACCACGTCACTGCCCGAGCACTTCGGCGGCACCCGCAACTGGGACTACCGCTTCACCTGGCTGCGCGACGCCGCGTTCACGCTCGAGGTGGCCGCCTCCCACGGGCTCACCAAGGGCGCCAAACTCTGGCGGGACTGGCTGCTGCGGGCGGTCGCCGGCGACGTGGAGGACGTTCGGATCATGTACGGGCTCGGCGGCGAGCGCGAGCTGATCGAACGCGAACTGGACCACCTCGCGGGGTACGAAGGATCCCGACCCGTGCGGGTGGGCAACGCGGCCGCCGAGCAGTACCAGGCCGACGTGGTGGGCGAGGTGATGATCGCCCTGCACGAGCTCCGGGCCGCCGGGGTGGAGGACGACGACTACACGTGGGGCCTGCAGAAGGGTCTGCTGCGCTACGCCGAGACCAACGTCGACCGCGAGGACCACGGCGTGTGGGAGATGCGCGGGGGCACCCACCATTTCACCCACGGCCGCACCATGCTGTGGGCGGCCTTCGATCGGGGCGTCCGCGCCGTGGAGGAGTACGGCTACACCGGGCCCGTCGCCAGGTGGCGCGAACTGCGCGAGCGCCTGGCCACCGAAATCGATGCGCACGGCTACAACCGCGAACTGGGCATCTACACCCAGACCTATGACAACACCGAGGTCGACGCCTCGCTCCTGCAGTTACCGCACACCGGGTACCTGGCATACGACGACCCGCGGATGCTGCGCACCGTCGAGCGGATCGAACAGGATCTGGTCACCGACGAGGGCTTCGTCTTCCGCTATCGCACCGATACCGGCATCGACGGGCTCGAGGGCGGCGAGTACCCGTTCGTGATGTGCACCTTCTGGCTGGTCGAGCAGTACGCCGGCAGCGGGCGGGTGGCCGATGCCGCAGCGCTCATGGACACGGTCCTGGCGTGCGCGGGCGACCTGGGCCTGCTCGCCGAGGAGTACGACCCGGAATCCGGGCGGATGGCGGGCAACTTCCCGCAGGCGTTCAGCCACATGGGGCTCGTCCGGGCCGCCGACGCGCTCCGCACCGCGGAGGAGGCTGGCCAATGACTGACTACGGGTTCCACGCCTCCCACGAGCAGATCTCTCCCGGGCAACTTCTCGAGGACGTGCAGCGGGCGGAGCGCGCGGGATTCCGGATGGCGATGTGCTCGGACCACTTCGCGCCGTGGTCCGCGGCGCAGGGCGAATCCGGGTTCTCGTGGGCGTGGCTCGGGGCCGCGCTGGCCACCACCGGGCTGCGGTTCGGCACGGTGTGCGCCCCCGGCCAGCGCTACCACCCCGCGGTGGTCGCCCAGGCCGCGGCCACGCTGGCGCAGATGTTCCCGGGCCGCTTCTGGCTGGCCCTGGGCACCGGGCAGAACATGAACGAGCACATCACAGGCGACAAGTGGGTCGACAAACCGGCCCGCCAGGCTCGGCTCGAGGAGTGCGTGGATGTGATCCGTCGGCTCCACCGCGGCGAGGAGGTCACCCATCACGGCCTCGTGGAGGTGGACCGCGCCCGGATCTACTCCCTGCCGGAGTCGCCGCCGGCTCTCCTCGGACCCGCGCTCACGCCGGCCACCGCCGAGCGCGCGGCCGGCTGGGCGGACGGCCTCATCACGATCAACCAGGGACTCGACGAGACCGACCGGGTGCTGCGGGCGTACCGCGACGCCGGCGGGAGCGGGCCGACGGCGGTGCAGATCCACCTGTCGATAGCGCCCACGCTCGAGGAGGCCCGTGGTATCGCGCGTGAGCAGTGGCAGAACCATGCGCTCGACGATCCGCTCCCCGCCGACCTCGCCACGCCGAAGCAGTTCGACGCGGCCGGGCGCTACGTCCCCGACGACAAGATCGCCGAGGGCGTGATCGTCACCGACTCGGTGCCCGAGCTGGTCTCGCGACTGCGCCGGTACGAGGACCTGGGCGTCGACGAGATCTACCTCCACCACGTGGCCGCGGACCAAGGCCCGTTCCTCGAGCTGGCCGAGCAGGAATTGCTGCCCGCACTACACCGCCCCGGACCGCCGAGTTCCACGTGAAACTCGCCGCTCCGGTCAGGAGGTGACCCCGGCGCGATCCACTTCGGCCTCGTACAGCGCCCGGATGGCCTGCGCGGCCTCATCGAGCGGGCTGATCTCCCGACGCGCCCGCGACACGGCCACCGCCCCTTCGAGAATGCACAGCGACTGCAGGGCGAGGCGATCCGCCGACGTCGTCGTCATACCTCTCTCCCCCAACATCCGCGCCAACACCGACTGCCACCGCCCAAACGCCTCCCCCGCCTGCTCGGTCAGCTCGGGCAGCGCCGGATCGGCGTCCACCACCACGGCGAGCACCGGACATCCCGCGCGGTAGTCGCTCGCGAGCAACTGTTCGCGCCAGAGCGCGACGAATGCGTCCAGCGCGACAGCCGGATCGCCCTCCCCCGCCGCCCCGGCGAGCTCGATGATCGATTCTGTCGCGAGCTCGACCGCCTCCGACAGCAGTTGCGCGCGTCCGCCGGGAAAGTGGTGGTACACGGACCCCCGAGGCGCGCCGCTGGCCGCCAGGACCTTGTCGATGGTCGTCCCCGCCACCCCGTTCTCCCGCAACAAGACCGCGGCGGTGCGGATCATCTTCTCGCGCGTCGCACCTCGACGCCCCCGCCCGGCCTCCGGCGTACTCGATCTCCCTGTGGGCATGCACTGCATTCTACGCACTATGCTCTATGCCATAGTAAAGATGCGACAGGGCGGACCCATCGATCTGCCCCAAGGGAACGGAGTAGGCATGTCACAGCAGGTCGGACCCATCAAGCGGGCACTGTCCTCTGCGCGGGGGATGCAGATCGGGATGAGCCTCTGGCCGCCCTATCTTGCGGCGGGCGTCCGCGTCGAGCACATCGCCCCGGACTTCAGCCGGGCTCGCGTGCGGCTGAACCGCCGGCCGTGGAACACCAACTACGTCGGCACGGCGTTCGGCGGCTCACTGTTCTCCATGTCCGACCCGTTCTGGATGTTCCTGCTGATGCGACGCCTGGGATCGGAGTACGTGGTGTGGGACGTCGCCGGTGAGATCGACTTCGTCTCCCCCGGGCGCACTGCTGTCCACGCGGAGTTCGAGGTAACCGCCGAGCACGTTGCCGAGATCCGCGACGCGGCCGCCGGCGGCCAGAAGGTACTGCGGTGGTTCAGCACCGACCTGACCGACGACAACGGCCAGGTCGTGGCGCGGGTGCGCAAGCAGATCTACGTGCGGCGCAAGCGCGATGCGGCCGCGCCGGCGCCCAACAGCGCGGCCGTCACGGCAACCGGGGTGCCAGCCACGCGGCCCTGACGCCGCCTCGGTCGGGCTCTGCCCGGAACGGTCAGGCGGATGGCGCTCCGGGGTCCGCGCCGACGCGATAAGCGCGGTGACCCCCACCATCGACAAGAGGGTTTCGACCACATCTACTCGCACGATGTGGTCGAAACCCTCTTATCGATGAGACCGGCGGGAGCTCACGCGCCAATCGGTCGCGCCGCGCACGCGAGCGTCAGGCGTTCGCGCCCTGCTGCTCCTTGACGGCGGTCAGGATGTCGCCGACGCGGTCCTTGGCGTCACCGAACAGCATGTCGGTGTTGTCGCGGAAGAACAGCGGGTTCTGGACACCGGCGTAACCGGCGGCCATGGAGCGCTTGAACACGATGACGTTCGAGGCCTCCCACACGTGCAGCACGGGCATGCCGGCGATCGGGCTGCCCGGGTCCTCGGCGGCGTCGGGGTTGACCGTGTCGTTGGCGCCGATGACCAGCACGACGTCGGTATCGGCGAAGTCGTCGTTGATCTCGTCGAGCTCGAGCACGATGTCATACGGCACCTTGGCCTCGGCCAGCAGCACGTTCATGTGCCCGGGCAGACGACCGGCGACCGGGTGGACGGCGAAGCGCACGTCCACGCCGCGGTCCCGCAGGGTGCGGGTCAGGTCGGCCACGGGGTACTGGGCCTGGGCCACGGCCATGCCGTAGCCCGGCGCGATGATCACCGAGTTCGCATTCGCGAGCATCTCGGCCGCGCCGGCCACATCGATCTCGGTGTGCTCGCCGTGGTCCTTGCCCTCACCGGAGGAGGCCTCGATACCGAAGCCACCCATGATGACGGAGAAGAACGAGCGGTTCATCGCCTTGCACATGATGTAGGACAGGTAGGCACCCGAGGAGCCGACGAGCGCGCCGGTCACGATCAGCAGGTCGTTGCCGAGCAGGAAGCCGGTGGCCGCTGCCGCCCAGCCGGAGTACGAGTTGAGCATCGACACCACGACGGGCATGTCGCCGCCGCCGATGGAGGCCACCAGGTGCCAGCCCAGCGCCAGGGCGAGGATGGTGACGACGACGAGCATCCACAGCGCCGGCGTGATCACGAACCACACCGTCAGCACGATGAACGCCACGATGATTCCGGCGTTGATCAGGTTCTTACCGGGCAGCACCAGCGGCGCGGACTTCATCTTGGCCGAGAGCTTGAGGTAGGCCACGATCGAGCCGGTGAAGGTCACGGCGCCGATGAACACACCGATGAACACCTCGGCGTGGTGGATGCCCAGCAAGGATCCGGTCAGCTCACCGTGGAGCTCGGGCTCGAGGTAACCGTTCCAGCCCACCAGCACGGCGGCCAGACCGACGAACGAATGCAGGAGAGCGATGAGCTCGGGCATCTCGGTCATCTGCACGCTGCGCGCGCGCATCAGGCCGATCCCGGCACCGACGATAACGGCGACGGCCATGAGGGCGATGCCGATCGTGGCGGGCTGGTGATCGAGGACCAGGACGACGGTGGCCACCAGGGCGATGGCCATGCCGGCGATACCGAAGGTCAGTCCGCGACGGGCGGTCTCATGCTTGGACAGGCCTGCCAGGGACAGAATGAACAGCAGCGCTGCGACGAGGTAGGCCGCGTTGGCGGCGGTCACGAGTGACATGGTCTCAGGCTCCCTTCGAGAACATGCCGAGCATGCGACGGGTCACGGCGAAACCGCCGAAGACGTTGATGGACGCGACGAGGATCGCGATGGCGGCCAGGGCCAGGCCGACGGAATTGTCGATGCCCACCTGCAAAAGGGCGCCGACGACGATCACGCCGGAGATCGCGTTGGTGACCGACATCAGCGGGGTGTGCAACGCGTGGTGCACGTTGCCGATGACGTAGTAGCCGATCACGATCGCCAGCACGAACACCGTGATGTGCTGCGGCATATCGCCCGGGGCGATCGCGATCAGCACCAGCAGCAGCGCCATGCCCAGGCCGATCAGGCCCATCTTGGCGCCCGACGACATCTTCTTCTTCTCTTCGGCAGCCTCTGCGGGCGTCGCCGCAGCCGCAGGGGCCGGGGCGGCGCTGACCTGCACGGGGGGCGGCGGCCACATGAGCTCGCCACCCTTGGTGACAGTGACGCCGCGCTGGACGACGTCCTCCATGTCCAGCGCCCAGACGCCGTCCTTCTCCGGAGTAACGAGCTTGGTCAGGTTGACCAGGTTCGTGCCGTACAGCTGCGAAGCCTGCGCCGGCAGACGCCCCGCCAGGTCGGTGTAACCGATGATCGTGACGCCGTTCTCGGTCACCACGACCTCGTCGGCGACACTGCCCTCGACGTTCCCGCCCTGGGCAGCGGCCATGTCGACGATGACCGATCCACGCTTCATCGAGGCCACATCCGCGGCGGTGATCAGGCGCGGGGCCGCCCGGCCCGGGATCAGGGCCGTGGTGATGATGATGTCCACGTCCGCGGCCTGCGTCGTGTACAGATCGGCGGCGGCGCGGTCGTAGGCCTCACTGGTGGCCTTGGCATAGCCGTCGGAGGAGACCTCTTTCTCCTCGTCCGGAACCTCGACCGGCAGGTACTCGCCACCGATCGACTTGACCTGATCCGCGACCTCGGGCCGCGGGTCGGTCGCACGCACGATCGCGCCGAGGCTCGAGGCCGCACCGATGGCAGCCAGGCCGGCGACACCGGCACCCGCGACGAGGACCTTGGCCGGCGGGACCTTGCCCGCGGCGGTGACCTGGCCGGTGAAGAAACGGCCGAAGTGGTGGGCGGCCTCGATCACGGCACGGTAGCCGGCGATGTTGGCCATCGACGACAGCACGTCCATCGACTGGGCACGCGAGATACGCGGCACCGCATCCATGGCCAGCGCGGTCACGCCACGCTCGGTCAGCAGGGTGAGCAGACGCTCGTTCTGCGCGGGGGCCAGAAGGCTCACCAGCGTCGCGCCGGAACGAAGTCGTCCGACCTCGACCTCGGTGGGGACGGCGACCTTCATCACGACATCGCTCGACCAGGCCGTGTCACCGTCGACCAGCTCCGCACCGGACTCGATATAGGAGGCGTCGGCGAACTCGGCGCGCGTGCCGGCACCGGACTCCACGACGACCCGGTACCCCAGGCCGATCAGCTTGGCCACGGTCGCGGGGGTGGCCGCGACGCGGTTCTCCGCAGGATTGACCTCCGCGACCACACCGATCACCGAGGGGGCCTCCGCGGCATCCCGGACGTCAGTGTCCGGGGTCATATCTGGGATCTCTTCAAGGCTCGAGGCCATTAGGGTTTCCTTTGACAGCGTTGTGAACGAGCCGGTGCTGCGCACCGGCTCCGACGTTCATCTCTGCGAGACGTATCTATTTTTCTCCCGGGTCCCGAGACGTGCTCGGGCCCGAGCGCTCCAGTCAACGATCGACCGATCGGAGCTCACGAGGCGGTGCAGGGTAAAAGGGTGGCCCGTACCTCGTCCGCCGTGGCGGCGTCTCCCCCGGGAGCAGACGGGGGTGCCGCCTTGACTGCCGGGAGAACTTCCGGCTGAGCCTACGGGACATCGTCGCACCGATTCGACCCGGTACAGCCTGGCCGGGCCAATCTGTGAGACATCCCACAGGAACGTGAGGAACGCCTCAGCTCAGAAGCGACCCATCGATCTCGTCCCACGAACTCATGCCGCTCAGGGACAGCGTCAGGTCGATCTCGGCGAGCAGGTTGTCGAGGACCTCACCGACTCCGCGCCGTCCCGCGATGGCGAGTCCGTAGAGGTGCGGTCGGCCCAGGGTGACGGCGTCGGCGCCGCAGGCCATCGCCTTGATGACGTCCGCGCCACCGCGTATGCCCGAGTCGAGCAGAACGGTGGGCTCGGAACCGACCGCCTCGCGGATCCGGACCAGTGCGTCGAGGGTGCCGATGGACCCGTCGACCTGCCGCCCTCCGTGATTGGAGACCATGACCGCGTCGACGCCGGTATCAAACGCGCGCTGTGCGTCGTCCGGGTGCAGGACGCCCTTGAGCACGATCGGCAGTCGCGTCCGCTCGCGCAGCGTGGCGAGGTGATCCCAACTGAGCGCGGGGTTGGAGAACGTGTCGAGGAAGGTCTGGACCGCGGCGCGGGTCTCGGGGGCGCGGAGGTTGTCGAGGAGCCGGCCCGGGCGGTTCCGGGCCATCTCTAGCATCGTCCGCACCGCCTGCGGCGTCACCGTCACCGGTTCGTCCTCCACGTCGGCGGCCACCCGCTCGGCGACGAGCTCGGCGAACCGCGGATCCGAGGTGTACTGGGCGATGCCGACCCCACGCGTGAACGGCAGCGAGCCCAGGTCGAGGTCCCACGGACGCCACCCCAGCAGCGTCGTATCCAGCGTCACCACCAGGGCGCCGGCATCGATGGCCTCCGCGCGGGCGATGAAGCTGTCGACCAGCGCCTCGTCCTTGCTCCAGTACAGCTGGAACCACCGGGAGGCGGAGCCCGTAGACGACGCTTCGTCCATCGCGGCGGCAGTCGCCTCCATCGGCGAGGAACCCTGCGAGGACAGGATGTAGGGCAGGCCACGCTCCGAGGCCGCCGCTCCCACGTCGAGGTCGGCGTCGCGGGTGATGAGCCCGGCCGCGCCGATCGGGGCGACCAGGACCGGTGCGGGCAGCCGTCGGCCGAACAGTTCCACCGAGAGGTCACGCTCGGAGGTGTCCCGCAGCATCCGAGGGACGATCCGGCGGCGGTCAAACGCCTCGCGGTTGGCGTCCATCGTGGCGCCCGAGCCCGCGCCGCCGTAGATGTACGCCCACGCCCGGCGGCCGCCCGGGCGCCGCAGCAGCGAACGCCTCGCCGCGGCCTCCAGGCGGCCCGCCTCGGTCGGCACCTTCGGCGTGATCCCGGAGATCCCCGCTCGGTAGATGACGTTCTGGCGGGCGCGGCCGAGAGGGTTCGAGGGTGAGGGCATGGGCGCTACGCTACCGCCGCCGGCGGGACCGGATGACGGAAGCGGCCCGCCTCCTGCTGGAGACGGGCCGCCTACTGTTCGCGCGATGCTCGCTGGCCTGTCAGTTCCCTCCGAACATGCCGGTGAGGCTGCTCAGGCCCTCTTCTCCGAGCGCATCCGTAACACTGCCGAGGTCGAGCGATCCGACCATGATCGGGTCCGGCTCAGGCGGCCCGGGCTCCTCGATGACGATCTCCGATGTCGTCACCGTCACCACGGTGGCGGAGGCCGTCTCGGACGGGGCGATCACCTCGTCGCTGCCCGAGGCGCCGGAGTAGTCCGCGGTCATGCGGTACTCACCCCGCTCGGCGAACCGGTGCGTGAACACCGCGCTCGCCTCGCCGGTGTCACGGTCGATCGTGACCGGTGCCGAGCCGATCGCCTCGCCGTCCGAGAAGAACCACACCGAGCCGAGGTCGTCGGTGCCGGCGTCGGAGAGCTCTCGGCCGTCGAGACGGGAAACGGTCGCGGTGATGGTGACCTCGTCGCCTGCGGTCGCCTCGGTCTGCAGCTCGATGGTGGTGCCGGAGTCGACCTCGGGCAGCGACTCCACCGTGAGGGTGGCCGGAGCAGAGGTCACAGGCAGGTAGTACATGCCGTCGATCAGTGCACCCTCGAAGACCGCCTCGATCGTCTTGTCGCCAGGGGTGGTGAAGACGTGGTCGGCGAGGGTCGCCGAGCCGTCGTCGTCGGTGGTGACGGTGCCGATGTCGCGGCCGTTGGCGCGGATGATCACCTCGGCGCCCGCGGGCAGCGGTTCACCTCCGGCGGTCATGGCGGCGGTCACGTCCACTGCGCGCCCGACCAGGACGGAGGCCGGATCCACGGCCACGGTGACCTCGGGGGTCGTCTCGGCGGCCAGCGTCACGTCGACCGGGTCGGACTCGGCCCCGCGGTAGATGGTGTCGTAGGTCTCCGACTCGAGGAGTCGCGCGGTGTAGCGGTAGACGGTCTCCTCCGCGACGTCCGCGTCGAGGTGGTCGGTGTAGGTCGCCGTGACGCCGTTGACGGCGATGGTGTCGACGACGACGCCGTCGCGCAGAATCTCGACCTCGGTCCCCTCCGGCAGATCCGTTCCGCTGCTGGTGTCGACGGCCACGTCGAGGGTGACCGGCAGTTGTCCGTTTTCAACGAGCCCGCGGGTGGCGGTCAGGCCGACTGTGCTGGTGACCTCCGACTTGGGCTCGGGATCGATCCGCACCGTGTTCGTTGTCCAGTCGGAAGCCGCGAACCTCGGGGCATCTCCCAGGTAGCGAGCCCGGACTGTCTGGGTGACCGGGTCGCGGTTGTCGAGCAGCGGCGCGGTGTACGGGATGCTGGCGCGGCCGTTGGAGCCGACCGGCACCACACCGAGCAAGACGCCATCTACTTCGAACCTGACATCGCCGGCAGTGACCCCGTTGCTGCCGTGAACCGCCCCGACATCCGCGGTGAGCGTGGTGGCGGTGCCTTCCTCGACGGTGGCCGGGTTAGCGGACACAGACGTGTTGGTTCCGACTGCCCCCAGGGTGAAGCCGACGACGTTGTCAGCGGTCGGTTTCCAACTCCCGCCAAGACCCAAGTGAGCACGTACACCAAACTGAAAATTAGTTCCGCCATCCGCATTTGAGGGAATGTTGAGTGAGAGCCATCCCGATCGCGATGCACCAGGCGCTAGAGTTTGGTAAGTAAAGTTTCGGGGCTTGCCACCCCAATACGTCGGCCCCTGGTCGTGATTTCCGACCTCGATAAAGTCAGTTCCCCCGCTACCTCGCAGCGTGAATCCTGCTGGCACGGTCAGTCCATATGTGTTGACAACCCGGTTATTAATAAGGGGCGCTCCCCCGCGGGTATTAGTGGCACTGATATTGAAGCGCACATGCCCGCCGGGACGCAGATTGCTCTGCCCGACATCTATAGCGACGTTAAATCGGATGTCGTCGATTCGGGTCTGCCCCGTTTGGGCGTGAGCGGCAGGCGCGAGGCCCACGATCAGGGCAAGGGCCGCCAAAGCGGCGAGGAGTTTACGAAGCATGATTGTTGAGTCCTTTTCCTGGCCGTCAGCCGCCGAGCGAGCCGGTGAGGCTGCTCGCGTCGAGGGAGCCGGCGCCGCCGCCGGTCAGAGATCCGAGGTCCAGCGAGCTGCCGCCGGCGCCCGGGCCCACGATGACGCCGTCGTCGTCGGTTCCTTCGCCCGTCACGGCGACGGTTACGCCACCGACAGCACGCTCGGTGCCGTCCGCGGAGTGGTAGGTGAACTGGAGGAACTTGGACTGTGGGTAGCTGCTGGTCCAGGTGACGTCCACGTCGGCGACCCCGCGGGTGACCGCGACGCGCACGGGCTGACCGTCGGCGCCCAAGACCGGCTCGCCGTTATTGGTGACCGTGAGGTAGCCGTTGAGCGAATCGGCCGAGGTCAGCTCGCCCTGTGGTGCGACCGTCACGCGAAATTCGGCCGACTGCCCCACCTTCACGGGGCCCTCGGGCCCGGTCACGGTGAGTTCGAGAGCGTCCTCGTCGACGGCCCCCGCCGCCACGCTGATCGTGTGCACCGAACTGTGCGGGCGATGAACCCGGGGATCAGCAGGCGTGAAGTCCACCGTCACCTGACGGTCCGTGGCGACGGCCGGGGGAAAGGTCAGGTCGAGAACTCCCTCGCCGTCGACGATCGCCACATCGGTGGCCACGACGCGGCCGTCGATGCGGACGTCCGCGGTGCCCTCGGCACCCGCCGGGGTTACGACGATCCGGTACGGCGTGGCCACCCCGGGACGAGTCTGCGTTGGTCCGATCAGCTGCGAATCAGTGGCGGCAGCGTCGATGACCTGCAAGGTTCCGGAGTCCTCGGCGCGGTTCTGCTCCGACCCGGTCGGGTGGAAGGTCGCCGAGACCGGCACGTCGCCGGCGCGGCCGAAGCTGAACTCGGCGGCGGCGCGGCCGTCCGCCACGTCGACAATCTGGGTCTGTGAACCGGCCACGAACTCGACTCGGCCCTGCGGGTTCTCCGTTCCCTCAGCCGGGTTGACAACCGCTTCCAGCATCACCGGTTCGGCGACGTAGCCGGGGGCGTCGAGCCCGTTGAGGATCAGCGTGGTGTCGGTGCTCTCCTCCACCAGGATCGAGGCCGACGCCGTGGCCGAGGCGTACGGCGAGGTGGCCGACGGTGTGAAGACCGCCTCAACCTCGGTGCTGCCGACCTCGGTGAACGTGAGGCTGGTCGTAGCCCGGCCGTCGCGGACGTCCACCGCCCGCTCCTGTCCACCTCCGCGGAAGACGACGGTGCCGCGGGCGACAGCCGGGAGGGCGGCGGAGATTGCCGTGCGGGTGTTGGCGTTAGTGGACTCCGGCGCGGAGAGTGTCATTTCCGTGGCCAGCCGCTCGACCGTGATCGGAAGTTCGGACACCGCAGTCGCGTACCGGGTGTCAGACGGGGTGAAGATCGCCCGGACCGGCCCGGAAGGCTGCTCGGTGAACGTGAGCTGGGCCCGTGCCTCACCGGTGCCGGTGTTCACGGGGACCGTCACGCGCTGCGCTCCGCTGACAAACGCGACCTCACCGGCGATACGGGGGTCGACGGTAGCCACGAACTCGGCCGGGGTGCGCAGGTAGACGTTCTCCGGGCCTGTGAGCGTGGACGACGTGGGCAAACCCACGATCTCGATCGACTTCATCGACGCGGCGCCCTGGTCGATGGGCGCGGTGGCCGAACCGCGCGGACTGCAGTAGCCCGGGACCCACTGAGTTCCGAGGAGCGGGACGCTGGCGGAAGCAAGGAGTGTCAGGAAGCTCGCCGCGTTGGGCCCATACCCGGCCGCCTGGCCCTGTGTACGGACACCGATGTCCGCATTGCCTGCACGCTCCGCCTCGAAGGTCAGCGTGACGCGCGGGAACTCGAAATCCAGAGAGTTTGCACCCGCCAGATTCATCCCGAGGCCCTGGTGGTTGCTCTGCGAGACATTCCCACCGTTGCCGATGGTGTTATGACCGCTGTCTGTCAGCCGCAACACATTCCCGTTAGGGTCGGGTGTGCCGCCTTCGTTCACGGTGATGACCTGCGCGTTGGCGATCGGGATATTTCCGCCGCTGAAACTGGACCTGATCAGCTTCGTTCCCGCGGGCCGCTGCAGGTCGAGCTTGAGTCTCGATGCCTGCTTGAGACTGATGGCACCCGGCAAACTCTCGAGTGAGACGTTGATCGGGTCGATCTCGAAGGTCACGTCGAACCGGTCCCCGACGTCCACAGCCTCCGGGGCGGTCACGTGGATCCGCACCGGGTTCTGAGGCGTGATATCCATTGGCCCGCCCAGACCGCCGACGCTGGGCGCGGCGATGTAGCAAGTGGTGTCGAACGAGGTGGTTGACCGGGTCGTCTGAGCGGAGGCCACCGACGGGACCGTGGCTACGCCGAGAGTGACGACGGCAGCGGAAAACCACGCGAGTACGCGGCGCATGAATTCCTCGAATGCTCGGAGGGTATGCCCAGAGGGGCTGGGCGCTTGTCGAGTTACTATGCGAAACTATATAGGTGATTCTCAGTCGCGCAAGGGAGCTGAGGTTCTCGTTCGGGTCACGCGATGATGTATCGCTCGCCGTTATCGTGGCATTGACCTGGTTGCCAAATGCCGTCAACCGGCAGTACATCTGCCTGTCTCTCTGGCGGTTTCGGGATTCGCAGCGCAATCCGCTCGTCCCGAACATTCCCGTCCCCCACAGGGAACCGTGCACTCTCGCCCGTCTCGCCGATCCATGATCCGGCAACAAAATAGTGCTTTACTTAAATCTCGATTTCATTACTATGGGCATCAGTTCCCCTCGATTCGCCGTCGACTTCTTCTGGCCAAGAACACGCTGTCGGCACGCGTCCAGATCCCTTTGAGATCTACCCCGCAACCCCTGATGGAGTTCTTCTATGTCAGTCGACGTCCGTCCAGCCCACCCGCGCACCGCGGCGATGACTTTGCGATTGGCACGCATCGCGGTCGGCATAGTCTCGGCGTTGGCCCTCATGCTAGGACTAACTCCTGCCGCATCTGCCCAGACAAGCTCGAGAACTATTGACGGCGATTTTGACGTCACCTTGGCAGTCAACGGCTCCCAGAGCACACCACTACCCGGTGGGCACTTGCAGATCGGAGTCTCGCCTCGACAGAACAAGTGCGGTTTCTGGGATACCGCCACCGTGCTGTACCAGGCTGGCATACGAGCACCGTCAGGATGGGGGCTCGTCTCCTCAGGTGGCAACATCACCAACGTCCACAATGATCGGAACGCCAGTTGGTGGATCGGCGAAGTGACAGACATGCCCCTACTGGGCCTCAAATGCGAGTCGCGGAACTTTTGGCTTCGCCTGTCGATCCCGAACAACGCGATGGGCGGTCAGCAATTCCAATTCGGCGCTGAACTGGACAAGAACCGAACGAGTCGCAAATGGGCGGGCGTCAACGACATCATCCGCTACACCCTGCCCGCCGTCGCAACCACGACTCAGGCCGTCACCGTCAGCCCAGGCACCGGACGAGTCGGGGAGGACGTCACCCTGTCCACGCGAGTGACCGCCAACCACGGCACCAACACCCCTACGGGCACCGTGCGATTCACCGTCGACGGTCAGACCCGCACGGCGACTTTGGTCAACGGGGTCGCGACCACCACGACGTCCTTCTCCACCACAGGCTCAAAGTCGGTCACAGCCACCTACGTCCCCGGAAACTCCAACCAATGGTCCGGCTCGTCGCGCGATGGGACGGTCAACATCCGGACCGAAGCCACACAAACCAACCTGTCGCTCGACCCGGTCGAGGTGCTGACCGGCGGCACCGTTCAGGCCTCGGCCAGCGTAAGCCCGGTCGGCGCGGAAGGCGAGATCGAGTTCTCCGCCGGCGGCGATCCCGTCCGCGTTCCTGTGGGCGCCGACGGCTCAGCATCCGTAGAGCTCCCGGCCGATTCGACGGGCGAGATGACGGTCACCGCGACCTTCATCCCGGCCGACCCGCAGCGCTACACCAGCAGCTCGGACAGCCAGACCGTCTACGTGTACGAGCAGACCTCGACCTCCACTGAAGTCAAGGTCGACGCGGACCCTGTCCAGGCCGGTCAGGTGACGACGCTGACCGCGGCCATCACCCCGGAGACCGCGGCGGGGACCATCAGCTT
Organism: Dietzia aurantiaca; assembly: GCF_021033825.1. Lineage (GTDB taxonomy): Bacteria > Actinomycetota > Actinomycetes > Mycobacteriales > Mycobacteriaceae > Dietzia > Dietzia aurantiaca. Next base: position 20,783 of record NZ_JAIFXZ010000005.1, read on the forward strand.
CACCATCGACGGGCAGTCCTTCCCCGCGACCGTCTCGGGCGGCATCGCCACACTCGAGCACACCTTCCTCGCCGCCGGCCAGCACGTCGTCGTCGCCGACTTCTCCCCCACCGACACTGACCGCTACCTCACCAGCTCCGACCAGGTGACAGTGAACGTCGAGAGTGAAGCCACGCAGACCGCACTCACACTCGATCCCATCGAGGTCACCGCGGGCGGCGAGATCAGTGCCACCGCGCAGATCACCCCGGCCGACGCCGACGGCCGGGTCCGCTTCGACTACGCCGACCAGACCCGGACCGTACCGGTCACGGGGGGCGAGGCCACCGCCACCTTCACGGCGCAATCCGCCGGGACGGGCACCGTCACCGCCACGTTCCTCCCGGCCAACCCGGAGCGCTACACCGGCAGCAGCGACAGCCAGACCGTCGACGTCACCGCCGAGACCACGCAGACCGACCTCACGCTGAACTCGCTCGAGGTCACCGCTGGCGGAACCGTCCTGGCTTCGGCCGCGGTCACCCCGGCCGGCGCGGCGGGCACCGTCGAGTTCACCGCCGGGGAGGACACCGTGAGCGTGCCCGTCGGCGCGGACGGCACCGCCTCCGCCGAGCTCCCCACCGAGGCGGCCGGGCTGCTCACCGTCACCGCGACGTTCGTCCCCGCGAACCCCGACCGGTACACCGAGAGCACCGATAGTCAGTCGGTCGACGTGCAAGCCGAGGCCACCGAAACGGTGGTCACCGTCGACACCGACCCGGTACGGCCGGACGAGGAGACCACCCTCACCGCGACCGTCACCCCCGCCGACGCGGTCGGGACGGTCCTCTTCACGATCGACGAGCAGACCTTTCCCGCGCAGGTCACCGACGGTATCGCCACCTTCGACCACACCTTCGCCATCGCCGGCGACCACGTCGTGGACGCCACCTTCACGCCCACGGACACCGGTCGATACACCGGCAGCACCGGCCAGATGACCGTGCACGTCGAGACCGAGACCACGCAGACCGCGCTGAGTCTCGACCCGGTGCAGGTCACCGCCGGTGGGGAGGTGACCGCCACCGCGCGGATCACGCCCGCCGGCGCCGACGGGCAGGTGCGCTTCGACTTCGTCGACCAGAACCAGCCCGACCAGAGCCAGACCGTCGACGTGACCGGCGGAGAGGCCGTCGCCACGTTCACCGCTCCGGCCGCCGGGGCCGGCGTCATCACCGCGACGTTCATCCCGGCCGACCCGCAGCGGTACACCGGCAGCAGCGACACCCGCGACGTGGACGTCGAGGCCGAGTCGACGCAGGTCAGGGTCACCGCGGGTGCCGAACCGGCCCGGGTCGGCGAGGAGACCACCCTCACCGCGACCGTCACCCCCTCCGGCGCGGCCGGGGCCGTCACGTTCAGGTTCGACGACGACAACGCTGACGACAGCCTCGGTGGCGACGAGACCGGCGGCAGCGGACGCGAGTTCACCGTGGACGTGATCGACGGCTCGGCCACGCTCACGCACACTTTCCCGGCGGCAGGAGACGTCGTCGTCGTCGCCACCTTCTCCCCCGCCGACACCGCCCGGTACGCACCCGGCACCGGCCGGACCACCGTCACCGTGGAGGGCGAGGTCGTGGCCGAGGACACCAGCGTGTCCCTCGCCGCCCCGGACGCGGAGGCCGGCGAGGAGATCACCCTCACCGCCGAGGTGACCCCCGCCGACGCCGAGGGCGCAATCCGTTTCACCATCAACGGCGAGGACCACCTCGTCCCGCTGGTCGACGGCGTGGCCACCCTGACCCACGTCGCCGGTGGGCGCGGCAGCTACACGGTCCGGGCCCAGTTCGTCCCGGCGGATCCCGACGTTCACTCCCCGAGCGAGGCGATCGAGACCCTCACCGTGGTCGACGACGGCGATCCCGGCACCGGCCCGGACCCCGGCGCGGACGAACCGACCACCGGCTCACTCGCGTTTGTCGGGCTGGTCGCCTCGCTCGCGATCGGCGCCGGTAGCTCGGGATCCCTCGGATCGCTGGGCAGCTGACCACCGGTCGACCCCGCGCGACCACCCCACACACGACGGTCCGTCGACCGACGGACCGCGACCGCCCTCCCCCCTCGACAGGAGATCCCCATGTCCCTCACCCGAACCGCCACCCGCGTCGCCGCAGCTCTCGCCGCTTCGGCAGCCCTCACCGTCGGCGCCGCCGGCGTCGCGTCCGCCGCGACCGTCAGCAACACCGTCGACGGCAACTCGGTGTCTGTCACCTTCAAGGTCGGGCTCACCGACCTCACCACCCCCGTCGACGGCTGCGTCGCCGTGGTGGCCGAGCGCGGCCGGGCCGACGGAGTCATCGACCACATCAAGAACCTCGTCGATCTGGGCAACATCTCGGACGTGCTCTCCGGCGAGCGGACCACCGTCCTGCGCACCGACACCGGCTCGCCGGTGGCGCTGCCCGTACTGACCCGCCCGGTGACGCTCTCGGCCGACGGCATCGCGGACGGAGTGCACTCGCTGGTCACCTACTGCGCCACCGACACCGTCCCGGTCATGCGCACGATCGTCGTGGGGGACGCCCAGAACACCACGGGCAGCATCGTCAGCGAGGGGCCCGCCCTCATCTCCTCCGGGATGAACTTCTTCTGACGCCGGGCGCCCCTGTCGACCCCCTCCCGTGAGCTGCCAACGCGCATGCGGTGAGGGGGTCGGCTTGTTTGCGGCAAAGATCGATCCGGCCACGGTCGCCCACCAGCTCGATGACCCCTACCGTGTGACGTACGGCACGAGATGTGCGGGAACGAACGACGAAAGGCGGCCGATCGTCATGGTCAAGCGTCAGGTACCGAAGCCGAGCGAGATCTTCGAACTCATGCAGTTCCGCAAGCCGAGTCTGGATTTCCGGGCCAACCGCCTGTCCCGCGCGCAGTCGATTCCGGATCTCCGCGCGATCGCCAAGCGGCGTACTCCCGCCGCGGCGTTCGACTACACCGACGGCTCGGCGGACCGGGAGATCTCCCTCACTCGCGCACGGAAGGCGTTCGAAGACGTCGAACTCCATCCGGGCGTGCTCACCGACGTCTCGGACCTCGACACCACCACGACGATTCTCGGGAGTCCGTCCGCTCTGCCGTTCGGCATCGCGCCGATCGGGTTCACCCGGCTCATGCAGACCGAGGGCGAGATCGCCGGAGCCGGGTCGGCGGCCGCTGCCGGTATCCCGTTCTCCCTCTCCACCCTGGGGACCACGTCGATTGAGGACGTCCGCGCCACCGCGCCGGACGGTCGCCTCTGGTACCAGCTTTACGTGATGAAGGACCGCGACATCTCCTACGGCCTGGTCGACCGCGCGGCCGCGGCCGGCTTCGACACCCTGCTCTTCACCGTCGACACCCCGATCGCCGGCAACCGCATGCGGGACGCCCGCAACGGATTCTCCATCCCGCCGCAGCTCACCGCCAAGACGATCCTCGACGCCATCCCGCGGCCCTGGTGGTGGTGGGACTTCCTCACCACGCCGAAGTTGGAGTTCGCCTCGCTCACGACCACCGGCGGCACGGTCGGTCAGTTGCTCGACAGCGCGATGGACCCGTCGATCGACTTCGACGACCTCGCGGAGATCCGCCGGATGTGGCCCGGGAAGCTCGCCATCAAGGGGGTCCAGAACGTCGAGGACGCCCGAAAGCTCGTGGACCTGGGTGTGGACGCCATCATCCTGTCCAACCACGGTGGTCGTCAGCTCGACACCGCGCCGGTGCCGTTTCACCTGCTCCCGGAGGTCAGGAAGGCAGTCGGGGACGACGTGGACATCATCATCGACACCGGCATCATGCACGGCGCCGACATCGTCGCCGCCATCGCGATGGGCGCCTCGTTCACCCTCGTCGGCAGGGCCTACCTCTACGGCCTCATGGCCGGGGGCCGCGAGGGCGTGGACCGGGCCATCGAGATCCTGTCCTCCGAGGTGCGGCGCACCATGAAGCTGCTGCAGGTCGGATCCGTGGAGGAACTCGAGCCGCGGCACGTCACCCAGCTGCGTTCGCTCGTGCCGATCGAGCACGGCGTGCAGAAACCGGTGTAGCGGCGGCACCCCAGGAGTGACGGAGCACAACCTGCCAGACAGCGAGCCGGGCAAATGAGTAATGTCCCGGATCATCTGATCCGGGACATCTCGACTGACTGTGGGCGAAGGGGGACTTGAACCCCCACGTCCCGAAGGACACTGGCACCTGAAGCCAGCGCGTCTGCCATTCCGCCACTCGCCCGAGTAACGCTCGAATACGGTAACACGGCCTGTCCGATCACTACTAATCAGCAGGTGGGGGCTGGTAAGCGGCTCCGCGCGGGGAATCACCGAACGAGTAGTCGCAACTCTGGCGCGTGCTTAGAGCGGCCTCCGCCTCTATGATCGACCGGATGCCGCCGAGGGCGGCCCGACCGGTCGTGCCCGAGAGGCCACGACATGTGGAGAGAGAGGAGGCGCGACGTGGGCATAGTCGGCAAGTTCGAACGGACCCTGCAGGGCGCTGTGGGCGACGCGTTCGCCCGTCTCTTCGGCGGCAGGGTGGTCGCGGCCGAGGTGGAGGCCCAGCTACGCAAGCAGGCGGAGGCCTCCCTCAAGGTGGTCGACGGACATCTGCTGGTGTCCAACAGCTACACCATCACCCTGGCCCGGTCCGATTACGCGTCGTTCACCGAGGACGAGGCGCTGGCCGTCAAGACCTTCTCCCGCCACCTCTCGGACCACATCGGCGAGCAGGGCTGGGAGACGTACGGTCCGGTGGCCGTGACATTCGTCGAGCGTGATGATCTCCACACCGGACAGATGCGCATCGACGGGATCGTGGATCCCGATGCCGTTCCGTTCCACATCTCGGCCGCCGCGCCGGCTCCGGCCCCGGATCACCCGGCGCCGTCGTCGCCCGCGTCCGATTCGTCGTGGGCGAGCAAGGAGAGCAACGACATGCAGGCACCCGCGTCCAACTATCCCGTCTCGGCACGGCAGCCCGACCAGGGCGCCGGCTGGGGCGGCCCGTCCGACGCCCCGACCCGGATCACCCAGGGCCGATCATCGCTGACGGTGACGCTGCACCTCGAGGACGGCTCCGGCCGCACCTTCCGCCTGCAGCGGGGTTCCAACCTGCTCGGCCGCGGTCAGGATGCGGCGTTCCGCCTGCCGGACACCGGTGTGTCGCGGCAGCACGCGGACATCCGGTTCGACGGCCGCGAGGCACTCCTGACCGACCTCGGTTCGACCAACGGCACCACGGTCAACGGTGGACCCGTGCAGGATTGGCAATTGGCCGACGGGGATGTGATCCGCGTCGGGCACTCGGAGATCGTCGTACGGTTCGACTAGCCTCCACTACAGCGGAATGTCCCCCGGAACCCCGGGGGACGATGACACGTTGGTAGAGGTGACAGACCGGCGAGGGGAGGACAACAGCGATGCAGGGACTCGTTCTGCAGCTTTCGCGTGGCCTTCTGCTGGTCTTGCTGTGGCTGTTCATCTATCTGACGCTGCGCGCGCTCAGGACCGACGTGTTCGGCAATGTGGGCATGCGCTCGGGCGGTCGCGGTGAGCGCACGGGGGGCTTCCTCAGCCGCGGCTCCAAGACGATCCGGCACCTGGTGGTCACGCAGGGCGCCCTGGCGGGCACCCGCATCACGCTGTCCGAGCAACCGGTCCTGTTGGGCCGGGCCGACTCGTGCACGCTGGTGATCGATGACGACTACGCGTCGAACCAACACGCCAGATTGTCTCCACACGGCCCTGACTGGTTCCTCGAGGACCTCGGGTCGACAAACGGGACCTATCTGGACAGATCGAGGGTCACCACCCCGGTCAAGGTGGAGGCCGGGACGCCGATCCGGATCGGCAAGACCGTGATCGAGCTACGCGCGTGACGCCCGCACTCGTCTACACGGCGCGGTCCCATCTGGGGATGGTGCGGGAGAACAACGAGGACTCGGCCTACGCCGGTCCCCGGCTCCTCGCGCTCGCCGACGGGATGGGTGGCCACGCCGCCGGCGAGATCGCCAGCCAGTTCGTGGTGGCGGCCCTGGCCAAGCTGGACGAGGACGAGCCCGGCCAGGACCTCACCGGCACCCTGAGCAGGGCCCTCACCATCGGCAACAGCGCGATCGCCGCACACGTCGACGCCCACCCCGAGACCGACGGCATGGGCTGCACGGCCACGGCGCTCCTGTTCGACGGCCGCCGCATGGGCCTGATCCACGTCGGTGATTCGCGCGCCTACCTGCTGCGCGACGGCGAGCTGTCGCAGATCACCAAAGACGACACATTCGTGCAGTCGCTGGTCGACCGCGGTGAGCTGTCGGAGGACGAGGCCCACTCACATCCGCGCCGCTCACTGATCCTCAAGGCGCTCACCGGCGAACCGGTCGAGCCGACCGTGGTCACGCGCGAGGCGCGGATCGGCGACCGCTACCTGCTGTGCTCGGACGGCCTGTCCGACCCGGTGAGCACCGCGACGATCTCGGAGACCCTCGCCGCCGGCTCCGTCGACGAAGCCGCCGACCGTCTGGTGCAGCTGGCGCTGCGCTCGGGCGGGCCGGACAACATCACCGTCGTGGTGGCCGACGTGGTCGAGTCCGCCCGCGACACCCCCGTCATCCCGGTGGTCGTGGGTGCCGCCTCCTCGGACGAGCCGGGCGTCGTGGACCCCGCCGCCGACCCCTACTCCGCCACCGCGGCCGGCAAGGCCGCCGCGTTCTCACGCTCCCGGGTCGCCTCCCGGAACGGCGAGGGCGCCGACGGTGACAGCGCCGACGGCGCCGGCGACGGACGTTCGGGCGGGCAGTCCGGAAGCGCCGGGCCTGCCGGGTCCGAGTCCGACGACGACGAGGCCGACGCCGACCCGCCCCGCGGCAGCCGCTGGCGATTCGCTCTGAGCGTGGTCGGGGTACTCGTGGTGATCGCCGGGATCGTGGGCGTCTCGACGCTGCTGGTGCGCAGCAACTACTTCGTCACCGATCAGGAGAGCCAGGTCGTGGTCAAGCGGGGCATCTCCGGAGACGTGTTCGGGATCGCCCTGTCCTCCGTCAGCCGTGTCGCATGCCTGACCCCAGAGGGCACGCTGACGATGCACGAGCCGGATTCGATCCCCTCCGGCTGCGACGTGTTCACCCTCGGTGACCTCCGTGAGCCCGCCCGGGAGACCGTCCGCGCCGGCATGCCCTCGGGCAGCCTGTCCGAGGCCAACTCCCAGGTCCTCCGACTCGCTCAGGACAATCTCCTCCCCCCCTGTGAGCCCGAGGAGGAGGAGATCCGCGGGGGTGAGGGCGGCGCCGGCGACGCGCCGTCGTCGTCGCCCTCCCCGACCCCCGATCCCGCCGATCCCGAGCCCGGTGCCGACACTCCCCCGCGCGGCGCCGACGATCCCACCGCCGAGCCGGCCGACCCCGCACCCGGCGAGGACGGCGGCGAGCCGTCTCCCACGGCGCGTCCCGCCCCACCGCAGGTCCCCGGGGAGAACTGCCGGGCGGTGAGCTGACCATGACCGGTCCCGCAACCAACCCGCGCGGGCAGGCGATCCCCGACCGGCCGCGCCGCGGCAAGGAACTCGTCCTGCTGATCGCCGCCACGGTGATCGTCGGCTTCTCACTGCTCATCGTCCAGCTCGCCCAGGAGCAGGAGCTCTCGCTCGCGCTGCTGTGGATCACGCTCGCGTTCCTCGGACTGACCGGCGGCGCGCACCTGCTCATCCGCTGGCTGGCCCCCTACGCCGATCCCGTCCTGTTGCCCGGGGTCGCGCTGCTCAACGGGCTGGGGCTGGTCCTCATCTACCGGCTCGACCTCGCCTACGCGTCACGCGCGGTCGCGAACGGCAGCGACCCGCCCGGCATGGACGTCACCCGCCAGCTGCTGTGGACGTTCATCGGGCTCGCCGTCATGGCCGGCGTGCTCTTCTTCCTGCGCGACCACCGCGTGCTGGCCCGGTACGGCTACACCACGGGCTTCGCGGGACTGCTGCTGCTGGCGATCCCCGCGGTGCTGCCCGCCCGGTTCTCCGAGATCAACGGCGCCAAGAACTGGATCATCCTGCCCGGCTTCACCATCCAGCCCGGCGAGTTCGCCAAGATCCTGCTCATCGTGTTCTTCGCCTCCATCCTCGTGGAGAAGCGGGAGCTGTTCACCACCGCCGGCAAACGAGTGCTCGGCGTGGACCTGCCGCGTGCGCGGGACCTCGGCCCGATCATCGTGGCCTGGTTCCTGTCGCTGGGCGTACTGGTGTTCAACACCGACCTCGGCATGGCGCTGCTCATCTTCGCCACCGTGCTGACGATGCTGTACGTGGCCACCGAGCGCGTGAGCTGGCTGCTCATCGGCGTGGTGCTGGTGGCGATCGGCGGTGTGCTCGCGTACGCCCTGTTCGGGCACGTGCGGGTGCGGTTCCAGATCTGGCAGGACCCGTTCGCCTACTTCGACACCGGCGGTTACCAGAGCTCACAGGCGCTGTTCGGGCTCGCGTCCGGCGGGATGGGTGGTACCGGGCTCGGCAACGGGCGGCCCGACCAGGTGCCGTTCGCGAACACCGACTTCATCACCTCCACCGTCGGGGAGGAGCTGGGCCTGATCGGCCTGACCGCCGTGTTGCTGGTGTACCTGATCCTCGTGCTGCGCGGGATCCGCGTGGGGCTGACCATCCGCGACAGCTTCGGCAAGCTCGTGGCCGTGGGCCTGGCGTTCACCGTCGTGATCCAGGTGTTCGTGGTGGTGGGAGGCGTGTCCACCCTCATCCCGCTGACCGGTCTGACGCTGCCGTTCATGGCGTACGGCGGGTCGAGTCTGCTCGCCAACTATGCGCTGCTCGCGGTCCTGTTGCGGCTGTCCAACGACGCCCGTCGTCCCCTGCCCACCCCGCGCCAGGCCCCGGCACTGGCCGATGCCGCCACCGGCATGATGCGCGCGCCGCGGCTGTCACCGGGCCGCGCGTCCGACCGCAGGAACGGGTGAGCGCCGTATGAACACCGCTATCCGCAGAGTTGCCGTCGCCGCCATGGTCATGGTCGTGGCGCTTCTCCTCCAGCTCACCTGGGTGCAGGTCTTCCGTGCCGACGAACTGCGCGCCGACTCCCGCAACACGCGCATGCTCCTCGACGAGTACTCGCGGCAGCGGGGGCAGATCACCGCGGGCGGGCGCGTGCTGGCCATGTCGCTGCCCTCGGAGGGGCGCTTCGAGTTCGAGCGCACCTACCCCACCGCCCCGTACTCGTTCGGGCCCACGGTCGGCTACTACTCGCTGCAGTACGCCACCGCCGGTATCGAGCATTCCCAGGACGCGTTCCTCAACGGCTCCGACCCGCGGCTGTTGTCCCAGCGCATCACCGGGCTCATCTCCGGCCGCACCCCGCAGGGCGGCAACGTCGAACTGACCCTCGACCCAGCGGCCCAGGAGGTCGCCTTCCAGGCCCTCCAGCGAGGCGCCGGGCAGGGGCCCTTCGTCGGCTCGGTCGCCGCCGTGCGGCCCTCGACCGGCGAGGTGCTGTCCCTGGTCTCGAGCCCGTCCTACGACCCAGGCGAGCTGTCCAGCCAGGACCAGGCCGTGCGCACGGACGCCATGCAGCGTATCGAGGAGAGCCCCGATCGTCCGCTGCTCAACCACGCCACCCAGCAGTCGCTCCCGCCCGGCTCGACCATGAAGGTCATCACCACCGCCGCCGCCCTCGAGCAGGGCATCGGCCCCGAGACCCCGGTCTCCGGTGCCGACCGCACCCTGCTCCCCGGCACCTCCACCTACCTGCAGAACTACGCGGGCCAGACCTGCGGCGGCGGGACCGTCACCCTGCGCACCGCGTTCGAGCTGTCCTGCAATGTGCCGTTCGTCGAGCTCAGCCAGGACATCGGCGACGAGGCCTTCACCGACATGTCCGCCCGATTCGGCGTCGACGGCACCGCTCCCGAGAACTTCGGACTCCCCGTCGCGCCGTCCGGTCTCGGCGAGATGGAAGACGCCGCCCAGTTGGCGATGAGCTCCATCGGGCAGAGCGACGTCCGCATGACGACCCTGCAGAACGCGATGGTCGCCGCGACCGTCTCCAACGGTGGCGTGCGGATGCAGCCGCAGCTCATCAAGGCCCTCACCGCGCCAGACCTGTCGGTGATCGAGGGCTTCACCCCCCGCGACGCCGGCCGCGCCCTCACCGACGAGCAGGCCGCCACCATGACCGAGCTGATGGTGGGCGCCGAGGCACACGCCGGCGGCGGGCTGCCCGGGGTCCCCATCGCCTCCAAGACCGGCACCGCCGAGCACGGCGCCGACTCCTCCGAGTCGATCCCCTACACCTGGTACATCGCGTTCGTGCCCGGGCAGGACATCGCCGTCGCGGTGGCGCTCGAGTCGGGCCCGGGCATCACCCGCGACACTGTCGGCGCGACCTACGCCGCACCCATCGGTCGCGAGGTCCTGGGCGCGTTGATGGGGGGTACGCCGTGAGCTTGAACTCCGGTGCGGTGCTGTCAAGCCGCTATCGACTACTGCGGCTGATCGCCACCGGCGGCATGGGCCAGGTGTGGGAAGCCGACGACGCCGTACTCGACCGGCGGGTCGCGGTGAAGATCCTCAAGCCCGAGTTCTCCTCCGACCCCGAGTTCGTGGAACGGTTCCGCTCCGAGGCCAAGGTCACGGCGCGGATCTCGCATCCGGGGATCGCGACGGTCTACGACTACGGCCAGGTCGAGGACCCCGCCTCCGGCAGCCCGCTGTCCTACCTGGTCATGGAGCTCGTCGTGGGCGAGCCGCTGTCGGACGTGTTGGCCCGCGAGGGCAGGCTGCCGCTGCGGCACACCCTGGACATGCTCGAGCAGACCGGCCGGGCCCTCAACGCCGCGCACGCGATCGGCCTGGTCCATCGCGACGTCAAGCCCGGCAACATCCTCATCACGCCGGCCGGGCAGGTGAAACTCACCGACTTCGGGATCGCCAAGTCGATGGGCGCCTCGGCCGTCACCCAGACCGGCATGGTCGTGGGCACGGCCCAGTACATCTCGCCCGAGCAGGCGATGGGCCACCACACCTCCCCGGCCGGCGACGTGTACTCACTCGGGGTGGTGGGCTACGAATGCCTGGCCGGGCGGCGGCCGTTCGTGGCCGATTCCCCTGTGACCATCGCGATGATGCACGTCCGCGACACCCCCGAGCCGTTGCCGGACTCCGTGCCCGAACCCGTCCGCCGGGTCCTCGCCGAGGCCATGGCCAAGGACCCCGCCCGCCGTTATCCTGACGGCGGTGCCTTCGCCGACGCCATCTCCGACGTGCGGGCCGGCCGGGACCCCAGGCCGGCGAGTGCGTTCATCACCGCGGCAGGTGTTGCCGGGGCCGCGGGTGCCGCGGGCGCGGCCGCCGGGTACCTGGCCGGCGACACCGCGGCGACCACCGTCCTACCCGACGGCCCGGGCGGCCACCCGCCGACTCAGCAGCAGGGGCCCACGCCCACCCGGCAGTTCACGCAGATGCAGCCCGGGGCCGCCGGCTATCCCGGCACCGCCCGGGGGCAGCGTCCACCGCAGGCGGGCGCCCGCCCCGGGGCCGCACAGACGTCCACGCAGCGGGCCGCCGCGCCGCCGGCCACCACCCGGGCGCCGAAGCGCCAGTCGAACAGCGGGTGCGTGGGCTGGTTCCTCGTCGTGTTCCTCCTGGTGGCGGCTATCGCCGTCGCCGCGGTGGTCGCCCTGTCCAGCGCGGGCGTCTTCGGCCCGGGCGGACTGTTCGGTGGCTCCACCACCACCCCCACCACGCCGACGTCCCCGCCGGTCACCGTCACCACCACGCAGGAACCCACCCAGCAGCCCACACCCACGCCGTCACCCTCGCCGACGCCCGAGCCGAGCCCGACGACCTCCGACGTGCCGGCGCCACCGGACCTGAACGACATGCTCGACTCGATCACCTCGGAGTTCAACTCGCTGGTGCCGCAGCCCGGTCAGGGACAGGGCCAGCAGGGTCAGGGCCAGCAGGGACAGAGCGTTCCGGGCGCAGGCGGACAAGGCGGAGGAGAGCGCGGATGACCACTCCTTCGATCCTCGCCGGGCGCTACGAGATCGGTGACGCCCTCGGCTTCGGCGGCATGTCCGAGGTCCGCCGCGGCCGCGACACCGTCCTCGGCCGGGACGTCGCCGTGAAGATCATGCGACCCGAGCTCGCCCGCGACGAGAGCTTCTATCAGCGGTTCCGGCGCGAGGCCCAGAATTCGGCGTCGCTCAACCATCCCTCGATCGTCGCGATCTACGACCAGGGCGAGGAGCCGACGGCCGACGGCGCCCTGCCGTACATCGTGATGGAGATCGTCGAGGGCGACACCCTGCGGGACATCGTCAAGATGGACGGCGCGATGGACATCGACCGATCCCTGGGCGTCATGGCCGATGTCTGCGGGGCGCTGGACTTCTCGCACAAGAAGGGCATCATCCACCGGGACGTCAAGCCCGCGAACATCATGATCTCCCGCGACGGCGCGGTGAAGGTCATGGACTTCGGGATCGCGCGCGCGGTCAGCGACGCCACCTCGACACTCACCAAGACGTCCTCGGTCCTGGGCACCGCCCAGTACCTGAGCCCGGAGCAGGCCCGCGGGGAAACCGTCGACGCCCGCTCGGATCTGTACTCGGCGGGCTGTGTGCTCTACGAGATGGTGACCGGCGAGCCGCCCTTCACGGGTGAGTCCCCGGTCGCCGTGGCCTACCAGCACGTGCGCGAGACCCCCCAGCCGCCGTCCTCGGTGAACCCGCAGGTCAGTCGATACGTCGACGCGGTGATCATGCAGGCGATGGCCAAGAACCCGGAGAACCGGTACGCCTCGGCCGGAGAGATGCGCTCGGATCTGCTCGCCGTGCTGTCGGGCGGTCGACCGTCCGCGCCGCTGGTCCTGTCCGACGACGACCTCGACGACGACCAGCGGCCCGACGCACCGCACGGCTTCACCGGTGCCGGTTTCGGTTCCGGGCGTTCGGACTGGTCGTCGCCGTCCGAGGCCCTGACCGAGGCGCACGATCTCGGCGGGACGACCGGTAGCGGCGCGGCGGCGGGCGGCGCCGGGGTCGCGGCGGCGGCGACCGCGGCGCCCTCCTCCGGTAACCGGGGCTCCGGGCACGGGGAGAGTAGGCGTCCGCGCGCCGTCATCATCGCGCTGTCCGCACTGCTCGTCCTGGGCGTGATCGCGGGGGTGTCGATCTGGGCGACCGGCGACGGAGGCCCGGGTTTCTCGCGTCAGCAACAGGAGGTCTCCATCCCCGAGGTCGCACAGCGGCCCGTGGAGGAGGTCGTCGATGAGCTCACCGCTCTCGGACTGGAGCCGGTACAGATCCCACAGACCGATCCGCAGATCCCCGTGGGTCATGTGATCTCGTCGGATCCCATCGCCGGCAAGCGGCTGGCGGTCGGCTCGGAGATCACGCTGGTGGTGTCCACCGGTAAGCCGATCCTGTCCGTGCCGAACGTCATGGGGATGTCCCCGGTCGACGCCCGCCGGGCCCTCGAAGAGGCCGGCTTCCAGGTGGTTCCGGAGAACGAGGCCCGGCCGTCGACGATCGAGGACCAGGACAAGGTCGTCGACACCGACCCGTCGCCGGGCTCGCAGGTCCCCTCAGACCGGCCCGTCCGGCTGACCGTCGGGTCTGGGCCGGAAGAGGTGCAGGTCCCCGACGTCGTGGGTCAGAACGCGAACACCGCCAGGGCGACTCTCGAGTCCGCCGGCTTCCGGGTGGACACCCGACGCGTCGACGGCACCGCCCCCGAGGGCCAGGTCGTCGAGCAGTCGACCTCGGCCGGCCAGACCCAGCTCAAGGGCGCGACCATCACCGTGCAGGTGTCCGCCGGCAACCGGTTCGAGATGCCGAATATCGTCGGCGACAGAGTCGACGAGGCGCTGGCCAAGCTCGAGCAGGCCGGATGGCGCGGCGGCCGTGGCCAGCTGGTGGAGCTTCCCCAGAACGATCCCGATCTAGGCCGGGTCGGCCAGATCTACTCCCAGCAGCCCCCGGTGGGTGAGGCGGGCGTGAACGACCAGGTCGTGGTCCGCGTCATCCGCTTCGGCCTGGTCCCCGGGCCCGGCTGAGCCGGCCCCGCCCACCGCACGGATGGGCGGTGGCCTGCCGCTCTCGGCTCGCCCCGGCTCGCCCCGGCCCGGGCCGGCCGGGGGTGCGCAGCTCAGGCCAGGGCGGCGCCGCGGGTGCGGTCGAGTTCGGCCTCGAGGCGCGTCACGAGCGTCTCCGACGGCCGCTCCCCACATATCCCCAGCCAGTTGGCGAGCATCCTGTGGCCGCCGTCGCTCATCACCGACTCCGGATGGAACTGCACGCCGTGGATCGGCAGATCCCGGTGTCGCATACCCATGAGCAACCCCGACTCCGTCCAGGCCGTGGCGATGAGCTCGTCCGGAAGCGTTTCCGGCAGGACGGTCAACGAGTGGTAGCGAGTGGCGGTGAACGGGCTGGGGAGCCCCGCGAGCACAGCTGAATCGTCATGGGTGACCTGGCTGGTCTTGCCGTGCATCAGCTCGGCGGCCCGGTCGACGGTCGCGCCGAAGGCCGCGCCGATCGCCTGGTGACCCAGGCAGACGCCGAGCACGGGAACTCCGGCCCGCCCACTGACTTCGATGAGCGGGATCGTGACGCCCGCGCGGTCAGGCGTGCCGGGCCCGGGGCTGAGCAGAACGCCGTCGAACCGCACCGCGACGTCCCGAAGGACCGACGGATCGTTGACTCCGTCCGGGCCGGAGAATCTCTCGTCGTCGTTCCTCCACACCTCACACGCCGCGCCCAACTGCCCCAGGTACTGGACGAGGTTGTAGACGAAGCTGTCGTAGTTGTCGACGACGAGGATGCGCATAGATGCAGCGTACTGCGCCCCGATGAGGTGAACGTCCCGGGCGCGGCTTGGTAGGGTATCGCCAGACATCCCCCAGCAGTTCGAGGACTGAAATGCCCAAGTCAAAGGTACGGTCGAAGACCGAGTACACCGAGGCCGCCGTCAGCCGCACGCCCGTCAAGGTCAAGGGCTCGCCGACGCCGCGCTGGTACCTCGTCGTGATGCTCGGACTGATGATCATCGGCCTGGCGTGGCTGGTGGTCTACTACCTCGCCGGTGAGCAGATCCCGTTCATGATGGCTCTGGAGACGTGGCAGAACTTCGCGATCGGCTTCGGTCTGGCGGTTGTGGGCCTGCTCATGACGATGAACTGGCGCTGACGCCCCGCTTTTTTATCCACAGCTTCATCCACAGGTCACCCCCCGCGATACGCGGGGGGTGACCTGCATTTTTACCTCCTACCACCATTTATGCAGGTCAACAGGCCTTCACGTGGATGTTCCGCCTGTTGACCTGCGAATTTCTCAGCCCTCACACGCTGTGGATAACTCCCTCCACACTGTGGATTACAAGAAAAGGGCGACGACGACGACCCCGCCGCAGGTCGGACGCTCGTCTGGTCGAACAGCACTCGAACTCCACCCGTGTTATTCATCCACAGTGTGGATAGAGCCTGTGGATAAGGGAGGATGGGCGGCATGAGTGGTGGAGACGCGTCAGACGCCGGGCCGAAGGTCGCATCGTGGTCTCCGGGCGTGCTGTGGCCGGGCGTTCAGATCGTTATCGGCTTCGGCTTGGTGCTGGTGGGTCTCCTGCGTCAGGATCCCCTTGCGCTCCTGCTCACGGGCTTGGCCGCACTGATTCTCATCCCCACCGCGGTCTCACAGCTGCTGCGTCGGCCCCGCCTGGAAGTCGTGGACGGCTCGCTCGCGGTCAGGAAGCTGAGCGGCACGATCTTCGTCCCCAGGGAGGAGGTCGTGGAGGTGAGATCGCTGGGAGTGGCCCGGTGGGGTGCGCGGCAGCACCTCATGCGCCTGGAGTATGTGGATGACCGTGGGCGCGAGCAGCTCGACGTGTTCACTCGTCTGGATCTGGGCACGGATCCCCGGGATGTGGTGGAGACCCTGACCGGCCTCGGTTTCCGCGGCCGACCCACCGACGAGTGACGAGAGCCGACGCCGCGGAGTCGACGCCAGGGGTCAGAGGCCCGACAGGGCGGCCCCCGCGAGTTCGGAGAGCAGGGCCTGTGCGGAGAACCACGCCACGACGCCCAGCAACACGGCCACCACGAGGTAGCCGGTCCACGAGGCGACCTCACGCCCCGCACGGCCGGTGCGGGAGGGCAGCAGGCGGGGCAGAACCACCAGGGCCAGCGCGGCGATCGCGCCCACGACCAGACCCCCGAGGTGGGCAGCGAGTGAGATCCCGGGGACGACGATGCTGATGCCGATGTTGAGGGCCAGCAGGACCGCGACCCCCTTGACGTCCAGCTTCATGGACATCGCGACGATCGCGTAGGCGCCCATGAGGCCGAAGATCGCGCCGGACGCGCCCGCGGTGAGGGCGACCGGGCTGAAATGTAGGACGGCGACGGAGCCACCGATCGCCGAGATCAGGTAGAGCGCCAGAAACCGGAGATGTCCGATACTGCGCTCGATGCCGTAGCCCAGGATCCACAGCATGTACATGTTCAGAAGCAGGTGCATGGGCCCGAAGTGCTGGAACGCGGAGGTGAGCAGCCGCCACCACTCGTCCCGGACCACCACCACGGGCGGGAAGAGCGCGGTGGCATCGAACAACGCCGAATGGTGGTTGTTCATGAAGCTGCGCGACTGGGCCACGGTCGCGAGATAGACGGCGAGGTTCGCGGTGATCAGCCACGCGGTGACGGGCTGGAGACGGAAGAAGCGTGCGATGGCGCCGCCGCGGCGGGTCTGGGTGCTCATGATGTCCGGTCGCTCGGGTGCTGCAGGGCCCTGCGGATACGACGGCGGCGCGGGCCCGGTCGAACCGGTTCCCGCGCCGCCGCCTGACCGCGGTGGTCAGTCAGGAGATCTCGATCGACTCGATCACGACGTCCTCGGTCGGGCGGTCCATCGCGCCCGTGCGGGTGGCCGCGATCTCGTCGACGACCTTCCGCGAGGCGTCGTCGGTGACCTTGCCGAAGATGGTGTGACGGTTGTTCAGGTGCGGGGTCTGGCCCACGGTGATGAAGAACTGCGAACCGTTGGTGCCCGGCCCGGCGTTGGCCATGGCCAGCAGGTAGGGCTCGTTGAACTGGAGCTCGGGGTGGAACTCGTCCTTGAACTGGTAGCCCGGGCCGCCACGGCCGGTGCCGGTCGGGTCGCCGCCCTGGATCATGAAACCGGAGATGACGCGGTGGAAGATCGAGCCGTCGTAGAACGGACCGGTCTTCTCGCCCTTGGCGTTGGCCTGCGCGTACTCCTTGGACCCGTCGGCCAGGCCGACGAAGTTGCCGACGGTCTCCGGGGCATGGTTGCCGAACAGCTCGACGACGATGTCGCCACGGTTGGTGCGGATGGTTGCCTTCTGCGTTGCGATGCTCACGCTCCCCATCCTGCCACGCAGCGCAGACGCTCACCGCCGGAGACGCGATGAGAGCCCCACGTTCGCGGTGAGCAGGCCTTCGCCTCCTGATACTGGTGGTCGGTGTCGGACTGCTGTGCCACCATCGTCATATGAGCAAACGAAGCGATCGCGCTGCCGAACGTCGGGCCGTCAAGCAGGCCGAGAAGGACCTGAAGCTGGCCGGTACCGCCGCACGTAAGGCATTCGACCTGAAGGATCCCCGTTTCCTCGGCGAGGCCGCGGTGGCCGCCACCCGGGGTCCCGTCGGCCTCGCCCTCTTCGGCGCCAGCCGGGGCCTCCAGGTGGTGCGGGACCGTCGCGCCGAGCAGGCCGAACTCCTGGGCGAGCTGGCGGCGGACGCCAAGCAGCACGCCGACACGCTGCGCGAGAAGACGTCCGTCCTGGCGGCGCCGCCGCAGAAGCGGAGCCCACTGCGCCGATTCGCCCCGCTGTGGATCGCCGGACTCGCCGGCGGCGCCGCCATCGCGGGCGCGACCGCCTACTTCCTGCGCGACCCGGGTGCTCCCTCCGCTGCGCCCACGCCCACGCCGGCCCCGACCCCCGCCCAGTCCCCCGCGGCTGGCAGCGCTGCGCCCGGCCCCGCCGCCGGATCCGCACCGCAGCCCGCCGAGGCCGCCGGCGACCCCGCGGAGCCCGCGACCGGGGAGGACGTGTCGATCGACGCGGCGGATCCGGAGGGCCCGGCCGATCAGCAGGCCGACACCTCACCGGCTGCCGGAAGCCCGATACCCGGCCCCGCCGCCGGATCGGCTCCCCAGCCGTCCGAGGACGAGTGAGCGAGGCACCACCGTCGGCCGAGACTCCCGAGCTGCGGGTAGCGGCCTCGGCGCTCGACCAGCTGGAACCGCTGGACGTCCACGCGCTGTACAAGCTGCGCGTGGACGTCTTCGTGGCGGAGCAGGACTGCCCCTATGCCGAGATCGACGAGGTTGACGCGGATCCGGCGACCACTCACCTGCTGGCGCGGGTCCCCGGCCGGGAGCGGTCGGAGCTCGCGGCCACCCTGCGCATCTACGGCACCGGCGAGGTCATGCATCTGGGCCGGGTGTGTACGGCTCCACAATGGCGCGGCCGCGGCGTGGCCGCGCGGCTCATCCGGATGGGACTCGACCTGTGCGGCGGCCAGCCCGTCGAGATCGGCGCACAGGCGCACCTGCAGCCGTGGTACGAGCAGTTCGGCTTCGTGCGATCCGGGCCCGAATACCTCGATGGGCGGATCCCCCACGTTCCGATGCGGCGTGACCTCTTAGGATGAGGTGTAGATCACCCCTCCCACTCCATCCGAGGACCACACATGACGTCTGACGCCTCCGCAGGTTCGCTGGTCAAGGCACTTCTGCCCGAGAGCGAGATGCCGACCCACTGGTACAACATCCAGGCGGATCTCCCGGAGCCGATGGCTCCCCACCTGCACCCCGGTACCACGGAGCCGTTGGGGCCGGAGGATCTCGCGCCACTGTTCCCCATGGCGCTCATCGAGCAGGAGGTCACCGGCGAGCGGTACGTCGAGATCCCCGAGGCCGTCCAGGAGATCTACCGGCTGTGGCGCCCCGCGCCGCTGATCCGGGCCCGCCGGCTCGAGAAGGCGCTGGGCACGTCCGCCCGGATCTACTACAAGTACGAGGGCACGAGCCCGGTCGGCTCGCACAAGCCCAACACCGCTGTCGCGCAGGCCTATTACAACGCCGCCGAGGGAATCACCAAGCTCACCACGGAGACCGGGGCCGGGCAGTGGGGCGCCTCGCTCGCGTTCGCCGGCCAGGCCTTCGGGATCGAGGTCGAGGTGTGGCAGGTCAAGGCCTCGTTCGAGTCCAAGCCGTACCGCCGCATGCTCATGGAGACCTTCGGTGCCTCGGTACACCCGAGCCCGTCAGATCTCACCGAGTCCGGGCGCGCCATGCTCGCCAAGGACCCCGAGACCCCGGGTTCGCTCGGTATGGCCGTGTCGGAGGCCGTCGAGGTCGCGGCCGGGGACCCGGAGGCCCGCTACTCGCTGGGCTCCGTGCTCAATCACGTGTGCCTGCACCAGACCGTGATAGGTGAGGAGGCCATCAAGCAGCTCGCGATGTTCGGCGAGGGCGCGCCGGACTACATCTACGGTTGCGCCGGCGGCGGCTCCAACCTGGCCGGCCTCGCGTTCCCCTTCATCCGGGAGAACCTGGCCGGGGCCACGACCGAGATCATCGCCGTCGAGCCCTCCGCCTGCCCGTCGCTCACCGAGGGCGAGTTCCGCTATGACCACGGCGATGTGGCCGGGCTGACGCCCCTGATGAAGATGTACACCCTCGGTCAGGACTTCGTGCCGGACCCCATCCATTCCGGTGGCCTGCGCTACCACGGCATGGCGCCGCTGGTCAGCCACGTCAAGCACCTGGGGCTGATCGACTCGATGGCGGTGGAGCAGAACGTTGCGTTCGAGGCGGGCGTCGAGTTCGCCAAGGCGGAAGGCGTCGTGCCCGCGCCCGAGTCGACCCACGCCATCGCCGGCGCGCTCGCCAAGGCCCGCGAGCACACCGGGGAGGCCGGCACCGGCCCGTCCATCGTGATCGGCCTGTCCGGCCACGGCTTCCTCGATCTACCCGCCTACCAGTCCTACGTCCGCGGCGAACTGGGCTGACCCCCCCGCCAACATGGCGAACCGTCCGCTCGTCACCGTCGACCCACACCAGACGACCCACCCGAACAGGAGCACTTCATGACATCGATCGACTTCACCGACCGCGTCGCGATCATCACCGGTGCCGGCGGCGGCCTCGGCCGCGCCTACGCCCTCGCCCTGGCCGAACGTGGCGCCAAGGTCGTCGTCAACGATCTCGGCGGCGACGTTCACGGCGGTGCCGGCGACTCCTCCCCCGCCCAGCTGGTCGTCAACGAGATCACCGCCGCCGGCGGCGAGGCGATCGTCGACGGCAGCGACATCACTGACGAGGCCGCCGTCCAGCAGATGGTCGCCACCGTCATGGACACCTGGGGCCGCATCGACGTCCTCATCAACAACGCGGGCATCCTGCGCGACAAGTCCTTCGCCAAGATGGAGTCCGCCGACTTCCGCAAGGTCGTCGAGGTCCACCTCATGGGTTCGGTCAACTGCACCAGGGCCGTGTGGCCGCACATGGCCGAGGCCGGGTACGGCCGCATCCTCATGACCACCTCCACCTCCGGCATCTACGGCAACTTCGGCCAGTCCAACTACGCGGCCGCAAAGTCCGGTCTGGTCGGTCTGATGAACGTGCTCGCCATCGAGGGCGCCAAGAAGAACATCAAGGTCAATTCGATCGCCCCGACCGCCGCCACCCGGATGACCGAGGACCTGCTGCCGCAGCGCGTGCTGGACATCATGGGCCCGGAGACCATCGCCCCCGGTGCCCTGTTCATGGTCAGCGACGACGCCCCCACCAAGACGATCCTCGGCGCCGGCGCCGGCGTGTTCGCCGTCTCCCAGATGGTCGAGTCGCGCGGCGTCTACCTACCCGACGGAGCCCGCACCCCCGAGGTCGTGGCCGAGCGTTGGGCCGAGATCGCCGACATGAACGACGTCAACCCGCTCGAGTCAGCATTCGAGCAGACCTCGAAGTACGCGGCGCTGGCCGCGCGTGAGCTGGGCCTGCACCTGGAGAGCTGACGTTCTCGAGCCTCCTCACCAGACCGCCGCGAGAGCGTCCCACCCGAAGCCGTCGACCGGCTGAGGGTCGGACGCTCTCGTCGCCTCCTCTGCTGCCCGTACCGGTAATACGCTGCCCACCTGCGCCGGGGACATCGCCGCGGCCCCTCACGAGCGGGACACACCATGGCCACCACCTCACACGCAGCTCGCCTCCGCGGATTCGCGAGCTCGTTCCATCCCGCGGGCCTGACGTCGGCGCTGCTGTTCTTCGTCTGGTCGATGACGCCCTCATTGCTCCCGCGGGCCTGGTTCCTCCAGGCCGTAGCGACCGGCATCAGCCTCGCCACCGGATACGGCCTCGGCTGCCTCGTCGCCTGGATCGTTCGTCTGTGCGGCTTCTCACCGCGCCTACCGGATCGTGTCCGACGGGCCGGCTGGTGGGCCCTCGCGGTGCTCACGGCGGTCGCGGTGCCGACGTTTCTCGTCCTGGGCTCATGGTGGCAACAGATCACCCGCGACCTGGCCGGCGTCGAGCGTATCGATCGAGCCGACTATCTGCTGATCCTCCCGCTCGCCGTGGTGGTGGCCATCGCCATCCTCGCCGCCGCACGGGCGTTCCGCCGGGGCGCCGCCGCGCTCACCCGCCTGGGCTCTCGCTTCGTACCCGTCCGGGTGGCCCGGCTCCTCGCCGTGGTCCTGCTCGGAGTCCTCGCGTCCGTGTCGATCAACGGGGTCCTCCACAGGGGGATCATCAGCACCGCCGACAGGTCTGCGGCGGCGGCCGACCAGGGAACGGCTGAGGGTGTCGTCCAACCCTCGATACCCGAGCGTTCGGGGTCGCCGGCGTCGTTCCAGGCCTGGGAGAGCCTCGGCAGGGAGGGCCGCACGTTCGTCGCGGGCGGCCCGAGCGCCGAGCAGATCGCCGAGGTGACGGGTAGGCCGGCGGTGACCCCGATCCGGGTCTATGCCGGACACCAGGCCACCACGGACATCGAGGAGGCGGCCGCGTTGGTGGTCGACGAGCTCGAGCGCACCGGCGGTTTGGACCGGGAGGTCGTGGCGGTGGCCACCACGACCGGGCGAGGCTGGGTCAATGCCCGCGTGGCCACGGCGCTCGAGTACACGGCCGGCGGGGACTCGGCGATCGCCGCGATGCAGTACTCGTTCCTCCCGAGCCCGCTGTCCTTCCTGGCGGATCGTGAGTCGCCGCAGGTCGCCGGTCGGGCCCTGTTCGAGGCGGTGGAGCGGGCGATCAACGAGCGCCCGGCGTCCGATCGACCGAAGCTGGTGGTGTTCGGCGAGAGTCTCGGCTCGTTCGGCGGGCAGGCGGCGTTCAGCGGAGCACAGGATATGATCGCCCGCACCGACGGGGCACTGTGGGTGGGTACACCCAACTTCTCGACGCAGTGGGCGCACATCACCGCGCATCGCGACCCGGGCTCCCCGGAACGACTACCGGTGATCGATCACGGTGAGCATGTACGCTTCGCCGCCTCCGGCGCGGACCTGGACCTGGGCGGCGCCCCGTGGTCCACACCGCGGGTCGTCTACTGGCAGCACGCGTCGGATCCCATCACCTGGTGGTCGCCCAGCCTGGTCCTCCAGCGTCCGGATTGGCTGCGCGAGCCCCTCGGCCCGGACCTCGATCCGGGTGTGCGGTGGATCCCCTTCGTGACGTTCTGGCAGGTCACACTGGATATGGTGTTCTCCGCGGATGTGCCGGCCGGACACGGCCACACGTTCGGTCCGGACGCGGCGCAGATGTGGGCGGCGATCCTGAGCCCCGAGGGCTGGACCGAGGCCGACACGAGCCGGGTCCACACCACCGTGGCCGCCCTGGCCACCGGGTAGCCGCGCGGCCTATTCCTGGTCGGCGAACTGGGTCTCGTAGAGCTCGGTGTAGCGGCCACCCGCGGCGAGGAGTTCGGCGTGAGTGCCGGACTCCACCACGCGACCGGCCTCCAGCACGAGGATCCGGTCGGCGGCCCGCACGGTGGACAGCCGGTGCGCGATCACCAGCGAGGTGCGGTCCACCATGGCCTCGCCGAGCGCCTCCTGCACCGCGGACTCGTTGGTCGAGTCGAGCGCGCTCGTGGCCTCGTCGAGCACCACCACCGCCGGCGCAGCCAGGAGCAGCCGGGCGATGGTCAGGCGCTGCCGCTCGCCGCCGGACAGCCGGTAACCGCGATCGCCGATCACCGTGTCCAGGCCGTCGGGGAGCGCGCGGACGAGGTCCTCGAGTCGCGCGCGCCGCAGCGCGTCCCAGACCACGTCGTCGGTGACCTCCGGGCGCGCGAACGCGAGGTTGGCGCGGATCGTGTCGTGGAAGAGGTGGCCGTCCTGGGTGACCATGCCCACCGCTCGACGCAACGACGACGAGGTGACCTCTCGCACGTCCAGACCGGACACCCGGACCGCGCCGGAATCCACGTCATAGAGCCGCGGCAGCAGCGAGGCGATGGTGGATTTGCCCGCCCCGGAGGAGCCGACGAGGGCCACCATCTGGCCGGGCTCGGCGCGGAAGGAGATCCCGTGGAGCACCTCCTGGCCGCCGCGGGAGTCCAGGACGGCGACCTCCTCGAGCGAGGCCAGTGAGACCTTGTCCGCGGAGGGGTAGGAGAAGCGGACGTCGTCGAACTCGATGGTGGCCGGCCCCCCGGGGACGTCCACGGCGTCGGGGGCGTCGGACAGCAGTGGCTTCAGGTCCAGCACCTCGAAGACGCGCTCGAAGCTGACGATCGCAGTGACGATGTCCATGGGCGCGTTGGCCAGTGCGGTGAGCGGACCGTAGAGCCGGGTGAGCAGCAGCGCCAGTGCCACGACCGAGCCGGCGTCCAGGCCGCCGTTGAGTGCGAACCAGCCGCCCAGGCCGTAGACCAGCGCCAGCGCGAGCGTGGAGACGAGGGTCAGCGAGTTCATGAACACACTCATGAGCAGCGCGGTGCGCACCCCGATACCGCGGACGCGCCCGGCGCGAGCGGCGAACTCCGCCGACTCGGCGTGAGGCCGGCCGAACAGCTTGACCAGGGTGGCACCGCCGGCGTTGAAACGCTCGGTCATCTGGTCGTTCATCGACGCGTTGAGGTCCGCGGCCTCGCGACGCAGTGTGGCCAGGCGACGTCCGACGTACCGGGCCGGGAACAGGAAGATCGGCAACAGCAGTACGGACAGGACCGTGAGCTGCCAGTTGATGCCGGCCATCACGATGAGCGTCAGCACCAGCTGGACGAGGTTGGACACGACGCCGGACAGCGTGTCGGAGAACGCGCGCTGTGCGCCCATGACGTCGTTGTTCAGGCGACTGACCAGGGCGCCGGTGCGGGTGCGCATGAAGAAGGCGATCGGCATGGTCTGCACGTGGTCGAAGACCGAGCGCCGCAGATCCAGGATCAAGCCCTCACCGATCCGCGCCGACCACAGCCGCGTGAACACCGAGGTCACGGCCTCGATCACGCCGATTGCTGCGATCGCCACCGCGAGGCCGATCACAATCCGGACCGACTGGTGGTCCACGATCGCGGTCACCACGCGTCCCGCGAGCAGCGGGGTGAGGACCGCGAGCGAGGCCCCGAAGACCGAGAGCACCAGGAAGACGACGATCAGCCTGGTGTGCGGCCGGGCGAACTGACCGATTCTGCGGAAGTTCTCCCTCGTGAAGACGCTCCGGTCGAGCTTGATGTTGTTGTTCTCGGCCCGCATCAGAGTGCGCATCGCTGCTTGTTGCATCGTCACGTCGGACCACTCCTTCCGGGTCGGATGACTGATCCGACGACCTGCACGTACAACCAGGTCAGCGGTTCAGATATTCCGGCTCGCGCGGGTGGCCGAGGCCCTCGTCGTCGTCATACCGCGAGAACTCTTTGGACAAAGAACCCTTGTGTGTCTAGACATCGCCCGGCAATTTGTCTAAAGTTGAGGCATCAGAGTGGCGTATGCCACACCGTCGTGAGTCTGGGGAAGGTCGTCAGCCATGTCGAGCACCGAGTACATCCGACCCGCCGGAGGGGACGGCGCCGACCGTCATGACGACCAGAGCGCTGGTCCCCACGGCCACACACACAACGACGCGCACGGCCACGCGCACCACGACGACGCCGCGGTGGAGCCGTACGCGTGGACCGATGCCAAGCGGTACCTGTGGCTGCTCGGCCTCATCCCCGCCGCCGGGCTGTTCCTCTCGCTACCGCTGGTGGCCGGCTTCAACGCGCTCGGCTGGGGCGTGGCGGCCACCATCGCGTGGTACCTGCTGCCGTTCCTCGTCTACGTGGCCGTGCCGTGGGGTGACTATCGCGTCGGAGTCGACGGCGAGAACCCGCCTGACGAGGTGATGGAGCGGCTCGAGGCCGACCCGTACTACCGCTGGTGCACCTACCTGTACCTCCCCTTCCAGTACGGCGCGCTGATCCTGGCCTGCTACCTGTGGAGCGCCGACGACCTGTCGTGGCTCGGGTACGACGGCGGGCTCGGCATCGCCGCGTCGATCGGCGTGGCGTGGACGGTCGCGATCACCGGCGGCATCGGTATCAACACCGCGCACGAGCTCGGCCACAAGATCTCCGGCAGCGAGAAGTGGCTGTCCAAGATCGCGCTCGCCACCACCGGCTACGGTCACTTCTTCATCGAGCACAACCGCGGACACCACGCTCGCGTCGCCACCCCCGAGGATCCCGCCAGCTCGCGATTCGGCGAGTCGTTCTGGACCTTCCTGCCGCGCAGCGTCGTGGGTTCGGCGCGGTCCGCGTGGGCGCTCGAGAAGGAGCGGCTGGGCCGCATGGGCAAGGGCCCGTGGACCCTCCGTAACGACAATCTCAACGCCTGGCTCATGACCGTCGTGCTGTACGGCGCGCTCATCGCGGTGTTCGGCTGGCAGGTGGCCCCGTGGCTGCTCGTGCAGGCGGTCTTCGGCTTCTCGTTGCTGGAGGTCGTCAACTACCTCGAGCACTACGGGCTGCTGCGCCAGAAGACCTCGGCCAGCCGCTATCAGCGCTGCCGCCCCGAGCACTCGTGGAACTCCGACCACCTGGTCACGAACATCTTCCTCTACCACCTGCAGCGTCACTCCGATCATCACGCCAACCCGATGCGCCGCTACCAGGTGTTGCGCAGCTTCCACGAGGCCCCGCAGCTGCCGTCCGGTTACGCGGCGATGATGGTCGTGGCGTACATCCCGCCGCTGTGGCGCAGGGTCATGGACAAGCGCGTCCTCGCGCACTATGACGGCGACATCACCCGCGCCAACATCCAGCCGTCCAAGCGGGACAAGATCCTCGCCCGCCACGCCGCCACCCCCGCCGAGGGTTCGACGGTCGCGCCGGCCGCGTCCGCCACGGACCGTGGCAACGCCGAGGCCTCGGCCGCGGAGCAGGTCATCGTGGACGCCGACATCGCCGGGGACCAGCACTCCGCGACCGGAGAGTACGTCTGCCCCAACTGCGGAAACCACTACTCGGAGGCTGCCGGCCTGCCCCGCGAGGGCTTCCCGCCAGGCACCCCCTGGTCCGCCATCCCCGACTCGTGGAGCTGCTCGGACTGCGGGGTCCGCGACAAGATCGACTTCCGGCCCGTCGCCTAGTAGTTCTGTTCGTCACACGGTCCCCGCCCACGCGACGCGCGCGCATCGGGAACAATGGTCACCATGCCGCGTCACCGCTCGACCACTGCCAGCCGCTCCCCCGCCGGGGACCGCCCGGAGCGTCGGTCGTTACGTTCCACGGTGTTCGACGCGATGCACGGCCTATTGGAGAATCGCGACTGGTCGGCCGTGACCATGTCGGACGTGGCCAAGGCCGCCGGTCTGAGCCGCCAGACCCTCTACAGCACATTCGGCAACAGGCAGGGGCTGGCGCAGGCCTACGCGCTCCAGCTGTCGGAGCGGTTCGCCGGGGAGATCCGCGACTCGATCAACCGCAACCCGGGTGAGATCGAGACGGCGCTGAGCGAGGGGATCAACGGCTTCCTGCTCTCCAGCAGCCGCGATCCCCTCATCCGTGCGCTGCTCACCGGCGACATCAAGCCGGAGTTGCTGCGGATCATCACCACCGAGGCGGGCCCGCTCATCGAGCGGGCCACCGAGGTCCTGACCCCGGCGCTGTCCCAGAGCTGGATGCAGATCGCGCCCGAGCAGGCGAGGCTCGCCGCCTCGATCATCGCGCGCATCGGCATCAGCTTCATCTCGCTGCCGCCCGAGGATCCCGACCAGCTCGCCAGCGGCCTGACCGAGGTGATCGCGCCCTACCTGCGGGAGGTCGTCCACCTGGACCTGCAGGCCTGAGGCCTACTCGCTGCCGTCAGCGACGGTCGAGCGGGATCCCGGCTGGCCGGGCACCGGCACGCTGGCCTCGAGGAACAGGCCACGAGCCTCCACACACAGTCGGTCACCGGCGTGGATCGTGCCGTGCGTCCACGTCTTGCGACCCTCGGTCTCGTGCACCCAGCACCGGAAGGTCAGCGGCACCAGCAGCGGCGTCGGCGACCGGTAGTCGAGCTCGTAGTGGGCGGTCATGCCGAAGCGGCCGCCCCAGTGGTTGGCCAGCCCCATCATGTGGTCGATGATCAGCGCGCTCATGCCACCGTGCACGCAACCGGGGGGACCCTGGTAGACGGGACCGAGCGTGACCGTCGCCGTGACCGAGCCGTCGTCGCAGCCCACGAAGTCCACGGGCGGCGCGAGCGGGTTCTCCGGCCCGGACACCGGGTTCGAACGACGGGTACCGGCGCCCGTCCACATGTTCGCGAGCCGATCGGCAGGGCTGGGCACGCGCGGTTCGAGCAGGTCGGCCACCTCGGCGAGACGATCAGCGATGTCGCCGAGCTCGACCTCGGAGTGGGCGAGCCCTGCGGTGGCCTCCCGCAGCCTGCGCAGCTCGGACACGACCCGGTCGAGTTCGGGATCCGCTGGTGGGAGGGCCGGAACGGGGAGCGGATCGAACGAATCCCCCAGGAGCTTGCGCGCCTCGTCGAACGAGAACACCTCGTCCGCCTTCAACCCCGGCAGGGGTACTCCACCGAAACCTGGCCGATCGCTGTCAGTCGTCATACTCTGAGAGTATGTCGACACCTGTCAATCCGAAGACTTTCGATCCATCTACCTACGGCCCGTGGGCCCTTGTCGTTGGCGGTAGCGAGGGCGTGGGCGCCGAGATCGCGTTCCGCCTCGCCGATCAGGGCGTCTCCTCCGTCCTGGTCGCCCGCAAGCTCGCAGCCCTCGAGGAGACCGCCGAGGCCGTCCGCGCCAAGGGTGTCGAGTGCCGTGTCGTCTCCGCGGACCTGACCGAGGCCGACTCGACCGACAAGATCGCCGCCGCCTGCGAGGGCCTAGATCTGGGCCTGCTCGTACTCAACGCCGGCGCCAACACCTACGGTGCCGAGTTCGTCGAGTCCGACATGGCACAGGTGCAGAAGGTCATCGACCTCAACATCTCCTCGCCGATGCAGATCATCCGCCGCTTCGGCCCCGGACTGAAGGCCCGCGGCAAGGGCGGCATCGTGGTGATGGGCTCCATGGCCGGCTACCTCGGTCACGCCGACATGAGCATCTACTCCGCCGCCAAGGCCTTCAGCCGCGTCTTCGTCGAGGGCCTCTGGCTCGAGATGCGTGAGCACGGTGTCGATGTCGTCGAGGTCATCCTCGGCGTCACCCGCACTCCCGCCATGATCCGCGCGGGCCTGGACATGGACCTGCCCGGAATGACCGTGAGCGAGCCGCACGAGGTGGCCGACGAGGTCATCGCCTCCATCGGAAACGGCCCGGTCCACGTCTGCGGTGGCGAGGGCAACGAGAAGGGCGTCGAGTTCTCCTCCGGCGTCAACCGCGGTCGCATCGTGGCCGGCGCCCACAAGCGCATGAAGGCGCTGCGCGGGGAGTAGCCACCCCGCGCCCCCGTCGATAAGCGGGTTCCGCCCATATCAGCCGAGAGGGCCTGTGCGGAACACGCTTACGACGGCGGGGGTCAGGTGTCGCGCAGGCCGGCACACGCGCAGGCCGGCGCGCGTGCAGTCAGCCCTCGATGGGTCGGCTGCGCTCGTCGTCCCGGATGCCTCGGGGCTCGACGAACAGGCCCTCGGCGCTGGCGCACAGCGTGTCACCGGCGTGCAGGGTCGCGCTTGCCCAGATCTTCCGGCCCTCCACTCGGTTCTGCCGGGCCTCGAACCGCAGCGGCGCGTAGAGCGGCGTGGGCGAGGAGTAGGTGATACGCAGGTGCGCGGTCATACCGACGCTCTTGGACGCGGCGTTGGCCAGCCCGAGCATCTCGTCGAACAGCAGCGCCACGATCCCGCCGTGCACGCAGCCCGGAGGGCCCTGGTACTCGATGCCGAGCTCCAGGTCGGCGCGCACGGTCGCGTCGGGGAACACCACGGGCTCCAGCGGCGGTGAGACCGGGTTGCGCTGACCGATCGCCGGGTTGGCACCGATGTGCTCGGGCGTGCCCCAAGTTCCGTAATCCTTCGGACGGACCGGCTTCCCCACAGCCTCCAGATGATCGGCCAGCTCACGGACCGTCCGGACCACGTCATGGACATCCTCGTACACCGAACCCGCGACCAGGCCGCGGAGACGCCGCAGTTCGCGAGCGAGCTCCGTGGACCCGGAGGGGGTCTCGTCCCGGGGCAGGAGCGGTATCCCCTCACTGCTCGCGGCGGCGGGATCGGCCGTGCCGACCTGGTTCTGTTCGGCGTCGTCTCTGGCGGTCACGCGACCGAATCTACTCGGGCGGTCAGTGTCCGCCGTCCCGAACCCAGCCCTCGGGCCTCACGAACAGCCCCTCCGCGGTGGCGCACAGACGGTCGCCCGCGTGGATCGCCCCCTGCGCCCACACCTTACGGCCCTCCACTCGCACGGGCCGGCCGGTCACCACGATGGGCTCAAGGAGCGGGGTGGCGCCCCGGTAGTCGATGTCCAGGTACATGGTCATCCCGGTGGTGCCCGCGTGATGGTTCGCCCGACCCAGGACCGCGTCGAACAGCAGCGAGACGATTCCGCCGTGCACGCGGCCGGGCGGGCCCTGATACTCGATTCCGAGGGTCAGCTCGGCGCGCAGCGTGCCGTCCTCGAGGAGTTCGTACTCCGCCGGCAGGGCGAGCAGGTTCGCGCGTCCGACCACCGGGCAGTTGGTCAT
The DNA here is from genome assembly GCF_021033825.1 of Dietzia aurantiaca. GTDB lineage: Bacteria > Actinomycetota > Actinomycetes > Mycobacteriales > Mycobacteriaceae > Dietzia > Dietzia aurantiaca. The sequence continues at coordinate 50,927 of NZ_JAIFXZ010000005.1, forward strand.
GTAGCGGCGGTTCGACCACATGGTCTCCAACCTGTGCTGCGGTGTCGCCGACGCGGCCTCCAACTCGTCGGCCACCCCGCGGAGTCGCTCGGTGAGGGGACCCAGGTCGGTGTCGAAGATCCCGCCGGTGGTCAGGGCACGGATCCGACGCACCTGCTCGACCAGGGCGAAGAGGCCGGCCTCGTCGTCGTCGGCACGATCCACGGGCGCCCCGGCACCACGCGCCGGATCCAGGGGGCCCAGGTCGACCTCGGGGCGTGCCCTGCGCACGGCGCCGGGCGTCGGGGCTCCACCCGGGGCGGCCACGCCCGCCGCGCCCCCGTCGACCTCGTTCACGAGCACGCGGCCGCCCCGCGACCGGCGCGGCGGCCGAAGAACGAGCCGTCGCCCAGCGACGTACCCGAGATGTAACCGTCGCCGTGCAGGCCGTGCGTGCAGCGACCGGCCGCGAACAGGCCCGGGATCGGCTCGCCGGCGCGGTCGAGCACCCGCGCGTCCAGATCGGTGTGCAGGCCGCCGAGCGTGAAGCCCTGCGCCTTGAGCGGCAGGCCGTTGAAGCTGTCCGGACCGCCGGCGCCGGTGGGGTACGCGCCGAACGGCGGCTCGAGCGGCCGCATCCAGCCCGCGCTCTTACCGAACTGCGGATCCTCGCCGCGCTCGGCGCCGGCGTTGTAGCGGCGGAGCTGGTCGGCCAGCGCGTCGGCGGGCAGGCCGCAGTCCGCGGCCAGCTCCTCGATGGTCTCCGCGGCGTGCATGGGCTGCATCCCCCACAGCTCGGACTCGGGGACGTCCTCGATGCCCTTCTCGTCGATGATCACCCAGACCGGCGGCCGGCGATGATGTACGGCGGCGTGGCAGTACAGGCCCGGGTAGACCTCCTCGTTGATGAAGCGCTGGCCGTCGCCGTCGACGAGCATCGCGCCCACGACCAGGCGCGGAATGATGAGCATCGCGGTCTCGGTCTGGTGCATACGGCGCACCGCGGCGCCGATCTCCATGCCCATCTCGATCCCCGAGCCGTCGTCACGGCCGTCGGAGACCGCGTCCTTGCCCAACTGCTGGGGCGCCCACTGCTCGATCATTCGCTCGTTGTCCACAAAACCGCCGGTGGCCAGCACGACGCCACGGGTGGCGCGGTACTCGCGCTCCACACCGAACTCGGTGGCGCGCACGCCCACCACCTTGTCGCCGGAAACGATCAGCGAACGGGCCTTGATGTCGCACTGGAGGGTGACCCCGGCCTTCTCGGCGGTGGCCACGAGCGCGTCCATGAGGAGGTTGCCGGCGAAGTTGGGGCCGGGCGGGCGGTGGCCGCGCGCGGCGGGCTTCGCGACCGAGGCGTACGGCTCGGCGCGCTCACCCATCCACATCAGTCCCGAGTCGTCGCCCGGCATCCAGGTGGGGGTGTCCCACAGCTTGTGGTTGAACACCGCGCCGTGCGCCACGAGCCAGTCGTGGTGCTCGACGGCGCCGGTGCAGTAGGCCTCGATCTTGGCCTCGTCGGCGTTCGGGCCGAGCGCCGCGGCGAGGAACGCGCGCATGTCCTCCACCGTGTCGGAGATGCCCAGCGCCTGCTGGGTGGCGGTGCCGCCGCCCAGGTAGACCTCGCCGCCGGACTGCGCGGACGAGCCGCCCGGCCCGGAGGCGCCCTCCAGCACGATCACCGTCGAGCCGGTCTCCGCCGCCTCGATGGCCGCGCACGCTCCGGCGATCCCCATCCCCACCACCACGACATCGGCCGTGACGATCGATGGACTGGTGTCCGAATTAGTGTCCGTCATGGGGAAAACTATAACGTGTTCACCGATTGAGACGGCGCTTTAATATGGAAGACATGACTTCTCCCTCCGACACCCCCGGCCTGGATGCCCTCGACGCTCGGCTCGCCTCCGTCGAGGCCCGGATCGACCAGACCGAAGGCCGCCTGGCCGCCGCCGAGGACGAGCTGGCGATCCTGCGGATCCTCGGCTCCTACTCACCCCGCGTCGACTCCGGCGACGCCGAGGGCGTAGCCGAACTGTGGACCTCCGACGGCGTGTACGACGTCGACACCGGCCGCCTGGACGGCCACGACGGCCTCAGGGAGATGGTCAACGGCGAGGCCCACCAGGGACTGATCGCCCACGGCTGCGGGCATGTCCCGAGCCTGCCGGTGGTGCTGCTCAGCGGCGACCGTGCCGTGGCCACCGGATACACCCAGCTCGTCGTGCGGTCCTCGCGACCGGGCCGCTACACGGTGCTGCGGGTCACCGCCAGCAGGTGGGAGCTCGAGCGTCGCGGCCCGGTGGACGAGCCCGACCGCGGATGGCGGGTCGTGCTGCGCACCGCACGCGCGGTGACCGACGACGGCGAGGGCCGTCAGCTCCTGGCACGGTCACGGGAGGGGTAGCCTGGCGGGCATGAAGCGTCGTCGGCCCGCGTCCGATCCGGCCCTGCGTGCGGGCCGCCTCGCACTGCTCACCACCTCGGCCATCACGCTCGGGTTCCAGTCCATCGTCAGCTCCGTGGTGTACCCCCAGCTGTTCGACGGCACCACGCACGGCATCGCGGAACGGCAGTCCGACCACGCCCGACGCATCGCGCCGGTCGCGCTGACACTCTATGCCACCTCGTTGGGTGCGGCCGTCTGGGCGACGTACGGGTCCGTGCGGTCCGGGGAGCGCACCGGGCGGGTCGCCACGGCGGTGGCCTGCGCGAGCAGCCTCGCCGGCCCGGTCATCACCGCCGGTGTGGTGCCGCTGCACGCGAGCATCGCGCAGGAGCAGATCACCCGGCCGCGGATCGCCGCACTGATGGCCTCGGACCGGCTGCGTACCGGACTGGCCGCCGTCGGGATGGTGGCCGCGGCCCAGTCGCTGAGCAACTGACGGCCCGGCTCGACCAGCCCTGCCGCCCCGCCCCGGGGCCTCAACCTTTCGATTGAGGCACGCATCCTCCTCTTTCACGATGTGAACGCGTTGTCTACATGATGAGATGAGGTCATGACCAAGCATGCCCCTGGCGGGGACGGCGCGATCACCCCCGAATCGACGCGCCCGGATGACGTCGCGGACGTAGCCGCCCCCTCGCGCCGAGACTGGGCCGGGCTGGCCATGCTCTCGATCGCCCTCGGACTGATCGTGCTGGATGGCACGATCGTCGGCGTGGCACTGCCCACGATCATCCTCGACCTGAACCTCGACCTGACCGACGCGCAGTGGGTCAACAGCCTCTATGCCGTCCTGCTCGCCGCCCTCCTGCTCTCGACGGGCACCCTCGCCGACCGGCTCGGTAGGCGGCGCCTCGTCCTGGCCGGCATCGTGGTGTTCGTCGGCGGCAGCCTGCTGGCGGCGGCCGCCTCGTCGGCGGGCCCGCTACTCGCCGCCCGCGCGGTGCAGGCGGTCGGCGCGGCGTTCATCATGCCCGCCACCCTCTCGTCGGTGAACACACTGTTCCGCGGCCGGTACCGGGCCGCGGCGTTCGGGGTGTGGGGGGCGGTGATCTCCGGCGCCGCGGCGATCGGGCCGCTGCTCGGCGGCGCGCTGACCCAGTGGGCCTCGTGGCACTGGATCTTCCTCGTCAACCTCCCGCTGGGCGCGATTCTGTTCGTCGCGGTGATCGTCACGGTCCCCGAGACGCGCGGGGAGAAGACCCGCCCCGGAGTGGACGTCGACGGCGCACTGCTCAGCGCGATCGGGTTCGGCGCCCTGGTGTTCGCCGTGATCGAGGGCCCCGACCTGGGCTGGTGGACGCCGAAGGCCGATCTGTCCCTGTTCGGCCTCACGTGGCCGGCCGGCGCCCCCGTCTCGGCGACCCCGATCGCCCTCGCGATAGCCGCGGTTGCCCTGACACTGTTCGTCCTGTGGGAACGCCACCGCGAGAAGGTCCACCGGTCCGCCCTACTGGACCTGTCGCTGTTCTCCCTCCGGACCTTCTCGTGGGGCAACCTCACCGCCGGCACGGTGGCCGTCGGCGAGTTCGCCCTCCTGTTCATCCTGCCGCTCTACCTCGTCAACGTGCTCGGTCTCGAGGTGATCAGCGCGGGCCTGGTGCTGGCCGCGATGGCGTTCGGCGCGTTCCTGTCCGGTGCCTCGGCCCGTCATCTGGCCGCCAGGTTCGGCTCCCCGGGGACCGTGCTCATCGGGCTGGGACTGGAATTGATCGGTGTCCTGGCCCTCGTGCTGCTCATCCGCGACGACACCCACGCCTGGCTGGTCGCGATCCCGCTGACCGTGTACGGCCTGGGCCTGGGCCTGGCCTCCGCCCAGCTCACGGGGACGGTACTCCGTGACGTGCCGGTGGCCATCTCCGGGCAGGGCTCGGCCACGCAGAGCACGGTCCGGCAGATCGGCTCGGCGCTCGGCACCGCCTTCGCGGGCGCCGCCCTGTCCATCTCGTTGGCGCGGACGCTTCCCGCGGCCCTCGAGAACGCGGGCCTGGCCGGCGGCCCGGCCGACCAGCTCGCGGAGTCGACTCGTCAGTCCGCCGGCAGCACCATCGGTGTGCTCCGCGACCACGGTGACGCCAGCCCGCTCGGGGACCACACGGCCGCGGCCGTGGACGCGCTGGCCCACGGGTTCGCCGACGCCAGCCGCTGGGCGATGCTCGTGGCCGCGGCGTTCCTCGCCCTGGGCTTCCTCGGAGCCGCCTTCCTGCGACGCGCCTCCGCGGCCCCCGTCGCGCAGTAGCGTCAGCACCCGCGACCTCGTACGGCCACCACCGCCAGTGCCACGAGACCGGTCGCACCGACGATCGCCGCCAGCAGGTGATACGCCGGGATCAGTCCGATCTGCTCTGCGGCCAGCGCCGCGAGCACGGCGGGCACCCCGAGCGCGGTGTACGCCACGAGGTACAGCGCGGCGAACACCTGCCCCCGGGCCTCGGCGGGAGCGCTCTGCGCCACGAGCGTGGTGCCGATGAGGAACAGCAGGCCCATCCCCAGTCCGGTGAGAAGGGCCGCGAGCAGGAATACCGGCACCGTGCGCCACTCCAGCGAGAGCGAGGCCACGACGAGCCCCGGCAGCAGCAGCGCCACCCCGACGGTCATGCCGCGCCGCCACTGGTCCGGCCCCGCGCGCAGGTTCCACACCAACTGCGCGACGCCCGCGGCGCCCTGGAGCGCCGCCACGACCAGTCCGGTGACCAGGTAGTCGGATCGGCCCAGCAGGTCGCGGGCGATGGCCCCGCCGAGCCCCAGGAACACGCCCCCGACCGACCACGAGACGATCACGCAGATCGCCGCCAGCGCGAACGTCGACCGCATCCGCGCCGGCACGGTCGGCGGCCGCAGCCGCAACGCCTCGCGCACGGTCGAGGAACCGCCGGCGGTCTCCGGCACGAACGCCGAGACCGCGGCGAGCAGGGCCAGGGTCGCCGCCGCGATCACCTGGTACGGGAGGGTCAGGGGCGACGACGACGCCGTGGCCACCGCGCCCGAGAGGAGAACGCCGCCGGCGATGCCGAAGTTCGTGGTGGAGCTGCTGGTGAGGGCGCCGATCCGGGAATCACGGCGTGGGTGGAGCTCGATCAGCGCTGCCGCGGCGGGGCCGGTGATCAGCCCGACCGACACGCCCTGTGTGATACGGGCCGCGATGAGCCAGCCCACGTTCGGCGCGACGGCGAGAACCGCCATGCTCACCGCCAGCAGTACGAGCCCGGTGAGGATGACCGGCCGGCGTCCTACCGCGTCGGAGAGCCTGCCGAGAAACAGCAGCGGGATCAGCACGGCCAGGGCGTACACGGCGTAGACGACCGTGATCATGGTGCCGCTGGTGCCCCACGCCTGTTGATAGTCGACGTAGAGCGGGGTGGGGGTCGCGCTGGAGGCCAGCGCCACGGTCACCACGAGGGCGATCAGGACGAAGGGGCGCCACGAGGGTCGAGGGGTCGTTTCCACGGTCTGCCTCTCCGCCGGAAGGGGGCGGCGTGCGAACTGTGTGCCTGGCATGGGACATGGGCGACACGTCTGACTTCAGTGGAGCCTAGGGGATTCGAACCCCTGACATCTGCCTTGCAAAGGCAGCGCTCTACCAACTGAGCTAAGGCCCCGCACATCGGCGAGGTGGCCGATGCGTACCTCCAAGCATAAACGCCGGACCCGGCTTTGCGGATCCGGCGTCTGCCTGTCGGAGTGGGCCTAGGAGGACTTGAACCTCCGACCTCCAAATTATCAGTTTGGCGCTCTAACCACCTGAGCTATAGGCCCTCGTACCGATGGATTAATCTACCCGACGCGCTCGCATTACCCCAAATCGGCCGCCGACCTGCATCGTTCCGGCGGTACCGTCGCGATCCGCGACGGTCAGTTCCGCCGGTCGGCGAGCGTCACCTGCACGCCTCCCCCGGTCAGGCCGGCGGCGAGGTTGTAGATGAACACGGCCAGCGTGCACAGGATCGACAGCAGCAGCACGTTGAGCAGGCCGACTCCACCGCTGTAGAGGAAAATCGTCGACGGCCCGATGACCGACGCCGACTCGTCGCCCGCGACACCGGACAGCAGCCCACCGAGGCGATCCCAGACGCCCATGCCGGACAGCAGCAGGTACGTCACGCCGATCGCGACCATCCACACGAGGTAGAGCGCGAACATCAGGCCCAGAACCGTGGTGAACGCGGACCACGGATCGATCCTGCGCAGCACCAGGACCGACTCGAGCGGGCCGCGGCGGTCCGTCGGCGAGATGATCGGCGCGGCGCGTCCGGCGGCGCCCCCGGAGGGAGCCGTGGAGACCCCGCCGAACCCGCCCTCGGCGCGGTGCTGCGTGGCTGCGGGGAACCGGGTGGTTTCCGCACTGCTCGGGGTCGTATCGGTCGGGGCGGCCGCCGGTGCGTCCGATGACGGGGCCGACGACGACGAAGCCGCCGGAGTCGAGGCCGTCGACCCGGCCGATGACGCGGTGGCAGAGGTACCCCCCGAGGCACCGTAACCGGGCGCCGGGGCGGACCCCTTCGGTGTGGGGCCGCTGGCGGCCGGATCGGTCGGCTCGGTCATGGCTTACGCCTCCTCGACGGACTCGGCCTCGGACCGGTCCTCTTCGTCGGGCTCGTCGGCGTTACGGGCGATGGCCAGCAACGCGTCGCCCTCGGCCAGGTTCATCAGGCGCACGCCCTTGGTCTGGCGACCCGCCTTGCGGACCTGCTTGGCGAACGTACGGATCACGCCACCGCTGGAGGTGATGGCGTACAGCTCGTCCTGCAGCTCCACGATCGTCGCACCGACGAGCTTGCCGCGCTTGGGATCGAACATGAGCGTGAGCACGCCCTTGCCGCCGCGCCCCTGCGCCGTGTACTCGTTCAGCGCGGTGCGCTTGGAGTAGCCGCGCTCGGTGGCCACCAGGAGGAAGTACTTCTCCTGGTCCGAGGTGTCGGCCCGCACGACGGACATGCTCAGCAGCGCATCGCCGTCGTTGAACCGCATGCCCATGACACCGGACGTGGCGCGGCCCATCGGGCGCAGCGTGTCGTCGTTGGCGTGGAAGCGGATCGACTGGCCCTTCTCCGAGACCAGCAGCAGGTCGTCGTCGGGGCCGGCGAGCGCCGCGCCGACGAGCTCGTCGCCATCACGCAGGTTGACGGCGATGAGGCCTCCCGAGCGCGGGGAGTCATAGTCCTCGAGACGCGACTTCTTGACCAGACCGTTCCGCGTGGACAGGACCAGGTACGGAGCGTCCTGGTAGCCCCTGATCCGGATGACGCTGGCGATCCGCTCCTCCGGCTGGAACGCCAGCAGGTTGGCCACGTGCTGGCCGCGCGCGGTGCGGTTGGCCTCGGGCAGCTCGTACGCCTTGATCCGGTAGACGCGGCCCTTGGTGGTGAAGAACAGCAGCCAGTCGTGCGTCGAGGAGACGAAGAAGTGGCGGACGATGTCGTCCTGCTTCAGCTCAGCACCGCGCACGCCCTTGCCGCCGCGCTTCTGGGCGCGGTACAGGTCGGTGCGGGTCCGCTTGGCGTACCCGGTCTCGGTGATCGTGACCACCACGTCCTCGCGGGCGATGAGGTCCTCGTCGCGCACGTCGCCGTCGGCCGGGATGATGACCGTCCGGCGGTCGTCGCCGTACTTCTCGACGATCTCGCGGAGCTCGTCGCCGACGATCGCGCGCTGGCGCTCGGGCCGGGCGAGGATGTCCTTGTAGTCCGCGATCTCGAGCTCGATGGACGCGAGCTGGTCGATGATCTTCTGCCGCTCGAGCGCCGCGAGGCGGCGCAGCTGCATGTCGAGGATCGCCTGCGCCTGGTCGTCGTCGATGTCCAGGAGGTCCTTGAGGCCCTGGCGCGCGATGTCGACGGTCTCGGACCGGCGGATCAGGGCGATGACCTCGTCCAGCGCGTCGAGTGCCTTGACCAGACCGCGCAGGATGTGGGCCCGCTTCTCGGCCTCGTCCAGCAGGTACTGGGTGCGGCGGACGATCACTTCGATCTGGTGCGTGACGTACAGGCGCACCAGCTGGTCGATGGGCAGGGTCCGCGGGACACCCTCGACGATCGAGAGCATGTTGGCGCCGAACGACGTCTGCAGCTGCGAATGCTTGTACAGGTTGTTGAGGACGACCTTCGCGACGGCGTCCCGCTTGAGCGTGATGACGATGCGCAGGCCGACGCGGTCCGAGGACTCGTCGTCGATCTTGGAGATGCCGGCGATCTTGCCGTCGCGCAGCTGCTCCGCGATCGACAGGATCATGTTGTCCGGGTTGACCTCGTACGGCAGCTCGGTGATCACGATGACCGTGCGGCTGCCCTCCTCCTCGATGGAGGTCTTGCCCCGCATGCGGATCGAGCCGCGTCCGGTGCGGTAGGCGTCCTTGATCCCCTGGTCACCCACGATGAACCCGGCGGTCGGGAAGTCCGGGCCCTTGATGCGCGCCATGCACGCCTCGAGCGACTCCTCCTCGGTGGCGTCAGGATGCTCGAGCACCCAGTAGACCGCTTCCGCGACCTCGCGCAGGTTGTGCGGCGGCATCTTGGTGGCCATACCCACGGCGATACCGCTCGAGCCGTTGATCAACAGGCTCGGAACACGGGACGGCAGGACCACGGGTTCCTGCGTCTTGCCGTCGTAGTTCGGCTGGAAGTCGACCGTGTTCTTCTCGATGTCCCGCACCATCTCCATGGCGAGCGGGGTCATCTTGCACTCGGTGTAACGCATGGCGGCTGCGCCGTCGTTGCCGCGGGAACCGAAGTTGCCCTGGCCGTCGACCATCGGATAACGCATCGCCCACGGCTGGGCGAGGCGCACCAGCGTGTCGTAGATCGCCGAGTCGCCGTGCGGGTGGAAGTTACCCATCGTGTCGGCGACCGGCTTGGCCGACTTCACGTAACTGCGGTCCGGGCGGTAGCCGTTGTCCCACATCGCGTAGAGGATGCGGCGGTGCACGGGCTTGAGGCCGTCCCGCACGTCCGGCAACGCGCGCCCGACGATGACGCTCATCGAGTAGTCGATGTAGCTTCTCTGCATCTCGGCCTGGATGTCGACCGGCTCGATGCGGTCGTGTCCCCCGGCTTCGGGCGGCAGCGTGGTGTCCGTCATGGGCTCCTCTTCGTCTCGCTTCCGAAGCGGCGCATGGAAGCGTCACTTCGACCGGTCCAGTCTATAGGTCCTGCGGAAACAGCACGTACGGGCACGCGGCACTGTCCTCTATATCCTCGATCTCCTGCCGCGCGGTGTTGACGGTCCTAGCATCCGGGCATGAGCCAGCACTCGAATCCGGTCCGCCGCCGGCGCCGCGCGGGGGTCACCGTGGCGGCGTCCCTCGCCCTGTGCGTGGCGGCGTTGCCCGCCGTGATGACGACGACAACGCCGGCAGCGACCGCGGCCACGCCCGGAGAGCAGTTCGATCAGCCCGGCGGTCTCTACGACACCTCCGGACTTCCCGCAGCCGACCCCGGCACGGTGCTGCGCACTGAGCCCACCTCGTTGCCGCTGACCGTCGATGTCCCCGGGCTCCCTCCGCTGGCCTCGCCACTGCCGGCCGTCGCGCAGCGGCTGATCTACCAGACCGCCGACGTCCACGGCGCGCCCGTCGCGACCTCGGCGGCGCTGTACGACTCCACCGGCCCGTGGACGGGCGCCGGGCCGCGGCCGACGGTGGTGATCGGGCCGGGGACCCAGGGGCAGGGCGATGCATGTGCGCCATCCCGGAACATCGAGTCCGCGGTGAGCGTCAACCCGCAGACCGGCGGCGCCGTCCCGTCATACGAGGAGGCGTTCGCCCTCGCACTCGCGTCCCAGGGGTTCCGGGTGATGGTCATCGACTACATCGGTCTCGGCACGCCGGGGGTCCACACGTACTCCGACCGTGTCGAACAGGCGCACGCCATGCTCGACGGCGCCCGCGCGGCGCGATCCCTGGCGGGCGAGGCGCCCGTGGTGTTCTGGGGTCACTCCCAGGGCGGCGGTGCTTCGGCCGCGGCCGCCGAACTCGCGCCGGACTACGCCCCGGACGTCGATCTGCGGGCCGCGTACGCCTCGGCGCCGCCGGCGGACCTGCTCGCGGTACTCGATCATATCGACGGCTCCACCCTCACCGGCGCGATCGGATTCGCGATCAACGGGATGGTGGACCGCTACCCGTCGCTGCGCGACGTGATCGAGCGCAACATCAACGACGGCGGCCGGGCGGCACTGGACGACATCTCCGGGTTGTGCACCCTCGATCTGCGGTCGACCTACGCGGGCCGGACCACCGACGAGTGGACGTCCACCGGGCACCGCCTGGGCGAGGTCATCCGTGAGGAGCCGGCTGCGCTGGCCGTACTCGATCACCAGCGCATCGGCAATGCGGTGCCCTCGGTACCGGTAATGCTGGCGGGCGGGGTCAATGACGACATCATCCCCCTCGGCCAGGTCGAGCAGTTGGGTCGCGACTGGTGTGCGCAGGGTGCGACCGTGCACTTGCATCACGAGACGACGCCGCCGGTCGCGGGGGTCACCCACGCCGCCGCGGCGGTGACCAACTTCCCGTTGGCGCTGCAGTTCGTCCATGACCGGCTCGCCGGGCTCCCCGCCCCGAACGACTGCGGCGCCTTCTGACTCCCACCCCGGATCAGGCCACGTCGACACGGTGGCCCTGACCGGGGGTCGCGGCGTCAGACGTCCAGGAAGCGGACGTCGCGGGCGTTGCGGGTGATGAAGCTGCGTCGCGCGTCCACGTCCTCGCCCATGAGAATCGAGAACAGCTCGTCCGCGGCGGCCGCGTCGTCGAGCGTGACCAGGCTCAGCGTGCGCACCGTCGGATCCATGGTGGTCTCCCACAGCTCCTTGGGGTTCATCTCGCCCAGACCCTTGTAGCGCTGGATGCCGTCGTCGACGTTGATCTTGCGCTTGTTCTCGAGACCGATCTTGAGCAGCTCGTCGCGCTCGCGGTCCGAGTAGGCGAAGTCCGGCTCGCCCTTGCCCCACTTGAGCTTGTACAGCGGCGGCCGCGCCAGGTAGACGTGGCCGTTCTCGACGAGCGGCTTCATGAACCGGAAGATCAGCGTGAGCAGCAGCGTCGCGATGTGCTGGCCGTCGACGTCGGCATCGGCCATGAGCACGATCTTGTGATAGCGCAGCTTCTCGATGTCGAATTCCTCGTGGATGCCGGTGCCCAGGGCCGTGATGATGGCCTGGACCTCGGCGTTCTTGAGGACCTTGTCGATCCGCGACTTCTCGACGTTGATGATCTTTCCGCGCAGCGGCAGGATCGCCTGGAACATCGAGTCCCGGCCCGACTTGGCCGAGCCGCCGGCGGAGTCGCCCTCCACGATGTACAGCTCGGACTTGGACGGATCCTTGGAGCGGCAGTCGGCGAGCTTGCCGGGCAGGCCGCCGATGTCGGTGGCGGACTTGCGACGCACCATCTCGCGGGCCTTGCGCGCGGCGACGCGGGCCTGACTCGAGGCGATCGCCTTGTTGACGATCGTCTTGGCCTCCGCCGGGTTGGCCTCGAACCAGTGCCCCACGTGCTCGGCGACCTGACGCTGCACGAAACCCTTGACCTCGGTGTTGCCGAGCTTGGTCTTGGTCTGCCCCTCGAACTGCGGGTCGGCGATCTTGGCGGACAGCACCGCGGCCAGGCCCTCACGGATGTCGTCACCCGTGAGGTTGGGGTCCTTCTCCTTCAGCAGCTTCTTGTCGCGAGCGTACTTGTTGACCAGTGAGGTCAGCGCCGCGCGGAAGCCCTCCTCGTGGGTGCCGCCCTCGTGGGTGTTGATGGTGTTGGCGAACGTGTGGACCGACTCCGAGTAGCCGGAGTTCCACTGCATCGCGACCTCGACCTCGTGGCCGGTGCCCTTGCCCTCGAAGTAGAGGATCGTCGGGTGGATCGACGTCTTGGACTTGTTGATCGCGGTGACGTAGTCCTTCAGCCCGTCCGGGTAGTGGAAGGTGCGCTTGCGCTCGCGGACCTTGGCCGACTCGGCCTCGACCTCCGCCTCGCCCGCAGCAGCCGCCTCGGCGCCCTCGGTGAACGCCTTCTCCGCGTCGACCGCGTTCTCGACATCCGACGCCTCATCCGAGCCCGGGCCCGAGTCGCCCCCGGCGCCCTCGCTGTCCGCGATGGCGTCGAGTTCCGCCGCCTGCTGCGCACGGGCGCGCCGGTCGATGAGCGTGATGGTCAGGCCCTTGTTGAGGAACGCCATCTCCTGGAGGCGGCGGGCCACCAGGTCGAAGTCGTACTCGGTGGTCTCGAAGATCGAGGGATCCGCCCAGAAACGGGTCCGCGTTCCGGTTCCCTCCGCCGGGCCGGCGTCGACGAGCTCGGCCGGCACCGCCATATCGAAGTCCTGGAGCCACAGCCGCCCGTCGCGCTTGATCTGCACCTCGACGCGCGTCGACAACGCGTTGACCACCGAGATGCCGACACCGTGCAGTCCGCCGGAGACCGCGTAGGAGTCCGAGTCGAACTTGCCGCCCGCGTGCAGCTGGGTCATGACCACCTGGACGGTCGGCATGCCCTGTTCGTGCATCTCCACGGGGATGCCGCGGCCGTCGTCGATGACCTCGACTCCGCCGTCCTCGAGCAGCGTGACCTGGACGCCGCTCGCGTAGCCCGCCATGGCCTCGTCGATCGAGTTGTCGACGACCTCCCAGATCAGGTGGTGCAGACCCCGGGGGCCGGTCGAGCCGATGTACATGCCCGGACGCATCCGGACGGCCTCGAGCCCCTCGAGGACGGTGATCGAGGATGCACCGTATTCACTGGGGCTCTTGCTCTTGGCGTCCGCCACGTGCGAACTCCTCGCGTCTCGTCGGGTCTGGGACCGTGCCAGTCTACCTGCGGGAACCGCGGGACGGCCCACAGGCACGCCCGGCGGCCTATCCGTACGTGTCGCGCGGACCGCGTCCGGACACGTGCAACGGCCCCTTGCGCCAGCTCGGTTTCTCCGGTCCTTCGATCTTGAGCCGGCGCACGTGCCCCGGCCCCATCGCGGCCGCGATCTTGCGCAGGATGTCCGCGGACATCAGCCGCAGCTGCGTGGCCCACGCCGTGCTCGAGGCCCGGACGTAGAGGATCCCCTCCTCCAACCGGTCGGGCGTCGCGTGCGCCGAGACGTCCTCGCCGACGATGCGCCCCCACTCCGCGAAGAGCCGGCCGGTCGTGACCTTGTCGTCCCAGCCGCGCTTCTTGGCGATCTGACCGAAGAGCTTGCCGAGGGGCTGCGGATCCCACGGGTCGGCGCCGGACCCGGTCCACCCGCGCTTGCGCAGACGTCGCCCGGAGCCCACCGGGGCGGAGCGGCCGCGACCGACCTGCTTTCCCTCGGCACGCGCCCGGGCCCGTGCCTCCTCGAGCGCCTGCTTGGCGATGTCATAACCACGTTGTGGCGGGTCAGACGGTGTTACCGAATCCCCACCCGGCTTGTTCGTCACAGCGAAACCCCACTTCCGGTATCGGTGTCGCGGCTGTCGCCGTCGTCGTCGTCATCCCCGCCGCTGCCCGGGCCGCCCACGTCATCTTCCCGGCCGCCGCCCGGGTCACCCACGTCGTCGTCCCGCCGTCGTGACAGTGTCATCCCGGAGTGACGATCGGCTCCCTCGCCCGTCATCACGACGTCATGACGCGCCCCGCGTAGCCCGCTCGGCACGTCCTCACCGACCGCCGCGGTGATGAGAACCTGCTCCACGCCGGCCGCCACATCGGCCAGTGCGGCGCGGCGGTGACGGTCGAGTTCGGCGAACACGTCGTCGAGCAGGAGAACCGGTTCGATGCCGTCGGCACGGAACAGTTCGAGCGATCCGAGGCGCAGCGCGAGCGCGAACGACCATGTCTCGCCATGGCTCGCGAAGCCCTTCGCCGGCTCCTCGCCGAGGGCCAGGGTCAGGTCGTCCCGATGCGGTCCGACGAGTGACTGGCCGCGCTCGATCTCCTCACGGCGGCGCCGCCCGAGTTCGCTCAGCAGGAGCGCCTCGACGAACTCGGGATCGGTCAGCTCCGACTCCGCGGGGGGAGACGCGACCCGGAACCGGTAGTCGAGGGCGGCCGGGCGGGACTCCGGCGCGAGGGTCCGATAGGCGTCGACGACGAGGGGACGCAGCTGCTCGAGGAGAGTCACTCGCCCGGCGACGATCCGCGCCCCCAGACCCGCCAGACGGCCGTCCCAGACGTCGAGGGTGTCCAGGGCGGCGGCGGATTCCTCCGGTCGGCTCCGGCGAAGTGCGCTCGACGCCGACTTGAGAAGAGCCGTGCGCTGGCGGAGCACCGAGGCGTAGTCCGCGAGATCGCCGCCGAGTGCGGGCCGACGCTGGGACATCAGCTCGTCGAGCAGCCTCCGACGTTCGGCGGGCTCGCCCCGGACCAGCGCGAGGTCCTCCGGTGCGAACAGCACGGACCGGACCACGCCGAGGATGTCACCGAGCCGCCGGCACGGCGACGTGTTCAGCCGCGCACGGTTGGCCTTGCCCGAATTGAGCGCGAGCTCGACGGTGAGCTCGCGTCCGGCGTTGTGGGCCAGTGCCCCGACGAGGGCGGTCTCCGCTCCCGTCCTGATCATCGGCGCGTCGGCGGCGACCCGGTGCGAACGCAGGGTGGCCAGGACGCCGATCGCCTCGAGGACGTTCGTCTTGCCGTGTCCGTTGCGCCCGATGAGGGTGGTCACCCCCGGCTCCAACTCGAGCTCGAGCAATGGCCAGGAGCGGAAATCCAGAAGTCTCAGATGACGCAGGTGCATGCCGGCTCGCGGCTGACGTCAGCCCGGCAGGCGCACGGGCATGAGGAGGTAGGTGTGGTTCGAGTCGACAGGGGCGATCGCGCCTTCCGCGTCGGGCTCCGGGAGCGTCTCGGGCGCGGGGCGCAGAACGGCCGGCCGGCTGGCCTGGGTGAACCCGAACGCCACGCGCGAGGAGTGGACGCTGCCCAGACCGTCGAGCAGGTATCCCGGGTTGAAGGCGATGGTCAGCGGCTCCCCGACGAAGTCGACCGGGAGCGTCTCGTTGGCCTGCGCGGCGTCGTCACCACCGGCGGAGAGCGCGAGTTCACCTTCGCTGAACGCCAGCCGGACCTGGACACCGCGGTCCGCCACCAGGGCGACACGCTTGATGGCCTGGATCAGGGCGTCGACCTCGACCACCGCGATCGAGTTGTGCTGCGGCGGCAGAAGCTGACGGACCTTGGGGAACTCCGCGTCGAGCAGGCGGGTGGTGGTGCGCTGGCCCGAGACCAGGACACCCAGGATTCCCTCGGCGCCCACCTCGGACCCGGCCCCCAGGCTCAGGTCGACGCGGCCGCCGGAACCAGCGGAACGCGTGACCTCGGAGAGCGCCTTTGCCGGGATGAGCACCTCCACCGCCACGTCATCGCGCGCCGGCTCCCACTCGAACTCGCGGATGGCGAGGCGGAAGCGGTCGGTGGCGATGAGCGTGACCCGCGGACCCTCGATCTCCATCCGGATACCGGTCAGCATCGGCAGCGTGTCGTCCTTGCCGGCCGCGACGACGACCTGCGAGACCGCTTCGGAGAACGCGTCCACCTGCGCCGAACCGGTGACCTCCGGCATGGTCGGCAGCTGCGGGTAGTCCTCGACCGGCATGGTCGGCAGCGTGAACTTGGCGGACCCGCAGGTGATGTACATCTTCTGCGCGGTCACGGTCACCTCGACAGGGCGATCCGGGAGCGCCCGCGCGATGTCGGCCAGCAGTCGACCGGAGACGAGCGTGCTACCCGGCTCGGAGACCTCGGCCGGGACCGAGACCTGGGCCGACGTCTCGTAGTCGAACCCCGAGATGGTCAGTCCCGAATCGGCTTCGAGCAGCACCCCGCCGAGGATCGGAACCGACGGGCGTGACGGCAGTGTGCGCGCCACCCAGGCCACGGAATCCGCGAAGTCCTCGCGGGTGACGCGGAACGTCGGATCCGTGATCTCCATCGATGACCTCTTTCAGGCAGGGCTGACACCGCTTCGGGTATCTGGACGAGTGGTCTTGTAGGGCGGTCGTGCGGCGCGTCCCGTCGCCGGGCGGCGAGACGTCTCCATGAGAGTAACCGCTCGCACCGACACGGGTCACACGGAAGGGGTGTAACCCGGTCAAGCGGACTCGCCGTTCCACATCCCTACTTCTAACAAGAACTATCTAAAGAGATAAGAGGTAGTAGTAGGTCCTGTGAAATTGTGAGCCGAGACTTGTCATTACAGGTCCGGCGCGATTTCGTGGTGTGGACGCGTCCGTTGATTCTTGTGATTTGGTTCGGAGCCGCGGTGGAATCACAAGAGTCGGTCCACCCCTTGTCCACCGTTGGTCCACAAGATCCCACAGCTTTGTCCACAGCTGTGAAAGGTGTGGTTGGTGGTCAAGAATGCGTGATCCGGGGCGCGGGTGAGTCAGTCCTCGTCGCTGCCGATGTCGATATACCGCCGTGACCGGACGTGCGAGTCGACGAATTCGTCCAGTTCCTCGAAGACCCGGCGGGACACCTCGAGCCACGGCATGAGGATCGGGAAGACGTGGAACATGCCCTCGGCCTCGATCGGGTGGACCTCGATGTCCGCGTCCCGCAGATGGGCCACGAGCTCCCGGATCCCGTCCCGGAACATCTCGTTCCCGCCCGAGGTGACGAAGGTGGGCGGGAACCAGTCGGGGCTCAGCGCCGCGTTGACGGTGGAGACCAGAGGATCACCCGGGGCGATTCCCTGGAGATAGGGGGCCGTGGGCACGTTCCACGGCAGGATGTCGTACCGCGCGTTGTCGGAGACGGACGGCTGGTCCAGTTCGAGATCGGTCTCCGGGGAGAACAGGGCCAGTGCCGCCGGCACGGGCATGCCGGACACGTTCAGGTGCGAGATCAGGGAGGCTGCCAGTCCGCCGCCGCCGGAGTCCCCGGCGATGATGAGGTTCTCGGGCTTGATCCCCTGCTCCAGGAGCGCCTCGTACACGCTCGCGGCATCGAGGACGCCGGCGGGGAACGGGAACTCCGGGGCCATGCGGTAGTCGGCGATGAAGACGTCGCAGCCGGTCCGCTTGGCGGTGGCCGAGGCGAAGGCCGCGTACATCATGGGCGAGGTTCCGATGTAGCCACCGCCGTGCAGGTAGAGGATGGTGCCGTCGACCTGCTCCCGTGAGTTCTTGCCGGCGCTGCGGCGGCACCACAGGCCGGGGACCCCCCCGATGACCTCCCGGGTGATCGTCACGCCGTCGATCCCGCGGACATACGGTGGCAGGACGACGGAACAGATCCCGTCGATCACCTGCTCCATGGACCGGAACTCCTCGATCGGGAGTCCGAGTGAGTAGCCCATGAACGACCGGATGGTCTGGCGGGTCACGGACTGGCCCAGATTGTCGACGATGTTCCCCGGGCCCTGCCACGGTCGGACGAACGGGACGCGGGCGAGCCCGGTCAGGAGATTCTGACCCAGACCCACCATCGTGATCGCGGCGACAGCCGGCGATGCGGTCTGAACTTCTGGACGATCGGCCATGACCATTGGTGCCGGGGAGTCGCGGAGCCCGAGATCACGGCCCTGACACCCCTTCCCCCCTCGGGTGAAAGAACGGGCGCGGGCCACCCCGCGCGGAGCATGTGCCGTCGAGGTTAGCGAAAAAACTTCTTCACATCGCGCGGGAGCGTTCGCGGATGCGAGCGGTCAGTTCCTGGATCTGGTCGTAGGTACGCCGATCGTCCTTGATCTCCTTGAGGATCTTGCGCTGGGCGTACATGACGGTGGTGTGGTCCTTGCCGCCGAACGTCACGCCGATCTTGGGCAGCGACAGGTCGGTGAGCTCCCGGCACAGGTACATCGCGATCTGACGCGCCCGTGACAGGGACCGCGTCTTGGACGATCCGCACAGCTCGTCGATGCTCGTCGAGAAGAACTCCGCGGTCACCGCCATGATCGTCGCGGCCGAGATCTGGAGCGAGTCGTCGTCCGAGACGACATCACGCAGGACGACCTCGGCGAGCGGGACGTCGATCTCGTGACCGTTGAGAGAGGCGAACGCGACGACACGGATCAGCGCGCCCTCGAGCTCGCGGATATTGCGTTGGACACGCGTCGCGATCAGCTCGAGAACGTCGCGGGGAACCTCGTAGCCCTCGGATTTGGCCTTCTTGTCGAGAATCGCGATCCGCGTCTCGAGCTCGGGTGGCTGGATGTCGGTGATCAGACCCCACTCGAACCGCGTGCGCAGCCGGTCCTCGAGAGGTTGCAGCTGCTTGGGCGGGCGGTCCGAGGAGATCACGATCTGCTTCTGGGCGTTGTGGATCGTGTTGAAGGTGTGGAAGAACTCCTCTTGCACCTGCTCCTTGCCGATCAGGAACTGGATGTCGTCCACCAGGAGGATGTCCGCTTCGCGGTACCGCTTCTTGAACATGTTCTGGCGGCCGTCACGGACGGAGTTGATGAAATCGTTCGTGAATTCCTCGGTCGAGACGTACTTGACCTTCTGTTCGGAGTACATCCGCAGGGAGTAATGACCGATCGCGTGGAGTAGGTGGGTCTTGCCCAGCCCGGATTCGCCCCAGATGAACAGCGGGTTGTAGGCGCGGGCCGGTGCTTCGGCCACGGCCAGGGCCGCCGCGCGGGCGAAGCGGTTGGAGTTGCCCTGGACGAACGCGCTGAAGGTGTACCGCTCGTTGAGTCCCGGAGCGGTCGCGGCGGACAGCGCCTCGTCGCGATCGCTCCCGTGGAGCAACCGCTCGGCGGCGATCTGCTCCTCGGTCATACGGGCGGGTCGCGGCGCCGAGGGGGTCTCCTCGTCCTGAGGCTCGGGGCGGTGGATCTCGTCCACATCGATGTCCGGCTCGCCCGCGTCATCCGTCGGCTGCTGGGCGCCGGCGAGCGACGTGTCCACCTTCACCGCGAGATCGACGGGTTCGCCCAACTGCGAGCTGAGCGCTCGGGTGATGGGGCCACGCAGCACGGACTCGATGTTGTCGCGCGCGAATGCCGATGGTGCCGCGAGCATCGCGAACCCGTTGACCACGGCGATGGGCTGCACCAGCCGGAGCCAGGCCTGTTGTTGGCGGGACAGGGCCGGGTTGTCGTCGCTCGCGAGGTCCGGATCCGTCAGTCTGTCGAGAACGGCGCTCCACACGTGTTCGAGCTCAGGAGACACGGTGAGCGGTCTCCTCTCGTTTGGTGTCGATGATCGTAGGGTCCGGCGGACTGTCGTCCTTCTCGTGCGGGAACCACACTCTATCCACAGGCGTGATCCCAGGTCCACTGGGATATCCACACGGTTGTCCACAGCTGTGGGTAAACAGACCTCTCCCCTGGAGGTCTGGGGGTTGTGATTCGTCGACGACCGGGTCGGGTGGATCTGGGACGCCTGGGTTCTCGGTTGCGCGGCCCTGTAGGGCTCGATGATGAACGACGGTAACAACACCGTGAACGACTGGGCAACCCTCAAGATCAAGTGGAGACCGGAAGTCAAGCATCATCGCCGTTGGCGTGTCGCGATGGCCTGCAAAGTGGTACGGGAGAGACGAATGTGATCACTCGGTTTGGTGCCGAGCGGCTACTGCGCGTAATCTTGAACAGTCTGTCGCGCGCCTGAAGGGCGTGCGGCGCGTCGTGGTGCCGCCGTCATCGGTGCGTCGACGACGTCTCGAACTCGATCGCGTGCCGGTTTCGGCGCCGACATCAATGTGAGGAGCCAACCATGGCCAAGGGCAAGCGGACCTTCCAGCCGAACAACCGTCGTCGTGCCAAGGTGCACGGCTTCCGTCTGCGTATGCGGACCCGTGCCGGTCGCGGCATCGTCGCGGCTCGCCGTCGCAAGGGCCGTTCCGCGCTGACGGCCTGATTCCGGCCGGGTCGGCGGGTGCTCCCCGGGCGGCACCGGCTCCACCGTTCCGCTGATTTCGCGACGGTGGTGCGTCGGGGTGCCAGGAAGGGCCGCCGGACCATGGTCGTACACGCCCACGTGGACTCCTCGGAGATCCGCGTGGGCGGTCCCCGTTTCGGGCTCGTCGTGAGTAAGGCCGTCGGCGACTCGGTGACCCGTCACCGCGTCAGCCGGCGGCTTCGTCATATCGCGGCCGATCTCATCGACGGGCTCGAGCCCGATCTCATGGTCGTCATCCGGGCCAACCCGGCATCGGCCACTGCGACGCACGAGGATCTCGTACGCGATCTTCGCTCCGGCCTGGAGACGGCGTCCGCCCGGGCGAGAGGCTCGCGGTGATGGCCGGGCCCCGCCCCGGACCCGTTGCCCGGGTCCTTCTGTGGATGCTGGACTTCTACCAGAAGGGCATCTCACCGCTGACGCCCCCGAGCTGTCGGTTCGTGCCGTCCTGCAGCAGCTATGCGGTGGAGGCGGTCCGGGTCCACGGTGCCTGGTACGGTACCTGGCTTTCGGTCTGGCGCATCCTTCGTTGTGGCCCGTGGACCCCGGGCGGCTGGGATCCTGTTCCCGAGCCGCGCGCGCCCGATCCCGGTTCCGAGCCTCCCGAGCATCCCACTTCTTCCGAACGTAGCTAGGACTTCCCACCCATGTCGTTCATCACGGACCCTCTGGTCTATTACCCGATCTCCGGGATCCTCTGGTTCTGGCACAAGATCTTCGCGTTCCTCGGCGGACTCCTGCCGTGGGTGAACAACGCCGATTCCAACGGCATCATCTGGGCGCTGTCGGTGATCTTCCTCGTCGTCACGCTGCGGATCATGCTGTTCTGGCCGGCGGCCAAGCAGATCCGCTTCTCCCGCAAGATGCAGGAGATGCAGCCCAGGATGAAGGAGCTGCAGAAGCGGTACAAGAACGACCGCGAGAAGCTGGCCGTCGAGACCCGCAAGCTGCAGAAGTCCGAAGGGTTCAACCCGCTTCTCGGTTGCCTGCCGATGTTCATCCAGATCCCCGTGTTCCTCGGGCTGTTCCACGTGCTGCGGTCGTTCAACCGGATGGGCACCCAGTTCAACGCGCTGGGGATGACGGCCGAGGAAACCCGTAACACCGGCAACTACGTCTTCAGTGCGGATGGGGTGCAGAGCTTCCTCGACGCGCGTCTGTTCGGCGCGCCGCTGTCGTCTTTCATCTCGCAGCCGGTCGAGCAGTTCCAGGCTTTCGTGGAGCCGGGGGCGATGCTGGACTTCGCCCGCTGGAACATCCTCCTCGTGGCCATCCCGCTGATGGTCGTCTCAGCGGTGACCACTCACTTGAACGCGCGCGTGTCCCTGTCCCACCAGTCGCCGCAGGCCGCCGCCAATCCACAAGCCAAGATCATGAACCAGCTGATGCTGTGGGCGTTCCCCATCGGCATTCTGGTGACCGGTGCATTCTGGCCGATGGCGATCCTCGTCTACATGGTCACCAACAACCTGTGGACCCTCGCGCAGCAGTACTACCTGTACGAGAAGATGGCCAAGGAGGATGACGCCGCTGCGCTGCAGCGTCGCGAGGAGCAGAAATCGCTCGCGCCGAAGGTCGGTGTCAAGCCGGTCAAGGCCAAGAACGCCCGTGCGGCCGGGTCCGCCCAGGGGTCGGCGCCGCGTGGTCAGGAGGGCGCGACCTCCACGATCGAGGTGGATGGCGGCGTGCCTTCCGCAGCCGACGGGGAGGCGGCGCCTGTGGGCGCGGCACCGACGCCGGGGGCCAAACCCCGTCCCGGCCAGAAGCCGCACGCTCCGGGTGGGCAACGCAGCAGGCCCGCTCAGAAGGCCTCCGGCTCCAAACCGAAGAGCAAGAAAAAGAAGAAGAAGCGCTGACCCGAACGGACTGCGCACACGGACAAGGTCCCCGATGCCCCGGCATCCGGGACCTTGTCCCATACTTGGGGTAGGTACTCGCCGCTCGGAGCATGTGCGGCGATCGGCGTTCACGACGGAGGCAGGTCCATGTCGAAGAGAAACATCGAGGTGTCCGAGGAGCGTTTGGTCGAGGAGGGCGAGGTCGCCGGTGACTACCTTGAACAGTTCCTCGACATTCTGGACTTTGATGGGGACATCGATCTGGACGTCGAGGGTGATCGCGCCATGGTGAGTATCGATGGCGGCGAGGATCTCGACTCTCTCGTCGGGACGGATGGCGCTGTGCTCGATGCTCTTCAGGAGATGACGCGGCTCGCCGTGCAACAGGAGCTCGGCGACCGGAGCCGGCTGATGCTGGATATCGCAGGCTGGCGCGCGAACAAGCGGGAGGCGCTCTCCGAAGCCGGCCGCGCGGTGGCGCACCGTGTTCTCGAGGCCGGTGATGCCGAGGAGATGGAGCCGATGAGTCCGTTCGAGCGGAAGATCATCCATGATGCGATCGCCGAGATCGAGGGTGTCTCCTCCGATTCAACCGGTGTCGAGCCGAATCGCCGGGTTGTCGTTCTTCCGGCGTAGCGATCGACGATGGCGTTCCAGGGGTGCGGGGTGACATCCGCACCCCTGAGCTAGTTGGCCGGTGTCCAGCACTGTGGTGCGGGCCCGGCCGTTAGTCACAGCTGTGTAATTCCCTGTGGAGTTTCACGTGAAACACCACTCCCCCGACCCGATTGTGAGGCGTATCGACCATGACCGAACACACAGGTGTTGAACCGTCACGTGACAGCCTCGGAGCGAATGGGCCCGGCGATGACGCCGCGACCCCGCCACCGCCCCCCGGCGTCGAGACGGTGTTCGGCGAGAGGTCGGGTCAGGCGCAGCAGTACGTGGACTTCCTCTCCACCGCCGGGCTCGAACGGGGGCTGATGGGTCCACGTGAACGGCCACGGCTGTGGGATCGACACGTACTCAACAGTGCGGCCGCCGCGTGCCAGCTGGCCGACGGTGAGTCGGTGGTCGACATCGGTAGCGGTGCCGGACTGCCCGGCATTCCTCTCGCACTGGCCCGGCCGGATCTTCAGATGACGCTCGTCGAGCCGCTATTGCGGAGGGTCACTTTCTTGGAGGAGATCATCGACAGCCTCGGGATCGACGTCCGGGTGATCCGTGGCAGGGCGGAGGATAAGGCGGTCATCGCTGAGGCGGGAGAGGCGGACGTCGTGACGTCTCGTGCAGTTGCCCCGCTGGCCAAGCTCGCCGGTTGGTCTGCCCCGCTTCTCAGAGTGGGTGGCCAGATGGTTGCGCTCAAGGGATCATCGGCTGTGGAGGAGATCGAACGGGACCGAGTCGCGCTGGCGCGTTTGGGCTTCACTAACACTCGGGTCGAGGTGGTCTCGGCGCCGGATGCGGAAGAGACGAGGCTGGTTATCGCCACACTGGGGACTAGGATGGGGGGCCGGGGCGCGCGCTCGCGCGGCTCTGCCAAGCGTCGACGGTGAGTTGGGCGCAGCCGCGTTGGACCATGGACCGATTGAACTCTGCCACCCGGACAATGTCGGTTTCACGTGAAACACTGGGCTTGCCGAGTCGGGTGGGACACGGCGCGGTCGACCGACCGTGAAGACCACCAGCTGATCGAGTGATTTGAAAGGTGACGGATGTCCGACCACGAGACCCCGATCTTCGCCGCCGCGAGGCAGGCGAGCGAGGTGCTCCGCGGGGACGCGCCTGCGTTGCCGCGCCCGACCGAGACCAGGATCATCACCATCGCCAACCAGAAGGGCGGGGTAGGTAAGACCACCTCGACCGTCAATCTCGCGGCGGCTCTCGCGATGCGCGGCCTGGGGGTCCTGGTGATCGATATGGATCCACAGGGCAACGCGAGTACGGCACTGGCCGTAGATCACCGTGAGGGGACTCCGTCCAGCTACGAGCTCCTCATGTGGGAACAGGCTGCGGAGGACTTGATGCAGAAGAGTCCCCACGCGGAACGGCTCTTCTGCATTCCGGCCACGATCGACCTGGCGGGCTCGGAGATCGAGCTGGTCGGTCTCGATTACCGTGAGCGTCGCCTTGCCGAGGTCTTGGACAAGGACGACCTGGCGTCGCTGGGGATCGACTACGTCTTCATCGACTGCCCCCCGTCGCTCGGGTTGTTGACTGTCAACGCGATGGTCGCCGCCCACGAGGTACTGATTCCTATCCAGTGTGAGTACTACGCACTCGAGGGCGTCGGTCAGTTGCTTCGGAACGTAGAGCTGATCCAGCAACATCTCAACCCGAGCCTCGACATTTCCACCATCATGCTGACGATGTACGACGGCCGCACCAAGCTCGCGGAGCAGGTTGCCGGTGAGGTTCGAAACCACTTCGGAGACCGGGTTCTCAAAACCGTGATCCCACGCAGCGTCAAGGTGTCGGAGGCCCCAGGCTTCGGAATGACCATCCTCCAGTACGACGCCGGTTCGCGTGGAGCGCTCGCGTATCTCGACGCGGCGAGAGAGCTCAATGGCCGGGATCCAGCACTCGGGGGCAACGTGGATCAGACAGCGGACCCTGACGCTGAGCGCGGCGCTATGGTCGCTTCGGCGAATGACGGCGAGACCAACGTGGAGGATGGCCGATGAGTCAGCAGCGTAAGGGCGGACTTGGGCGTGGTCTTGCCGCGCTCATCCCCACCGGTCCGGACGAGGGCCCCAGGCTTGGCGACGACGCCGCGGACCTCATCCTCGGACCGCGGTCGGGCGGCCCGCGCACCACTCCCCCGCGTCCGCGTTCTGCAGGCGGGTTACCTGCTCGTGGTGAGTCGGCGGCGAAGACAGAGCAGCGGGGCTCTGCCACCGATGCAGGAACCGAGCCGAACGTTTCACGTGAAACAGCGGAGCTCGTCGATCCGGGTGCGGTGTACCGCGAGATCTCTCCCGCAGCCATCGAGCCGAACCCCAAGCAGCCGCGCACCTACTTTGACGAGGAAGCGCTCGCCGAGCTGTCCCACTCGGTCAAGGAGTTCGGGCTGCTTCAGCCGATTGTCGTCCGTGAACTGGGTGACGGTCGCTATCAGCTCATCATGGGTGAGCGGCGCTGGCGGGCGAGTCAGCGGGCAGAACTCGCCACCATCCCCGCTATCGTCCGCCAGACCGAGGATGAAGATCTCCTCCGGGATGCGCTCCTCGAGAACATCCACCGGGTGCAGCTCAATCCCCTCGAGGAGGCGGCGGCGTATCAGCAGCTGCTCGACGAGTTCAAGGTGACGCAGTCCGAGCTCGCTTCGAGGATCGGCCGGTCACGTCCCGCGATCACGAACAGCATCCGGCTTCTCCAGCTCCCCACCGCCGTGCAGCGTCGCGTCGCAGCCGGCGTCCTCTCTGCCGGTCACGCCCGTGCCCTGCTCGGGCTCGAGGCCGGTGCCGCAGCGCAGGATGAGCTGGCGGCTCGTATCGTGGCGGAGGGGCTCTCCGTCCGGGCCACCGAGGAGATCGTCACGATCGCCAATCGTGAAGGCGACAGCTCGGAGAGAAAGCCCCGTCCGGAGCCCCGGGGTCGTCAGCGAAATCCGGAGCTGGAGGCCGTCGCCGGTCGGCTCTCGGACCGCTTCGAGACCACGGTCTCCGTCTCGATGGGTCGCCGGAAGGGGCGGATCACGATCGACGTGGGCGACACAGATGATCTCGAGCGCGTCCTGGAATTACTCGAGGGTGGGTCGGCCGGAACCTCGCGATGATCTCCCTCCGCACACTCAGTCTCGCCGCAGTGGACCAGCTCGGGCCGAGGAGCCGACGCTGTGTCTACTGGCAGACCGACGGGGTCGACGCCGCTACAACGCCCGGCGATCCGCAGTTCGAGAAGGAGGCATGGATCTCCCATGTCAGTCTCGAATGGGGGGCGTGCGGACAGATCGCGAGCGAGGGGGACCATGCTGCAGGCGCCGTGTTCTACGCGCCGCCGGGAATGGTGCCCCGGGCAGCCTGCTTCCCCACCGGGCCTGTAGGCGCCGACGCCATACTCCTGGCGGGAATGACGGTCGAGTCCGGGGCGCCCGCCGGCGTCCTCACCGCCCTGCTGGATTCCGTCGTGGTGGACCTACGTAGTCGCGGAATCAAGGCGATCGAGGCCTTCGGGGTCACGAACGAGAACCCCGACCCGGAAGCGTCACGTGACGGGTGCGGAGCAGACGCATGCGTGCCACCCGCGAGCTTCCTGGTGGAGCACGGGTTCACCGTGGTCGTCGACCATGAGACCTACCCCCGACTGCGCCTGGACATCGACAGTGAGCATCAGTGGAAGGCCGACGTCGAGCACGCGTTGGACAAGCTCTTCGCGGAACGCGGAATTGTCACCCGAGAGCTCGGAGTCCTCTCCGGCGCCTCGGCGATGATTCGGAGCCTCTGACGGCCGTTCAGAGAAGCGGCAGGACACCGGGGTAGCCCGGGGCACCGATCTGTGCGCTCACGCACGGAGCGAGCGAATCAGGCCGGTAGTGCGCGCGTCAGCCCGGGCGGTGACGAGCGGGCTAGCTCGGGCGGTGACGAGCGGGCTAGCTCGGGCGAACAAGAGCCGGTCAGCCCCGCTGGCCCTGCTCGTAGTTGATGAGGTCGTCGACGGACATCGACCCGGTCGTGTGATCGTCCTCGTCGAGGAGGTACAGGCGCTTGACGCCCACCAGGATCGAGTCGATGATCGTGTCCTGTGCGGCCCGGTCCCCGAGGATCTCCAGGTCGCCGGCGTTATTGGCATAGCCGAGGTAGATCTGCACTGACGGCATCCGGGTCATCCGCAGCAGTTGCCAGCTCCGGCCGTGCGTGCGGCAGTCCCGCAGGCTGGTGCGGCTCACGATCTCCCGCTGCACGAAACCCGACAGTGCCTCACCGAGCATCGACTCGGAGCCGAGTGAGTTACCGAAGTAGAACGTGGCCACGCCGTTGCCGACGGGATTCGGATGACGGTCCAGGCGCAGCGAGATGATGAGATCCGCGTTGAAGGCGTTGGCGATCTCGGCGCGCTCGGGGTCGGTGGGGATCATCGCCTCGGGACGGGAGAGGAACACCTCGACGCCCGCCTGGTTCATCCGCTCCGATAGCCGCCGGGTGATGTCCCACAGCAGTTCCGCGTCGGTGATGGTCCCGTAGGGGGTGTCGATCCGGATCGGGTTCTCCGAACCGCTCGGGCCCGGATCGAGGACGATGCGCTTGCCGGCGAGCATCGGTCCGGAGGTCCGTGCCCGCTCCTTCTCCACGAGCGATGCCACGTCGCCGCCCTTGAACAGGGTGGAGAAGCGGCCGAGGGTGTCGAGGGTCTCGACCTCGACGACGCCGTCCGCGGCCAGCCCACAGTCCCGCTGGAAGTCGGTGACCGCCCCGTGGGTGAGGGCACCGAACGTGCCGTCGACGAGTCCGGCGTAGAACCCGAGCTCACCGAGCCGCCGCTGGAGTTGGGCGACATCGTCCCCGGCCATCGGCTTGGAGACGATGAAGCTGAGATCGCGGGTGCCCAGGACATGGCTGGCGTCGGCGAGCGCGGCCTGGGTGGCGGGGCCGACGATCCCGTCGGAGATGAGGCCCCGGGCCTGCTGGAACGCCAGAACCGCGGTCTCCAGGTCGGCGTCGAATACGGCGTCCGTGCGGGCGAGCAGGGAGCCGGCCTCGGGCTCGGTCAGGCCGACGGAATCGATGTTGTGCAGCAGTCCCATACCCGCGAGCGTGGCCCGGATAGCGGCCACCTCGGGCCCGCGGTCACCACGTCGCCACGCCATGGGGGTCCTCCTGCACGTCTACTGATGGGTACCAGGACGAACCTACCGGTTCGGGCGCCCAGATGCCGGGGCCGCACCGGTCGGGTGGGGACACCCGGCCGATGCGGCCCCGAAGTGCTCGCAGATGCGAAAGACGCGCTGATCAGCTCCCGAGAACGTCCCCGAGCTCGGTGCGCAGAGCGGACTTGGACTTAGCGCCCGTGATGCGCTTCACGACCTCGCCCCCGGAGAAGAGCAGCATCGCCGGGATGGCGGTGATCTGATACTCGGCGGCCAGCTCCTGGTTGGCCTCGACGTCCACCTTGGCCACCGTCAGCTTGTCGGCCTCGGCCCCGGCGAGCTCGTCCAGAACCGGCGCCATCATGGTGCACGGGCGGCACCAGGTCGCCCAGAAGTCCACCAGCACGGGCTTGGAGCCGCTGGCGGTGAGCACGGAGTCGGCGAAGTCCGCCTCGGTCACGTCGACGATGTTGGGGGTGGCGGCCATGGTGGTGGTCCTTTCGGGGATGCGGTGGGTGGTCAGGCCTGCTCGGCGAGCCAGCGCTCGGCGTCGATGGACGCGGAGCAGCCGGAGCCGGCTGCGGTGATCGCCTGGCGGTAGCGGTGGTCGACGAGGTCGCCACACGCGAAGACGCCGGGGATGGAGGTGACGGTGGTCTCGCCGGTGAGGACGTAGCCGTCCTGGTCGATCTCGACCTGGTCGCGGACCAGTTCGGAGCGCGGATCGTGACCGATGGCCACGAACATGGCGGCGGTCTCCAGCTCACGGGTCTCGCCGGTCACGGTGTCGCGGAGTCGCAGCTTCTCGACCGAGCCGTTCTGGCCGGCGATGACCTCGTCGACGGCCGCGTTGAGGATGAAGTCGATCTTCTCGTTCTCGCGGGCGCGCTCGAGCATGATCTTGGAGGCGCGGAACTCCTCACGACGGTGGACGATCGTCACCGACGAGCCGAACTTGGTGAGGAAGGTGGCCTCCTCCATCGCGGAGTCTCCGCCACCGACCACGACGATCGGCTTGTCGCGGAAGAAGAAGCCGTCACACGTTGCGCAGGAACTCACGCCGCGCCCGAGGTACTCCTGCTCCCCCGGGATGCCGAGGTAGCGGGCGGCGGCGCCCATCGCGAGGATCACGGAGCGGGTGCGGTACTCGTCCTCGCCCACGCGCACGATCTTGACGTCGCCGGCCAGGTCCATCCCGGTCACGTCCTCCATGCGCAGGTCGGCGCCGAACCTCTCGGCCTGCTCGCGCATCTGCATCATGAGGTCGGGGCCCATCATGCCCTCGGCGAAACCGGGGAAGTTCTCGACGTCCGTCGTGGTCATGAGCGCGCCACCGAACTGCGAACCCTCGAATACCAGCGGCTTGAGCTCGGCGCGCGCGGAGTAGATGGCGGCGGTGTAGCCGGCCGGGCCGGATCCGACGATGATCACGTCGTGGATGGTCTCGCTCATTGCTTCTTCTGACTCCTTCGGGGCGGCGGTCTGGCGCACGGTGATCAGACGATCGGAGTCAGAATCACCGCGTCTGAACTCCACCCGGCATAACACCGGGCGCGTTCGCCTTGTTCCCGCCGGGGGTGCCGGGCACGTGGCGCCGGCACGCGGGCGGTTGGTGACGCCGGCACGTAGGAGGTGGGCGGCGGCGCCTCGCGCTCAGCGGGTGACCGCGACACCCTCGAGGAGCACGCTGAGCTTGGCGCGCCCCCGGGAGCAGCGGCTCTTGACGGTGCCCGGGGGGATGTTGAGGAGATGGCTGGCCTCGGCGACGGAGCACCGGAGCATGTCGACGACGACGACGGCGTCGCGCTGATCGCCCGGCAACGCGGAGAGTGCCTCGGCCACGATGATCGCGTAGGCCGGATCCTGATGGAAGTGGTCGCGCAAGGAGACCTGCTCGTGCAGGGCCGGCGTGAGCTGGCTGTGGGTACGCAGCCGCTGGGCCCGCATCTTGTCCAGGCAGGCGTTGACGACAATCCGGTACAGCCAACCCTGCACCGGGCAGGCGTGCCGGAACGAGTCGGCGCGGCGATAGGCCGAGACGAGCGCCTCCTGCAGTGCCTCCGCGGCGTCATCGCGGTTGAAGGACGTCCGGATCGCCAGCCGCCACAGGTAGTCGTAGTGTCGGCGGACGAGGGCGGAGAACGCGTCCGGGTCGCCGGCGACGTGGGCGTCCAGCAGTTCGGCGTCGGTCAGCGGGGAGTCGGCGGCCAGTGGGGTGCGGGTGGTGCGCACACCAGGGGCGACGACGGCAGTGTTCACGGGCGTCACGATATTCCGCCGCCGCGGCGTATGGGGAGGTCACGTCCCCGCCGCCGGTCAGCCCAGCACGTCGACCTCGCTGACGGCGGCCTGGTACGCCTGCGGTCCCACGGTCCCGAGTCGGGTGATCCACAGGAGCAGGTATTCGGTCTCGTCGGCGTCCTCGATGGTCACGGTCGCCTGCCCGTTCTCGACCCGGCCGGAGCCCAGGCGCGTGGTGTCGTCGAGGGAGGTGGGCGAGGCGCTCTCGGCGGAACGGATCTCGAAGCGGATGTCCTCGTCGGCGGAGATCTCGAGCTCCCGCACCTTCTCGGCGCTGTCGAGCGTGAACATCAGGCCGATGCCCGCCTTGTACGACGACGCCGAGTTGCCGAACTGGTTGCGGTAGGTGTCGGTCGACCACGAGGTCGAGGGATTGCCGTCGATCACGTTCGGGGCGCTCGACGAGTTCTCCGCGGTGCCGTTGGATGACGCCGGCTGCCACGAGATGACGGTGGTGACCGAGAGGGGACTCAACGACGCCTCGTCCTGCTTCTCGGCGCTGTCGGCCCCGGGTTCACCGGTCCCCTCGTCCTCGGCGGGCGGCGCCGCGGCCTCGGAGGAGCGGCTGGCCTGAGCGGCGCGTTCGATCGCGTCGAGTTGCTGTGAGAGCGGCGTGTTGTTCCGGTCGTTGCCGAGGGCGCCGAGCATCCAGACCGACAGCAGCACGATGGCCACCACGGCCACCGCGCCAGCACCGGCCATGATCTGCCAGCGGCGCCGCAGCACGTCCGGATCCGGCTCGCCGGCCGTGTCGGACCAGGACCGCTCAGAGGTGTCCGCGGGCGAACCCGGGGCCGGATCCTGCGGCGAGGAGGACCCGGCCCCCGGGGTGTAGGACGACGACGAGGCCGCCGCCGGGCCCCCGCCCACTCCCCCGGCACCCGCCGAGGACCCGGGATACGCGTCCGCGTCGGCCGCACCAGCCGCACCAGCCGCGACTCCGGCGACTCCGGCGACTCCGGCGACACCTGCGGCGCCGGCGGCCGCGGAGCGGTTGGCCCGCACCGGCCCACCGGTGCGGTCGGTGACCATAGACCGTACGGTGGCCGCCGAACTCACCGTCGACCCGTCGAGCGAGCGCATGGCCAGCACAGCCGACTCGGGCGGCACATCCGGGTTGACGACTGTCGGGTCGACGAGCTCGTCGTCGTCGTCCCGTGGGGCGGCCTCCGGCCGGCCGTCGACGTGCTCGTGCGCGTCGGTACCCACCGGAAGTTCCACGGGCCACGCCCCGGTGAGCAGTGCGTACAGCACCGCGCCCAACCCGCAGACGTCGCTGCGTGCGTCGACGTCGGGGGTCACGCCGGGGAAGGCCAGGACGGCGCGCCCGTCCTCGGTGAGGCGCACCCGGTCCGGGGAGTCCAGGCCCAGGGCCAGGTTCGCCTCCTCGGTGCGCGTGGCGGCGTCGGACAGCCCCCACACCGCGCCGACGGCGGAGCCGGGATCAGGGTTCGCGACGGCGGCGGCCAGGCTCGTGCCGGGGATCCACTCGGTCACCACGATGCCCCCGGCACGGCCGCGGATCACGTCGAGCACCCGCGAGAGACCATCGGAGTAGACGGCGGTCAGCGCGACCGTCCGGTCCAGCACACCGGTCGCCGAGCCCGGCGGGGTCTCCCCCGGCAGCGGATCGACGAACGTCAGGGCGACCGTCCGGCCCAGGCGCTTGTCCCGCGCCTTCCAGAACGACTGACCAGCCACCCCGCCGTGGCGCTCCAGCAGCTCGTAGCGGCCGCCCGCGACGAGTCCCCCGACCGTCAGCCGCGGCGGGGTGGGGACGTCGCCGCGCGCCGGACCCTCTGTGTTCTCGCCCACCCGGAGCCCTCCTCGCCTGGCGTGGCCGCCCGCCCGCCGCTACCGCTCATGACGTCCCGAGTGTACGTACCGCCCGGCCCCCTAATCGACTATCGCCGCAGACGCCCCACGAGTCCGCGCACGATGGGGGCGACGGTGTCGAGCTCGGGTAGTCGCGAGCGGGACAGGATCAGTCCGGTCACGAGCAGTGTCACGACGCCGGCCACCCCCGCGCGGATCACGAAGCCGATGCTGCCCATCGCGTCGGTGAGGGCGTCCATCGGCAGGATCCGGTCGACCAGGAGCGCCACCAGGGCACCGGCGACCGAGGCGCCCAGCGTCCAGGCCGCCGAGCGCAGGGTCTCGCGGCCCCGCAGTGGGCCCAGGCCACGGCGCAGCAGGATGTAGCCCGCCGCCGCGCCCACGACCCAGCCGATGCCGTTGGCCAGGGCCAGACCGACCACGACGTGGGAGCGCTCGTCGGCCACCATCGGCACGATCAACGACAGCACCACGCGTACGACGGTGATCGCCAGGATCATGATCGTGGGCGTCCAGTAGTCCTCGCGGGCGTAGAACACGCGTTGCTGCAGCAGGACCACCGCGTACGGGATGAGGGTGAACGCGCCGAAGGCCAGGGTGAGGCCGAGGATGTCTGCATTCTGGGCGTCGAAGTTGCCGTAGCGAAACAGACCGGTGGCGACGACGGGACCGAACGCGGTCATGAACGCGATGATCGGCAGCAGGCCGAACATGGACAGGCGGGTGCCGAGGGAAGTGTCACGGACCACCGCGTCGTTGCGGCCGGCCACGCCGTTGTCCGCGAGCCGCGGGTTGATCGCGGTGAGCAGGGTGACGCCGATGATCCCGTACGGCACCTGGAGCAGGAGCCAGTAGGTCTGATAGATCGCGATGGCGGCCTCGTCCGCGGCCGCCCCGATGCGGTTGGTCATGACCAGGCCGACCTGCGAGACGAGCACGTACGTGACGCCGGCCAGGGCGTGCCCGCCGAACTGCTTCATGCGGGGATCCAGGCCCCACTGGGGGCGCAGGTCGACACCCGCGCGGCGCAGGGCGGGGACGAGCACCAGGGCCTGGATGACCACACCGAGGGTGGTGCCCAGACCGAGTAGCAGGATGGGCCCGCTGAGCAGGTTCACCGGTGCGTTCGCGTCGATGCCGATGCCGACCACCGCGAACAGGGCGAGCGTGGCGATGGCCACGAGGTTGTTCCACACCGGCGCCCACGCCCCGGGCTTGAACACGCCGTTGTAGTTGAGGACCGCGAGCATCACGGAGAACACGCCGTAGAAGAAGATCTGCGGCAGCAGCAGGAAGGCGAACGCGGTGGCGAGGGAGGTGTTGACCTCGCCGTCGCCGAGGTTGAGTTCGGTGAGCAGCGGCGCGCACGCGACCGCGATCACCGTCACCACCAGCGCCAACACCGACGTGACGGTGAGTAGTCGTCGGATGAACGACACTCCCCCGTCCGGGTCCTCCTGGGCGGATCTGGCCAGCAGCGGCATGAACATGGCGGTGAGCACCGAGCCCAGGACGAGCTCGGTGATCATGTTCGGAAGCGTGTTGGCGGTGTTGAACGCCGAGGCGATGGCCGGGCCGAGCACCGTCAGGATGAGGATCATCCGCACGAAGCCGGTGACGCGGCTGGCGAGGTTCGCCACGGCCATCGAGCCGGTGGACCGCATCAGCGAGGCGTCGGAGGAGTCGCGCGTCCGACGCCCGATCCCGCCACCGGGGGGTTCGGAGGGATCCGCGGCCTCGCGGGCCGGGGCCATCCGCTGCGCCGAGAAGGCGTCCGGGGAGAACGAGTCGGCGACGGGTGGCGGGGCCAGGGGGTGCGACGGCACCACACTGCTGCCCGCCTCGCGCCGCCGGCCCCGGAGGCCAGGGTCGGGTCTGCGCAGTCCGGGCTCGGGGGGACCCTGCTCGTCGTTCACGGTCGGTGCCCTTCATCCGCGGGATCGAGGATCCCCCGACGGTAGCGCAGGTACCGGCGGCCTCCGAGGACGAGGGCGAGCGCCGCCGCGGCGAGGGCGAACCCCTGGGCCACCGGGTAGCCGCCGGTCTGCACCGACAGCTCCACCGGCTGCGACAGCGGCCGGCCGTCGGGGGTGGTGAGGGCGAAGGACACGGCGCGGCGGGCGCCCCCGCCGGCATCGGACTGGGTGGGCGCCTGGAGAGTCCGCGATCCGGCGGTCGGCAGCTGGACCGTGCCCACGGGGTCCACGTGCAGGTCCTCCGGCGCGGCGACGTCGACATCGACGCGCACCGGGAACGGCAGTCCGTTGCGGATCACCAGCAGCAGCGGGCTGTTGGGGCTGGCCATGGTGAACACGCTGCCCGGCGGCAGCAGGTCCACGCGGGCGAGCGAGGCGTCGATGGTGTCGCGCAGCCGGTCGAGCCGGTTCACGATACGCAGCCGGGCGGCGGATCCGGTCCCGGATTCGACGGTCACCCCGTCTCCCCCGGCCCGCCGGCCCGTCGCCGAGATCGCGCGCAGGGCGTCGCCCAGGAGGGGATCGAGGTGGTCGGCGGCACCCGAGGAGGTGGGATCCGAGGTGTCGACCAGCGAGCGCAGCGTGCCGATCCCGTCGAGCGCCGCGGTCAGACGCTGCGCTGTCGATCCGCCCGGGTCCTGGGCGAACGGGTCCACCTCGCCGGGGTCCGTGGCGCCGGTCGGGTCCGGGGCCAGCGAGCCGTCCGGCACGGTGACCGGCCCGCTCAGCCGGTCGGGCAGTGGCGTCGCGCGCATGCGGCCCGCGCTGAGTTGCTCGTCGAGCGTCTCCAGCAGCGAGCCGGCGGAATCGCGGTCGATCGACCACACCTGCGGCGGCACCGCCAGCACCCCCTGCTCGACCGCCTCGGCGGCGGGGGTCCCGGGGACGAACGTCGTCGGCTCGGAGGTGTCCGACGCATCCTCACCGGCTGCCGGGGCGGCCCCGGCGGCGTCGGCCAGCGTCCCGGCGGGGTTCGCGGCGCGGTCCCCCGGGGACCCGGCGTTGCTCGGGGTGGCATCGGCCACGTCCACGAGCGGCGCCAACAGGCTGGCGCGAGCGTCCTGCAGGCGGGCCTGCGCGGAGTCGGCGGTCAGCCAGTACCGCGTGGTGGGATCCGAGTAGCGGGGGTTCTCCGGCACCTCGCCGGTCGCGGCCAGCGCCGAACCGACGGTGTCCGAGTACGTCAACGCCCGCTCCCCGGGCGTCCCGGCAAGGCCGACCATCCCCGGAGGCGGGACCAGCCCGGTGTCGGTGCGGGTCGAGGCCGCTGCCACGATCGCGGTGGACCCCTGGCCCGTCAGCGCGGTGGCCGCGTCCGGTGTGAGCGTGCCCGAGGCCGGGACCAGGACGTTCGGCAGGGGCTCCACCCCGATGATCCGCTCGATCATCTCCCCGCGGTCGAGAGCGGCCCGCGTCAGGTCGGGCGAGCCGACCTCCGCGACCGTCTCGAGGTCGGCCTGCGCGGCGGGCAGCGCCACCACGCAGCCACCGTCCGCGAGCGCCCGCAGCTCGTCGAGCCAGCGCCCGGCGTCGGCGGCGATGGATCCGGGATCCGCCGGGGTCGAGGGACGGCGCTCGCCCTCCCTGCCCGAGCGGGACCGCTCCTCCTCGGGCACGACGGGTCCGTTGCCGTCGTCGATCAGTACCGTCCGCCCGTCCGCGATCTGCGACACGGTGCCCACCAGGTCCGGGTCCACCGCCAGGCAGGTCGCGCGCCGGAGCTCCTGGCCGCCCGGCCCGGAGAACGCCTCGTCGGCCGCCCGGACCAGACCCGTGAGCCGGCCCGTGTCGGACAGCTCGTCGAGCAGCGAACCGTTGGTGAGCATCACCACCGGGTCCGGCCCGTCCGCCCCCGGGACCGCGGCGATCCGGGTCGGCGCCGAGGCCAGCGGCCAGAGGATGGTCAGCGGGACCGACGCGGGGGCCGGTCCGGGAGTCACCGCGGGCGGGGCGGGGGCGATCTCGTCGTCGTCGTCGATCCCTGAAAGCCCCGAGGGACGGGGGGCCTCGAGCACCGGGAGGAGGGTGCGGGCGTCGTCGAGGCGCGCCGGGGCGGCGCCCTGCGGTGTGCCGTTGAGATTGACCAGAAGCGGATAGACGCCGGGCTCGGTGAGCTGCAGATCGGGGTCTGTGCCGCCCGGGACGGCACTGGCCGGCATGGACAGGGAGAACGGCACCGATTCCCCCGGGGCCAGCGACTCCGAGACCCGCACGAACTCGCCACGCACCCCGAACGACGGCTCGGACCACACGAGCGCATCGCGCGCCGCCGACGCGTCGGCGGCGCGGGGGCCACGCTGGAGCCGCACGTCCACGGCCTCGAGAGGGGTGTCACCGACGTTGGTCACCGTGCCGGACACCGTCACCACCGGCACGCCGGATTCCGTACCGGCCGCCATCCCGCCGCCGGAGGTGTTGTCGGCCAGCACGCGCGGTGTGACCTCGTCGATCGCGATGCGCGCGAACGCGGGGGCCGGGTTGGGGATGTAGCCAGCGGCCGTCGCCTGTTCCGGGGTGATCGCCTGCGCGGAGGGGATCGGCGACACGCCCCACAGGGGCGCCGCGGCCAGGGCGGCGCTGAGCGTCACCGGGACGAGCGCCCGGATGACGCGCGCTCCCGGACTGCGGGTCACGGCGTCGACTCCTCCGGCGCGTCGTCGCGGGGCGCGGACGGTCGGGGCGCCCGGGGGTGCGGCTTACCGCGGCGCCCGCCGCCACCGCCATCGTGCCGGGCGTTGTTGCGGTTGTTCTGGGCGCCGCCGGGGCTACCGTGGCCGCGTCCGGAGTGCCGCACCGGCTCGGGTCCGTCGGCGCGACGCGACGGGTCGACCACCTGCGCGGCCCCGGCCCCGGGGTTCCGGCCGGCGAGTTCGGCGCGGGCGAGGTCCGGCAGCAGCGTCCGCGCGGTCTCCACCAGGCGACGCTCGTCCGGGTAGGCCAACCGCCGCGGGAGGTCCTCGAACGGCACCCACGCGACCTCGGTGATCTCAGGGTCCTCGTCGCACAGCTCGCCGTGGTCGAACCGGATGAGGTGGTGGTGAACCGTCTTGTGGATGCGGCGGCCCTCGGCCACGAACCAGTAGTCGATCGTGCCCAGCGGTGCCAGGACCGTTCCGTCAACGCCCGTCTCCTCGAGCACTTCGCGCCGGGCCGTCTCCGCCACGGTCTCGTCCGGCTCGATGTGCCCCTTGGGCATCGACCACAGCATGCGGCCGCGCCGGTCGAGCCGACCGATGAGCGCGACCTCCAGCAGCGACAGATCCGGATCGGGCTCGACGCCTCCGGCCCGCGCGAGGCCGCGCACGACGAGGCCGCCGGCCGAGGTCTCGAGTACCGTGCGCAGGCGCTGGCCGCTGCGCGGGTGCCGCCCTCCCCCGCGTCCGCCGCGGGGATTCTTGCCGGTGTTCTTACCACCGGGCTTGGCCCCGGCCTTGGCGCCGGAGCGCGCGGGCGGACCCGACCGGGTGGTGCTGGCGGAGGCGGCTTGGACGGAGCCCGAGCCCGAGCCCGACTTGGGCCGGTTGGAGTTGCGGGGGTGCCGGCCGGTCTGGCGGGAGGTCGAGCCCGCGGTGCCGTCGCCGGACTTCACCGTATGGGTGCTGTCGCCACCCTGCTGCTTCTGGGTGTCGAGCGGGCGGTTCTGACCGCGGCCACCGCGACGGCCCCGACCGCCGCGCCGACGCCGCCGCCCCTGGCGGGGCTGGCCGTCCGCGCCCGCACCGGACGAGGCGCCTTTGCCGGGCTGGCCGGCCTGTCCGCCCTTGCCGGACTGCTGCGCGGAACTGCCGGCGGCGTTCTGTGCGGACGGGTTCTTCTTCTCGCCCTGCTGGGCACGCTGGCCCCCGCCGCCCGAACCGGAGCCGCGATCAGTGCGCTGAGCTGCGGAATTACCGCCGCCCGTTCCCGGACCTGCGGGCCGACGGGCACGGCGCCGCCGCGACGCGTTGGCACGCGGTTCGGAGGGACGATCGGCTTCGGACACCCATCGATGCTACCGGCCCCGGTCTGAGGTTCGGCAATCCCGGCCGGTGGGTCACACGAACGCATCATCCGCGCGCACGGAGGCCCGATACGCTCACCGGTTCGGCCGCGGCCCGGGCCGGGATCTCAGGCGCCCAGCGCCGGCCCGACCACCCGCCACGAATCCCGCAGCTCCCGGTTGAACAGGGCGAACGTGTGGGCGCCGTTGTCGTATCGGTCGTAGGTGAACGGCACGCCGCCCGCCCGCAGCGCGTCGGCCATGTGGCGGGTGCCCAGGTCGGAGGCGAGCTCGGTCCCGGCGCCTATGGAGAAGGTCGCCGAGCCGATCTCGGGATGGTCGTTGGGGCCGGGGTTGCCGGGCGCGGACGCCAGGTACAGCGCGGTGCCGCGGAGTCGCTCGACGTCGTGGGACGGATCGCCTGTCACCCACGCCGGGTCGCCGGGCGGGCCCCACGCGTTGAGGACGTTGCCGCCGCCGCGGGCGACCATCGCGGTCGTGGCGGCGCGACCGAACGGGGTGGAGACCTCCGGGAACCCGGAGAGAGAGGCGGCCGCCGCGTAGTGGTGCCGGCTGGTCGCGGCGAGCGTGAGCGCGGGCCCGCCCGACATGGACACGCCGATCACCCCGCGGGTGCCGTTCAGGGCGTATCCGCCGGCGAGGGCGGCGGGCAGCTCGTCGTCGAGGAAGGTGTGCCACCGGTTCACGCCGAGCACCGGGTCGGGCCGCTGCCAGTCGGTGTAGAGGCTGAAGCGCCCGCCCTCGGGGCTGGCCACGAGGACCTGCTTGTCGGCGAAGAAGTCCTGGTAGTCCGTGTGATAGGCCCAGCCGACGTGGTCCTCGCCGCCGCCGACGCCGTTGAGCAGGAGCAGGAGCGGCGCCGGCCCGGGGTTCGGCGGGAGTATCAGGAAGGTGGGCACGGCCTTGTTCATGGACGGCGACCACACGTCGGCGAGAACCTTGCGGCCCTCGATCGGCTGGACGCGCAGGATCTGCGGCCGGGAGGTGTCGGCCGGCGGCGCCGCGGTGGGGCGCGGGGAGGTGGTGAAGCCGAGCGCCGTCGAGGTGTCGACGCCGCGGGCGGACTGCGCGCCGGCGGCGGGCAGACCCGCGCCGGTCAGGGCGAGGGACGCCGCCACGGTGACCGCGACGGTGGTGGGAACGGAGAGGAGAGAAGGACGACGACGAGACACACCCGTCACTCTAGTTGCAACCCCGTGGGGGTCGTATCCCGTCTCGTCATGGCGAACGGCGACGCAACGTCCGTGGTCAGTACGGCTAGAGTCCGAAGTATGAGTTCCGCTCCCCCGGCGCACGCCCTGGTCCTTCGCCACCGCGCCATCTCGGGCAGGCGGAACGAGCTGATCGAGGTGTGGCGCAGGAACATGCCGGAGGCGGTGACCGAGAACGACGGTCATGTGGCCTACGTCCTGTGTGCCTCGTACTCGGATCCTGACGAGCTGCTGATCTTCCAGCACTACCGCGACGCCGCGGCGGCCCAGCAGTTCCTCGGAAACCCGGCCTACCTGCGGTACCTCGAGGAGTCCCGGCATCTGCTGAGCGGGCCGCCGGAGGTCGAGCCGGTCGAGCCGCTGTGGTCCAAGGAACCCGGGCCAGATCTCGGGGAGCACGGAACGGGTGTTGACGGGGTGACTCGGTAAAGTCTGCACTGTGACAGCCCGAGATCCTTCCCCCGACCGCCGCGCCCTCTCCGACCGACATGACGCCGCGGTGTTCTCGGGATTGCAGGACGGGCCGGGTGCTGCGCCGGATCCCACCAATGCGGAGGAGCTCGAGACCCGCCGCCTGCGGCTCCTGGCCGGTGCCCAGAGCACGATCAACGAGCTGGCCGACGTGTTGTCGCCACTCGCGAAGGCGTTCGGTGAGGCCGGGCACGACCTGTACCTGGTCGGCGGCAGCGTACGGGACGCGGTGCTGGGCCGGCTGGGCACGGACCTGGACTTCACCACCGATGCCCGTCCGGATGTGGTCCGCACGATCCTCGACGAGTACGCGGACACGGTCTGGGACACCGGCATAGAGTTCGGGACCCTCTCGGCGGTGAAGCGGGACGAGTCCGGGATCGAGCAGCAGATCGAGATCACCACCTACCGTGCCGATACTTATGACGGCGTGAGCCGCAATCCCGAGGTCGTGTTCGGTGACACGCTCGAGGGCGACCTGGTCCGGCGCGACTTCACGGTGAACGCCATGGCGGTGCGGCTGTTCCCCGACGGGCGACACGAGTTCGTCGACCCGCTGGGCGGGATGGACGCCCTCCTGGTGGGTGTGCTCGACACCCCGGCCACCCCGGAGCAGTCGTTCGCCGACGACCCGCTGCGGATGCTGCGGGCCTGTCGATTCGTCTCCCAGCTGGGCTTCACCCTCGCGCCACGCGTCTTCCGGGCCATGACCGAGATGACGGCGGAGATCGACAGGATCACCGTCGAGCGGGTGCGGGTCGAGCTCGACAAGATGATCCTCGGCGACTACCCGGTCGACGGGATCAACATGCTGTGCGAGACCGGGCTGGCCGACCACGTACTGCCCGAGGTCCCCGGCATGAAACTCGAGCGCGACGAGCACATGCAGCACAAGGACGTGTACTGGCATTCGCTGACCGTGCTCAAGCAGGCGATCGACCTCGAGCCGGAGGGTCCGGACCTGGTCTTGCGCTGGGCCGCCCTGCTGCATGACATAGGAAAGCCGGCCACCCGCGCGGCCAAGCCGGGCGGCGGCGTGACGTTCCATCACCACGAGGTGGTGGGCGCCAAGATGGTCCGCAAGCGGATGCGCACGCTCAAGTACTCGCGGCAGATGGTCGAGGACGTCTCCGGCCTGGTGTTCCTGCACCTGCGGTTCCACGGTTACGGCGACGGCCAGTGGACGGACTCGGCGGTGCGGCGCTACGTCTCGGATGCTGGCGATCTGCTGCCCCGCCTGCACCGGCTCGTGCGCGCCGACTGCACGACGCGCAACAAGCGGCGCGCGGCCAAGCTGCAGGCCACCTACGACTCTCTGGAGAACCGGATCTCGGAGATCGAGGAGAAGGAGGATCTGGCCAGGGTCCGCCCGGACCTCGACGGCAACGAGATCATGAAGCTCCTCGATCTGAGACCCGGACCGGACGTCGGCCGCGCCTGGGGGTTCCTCAAGGAACTGCGGCTGGACCGCGGACCGCTCGACCGGGACGAGGCCGAGGCCGAACTCCTGCGCTGGTGGGCGGAACAGAACGGCGGAGCGGACGCGGGCGGGGCGGATGCCTCCGACCGTCAGAAGGGTGACTCGTAAATGATCGGCAACGCGGTCGACCGCTACCTCTCGTCGATGGTGGCGCGGGCGACCGTCGTCGTCGTCGCCCTCCTGGGCACCTTCGTGCACACCTTCGGCATCCCGGGCCTGCAGAAACTCCCGCCCTACCGCATCGACCTGGACGTCTACCGCGTCGGCGGGCAGGTCTTCCGCGATGGTGGTGACCTGTACGGCGAGCTGCCGCAGCTGGCCGAGGGCGCGCACCTGCCCTTCACCTATCCCCCGCTGTCCGCGCAGATCTTCTCCCTGCTCACGCTGGTGCCGCTGCCCGTGGCATCGGTGCTCATCACGCTTGCGACGCTGATCGTGCTGGCGTTCGTCGTGCAACTGGTCCTCACCCGCACCTGCGACCGGCCGGTCGCCCAGCTGTGGTGGATCACGCTCGCCGTAATGGCGGTCGCGATGTGGTTCGGACCGGTGCGCGAGACCATCGGGTTCGGTCAGGTCAACGTCTTTCTGATGGCACTGGTGCTGGTCGACGTGATCCGCGGCCGCGGGCGCTGGTGGTCAGGCACGCTGGTCGGGCTGGCGATGGCCATCAAGCTCACGCCGGCGGTCTTCCTGCTCTATTTCTTCCTGCGGCGCGACTGGCGGGGGCTGGCCACCGCGATCGTGTCCGCGCTGGCGTTCACCGGCATCGGGCACCTGTTGGCGCCCGACGACTCGGTCCGCTACTGGACGTTCGCGATCCGCGATCCGGGCCGGATCGGCGGTTTGGCGTTCACGTCCAACCAGTCGGTCAACGGATTCGTGCACCGGATCGGTCTCGAGGACACTGCTGCGTCGGTGGTCTGGTTCCTCGTCTCGTGCGTGATCGGGCTCGGTATCGCATGGGTCGCGTGGCGGCTGCTGCGGGCCGGCCAGGAGGTCGCGGCGGCGATCGCGGTGGGCACCGTGGCGCTCTTCTGCTCGCCGGTGTCGTGGGGCCACCACTGGGTGTGGGCCGTGCCGGCGGTGGTGCTCGCCCTGGTGTGGGCGGATCGTGCGGCCAGCGGTAGTGCCGGGGACGGTGGCGATCGCAACGGTGAACGGATCTGGCTGGCGTTGGGCATCAGTGGACTTCTGATCTTCCTGAGCACCCCGCAGTGGTGGTTCCCCAACCACGCCGACGCCGAGCTCGGCTGGGGTCCGATCGCGCATCTGATCGGCAACTCGTACCTGATCTGGGGGCTGATCCTGCTCGTCGTCATGGGCGTCCGGGCGTTCCGGCTCGGCCGGCCGGACCTGGGTGGGGATCCCGCCAGGTCGGCGCTGCTCGACCACGCAGTCGCGCGCTGACCTCCGGGCGCTGTTTCTCTCGATCCCGACCCGCCCGGTCGTCTGTCAAGGGCCGCCGCGCATCTGTGGATAACCGATCCGCATTCCACAGATCCGGAAACGGGGCTGGCTCGGAGCCTGCGGCCGCGACACGATTCGGGGCATGGATTACTTCTTCGGAGATGGCGTCGGTGAGCCGACGCAGTGGCAGAGCGAGCCCGACTTCACCCTCGGCACCGGTACTGCGGACGCCCTGTGGTTGGACTTCGACGGCGACGGTCACTCGGACGATGCCCTGTGGGATTCGGATCTCGACGGTATCGCCGATCGGGTGGTGACGGACGTCGGCGCCGAGGTCCAGGCGGTCTATGCCGATGACGGCGGTCAGGGCGTGTGGAACGCCTACGCGGGCGGGGCCGGTGCGCTCGCCGCGGGCTCGGTCGGGGCCGGCTCTGCCGGTGCGGGTTCGCTGGGCGGCGGCTCTGTCGGCGGCGGCTCGGTCGGCGCGGGATCCGTGGGCGGCGGGTCCGTCGGCTTGGGCTCGGTGGGGGCCGGCTCGCTGGCAGCAGGGTCGATGGCGGCCGGGTCCGCACTCGCCGGTGCCGGAGCGGGCGACTTCGAGGGCGCGCTGGTCACGGGATCCGAGTCGCTCGGGCACCTGCCGGACTGGGGATCACTCCTCGCGGATGCGATCGGCGGAGTGGAGAGTGGATCGGCGGCGATCGGCGACTCGTCCCGCTGGTTCGCTCCCCCGGTGGTCGAGCCCGAGCCGGGCCCGCCCCCTGCGGCCCACACCCCGCCGCCGGTCCAGGGAGGCACGGTCTCCGAGCCCGCTGAGCCGGTCATCGAGGACGACGGCTCGATCACCGTGGACAGTGATGACGGCTGGATGTCGGTGACGGACGTCGACGGCGACGGTCTCCTCGACGCGGCCCTGCCCTTCGATCCGCCCGCCCTGGAGCTGCCGAACATCGAGCTGCCCCACGTCGAGCTCCCGCATGTCGAGGTGGGCTCCATCGACGCGGGCGCGCTCGGCGGCATCGACCACGGTGCGGTCGCGGGTTCCGCCGCGGCCGGGTCGGCTGCCGCCGGCTCCGCCGCTGCGGGCTCGGCTGCGGCCGGTTCGGCGGGTGCGGGCTCGGTGGGTGGCGGCTCTGATGCCGGTGGCTCGGTCGGTGGAGGGTCTGTCGGCGGCGGATCCGTGGGCGTGGGTTCGGTGGGCGTGGGTTCGGTGGGTGGCGGC
Organism: Dietzia aurantiaca; assembly: GCF_021033825.1. GTDB lineage: Bacteria > Actinomycetota > Actinomycetes > Mycobacteriales > Mycobacteriaceae > Dietzia > Dietzia aurantiaca. The sequence continues at coordinate 94,711 of NZ_JAIFXZ010000005.1, forward strand.
TCTGTCGGGGGCGGCTCAGTGGGTGGTGGCTCGCTGGCCGCCGGATCGCTCGGCCTCGGCCTCTGAGCGCGTGGCAACCACGACCGCGATCGACGCGGAGACCCCGTACAGCACCGCCGGGACCAGCATCAACGACACCGAGCGCCCGTCCGCCGGCACCAATGGCAGCGCCGCGACCATTCCCACGACGAATGCCGAGTTGAACAACGCATCCTGCAGCGCGAAGACCCCGCCGCGCCGGGTATCGGGCACGTCGGTCTGCATCGCGTTGTCGGCGACGAGCTTGACCACCTGCGTCCCCAGTCCGATCGCGATCGCGCCGAGCACGAGTGCGGTGGGGTTCAGTGTCGGGCCCACCACGGCCTGGGCGATCGCGGCCAGAACGGCCCCGGCGGCCACGACAAGGATCCGGCGGGCGCGGGCCATGGCCCACGGGGCCACGACTGCGGCCACGCCCATTCCGGCCGCCACTGTGGCGGACATCAGTCCGAAGCCGCCCATTCCGGCGATGACCGGGCCGCCGCCCGCGCCGGCGGATTCCACGTCACGCAGGAGCAGGATCGCCAGCATCGTGGTGATACCGAACGCGGCCCGGCCGAGTGTCACCCCGGTCAACGACACCCACACGAGCGCCGAGGACCGCGCCGCCCGGACGCCCTCGGCAAGTCCACCGCCGAATGCCCGGACAGCATCGCCGGTCGTGCGGGCATCGTCGTGTCGGCCGATCTCGTCGTCGTCGGGTCCCAGGTGGCGGCGTGGCAGCGCCAGGATCGCCCACACCCCCACCAGCGCCGTGATCACCGACGGCGCCAGTGTCCACGACACGGCGGCGTCCCCGGCGCCCAGTACGGCGAGCACGGCGAACGCGGCGACGGCACCGACCGCCGTGATCACCGACCCCGCGGTGACCAGAACCGAATTGGTGGCGGCGAGAACGCGATCGGGCACCACCTTGGGCATGGCCGCGGTCATCCCCGTGTTGATGAGGCGGCCGAGGCCGATCGCGACCAGCGAGAGCCCGAACAGTGCCGCGAGACCCGGGCCGGTCCGCACCGCTCCGGCGGCGATGAGGACGATGGTCGCGACGATCGCCAGGGTCCTGACCAGGGCCGCGACGGCCACGACCACCCGTCGGTCCCATCGATCCAGGGCGGCGGCCGCGAACGGGCCGACGATCGAGTACGGCAGCAGCATCACCGCGAACCCGCCGGCGATCGCGGCCGGCGTGGTCGCGGCCTCCGGGCTGAACAGCACGACCCCGCCGAGAGCGGCCTGGTGGATTCCCTCGCTGAGCAGGGCGGCCAGCCGCGCGGTGGACAGCCGGCCCAGGCCATCGGATTCACGAAGGGCTGCGGACAGGCGGCCGCGCGGAGGCTCGACCGGATCCGAGGGCTCGGCCGGATCGGCGGACAGGGAGGTCACCCGCTCACGGTATCCAGGAACCCGCGGCGAAACCCGTTCGAGGGGACGCGGGTGTGAGAGCGCGGTCGCAGGGGCATCATGGGGGCATGGACACGGGACCGGACGATCTGGGCGGCGGTGGCCTCTTCGGCGACCGCCTCTACGACGCGCTGGACAAACGCGACCCGATGGCCGGATCACTGCTCATCGCCGCGCCCGACATGCCCGACCCCAATTTCCGGCGGGCCATCATCTACGTGATCGAACACGACCATTCCGGCTCGCTCGGCGTGGTGATCACCCGGGCCAGCGAGACCGATGTCGAGACGATCCTGCCCGGGTGGGCCGACCTGTGCGCGGCGCCGCCGGTCTTCCACGTCGGCGGGCCTGTCAAACCCGACACCGGGATCGCGCTGGTCGTGCTCTCCGCGGGCGTCGACCTCTCGCGTAACCCCGGGTTGCAGCAGATCGAGGGCCGGGTGCACGTGGTGGACCTGGACAGCGACCCCGACCTGCTGCGCGATCGGATCGACGGGATGCGCGTGTTCGTAGGCTACACCGGCTGGGCACCGGGACAGCTGCAGGATGAGCTCGACCGCGGTGACTGGTACGTGGCGCCCAGCCTCCCCAGCGACCTGCTGGCCCCCGCGCGGGTCGACGTGTGGGGAGCGGTACTCCGGCGTCAGGACATGCCGCTGCCGCTGTACGCGACATACGTGGACGACGGAGACGTGAACTGAACGCGACCGTGACCACCGAAGCGGCGCCGGTGACGGCCCGGACCTGGCTGATCCTGGCGGTCGCGACGTTCGTCGCCGCGTCCGGGTCGGCGTTCGTGGTGGGCGTCGGCTTCCTGCTCCCCCACCTCAACACGGACATGGGTATGTCGTTGTCCCGGGCCGGCGTGCTCGTGGCGATGCCGTCCGTGGGCATGGCGTTGGCGCTGATCGCGTGGGGCTGGCTCGTCGACCGCGCCGGCGAGAAAGTGGTGCTGGTCTCCGGCTCGGTCGCCGCCGCCGCGGCACTCACCGCTCTCCTGTTCACCCATTCGTTCGGAGCGATGGCGGTGTTTCTCCTGCTCGGCGGAGCGGCAACCGCCTCCGGGAACTCCGCGAGCGGACGTCTGGTGGTGGGGTGGTTCCCACCGCATCGCCGCGGGCTCGCCATGGGCATCCGGCAGATGTCGCAACCGGTAGGGGCCGCCATCGCCGCGATGACCATGCCACTGCTGGCACAGTCGTACGGCCTGGCGGCGGCGTTCGCGATGCCCTTGGCGATGGCGGTCGTCTCGGCGGTGGCGGCCTTCGTCGTCGTCACCGACCCGCCTGCCGCCCCGGCTTCGTCCCGCGTGCCCACCGACCTCGACCCCGCCGGGGTGTCGCCTGGCGGCGCATCGGCCGCCCCGGCGGGTGGTGCGACCGCGACGGCCGACCGCTCGCCCTATCGCGGCGCGGACTACCTGCAGCGCGTGCACGGCGTCTCGGTGCTGCTGGTGTTGCCACAGGGGATGCTGCAATCGTTCCTGCTGGCGTGGCTCGTGCTCGGGCACGGGTGGTCGGCGGTGTCCGCGGGTGTCGTGGTGACCGTGAGCCAGATCCTCGGGGCCGCCGCCCGGATCGTGGCCGGAGCCGTGTCGGACCGGGTCGGGTCACGTATGAGACCCATTCGCGGCGTGGCTATCTCGGTGACCGCCGGCCTTGCGGCGCTCGCCGTGGCCGAGGCGCTCGGCGCGCCCGGTGCGGTGGCCGTGACGCTCGGTGTGGTGGCCACCGTCCTGTCCGTCTCGGACAACGGCCTGGCCTTCACCGCCGTGGCCGAGTACGCCGGGCCGCGGTGGGCCGGGCGCGCGCTCGGGGTGCAGAACACCTCACAGTTCGTGACGATGTCGCTGGCGACTCCCCTGATCGCTGCCGTGATCGAGGCGTTCGGTTACTGGCCGGTGTTCGCCGGCGCGGCCGTGATCGCGGCGGTGGCGATCCCGCTCGTGCCGCGTGCGGACCAGCGCAGGGACTGACCGGCGCCCGGTGGTCAGGGAGCGGGTTCGCCCCGGTACTGCCCCACCGACCACACGTTGCCCTCCGGATCGCGCGCGGAGAAGGTGTGATCGCCGTAGTCCGTGTCGTGCATGGCCATGACGATCTCGGCGCCGGCGGCATTCGCCCGCGCATAGACGGCGTCGGCGTCCGCGGTCACCACGTACGCCAGACCCGACCCCGGGGGCGCGGCGTGCGGATCAGCGGAGCCGCGGCCGGAATCGCCGAGCATGACCCCACCGCCCTCGGGCCAGAGCAGTTCGGCATGGACGATCTTCCCGCCGTCGGTGTGGCAGGCGGTCTCGACGAATCCCAGGGCTTCGACCAGCCAGCCGATCACCCGGCGAGAGTCCGAGCACCGCAGACAGTGCCAAACTGACGGGACGGGTGGAGAGCCGGCTTCGTGTGCGCTCATTGACCAAGTGTGCGCCGGTGCGGCCGCCGACGGAAGACCCTTGACGGGGGTGATCGCGAGTCGCCGCTGGATAGACTGCCCGGCGTGTCGACCGCCCCCTCCACCAGCGCAGAGATCCGCAAGGGACTCGTCGACGCCGCGCCGGTGGGCCTCGGCCTGATCCCGCTGGGGCTGGCATTCGGCGTCCTCATCACCCAGGCCGGTTTCGACTGGTGGTGGGCGCCGGTCTTCTCGATCCTGATCTACGCCGGATCGATGGAGTTCCTGGCAATCGGACTGCTCACCGCGGTCACTCCCCTGTACTCGCTGGCCGCTGCCGCGTTCCTGGTGAATTTCCGGCACGTCTTCTACGGGCTCGGCTTTCCCATCGAGTCGGTCCGATCGCGCCTGGCTCGCCTGTACGCCGTATACGCGTTGACCGACGAGGTGTACGCGATCACCGCGACCAAGCGGCACAGCGAGATGACCGGCGCGCGCACGATGACCATCGCGGTCACGTGTCAGTCGCTGTGGGTACTGCCGGGAATTGTCGGTGGGCTGATCGGTGCCGCGCTGCCGCCCGGGCTGGACGGGCTGCAGTTCGCGTTGACCGCACTGTTCGCAGTCCTCGCCGTGGACGCGTGGCGCGCTTCCGGCGATCTGCCCGCGCCGGTGATCGCGCTGCTCTGCGGTCTGGTAGCGGCGTGGCTCGCTCCCGACCAGATGCTGCTGGTCGGGCTCGTGGCCTACGTGGTGCTGCTCCTGGTTCGGTTCGCGTGGGCAACACGATCCGGGCAGGAGGCGGCGTGAGCGCCCCGGTGCCACCGACCGGCTACCTGCTGGCCGGACTCGGCGTGATGTTCCTGGTGACGGTCGCTCTGCGTGCGGCTCCGTTCGTAGCCTTGACCCGGCTTCGGGACTCGCAGGTGGTCCGCTACCTGGGCCGCACCATGCCCGCAGGCGTGATGGTGGTGCTGGTGGTCTACACGCTGCGCGACACCACGACCGAGTTCGGATCGTGGGTGCCGGCTGCAGCCGCGCTGGCACTCACCCTCGGCGTGCACTTGGCATTTCGACGCGCTGCTATCAGCATCGTGGTCGGTACCGCGACGTTCATGCTGCTGCAGGCCTGGCTGGCCTGAGCTGCGTGCCAGCTCCCGCCTCAGCTCGCGACGGGACAACTACCCAGATCGACCTTCCACTCGGTGAGTCCGTTGAGCCACCCCGAGCGAAGCCGTTTGGGGTCGCCGAGCGAGGTGAGGTCCGGCAGGTGGTCGGCGATCGCGTTGAAGATCAGCTCCAGCTGCATCTTCGCCAGGTTGGCGCCGATGCAGTAGTGCGGGCCCTGGCCACCGAAGGTCACGTGCGGGTTCGGGTCGCGCAGGATGTTGAAGGTGAACGGGTCCTCGAACACCTCCTCGTCGAAGTTCGCTGAGCCGTAGCAGAGCAGTACGCGGTCTCCCTTGGGGATGGCCACTCCCCCGATCTCCACGTCCTCCATGGCGGTGCGCTGGAACTGGGTGATCGGCGAGGCCCACCGCAGGATCTCGTCGTAGGCCGTCTCCGGGCGCTCGGCCTTGAACAATTCCCACTGGTCAGGGTTCTCGAGCATCGCGACCATGCCGTGGGTGGTGGCGTTGCGGGTGGTCTCGTTGCCGGCCACGGCCAGCAGGGTGACGAACCAGCCGAACTCCTCGGGCGAGAGGTGCTCACCGTCGATGTCGGCCTGGACGAGCTTGGAGACGATGTCGTCCTGCGGGTTCTCGGCGCGGTCCACGGCCATCGTGTGGAAGTACTCGATGAGCTGCATGGACGCCACGGCGGCGAGGTCCATGCCGCCGGGCGCGTCGTAGCTGGTCATGGTGTTGGACCACTCGAAGATCTTGTGGCGGTCCTCCTGCGGCACGCCCAGCAGGTCGGCGATCGCCTGGAGCGGCAGCTCGGAGGCGACGGCCGTCACGAAGTCGTCGGCGTTGTTCTCGGCGGCCTCGGTGACGATCTTGCGCGCGCGCTCGGAGAGTTCGTCGCGCATGCCGGCCACTCCGCGCGGGGTGAAGCCGCGCGAGATGATCCGGCGGTGCTTCTTGTGGATTTCACCGTCCTCGTTGACCAGCATCTCGCGCTGGGCCTCGATGATCGAGCGGTCGGTGCCCTCGGCGAAGCGCGGGATCATGGTGTTCTCGCCGGCGGAGAAGGTCTCTCCCGTGACGCGGGAGATCTCCTTGACATCCGCGTGCTTGGTGGCCAGCCAGTAGTGGTCGTCGTCGAATCCGTCGATGCCGCGTGGCTTGTCGACGCGTCGGATCGGCTCGGACTGGCGCAGCTGGCGCCACTCGTCGTGCGGGAGCCGCTTCTCGAAGAGCTCGGGATCGGTGAAGTCGAACCCCGCGGGGATGGTCACGTCCATGGTGTCTCCTGCGCCTCGTAGCCCGCCGGGTCCGACGGGACTGAAACCGTGAATAGTGGTAACTATATACACGTGGCACTATCTGCGAGTGAGATTCTCGACCGCGCTCTGATGCTGTCGGAGGAGATGTCCGGCTCGATCGAGCGCGCGGCCGCGAACTACGGGCTCACCGTGCCGCGCCTGGAGCTGCTGTTCGTCCTGGGCCTGCAGGGTCAGTGCAAGCAGGTCGAATTGGCCGCCTACCTGGACTGTTCCCCGCGCCAGGTGACCGCGCTCGTGGACGGTTTGGAGGCGAGCGGACATGTGGAGCGCACCATGTCGCCGGAGGACCGGCGGGTTCGCCTGATCGATCTCACCGTCGAGTCGCGTCGGATCGTGGATGAGGTGGTGTCGGCGCGCGTCGCCCTGGCGGAGTGGCTGTTCGAGGGGCTCGACGACGACGAGCTGCAGACGTTCGGAGCCATGTCGGAACGCCTCATCTCACGGATGAGTGGTCGTTCGCTGGTTCGGCTGCCCGAGCAGTGAGTCAGACGCTACAGGCGGCGCAACCGGAGCTCTCGCGGGCGTACTCCACGAAGCCGCGCGCCTTGTAGTTGGGGATCGCGGCAGGGGAGTCGTCATCACACGTGTGCAGCCACACCCGGCGGCAACCCGGCACGTTCCAGGCGATGCGGCAGACCTCGGACAGGAACCATCCACCCAGGCCATGGCCGGCGAACTCGGGGAGTATGCCGAAGTAGACGATCTCCACGTCGACCCCGTCGTCCGTACTCTCATTCGCGCCCGTGGCGAAGGAGTCGACGGCCGGGTCGCAGGGGCTCATACGCAGTTCGGCGAATCCGGCGACCTCACCGTCGACGGCGGCCCGGAGGGTGCTGATGCACGGGTCCGAGGCGTATGACGCCCAGTGCCCGTCTGACCACTCGAGGCGGTCGATCCAGTTCCAGTCGGCGCCGATCTCCCGGTACATCCGGGCGTTGAGCGCGGGGTCGGCGGGGAAGACGCGGCTGATCGTGAGATCTGCAGGGGCAGCGGGCCGGAGCTGGTCGGCGGCGGTCTGCTGCAGGTAGGTCACGCTGGTCATCGCGCTATTCAAACACCGAACCCTCCCGCGCCCAAGACGTACGGCGCGGGAGGGCTCGGCAGCGGACGGTCACGAACGCCCCGAGCGGGGTGAGCGCGGCGATCAGTTGAAGTGGAACTCCGCGATTCCCGGGAGCTGGAGTCCGTTGAGCACATTGGCCGAGCCGGAAGCAAAGTCGTTGTGTCCGCTGACTGCAGCGTTTTCAACGCCCTCGATGACAAATGGGTTGGAAACAGAAGCCGCGACTCCTGCGCCCCCCGCGAGTCCAGCGGCACCCGCACCGGCTGCGAAACCGCCGACCATCACCGGTGTCACACCGAATGCGGCAGCCGCGCCCGCCGCAGGGCCAAGAATGAGTCCACCCAGTAAGACGAGACCTTCGACAATGCCCATTATTGCTACTCCTAGTTGTTAGGTGGCTACTTGACTAACCGAAGTGAAGTTGTCCGGGTTGGACCTGGGGACGAGGATTCACCTCGGGCAGGTTCAACTCGATACGCGGCGAAGGGGCCGCAGGTGGTGCCGGTGGCGCGGCAGCGATCGGTGGCGCAACCGCTGGAATTGGGACTGGAACTGGAGCTCGGACCTGCGCCGGTGGAGGCGGTATGGACACACTCCGTGAGCGAGGACGCACCGACTCGCGCTCTTCCCTGGGGGCAGTGGACGGGATCGCAGCAATTGATGTGGATGTCGTCAGGACTGCTTCTGTGGATGTAGCCGGTAGGACGGGTTCTCGAAAAACGAGCCCGTCCTGGACGGCGACGCTGGCTGGCTTGATGGAAGCGCCTGAATGCGCCTTTGAATCCATCGTGATATGGGCAGCCATGGCTCCACCGGTGATCCCGGTGAGGGATAGTGCCCCGGCGGCGAAAGGGATGATTAGCTTCTTTCCCGTTCTACTGCCAAGGCTCGTCACTTCACCACCAGCCGTAAGCCATCGCGTTGTTCTTGACCACATCGAGATGATGCGGGGCGATCCCCGCCTGGGCCCAGGCGTCGTAGGCGTCGTGCTGCAGATCGGTAGAAGCGGCCTGAGCTCCGGGAATCATATTGATCACGCCGGCGAGCGCGGCGTTGGCCATCACCCAGATCGGGTTCGAGATACTTCCGAAGTAGAAATCTTCCACGGGACTCCCCTATGCGATGTGCTGATGCGATCCGCATCAAGTTCGGCTGTGACGCCTGGGCTTGTCTTAGACCCTGCCGCCACACGGCCTGATCAGCTCGTGCGGCGAGAACGTTAAGGTTTGCCCGGTTGGCGCTCAATGGTTTCGACCGCTAAACGAAGCGCCGCCGCGAAATGGGCCAGAACTGCTCTGACAGAGAGTTCCGCAGAATATATTTATCTACACAGGTGGCGGTAAGTGCTGCGCTACTGTTGGCATATCAGCATTAACATAAGAGTAAACTTTCGCGGCTGTATGATGTGACCGATATCACTCGGTCGGGGCCGCGTTTAGTGCTCCAGGTCGGCGAGCATCGTGCCCTTCGGGGTCAGGTAGAACACCACGAACGCGAACACCAGCAGGATGAGCCCGCCGATCAGCCCTGCCATACCCAAGCCGGAGGTGAAGGCCTCGCCGGCTCGTGTGGCCAGGTCTGGCAGCTGCGCGGCGTCTGCCACAGCCATGGCCCCGCCAAGGGAGTCGCGGGCCGCTTCCGTGGCCTCCTCGCCCAGCATCAGCGCCTCGGCCGGGGTGCCGAGGTTCCGCCGGTAGAGGAACGAGGCCAACGAACCCAGCAAGGCGATACCGAGGACGGCACCGAACTCGTACGAGGTGTCCTCCATGGCGGCGGCGTTGCCGGCCTTGGAACGCGGGACGCCGCCCATGATCATCGAGGAGGCCAGGGCCAGCGCGCCGATTCCTGCCCCGATCAGGGCGAGTGCGATGAACACTGAAGTCAGCTCCAGGTCCTCGCCCCGGATGCCCAGGAAGAGCATGCCGGCGCCGGCGACGAAGAGCGCCAGGAAGATCGTGGCGCGCATCCCGATCCGCTCCGAGGCGACGGGTGCCAGGAGCGAGGTCACAGCGGCGGCCAGTGCCAGCGGCATGAGTTGGAGACCGGACTCGAACGCGGACGCGCCGTTGACAAGCTGCAACCACTGCGCGAGCAATAGCAGCCCGGCGGACATGGAGAAGCTCGCGATGAGCGCGGCCAGCACACCCGCGGAGAAGATGCGGTGCCGGAACATCGTCACATCGAGCAGAGGAGACGTTGATCGCAGGCAGCGCCGGACGAACCAGCCCAGGGCAACTACTCCCACGACGAAGGCGATCCACGCCGGGAGGTAGGTCATCGAGGCCTCTTCGCTGAACTTCTTGATGGCCCAGATGGTGGTCGACATGCCGACGAGCGTGAGAGCGGCGGCGAAGGGGTCCCACGGCCCGGGCTCGGGCACGCGGGACTCGGGAACGGTGAAGATGGCGCTGATAAACGCGATGACCATCATCGGCACGCTGACCAGGAACGCGGACTGCCAGTGGAACGTCTCCAGGAGGAAGCCGCCCAGCAACGGTCCGACGGCCGCACCGATGCCGGCGACCGCGGCCCACACGGCCAGGGCTGTCGCGCGCTCGCGGGTGTCGGTGAATGTCACACGCAGCAGCGACAGGGTGGACGGCATGACCATGGCCGCGCCGATACCAAGGAGGACGCGCAGCGCGATCACGAAGCCGGGGGAGTGCGCGAAGAGTACGAGGACCGAGGCGAGCGCGATGAGGGCGTAACCCAGCATGAGCATGCGCTTGCGGCCCCAGCGGTCGGCGATCGACGACATGGAGATGAGCAGGCCGGCCATGACCAGCGAGTACACGTCGATGATCCACAGCTGCTGGGAGGCGGTGGGCTGTAGGTCCGCCGACATCTGCGGGATCGCCACGTTGAGGATCGTCATGTCCGTGGTGATGGCCAGCAGTGAGAACGTCAGCGTGACCAGACCGAGCCAGCGGCGCGCCGGATCGTACGAGCCCACGATGTGCGGGTCGGCCCGCAGCTCACTCCGGGCGGGTGTAGTGGTGTCGCTCATGCGGTGGTGTCCTCGTCGGGCATGGTCGAGATCGCCCGGATGACGGCCTCGAGTCGGGCGATTGTGGGCGCGGTGCCGGTGAGCGCGGTGTTGATACCGGCCCCGTCCAGGCACATGGCCAGCACTTCCGAGCGGACCTTCCCGAAGTAGGGGGACAGGATCTCGGTCAGTCCGGTGAACCAGCGCAGGCTCAGCTCGCGCAGGTCCGCTTCGAACAGTCCCGCGTAGGCGAGGGAGCATTCGGCGAGCACGGCGCCCCGGTCCTCGAAGCCGGCGGCCGTGGCGGTGGCCAGGTAGGCGATCGGGTCTGGGGTGCCAGCGAGGTCGCGCCGGATCTCGTCCAGATCACTCTCGACCGATGCGGCCAGGTACTCGAGCGCGTGCCGACGTAAGTCGTCGATCGTGGCGAAGTACCTGGTGGTGGTCCCCACGGCGACGCCGGCGCGGGCGGCGACCGCGCGGTGGGTCAGTGCGCTGACGCCGGCCTCGGCGATCAACTCCGCCGCGGCGCGTCCGATGTCGTGGATCCGCTGCTCGGGATCGCGGGTGCGTCCGGCGCTCGTCACAGGTGCTCCTCACGTTGCTGTACAAACGTACGCGTACAAATGTACAACAACACTACGCGAGCGTGGAATCGGCGCGATCACCTGGTAAGACTGTGCACGTGACGCAACCGACGAGTGCCCGGGTCAGAGCATGGGCTGCAGTGGCGCTGGTCGCCTACGGGGCCGTGGTGGCGGCACTGACCATGCTCAAGGCCTTCTTCGTGATCGGCATGCTGTGGCGACCCGAGGCCCAACGGAACCGCTCGATGGAATGGGAGCCGTTCGCCCTCTATCGGAACTCGACGACCTGGTTCGGGCCGCTGTTCGACTACCTGGGCAATATGGCCTTCTTCATCCCGCTCGGAGTCCTGCTGTTCATCGTGCTGGAGCATCACCGGCGGGCGACGGCTCTCGTCGTCGTCGTCGGAGCGCTGACCAGCGGCACCGTCGAGACCCTCCAGTACGTCTTCGCCCTGGGCCATTCGGACGTCTCCGACCTGATGTTCAACGTCCTCGGCGCCCTCGTGGGCGCGACGATCGCCCGCCTGGCCGGCCGGCGCCTCTACGCGGTGTGGATCGGACTCGCGTTGACGGCAGCGCTCGTGTTCGCCGTCCTGGTGATCCTCGGCCCACGGCTCGGCGACCCGGACAAGGTCGTGGAGACGTCCATGATGATGGGGTTGCCGGGGTAGGGCTCAGGAGGCGGCTGGCGCGGCCGGGGTCTCCTCGGCGCGGCCGTAGCGGCCCGCCAGCCACGCGCAGACGATGAGCTGGATCTGGTGGAAGATCATCAGCGGCAGCACCAGCAGGCCGAGCGGCTGGCCCACGAACAACACCGCCGCCATCGGCAGGCCCGTGGCCAGGGACTTCTTGGAGCCGCAGAACTGCACCACGCGCTTGTCGCGTTCCTCGAAACCGAGCGCTCGGGAGACGAGCTCCGTCAATCCCAGGACCACCGCCAGCAGGACGCAACACGCGACCACCAGGGCCGCCAGCTGGGGCACGCCGACCATCGTCCAGATCCCCTCAACGACGCCCTCGGAGAACGCGGCGTAGACCACGAGCACGATCACGGTCTTGTCGAACAGGGCCAGACGCTTGATCTTGTTGGTGATCGGCAGGATGCGGTCCCGAAAGATCTGGCCCAGCACGAACGGCAGCAGCAGCTGCAGGGCGATCGTGCCGACCGAATCCCATGTGATCTTCACCGAGCCGTCGGTGGTCATGAGCGCGAACACCAGCAGCGGCGTGAGGAACACGCCCAGCAGATTCGATACCGATGCCGACACCACCGCGGCGCTGACATGCCCGCGCGCGATGGCCACGAACGTGATCGACGACTGCACGGTCGAGGGCACCAGCGTCGTGAAGAGGAAGCCGGCGGCCAGAGACGCGCCGAGCACGGGGGTCAGCATCCACTGGCCGAGCAGGCCGAGCAGCGGGAACGCCACGAACGTCGCCACGAGCACCACCGAGTGCAGCCGCCAGTGGCGCAGGCCCGCGCGCAGCTCCCGCGGCTCGAGCCGGGCGCCGTAGAGGAAGAACAACACGGCGATGCCGATGGTCGTGACCCAGCCCAGCGTCGTGGCGGCGCCGCCGGTCGCGGGGAGGAAAGCAGCGACGACGACCGCGGCCAGAATCGCCACGATGAACGGCTCGATCCTCAGCCGGCGTAGAATCTCCATCCGTCCATTCCATCACTTCGGCGCCCACCGTCGTCGCTCGCCCGAGGCCGGGTAGGGCGGCCGGTTCGGTCCGCCCGATAGGCTCGGACCCATGACGGGCGATGGTGGGTCGGGCTGGCGGCCCAGAGCACTGAGAGATGGTCAGGAGCCGGATCCACGGTTCACGCTCGCGAACGAGCGCACGTTCCTGGCCTGGATCCGCACGAGCCTCGGGCTGACCGCCGGCGCGGTGGCCCTCGAGGCGTTCGCCGGCGACGAGATCCCGGAAATCATCCGCACCCCGCTCGCCTGCATCCTGTTGGTGCTGGCAGCGGTGCTGGCGATCGTGGCCTTCCGGCGCTGGATCCGGATCGAGTTCGCCATGCGGCACAAGCAGCCGTTGCCCATGCCCCAGGCGTCGATCCTGTTGGCGCTGGGGATCTCGATCGGAGCCGTGGTCCTCATCGTCGCGATCCTCAGCGGCACGTTCGCATGACCGACCCCCGGCCACAGCCGCGCCGGCGCCCGCGGGTGATCGGTATCTCGCCCACGGCGGTCCCGCCGGATGCGGGCCTACAGGCCGAGCGCACGAGCTTGTCGTGGGCCCGCACCTGGGCCGTGGTGGGGGTCAACATCACTCTCGTGGCCAAGCTGGTGGGCGAGCTCTCGTGGCTGTGGGCGTCGGTGTTCTCCCTGCTCACGGTGGTCCCGCTGCTCGCGTTGCTCCGGGTGCAGCGCGGGCATGAGCGGCGCGTGGGCCGTTTCGTCCGTGCCGGTGAGGTCCAGCAGACGCAGGCGCTCTACAACGTGGGCCTGGTGGCGATGATCATCGTGATCTCCGCGTGTGGGCTCGCCGCGGTGCTGGTGCAGGCGCTGGGCTGAGTTTCCGCGCCGGGCGGAGGCCCGGGGGAGTTCGGGGCCCGGGCCCGGGCCGGGCCCGTCTAGCCCTCCGCGGCGGCCGCGCGCCCCAGCGCCTCGAGCCCCTCGTCGATCTGCTGCGCCAACACGTCGTCCACCTTCACCAGGCGCGTCAACGCCCGCATCACCGGGCCGCGGGTCCCCGTCATCTGCCACGTGACCTCGGTGCGCTCGGGCCCGAGCGGCTCGAGCGTGATCACCGTGGGGTTGGTGGCCTTGAACGGCTTGAGGAACCGGAGCTCGATCAGGACCTGCCGCCCCGCCGCTGCCCCGGTGATCTCCATGGATCCCGCGCCGGCCTTGGCGTTGCCCTTCCACGCGTAGCGCGCCCCGACGCCCCGCTCGGCGCCGGTGAACGTCCGCTCCATGGAGGGGTCGGTCTTCTCCCAGAAGGACCAGTTCCGCCATTTGCGGAAGTCCTCGAGCTGGGCGAACACCGCCGGGGCGGGGGCGTCGAGGACGGCGGTGCGGGTGATCGAGAACTCAGCGCTCATGCGGGGATTTTACAGCGCGGGCGCCCCACGACCGCGCACTCAGGTGTTCTCGATGCGACCGCTCAGCGCATCCCGCAGCCGGTCGACCATCCCGACGCCCAGGCCCACCGTCATGTGGAACAACTCGGAGTGGGGCGAGTCGGGGTGCGGCCGGGTCGGCGCGACCTTCTTGGCCGCCTCCACCTTGCGGCCCAGATCCACCAGCTCCTCGGCGGACACGGCCCGCCGCAGCTTGGGGAACTGGTCGGACTCCTCGTCGTCGACGTGGTGGTCGAGCTGGCCCTTGAGCTCGCGGACCAGGCGCAGGAAGTCGGCGTCCTCCGAGTCGACGCCCTCGAGCTTGACGAGCGTCTCCTCGAGCTCCTGGTGCTCCTCCTTGTCGTGCTCGACCTCGTCCGCGCCGTCGGTGACCTCCCGCGTGTAGACGGGGTAGACGAACAGCTCCTCGGCGACGGAGTGCCGCACGATCTCGGCGGTCGCGGCATCGGCGAGCGCGCGCCGTTCGGCGGGGTCGGTGGTCTCCTCGATCAGTTCGAGGAGACCGATCATCTCGCGGTGGTCGGCGGTGAGGATGTCAACGACGTCGTTCTGGGCCATAGCGAACTCCTTCACGGTCTGGGGCGGTGAGGATTCACACCGTATGAGCGCGCGCTGGTGGCGGCCACCGGAGGGGTGCTGGCGCCAGCGCGGCGCCCACCCTCGGTTGCAAGACACCGCCGTGTGATTGCCAGACGGAACGTGTGTTCTCAGTGCGAGAAAACGCACCGGGTGTCTTGCGACAGGGAAGGCGTGTCGTGCAACCGGGGGTGTGGGTGGGTTGTTGGGTGGTGACTGATCGAGGTGGGGCGGAAGGCGGGCCTCAGCGGCCGGCGGTCTCCGTTTCGCACATGCCCTGCAGGGCGCACGATCCGCAGCCGCCGGTCACGCCGCAGTCGTCCGCCGGGTCGGCGCCGCGCTCCGCGCCTTCGGCCGTGGCGGGGGCGCAGCCACCCGAGCCGGAGTCGCCGGGGCCGTCCGACTCGCCGGCCGAGGAGCAGCCCCCGGCCTCCGACGTGCCGGAGTGACCGCCGCAGCCCTCGGGGCCGCAACCGCATCCGCCCCCGTCGCCGTGGTCGGCCTGCCAGATGGCCGCCGCGCGTGCCCCGGCCATGCCGGCCACGTTGAGCAGGGCGAGGGAGACCACGAGGGCGACGACGACGACGAGCACGCCGATCCAGCCGCCGATCAGTCCCAGGGCGAGCGTTCCGAGCAGGAGCGTCAGGCCCGAGCCGAGGAACGCGGGCGCGGCGGCCCGGTTGGCCAGCGTCCACGCCTCCAGCGAGCGCCGGGTCTCCGGGGTGCGGACCCCCAGCACGCCGTTGCCGGGCAGCTTGCCGGTCAGCGCGAGAAGGCCGGTGCCCCCGACCAGGAGGGCGAGCCCCGCGAGGAGCACCACGACCACCACGAGCACTGCGTTCACGTCTTAGAGGGTACGCCCGCGGCCGCGGAAGTCCGAGTCGCGTCAGCCTGCTGCGGACCCCCGCCGCTGCCCTCGACCAGTGCGAGGATCCGACCGAGTTCGCGCTTGTCGTCGTCGTCCAATCGATCCAGGAAGACCCGCCGCACGGTTCGCACGTGGTCCGGCGCGGCCTGCTCGATCTCGCGCATGCCCTCGTCGGTGGTGGAGACGAACGCGCCGCGCCCGTCCTCGGGGCAGCTCGTGCGCTGCACGAGCCCCCGCTTGGCCATCCGGGTCACCTGATGGGAGACGCGGCTGCGCTCCCACTGCAGGGCATCGGCGAGGGCGGTCATGCGGAGCGGCCCGTCGGCCTCGCTGAGATGGACCAGGACCTCGAACTCGGGCTCGGTCAGGTCGGAGGACATCTTGAGGTCGCGCTGGATCTCCAGGTGGAGGCGACCTTCAAGAGCGAGGTAGGTGCGCCAGAGGGCCGTCTCCTCGTCGTTGAGCCAATTCACCTGTTCAGTCATTGGTCCATAGTAGCCCTTAGTTGACATGCCACGTAGCCGATCAGTAGAACTGTGTGACGTATCATGTATGGCTCGCCGACCCGCGCGGGCCGCCACAACGGCGTTGCTCCGGAACAGACCGGAGAACCCGACGGAAGGAACCACAGTGACCACCACCGCTACTCGCCCCGCTGCCCTCGAGACCTCGAGCACCCTCGTACCGGTACCCGCGACCGTCCTTGGCATCGGCCTGCTGCTGGCCCGCGTCCTGCTCGGCGCGGTGCTGATCGTGCACGGCGGCCAGAAGCTGTTCAGCAACGGCGTCGCGGGCACCGGCGCCTTCTTCGAGTCGATGGGCGTCCCCGCCGCCCAGGTCGCGGCCGCGTTCGCCGGCACGGTCGAGCTGGTCGGCGGCATCCTGCTCGTCCTGGGATTGCTGACCCAGCTCGTGGCGGTCCTGGTCGTCGTCGTCATGGTCGGCGCCTACTTCTACGTCCACCAGGCCGCCGGCATCTACGCCGCTGACGGTGGCTGGGAGCTCGTCGCCGTGATCGGCCTCGGCACGGCTGTGTTCGGCCTGGTCGGCCCCGGCCGCTTCAGCCTCGACGCGCTGATCGCCGGCCGCCGCGCCGCCAGGGCCTGACCTGCGGTTCTCCCACTCGCCCCTCCTGCCTCCCATCGATCAGAGGGTTCCGCACGCTTTCCTCCCGGGAAACGCGTGCGGAACTCTCTTCTCGTCGGCCGACCGCCACCCGCGCTCCACGCTGACGTGGCCCGGCCCGGCCCAGGGTTTAGGCTGGACACGGCCTGCGTGTGGGCACCGGCGAGACCAGGGAGAGCAGACAACGTGAGCAGCAGCGACCAGACCGTCACCGGCGATCAGTCCGAGACCGGGCCGACCCACCGCTACGGAGCGGCACTCGCCGGCGCGATCGAGTCGCGCTGGCAGGCCGAATGGGCGCAGCGTGGCACCTTCGAGGCGCCCAATCCCGTCGGGCCGCTCGCCGCGACCGACGGCTCCGCCCTGCCGGAGGACAAGCTGTTCGTCCAGGACATGTTCCCGTACCCCTCGGGCGCGGGCCTGCACGTCGGCCACCCGCTGGGGTACATCGCCACCGACGTGTTCGCGCGCTACAACCGCATGCTCGGCACCAACGTGCTGCACACGCTCGGCTACGACGCCTTCGGCCTGCCCGCCGAGCAGTACGCTGTGCAGACCGGCCAGCACCCGCGCGTCACCACCGAGGCCAACATCGCCAACATGGAGCGACAGCTCGGCCGCCTCGGACTGGGCCACGACCGCCGCCGCGTGTTCGCCACCACCGACACCGACTTCTACCGCTGGACCCAGTGGATCTTCCTGCAGATCCACGGCTCCTGGTACGACCCCGAGGCGCCGGCCCGCACCACCGACGGAGGCGAGCACGCCACCCGCACCGGCCGCGCCCGCCCCATCGCCGCGCTGCGCGAGCAGTTCGTCTCCGGCTCCCGCCCGCTGCCCTCCGGGTTCGCCGACCGCGCGTGGGACGACCTGAGCCCGGCCGAGCAGGAGAAGGTCCTCGACGCCCACCGGCTCGTCTACCTCTCCGATTCGATGGTCAACTGGTGCCCGGGGCTGGGCACCGTGCTGGCCAACGAGGAGGTCACCGCCGAGGGCCGATCCGAGCGCGGCAACTTCCCCGTCTTCCGTAAGAACCTCTCGCAGTGGATGATGCGGATCACCGCCTATGCCGACCGGCTGGTCGACGACCTGGACCGGCTCGACTGGACCGACAAGGTCAAGTCCATGCAGCGCAACTGGATCGGCCGCTCGCAGGGCGCCCGCGTCCGCTTCGCCGTGGCCGACCAGTCCATCGAGGTGTTCACCACCCGCCCCGACACCCTGTTCGGCGCGACCTACATGGTGCTCTCGCCCGAGCATCCCCTGGTCGACGAGCTGGCCGGGCCGTTCTGGCCCGAGGCGCCGGCCGGAGCCGCGGTAGCCGCCGAGCTCGACCCGCGCTGGACCGGAGGGCACTCCTCACCCGTGGAGGCGGTGCAGGAGTACCGCCGACAGGCCGCCCGCAAATCCGACCTGGAACGTCAGGAGAACAAGGACAAGACCGGCGTGTTCACCGGTGCCTACGCCGTCAACCCGGTCAACGGCGAGCAGGTCCCGGTGTTCGTGGCCGATTACGTCCTCATGGGCTACGGCACCGGCGCGATCATGGCCGTGCCCGGGCACGACGCGCGCGACCACGAGTTCGCCGCCGCGTTCGGGCTGCCGATCGTGCAGGTCGTCGCGCCGGCCGACGGCTCCCGGATCGACGTGCAGGCCGAGGCGTACTCCGGCGACGGCGTGGCCGTGAGTTCCGCCAACGACGAGGGCCTGGCGCTCGACGGACTGGGCGTCGACGAGGCCAAGGCCGCCACCATCGCCTGGCTCGAGGGCCAGGGGACCGGCGAGGGCACCGTCCAATACAAGCTCCGCGACTGGCTGTTCGCGCGTCAGCGCTACTGGGGCGAGCCGTTCCCGGTGGTCTACGACTCCGAGGGCGTCCCCCACGCCCTGCCCGACGAGCTGCTGCCCGTCGAGCTGCCCGAGGTCGAGGACTACCAGCCCGTCTCCTTCGACCCGGATGACGCCGACTCGGTGCCGTCCCCGCCGCTGGCCAAGGCCACCGACTGGATGACCGTCGAGCTGGACCTGGGGGATGGGCTGCAGACCTACACCCGCGACGCCAACGTCATGCCCAACTGGGCCGGCTCCAGCTGGTACCAGCTGCGCTACATCGACCCCACCAACTCCGAGGAGCTGTGCTCGCTGGAGAACGAGCGCTACTGGACCGGGCCGCGCCCCGATATCCACGGCCCCGAGGACCCCGGTGGCGTGGACCTCTACGTCGGTGGAGTCGAGCACGCCGTGCTGCACCTGCTCTACTCGCGCTTCTGGCACAAGGTGCTCTTCGACCTGGGCCACGTGACCAGCGAGGAGCCCTATCGTCGCCTGTTCAACCAGGGCTACATCCAGGCCTTCGCCTACACCGACGCCCGCGGCGTCTACGTTCCGGCCGCCGATGTGGTGGAGCGGGACGGGAAGTTCTACCTCGACGCCTCGCCCGAGGCCCCCGAGGTGTTCCAGGAATACGGCAAGATGGGCAAGTCCCTCAAGAACGCCGTCTCCCCGGACGAGATCTGCGACACCTACGGCGCCGACACCCTGCGCGTCTACGAGATGTCCATGGGCCCGCTCGACACCTCCCGCCCCTGGGCCACCAAGGACGTCGTGGGCGCGCACCGGTTCCTGCAGCGGCTGTGGCGGGTGGCGATCGAGGAGAGCACCGGGCAGGCCCGCGTCACCGACGCCGAGCCGACCGAGGACGTGCTCAAGGCCCTGCACAAGACCATCGCCGGGGTCCGCGACGACTACGCCGGGCTACGCGACAACACCGCGATCGCCAAGCTCATCGAGTACGTCAACACCCTCACCAAGGCCTACCCGACCGCCGGCCCGGGCGCTCCGCGCTCCGTGGTGGAGCCGCTGGTGCTGATGGCCGCGCCCGTCGCCCCGCACCTCGCCGAGGAACTCTGGTTGCGGCTCGGGCACACCGGCTCCCTGGCGCACGGCCCCTTCCCCGAGCACGACCAGTCGTACCTGGTCGAGGACTCGGTGGAGTATCCGGTTCAGATCAAGGGCAAGGTGCGCTCGCGCATCACCGTCCCCGCGGACGCCTCGCCGGCCGACGTCGAGACCGCCGCGCTGGCCGATGCGAAGGTGCAGGAGAACCTCGGTGGCGCGGCGCCGAAGAAGGTCATCGTGGTGCCCGGCAAGATGGTCAACATCGTCCCCTGATCTCGACGACGCGGGCTCCGGCCCGACGGATCAGCCGACCTCGACGAACGCCACCGACGAGGTGAGCAGCAGGCACGCGGTCGTGAGCATCCACATGGCGTAGGTCGCGAACAGCCACGGCCGCCAGCGGATGTGCCGCGACCACACCTGGTAGGTCTTCCACGCCGAGAACACCGACAGCAGCAGCGACACCAGCGTTGGGATCGCCACCACCTCGATGCGGCCCGCAGTGAGACACAGCCCGTCGGCGCCGCCGCACTCGTCCCGGATCCCGCCGACGAGCGTGATGACCAGCGCCGCCACCGCCACCACCACGACAGTCGACACCAGGAAGAAGCGGAATGCCAGGGTGCCCTGCCGCTCGTTCCGCTCCAGCCGTTCGAGCGGATCCTCGACCTCGTCGAATTCCTTGGCGCTCACGGCTACTCTCCGGCGAACCCGTTGTGGCCGCCCGCCGCGGCGACCTCGTCGACGGTCTCGAGACCCAGCTGCTCATCGGTGACCGGCGGGAACAGCGGGCCCCCGCCGAAGGCTCCCCGGTGGGAGAGGGGCACGGCGTCGTCGTCGTTCCTGATCCCGTGCTTGCGCCCGTACTCGGCGGTGACGACCGTGGCCCCGCTCATCGACGCGAGCTCGGGGTCCTCGGCGAGGGCGGCGATGACGCGACCGACGAACGTCGGGTCCTCCGCGCGGTCGAGCGGGAAGCCGTTGAAGTCGTCCATTCCCAGCGACAGGATGAGCTCCGTGCGGATGAGGCCGAGCCACAGCGAGAGCGTGGAGACTCCCGTACCGGCCAGATCGTGCGCCATGTCGGAGGCCATCTTGTCCAGGGCGGTCTTGCTCATGCCGTAGAGGACGGTGTGGAACGGCGCGCGCGAGCCGAACGAGGAGATGTTGACGATCAGGCCCGAACCCTGCGGCACCATCACCTTGGCGGCCTCGCAGGAGGCGACGTAGTGGGCGCGCAGGCCGATGCCCATGAGTGCGTCCCAGTCGTCGGTGGGCCGCTCCCAGAACTTGCCGTCGAACCCCATGAAGCCCTTGGGGTTGGTCCAGACGTTGTTGACCAGGAGGTCCAGGCGGCCGGCGTCGGCGGCGATCTTCTCGACGACGACGACGATCTCCTCATCCCGCCCGTGGTTGCATTCCATGGCCCGGATCTCGCCGGGGGCGTCGGAGGCGGTGTCGACGGTCGGCTGCAGGCGCTCGGCGGAGCGTCCGGTGACGTAGACGGTCCAGCCGGCGGCGGCGAGAGCGGTGGCCACGCCCTTGCCGACGCCGCGGCTGCCGCCGGTGACCAGCGCGACGGGGGCGGTCGAGGTGCTGCCGGTCATGAGTCGGCTCCGGCGGTGGCGGCTCCCGGGACCGTGTCGACCTCGGGGTAGGTCACGGTGGCCCCGGTGAGTTCGCGCGTGACGGACCAGCCCGGGGTGAACAGGCACTCGGCCATGACCCAGCGGCCGTCCTCGACCACGTAGACGTCCGAGTACTCGCCGGTGGACTGGGTCTCGGTGCCCTTGTCGCGGTCGACCTGTCGGAACTGCAGGGTCCAGGTGCCGGTGGCGCGAGTCGGCTCGCCGCCGTCCGCGGAGGCCGCTACATCTATGGAGGGCATGAAACCGTGGTGCATGTCGAGGATCCTCGGGCCGCCGTCCTCCGCGGTCGCCAGGGCGATCTTCCGGAAGATCCCCGCCATCGTGTCGGGGTCGGTCCGCCCGAGGGGGCCGAAGTCCAGGACGCCACCGGAGGCCACGAAGCACGAACGGAAGCCCTCGGGATCCTTGGCGTCGCAGGCCCGCCAGTAGCGATGCTTGAGCTGCTCGATCGCCGCGCGGGCGCGGGCTTCCACCTCGTAGTCCATGCAGGCCACGTTAGCGTAGGGCGCATGAGCCGAACACTGGTCGAGCTATCCGACCGCTGGGACCTGCAGGACCTCATGACCCGCTACGCGACCTGCATCGATTCGCGTGACTTCGACGGGCTGGACCGCGTGTTCACGCCGGACGCGCGGGTGAGCTTCGTGGCGTCCGGCGGGCCCGACGACGCCTACCCGGCGATCCGCGCCTGGCTGGCCGAGATGCTGCCGATCTTCGCCGCGACGCAGCACCTCATGGGCAACCTGGCCGTGGAGCTGGACGGGGACTCCGCCTCCGGCCGCTGCATGTGTTTCAACCCCATGGCGCTGAAGCCCACCACGGAGAAGGACCAGAAGGTGTTCTTCTACGGCCTCTGGTACGTGCTGGGCTTCGTCCGCACGGCCGGGGGCTGGCGCATCGCCTCACTGACGCAGGAGCAGGCGTACCACCACAACCTGCCCTGAGCGGCGGCGCTGTGTGGCACCACAATGCCGCGGCGTTGAGCGGCGGCCCTGACACGCGCCCCGGTCGCGTCAGCGCCGTGAACTTCGGGTGGCCGGTGTCGTAGGTCACTGCTACGGTTGTTCCGTGCCGAAAAACGTACTGATGTGTTGGCGACGCGAGCCCGTGTGGACCCGCGCCGCCCGCTGCGCCTCGGCGTAGCAACGAGCACTGCGACGGGCCCGCCGGGGGACGGGTGGGCCGCGCATTCACTCCAGGAGGGCCGGCCCGCGCCGGAACCCGGGTCCATCTCGTCGCGACCCGTGGCCACGACAACAGTCGGGCCGCCCAACTTCAGGAGAGATCTCAGGTGACCGCAAGTCCCCGCACCATCCACCCGCCGACGCTTCGCGACGCGGACGTCCTCGTCAGCGCCCGTTCGCTGGGCGAGTACGTGGACATGTTCGGCCTGGACGAGGTCGATCTGCGGCGACGGATCGTGGACTGCCCCGGCGGCGCCGCCAGCGCGGTGGCGGAGATCTGCGCGGCCGGAGGCGACGCGGTCGCAGTGGACCCGCAGTACGCCCGCGGGGCGGACGAACTGCGCGCCCGGATCCATGAGGACGTGGACCGTGCGGTGTCGCACCTGCAGCGCCGGGAGGTCCAGTACGACTGGGACGTCCGCGGCGGGTTGGCGGGCCACGAGGAGATCCGGCGCAGGGCCGCCGAGCAGATGCTCGACCACATGGCCGTCGCCCCCGAGCGCTACATCGCCGGCGCGCTCCCAGGACTGCCGCTGGCCGATGACTCCGCCGACCTCGTGCTCTGCTCGCACCTGCTGTTCACCTATGCGGACAGACTCGACACGGCCGACCACGTGGCGGCGATCGTCGAGATGGCGCGCGTGGCCCCGGAGGTCCGGATCTACCCGCTGGTCGACCACGCCGGCAACCCGCTGCCGGAGCTGGTGCGCAGCGTGATCGCCAAGCTCAAGAAGGAGCGACTGACGAGCCGGATCGAACCGGTCGTGCGGCCCTTCCAGCTGGCCGCCACCACCCAGTTGGTGGTGGAGCGCACCGGGCATTGCCGCCCGTAGGAGCCTTGGAGGCTTTCAACCCGCGGGCTCGCGCGGGCCGGCCTGCTCGATGGGCCTGCTCGACCGTCCTATTCGGTCGGCGCGCCGGGCCCCAGCCGCAGGGCCTCCTGGCCCGTGAACGGCGAGACCGCAGCCGTGGCGACCAGCGGCTCGGGTCCGCCCACCTCGAGGGCCTGACCGGGTAGGAAGATCGTGCCGCTGGCTAGCGCGAACGCCACGATGTCGCACATCTGGCCGTAGACCGCCGCCGGGGGAGCGGCCACGTCCAGCCGCTCGAGATCCATCCGCCCGAACCTGCCCAGGCCCGTCGTGTACGCGCACGAGGTCGACTCGGACTGCATCCCCGCGCGGATCCCGACGAGCGCCGGGGCGGGGACGGGGTTCGCGGTCACGAGCTCGCGGTAGGGGCCGGCGGGCAGGGTCGTCGCCGCGCCGCCCACGGTCACGGCCACCGAGCCCGGCAGCGCGGTCAGTGCTGCGGCGACGTTCGCGACCGCCAACTCACAGCGCAGTGTCTCCAAGCGTGGGTCCATGTACTCGGGAGCGGTGGGCTCGCCGTCGTCGCCCGGTGGTCCCCACCGGAACGCCGCCACCACGAGCTGCGAACGGTGCGTGTCCACCACGCCCTCTTGCCCGTTCCACATCGCCAGGTCAGCGGTGTAGCGGGAGGCCTCGCCGTCGGGGACGGGCGAATCGACCGTGGAGACGATCACGGTGGCGTCCTCGACGTGGACCGCGGTGGCCGGGTCCTCGTCGGTGCCGGGCTCGACCCTGTAGGCGCCCTCGAAGATCTCCGCGAGCAGCTCACCCACCTCGCGGTGGTCGGGCGCCGGGCGGTCGAGCAGGACCAGCGCCACGGGGGTCTGCTTCCAGGACAGGTCCTCGCCGGTCTGCGGATCGACGGGCGCGTGCACGGGGGCGGCAGGCTGGCCAGGTTCGGCGGGCTGCTCGGGCTGGCCGCTGTTGGGCGTCTGGCTCATGGGAGTGAGGCTAACGCCTGCGGCGCCCGGCGCCCCCGCCGCCTGGTCACTGCCGCTCACGTTCGCCCAAGAGCCCGACCGGTGGAAACGCGATCTGAGACCACTCGCCGAGGGTGCCCGACGGGCGGGGTAGCGGATCCCGCGAGAGGGCGTGGCGGAGTGCCCGCGTCCTCCCGGCTCAGTGGGTGAAGAAGTCGATCACCAGGCGCTCGAACTTGTCCTTCTGCTCGATCATGGCCCAGTGGCCACAGCGGGAGAACGAGTGCAGCTCGGCCTTGGGCAGCTGGCGGAATGCGAAATGGGCCTGCTCGTAGGGGAGCATGCGGTCATCGCGGCCCCAGATGAGCAGGGTCTCCTGGCGGATCTGCGCGGCGCGCGCGTACAGCGGGGTGTAGGCGTTCTCGGGCTTGAGGATCGAGCCGAAGATCGAGTACATGCGCTCCACGGCACCGGGCGCGGTGGCGGCCTCGGTGCGGGCGCGGATGAGTTCGTCGGAGACGACCTTCTTGTTGCCGACCATCGTGTCGACCCAGGCGGCCATCTTCTCGTCGGTCGGCTCGGCGAGGAACTCGAACAGGCGGCGCGAGCCCTCGCTGGGCTCCGGGGTGAACAGCGGTGCGGCGAGTCCGCCGGGTCCCATGAGCGCCATCTTGCGGACGCGGTCCGGGTAGGCGAGCGCGGCCTCGCAGGCGACGTTGCCGCCCATCGAGTTGCCCACGATGTCGACCTTCTCGATGCCCTTGGCCTCGCAGAACGCGTCGACGGCCTCCGCCGCGATCTTCGGGTACGCCTTCTCCCACTCCAGGTCGCCGCTCTTCCCGAAGCCGGGCATGTCCAGCAGGATGGTGTGGAAACGCTCGGCGAAGACCGGGAAGTTGCCGGCGAAGTTCGACCAGGCGGTGACGCCGGGGCCGGACCCGTGGAGGAACAGGACAGGCACCGAGTTCTCGGGCTCGGCGACGCTGTTCTCGCCCGCCTCGTGGTAGTGCAGCTCGAAGCGGCCGGCGGTGATGGTCTTGCTGGTGGACTCGAAGTCGAGGGCGCTCATGCCTTCCAGAGTACTAGAACACGTTCTAGGTGACTGCGGGATGAGCTGAGCCGCCCGGCGACCCGGCATCGGGCCTGAGGAAAGGCTCCGAAATGAAGTCAGCCGCGCGGGGAGTCCCTGAAACATCCCCGCGCGGCGATGTCGTGGACATTACTAGAAAATCCTCAGGTGACAAGTACGTAACAATTATGATTCCTGTCACATCCGTGACATGTCAGCCGTGCACCTACCCGCAGCGGCGCGGCCGGGCCCAATTGGACGTCTGTTTCGGACCGCGCCACTGCAGTTCACCTCCCGGATGCCGGGGAAGATCAGCCCATGACGCGCGCGAGGAATGCGGTGGCGTCGGGCGTCGCGGCGTAGACGGTGCCGCTGTGGTCCTGGTCGGGGTAGACGCGCAGTTCGAGTGGCTGGCGGTTCAACGTCATCTCGGCCGCGAGCGACAGGGCCGAGGGCGCCGGGACATCGAGATCAAGCAGCCCCTGGCCGAGGAACACGGGCCGGTCATAGCCGACGGCCGGGGTGCCCATGTAGCGCTGCAGCTTGCCGAACACGTCGGGGATGTCCTTGAGCGGGCGCTGGAGCGCCTGCGAGATCTGGAAGCCGCCGACCTTGTCGCGCATCGCCTGGTAGCAGAGGGTTTCGGCCGAGTCGACCACGTCTCGGCCCGCTGGGGTGAGCAGCGAGTTGATGTCCAGCTCGGGGTGCTGGTCGCGGAACCCCGCGAGAATGTAGAACGCGTACAGGTTGAGACCGGTGGGCAGGTTGACAGGCGGGAAGCCCGGCCCGCCCCACTGGAAGATGTGCTCGATGTTGGCCGGTGCGCCGGTGGCCACGACACCGCGGTAGTCCAGTCCGGCAGGTGCGCCGAGCTCTGTCGCTCGGACCGCGGTGTTGAGCGCGGCGCCGGCGCCCTGCGACTGCCCGACCAGTGCCCACGTCGGCGAGAGAGGGAGGTCGGAGCTTCGCGCGGCGATCACGGAGTCGACGATCGCCTGTCCGGTGGCCGGCCCGTTGAGGTAACTGAGCAGGCCCGGCGTGCCCAGTCCCACGTAGTCGGAGGCCACCACGGCGTAGCCCTGGTCGAGCCAGTGCCCGAGGTACTCGGCGTCGCGCTCGGAGCGCGGCTGGGTGGAGGGCGCGCAGTCGTCACCGAGGCCGGTGGTGCCGTGGGCCCACGCCACGACGGGCCAGCCGCCGGCGGGTGCCTCGCCGTGCGGGAGGAACACCGCGGAGGTGGAGACGGCGGGCTGCCCGTGCTGGTCGATGGTGCCGTAGACCTGCCGCACCGACCGCCCGGCCTGCGGCAGCGAGAGCGCGGGGTCGAGCGGCGTGGTGGCGGCCACGCCGCCGGGCGCGGGGATCGGCGCGGTCCACTGGCGGGTGTCCATGCCGGACCACGTGGGCGCAGGGTTGGGCGAGGCCGCCGGTGCGGCCGCCGCGGGGAAGGTGAGAGAGGCGACGACGACAACAGCAGCCGCAGAAGAACCGAGCAGCTTCCGGGCGCGGCGGAATGTGAGGGAGTCCATAAGCGGAGTGTAGTCCGTCGTTAATTCCGCTCACAGCCTTCTGGCGTCCGGCCCGGAATCGACCGGTGTCCGGCGTAGTTGACGGAACCTAGGATCGCCGCCATGCACGTTCTCGAGATCGGCGCAGATGTCCCCGACCCGCTGGCCCCGTATCTGGAGGTGGATCGCTCCTCGCCTCGGCACGAATGTTGGGTCGCCGGGCACATGGTCGCGGGGTTGGACGGCACGGCCGCGGTCGGCGGCAGGGTCGGTGCCCTGTCCACCCGGCCGGACCAGGCGTTGTTCCGCAGCATGCGGCAGATCGCCGACGTCGTTCTGGTCGGGGCCGAGACGGTACGGCGCGAAGGATATGGGCCGGTGCGGCTGTCCGAGGACGCGCAGGCCCGGAGGCGGGAGTTGGGCAAGCCGGCCACTCCGCCGGTCGCCGTGGTCAGCAGGAGCCTGAATCTGGACGGGGCGGCCAGCGTGTTCGCCGATGCTCCCGAGCACGCCCCGACGGTGGTCGTCACCTGTGCGGGGGCCGATGCGGGGCGCCGCGCAGAGGTTGCGGAGTTCGCCGAGGTCATCCTGGCCGGCGACGAGCGTGTGGATCCAGAGCAAGCCATGCGTGTGCTCTCCGGCCGCGGGCACGGTGTCGTACTCTGCGAGGGCGGCCCCACCTGGCTGGGTGAGCTAGTCGCGGCCGACAGGCTCGACGAGCTGCTGCTGTCCATCTCCCCGATGATGGGCGGCGACCCGTTGCCCGTGTCCGTGACACCTCCCGGAACTGGCATCGCCAGGTTCAACCTGAAGGGCGTCATGGCCGAGGACGGCACGATCTTCCTCCGGTATGAGGCGGTGCCTGACCAGACGGCGGCTGGCGAGAGGTCAGACCGATGAGCACGGACGCCTTCGGCCGGCTGATGGCGTCAGCGGATCCGGCGATGATCGTGGTCACCACGGTCGCGGAGAACGAGCCGGCGGGATGCCTCGTCGGTTTCCATGCGCAGTCGAGTATCTCCGCCGAGCACTATTGCCTGTGGCTGTCTAAGGCCAATCACACCTACCGGACCGGGCTGCGTGCCACGCATTTTGCGGTCCATTTCCTCACCGAAGCCGATCTCGCGGTCGCCGAGTGGTTCGGGACCCGGACGGGGGAGACGACCGACAAGTTCAACTCGGACAAGTTCGCGGGTCGCGGTGCCGACGGACGCGTGACGGACACCGACGAGCACGGCCTGCCGCTGCTCAGGGACTGCTCCAACCGGATGGTGGCCGAGAGAATCGCGATGCTCGACGACGGGGGCGACCACGCCTGCTTCACCACTCGGGTGCTCTCGGCGCACACCGAGGGGACGTTCACGCCCCTGCGACTGAGCGACGTGGCGCACTTAGACGCCGGCCGATCGAGCGAGTCCCGGTCAGTACATCCCTGATCGCCTCGAACATGGGCCGACCGCCGGCGGAAGATCCACCGACGGCCGGCCTCGTGCTCATCCGCCCGGGACGGGAGCTCGTCTCATTCACTCAGTCACTCAGCTTGAGCGCCTCGCGGTAGGTGAGCTTGCGGCCGGTCTGCATGATCGAGCGGCGGTAGATCCGCTCGGCCACGCCGATCACCAGGGCGGCGGCCACGAGCGAGACGATCATCGCGACGATCGGCTCCCACCAGGCTGCGGTGCCCTCGACGAGGCGGATCGGCATGGTGACGGTCGACATGATCGGGATGTACGAGGCCACGACCTGCCAGGTGCCGGAGACGAACAGCCCGCCGAAGGTGGCGATCATGATGAGCGTCAGCACGGGGGAGGAGGTGGACTGCACGTCCTCGGCGCGGGTGGCTAGCGCCCCGGCCACGGCGAACAGACAGGCCAGCGCCACGAACCCGATCACGAACAGGGCCAGGTACCAGGCGGCGGCCCCGGCCATCGCCGGCAGCAGCGCGGTGTACTCGGTGAAGGACAGGCCTATCAGGCCGATGCCGACGAACAGCACCATCTGCCCCATCGCGAGCACAGTGGCGCCCACGACCTTGCCCACAAGCAACTGCCGCAGCGGGATGGCGGCGGCGAGGATCTCCACGATCCGCGACTGCTTCTCCTCCACCACGCTGTTGGCGATCGCGTAGCCGAACAGGATCGCGGCTAGGTAGAACAGGAACACAAAGACGAATCCGGCGATGAACTGCACGCCCTCGTCGGCGGCGCCGTCGGGGTCGAGGAGCCGCTCGCCCACCTCGGAGCCGGCGGTGAGGTCGCCGACCGTGGTGCCGGCAGCGGCCGCGTTGGTCTCCAGGGCGTCGGCGGCCACGGTGGCGCCGATCAACCCGGCCAGCGAGCTGTCGACGGAGTCGGTGCCGACGAGGGTCCACTCACCGGGCGCACCGATCAGGGCGGCGTCGGCGTCACCCTCGCTCACGGCCTGTTCGGCAGCGGCGACGTCCGGGTATTCGCTGATGGTGACCTCGAGGTCCCCGGGGGCGAACGGCCCGGACATCGCAGCGCCCTCGTCGGTGGTCGCCTGCTCGGCGACCGCCACCGCCTCGGGGGAGGCCACCGCGAGTGTCTTGGACTCGGTCTGGCCACCGACGAAAAACGACACCGCGAACGCGACCACCATGATCGCGAGCGTGGTCAGCGTGGAGATGATGAAGTTCTTGTCCCGAAGCTTGACCATGATCTCGCGGCCGGCGACGATCCGCCACGCCGACTGCGTCTCGGGGGCCGCAGCGCCGGTGCCGACACCAGCGCCGGCGCCGCTGTCGGTGGCCGTATCGGACGGGAAAGGGAACTGGTCGGTGGTGGTCATACCGTCACCTCACGGTAGATATCGGACAGGGTGGGGACGACCTCGGCGAACTCGCGGACGCTGCCGCGGGCCATGGCCTCGCGCAGGACGGCGTCGGTGCCGGCGGGGCTGCCGCCGCCGCTGAGGTCGAGCAGGGCGGTGGGGCCGTCGACGTCCACCACGTGGACGCCGGGCAGATCGCGCACCCAGCCGGCGTCGCCGACCACCACCAGGCGGTGAAGGACACGCCCGCGCCGACGAAGATCCTCGACGGTGCCCTGGGCGACGACGCGGCCGCGCGAGAGCACCACGAGCTGATCGCAGAGTCGCTCGACCAGATCGAGCTGGTGGGAGGAGAACAGCACGGGCACGCCGCGGGTGGTGTGCTCGCGCAGCAGGTCGACCATCGAGTCCACGGCCACCGGGTCCAGACCGGAGAACGGCTCATCGAGCACGAGCAGTTCGGGTCCGCCGATCACGGCAGCCGCGATCTGCACACGCTGCTGGTTGCCCAGCGAGAGCGACTCGAGCTTGTCGTTCAGCCGCTCGCCCAGGCCGAACCGGTCGAGCAGGTCCGTGGCGGTGCGGCGGGCGTCGGCGGCGGAGCGGCCCTGGAGCCGGCCCAGGTAGACCAGCTGGTCGAGGATCGCCTGCTTGGGATAGAGCCCACGCTCCTCGGGCATGTAGCCGAACGTGCGGCGGTCGGCGACGGTGGCCTCGTGGCCGTTCCACAGCACGCGACCGGCGGTGGGCTGCAGGACGCCCATGATCATGCGCATGGTGGTGGTCTTGCCGGCGCCGTTGCCGCCCACGAAGCCGGTCATGGTTCCACGTGGAACCATGAATTCGACGTCGTTCACTGCGACGGTGTCGCCGAAGCGTCTGGTCAGTCCGTCGATGCGGAGCATGGTGTCCTTCCCTGACCAGCCGTCCCTTCTGAGGCCGCCGGTCGATTGTCCTGATGACACCCATGACGTTATGGCGCGGCGCGGCGAAGTGGATCAGTCGTGAGGGGGAAATACGCAGGGGCGCAGCCGAGCCCGTCTCATCCTCAAGGCGGAGAGCCGTCGCTCCGGCAGCCATTCTTGGCCGTCACCCAGTGAGTTTGCTGACCGAACTGACGGCTCGGCTCCAAACGACGCGGGACGGTCAGTCGCCGGGACGGACGAGTCCGGCCTCGTACGCCAGGACCACGGCCTGCACACGGTCGCGAAGGTGCAGTTTGGACAGGCACGCCGAGACGTGGGACTTGACGGTCGCCTCGCCCACCACGAGTTCGGCGGCGATCTCCGCGTTGGACAGTCCCCGCGCGACGTGCCGCAGGACCTCGCGTTCGCGCGCGGTCAGCGCGTCGAGCGTGGGGGAGGACGCGGCCGGGGTGTCGACGGCGAGGCCGTCGCCCGCGATGCCTTCACCGGCAACATCGCGGAGACCTGCGTCGCCGGAATCAGCCGGCGAGGCGGTCATCTTCTCGATCACCCGGCGGGTCACCTCGGGTGCGAGCAGGGCGTGCCCGTGGGCGACGGCCCGGATGCCGTCCACCAGGTCATCGGGGTCGGAGTTCTTGAGCAGGAAGCCGCCGGCGCCGGCGCGGAGGGCGTCGAAGAGGTAGTCGTCGCGGTCGAAGGTCGTGAGGATGAGCACGCGTGCCAGTCCCTCGGCCACGATCCGGGTGGTCGCCTCGATGCCGTCCATCCCGGGCATCTGCACGTCCATGAGCACCACGTCGGGTCGGAGTTCGCGGCACGCCTCGATCGCGGCCGAACCGTCGGCGGCGTCGCCGATCACCTCGATGTCGTCCTCCGCGCTGAGCATCATTGAGAACCCGGATCGCATCAGCGGCTGATCGTCCACCACGAGCACCCGCAATACCCCGGGGTTGGCCTGGTCGGACTCCGGGCCATTGCCGTCATTCCCGGGTGGGGGAGGTGGCGGTGATGGTGTCGTCGTCGTCATCGCTCCTCCTCATCTCCGGCGCCGTACGGTAGGCGGACCCGCACGCGGTAACCCCCGGTCACTCGGGGGCCGATCTGGCACTCGCCATGGTGGGAGCGGACGCGCTCGCGCATCCCGAGCAGGCCCAGGCCGCTGCCGGAGGTGCCGGGGCGCGGCCGGCCCTCGTCGAGGATCTCGACCTCCACGTAGGGGGTGTGGTCGGGGCGCTCGCCGGTGCGCAGGACCACGCTCGCGCGGGTCGCGGTGGAGTGCCGGCGGACGTTGGCCAGCGCCTCCTGCACCGTGCGGTATAGCGACGAGCCGGTCAGCGGTGGGACCTCGGTGATCGGATGGGTAGGGTCGACGGCAATGTCATAGCTGGTCGCGAAGCCGGCGGTGTCGTGGGAGACCACCAGTGCGGCCAGCTCGTCGAGGCCGTGGCCGGCGGTGCGCGACCCGGTGTCCGCCGCCGGGACGGGGGCGGCCTCCTCTGAGCGCAGGGCGCCCAGGAGCGCGCGCATCTCGCCGACCGCCGACCGCGACGAACCCTCGATCGTGCGCAGTGCCTCGGCGGCGGCCTCCGGGTTGCGATCCATCACCCGGCGCGCGGCGGCGGCTTGGACCCCGATCGCTGCGATGTGGTGGGCCACCACGTCATGGAGCTCGCGCGCGATACGCAGCCGCTCCTCGGTGACCGCGGCATCACGCAGGGCCTCGGCTTGGCGCTCGATGGTCCGCGCCTGCTCCTGGAGCGCGAACTGGCGGTGCGCCGACCGCCACGCGCTGATGCCGAGCGCGGCGGCGCCGCCGAAGTACACGACGTTGATCAGGGCGGTGTAGACGAGATAGGACGGCACGGCAGGGAATAGGCCGCCAGCCTGGTCGGTCTCCGACACCGCGTCGAGGATCTGCTGCATGCCCGAGCCCAGAGCCAGGTACCAGGCCATCCAGACGCCCAATGCCGCCGCGATGCCGGCCGCGACCCCCACCAGCGCACGGCGGTCCCTCGCCCAGGCCACGCACGAGTAGACCGCAACGAAGTAGAGCACCTGTTGGGACAGCTGGCCCATGACGAGCGGCATGACGCTACCCAGAATCAACAGATGTAGTGTCGCCACGATCCCGGTGGTCAGCGGGAAACGCCGCCGGATCGCGAGGACCGCTGCCGCGGTCGCCATCGACAGGTACTGCGCCCAGATGGGCGCGGTCTCGGCGTCGAGGACACCCATGCTGCGGAGGATCTCGATGCCCAGCGCCGAGCACGCGAACATCACCACGGCGAGAGTGATGTCGGCGCGGAGGTAACCGGGAGGTAGCGGACGGATCCACGGGTCCTCGGCGTCGAAGAGGCGGTTCAGGCGGGACCACACGGATACGAGCCTATCGGCACGCCGCGCTACGTATCGTGGGCGCGTGCCTGCCAAGAGCATCGACATCCCAGACCTGTCCGGCCAGACGTGGCTGATCACCGGCGCGACCAGCGGGGTCGGCCTCGAGACCGCGCGGTCCGCATCCCGGCACGGCGCCCGGGTGATCCTCGCCGTCCGCGACACCGCGCGCGGGCGTGAGGTGTCCGCCGCGCTGCCCGGGTCCTCCCTGGTGGTCGAGCTGGACCTCGAGTCACTGGCGAGCGTGCGGCGCGCGGCCACCGAGCTGCTGGGCGGCAGGGGCGACGACGACGAGGTCGGCCGCAACGGCGATGTTCACGGCGGCGAGGAGTTCGGACCGGAGCGGATCGACGTGTTGGTCAACAACGCCGGGGCCATCACGCCGCGCCGCCGCGAGACCGCTGACGGGTTCGAGATGCTTCTCGGGGTCAATGTCCTGGGACCGTTCCTGTTCACCGACCTCGTGCTCCCGCTCGTGCAGCGGCGGGTGGTGATCGTGGGCTCGAACGCACACAAGGCGGCGTCGTTCGATTTCGACGACCCGCACTTCCGCCGCCGCAGTTGGACCCCCGCGAGTAGCTATGCCCAGTCCAAGCTCGGGGACATGTTGTGGGGGCTCGCGCTGGACCAGCGCCTGCGGGACGGGCGGGCCGAGGCCGGCGCCGCCGGGGTGGACGTGCAGCTCACGCACCCGGGGTGGGCTGCCACGGGCATCTCCAATGCCACCGGCAACCCCGTGCTCGACAGGGTGATCACCAGCGTGTGCTCGGTGTTCGCCCAGCCCGCGGCCCAGGCTGCGCTCACCACGATGTACGCCGCGACCCGGCCATTGCCGCCGTGCAGCTACACCGGCCCGGACGCGATGCGACACCTGCGCGGGATGCCGACGCTCATCGGTCGAAGCGCCGAGGCGTCGGACCCGGCGCTCGCCGAACGCCTCTGGAGCTTCGCGGAGGGGGAGACCGCAAAGTCCCTATAGCAGCCGGTGAACGTGTACACGAATCGCGGTTTCGTGCACACGTTTCTTGAACGTGTTGAAGGCGTGTACATGTCCGGAGGTCGCGGAAGTCGACAGTTACTGCAACCAAAGGGTTGCAGTAGCGCCTTCGGCATGCGACTATTTTCCTCGGGAGGTGCGTGACATGACCGAGCCAGACGCACAGATGACCACCGACGACGTGCCGGACGAGATCCGCCGCAGCATCCACATCGAGGCCTCCGCCCGGGCGGTCTGGGAGATCATCGCCGAGCCCGGGTGGTTCATCAACGAGGGCTCCTGGGCTGAACACGAGATCACCACCGACGGCGACATCGCGCGGGTGGTCGATCCCGTCCACGGCGAGTTCAGCCTCCGCACCGTGACACTCGAACCGCCGCACCGTGCGGTGTTCGAGTGGCTGTGCGGGCAAGCGGGCGAGATCGCCGCCGGTGGCCCCGTGAACACAGTCGAGTTCACCGTCGAACCCGACGGCACCGGTGTTCTGCTGACCGTCCGCGAGACGGGGTTCGCCGGACTCCACGACGAGGCGGTCGTCCGGCGTCGACGATTCGAGGAGAACTCCGAGGGCTGGGTGATCGAGCTCGGGCTCGCACGGGATCGGGCCGAGGCTCGGGTGTGAGTGGAGTGTCAGCCCGCCAGGATGCAGGGTCGGCCGCGCCGGTTGCTGCTCTCGCCGGCCTTCTCGCTCCCAACGCCGACGACGTCTTCACGGCGCTCGGCGATCGGACCCGCAGGCAGATCATCGTGCGGTTGGCCGATCAACCGGACGACGCCGGTGCGGTGGCGCGCGACCTGGGGATCAGCCGCCAGGCCGTCGCCAAGCATCTTCGGATACTGGCGGACGCCGACATGGTCCTCGCCAGGGCCGAAGGGCGACGACAGGTCCACGCAGTACACCCCGGCCGCATCCGCGAGATCTCGGACCTCCTCGGAACCGTGGCGGACGGGTGGGACCGGCGGCTCGAGCAGGTCCGCCGACTGGCGGAACGCGACAACCGGCGCCCCCGGTAAGTGCAGCTCAGGTGAGGTGGTCGTACTCGCCGTCGACCCAGGCGGCGTAGCGCTCGGCCGACCGCAGGACCACGGCCCGGGCGTCGCGCGGGACACAGCCGCCGAAATTGCCGTAGATCCGGTCGAAGTCGTAGCGGCCCACGTGGTCGGCGATCCGTCGGACCACCGCCGCGGACAGCGGCATCCAGTTGGGGAACGAGCGCATGAACGTCACCCAGGCGGGATCGGCGACTGTGCCGATCGTGTCCCCGGTGAACAGCACGCCCTCGCCGTCGGGAGCGGTCCAGTGCACGACCGCGCTGCCCGGGAAGTGTCCACCCGGCTGGGACGCGCGCACCCCGGGAAGTAGGTCGATCTCGGCATCCCGGTCCGGGGCCACCGAGCCATCACCACCGACCGTCCCGTCGTTCTGACCGCCCCACACCACGGTGTTGCGCGGCCGCAGTCCCAGCCACTGCTCATCGGCCGCGGAGACGTAGACCGGACAGTCGTCGAACGCCTCCGACCACATCGACTGCACCCCGTACATGTGCGGATGCGAGGCGATGATCGCCGCAAGCCCGCCCCAGCCGCGGACCGCCGCCACGGCCTCGTCGGTGATGACATTGGGCACCTCCACCAGGATGTTGCCGCGATCCGTGCGGATGAGCGCGGGCTTCTGGCCGATCCCGGGGCAGTTCTTTTGCACGAGCATGATGACGTCCGGTTCGCGTTCGACGAACTCGATCGCCGCGCCACCCGCCCGCGACTGCTCGGGCGTGGTCCACCGTTGACCGTCCGACGGCACGAACTGGCGCTCGTCAGCGCAGATCGGGCACACCTCCGGCAGCGGCGCGGAACGCTCGACACCGCACGTCGCGCACTGCGTGACCGACCCCTGGCCGGAGGACGGATCCCCACTCGGCCCCGTCACGAGATATCGCCCTCGGTGTCGACCGGATGCCATTCACCGCTCACCTCCACCTCCAGGACACCGTCGGAGGGGCGGTCCTCGCGTTGGCGGTCGGCGGCGGACTCGAGCGCTTCCTGAGCATTGTCGAATTCACCGAGGTCGATCGTGCGGTCGGGGGTGCGGAGGCGGAACATCGACATGTCTTCAAGTGTCCTCCTCGCGAGCCGCCACCGCACCCGGCCCGGGCACATCGCGATCTCCCGATGATCGGTATTCCCTCCCTCCGACACGGCGCGAGAGCACACTGGGGAGCGGCATCGCCCCACAGAGGAAGGCACACCATGTCGTCGTCGTCATCCACTCCGTCACACGACGGTTCACCCGCGGCCCCGGAGGGCCCCGCCGCCCGCGAGGACGCGCCCCACGGTTACCCGCGGTTGGGCGACGAGCCCGTCGACGGCATCCGGCTCCTGCGCGCCCCGGCCGTGCCGACGGCCGTCGTGCGCGCCGCCGACGTGCCCATGGCCACCATCGCCGGCCTGTTCGACGCGGTGTTCGGCACGGCGTTCCCCGCCGCGTTCGCGCGCGGACTCACCCCGGCGGGTCCGGCGTTCGCGCTGTACACACGACTGACCGACGGCGCCGACGCCGTGGCCGACGTGGAGATCGGGTTCCCGCTGGACGGTCCGCTGCTCGCCCAGATCGACTCCGAGCTCGTGGAGGTCGACGGCCTCCGCGTGGTCGCCTCGGTCCTGCCCGCCGCCGACGTCGCGGTGACCAGCCACCTCGGCGGGTTCGACGGGCTCGGGCGGGCCTGGGGTGAGTTCCTGGGCGAGCTCGGGGCGATGGGATGGGCGCCGGGCATCCCGTTCTGGGAGGCCTACGTGACCGAGCCGTCACCCGACATGGACCCGGCGGAGCTGCGAACCGACCTGTACTGCGTGGTTCGGACGCCCGACGACGCCGCCTGACCCGCCTGCGTGATAGGCACGGTTCCGCAGAGGACCCGGTGTGCCCCGCAGTGGCAGGACTCGTACACGACCATCCCCTCGCTGGTCGGGTGGGCCGAATCGGTGTGCCATTCGTGATGATGACCCTCTGCGTACATGGCAGCGAGCTCCGTTCTGTCGTGAAGGATTTGCGGGTATGCGGTCGGTTCTCCTCGCTCCTCGACTGTGATGCAATGGGTCAGTGCAGTTCAACCATGGCAATATGGTCGGCCCGTCGCTCGCCGCGGAGCTCGCCTCACTCGCCGGACGGGGATGGGACCACGGGTCCGCCGCCGCGGTGCTGCGCGGGCACGGCGTGCGCAGGCCCGACCTCTCCGTCGAGGCATCCCGGCGACTGGGCGAGTGGGCGGCCCGGTTGAGAGCGCCGTTCGCAGCCGAGGACGTGAAGGGCAGGTGCGAGGCGATCAACGCCCTGCTCGAGGCCGCGACTCAGCGGATGACGCTGAGTACCCACGACGGGCACAAGCCGCACCTGCACTTCGCGTCTGACCACGACGACGTGGTG
The DNA here is from genome assembly GCF_021033825.1 of Dietzia aurantiaca. Classification (GTDB taxonomy): domain Bacteria; phylum Actinomycetota; class Actinomycetes; order Mycobacteriales; family Mycobacteriaceae; genus Dietzia; species Dietzia aurantiaca. The sequence goes on from NZ_JAIFXZ010000005.1 coordinate 131,915, forward strand.
GCACGTGTCACCGCGATCACCGCCGGTGGCCTGGCGATCTTCACCGTCGAATCCGAGGGCGGGCGTCTCGGGGCCTGCGCCCGCGCGGGATGCCCAGAAGTTTTCGTCGATACCAGCCGCAACGGCAGGCGGGCGTACTGCAGCGCCCGGTGTGGCAATCACGACGCCGTTCAGCGGCACCGGTCTGCCGCGCGGCGTCAAGCACGGTGACCTCGCGCCGCACGCGCGCGGGTGCGAGGCCTGGCTACTCGATGTCCTCCAGCGACCGGCCGTTGGTCTCCGGGATGAACCTGGCCACGAACAGCAGCGACAGCAGCGCCGCCACCGCGTAGAAGCCGTAGGTGAACGTGAGACTGAGCTCGGCCATCGGTGGGAAGGCCGTCGAGACGGCGAAGTTCGCGGCCCACTGCGCAGCCGCGGCCAGCCCCAACGCGGTGGTGCGGATGCGATTGTTGAACATCTCGCCGAGCAGCACCCACACCGCCGGGCCCCACGAAATCCCGAAGAACACCACGAACCAGTTGGCCGCGATCAGCGCGATCAGGCCCTGGACGTCGCCGAGCTGCGGGGCGAGCTCGCCGTCCGCGCCCGGGGCCATGGTGGCCTGACTGAACATCGCGGCCATCAACGCCAGCGACACCGTCATGCCCACCGAGCCGATCATGAGCAGTCGCCGCCGCCCGATCCGGTCGATGAGCGCGATAGCCACCACCGTCACGACGATGTTCGTGACCGACGTGATGACCGTCTGCGTGAGCGCATCCGCCTCCGTGAACCCGACCGACTGCCACAGCGACGTGGAGTAGTAGAAGATCACGTTGATGCCCACGGCCTGCTGGAAGACCGACAGCACGATGCCGATCCACACGATGGGCAGCAGGTTCCTCCCGCCCGGGGTGACGAGGTCGCGCCACGTGCGCTTGCGATCCTCGCGCAGGGTGCCGCGGATCTCCCGGATCCGGTCGTCGACCCCGCCGTCCTGGAGAGAACGCAGCACGGCCTTCGCGCGGTCCAGCTGCCCCCGGCCCACCAGATAGCGCGGCGACTCCGGGATGGTCAGCGCCAGCACCCCGTACGCCACCGCCGGGATGAGCTCGGCCCAGAACATCCACCGCCACGCCGCCGCGCCGAGCCACAGCTGCTCGATCGCGCCCCCGGCCACCCCGGCCAGCCACGCGTCCGAGAGCAGGGCCACGAAGATGCCGGAGACGATCGCCAACTGCTGCAGCGAACCGAGCCGGCCGCGGATCGCCGGCGGGGCGACCTCCGCGATGTACGCGGGCGCGATCACCGACGCCGCGCCGACGCCCAGGCCGCCGATGACCCGCCAGACGATGAGGTCCCACGGGCTCACGGCCAGGCCCGACCCCAGCGCGCTCACGGTGAACAGCACCGACGCCAGGACCATCACCCGGGTGCGTCCCCACCGGTCGGCGAGACGGCCCGCGAGGAATGCGCCGGCGATACACCCGAGCAACGCCGAGGAGACGGCGAACCCGGTCAGCCCCGCCCCCATCCCGAAGCTCTCCTGCACGGCGTCGACGGCGCCGTTGATGACCGCGGTGTCGAAGCCGAACAGGAAGCCTCCCAGCGCCGCGACCAGGGAGATGATCACCACCCGGCCGGTGTGGAACGACTCCTCACCGGGCCGCGGCCCGGCGGTGTTCTGAGTGGACATGCGTACCCCGCTCCCCGGCCCGGTGAACCGGGGCCGCGCCGACTGGCTCTGCTACAGGTGGTGAGAGGAGGGTAGGCACGGGGCGGGAGTGTCGCAAGTCACACGATGGTCGGCTGTCGTCCGAGCTGTACGAACCCACGTAACGAGAACACGTTCTAGGCTGAGGGGCACTTCGTCGTCGTCATCATCGAAAGGGCACCCACCGTGAGCGTCACCCCCGAACAGATCCGCGCCACCGCCGACTCCTACATCGCCGCACTCACCGCCGGCGACCTCGAGGCAGTCATGGCGCTCTACGCCGAGAACGCCACCGTCGAGGACCCGGTCGGCGGCGGCACCGTCCACGAGGGCGCCGCCGCGATCCGCGAGTTCTACGCCTCCGTGGTGGCACTGAAGATCGACGGCCGGGTGCTCGAGGCCCGGGCCTGCGGCAACGACCTGCTGTTCAACTTCGAGATCACCACGCACTTCGGCGAGGGCTCCAAGGCCACCATCAACGTGTGGGACCTGATGACCCACGACGAGCAGGGCAAGGTCGTGTCCATGCGCGCCTACTGGACCCCGGAGAACATGAGCTGACGGCTCCCCCGTGCGCGATCCGCCCGCTCGACTAGCCTGGACTGCATGATTACCGCAATCGTCTTCGTCCACGCCGAGACGGCGCGGATCCCCGAGGTGGCCTCCGCCATCGCCGAGATCGACGGTGTGTCCGAGGTCTACTCGGTCACCGGGACCATCGACCTGATCGTGCTGGTCCGCGCGCGTCGCAACGAGGAGATCGCGGACGTCGTGTCGGACCGCCTCAACAAGGTCCCGGGCGTGCTGGACACGGAGACCCACATCGCGTTCCGGACCCAGTCCAAGCACGATCTCGAGGCGGCGTTCTCGCTCGGCTACGACGACTGAGAGCTGCCCGCCGGCCGCTCGATCCGGTCGGCCGACGCGCACGCGGAGCGTGCGGGGCTAGATTCCGCCGCCGGTCTCCCGGGCCCGCGACAGGCGGTGCGCGCGCCTACGGGCGCCCTGCAGTTCCGCCAGCAGCTGGCGGCCGGTCCACTGCCGCCTGTCGGGGCCGGCCCTCTCGGCTTCGTGCACCAATTCGACGATGCGGGCACAGGCCGGCGCCTCCACGCCGAGCCGCCGACCCATCCGCACCACCTCGCCCTGCAGGATCCCGATCTCGGTGGGCCGACCCCGCTCGAGGTCGTAGTGCATCGACGAGGTCCCGTCGGGATCGATGCGGATCACGGCGCGCGCCAGCCGGCGGAACGCAGGCGTCGGCAGCCGCATGATCGTCGGCAGCATCCCGGCCGGGACCGGGAGCGGAACCCGCGGCACCACGCCGGCCGCGGTGAACACCCGGCTGGCCTCCGCCTGGCACAGCGCCACGCATCGTCGGAATTCCCGGTTGAGAAGCTCGGTGCGCAGCGGCAACCCCGATAGGGCCTGCACGGCGTTGTTCATGTTGAGCAGCACCTTGCCGTGCAGGACGGCCTGGATGTCGTCGGTGGGGCGCGCGGGCAGGCCGGCGGTGGCGAACACCTCCAGCAGCGGCGCCGCGGCCGCATGGTCGGCGATCCGGATCTCCCCGCGCGAGGTGCGCCGGTAGGTCGTGGGCCCGGTCCGCGCCACGTTGAACGGCACGGTGCCCGCGATCACGGGCACCACGTCCACGTCGTCACGGATCCGGTCGGCCGAGTGCAGCCCGTTCTGCAGCCCCACGATCAGCGAACCGGGCCGCAGGAACGGCAGGAACGCCGCGGTGGCCTCCCCGGTCTGCGCGGCCTTGGTGGTCACCAGGATCACGTCGGAGCGCCGAACCGCCTCGGGGGACTCGGTCAGCGTGAGCGAGTCGGGCGGCAGATGGAGACGGTCGCCTTGACCGTCGCCGGACTCCACCGTCAGCCCCACAGCGCGGATCGGATCGAGCACGTGCGCGCGCCCGACGAGGGTCACGTCGGCGTGGCGGGCGAGCCGGCCGCCGAGGTAGCAGCCGACGACCCCCGCACCGATCACGGTGACGCGCAGAGGGCTGTCCGGGCTGGTCATGATGGTGATGACGGTACGACACGCGCGGGACTTCGGCAGCCGGAACGGGGGACCTTTCCGTGGGCGCCGCCTCGGTTGCGGATGGGTGTCGCGTCAGCGTCGGGTCAGTGCGGGCGGGGCCGCAGGACGACCTCGGTGGGGTGCGCGTCGGGTGTCGCCTCCAACGCGTGCCGGATCGCCGCGGCCACCGACTCGGGGGTGAGGAACGCGCCCGGGTCGTAGGTGCCGCCCTCGTCGGCGACGATCGCGCGCTGCATGTCGGTGTCGACGCGCCCGGGGTGGACGGACGTGACGCGCAGGTCCGGTTCCTCGTGACGGAGCACGTCGGAGAAGGCGCGCAGGGCGAACTTGGAGGCGGCGTAGGAGCCCCAGCCGGCCTTGGCGGTGTACCCCGCGCCGGAGTTGACGACGACGACGTGGCCCCGCGCCGTACTCAGCGACGGGAGGAGGGCCCGCGTCAGCTCGAGGACCGCGACCACATTGACCTCGTAGGCGCGGCGCCACTGGTCGGCCTCGGTGTCGGCGATCCGGCCCAGCTCGGCGATGCCCGCGCAATGGACGAGCCCGTCGAGGGTGTCGATCCCGGCCGCGGCCAGTGCGGGTCCGTCGGCGGAGGTCAGGTCGGCGGTCACGACCCTGGCCGACCGGCAGTCGTCGGCGACCGCGTTCAGAGCGTCGGTGTCGCGTCCCACCAGGACGAGGTCGTGCGATTCGGACAGGGCGCGGGCGGTGGCGGCCCCGATGCCGCGCGAGGCGCCGGTGACGAGGACAGTGCTCATGCCGCCGAGGCTAGTCGGCGTCGAAGGCGTCGAGCAGGGAAGTGAGGGCGGGGACGGCGTCGGCGAGCACGGCGCGATGCTCCGGGGACAGGCGGGACAGCTGTTCGGCGAAGTCGCGGTCCCGGTCCATGAGGACCTGCTTGATGCGGTCCCGGCCCAGGTCGGTCAGCGCGACGCTGACGCCGCGACGATCCGCCTCGTCCGGGATCCGCGTGACGTAGCCCATCGACTCGATCACGCTCACCGAGTTGCTGGTGGTGGGGACGCGGACGTTCTCCAGGCGGGCCAGGTAGGACATGCGCAGCGGCCCGTGATTGGCGAGCGTGTGCAGGATCGAGGTCTGGGCCCGGCTCAACTCGTACTGGGTGTTCTGTCGCCGGACCAGCAGGTCCAGGCGCAGCATGATGGGCCGGAACAGAGTCGCCAGCTCGAGTGCCGGGCCGTCGTGCGCGGCCTGTGGCGCCGGGTCCGCGGCCGACGTTTCCCCGTCCGCCCCGGCGGTTCCCGAGGAGGCCTGAGGCTCACCGCCCGTGGTGGCTACGGGCTCTCTCGTCGTCGTCTCCATCTACACCAGCCCCCTCGACACCGGCTTCCCCCGAAGCCCCGTCGACCGGAATGTAAACATGATTTTTTGCCGTCATGGGGCATCACCCCGGCCTCCCGGGTGATACTTGACGAATGGATCTGTATCACCGCGTCACGGGCACGGGACCGACCGTCGTTCTCATCCACGGGGTCTGCCACCGTGGGCACGCCTGGGACCCCGTCGTCCCGCTGCTGGAGGACCGGTACCGGCTCGTGATGGTGGACCTGCCGAGCCACGGCCTCTCCCCGGACCTGCCGACCGAGGGCGACCCGCTGGAGTACATGGTCGACCAGCTCACCACCCTGCTGGAGGACATCGTCCCGCCCGGCGAGCGCGCGCACTTCGCCGGTAACTCCCTCGGCGGCTTCCTCGCGCTGGAGATGGCGGCCCGTGGGCACGCGCACAGCGCCACGGCCCTCTCACCTGCGGGATTCTTCAGATCTGACGCCGACTGGCGCTACACGATCACTGTGTTCCACAGCCTGCAGCGCGTCGCCGCCAAGCTCGGTCGACACATCCCCGCGGTGTCGCAGCGGGCGGCGGGGCGCGCGGTGATGATGGGTGCCTTCTGCGCGCGGCCGTGGCGCTACCCGGCCGAGGCAGCGGCGATCGACGGCGAGGCGATCATCACCAACACCGTGCTCGACCGGGCCGACCGGCGCGCGTTCGTGTTCACCGCGCCCGTCGACGAGGACGTGCCGTTGACCATCCGCTGGGGCCGGCTCGACCTCGTGCTCCCCGCGGCGCAGCGGCGGCTCGCGGCGCGGCTGTTCCCGCGGGCGCGGATCGAGACGTCCGCCGACGGGCACGTGCCGATGTCCGACGATCCGGAGGGCGTCGCCGCATCGATCGCGGCCACTGTCGAGCGCGGCCTGGCCCGCGACCGCGAGCTCGCCCCCGCCCGGTAACCCGCGCCTGCGCGTCCTCTTTGCTCATAACCGGCGGGGTTACGCGTCGGCTTTGCTTCATTCCGGACGCGTAACCCCAGCGTATGGGCGCATTCCGGGCGCGCAAGCCCGGGCCGGGTAGATGACCGACGCCCCGCCTCCTCGGGAGGAAGCGGGGCGTCACTTCGTGCGCGGGAGGCGCGGGGTCGGTCAGGAGCCCAGCAGGCCCGCCGGCAGCAGGCCGCCCAGTGACCCGGCTCCGCCGCCGAAGCCGTTCTTCCACGCCACCACGGTCGAGGGCCGCGGCTGCGAGGCGCCGCCGTCGGGCCAGTGCGAGGCCGGGTTCTCGATCGAGGAGCCGTCCTTCTCGCCCGGGTGCTGGACGTTGACGATCGCGCGGTTCTCGAAGACCAGCGGGCCGCACGTCTCGGCGCCGATCGGCACGGTGAGGAACAGCTTGGTCTCGCCGCGGTTCGGACCTGACGTGGCGACGGAGTAGAGGCCGTCGTTGAAGCCGAGTGCATTGCCGTCGGTGGAGACCCACAGGCCGCCGTCCGGGCCGAACGCCACGTTGTCCGGGCAGGAGATCGGGCTGACCTTGGACTTGTCGAAGCCGCCGAAGTAGGTGTCGGCCTCCATCGGGTCGCCGCAGACGAGCAGCAGGTTCCAGCCGAAGGTGGTGCCCGCGTGGTCGTCGGTGATCTCCACGACCTGGCCGTGCTTGTTGTTGTGCCGCGGGTTGGCCTCGTCGGCGGCGGCCTTGCCAGCGGTGCCGCGCTGCGAGTTGTTGGTCAGCGCCATGTAGACCTTGCCGGTGGTCGGGCTCGGCTCGACGTCCTCGGGACGGTCCATCTTGGTGGCGCCCACCGCGTCGCCGGCCATGCGGGTGTGCACCGCGACCTGCTCGGGGGTCATGCCGTCCACATGCGAGACGGCCGTGCCGTCGGCGGTGACCGTCATCAGCGGGATCCAGGTGCCGGAGCCGTCGAACCGGCCGTCGGCGGGCAGGGCGCCGGTGCCGTCGATCTCGGCGGCCGGGGAGTTGCCGGAGAAGGTGGCCACGTAGAGCGTGCCCTCGTCGAGGATCTTCATGTTCTCGGCGCGCGCGGTGGCGGTCTGGCCCGGGGTGATCTTGCGGCTCGAGACGAACTTGTAGAGATAGTCGAACCGCTCGTCGTCGCCGGAGTAGGCCACCACGGTGCCGCCGGGGGTCACGTGGATGCTGGCGCCCTCGTGCTTGAACCTGCCCATGGCGGAGTGCTTGACCGGGGTCGAGGTCGGGTTCCACGGGTCGACCTCGACCACGTAGCCGAAGCGGTTCACCTCGTTCGGCTCCTTGGCCAGATCGAAGCGGTCGTCGAAGTTCTCCCACTTCCGGCCGGACGTCTCGGCGGCGATACCGTAGCGACGCAGCTGCTCGAGCCTCGTGGTGTCGGTGATGGTGCCGGCGGTGCCGAAGTACTGGTTGAAGTTCTCCTCGCCGGACAGCACGGTGCCCCACGGGGTGTGGCCGCCGGCGCAGTTGTTCAGTGTGCCCAGCACGCGGGTGCCGGTAGGGTCGGCGTTGGTCCGGGTCAGCGGGCCGACGGCGGGGCCGCGCAGTTCGAACGGGGTCAGCGCGGTGATGCGGCGGTTGTAGGAACCCAGGACGGGGTCGAGTCCGCCGTCGTCCGGGCGGCTGGCCAGTTCCACCACGGACATGCCGTGCGCGGCCCAGGCGATCTCGACCTGCTCGCGGGTCGGATTCTCCGGGTCGTAGCCGCGGAACATCGAGGGTTCGGTCGTGTACTCGTGGTTCACGGTGAACAGGAAGCGCTCGTCGCGGTCATCCATGGGGAACATCACGGCGAGATCGCAGTTGAAGCCGTACTGCCGGGCCTGCGCGGCGGCGGTCTGGTTCTCGAAGTCGAACTCGGGTGCGCCCGCGATCACGGGGTCGCCCCAGCGGATCACCACGTCACTCGAGTACCCCGCCGGGACGGTCACGGCGTCGTCGGTGTTGGGGGAGACCGGGGTGAAGGTGGTGTCGATGCCGTTGCCGCCGAGCGATCCCGTGTCGCCGAGCGAGCCGGCGGCCGAACCCTGGGCCGCCGCCACGCCGGGCATCACCTGCGTGGCGCCCACGGCGAGCGCCACCACGCCGGCGGCCTTCAGGGCGCCGCGGCGGCTGATCTCGGTGGCGATGTCCCCGAAGTACGGGTTGCCCGTGGTGTTGGGAACCGGCGCGGCGCACTGGTCACCACACTTGTAGACACAGGTGATGTGCTGGCGGTTCGAGATCCCGGGCGCAGCACCTCCCGAGGTGGTGAGCGGCAGCAGGCGGCGGATCGACATCATTTCTCCCTGAAGACGTTTGCGGCTGAGCGAACCCTGTGACCGTAGGAAGGGCGGACGACCAGCCGGGAGAGAGGCGGCCACGTCCGGATGAACTACGGGCGCAGTGCGGGTGAACTCTCCGCTCGGTCGCTACAGTCACCTGTGTTCACCCTCAATCTCGGATCGTCCGGCACGTTCCTGCCGGTGAAGGGAAAGTGACGCAACGTGTCCGGAGTCAGTTTCGAGAACGTGTCCATCGTCTATCCCGGGGCGACCCGCCCCAGTGTCGACGAGCTGGACCTGCACATCGGGGAGGGCGAGTTCCTAGTCCTCGTCGGCCCGTCGGGGTGCGGCAAGTCCACCATCCTGCGTTCGCTCGCCGGCCTGGAGCCGGTCACGCAGGGCACGATCACCATCGGCGGCAAGGACGTCACCGGACTCGAGCCCAAGGACCGGGACATCGCGATGGTGTTCCAGAACTACGCCCTCTACCCGCACTACACGGTCCGCGAGAACATGGGCTTCGCCCTGAAGCTGGCCAAGAAGTCCAAGGCCGAGATCACCGAGCGGGTCGACAGGGCCGCGGAGATGCTCGACCTGGTGCCCTACCTGAACCGCAAGCCCAAGGAACTCTCGGGCGGCCAGCGTCAGCGTGTGGCGATGGGCCGGGCGATCGTGCGGAGCCCGCAGGTGTTCCTCATGGACGAGCCGCTGTCCAACCTCGACGCCAAACTGCGTGTGGCCACGCGTGCCCAGATCGCCAAGCTGCAACGCGAACTCCACACGACGATGATCTACGTGACCCACGACCAGGTCGAGGCCATGACGATGGGCGACCGGGTGGCGGTCCTGCGCGACGGGCGTCTCCAACAGGTCGCCGCACCCCGCGAGCTATACGAAAATCCGATCAACGCGTTCGTGGCCGGCTTCATCGGTTCGCCGGCGATGAACCTCTTCGACGCGCCGGTGGTCGACGGGACCGTCGAACTCGACGGCATGCGCGTCCCCGCCCCGGCCGGCGCGGTCGGCAAGGTCACCATCGGCGTGCGGCCCGAGCATCTGCGCCTGGCCGCGCGGGGCGGGGAGGGAATGCACGCCGTCGTCGACCTGGTCGAGGAGCTCGGCGCGGACAGCTTCCTGCACTGCTCGACGCCCGACGGGCACCCGCTCGTCTATCGCGCCGAGTCGACCGACCACCCGCGCAAGGGCGAGGACATCCGCCTGGCCGCGCACGAGGGGCAGGTTCGGTTCTTCGACGCCGAGACGGGTGACCGCCTGCGCTGAGTATCAGCTGCGCAGGGGTCTCACCGCGCGGATGGGCTGAGGGCGTTCTCCGGTGTCACCGCCAGTAGCCGGTGAACGTCACGATGTCCTTGGCGACGCCGCATTCCCTGACCAGGAACCGGCGGAGGCCGGTCACCATGGACGACGGGCCGGCGAGGTAGGCATATGTGAGGTCGACCGGGACACCGCGCCGCCGGACCTCATCGGTCGCGCGGGCGCCGTGCTCGTCGTCGTCGCCCCGTTGTTTCCACACGACCTCGACCCCCGCGGGTCGGGGGAGGTCGCGGATGTCGCGGGGGTCTCTGACCTCGACGACGACGAGCCCGCTCAGGGCCGGCGGGGCCTGGTCCAGGATGCCGGCGATCGCGGGCAGGGCGGATTCGTCGCCGACCAGTAGTTCGGCCGTGGACCCGGCCGGCGGTGCGTAGAGGCGTCCCTCGTCGAGGATCGCGGCAGGGGAGCCGATCGCCGCATCGCGCGCCCAGGTCAGGCCCGGGCCGGAGTGGGAGTCGTCCACATACACGTCGAAGTCGAGCTCGGCGGTGGCCCGTCCCGCTGCCGGGTCGGCGGGTCGGTACCCGGCGGTCGTGTAGTTGCGGATGAGCGGCCGACGCGAGGGCGGGGTGAGCGTGTAGGCGGCCATGCTGCGGATGCTCATGTCCGGCAGCGTCTTCGGTTCGGCGGACCCGCCGGCGCCCTCGGTCGGCAGGAACAGGCGGAACCACTGGTCCGCGCCCATGGGGCGGTAGTCGGCCAGGGCCTCGCCGGTCACGGTCAGCCGCACGAAGGACGGGCTGATCAGTTCTCGGGCGGTGAGGGTGACGGGGACGGTGACGGCGGCGCCGGGCTTGATCCTTCTGGTAGACATATGGTGAGCCTAACCTAACTCGCTCGGCTCGCCGTTGCGCCGAAGGTCACGTTTAGGTAGCGACCTGATGCGGGTGTGACAAGCGGGGCGAGGCGCGGGCGGTGCTGGGATAGGGTTCCTGAAGACATTGTGAGTGCGGCCACTGGTCGTCCTCGCACGGGTCGATGACAGGAGTTGGATTCATGGCCGGATTCGGCAGGATTTTCAAGGGTGCCGCGATCGCCTCGATCGTCGCGCTCTCCGTGACCGCATGCTCGAGCGACGACGGCGGCGACACGTCGGCGAGCGAGGACACCACCGCCGGTGTCGAGTCGCGCGGCCCCATCAAGTTCGCGATGGGTAAGAACGACGTCGAGACACTGAAGCCGTTCATCGAGCAGTGGAACGCCGAGCACCCCGACGAGGAGGTCACCCTCCACGAGCTCCCCGGTGACCAGGACGGTCAGCGTGACACGCTGGTCCAGTCCCTCCAGGCCAAGAGCGGCGAGTACGACGTGTTCGCCCTGGACATCACCGACACCGCCCACTTCGCGGCGAACGACTGGATCCAGCCGATCGAGGGCGACACCGCCGTCGACACCTCCGGCCTCCTCCCGGCCGCCGTCGAGTCGGCCACCTACAACGGCACGCTCTACGCGGTCCCGCAGAACACCAACGCGCAGCTGCTGTACTACCGCACCGACATGCAGCCCGAGGCCCCGGCCAACTGGCAGGCGCTGGTCGACTCGTGCATCGCTGCGTTCGAGGCCAACGTCGACTGCCTCCAGATGCCGCTCAATCTCGGCGAGCAGACCACGGTGGCCGCCAGCCAGTTCATCAACAGCTGGGGTGGCGCCATCGTGGGCGAGGACGGTGCGACCCCCGAGGTCGAGTCCGAGCAGTCGCGCGCCGGACTCCAGGCCCTCGTCGACGGCTACCAGTCCGACGTGATCGCCAAGAAGACCGACTCCTTCTCCGAGGAGGAGACCGCTCTCGGCTTCCTCGCCGGCGAGACCATGTACTCCTACAACTGGCCGTACATGTACGACAAGGCCCTGACCGAGGGGCAGCCCGAGGTCGCCGAGAACTTCGACGTCGCGCCGATCCTGGGCCCGGACGGCGCAGGTGCCTCCACCCTGGGTGGCTACAACAACGCCATCAGCGTCTTCTCGGAGAACAAGGCCACCGCTGTGGACTTCGTCCAGTACATCATCAGCGAAGAGGTCCAGATGGGCTTCGCCCAGGCCTCGTTCCCGCCGGTCCTGGCCTCGATCTATGACAATGCGGACCTGCAGGCCGAGTTCCCGTACATGACTGCGCTGAAGGTCGCGCTGGAGAACGCCAAGCCCCGCCCCGTGACCCCGTTCTACCCGGCGGTGTCCAAGGCGGTGCAGGACAACACCCACGCAGCACTCAAGGACGAGAAGTCCGTCGACCAGGCAACGACCGATATGGCCGCGGCCATCCAACAGGCCGGGAACTGAGAATCCGCGGCTGAGGTGAGCGGGAGACCTTCGAACTCCCGGACTCATCGCCGTACCGCCGTCGACCGGCCGGTGCGCGGGTATACGATCCCGTGTGCCGGCCGGTTCGTCGTCCGGGGCGTCGGCTCCCGCACCGAGTTCCAGGCGCCACAGCCGCACCTTGTGCCGCACCACTCCTCGCACCACCGAATCCAGGAGGGCCGATGACAGCCCAGCGACCGGAGGCCCCGACGGCCCCGGCCTCCCCGCCAGGCGTTGAGCGGAAGGCGGCCGAGCCGCCGGCGCTCGTCAAGAAGAAGTTCGACTGGCGCCCACTGTGGATGGTCGGGCCGCCGCTGGTCATCCTCGCCGTCATCATCGGCTACCCGATCGTGCGGGCCGTCTATCTGTCGTTCGTCGGCGATGCCGGTCTCAATCCCGCGACCGGCAAGTTCGAGGCGGGGACGTTCGGCACCCTCCAGCACTACATCTACTGGCTCACCCAGACGTGCACCAGCAACAGTGGCAACTCCGTCCCGTGTGCCCCCGGCAACATCGCCACCGACTTCTGGCCCGCCATGCGCAACACGGCGATGTTCACCGTGGTGACCGTGTCGATCGAGACGGCGCTCGGCTTCTGGATGGCCGTGGTCATGGGTCGCAACATCTGGGGCCGCGCCCTGTTGCGGGCCGCGGTGCTGGTGCCCTGGGCCATCCCCACCGCGGTCACCGCCAAGCTGTGGGCGTTCATCTTCTCGCCCAACGGGATCGTCAACTCGATTCTCGGCCGCGACATCGCCTGGACCACCGACCCCTTCTACTCGAAGGTCGCCGTGATCGTCGCCGACGTGTGGAAGACGACGCCGTTCATGGCGCTGCTCATCCTCGCCGGCCTGCAGATGATCCCCCGCGACGTCTACGAGGCGGCCCGCGTGGACGGCGCCTCCAAGTGGCAGCAGTTCACCAGGATCACCCTGCCGCTGGTCCGGCCGGCGCTCATGGTGGCGGTCCTGTTCCGCACCCTCGATGCGCTGCGCATGTACGACCTGCCGGTGATCCTCATCAGCGCCAACTCGAGCTCGCCCACCGCCACCATCTCGCAGCTCGTGGTCAACCAGATGAGAACCGGCGCATTCAACAGTGCGTCCGCGCTGTCCACGTTGGTATTCCTGCTCATCTTCGCGGTGGCGTTCGTCATGGTGAAGTGGCTCGGGGCGAACGTGGTCGAAGACCGCACCGGCAAGAAGGAGGAGATCCGGTGAGCGCACCCACCGCCCCGGCCGGTTCCGGTCCGGGATCCCGACCCGGCGGTCGACCCGACTCCGCCCGCCCGGCTCTCAAAGCGCCCAGGCCACCGCTCTGGCCGCAGGTCCGCACCTACCTGGGTGCCCTGTTCATCCTGGTCTGGGGTCTCGCGCCGTTCTATTGGATGGTCGTCACCGCATTCCGGGACAATGTGCACACGTTCTCGCAGAACCCGCTGCCGACGCACCTGACGCTCGACAACTTCAAGCAGGCGCTCGACACGAGCGGTGGCAACGATTTCCTGGCGGCGATCGGCAACTCGGTCTTCATCAGTGTCGTCACCACGGCGGCGGCGATCACCTTCGGCGTGTTCGCCGCCTACGCGCTGGCCCGCGTGGATTTCCGCGGCAAGTTCATGGTGACCGGCGTGATTCTCGCGGCGTCGATGTTCCCGGGCGTCGCCCTGGTGACCCCGCTGTTCCAGCTGTTCACCGATATCGGCTGGATCGGCAGCTACCAGGCGATGATCATCCCCAACATCTCGTTCGCGCTCCCGCTCACGATCTACACGCTCACGTCGTTCTTCAACGACCTGCCGTGGGAGCTCGAGGAGGCAGCGCGCGTCGACGGCGCCACCCGTGGGCAGGCGTTCGTCAAGATCATCCTGCCGCTGGCCGCGCCGGCCCTGTTCACCACGGCGATCCTCGCGTTCATCATGACGTGGAACGAGTTCATGCTGTCGAGCCAGCTGTCGAACCAGTCGACCGAGCCGGTGACCGTGGCGATCGCCCGCTTCGCGGGCAACGACCCGTTCACCCAGCCGTACGCGGCGATCATGGCGGCCGGCGCCCTGGTGACCGTCCCGCTGGTGATCATGGTGTTGATCTTCCAGCGGCGCATCGTCTCCGGTCTCACCGCCGGCGGCCTGAAGAGCTGACCCGGCGGTGGCCCGTTCCGGATCGGACGCGCTGGGCACCCGTCAGCGGCTGGAGGTGCTCGGCGGGTTCGTCGGCTTCTTCACCGTGCTGGCGGTGGTCAACGCCGTCGGGCTGATCGTCACCGGAAGGCCGTCAGCTCCGGCCTCGTTCGTGCTCGTGCTGATGCTCGTCCTGTCGTGGCTCAACTTCCGCGCGTGGCGTCGGGCGGACCGCGCAGTCAAGGGCACCTGAGCCCTGGCCGTCGGGCGCCCTCCCCGGGGGGCGAGCCCGCAGGAGCGTTCTTCAGCGTCCGCCTCAGCGCCCGTCGCGCCAGGCCACCAGTGACTCGACCAGCTCGAGCGGGTAGTCGGGCCCGTCGACGCCCACGGTGAACAACGTGATGCCCTCAGCATGCAGCGCCTCCGCCGCCCGCCGCGCCGCATCCGGCGACTCGGCACCGCCGATCTCGGTCGAGCGTTCGATCTCGGCCGGGTCGCGGTCCACGTCAGCGCAGTGCGCGGCGAGCACCGCGGACTTGTGGCGGTAGGTCTCCACGTCCACGAACGAGTGCCAGATGTCGGCGTGCCGCGCGACGTGCCGGAGCGTCTTGCGCTCCCCGCCGCCGCCGAGCAGGACCGGGATGTCGCGTGTGGGCGCGGGGGTCAGCCTGGCCAGCCGGTTCTCGATGCGCTCCAGCGAGTCGCCGAGCGCGTCCAGCCGCGAGCCCTTCGTGCCGAACTCGTACCCGTACTCGGTGTAGTCGCGTTCGAACCATCCACCGCCCAGCCCGAGGATGAGCCGCCCGCCCGAGATGTGGTCGACGGTGCGGGCCATGTCGGCGAGCAGGTCGGGATTGCGGTAGCTGTTGCAGGTCACCAGGGCGCCGATCTCGACCCGCTCGGTCTGCTCCGCCCAGGCGGCGAGCATGGTCCAGCACTCGAAGTGGGCGCCGTCGGGGTCGCCGTACAGCGGGTAGAAGTGGTCCCAGTTGAACACCACGTCCACGCCCGCGTCCTCGGACCTGCGGACGGCGTCGCGCAGCAGACGATAGTCGGGGGCGTGCTGCGGCTGGAGCTGGACGGCGATGCGGACCGGGCGTTCGGCGGTGGCGCTCATGGGCCCATTGTGCGGGCGGTGGGCGGAGCGCGCATCCGTGCTCCGCACCACGCGCCCCGGGTTCAGCCCTCGCGGTCGAGGACAAACCAGAAGTGCTCCCCGTCGGAGACGGTGCCGCGCCCGTTCATCACGGCCAGGAGGGTGGTGGGTAGCCCGGAGGCGTCGGTGTCGACGACGACGAAGTGGTCGATCACCGGCAGCCGGTCGTACACCATGGAGGCGGTCGGCCGTCCGCGGAACGAGACCTCCCACAGAGAGGCCCCGCCGCCGCCCGTCGCCGACGTATCGGGAACGACGTCCCCGGAGTCGTCGGTCACGAGAATGGGGTCGACCTTGCGCGCGTCGGTGAAGTCCTTTCCCCACCAGCGCATCTGGCCGAGCATGCTGAACATCTGGTGCCCGGTGTCCAGGCCCGTGCCGCGCCAGCGGCTACCGGCGATGTCCTCGACGCGGGCCGGCTCGAGGGCGTCCCACAGGGCGGAGACCCGCTCGGACGGGACGGTCTCGAGGGAGCGGATCTCGGTGAGCTCGGCCGCGCTCACAGTCCGTACGTCTTTCCGATGATGTCGCGCTGGACCTCGTTGGTGCCGCCGTAGATCGGCGAGACCACGGCCTGGCGGACGAGACGCTCCATGCCGTACTCGGTGGCATAGCCGTAGCCGCCCATCGACTGCATGCACTCGAGGGTGACCCGCTTGCTCAGCTCGGTGGCCTTGAGCTTGACCATGGACGCCTCGCGCGGGAAGAGGGCGTCGGGGTCCGACTCGTCGACCTTCCTGGCCACCGCGTAGACGAGCAGGCGGGTGGCCTCGATCTCGGTGGCCAGGTCGGCCATGCGGTGGCGGATCACCTGGAAGGAGCCGACGGGTCGGCCGAACTGCTCGCGCTCCTTGATGAAGTTCAGGCAGTCGTCGAACGCGCGCTGGGCAACGCCGAGTTGCATGGCGGCCAGGATGAGGCGCTCGGTGTTGAGGCCGGTCATGAGCTGCTGCCAGCCGCCGCCGACCTCGCCGACCACCGCGTCGGCGGGCAGGCGGACGTCGGTGAAGTATAGGTCGTTGACCTCCTTGCCGCCCATGGTGTCGATGCCGGTGATCTGCAGGCCCTCGATGTCGGCCGGCACGTCGAACATCGTGATTCCCTCGTGCTTCCTGCCCGACGAGTCGGTGCGGGCGACCAGCAGAATGCGGTCGGCGAAGTGGGCGTTGGAGCACCAGGTCTTCTGGCCGTTGATCACCCACTCGTCGCCGTCGCGCTCGGCCTTGCAGCGCAGCGCGGCCACGTCGGAGCCGGCGCCGGGCTCGGACATCGAGATCGACAGGGTGCCGCCGCCCACGGTGAGCTCGAGGGCGCGCTTGCGCTGTTCTTCGTTGCCGAACTTCTCGTAGGCGGCGGCGGTGATCAGGGTGGGGCCGATGCCGCCGATGGGGGCCAGGCCCTTGAGCGAGTGCTCGAGGAGGAGGCAGAGTTCGACCGCGCCGGCGGCGGAGCCGCCGTACTCCTCGGGGATGGTCAGGCCGAGCCAGCCGAGTTCGGCCATCTTGGCGTAGATCTCGGGAGAGTGGGTGCCACCCTCCATGGTCAGCTCGGCACGCTTCTCGACGCTGCCGACCTCGCGGGCACAGAAGTCGTCGATCGACTTGGCGAAGTCACGCTGCTCTTCGGTGAGGATGTCGAACACGTCGAGCCTCTTTCCTTGCTGTAGGGGTGTCGGGAACGGTCGCAGTCGACTACTGTGGCCGGTATCACCGTACGCTACATCAAATATATGTGATCTGAAACGGGAGGCCTCCGATGACCACCACCGAGCCGAGCAAGACCGGCCCCACCTTCGCCAGCCTGGACCCCCGCGACGGCACGGTCCTCGCGGAGTACCCGATCGCCGGCCCGGAGGAGGTCGCCCTCGCCGTGGAGCGAGCCCGCGCCGCCGCCGCGTGGTGGGCGACGCAGGGGCCGCGTGGTCGGCGAGAATGGTTGCTGGAGTACAAGCGTGCGATCTCCTCCCGCGCGGCCGAGCTGGCGGCGCTGATCTCCGCCGAGACCGGTAAGCCGGACGAGGACGCGACCCTCGAGGTGTTGCTCGCGGTCGGCCACCTGGAGTGGGCCGCCAAGAACGCCAACAAGGTCCTTCGTCGTCGCTCCGTCTCGGCCGGCCTGCTCATGAGCAACCAGTCCGCGTACGTCGAGTACCAGCCGTTCGGGGTGGTGGGGGCGATCGGCCCGTGGAACTACCCGGTCTTCACCCCGATGGGCACGCTGTCCTACGCCATGGCCGCCGGTAACGCGGTCGTGTTCAAGCCCAGCGAGTTCACACCGGGTGTCGGGGTGTGGCTCGCCGAGGTCTGGGATTCGCTCGGCGCCTCCCAGCCGCTCATCCAGACCATCACCGGTGACGGCTCGACCGGCGCCGCGCTGTGCAGGGCCGGTGTCGACAAACTGGCCTTCACCGGTTCCGCGGCGACGGGCCGCAAGGTCATGGCCGCGTGCGCCGAGACCCTCACCCCGGTCGTCATCGAGGGCGGCGGCAAGGACGCGGTGCTCATCGACAAGGACGCGAATCTCGATGCCGCTGTGGATCAGACCGTCTTCGGCGCCATGGGCAACGCGGGCCAGACCTGCGCCGGCGTCGAGCGGATCTACGTGCACGAGGACGTCCACGAGGCGTTCGTCCACAAGTTCGCCGCGAAGGTCCGCGCACTGTCGCCCGGCACCTCGATCAGCTCGAGCTACGGTCCCATGACCATGCCCTCGCAGGTCGACATCATCCGCCGCCACGTCAAGGACGCGATCGCCCGCGGCGGCAGGGCCGTGGTCGGTGGCGAGGAGTCGGTGGGCGACCGGATCGTCGAGCCGGTCGTGCTGGTCGACGTGCCGGAGGATTCGACCGCGATCACCGAGGAGACCTTCGGCCCGACCGTGACCATCAACAAGGTGCGCGACCTGGAGGAGGGCGTCGAGAAGGCCAACGCCGTCAACTACGGACTGGGCAGCGCGATCTTCACCAAGGACCGCAAGCGTGGACTCGCACTCGCGGAGAAGGTCGATGCCGGCATGGTCTCGATCAACTCGTTCCTCGCGTTCGCCGGCATCGCGGCCCTGCCGTTCGGGGGCTCGGGCGAGTCGGGCTTCGGCCGGATCCACGGCGCCGACGGGTTGCGGGAGTTCTCCCGCCCGCGCTCGATCACGGTCGAGAAGTTCGCCGCCCCGCTCAATCTCATGACGATGACCCGCAAGCCGCGGGACATCAAGATCGTCAAGTGGATGCTCACCAACGTCCAGGGAAAGATGTGATCCAGGCATGACCGCGACCACGCCAGGTACGACCGGGGATGTGTCGACGACGACGAAGCCGTCGCTGTCGTCGTCCGACACCCGGCAGCAGACGGTCCCCGGGGTGTTCGGTCCGATCCCGGTGGACATGGTCCCCGACGCGGACAGGGCGCATCCGCTCACGGCCACCGTGCCGTTCAAGCCGGGCCGCTGGTACTGGCGCGATCTCATCGCGTCGCTCGACCCGGTGACGGACGCGGCGGAGATCCACCGCATCACCGCCGCGTACGAGTTCCCGTGGGATTACCAGCGGGCGCTCGAGCTGGCGCTGTACCGCACGTACTGCGTGCCGTCGGTCTCGGCGGTGCTGGCCGGGGCGGGCAACTTCCGGGACGCTCCGCAGCAGCGGTACGACGACACGGCGCTGCTCATGGCCGAACTCGTGGAGCACGGTGTCGATTCGACGCGCGGCAAGGAGTCGCTGCGGGTGATCAACCGGCAGCACGCGATGTACGACATCACGAACGACGACATGCTGTACGTACTGTCGACGTTCATCTACGAGCCGCTCGAGTGGATCGACGCTAACGGCTGGCGCCGGCTGCACCCAAACGAGCGGCTGGCCGCGTTCCACTTCTACCGCGGGGTGGGGCAGCGGATGAACATCACCGACATCCCGGAGGACATGGGCGAGTTCCGGCGCTGGCGGGACGCCTACGAGGCCCGGGTGTTCCGCTACGCGGACACCAACAACGAGATCGGCAACTACACGCTCGACCTCATGTGCGCGTGGTACCCGCAGTCGATGCGGCCTCTGGTCCGCAAGGTCGTGCAGTCGCTCATCGACGACGACATGGCGCGGGCCTTCGGCTTCCCGGCACCGGCGCCGCGCGTACGTGGAGCCGCCTACTCGGCGATCCGCCTGCGGTCGCGCATCATCCGCTGGTTCCCGGTCCGTCGTAAGGCGTACGGCACGGAGGGCACGGAGAACCGGACCTATCCCGGTTACCCGACCGGATACCGGCCCGCGGACCTCGGGGCGCACCCCATCACGCCCCGGGATCGGATGGCGGGCGGCGGGTGCCCGGTCCCCCACGGGGTGGCCGCGGCCGGCGGATCCGGGGGAGGAGCGCCCGAGGGGGAGGTGGCGTGACCACGGACGCGGCGCCGGCCCGGCCGGTCGGTGCTCCGGACCGGTTTGCCGCCGACGAGCGGTGGGGCGCCCGGGCGGCGCTGCTGCTCCGGCCGTTCGCCGACGTGCGATCGGGGCCCACGCCGGCCGAGCGGGCCCGGATCGCCGAGGCGCTGGGCTCAGGGGACCCGGTGGCCGATGTGGTGCTCGAGTCGATCTCCCGTGGTGACACCACGATGGCCCGGGTGCGGGCGGCTCTGGACGCGGCGGTATCCGGCGAGGCGGCGCCGGCGGGGGAGCCGGACGAGGTCACGGTCTTCGTGCGCGCGGTCACTGAGCTGCCCGACTGGCTGGACCCCGAGCTCGCCGACCGGGGGGCCCGGGTCTGCCTCCGTGCCGGGCTGACCGGTCAGTACGTGCTGGGCGACCTGGCCCTGCTGGGCGGCTACCGGCCGGCGGCGACCACCGAGGTGCTCGCCTCGACGGGGCGCCTCACGGGGGAGGGCACCGCGAAGCGGGTCGCAGAGACCATGGCCTGGTGGCACGCGGTCGCCGCGCCCGACGGCTGGCGGCCGGGCAGTCCCGGCTGGGAGACCACCGTGCATGTGCGCCTCATGCACGCGCGGGTCAACCGGGCGATGCTCGACAAGGGATGGGACGTCGCGGCCAAGGGCCAGCCCATCAACCAGGCCGACATGGCGGCCACCAACGGTCTGTTCTCGGCCACGTTCCTGTTGGGCACGCTCGTGCTGGGCATCCCGCACACGCCGTCCGACGCCCGCGCGGTCATGCACCTGTGGCGCTGGATGGGGTGGGTGATGGGGGTTGATGAGGACTTCCTGCATGACACTCCCCGGCGCGCGCTGCGGGACATGTACCACTTCCTGCGCACGTCCCCGCCGCCCGACCAGAACTCGGTGATCCTGGGCCGGGCACTGCTGGACTCGTACGGGCACACGGACTTCCCGCATCTGCCGACGCTTCGCCGGCGGCTGGACGTGGCCCGCCACCGGGCCACGGCGACCTACCTCAACGGCCCCGCCGGGATGCGTGAGCTGGGGCAGAGACCGGCCGTGCCGTGGTATCCGGCGCTGCTCATCCCGGCCAACCTGGCCGCCCACGGGGCCGCGCTGGTGTCGCCGAAGGTGCGGAATGCCCTCGAGCGTCGCGGCTACCGTCGGATCCGCCGGCAGATCACCCGCTACTCGCGCGGGGCCGTCTCGCCCCTCGCCTGACCGCCCGTCGGCCGGCGTGGCACGCCGCTGCCGATGAGAAGCAGGCTGTGGCCCGGAGCCGCCCCGTCCGCCGCCCCGGCTGCCGGCCCGGCGGTCACATCGACAAGAGCGTTCCGCACACGACTTCCGAGAGAATGGTGTGCGGAACCCTCTTCTCGTTGCGACGGTCAGGAGTTCGGCGTGGGTGATCAACGGGGGAGGAGCACGGTTCCGGCGAGTTGACCGAATCGTGGTGCGGCAGCCGGGTCGAAACCGGTTCCCTGGCCGCCGTCGAGAACCACCGCGAGGGCGGCGTGGACCCGCACGCGGGCCGTCGCGTCGTCACTCGCATCCGCCGGGTCGCTGCTACCGGGCGTCCCCGCGTCGCGGACGAGCCGCGCCCACCGGTCGAGCTGCCGACGTTGGGAGCGGCGCAGTCGATGGCGGTCCTCGGCGTCGATCGCCCCCAGTTCCGAGTGGTAGAGCATCAGGTCGGGCCCGTGGGAGAACGCGATCGACACGTACGCGTCCAGCATGTCGGTGAGGGCGTCGGCGGGGCCGGTCTCGGCACTGTTCATCGCGGCGTGACTGTCCAACAGCCCCTCCACCAGCGTGGCGGTCCGGTCCACGGCAGCGGTCAACAGCGCCGACTTACCGGGGAAATGTCGGTAGAGCGCGGACGCGGCGACGCCGACATCGGCGCCGATCGACTCCATCGACACACTGTCGTAGCCCGACGAATGGAACCTGGCGATCGCGGCGGTGATGGCACCTTCGCGGGTCGCCGCGCCCCCGCGAAGACGAGGAACACCACCGCCGCCGGAGCGCAGACCGCTGCTCCCGCCGCTGCTGCTGACGTCGTTGCCGGAGCGCAGACCGCTGCTGCCGCTGCTGCCGCTGCTGCCGCTGCTGCCGCTGCTGCCGCTGCTCCCGCTGCTGCCGGCGGTCTCGGTGCCGGTGGCGCCGCCGGGGCGGCGAGGCGGGGCAACCGTCGCGAGGTCATCGGCGATCGAGGTCATGAGCGCGACCGAGTCGGCGTCGGTCAACTCGATTCGATGGTGGCCGAGCGAGGCGATACACGAGAGGATCGCCGCAGCTGCCGAGTTCGCGCCGGCCGGGTGGCCGTCTCGTCGTCGTCCCCGAACGGCGTCGGCGAGCCGGCACCGGACGCGGGCGTCGACCTCGAGCACCGCGGCGCGATCCCCGGGCGTGAGGTAGCGCCCCTGCCAGCGATACAGCGCCGCCCGCGACCGGTGGCCCAGCGTGGTGCGCGTGATGGACGCGACCATCTCCTCGAGGGTCGGTGGCGTGTCGTGGCCGGATACGGCTGCGGCGACCGTGGACTCGGAGGCCGCCTCGAGCGCCAGGGCCAGGGTGGCGACGGCATCGCGGAACATCTCGTACTTCCCCGGCACGTGTCGGTAGAGCGCGCCGGGAGTGACCGCGAGGCGCTCGGCGATGTGCTCGACCCGCGTGGAGTGATACCCGCGACGGGTGAACTCGTCGGCGGCCACCAGCGCTATATCCGCACGTCGGGAGCCCACTTCGGGCGCGCAGAGCGACGCGATCGGCGTCTCGGGATGCGTGGGCGAGGAGGTCACGAAGGCTCGGCTCTCGGGTTGGTCGGAAGCGGGGTGTGATCTTGACAACAGCGGCTACAGTGGCCATAGTAAACCCCAATTCACAGATATATGTGATCGAATCTACGTAGCCGTCACTCCGGCGACGGCGAATTCCACAAGCAAACGCGGAAGGGAACTCCCACCCATGTCAGTGCCCGAGGCCTTCATCTACGACGCGGTGCGCACGCCCCGCGGACGGGGCAAGTCCAGCGGTTCGCTCCACAGTGTCGCGCCGATCGATCTCGCGGTCGGCGTGCTGCAGTCGGTGGTGGAGCGCAACTCCAGCCTTGATCCCGCGCAGATCGAGGACGTGGTCATGGGCATCGTCGGCCCGGTCGGCGAGCAGGGAGCGGTGCTGCCGCGGATCGCGGCGATCGCCGCCGGGCTGCCGGAGACCGTCGCCGGCGTCCAGGAGAACCGCTTCTGCGCGTCCGGGCTTGAGGCGGTCAACCTGGCCGCGCAGAAGGTCCGCGCCGGTTGGGAGGACCTGGTCATCGCCGGCGGCGTCGAGTCGATGTCGCGCGTACCGATGGGCTCGGACGGTGGCGCGTGGGCGCAGAACCCGCGCGTCAACTACTCCACGTCGTTCGTGCCGCAGGGCATCGGCGCCGACCTGATCGCCACGATCGAGGGCTTCGGTCGCCGTGACGTGGACGAGTTCGCCGCCCGCTCGCAGGAGCTCGCCTCCGCGGCCTGGGACGACGGCCGCTTCGCCCGCTCGGTGGTCCCCGTGGTGGACCTGGCCGGTCAGGTCATGCTCGATCATGACGAGCACATCCGCCGCGGCACCACCGCGGACGACCTGGCGTCCCTGAAGCCCTCGTTCGCCGCGCTCGGTGAGCAGGCGGGGTTCGACGCCGTGGCGCTGCAGAAGTACCACGCGGTCGAGAGGATCGACCACGTCCACCACGCAGGTAACTCGTCGGGAATCGTCGACGGCGCCACGGCGATGCTGATAGGCAACGCCGCCGCCGGTGAGCGCAACGGCCTGACCCCGCGCGCCCGTATCGTCTCGGCGGCCGTGATCGGCTCGGAGCCGACCATCATGCTGACCGGACCGACGCCGGCCGCGCGCAAGGCGCTGGCCAAGGCGGGTCTGACGATCGGCGACATCGACCTGTTCGAGGTCAACGAGGCGTTCGCGGCGGTCCCGATGAAGTTCGCCAAGGACCTCGATGTGCCGATGGAGAAGATCAACGTCAACGGCGGGGCGATCGCCATGGGCCACCCGCTCGGCGCCACCGGCGCGATGATCCTGGGCACCGCGCTGGACGAGCTCGAACGCCGCGATGCCCGTTACGCCCTGGCCACGCTGTGTGTGGGCGCCGGTATGGGCATCGCCACCGTCATCGAACGTCTCTAGATCCCGCGCCGGCCGCATACCTGACAAGGACGAGAAACCCTCTCATGAGCAGCGATTTCACCAACACCATCCAGTATGAGCGCGACGCCGATGGCGTCGTCGTCCTGACCATGGACGACCCGGGCCAGAGCGCCAACACCATGAACGCCGACTACCTGGCCTCCATGGAGGCCGCCGTCGACCGGCTCGAGTCCGAGTCCGACGACATCACCGGGGTCGTGCTGACCTCGGCCAAGAAGACCTTCTTCGCCGGGGGCGACCTCGGCGACATCCTGTCCATCCCCTCAGGCGGCGCGG
The DNA here is from genome assembly GCF_021033825.1 of Dietzia aurantiaca. Lineage (GTDB taxonomy): Bacteria > Actinomycetota > Actinomycetes > Mycobacteriales > Mycobacteriaceae > Dietzia > Dietzia aurantiaca. Next base: position 155,980 of record NZ_JAIFXZ010000005.1, read on the forward strand.
ACGCGGCGATCGAAACCGTCGGGCGGGCCAAGGCCCCCCTGCGGCGCCTGGAGACCCTGGGCAAGCCGGTCGTGGCCGCCATCAACGGCGCCGCGTTGGGCGGGGGCCTGGAGATCGCGCTGGCCGCGCACCGACGCATCGTCGTGGACTCCCCGGCCGTGCAGCTCGGCCTGCCCGAGGTGGGCCTGGGCCTGCTGCCCGGCGGCGGCGGCGGGATCGTCCGCACTGTCCGCATGTTGGGCGTGGCCAATGCGCTCATGGGGGTGCTGCTGGAGGGCAAGCGCATGCGGCCCGGCCAGGCCCTGGAGATGGGCCTGGTCGACGAGCTCGTCGCGGGCCCCGCGGATCTGGTGCCGGCAGCCAAGGCGTGGATCGCCGCCAACGCAGACAATGCGGAGGCCGCAACCCAGCCCTGGGACCGCAAGGGTTACCGCATGCCCGGCGGCACCCCGTCCAGCCCGGCGCTCGCGGCCAACCTGCCCGCCTTCCCCGCGATGCTGCGCAAGCAACTGAAGGGCGCGCCGTACCCCGCGCCGGTGGCCATCATGTCGGCGGCCGTCGAGGGTGCCGGGCTGGATTTCGACACCGCATCCACGGTCGAGGCCCGCTACTTCGCCGAGCTGGCCACCGGGCAGACGGCCAAGAACATGATCCGGGCGTTCTTCTTCGACCTGCAGAAGGCAGGCGGCCTGGCCAAGAAATACGGCTCCGCCGACCGTGCTCCCATCGACAAGGTCGTGGTGTTGGGCGCGGGCATGATGGGCGCGGCGATCGCCTACGTCTGCGCCAAGGCCGGTATGGAGGTGGTCCTCAAGGACATCGACCAGTCCGCCGCCGAGCGCGGTAGGGGCTACTCCGAGAAGCTCGTGGCCAAGACGGTCTCCCGCGCCGCCGAGGGCCAGGCCCGGGAGAACGCGCAGGCCAAGGGCGACGCCCTGCTGGCCCGCATCACGCCCACGATCGATCCCGCGGACGCTGCCGGTGCCCAGGCCGTGATCGAGGCCGTGTTCGAGGACCCGAAGGTCAAGGAGCAGGTGTTCGCGGAGATCGCACCGCACATCGCACCGGACGCACTCCTGTGCTCGAACACCTCGACCCTGCCCATCACCCTGCTCGCGAAGGGCGTGGACCGGCCGGCCGACTTCATCGGACTGCACTTCTTCTCACCCGTCGACAAGATGCCGCTGGTCGAGATCATCAAGGGCGCCGAGACTTCCGAGGACACCCTCGGGCGGGCCCTGGCCCTGGTCGCCGCGATCTCCAAGACCCCGATCGTCGTCAACGACTCGCGTGGCTTCTTCACCTCCCGCGTGATCGGTACCTTCACCAACGAGGGCATGGCGCTGCTGGCCGAGGGTGTTCCCGCCTCGACCATCGAGCAGGCCTCCTCGCAGGCCGGCTACCCGGCACCCGTCCTGGCCCTGATGGACGAGCTCACCCTGACCCTGCCCCGCAAGATCCGGGACGAGACCCGGCAGGCCGCCGAGGCCGAGGGCACCCCGCTTCCGGCCCACCCGGCCGACCAGGTGCTCGACCGGATGATCGACGAGTACGACCGCAAGGGCCGCTCGTCTGGCGCCGGGTTCTACGAGTACTCCGACGGCAAGCGCGCCGGACTGTGGCCAGGTCTGGCCGAGGCGTTCGGCGGCGACGTCGAGATCCCGCTGCAGGACGCGATCGACCGCATGCTGTTCGCCGAGGCGATCGAGACCGTCAAGTGCCTGGACGAGGGCGTGCTCGAGACCACGACCGACGCCAACGTCGGCTCGATCCTCGGCATCGGCTTCCCCGGCTGGACCGGTGGCGTCGCCCGCTACATGGACCAGTACCCCGGTGGCCTGACCGGATTCGTGGCCCGCGCCGAGGAACTCACCGCGAAGTACGGCGAGCGGTTCACCCCGCCCGCCTCGCTGCGCTCCACAGCCGCCTCCGGCGGCACGTACGAGGAGGTCCAGCCGTGATCCGCACCCGCTTCACCGAGGAGTTCGGGGTCCGTCATCCGATTGTCCAGGGCGGGATGATGTGGGTCGGCCGCGCCGAGCTCGCGGCCGCGGTGTCCAACGCCGGCGCGCTGGGCATCATCACCGGCCTCACGCAACCCACCCCGGAGGACCTGGTTCGCGAGATCGACCGGTGCCGGGAGATGACCGACCAGCCGTTCGGCGTGAACCTGACGATCCTGCCCGCGATCACTCCGCCGCCCTACGCCGAGTACCGGCAGGCGATCGTGGAATCGGGCGTGAAGATCGTCGAGACCGCCGGATCCAATCCGAAGGACCACCTGCCGGTGTTCCACGAGGCCGGCATCAAGGTGATCCACAAGTGCACCTCGGTGCGGCACGCGGTCAAGGCCGAGCAGCTCGGCGTGGACGTGGTGTCGATCGACGGTTTCGAGTGCGCCGGCCACCCCGGCGAGGACGACGTGCCGGGCCTGGTCCTCATCCCGGCCGCCGCGGCCAAGCTGACCATCCCGATCCTGGCCTCCGGCGGTATCGCCGACGCCCGGGGGATGGTCGCGGCGCTGGCCCTGGGCGCGGACGGCGCCAACATGGGCACCCGGTTCATGTGCACCGCCGAGTCCCCGGTCGACGAGGCGGTCAAACAACAGATCGTCGCCAACACCGAGCTCGACACCAAACTCATCTTCCGCACGCTGCGCAACACCGCACGAGTGGCGGCCAACGCGATCTCCGCGGAGGTCGTGGCCAAGGAGGCCGAGGGGGCGGAGTTCGCCGACATCCAGCACCTGGTGGCCGGCGCCCGCGGCCGCAAGGTCTTCGAGGACGGCGATCTCGACGCCGGTATCTGGACCGCCGGCCAATGCCAGGGCCTGATCGACGACATCCCCACCGCGGCCGAACTCGTCGACCGCATGATGTGCGAGGCCGAGGAGATCATCACCTCCCGCCTGGCCGGGATGGTCGAGGCCACGGAGGCAGCGCGATGACCGTCACCGGACACGACGCCGTCAAGGTCGAGCGGGACGACCTGGGCGTGGTCACCATCAGCATCAATCGGCCCGACCGCATGAACGCCCTCGACCATCCCACCGTGTGTGCGCTGACCGAACTCGTCGCCCGGCACGGCACCGACCCGGGCACCCGGGTCCTCCTGCTGGCCGGCGAGGGCGCCGCCTTCACCACCGGCGCCGATCTGCAGGCCATCAAGGAGGCCGGCGCCGACGCCCCCACGCCCGAGGTGACCATGGACAGTGCCGCCGCACTCGTGCGGGCGGTGCTGACCGCGCCGGTGCCGGTGATCGCGGCGGTCAACGGCCCGGCGGCCGGCGTCGGGGTCTCACTCGCGTTGGCCTCGGACCTGATGCTCATGGCGGACGACGCCTACCTGCTACTGGCGTTCACCAACATCGGCCTCATGCCCGACGGCGGTGCGAGCGTGCTCCTGCCGGCGGCGGTCGGCCGGGCGGTCGCCTCCCGGATGCTCCTGCGCGGCGACGCCGTGTCGGCGGCGGAGGCGAAAGACGTCGGGCTGGCCGTCGAGGTGCTGCCCGCCGCGGACCTGCGCGCCGCGGCCACCAAGGTCGCCCGCCGCCTGGCCCGCGGCCCGCGCCGCGCCCTGGAGCTGACCAAGCGCTCCGTTACCGGCGCGACCCTGGCCGAACTCGACGCCGCACTGGCCCGCGAGCACGAGGGCCAGTGCGAGCTGCTGGTGTCCGCCGACTTCGCCGAGGGCGTCTCCTCGATCCTCGAGAAACGACGCCCCGACTTCTCCTGACCGCACGACCGTTCCGTCCTCCCACCGCACCGACGAAAGGCCGAGACCATGACCACCGCCACGGACCCCATCGCGGACCTCCACGCCGCCCGGCGCAACACCTGGAACACGTGGGTGGGCACCCACGCCGAGATGAACCCCGACGGGGAGGCCCTGCGGTTCATGGGCCAGACCACCACGTGGAAGCAGCTGGACGAGCGCAGCGGTCGCTTCGCCGACGCGCTCGCGCGACGCGGGGTCGGCAAGGGCGACCGGGTCATGCTCATCACGCTCAACAACCCCGAGTTCATCGAGGCGGTTCTGGGCATCAACGAACTCGGCGCCATCGCGGTGCCGGTGAACTTCCGGCTCACCCCGGGCGAGCTCGCCTACCTGGTCAGCGACTGCACGCCGAAGGTCGTCGTCACCGACGCCATGCTCGCCCCGCTGGTCGGCGCCATCCGCGCCCAGGGCGAGGAGCCGGGTGAGCACATCGTGATCGGGGGCGAGCGCGGTGTGGACGCCCAGACCACCTACGCGGACGCGATCGCCGAGGAGGGCGCGCCCCACGAGCCGGTCGACGTCCCCGAGGACGCGACCTCGCTGATCATGTACACCTCCGGCACCACGGGCCGACCCAAGGGCGCGATGCTCTCCTACGAGAACATGACGGCCCAGGCGCTCACCTGCATCCGCGTGTTCCGCCTCTTCGACGAGGAGGGGCGGGCGCTGTGCGCCGCCCCGATGTTCCACATCGCGGCGCTCGGCTCGATCGCCCCGAGCCTCCAGCTCGGCGGGACCACCGTGATCCACCCGCTGCAGGCGTTCGACCCGGCCGCACTCCTCGACACACTCGAGGCGGAGCAGATCACCAGCATCTTCCTGGTGCCGGTGCAGTGGCAGGCCGTCTGCGCCGAGCAGCAGGCCCGCCCGAGGAACCTGGTCCTGCGCAACATCTCCTGGGGCGCCGCGCCGTCGACCGACACGATCCTGCGCGCGATGTCGGAGACGTTCCCGGACGCCCTCAACTGCGCTGTCTTCGGCCAGACCGAGATGAGCCCCATCACCTGCGCCCTCGACGGCGACGACGCGATCCGCAAACTCGGCTCCGTCGGCAAGGTCATCCCCACGATCCAGGCCCGGGTCGTAGACGGCTTCGGTGAGCCCGTCGCCCCCGGCGAGGTCGGGGAGATCGTCTACCGCGGCCCCACCACCATGTCCGGCTACTGGAACAAGCCGGCCGAGACCGCCGAGGCCTTCGACGGCGGCTGGTTCCACTCCGGCGACCTGGTCCGCATGGATCCCGAGGGCTTCGTCTACGTGGTGGACCGCAAGAAGGACATGCTGATCTCCGGCGGCGAGAACATCTACTGCGCCGAGGTGGAGAACGTCATCGCCGGCCACGAGCGCATCCGTGAGGTCGCCGTGATCGGCCGCAAGGACGACAAGTGGGGCGAGGTCCCGGTCGCGGTGGTCGCGCTCAACGACTCGGAGGGCCCGGACCTGCGCCTGGAGGAGCTCACCGAGTGGCTGCGCGACAAGCTCGCCGGCTTCAAGCTCCCCAAGCACCTGGTGGTCATCGACGAGCTGCCCCGCAACGCCAGCGGCAAGGTCGTCAAGGGCACGCTCCGGTCCGATCACGGCACCGTCGGCGTCTGATCCGGTCGTAGACCCATGACCTTCCACCTGCCCACCGGCCGCGGCCCGGTCACCGACCTGTCAGGCCAGGTCGGCTCGCTCGTCGGGTTCTCGGTGTTCACGCTGCTGGAGTGCGTGAAGACGGTGGCGCGCGGACGGCTCTCGTTGACCGAGACCCGTGACCAGGCACTGTTCATCGCGCGCGTCTGCTCGATCCCGGCACTGCTGCTCATGCTGCCGGTGGGCGTGCTCGTCGCGGTGTCGGTGGGGGAGATGGCCGGCCGACTGGGGGCGGCCGGTTATGCGGGGGCCGTGGTGGCGTTCGTGGTGGTGGGCCAGGCCTCGGCTCTGGTGTGTGCGCTCATGCTCGCCGGGGTCGGGGGTTCGGCGATCTGCGCGGACCTGGGGTCGCGGACCATCCGCGAGGAGGTCGAGGCGATGGAGGTCATGGGACTCGACGTGGTGGAGCGGCTGGTCGTGCCGCGGGTGATCGCCACGATCCTGGTGGCGGTGGTGATGTGTGCGTTGGTCACCGCCATGGGCGTGGTCGCCTGCCTGATCTACCAGGTGTACGGCCAGGGGGAGTCGGCCGGCGCGTTCCTACAGACGTTGAGCGCGTATGGCCGACCGTCCGATCTGTGGATGGCGATGGTCAAGTCGATCGCCTTCGCGATCGTCTCCGCACTCATCGCCACGTTCAAGGGGCTGCACGCGAGCGGGGGCTCGAGTGGTGTCGCGGACGCGGTCAACGAGACGGTCGTGTTGGCGTTCGTCACTGTCTTCGTCATCAACACGGTCTTCTCCGCGGTCTACGGTCTCGTGGTGCCCTCGGTCGGAAAGTACTAGAGGGGCGCGGGGGCCATGGGGGGATTCGGGGTAGCGCAGACCACGGCGTGGCAGCGTGCACGCGCGACGCGCGTGGCCGGGCGCGTGGGCCGTGTCGGCACGGCGATGGCCGAGGTCGGCCGGCATGTGACGTTTGCGGGCAAGGTCCTGGTGTCCCTGCCCACGGCGCTCGTACGCTACCGCGGTCAGGTCGTCCGCGAGGTCGTGGACGTGGGCTTCGGTTCCAAGTCGCTGGTCGCCGGCGGCGGCACGGTGGGGATCGTGCTGGCGATGTCGGCGGTCGCGGCGATCATGGTCGGCGTCGAGACCTACCGCGGCCTCGACCTGATCGGCATGACCACCCTGTCGGGGATGCTCTCGGCGATGGCCAACACGCGCGAGCTCGCGCCGGTGGTGGCCTCGATCGCGCTCGCGGCGAAGGTCGGCACGGGCTTCACCGCGAGACTCGGCTCTATGCGGATCTCGGATGAGATCGACGCGCTCGACTCCATGTCCGTGCCCACGATCCCGTATCTGGCGGGCACGCGCCTGATCGCCACGATGATCTGCATCGTGCCGCTGTACGCGATCGGCCTGGTCGCCACCTACATCGCCACCCGGGTGGTGGTCGTCTATGTCAACGGCGGCTCGGCCGGCACGTACGACCACTTCTTCAGCATCACGCTCGGCCCCGAGGACGTGCTCTATTCGCTCGTCAAGGCGGTGGTGTTCGCGGCGGTGATCGTGCTGGTGCACTGCAGCTACGGCTACTACGCCACCGGCGGTCCGGAGGGGGTCGGCCGCGCGGCGGGACGGGCGCTGCGGACGTCCATCCTGGCGATCGGCTTCCTCGACATCGTCCTGACCTTCGCGCTCTGGGGCCTGGTGCCCGAGGTGCCGGCGCTGGGGATCACGTGAGGCGGCGTGTGGCGGGGCCGACCCCGCAGAGGACGTTGATCCTGCGCGGCGTGGTGTTCACGATCGTGGCGGTGGTGGTCGGGGTCCTGCTCGTGGGCCGCGGGGCGGGGATGTTCGACACCGGGACCAGAGTGTGGTCGGTGCTGCCGGCCGACGCGGGCCGGATCGCGGTGAACGCGCCGGTCTACCACCTGGGAGTGAAGGTGGGCGACGTCCGGGCGTCGGAGGGGGCCAGGGGCGGTGCCCTCGTCGACGGCCGGGCCGCCGGCGGAGGCGCTGCAGCCAACGACAAGAATTATGACGACGACGTCGCCGAGCCCGGCACCCGCATCGAGATGCTCATCGGCGACGAATTCGCCGACCGCATTCCCTCGAACGTGCTGGTGCGGGCCGTGCCGCGGACGCTGTTCGGGGACATCCGGCTGGATCTGGTGTCGCCTCCGGTGCCGGAAGGCGCCACCCCGCGAGCCTTCTCGACCGGCGCCACGGTGACCGACGGCGAGCAGATCCCGGCCGACGGTTCCGATGAGGCGGTGCTGCTCTACGACGTGTTCACCCGCGCGAGCGACCTGCTGGTCGCGATCGAGCCGGAGAAGATGCAGATCACGCTCACCGCGCTCGCCCGCGCGCTGGACGGCCGCGGCGAGATGCTGGGTCGCACAATCGAGGACGCTGACCGTGCCGGTGCCGAACTGGCGCCGGCGCTGGAGAACGCCGCCGCGGCCTCGCCCGCACTGGCCGCACTCGCCGAGGACCTGGCCGGCGCGACGCCGCAGATCCTCGAGACACTGCAGGAGGCCACGCGGTTGTCGCAGATCGTCCTCGACCGGCCGGGTTCGCTGCGCCGACTACTCGACGCCGGGCTCGCGGCCGCCGGGTCGGGCGCGGTCATGGCGGACCGGACCGTCCCCGGTGCGATCCGGCTCGTGAGCGACACCGGGGTGGTGTTCGACCACACCGCACGCAATCCACACGGGGTGATCAACACCCTCTACGCGATGCGGCCGATGGGCGAGGCCGGCGCGGCCGCGTTCTCCACCGGGCGGTTCAACATCACCGCCGTGCCGTCGTTCGCCGACCCGATGCCCTACGGCCCGCAGGACTGCCCTCGCCACCCCGGCCTGGCCGGGTCGACGTGTACCGGCGCGCCCACGACCGAGCACGATCCCGGGCTCACGGTCAACGCCGCCGGCGAGCGCGAGGTCCTCCGCGAACTCCAGGCAGCCGCGGCGACGGAGCCCGGCACGCCGGTGCCGCCGCCCGCCGATCCGGCCGCGGACCCGGCGGCCGCCGCGTGGACGATGCTGGGCCCTCTCGTCCGGGGGGCCGAGGTGGCGATCCGATGACCTCACGCAAGGGCCTGTGGCCCGCCCTGAAACTGTTCGCCTACTGCCTGATCGGTGTGCTGTGCACCATTCTCGTGGTCAACACGCTGCGCGTTCCCGTGGGCTGGGGCGCCCGCTCCTACAGCGCTGAGTTCACCGACGTCGGTGGCCTGGGCGACGGCTCGGAGGTCACGGTGGCCGGCGTGCGCGTGGGTCAGGTGCTGGGCGTCAAGCGCGAGATCGGGCCGGACGGCGAGGTGATCGCGGTGGTCGACTTCGAGGTCGAGCGCTCGCACCCGGTCACCGACGGTGCACAGGCGTCGGTCCGTTACGGCGACATGCTGGGGATCCGGTACCTGTCGCTGGACCCCACCGCGGACGGGGCGCCGGCGGTGGGCGGCGCGGCCGAGCTCGCCGAGGACTCCGTGATCCCGTTGTCCGCGACCACTGACCCGGTGGATCTGACCGCGCTGGTCAACGGGTTCAAGCCGCTGTTCGAGGCGGTGAGCCCGGAGGAGGTCAACACCCTGTCGACCACAGTCGTGGCCGCGTTCCAGGGCGAGCCCGGGGCGATGGACGTCCTACTCGCGCGGCTCGCGCTGCTGAGCCGGGACATCGTGGGCCGCGAAGACGTGTACGTCCGTCTGGCCGACAACATCGAGGAGCTCAATTCCACGCTCGTCGACCGAGGGGCGGACCTGCAGGACCTCATCCGCGGCCTCGACACGGTCGCCGGCGCTCTCGCCGACGGGGACGGCCGGGAGCTGGCGCTACTCCTCGACCGCGGCGGCAGCTCCGTGGCGACGCTCGCCGCGATGCTGGACGAGACCGACGCCGACCTGCGGGCGAGCATCGAGGCGGCCCGCCACACCACTGATGGCTGGATCCCCCACTCCCCCGCGTTCGATGCCGCGCTGCGGCAGGCCCCGGTGTTCGCCCGCGAGGTCAACACCATCGGTCAGAAGGGCGGGTTCCTCTCGCTCTACATGTGCAACTTCACGGTGAAGCAGGGCGACTGGGAGGCCAGCCTGTTCGGCTACCGGAACTCGGAGGCCTGCCGATGAGACCCCTCACCCTCGTCCGGGAGAGCCTGCTGGATCTGTTCCGCGACCCGCGCCACGAGCGTCGTGGGAACACCGTGCTGGTCGGTGCCGCGTCGATTCTGCTGGTCATCGCCCTGTTCGCGGCCAGTATGGCGCTTCCCCGTCTCTGGTACGTATTGCGCACCGAGTACTACTCGGCCGAGTTCCACAACGCCGGTGGCCTCCGGGCCGGCGACCCGGTCCTGGTGGCCGGGGTGCCGAGCGGCCGGGTGGACTCGCTGTCGACCGACGGCGGCCTGGCCGTGGTGGGGTTCCGCCTCGACCGCGGGCAGGACCTCGGCGAGGCCAGCACCGCGACGGTCGGCCTCAAGTCGATTCTCGGCAACCGTTTCCTCGAGGTGGTCCCCGCCGGCGGTGGCGACCTGGGGTCGGACAGGCGCATCGGGGTCGCCCGGACCACATCGCCCTACATGATCGATGACATGGGCGGCGCGGTGACCGAGCTCGCCGACGGGATCGACGTCGACGCGGTGAGCGCACTCATCGACAACCTGGACAGCATCCTGCCCCAGGACGCCGAGGCGACCGGCGAGGCGATCGACGACATCTCCGCCGCGCTCGGCCTGATGGCTCGCGACGACGACCGCATGTCCCGGGTGATCGCCACGACCCGCGAACTCACCGGGGTGCTGGTGTCCCAGGAGCAGAGCATCAACGCACTCACCGACCAGTCGCTCGTGCTGGTCACCGTGCTCACCCAGCGCCGCGAGGCCCTCAGCGCGATGGTCGCCTCGCTGGAGGAGCTGGCCGTCCGGGTCAGCGCACTGCTCGAGGAGGAGTCCGACGACGTGAACCAGCTGCTGGTGAACATGCGCTCGATCAGTGAGACCTATCAGCGCAACATCGAGGTGATGGACGAGGTCCTCACTCGCATGCCGCCCGGCCTCCGCGCCGTCACCGACGCGTCCGGAAACGGCCCGTGGACCGACGTCGCGACGCCCACCGGGCCGATCCCGGACTCCGCGCTCTGTGCACTGGGGGTGATGGACGGATGCAACTGACACGTACACGAGTCCTTACCGTGCTGACGGTCGTCGTCGTCGCCGTCGTCGTCCTCATCTACCTCCTGTCCGGTGCGCGCACCGACGATCGCGTCCGCCTCTCGGCGGACTTCGCCTCGGCCGACGGCGTCTACGTCGGCTCCCAGGTGCGCATCGTCGGCGTCGAGGTGGGGCTGGTCGAGAAGGTCGAACCGATGGGCGACGTCGTGCGCGTCCACCTCACGCTCGACCCCGGCACCGAGCTGCCCGAGGACGTCGGCGCGCTGGTCATGAACCCGGCGGTCATCGCGGACCGGTTCGTCGAGCTGACCCCGGCGTACCAGGGCGGGCCCACGTTCGGGGAGGGCGGCACCATCCCGGCGGACCGCACCCGTGCCCCGCTCGACTTCGACGAGTTCGTCTCCAGCCTCGACACGCTGAGTTCGGCGTTCGCGCCCGGCGCCGAGGAGATGGCCGAGGGCCTCGACCGGGGCGCCGAGGCGCTCGACGGGCGCGGCCGCACCCTGAACCGGGCGATCCGGAACCTGTCCACGGTCTCGGCCGTGGGCGGCGACCGCGCCGAGGACCTCGACGCGATCATCACCGAACTCGCCGTGCTCATGGACGCCGCCGGGGGGCGCGACCAGACCATGCGGGACCTCGTCCTGGGACTCGACGACCTCGGCCGACAGATCCGGCAGGACCAGATCGACGTGGCCGCCCCGGCCGACGATCTGCGCGTGATCCTCGACCAGCTGGACACGATCGTCGCCGAGCGCGGCGAGGACATCACCGCCACCACCGACGCGACCCGTGAGGTCACCGCGATGTACGCCGAGCACCGCGAGGACTTCGCCGAGTTCCTCGACCTGTACCCGGTCATGATGGAGAACCTCGCGATGGGCGTCGGGACGGACGGTCGCGCCCGGATCCGGCTCAACGTCTCGTCCAACATCACGCACTTCGCGCGCGGCCGCGAGCTGTGTGCCCGCGAACCGCTGCCGCTCTGCACCGGCGCCGGGCTGACCAACCCGCTGATGTTTCCCGTGGAACAGAGCGATCCGATCGGGCTGGTCGGCGCATTCGAACGGATCACGGGGGGTGGATGAGCATGCGTGAGACCAGGACCGGACCGCACCTGGTGCGCGGGGTCGTCGTGCTCGTGGGGGTGTTGCTGCTCGTGGCGGCGACGGTGATCGCCCTCAACTCGCCGCGGCTCTCGCTCCAGGCGTGGCCACTGGGCATGGACACCGGCAGCGACTCTGCAGACGTAGAGATGCGTTTCGAGCGGGCCGACCGGCTCGCCCCCGGCGCCGAGGTCCGCTACGGGGAGAGCCTCGTCGGGCGCGTCCGTTCCGTCGACGCCGACGGCTCCGATGCCGTGATCGGCGTGCGGCTCGAGGGCGACTCCGGCGTGCCGGCAGATGTGTTCGCCGAGATCCGCCTGCCCACCGCCCTGGGTAGCCCGTTCATCGCGCTCACGCCGCCGCGGGGCGACCGGTCGACGGAGCTCCTCGAGGACACCCGGCTCCTCCCGCTCGCCCGCACCGGCGTGGGGCCCGACCTGGAGTCGAGCCTGGCGTCGCTCGGCCTGCTGCTCAACGGCAGCGGTATCGACCAGCTGGGCACGGTGATGGAGGAGCTCACGATCGCGCTCGACGGGCGCGGCGACGAGATCGCCCGTATCCGCGACCGGGGCGACCGCGCGCTCGAACTCTACGAACTACACCGCGACGACATCGATCGCACGATCGTCGCTCTCGACCGGGTCAACTCCGCGCTGGCGGCCCGGCGGGACCTCATCGACCGCGGCATGCAGGTCTCGGCTGACCTCGTCTCCGAGGCCGCGGCCAGCCGCGAGACGATCCTCGCGCTCATGGACACCACCGCCGCGCTGACGGTGCAGGTCGAGGAGTTCACCACGGGTACCGACGGACGGATCGCTCCCTCGCTGTCCACCCTGAACCTCCTCCTGCAGGACATGGAGGGTTTCGGCGGGGAGGTGGCCCCGACGCTGGACGCGCTGCAGCGTTTCGTCGTCCTGTTCGACGAGGCGATTCGCGGCGACCACATGATGTTCGACGGTGCCCTCGACCTTCCCGGCTCGCTGGATTCACTCGGCACCGGTGGCGAGGCCCGCATGGGAGGCACCCCGTGAACCGCCATATCGCCGCGCAGGCGGTGCTCTTCGCGATCATCTCCGTCGTCGCGATCGCCTTCGGCGTCCGCTACATCACCGAGGACGCGGACGTCTCTCGCGGTTTCCGGGTGGTGGCGCACATGGAGGATGCCCGCGGGATGGGGCCAGGCGTGCGGGTCACGTATCGCGGCGTGGACGTGGGCGTGATCCAGGACGCGATCCTGGACGGTTCGGGTGGGGTCGAGCTCCGGCTGCGCATCCTCGACGGGACGCAGATCCCGGTCGATTCGCCTGCGCGGGTCGTCACGAGCACCGCGCTCGGTGACAACCGGCTCGACGTGCGCCCGGCCGACGACGCCGGGCCGTACCTGCAGGACGGGGATACGCTGCTTGTCCGGCCGGAGGATCAGCCGGCGAAGCTGGAGAATCTCATCGCGGACATCGAGACCTCCCTGCTGGCGCTCGATCCGGAGTCCCTGGCCACGATCGGTGACAGCAATGCCGAGGCGCTCGAGGGCAACGGTGATCGACTCGGGGCGATCATCGAGGACACCGCGACCCTGACCGCGATGCTCGCCGACACCGCCCCGACCCTGCGGGGGCTCGTCGACGACGGGTTGGTCACCGTGCGTGCACTCGCCGAGCGGGACGCCCCGATCTCGGGGGCCGCGACGGTGGCCCGGGACGTGACGGGGCAGCTGGCCCGTCGCGAGGACACCCTCGTCCACCTTCTCGACCGCTCGCCCGAGGCGATGCTGCGGGCGCAGCAACTGCTGGACGCCAATCGGGAGAACGCTGCCGGCCTGCTGGCCAACACCCTGGTTGTGACTCCGGTGTTCCGCGATCGCGGGCCGGCCTGGGAGGCCGGACTGACGCAGGGCGAGCGCGGCCTGCGGGCGCTCGCGGGCACGGTGCGCGACGGCCGGGCCGACTTCCAGCTGGTCGCCACCCAGGGGCCGGTGTGCGTCTACCCGTATGAGCCGCGCGATATCCACGACGAGTCATGGCGGGAGCCGAACCTGCGGCTGTACTGCCCGCCCGCCGAGGACCTCGAACAGCGCGGGTCGCGGGCGGCGCCCCGACCGAACGACGAGGGTCTGGCCGGGGCGACCGAACCCGGCACCCGGATCGGACCGGACATGGCCGAGGACCCGGCGATCATCCCCACCGGCAAGGAGATCGCCGCGTACTGGGCGACGATGATGGAAGGACTGCAGAGCAATGGCGGTTGACAACGAGGCCGCGGGCCCGGAGAACACGAGGACGAAGCCCCGCGCGGGTCGGGCGATCGCGGGACTGGTGATCGTCGTGCTGCTGGTCGCGGTCGGTGTGCTCGGTTATCTGCTCTGGCAGGACCAGCGGCAGGACGCGCTGCGTCAGTCCGCCGCGGATGACGCCACACGGCTGGTGATCCAGCTGGCCACCTACGACCACACCGACGTCGACCAGAACCTCGATGCGGTCGTGGCCGAGGCGACCCCGGGCTTCGCGGACCGCTACCGCGAGGTCTCCGAGGGGCTACGCGAACTGCTGGCCAGCGGTGAGGGCACCTCGACAGGGACCGTCACCCACGCCGCGGTGGAGAGCCTCGACGGAGACACCGCCGTCGTCCTGGTGTTCCTCGACCAGGAGGTCACCAACGTCACCGTCCCCGACGGGCGGGTCGACTCCAGTCGCATGGTCGTGACCGTCGTCCGCGACGGCGACCGGTGGCTGCTCGAGGACGCCCAGCTCGCCTGACCCGCGGCACTGCGGGCCGTCACGATCCACGCACCCGCCGGACGGGCGGGCCAGACCCAGAAGGAGAACCTCCCATGCTCGACGAGCTGCACCGCAACCCCGCGCCGCCGGTCACCCGGGCGCGGCCGCCGCAGATCACCGATGCGATCGATTCGCTCGGCGCCGCCAGTGGTGTGGCCAACGTGATCATGCAGCTGTCCTGGCCCGAGGTGGGCTGGGGCGTGCGCGAGAGCCGTGTGGACACCGGCAACGTGTACAAGCGGCCCTTCAAGCGGGCGCGGACCACGTTCCAGTACCTGGCGGTGGCCACGCTCGGCACCGACGAGGACAAGCGCCTGTACCGGGAGGCCGTCGACCGCGTGCACCGCCTCGTGCACTCCACTCCCGAGAGTCGGGTCAGGTACAGCGCGATGGACCCCAAGCTGCAGATGTGGGTCGCGGCCTGCCTCTACATCGGGTTCGAGGACGTCTTCGAATGGCTGCACGGCCCGATGGACGACTCGGACCGGGAGGACTTCTACGCCTCGGCCCAGACCCTGGGCACGACCCTGCAGGTGCGCCCGGAGCAGTGGCCGGCCACCCGCGCCGAGTTCGACGGCTACTGGCGCGAGGGCCTGGACCGGATCCGTTTCGACGAGCCGGTCCGCAGGCACCTGATCGGGCTGTCGGAGCTGCGGATGCTGCCCCAGCCCGCCAACGCCCTGTTCGGGCGGATCAACAAGTGGGTGACCTCCGGCTTCCTGCACCGCGAGTTCCGCGACGCGATCGGCCTTCCGTGGAGCCCGCGGGACCAGCGGCGGTTCGAGACGTTCCTCGCCGTGACGGCCTGGCTCAACTCCATGCTGCCGGAGTCGATCCGGACGATCAGCTACCGGCTGCTCATCCTCGACCTGCGGTGGCGGCTGCGGACGGGCCGATCCCTGGTGTGATGCCGGCGGCTGGTCGAGGTGGAGAGATCGACGACGAGGTTCGCCCGCCCGCCTCGGGTCCGCCACCAGCTCGGGCGGCCCGGCCTCAGGCCTGCGCGGCGGCCTCCGGCTCGCGGGCTTCGTCCCAGACACCGGCCCTGTCGAGGTGCTCGACGAGGAGCTGGGCGCCGGCGGAGAACTCGTCATCCACCACGGCGTGGGCCGCGTCGACGTCTCCCGCGCGCAGCGCCTCGAGCATCCGGCGGTTGTCCTCGAGCGCGTTGGCCCGCCACTCCGGGTCCTGGGCGTAGAGGCGGTACGGCATGTAGCGGGCGGCATTGCCGAGGAAACGGGAGAGCTTGTCCGAGCAGGAGACCCGGTTGATCGAGCGGTGGATCGCGTACTGCGCGCGAACGACCCCGTCGGTGTCCCCGGCGGCGGATGCGGCCTCGAAGTCGTCGATGAGATGGGAGTGGTGCTCGAGGGTCTCGGCCTCGTAGCGGAGAATCGCCCGATCGATGATGCGCTTCGACAGCTCGGCCTGCAGCCAGAAGATGTCCTCGATGTCCTGCCGGCTCATGGGCGAAACCAGGTAGCCGCGGCGGGGGACCAGGTCCACCAGGCCCTCGCCGCGTAGGGTGAGCAGCGCCTCGCGGACAGGGGTCACGCTCACGCCGAGGCCGGCGGCGGTCTCGTCGAGCCGGATGAAGTCGCCCGGCCGCACCTCGCCACTCATGATCCGGGTCCGGACGTGGTCGGCGACCTCCTCCGAGAGCTGGGGACGTTGTGCGAGTCGAGTGGGGGTCAAGTCCGCCACCTCTTTTCAGGAGAGAAGCACCGTCGAGGGCGCGAAGCCGATAGTTGAAATCAAATATATCCGAAACGGCCGCGAGAATCCCCGTCGGGGGTGATCGTCACGGGGCTCGGCTCGGTGGGGTCAGGCCCGGCTCGGCTCGGCTCGGCTCGGCTGGAGCTGTGGCTTCGGCTTGGCTGGCAGGCCTGGCCGGCAGGGGGCCAGTGCATCTCACGGCAGATGCGCTGGGTCTGTGACTTATGCGCCTGGAATGCACCATTCTCGCAGCGCAAGTGGGTCGAAAGTGAGCAAAGGGGCATCGTAAGTCAGCGAGGCAGCGTATCCGGGGTCGGTTGTGCTGGCAGACCGCCCGGCGTCCGGCCGCCGCTGACGCGTCCGGCTGCCTCCGGCTGCGTCCGGCCACAGCCGGCAATGCCGCGGAATCGCACGAGCCCCTGCGGACCGGAGCCGCCTCGGGTCAGACTGGGCGCATGACCGATACCGAGACCCGCCCCGCCGTCCGCAGTGAGCGCCGCGGCAACGTCCTGCTCGTCACGATCGACCGCCCCGAGGCCCGCAACGCCGTGAACGGCGAGGTGAGCACTCTGCTGGGCAACGCGCTGCACGAGGCCGACACCGATCCCGAGCTCCGCGTCGTGGTGCTGACCGGCGCCGGTGAGCAGTCGTTCTGTGCGGGCGCGGACCTCAAGGCGATCTCCCGTGGCGAGGACATCTTCCCCGCCGAGAACCGCCAGTGGGGGTTCGCCGGGATGATGCAGCACTACGTGTCCGTCCCGATCATCGCGGCCGTCAACGGCACGGCCCTGGGCGGGGGTTGCGAGATCGCGCTGGCCAGTGACCTGATCGTGGCCGCCGATCGCGCGAAGTTCGGGCTGCCCGAGGTCAAGCGTGGCCTCGTCGCGGCGGCCGGTGGCGCGTTCCGGCTGCCGGAGCAGCTGCCGCACCGCGTGGCGATGGAGATGATGCTCACCGGTGAGCCGATCACGGCCGCGCGGGCGCATGAGTTGCACCTGATCAACCGCGTCGTCCCCGCCGACCAGCTGCTCGATGCCGCACTCGAGCTGGCCGAGGTGATCGCCACCAACGCCCCGCTGGCCGTGCAGGCGAGCAAGCGGGTAGCGCTGGGGATCCGGGACGGTGCCCGGCCGGGCGAGGTCGAGAAGTGGCGCATCAGCGACACCGAGATGATCAACGTCATGACCTCCGAGGACGCCGCCGAGGGGCCGCGCGCGTTCGCCGAGAAGCGGGCCCCGGTCTGGAAGGCCCGCTGACCCGCAGGCCCCGCCGATGAGCTGACCCCGGCCGCCAGGCTCGCTGAACCGCGCGCGCCAGGCCCGTCGAAACGCGCTCGCCGGCACGCGAACCCCTGCCCGCCGGCCGTGCGGGTGCGGACCCGCGGATGCTGTCCTACCGTCGGCGCCATGACAGACGGATCGCGACGGATCATGGTCGAGGAAGAGCTGCATCTGGTCGACCTGCGGACGAAGTTGCCGGCACGGCGTGCGGCGGAGGTGATCGCCGAGGCCGGTGATGATCGGGTACGCGCTGCCCGCCACGGGGCGTTGGTGGCCAGCGACTGCGGCGGGCACGCCACGCTCGAGGATCTCGGTGCGGCGATCCGCGAGCGGCGGACGCAGCTGGCGGAGGTGGCGAACGGCCTGCGTACGGGCATCGTCGCCGCGGGTGCGCTCGGCTCACCGGGAGTGGAGCTGGCCCCGGATCCCGATGAGCCGGGGACCGCTCCCGGCCACGAGTTCCGCACCCGCGCCTCGGCGCGCTTCGTGGTTACGGTCGAGGTCGCGGACGCCGACGAGGCGCAGTTCGTGGCCCGCCGGGTGGTCCCGCACGCGCCGGCGTTGCTGGCGCTGGCCGCGGGATCGCCGTTCCGGGCGGACGGAAGCGACTCGGGGTACGCCTCGGTGCGGTCGTTCGAGGCCCGGTGGTCGCCCGCGCACGTGTCGGCGTTCCGCACGGACACCGCGGGCGGCGTGCTGGAGTCGGAGGACGCGCTGGTCGCCACGGGCGTGGTGGCCGACCGCGGCCTGATCGACGCGGATATCCGTCCGTCCGCCGACGGATCCGGGGTGGAGCTGCGGCTGTGCGACTCGTGCAGCACCGTGGACACGATCGTGCTGGTGGCGGCCCTGTTCCGGGCGTTGGTGGACCGGGTGCTCGCCGAGCCCGAGAACGCCTGGGTCGACCCCACCCCGGCCGTGCTCGCGGCCGCGTTCTGGCGCGCGGCCCGGTCCGGGCTCGAGGGCGACCTCGTGGATCCGGGAACGGGTCAGCCGCTGCCAGCGGGGGACGTGTGCGTGGCGCTGGTGGAGTCGCTGTCCGGCCAGCTCGACGCGACCGGCGAGCGCGGCCTCGTCGACGACCTGGTCGACGGCGTGCTGGGGGCGGGCTCGTCGGCCGCCCGGCAGCGCGCGGCGCACCGCCGCAGGGGTCGCCGCGCCGACGTGGTCGCGGTGCTGCTCGCCGAGACGGTGGGCAGGATCAGGCCGCGCGCCACGGCCGACGACGGCGGGATGCGCTCGATGCTCGACGCGTACTCCCCGCTGGGCGAGGCGGTGACGGAGGAGGTCCACGACGAGGCGATCACCGAGGACGGCGCCCCGCGGCCGCAGTACGTGGACGTGCTCAAGGCCGTCTCGGACCTGGGCGCGGCGACGGTCCGCGAGCGCAAGAAGCAGGTCGACGAGGAGCTCCGGGACCGCGGCGTGACGCTCAAGGTGTACGGCGAGCCGGAGCCGCAGGTGTTCCCGTTGGACCCGGTGCCGCGGATCGTGCCGGCCGATCAGTGGGGGCGGATCTCGGCGGGGATCGAGCAGCGCGGCCGGGCGCTGGAGATGTTCCTGCGGGACATCTACGGCGACGGTGAGATCGTCAGCGCCGGGATCGTGCCGCAGGACGCGCTGGATCGCGCCCCGGGTTACCGGAAGACGGGCCGGGCCGTGCCGGCGGGGACGATGCGTGCGGCGGTGAGCGGTGTGGACCTGGTGTCGACGGGCTCGGGCGAGTGGGTGGTCCTGGAGGACAATCTGCGGATGCCGGGCGGGTTGGCCATGGCGGTGACGCTGCGTGAGCGCATCCTCGAGGCGTACCCGGAGTTCGGTGCGCGCGGGGAGATCCACGACCCGGCCGAGGGGCTGGGCATGCTGCGGGAGACTCTCCAGGCCGCGGCGCCCGAGGGTGTGGGGGACCCGTCGATCGCCGTGGTGGTGGCGCCCGACGAGCTCATCGCGCACGACCTGATCCACGCGGCCGAGGCCGTGGGCGGTGCGGTGGTGACCCCGCGGGATCTGGTCGGTGACGACGGACGACTGTGGAGGGTCGACGACGACAACGACGACGAGCGCATCGGCGTTGACGTCCTCTACGTCCGGATGGACGAAGAGGCACTTCTCTCCTCCTCGGGCGCGGACGGGACGGTCCTGCGGCGCGGGCTGCTCGGCGCGATCTCGGACGGCACCGTCGCGATGGTCAACGCCCCCGGCAACGGGGCGGCGGACGACAAGGCGATCTACGCGCTGGTGCCGTCGATCATCGACTTCTACCTGGGCGAGAAGCCGCTGATCGGCCAGGTCGACACGTTCCTGTGTGCGGACCCGCCGCAGTTGGAGCAGGTTCTGGACCGGCTGGACGAGCTGGTGGTCAAACCGATCGACGGCTACGGCGGCTCCGACATCACGGTGGGCCCGGAGTGCTCGCCGCGGGAGTTGGACGAGCGACGGGCCGAATTGCGGCGCCACGGCGAGCGGTTCGTGGCGCAGGAGGTGCAGGCGCTGTCGACTCTGCCGACGTTCGACGGGCGCGACCTGCAGCGGCGGCACGTGGACATGCGCGCGTTCGTCATGCTGCGCAACGGGCCGACCGGCGAGATCCACGCGTCGGCCCCTCCGGTGGCCATGACACGAGTGGCCCCGGCGGGCACGATGGTGGTCAACGCCTCGAGTGGAGGCGGTGGAAAGGACACCTGGATTCACCGTGCCTGAACCCGACACCATCGACATGACCGACACCGTCCATACGACCGACACCGTCGACACGACTGACACGGTCGACACGACCGAGAACCCGGACGTCACCGAGGTCACCGAGGAGACGGGCTCCCGCGAGCAGGCGGGCCCGCCGGATGACGCGGCCGGGGGGCCGGGCGAACTCCGGCACACCAGTTCCCCGTGTCTGTCCCCGGACGGGTCGCTGCTGGCCTGTGTGGTCACCGAACGCACCGGCTATCCGCGGGCGGTGCAGCGACCGCTGGGCCCGGACGGCCTCAAGGGCGCGGGGCCCGAACGAGACGTGGTGCTGCCCGTGGAGGGGCCGGTCCGCAGGGTCGCCTACTCGCCGGACGGCCGGTGGCTGGCGTGCGAGGTGGCCCCTGACGGTGGTGAGCGTGAGCGCATCTGGCTCGTCACCACCGATCCGGACGACCAGAGTGCGTACGCCTTGAACGCCCCGGGTGACGCCACCGAGCAGATCGTCTGCTGGGACGGACGTCTGCTGGCGGTGACGGCCTTCGACGCCGAGGGCCAGGCCGAGGGCCGGCTCGTGGACCCGGAGACCGGGGAGATCACTGTCATCGACCGCCGGATGGGCGGGGCGCTCAAGCACTCACGGGACGGCGCCGCCCTGTTCCGGGTGGGCGCCCGCGGGCATCGCGAGCTGCTGCGGATCATGCCGGACGGCCGGTGGTGGCCCCTGTTGCCCACGGACACCGGGTCCACCACCGACGCCGGAGAGGTGCTCGACGCCGGCGGCGACGACCGGCCCATGCGCATGGTCGTCCGTAGCGACCACTCGTCCGATCGCGTGGGGTTGCTGGAGGTGCGGGCCGATGAGTCGGGGACCACCTCGTGGCCGATCGCCTATCGCGCGGACGCCGACCTCGACCGCGTGGAGGTGAGCTACGACCGGCGCACGGCCGCACTGCTGTGGAATGTCCACGGGGGACTGTCCGAGATCGAGATCCTCGACCTGTCGCGTCGCCGGCCCCGGGTGATCGCCCGGCCCCAGCTACCGGAGGTGGTGGCCTCGGCGCCCACGCTCACGGCGGACGGCCGACTGCTCGCCGTCACCGTGGAGAGTCTCGACCAGCCACCGCACGTGGTGATCTACGACGTGCGTCGTCGTCGCTGGATCGGGGAGTCGCCCGCGCAGCCCGACCCCGGCCCGGAGCTGCTGCGGTTCACCGCACGCGACGGGCTCGAGCTGAGCGGGTGGCTGTACCGGGCCGATCCGGAGAGCGGGCCCGCGCCGACGGTGGTGCACCTGCACGGTGGCCCGGAGGGTCAGTCCCGTCCGGGATATGACGACATCGCCCGGCGGATGCTCGACGAGGGCGTCAACTACTTCAAGCCGAACGTCCGGGGCTCCACCGGCGGCGGCCGGTCGTTCGGCCACGCCGACGACCGGTACGGCCGCTTCGCGGGGATCGACGACGTCGAGGACGCGTTGCTGCACCTCGTCGACGAGGAGATCGCCGACCCGGACCGGGTGGTGGTCTCGGGCCGGTCCTACGGCGGCTACCTGGTCAACGCGACCCTGGTCAGGCACGCGGGTCGTTGGTGCGGGGGGATCGCCGCCTGTGGGATGAGCGACCTGCAGACCTTCTACCGCGACACCGAGCCGTGGATTGCGGCGGCCGCCCATCCCAAGTACGGGAACCCGCTCCAGGAACGGGAATTGCTGCGCGAGGCCTCGCCGCTACGCAGGTACTACCGGATCACCGTTCCGATGTTGTTCGTCCACGGTGCGCACGACACGAATGTGCCGGTCAGCGAGACCGAGCAGGCGGTCGAGGAGCTGCGCTCGCGCGGCGTACCGGTGGACGTGTTGTTGTTCGAGGACGAAGGTCATGAGTTCGTGAAATTGGCCAACCGTCAGTTGCTCGGCGACCGGGTGGTCCAGTTCTGCCAGGAGGTGTTCGATGTTCGGGCGCAAGTCGACGGAGAAGAACGACCCGCACGCTGAGGGCGGTTTCCAGGACCGGCTCGCGCAGTGGCGGCGTCACATCCACACCCATCCCGAGCTGTCCTACGAGGAGGAGCGTACGACCGACTTCATCGCGGGCGAGCTCGAGAAGATGGGACTGAAACCCCGCCGGTTCGACCTCGGCACCGGGCTGTGGTGCGACGTGCCCGCCGCGAAGGGCGCCACCGCGAAGGACGTGGTGGCGCTGCGCGCGGACATCGACGCGCTGCCCATGGACGAGGAGAGCGGCCTGGACTTCGCCTCACGTACGGAGGGGGTCGCGCACACCTGCGGCCACGACGCCCACACCGCGATGCTGCTCGGCGCGGCCGAACTGTTGGTCGCCGACCCGCCGCCCCGGCCCGTGCGGCTGATCTTCCAGCCGGCAGAGGAGACCATGCCGGGCGGCGCCAAGGAATGCGTGGAGGAAGGTGTGGTCAAGGGCGTGGACCGCATCCTCGCCCTGCACTGCGATCCGCACCGGAAGGTGGGCGAGGTGGGCGTGACGGCCGGGCCGATCACCTCCTCCAACGCCAAGGTCCGGATCCGGCTCGAGTCCGACGGTGGTCACACGGCGCGGCCGCACGAGACCCAGGACACCGTCTTCTCGACCGCCGAGCTCGCCACCGGGCTCACCGCGGTCCTCGACCGTCGTCTCGACCCGCGCTCGGGCACCGTGCTCACCTGGGGCGCCCTGCACGCCGGCGGTGACGCCCCGAACGTGATCCCCGACCATGCCGAGCTGCTGGGCACGCTGCGCAGCGCGGACCGGGACGTGTGGGCGACGGTCGAGGACCTCGTGCGGGAGGCCGTCGAGGATCTCGCCGCGCCCTACGGCATCCGCGTCGAGCTCGAGTACACGCAGGGTGTCCCGCCGGTGGTCAACGACGCCGACTGCGCGGACCTGGCCACCGAGGCGGTGCGCCGGGTGCTCGGGGAGGACGGTGTGGGCACCGCCGACCAGTCCAGTGGTGGCGAGGACTTCGCCTGGTACACCGAGGAGATCCCCGGCGTGTATCTGCGGTACGGCGTGTGGGACGGGAAGTCGGCGGAAACCGACCTGCACCACCCGGGCTTCATGCTCGACGAGTCGGCGCTCGCGCCGGGCGCCCGGCTGTTCGACGCCTTCGCCCGCCTGGACCGCGGCGCGGGCGAGGACTGAGCCTTCGTCCGCGGCACGGGAGGGCGCCCGCCGTGACCATCGTCGTGTTCGGGGTGAGCGGCTGCGGCAAGACGACGTTCGCGCGGCGGCTCGCGGAGGAGGTCGGCGGACTCTTCCTCGACGGGGATGATTTCCACAGCGCCGCATCGATCGCCAAGATGCGGGGCGGGGCCGGGCTCGACGAGACCGACCGGGAGCCGTGGCTGCGCAAGCTCAACGCCGTGATCCGGGAGCGCGCCGACCCCACGGTGATCGCCTGCTCCGCCCTCGCGAGAAGCTACCGGGACGTCCTCCGTACCGACGCCGCGGTGGCGTTCATCCACCTGGTGGTGACCGAGGAGCTCGCGCGGGCGCGGCTCGCGGGGCGGCGCGACCACTTCTTCCCTGCGTCGCTGGTCCGGTCGCAGTTCGAGGCCCTCGAGCCACTGGAGCCGGACGAGGCGGGGATCTCGCTCGACGGGGCCGCGCCGCTCGCGGAACTACTGTCGCAGGCCCGGTTCTACCTCGACACCCACACCGGGCACTGGATGGCGGACGCGGCGAGCGATCCCGGGTCCGATCCCTAGCACTAGCCCTAGCCCTGGCTCACCGCACTGTGACGGTCGCGTCCGCGGCCGACACCAGCTCGCCGATCACCGGTGCGCCAGGGACCTCTCCGGCCACCAGCAGACCCCCAGAGGTCTGGGCGTCGGCGAGCAGGAGCAGCTCGTCCTCGCCGACGTCCGAGGCGAGATGTGGGCGGACCCAGTCGAGGTTGCGCCGCGTCCCGCCGCTGACGAACCCGTCGGCCAGCGCCTGCCGCGCTCCGTCCAGATACGGCACCGCCGCCGAGTCGATCACGGCCGAGACGCCGCTGGCGCGGGCCATCTTGAACAGGTGACCGAGCAGCCCGAAGCCGGTGACGTCGGTCGCGCAGCCGATCCCGGCGGCCAGGGCGTCGCGGGCGGCGACGTCGTTGAGGCAGGTCATGGTCGCGATCGCCTCCTCGCTCACCGCGCCGGTGTTCTTGTGCCGGCTGTTGAGCACTCCGATCCCCAGCGGTTTGGTCAGCGACAACGGCACACCGGCTCGGCCGGCGTCGTTGCGCAGCAGACGGTCGGGGTCGGCGATCCCTGTGACGGCCATGCCGTACTTGGGCTCGGGGTCGTCCACGCTGTGACCGCCGGCCACATGGCAGCCCGCGCTCCCGGCGACGTCCTGGGCCCCGCGCAGCACCTCGCCGGCCATCTCGTACGGCAGCACGTCCATCGGCCAACACAGCAGGTTGATCGCCACGATCGGCGTGCCGCCCATCGCGTACACATCGGACAGGGCGTTGGCCGCCGCGATCCGCCCCCAGTCGTAGGGGTCGTCGACGACGGGCGTGAAGAAGTCGGCGGTGCTGATCACGGCCTGACCGCCGGCGATCCGCACGG
This sequence comes from Dietzia aurantiaca, assembly GCF_021033825.1. GTDB lineage: Bacteria > Actinomycetota > Actinomycetes > Mycobacteriales > Mycobacteriaceae > Dietzia > Dietzia aurantiaca. Next base: position 180,635 of record NZ_JAIFXZ010000005.1, read on the forward strand.
CGGCCGCGTCGTCGCCGTCGTCCAGACCCACGACGAGCTCGGCCGCCGGGTCACGGACGGGCGCGCCGACGAGCCCGGCCACCACCGACTCGAGCGCGCCGGGCGGGATCTTGCACGCGCAACCGCCACCGTGGGCGTACGAGGTGAGACGGGCGGGGGCGGGGGAGGAGGTCATGGGCCAGACCCTAGTGACCGCGACGGGGGTGCGCCGCCGGATGCACCGCCAGCGCGTGGCGCGGTTGACTCACGTGTCGGCCATGGTGCTTACTCGTTCGTGAGGGAGGCGTCCGGGTACCTGGTGGTCCCCGCGGTCTTCAAAACCGACGTGGCCGAGTATCTCGGTCAGGCGGGTTCGATTCCCGTCCGCCTCCGCCAACAGTCCTCGCCCGTCCCCGACCCGGCCACCTCGAGTGGGCGGCCCCGGTCGGCGGGGCCGGGGAAGAGGAGCGGGCCATCACCGAGCAGTCCACGACCGGCGATTCCCGTCGGCGCGTGCCCTCCACCGATGCCGTGCTCCGCGACCCGCGCCTGGCCGACTCTCTCGCCGGGCTGGGCCGCGAGATGGTCAAGGCACGGATCCGGGACGCCCAGGGCCGGGCACGTGCCGGCGATCTGCCCGCGGACGAGATCGTCGACGCCGTGCTGGCAGCGCTGCCGACGGCGCCGGTCTCGCTCACCCGCGTCCTCAACGCGACCGGGGTATTGCTGCACACCAACCTCGGCCGGGCGCCCCTGTCGGCGGCCGCGGTACGCGCGCTCGGCGAGGCCGCCGGCACCAACGACGTCGAGCTGGACCTGGCCACCGGACGGCGGGGTCGCCGGGGCCGGGGTGCGCTGGACGCCCTGCGTGACGCGGTACCGACCGCGGGCGACGTCCACGTCGTCAACAATGGTGCGGCGGCGCTCGCCCTCGCCGTCACCGCGCTGGGCGGCCCGGGGCGCACGGTGGTGATCTCGCGCGGGGAGATGATCGAGATCGGCGACGGCTTCCGCCTGCCCGAGCTGCTCGAGTCCACCGGCACCCGGCTGCAGGAGGTGGGCACCACCAACCGCGTCCGCCTCGAGGACTACCTCGCCGCGATCGACGAGACCACGGCCTTCGTGCTCAAGGTGCACCCCTCGAACTTCCTGGTCAGCGGCTTCACCTCGGTCGTGCCGGCCGCGCAGCTCGCCGGCCGCGGCGTGCCCCTGGTGGTGGACATCGGTTCCGGCCTGCTCGCCCCGCACCCGGTGCTCCCCGACGAGCCCGATATGACGACGATGCTCGCCGCGGGTGCCGACCTGGTGACCTCCAGCGGCGACAAGCTCCTCGGCGGACCGCAGGCCGGGATCCTGGGCGGGGATGCCGACCTCGTGCACCGGCTGCGCCGTCATCCGCTCGCCCGGGCCCTGCGCGTGGACAAGCTCACGCTCGCCGCGCTCGAGGCCACGCTCCGCGGACCCCGCCCGCCGGTCACCGAAGGGCTCGAGGCCGACGCCGGCGACCTGCTCGGGCGGGCACGGCGCCTCGCCGACGACCTCACCTCCGCCGGGGTGCCGGCCGAGGCCGTCCGCTCGGTCGCGGCGGTCGGGGGCGGGGGCGCGCCGGGCGTCGACCTGCCGAGCGCGGCGGTGGCCCTGCCGGAACGCTTCGCCGACGCCCTGCGCGCGGGACGACCCGCCGTACTCGGGCGCGTCACCGAGGGCCGGTGCCTGCTCGATCTCCGGGCGCTGCCCACCTCGGACGATCCCGAACTGCTCCGACTGGTGATCGCGGCCCGGGAGCACGTCTGATGTTCGTGGTGGCGACCGCCGGCCACGTGGACCACGGCAAGTCGACCCTGCTGCGGGCCCTCACCGGTGAGAATCCGGACCGCTGGGCGGAGGAGCGGCGGCGCGGGCTGACCATCGACCTCGGGTACGTCTCCGCCACGCTCGACGACGGGAGGACCGTCGCGTTCGTCGACGTCCCCGGCCACCGCCGGTTCATGCCGAACATGCTCGCCGGGATCGGCCCGGTGCCGGCGGTGCTCTTCGTGGTGGCCGCCGACGACGGCTGGATGCCGCAGTCCGCCGAGCACCTCGACGCTCTCGTGGCGCTGGGGGTACGACACGGCGTCCTCGTCGTCACCCGCAGCGACCTCCTGGACCCCGAACTCGCGCTGGCCGAGGCGCGCGCCGCGATGGCCGGCACTCCGCTGGCCGACATCCCGGCGGTGTGCGTCTCCGCGGTCGCGGGCGCCGGCCTCGACGAGTTGCGTGCCGAACTGGTCCGCCTGGGCGCCGCACTGCCCGAGCCCGACCGGGAGGCGGACGTCCGTCTGTGGGTGGACCGGTCGTTCACCATCGGAGGCTCCGGGACCGTCGTCACCGGCACCCTGCCAGCCGGAACGGTGCACACCGGCGACACCCTGGAGGTCGGGCCCGGGGGGCCGCGCGTCGCGGTGCGCGGCCTGCAGGCGCTGGGAGAGGCGCGCGACGAGGTCACGGCGGTGGCGCGGGTGGCCGTCAATCTACGCGGCGTGGCCGCTGACGACGTGCCCCGTGGGACCGTCCTGGTCACGCCCGGCCGGTGGCGTCCGTCGTCCACCCCGGACGTGCGCGTGGACCCCGGCGCAGACACCGCCGACCTGCCCGGGCAGGTGACGGTGCACTGCGGCTCCGCGGCCGTGACCGCGCACGTCCGCCCGCTGGACGCGCGACACGCACGACTCGCGCTCGCCGAGCCGCTGCCGCTGCGGGTGGGCGACCGGCTGATCCTGCGCGAGCCCGGCGCCGAGCGAATCCCGGCGGGTGCGGTCGTCCTCGATCCCGCGCCTCCGGAGCTGAGCCGACGCGGAGCGGCCCGGCGCCGGGCGGAGGTGCTCGCCGCCACCCCCGAGGAACCCGATCTGAGGTCCGAGCTGCGGCGACGCGGCGTCGCACATGTCGACGACCTGCGGGCGTTCGGCGTCGCCGACGTGCCGGCGGCCGACGAGACCGGCGGCTGGCTCCTCGATCGCGACGCGCTCCCCGGCCTGGTGGAGCGACTCGTCGCCGCGGTCGAGGACCACGACCGCCGCGATCCGCTCGACCCCGGGGTGCCCACCGAGGCGGCCCGCCGTGCCCTCGACCTTCCCGACGCGCGGCTGCTGACGGTGGTGCTCGCGCATCCTGCCGCGTCCGGGCTGCGGGCGGACGGCGGCCGCGTCGTCACCCCTGGCTGCGGGCCGGGGCTGCCGGAGCGCGTCCGGACCGCGGTCTCCGGGCTGACCGAGCGGTTCGGGGCGCGGCCGTTCGACGCCCCGAGCGCCGACGAGCTCGCCGGACTCGGCCTGGGCACCCGGGAGCTGGCTGCGTGCGTGCGTGCGGGCCTGCTCAGCCGGATCGGGCCGGGCGTGTGGCTGGGGCCGGACGCCACGGAGGCCGCGGTCGCCGAGCTACGGCGCCTGCCCCAGCCGTTCACGCCGAGCACCGCCCGCACACACCTGGGCACCTCGCGTCGCGTCGTGATGCCCCTACTCGAGAAGCTCGCCGAGGAGGGTCTCAGCCGTCGGGTCGGCGACGACGGGCACGTCGTGGACTAGACCTCATCGAACGCTTCGCCACCGCCCCGGGCGTCGCGGCGCTGTCGCTGCGGCACGACGGTGTACTTCGGGTCCTTGGTCGACTCCATGCCGGCGTGGAACACGGCCCACCGGGTGGACGCGGAGCCGGCCGCCAGTGCGAGACCGGAGATGGCCGAGGCCACGCGGCTGCGCCTGCCGAGGACCGCGCCGACCGCTCCGACGAAGGTGAGCGCGCGGGCGGCGGCGTGGTATCTGCCGGCCCGGCCCTGGTGGAGTGGCTCCGCGGTGATCCCCATCGAGCGCTGCATGAACTGCTCGGCGCCGAGCTCCAGCACGGCACCGCCGACGGCGAGGCGGCGCGCGGGCCCGGTCTCGTGCAGCGGGTTGAGGAGTATGCCGACGCCCCCGGACGCGGCGGCGGCACTGCCGACAAAGACGAAGGGCAGCTCGTGGCGGGCCTCGTGCCAGCTCGGCACGGCGGTGTCGGTGAGCAGGACCGCCGTGTAGGAGGCGACGGCCGGTGCGATGGCGGCGGCGACGATCCCGGCCGGCTTGGACGCGCGGTCGATGAGGCCGATCGGCAGCACCCTGGCGAGACGTCGGGGGAGCAGGGGGACGACCTCGCGGCCGAGGGCGATGCCGACGAACGGCCCGTAGGCGGACAGGATCCAGGTCCCCACGCTCATCGGCGAGGTCGGCTTGAACACCCGCAGCATGTGGTGGAAGCGCTCCGGGCGTCCCAGGTCGTTGACGAGAAAGTACAGGCTGGCCGTGATGCCGCCCAGAGCCACCACCCGCGCGGAACGCCGCTGCGCGGGGAGGCCGGCGAGATCCGCTCCCGCGGCGAGCAGCGAGGACCCCGCCGCGAGGCCGCCGAGGAACAGGTAGGCGGGGATGTCGGCCTCCCACGGCGGGGCCTTGACGATGGGCTTGCCGTAGTAGGACTGGAACTCCGCCTCCGGCACCATGAGCTGCTCGCGCCCCCCGCGGCGACGCCGGCGGGTACGCGAACGCTGTTCAGAGTCGGTCATCGGGGTCGTCCCCCGGTGGCGAAGGCGACCACCGCGCCGCCGAGCAGTGTCGCGGCGGCGAGCGCGGCCTGTCGCCACATCGCCGGGGCGTGACGCGTGGTCACCACGGGATCCGGCGGCAGACCGTATACCTCGGGGTCGTCGAGGAGCAGGAAGAACGCCCCGGTGCCGCCGACGCCGTTGCGGGCGTCGTGACCGTACAGCTGGGCGCGGGGCTCCCCGGCCTCGACGAGCTGGTCCAGACGCCCGACGGCCCGCTCGCGTAGTTCGTCGAGGTCACCGAACTGGATAGAGTCGGTGGGGCAGGCCTTGGCGCAGGCGGGGGTCATGCCCTCGGTGAGCCGGTCGTAGCAGAGGGTGCACTTCTGGGCGATCCCCACGGCGGGGTCGCCCGCGGGGCCGGGGCGTCGCTCGATGACCCCGTACGGGCAGGCGGAGACGCAGTAGCCGCAGCCGTTGCAGATGTCGTTCTGCACCACGACGGTGCCGAACTCGGTGTGCGCGAGCGCGCCGGTCGGACACACGTCGAGGCACGCCGCGTGCGTGCAGTGCTTGCACACGTCCGACTCCATGAGCCACCGGAAGTCGGTGGCGTCCCCAGCGTCTTCCGTCTCTCCGGGCAGGGTCGACGTGGGCAGGCCCAGGTCGACCGGAGGCGCGGCCCCGAGCCCGGCGCCGACCCCGGTATCGGGAACCGGGCTCGCCGCGGCCAGGCGGGCCGGCACCTCCTGCTCGATGAACGCCACGTGCCGCCACGTGGACGAGCCGAGTGAGCCGGTGTTGTCGTACGAGTTCCCGGTGAGCTCGAGGCCGTCCTCGGGGATGAGGTTCCACTCCTTGCACGCCACCTCGCAGGCCTTGCAGCCGATGCACACCGAGGTGTCGGTGAAGAAGCCCTTGCGCGGCGGCGGGTCCTCGTAGCCGCCGTCGACGGCGGGGTAGACGTCACCGAAGAAGGACCGTCCGAGGTCGGACAGGAAGGCGGACATGGATCAGCTCTCCGTTCCCGGTTCGGTGCGGATTCCCGCTCGGCGACGATAACCCTCGACGAACTCGAGGAGCGCGGAGCCGCGCGGACGTCGTCCCGCGACGATGTCACAACTCGTGGCCTTGGTCGCCGGGATCGACACGTTGGGGTCGAGGTTCTGCGGCAGTAGGTCGTTGGCCGGGTCGCCGATGCTCACGCCGTTGCCGCCCCAGTGGTAGGGCAGGCCGATCTGGTGGAGCGTGGCGCCGTCGATGAGGAGTGGCCGCATCCGGCGCGTCACCAGCACCCGCGCCTCGATCGCGGAGCGTGAGGTGACGATGGTGGCCCAGCCGCCGTTCTCCAGGCCCCGCTCGGCGGCCAGCTCGGGGCTGACCTCGCAGAAGAACTCCGGCTGCAGTTCGGACAGGTACGGCAGCGTTCGGCTCATCGCCCCGGCCGTGTGGTGTTCGGTGAGGCGGTAGGTCCCGAAGACGTAGGGGAACACCTCGCTGCCCGGCTCGCCGTGGCCCGGTTGGGTCATGTTGTACGGGCCGGGCCGAGAATGCCCGGCGGGGTTGGAGTTCTGCTCGGGGTAGATCGGGTTGCGGGTCGGTGACTCGGGCGGCTCGTAGTGCGCGGGCATCGGCCCGTCCGCCAGGCCCCGGGGTGCGTAGAGCCAGCCGCGACCGTCGTCCTGCATGATGAACGGCTCGGCGCCGCCTATGGCAGCCTCCGCGACCGCGCCTTCCGGCGGCTCGTAGTCGGGCGCCTTGCCCGCCTCGAAGTCGGGCACGTCGTCGCCGACCCATCGGCCGGCGCCGTCGCCGGCATCCGGGTCCCACCGCAGCAGCGCCTTGCGCTCGCTCCACGGCCGACCCTCGGGGTCGGCGGAGGCACGGTTGTAGAGGATCCGCCGGTTGGCCGGCCACGCCCAGCCCCACTCCAGGGCCAACTCGTTCTGTTCGTGCCGCGGCTTGCGCCGCGCGGCCTGGTTGACGCCGTCGGCGTACACGCCGCAGTAGATCCAGCAGCCGCAGGCGGTGGAGCCGTCGTCGGCGAGCTGGGTGTACGTCGACAGCGGCTCGCCGTCGGCGCGGCGGCCGTTGATCTCGGCCAGGACCGACTCGGCGTCGGGCTCGTCGGTGCCGTGCTCCATGGGGTAGTCCCACGTGAGGTCCTGCAGGGCCCGGTCACGCGGGTCGGTGGAGTCGGCCAGCCGCTCCTTGAGGATGCGGCCCAGGTGGAAGTAGAACCACAACTCGCTGCGGGCGTCCCCGGGCGGCTCGACCGCCTGGTGGCGCCACTGCAGCATGCGCTGGGTATTGGTGAACGAGCCCTTCTTCTCCACGTGGTTGGCGGCGGGGAAGAAGAAGACCTCGGTACCGATGTCCTCGGTGCGCATCTCGCCAGTCTCGATCTCGGGGCCGGACTTCCAGAAGTCGGCGCTCTCGATCATCACCAGGTCTCGCACCACGAGCCAGTCGAGATTCGCCAGGCCGGCGCGCTGCATCCGGCCGTTGGCCGTACCCACGGCCGGGTTCTCGCCGACGAGGAAGTAGCCGCCACCGCCCTCGTCGATCTGTCGCTGCACCGTCGAGGTCGAGTCGTGTTTGCCGGTGAGGCGCGGCAGGTGGCCGAAGCAGTAGTCGTTCTCCGCCGTCGCCGCGTCGCCCCACCACGCCTTGAGCAGACTCACGGTGTACGACCGCATGTTGCCCCAGAAGCCCTTGGCCTCCGCATCGGTGCCCACGTAGGAGTCGAGGTCGTGGTGGTGCGAGGCGTTGGGAGTCGGCAGATAGCCGGGTAGCAGGTCGTACAGGGTCGGGATGTCGGTGGAGCCCTGGATGCTGGCGTGCCCGCGCAGCGCCATGATCCCGCCCCCGGGCCGCCCGATATTGCCCAGGAGTAGCTGGAGGATCGACGCGGTGCGGATGTACTGCACGCCGACCGTGTGCTGGGTCCAGCCGACCGCGTAACAGAACGCCGAGGTGCGGTCGCGGCCGGAATTCTCCGCCAACGCCCGGGCCACACGGAGGAAGTCGTCGGCGGACACACCGCAGGTGCGCTCCACCATCTCCGGCGTGTACCGACTGAAGTGCCGCTTGAGGATCTGGAAGACGCAGCGGGGATCCTGCAACGTGTCGTCCCGCGGCGGGGCGGCGGTGGTCGAGGACGCCCGGGCGCCACCGGATCCCGCTACCTCGGTGGGATTCTGCTCGGTCCCGTCGTCGGCGCCGCCGCTCTCGTGCGGTCGCTGGTCGCGCGCGCCCTCGTACTGCCACGAGTCGACCTCGTACTGGTTGCCCTCGTCATCGAAACCGGAGAACACCCCGGCCAGGTCCTCGGTGTCGAGGAACTCCTCGTCGATGAGCATCGGCGCGTTCGTGTACGCCACCACGTACTCGTGGAACCACGCGTCGTGGGTGAGGACGTAGTTGATGAGCCCGCCGAGGAACGCGATGTCGGCGCCTGCGCGGATCGGGACGTGCAGGTCGGCCTTGGCGCTGGTCCGCGTGAACCGGGGGTCGACGTGGATCACCGTGGCGCCCCGACGCTGGGCCTCCATCACCCACTGGAAGCCGACGGGATGGGCCTCGGCCATGTTGGAACCCTGGATGACTATGCAGTCGGAGTTCGCGAGATCCTGCTGGTAGTTCGTGGCACCACCACGCCCGAATGAGGTTCCCAGACCGGGAACGGTGGAGGAGTGTCAAATGCGGGCCTGGTTCTCCACCTCGATGGCGCCGAGCGCCGTGTAGAGCTTCTTCATGAGGTAGTTTTCCTCGTTGTCCAGCGTCGCCCCGCCGAGGCTGGCGACACCGCGGGTCCGCCGGACGGTGTCGCCGTTCGCGTCGGTCTCCTCCCAGAACCGCTCACGGGAGTCGAGCACGCGGTCCGCGACCATCTCCAGCGCGGTGTCGAGGTCGAGTTCCTCCCACTCGGTGGCATACGGCTTGCGGTGCAGCACGGAGCTGATCCGGTCGGGATTGGTCACGAGCTGCTTGCTCGCCGACCCCTTGGGGCAGAGGCGGCCGCGGGAGACGGGGCTGTCGTCGTCGCCCTCGATCTGGATGACCCGCCCGTCCTTGACGTAGACGTTCTGCGCGCAGCCGACTGCACAGAACGGACACACGCTCTTGACCACCGCGTCGGCGGTGGCGGTACGCGGAGTGATCTCGAGGTGGCGTCGGGACCGGGTGGCCGCGCCGCGCCCGAGGAGGTCGCCGCCGGTGAGCTGGCGCCAGACGGGCCAGTTCTGCGGGGCGCCCCGCCGCGCCAGCGTCGGCCGGGACGGACGCCCCGGCTGGGGCTGGGAGTGGGGCTCTTGCGGCGACACTGACACCTCCGGACTTATCGACCACCGCCCATGTAACGCCAGACGCGCCGATCACCGCAACCGTTCGGCCGATCATCCACCCGCTACCGGTTCCGTTGTCGGAAATCCGCAGCATGATGGAGGGGGTGGACGATCACAGACCGACTGACGGGGAAGAGATGACCGGCGGGGCGGAGATGGCCGGGTCGCCGTCCCTGGGCGAACAGGCGGCCGCCGCGGCGAAGGGCGGGCGGGCCAGCGGGGAGGAGCGCTTCGCAACCGTCGGCCTCATGGCCGATCCGGGAATGCCCAGCAGGGTGGCGGCGGCGATCGCGGACGACCTCGCCGACGACCTGACCCGCGAGCTCGGTGGCCAGTGGCGGGTGGAGTCCAGCCAGGAGACCCTCCCGCTCGGGCCGGACGGCGAGATCCGTCTCACCGAGCACGCGCCCCGGCTGCTGCAGGAACACAACTGGGACTTTGTGCTGTACCTGACCGATCTCCCCACGCGACCGCAGGGGATCCCCCTGCTCTACGACGTCAGCGGCTCCACCGCCGCGGCGCTGGTGAGCATGCCGGTGCTCGGCGCGTTCCGGGTGCGGTCGAAGCTGCGGAAGCTCGCCCTGCGGCTGGTGAGTTCCGGTATCCACCGGGACGGGCTGGGCGCGCCCGGCACCGATGACCTCCCGCCCTCCGAACAGCGCGGCCTCGGTTCCGAGGTGCGCCTGCTCGGGGGGATGGTGCTCAACAACAGGCCCGCGCGCATGATGACGGCGCTGTCCGGCGTCGTCGTGGCCGGTGCGGGCTCCGGTGCCTTCGGCATCTTCTACGGCAGCATCGCCTCTCTCGCGGTGGAACTGCACCCGCTCCGCCTGCTCCTCATCAGCGTGTTGGGTGTTCTCACACTCATGACCTGGCTCATCCTGCGCAACGGTCTGTGGAACTCGGCCGACGACGAGATCACGCCGGGCAACCGGCGGATGGACAACGCCGCCACCGTGCTCACGGTCGGGACCGGCGTGGGCATCATGTACCTCGGACTGTTGTTGGCCATGTTCCTGCTCGCGCTGGCGGTGATGGACGCCGACTACCTGCAGAACCAGCTCGGCCGGCCCGTGCGGCTGATGGACTACGTCCACCTCGCCTGGCTCTCCAGTTGCCTCGGCGCGTTCGCCGGCGCGCTCGGCTCGAACTTCGACAATGAGGAGTCCGTCCGCGAGGCCACCTACAGCCTGAGGTGGCATGAGCGACGCAAGATGTTCGACAACTACGCCAAGCGCGACTCCGACCGACGCGAACAGCAGGAGCAGGAGCGGATCGAGCGCGAACACGACGACGGTGACGGCGGGAGCGACGACGACGGCCGGGGCCGCGACGGCGGTCGCGACGCGGTGGAGGACGACCGGCGGAGGGGGTAGACAAGGGGCCATGACCACCATGACCGTCTCCGCCCCGACGTTGCCGACAGCCTGCGGCGAGCTGTCCGACGCCGTCGTCGCGGCGCTGTCCTCCGGCGACACCTCCGCGCTGCCGACGGTGTCCTCTGATGTCGACCCGATGGGTCGGGATCTCCAACTCGCCCTGCAGACGCTCTACGAACTGCACTACCGGGGTTTCGCCGGCGTGGACGCCGGGCTGGAGTGGGACCCGGAGCTGCTGCGGCTGCGTGCCGTGCTGGAGGCGCGCTTCCTCGCGAATCTCCGCGACAACGTCGAACCGGGTGACGATCCGGTCGCCGAGATGGACGCGTTGTCCGTGGAGACCACCTCAGGGACGGGGCCGTCCTGGTTCCTGAAGGACGAGGGCACCTGGGACCAGATGCGGGAGTACTTCGCCCACCGTTCGCTCTACCACCTCAAGGAGGGCGATCCCCACGCCTGGGCGATCCCGCGGATCCAGGGTCAGGCCAAGGCGGCATTCGTCGCCGTGGAGTTCGACGAGTACGGCGGTGGGCGCGGCGATCGCGTGCACCAGCAGCTGTGGGCGGACCTCATGACGGCCGCGGACCTGGATCCGACCTATCTCGCGTATCTCGACCGGGTGCCCGCCGAGACGCTGGCGACCGTCAATCTCATGTCGCTGCTCGGCCTGCACCGCTCGAGGCGGGGTGCGACGCTCGGGCATTTCGCGGCCATCGAGATCACCTCGTCGCCCGGGTCGGCCCGGTTCGTCGCGGGGTTGCGGCGCCTGGAGGCGCCCGAGGAGTGCGTGCACTTCTACGCCGAGCACGTCGAGGCCGACGCCGTGCACGAGCAGGTCATGCGGCATGACGTGATCGGGGACCTGCTCCGTCGGGAGCCCGAGCTGGCTCCCGACGTGGTGTTCGGGATGCGGTCACTCGCGTATCTCGACGACCTCGCGGGTGACCGGTTGGTCGCGGCGTGGCGGCGCAGGGAATCGTCGCTGCTGGCCTGAGCCAGGCTGGACGCGAGCCGCCGCCTGACCGCGGCCCGTGAAAACGCGACCGCCGACCGGCCGTGGCCCGACCGATCCCTGACCGCCGCCTGACCAACGCTCAGTCGTCGTCCGTGGGCCGGACCTTCTTGCGGTGACTGGTGTCGCACAGCGGGTAGTTCCGGCTGCGTCGGCACGCGCAGACCGCCACCATGAAGCGGTCCGAGCTCACGCATTCGCCGTCCGGGGTGACGATCTCCACGGGGCCCTCCACGAGGACGGGCCCCCCCGGCACCACGCGGACGACCCGGGGCTCGCGGTCAGAGGCGGTGGGCACGGATCACCACCAGCTCCTCCGTCCGTCGTCCGGGCTCGAGCAGGCCGGACGCCTCGAGCTCGTCGGCCCGCGCGGTCATCACCGGGCCGAAGTCGATCATCTGGCGGGCCGCGGTGTGGGCGATGAATCCCGAGTCGGTGAGCATCTGCACGGTCTGCCGGGGCGCGGAGAACTCCGACTGGACGAGCATCAGGGCGCCCCCGGGGGCGATCAGCCGCGGCGCGAGGGCGCAGAGTTCGTCGAGCACCACCCGGCCGTCGGCGCCGGCGTCCCACGCGCGGTCGGGTCCGGTCCCGGCCGGCGGCAGCGTCGACGGCACGTAGGGCGGGTTGGTCACCACGAGGTCGAAAGGCCCGTGCTGCGCCGCGTCCTGCAGCGTGCCGAGCCGGACCTCGACGGGGAGCCCGCTGGCCGCCGCGTTGCCGGAGGCGCACTCCACGGCGGCGGGACACAGGTCAAAAGCGAGGACCTCCCGGGCCCCCAGCCTGGCGGCCTCGAGTGCGAGTACCCCGCTGCCGGTGCAGATGTCGAGGACACGCCGCCCCTCGGCCAGTCCGCTGGCCTCGAGCACGCCGCTCAGCAGCCAGGAGTCCTCCTGCGGCGCATAGACACCGTCGTTCACCTGCAGGGGAATGGTGCTGCGTAATGGTGCGGCCATCTCGCCTCCGGTCGGATCGCGGGTGAGGCCACGAGTCAATCCCGACCCCCGCGGTGCCGCAACCGGACGGCACGGGCCCGCGCACGCGCCGACGGGTCTCGGCGCCTACTGCCAGTACAGCCCGCCGGGCACGTCGCCGCCGCCGGTGAGGGCGCAGGTGAGGATGGTGCCCTCGGGCCCGGCCACCGCGATGCCCTCCTGCGAGCACGGGCCGCCGGGCTTCGCCTGCCCGATGCCTGCCTCGGCTCCGTCCGCGGGCTGCCACAGCGGCCCGGCGAGGGGGTCCTCGGTGCAGAACAGCGGCGAGCCGTCCTCGGCCTGGGCGACCTCGCCCACCATGTGGCAGGGCCCGCCGGTGCTCACGACGTTGGCGGGCAGCTCGGGCGCGGGGGCCGGGGCGGGCGCGGGGGTCGTGGTGGTGGCCGGCGCCGAGACGGGATCGGCCGTCGCCGCAGGGGTCGAGGTGGTGGGGGAGGACGACGACGACACCGTCGTCGTCGACCCCGTCGGCGAGGTGTCCGGGTCATCCACAGGGTCGGCGGAGCAGGCGGCGAGCGCGAGCCCGGCCGCCACCGCGAGTGCGATGACGGCCGGGACACGGCGACGTCCCGTGGTGGTGGGCTGGCGGTTCGTCGCGATGTGGTTCATGTGTTCCGATTTCTCTCGCGGGTCAGGCCCCGATGATGAAGGCCTCGAGCTCGGCGCGGGCCTTGTCGTCCGGCATCTGCTCCGGCGGCGACTTCATCAGGTAGGCCGAGGCGGGCAGGATCGGCCCGCCGATGCCGCGGTCCTTGGCGATCTTGGCCGCGCGGACGGCGTCGATGATGATGCCGGCCGAGTTGGGGGAGTCCCACACCTCGAGCTTGTACTCGAGGTTGAGCGGAGCGTCACCGAAGGCGCGTCCCTCGAGACGAACGTACGCCCACTTGCGGTCGTCCAGCCACTCGACGTGGTCTGACGGGCCGATGTGCACGTTGCGGTCGTGGATCTTGCCCTTGAGGGATCCCTCGAGGTTGGAGGTCACGGCCTGGGTCTTGGAGACCTTCTTGGACTCGAGACGCTCGCGCTCGAGCATGTTCTTGAAGTCCATGTTGCCGCCGACGTTGAGCTGGTAGGTGCGGTCCAGCGCGACGCCGCGGTCCTCGAACAGCTTCGCCATCACGCGATGGGTGATGGTGGCGCCGACCTGCGACTTGATGTCGTCACCGACGATCGGGACGCCCGCGGCGCGGAACTTCTCGGCCCACTCGGGGTCCGAGGCGATGAACACGGGCAGGGCGTTGACGAAGGCGACATCGGCGTCGATGCAGCACTGCGCGTAGAACTTGTCGGCCTCCTCGGACCCCACGGGCAGGTAGGACACCACCACGTCGACGCGGGCGTCCTTGAGCGCCTGCACCACGTCGACTGCCTCGGCGGGGGACTCCTCGATGGTCTCGCGGTAGTACTTGCCCAGGCCGTCGAGGGTCGGGCCGCGCTGGACGGACACGCCGGTGGGCGGCACGTCGCAGAGCTTCATGGTGTTGTTCTCGGAGGCGAGGATGGCCTCCGCGAGGTCCATGCCGACCTTCTTGCCGTCCACGTCGAACGCGGCGACGAACTCGACGTCGTTGACGTGGTAGTCGCCGAACTTGACGTGCATGAGGCCGGGGACGGTCGAGTCGACCGCCGCGTCCTTGTAGTACTCCACGCCCTGCACGAGCGAGGACGCGCAGTTGCCGACGCCGACGATCGCGACGCGCACCTTCTGGTCGGTCATTGGGGTTCTCCTTGTGATGGGTTCTCTGTCTGGATGAGTTCGTTGATCCACCGCAGCTCGCGTTCGCTGGTCTCGAGTCCGAGCAGGGTGAGCTGCCGGGCGTAGCGCAGTTCGGTGGGGCCGGTGCGTGCGGCGGCGTCGCGCTGGCCCTCGCGGCGTTCCTCCAACACCCGGCGCCGGCCCTCGAGCAGGCGCACCCGGGCGGGTCCGGGCGTGCGGTCGAAGAAGGCCAGGTGCACCCCGAAGCCGTCGTCGGTGAACGACGCCGTGCCGGGCTCGTCGAGTAGCGCTGCCAGCGAGTCCTTGCCCCGCGTGGTGATGCGGTACGTCTTGCGCCCGCGCCGCGCGGTGGCGGGTGGGCGGGTGACCGTGGCGGCCGAGGCGTCCTCGACGATGTCGCCCTGCTGCTGGAGGCGGCGCAGGGTCGGATACAACGAACCGAAGGAGACGGTGCGGACCGTGCCGAGCATCTCGGACAGTCGCTTGCGCAGCTCGTAGCCGTGCATCGGCCGCTCGTCGAGCAGGCCCAGAATGGCGAGTTCGAGCACGCGTCTCCTCCTTTCGTGTTCTCGCCTGCGGGTGTCCGCCTGCGACGACGGTCGATGCTACACCCTCTGATGTATCGGACCGATATAGCCCGCGGCGGCATCGCCTCGACGTGTCGGATGACCGGGGCGGGGCGGGGCGTTCGGCCGGTCCGTGCCGGGCCCGGGCCCGGGGTCGTAGGCTGACCTCGTGGACCAGGCCGACTTCCGCGACCCGCGACCCGGCCCCGTGCCGGGGACGGAGGATCCCGCCGGCCGTGCGGCGCTCCGGCGTCGACGGGTGGTGGACTTCGCGCTGCGCCGACGGGGCGTGCTGGCCGAACTGCAGGCGGGCGGGCTGTCGCTGCGCGAGGTGTGCGACGCGGACGTGTACCTCCAGCGGGCGGCCGGATTCCACGGCGAGACCACCGAGACCGTCTGTCCGGTGTGCCGCAAGGAGAACCTCACGGAGGTGTCGTGGGTGTTCGGCGACGACCTCGGCTCCTCCTCGGGATCGGCCCGCAGCGACGAGGAGATCGAGCAACTGGCCCTGACCCACGACCAGTTCACCGTCCACGTGGTGGAGGTGTGCCGTAGTTGCTCGTGGAATCACCTGGTGCTCTCGTACGAGGTGGGCCTGCCGGAGGGTACGGGGAGGCGGACCCGCCGGGCAGCCCGGGAGTTGCGCCGCCGCCCCTGAGTCCCGATTCGACGAGTCGCCGCGTGACAGCTTTCGTCGACCCCTCGGGAATGTCCTGTGACGTGCGACGGTTCTTCGATGAGCCGTTTGTCGTACACAATGGAGGCCAGAGCACCGCCACCGGGGG
Organism: Dietzia aurantiaca; assembly: GCF_021033825.1. Lineage (GTDB taxonomy): Bacteria > Actinomycetota > Actinomycetes > Mycobacteriales > Mycobacteriaceae > Dietzia > Dietzia aurantiaca. The sequence continues at coordinate 195,975 of NZ_JAIFXZ010000005.1, forward strand.
TCGCCCGGACGGGTCGGACCTGCTCGCAGGAGGATAGATGATGTCGCGAAGTGATCAGAAGGACCGCAGCGCTGACGGGGATCACGACGATTCCGCGCGGCGCGGCTGGGCCCGTCGTCACCCTGTCTGGACGACTCTGATCCTCCTCGTCGTCGTCGTCCTGGTCATCCCGGCGGTGATCGTGGGGGTGGCCTACTCCCGCACCGACGTGCCGCGCCCCGGCAGCGTCGCCACCAATCAGATCTCCGAGATCTACGAGAGCGACGGCACCACGCTCATCGGCCGCATCGTGCCGCCGGAGGGCAATCGCACGCTAGTCAACATCGACATGATCCCCGTGCATGTGCGCAACGCGGTGATCGCCGCCGAGGACCGCAGTTTCTACACCAACGAGGGCTACGACCCCACCGGCATCGGCCGCGCGGTGATCGGGCAGGTCACCGGCGAGTCCACCGCGGGCGGTGGCTCCACCATCACCCAGCAGTACGTCAAGAACACGATGGTCGGCGACGAGGTCACCTACGAGCGCAAGGCCAAAGAGATCATCATCGCGGCCAAGATGACGCAGGAGTGGTCCAAGGACCAGATCCTCGAGGCCTACCTCAACACCATCTACTTCGGCCGCGGCGCCTACGGCATCGCCGCCGCCTCCAACGCCTACTTCAACAAGCCCGTCGAGAACCTCACAGTCGAGGAGGGAGCCCTGCTGGCCGGCGTCATCCAGTCGCCGTCCGCGCTGGACCCGCTCAACAACGCCGCCGCCTCGGAGGGGCGCTGGAACTACGTCATGGACGGCATGCGCGACATGGGCGCCATCGACGCGCAGCAGCGCGCGGGCGCCGTGTTCCCGCAGGTCGTGCAGGATCCGCAGACCATCGAGCAGAACGTCGGCGACCCGAGCAACGGCCCGATCCGTCGGCAGGTCCTGGCCGAGCTGGCGATGGCCGGTATCGACGAGCAGATGCTCAACACCCGCGGTCTGAAGATCGTCACCACGATCGATCGCCAGACGCAGGAGTCCGTCCTCGACGGCGTCCGCAACAACATGCAGGGCGAGAACTCGGACACCCGCACCGCCGTGGTCTCGGTCAACCCCCGCACCGGCGGCGTGATCGGTTACTACGGCGGCGACGAGGCCGAGGGCTGGGACTACGCCAATGCCCCGCTCCAGACCGGCTCGGTCTTCAAGATCTTCGGCGTGGCCGCCGCCCTCGAGCAGGGCATCGGTCTGGGGACCACGGTGTCCTCGGCGCCCGTCACCACCGGCAACGTCACCGTCACCAACGTGGGCGGCCAGTCCTGTGGCTCGTGCTCGGTGGCGCAGGCCCTCAAGATGTCGCTCAACACCTCGTTCATCCGCCTCCAGCGGATGCTCGACAACGGCGCCAACGACACCCGCGAGATCGCGCACCGCGCCGGTGTCGCCAAACAGATCCCCGGCCTGGAGTGGGAGACGCTGACCGAGCAGGGCAGCGACCCGTACGACGGCATCATCCTGGGCCAGTACCCGATCCGCGTCCGCGACATGGCCAACGCGTTGGCCACCTTCGCCGACGAGGGCGTCTACCGGCCGGCCCACTTCATCGAGCGGGTCGAGACCGCCGAGGGCGAGGTCTTGCTCGACAACACCTCACCGGAGGGCGAGGAGGTCATCGACGCCGACGTGGCCAACAACCTGACCTCCGCGATGGGGCCGATCGCCGCCTACTCCAACGGGCACACGCTGGCCGGCGGGCGGCCTTCGGCCGCCAAGTCCGGAACCACGCAGCTGGGGGACACCGGCTACAACAAGGACGCCTGGTTCGTCGGTTACACCCCCTCCATCGCCACGGCGGTCTGGGTGGGTACGGACGACAACAAGCCGCTGTTCAACGCCTACGGCGGCACCATGTACGGCTCCGGGCTGCCCGCCGACATCTGGAAGTCCGTGATGGACGGCGCGCTGTCGGGCAGCGACTGGGAGCAGTTCCCCACACCCGGCATGATCGGCGGCCAGGCGGGCGCACCCTCCTGGGAGTCCTCGGGCTCCAGCTCGGCCGGTGGCGGCGGGGCCACGGCCACGCAGACCCAGCCCGCGCCTGTCATCCCGGACGAGCCCACCCCGCAGCCACCCGCCCCCGCGGCGCCCCCGCTGACGATCCAGGTCCCGGGTCTTCCCGAGATCGTGATCCCCGGCGCCGGTGGCGGTCAGCCGGCCCCGGCGCAGCCCGGAGCCACCCCGGTTCCGGGCGGCGGCGGGGCGGACACCGGCGGTGACACCGGCGGCGGTGGCAACGCCGGCGGAGGCGGCGGTGCCGCGGGCGGCGGCGAGGCCTGACGCCCGCGCCGTGGACTAGAGTGTGGCCGTGCTGAGCAACGGTCGCCTCTCTCCGCTGCCGCTCGACGAGGACCTCCGTTCGCTGTCCCCGCAGGAGCGCGTCCGCCCCGGTGACGGCCCGGCGGCCACTGTTCTCGACGCGTGGGGCGGGCCGGTGGGCCGACACGCCGCGGTCGGCCGCCAGCGCTTCTGGACGCCGCTGCGCGTGGTCATGCTCTTCGCCGTGATCTTCCTGGCATTCGGCTTCTTCTCGAAGGCCGCCTGCCTGGAGACCTCCCACCCCACCGACGGGTCGCAGCCCGGGCTCATGTGGGACGGCCGTCAGTACTACAAGGCCTGCTACGCCGACCCGCTGCCGCTGTACTCCGCGGAGGGCCTGAGCGCGGGGGCGTTCCCGTACAAGTACACGTGGACGACCGATTCCGGCGAGGTCCGCTTCATGGAGTACCCCGTGATCTCGGGGCTGTTCCAGTACGTCACCGCGCAGGGCGCGCAGGCGTGGCAGGCGGTCTTCCCCGGTGGGCCCATCGAGGTGGTGAAGTACTTCGTCCTGGGCGCGGTGCTGCTGGCCATCATGTGGATGGTCGCCGTGTGGGCGACCTACCGATCGGCCGGGCGCCGGCCCTGGGACACGCTGCTCATGGCGGCCAGCCCGCTCGTGATCTTCCAGGCGTTCACCAACTACGACATCATGGCCGTCGCACTGGCCTCCGTCGCGCTGCTCCTGTGGGCGCGCCGCCGTCCCGTCTGGGCCGGCGTCGTGCTGGGACTGGGCGTGGCGGCCAAGCTGTATCCGCTCTTCCTGTTCGGCGCCCTGCTCGTGGTGGCGATCCGGCGACGACGGTTCGTCGAGCTGGCCAAGGCGCTCGCCGCCGCGGTGGTCGCCTGGCTGGCGGTCAACCTGCCGATCCTGATCCCGTTCCCGCAGGGCTGGCGAGAGTTCTTCCGCCTCAACTCGGACCGGCCCGCGAACCCCGAGAGCATCTACGCCGTGATCCAGGGGCTCACCGGCTGGGCGGGCTTCGATGCGGGCCGCGCCGTCGGCGAGGCGCCCGCGACCCTGAACACCGTCTCGCTGGTGCTGTTCGCGCTCGGCTGCGTCGCGGTACTCGTGATCGGACTGACCGCGGCCACCACGCCGCGCGTCGCGCAGCTGGCGTTCCTCATCGTGGCGATCTTCCTGCTCACCAACAAGGTGTGGAGCCCGCAGTACTCGCTGTGGTTGATCCCGCTGGCGGTGCTCGCCGTGCCGCGCGTGAAGCTGTTGCTGCCGTGGATGGCGTTCGACGCCCTGCTGTGGGTCGCCCACATGTCGTACTTCCACGGGGTGGCCAACCGGGGGATCGATCCCGAGCTGTTCCACGTGCTCGTCCTGGTGCGCGGCCTGCTCGTGGTGGCGGTCTGCGCGGTGGTGATCACCGAGATCTACCGCCCGGACCTCGACGTGGTCCGGCGGAGCCACCGGGACGACCCGGACGGGACGGATCCGCTGGCCGGAGTGCTCGCGGACCCGACCGATCGCCCCGTCGCGACACCACCCGGGGCCGGCTCGGATCCGGCCGCCCCGATCACCCCCGGGCAGACGCCCCAGAAGGAGAACGCCGACCGATGACCACAAGCGAAATGATCTGGATGTTCTCCTTCATCCTCATCGGATTCATCTGCATGGTCACCGCCGCCGGCGGTTACCGGGCGGGCTGGCGGCAGCCGGTGTGGATCGGCTGGACCGTCGCCGCGTTCCTGTTCCTCACCGTGATCCCGGTGACGCAGGCACTGACCATGGCCATCTAGCCTCCCCGGGCGCCCACCCGCACCCACGTCCGCGCTGCCAGCGGTAACGTGATTTCGCCGCTCGGTACCGCACGGGGTAGCCTTGAACGGTTGCTGACGCAACGACCCTCCTGCCACGGAGACACCGTGGCCGAATCTGTAGTCCACAGGAGGTGATGAGGTCCCGTGCGTCAATACGAAGTAATGGTCATCCTCGATCCGAGTCTCGACGAGCGCACCGTGGCGCCGTCGCTGGATACGTTCCTGAACGTGATCCGGCAAGAGGGCGGTTCGGTCGACAAGGTCGATGTCTGGGGCAAGCGCCGCTTCGCCTACGAGATCAACAAGCAGTCCGAGGGCATCTACGCCGTCGTGCAGCTCAAGTCCAGCCCGGACGCGGTCAAGGAGCTCGACCGTCAGCTCGGTCTGAACGAGAACGTGCTCCGCACCAAGGTGCTGCGCGCCGACAAGTGAGTCTGACTGTCCGACCGGCCCGGTAATCTGGGCGCGGTCGGTCGGCCTCGACCACCATCCACCTCAGGACTTCACACGCAGGTCTTCTACATGGAGGAGAAGCGCATGGCACAGGGCGATACCCCGATCACGGTCGTAGGAAACATCGTCGCGGACCCCGAGCTGCGGTTCACGCCGTCGGGTGCTGCGGTCGCGAACTTCCGGATCGCCTCGACGCCGCGTCGTTTCAATTCACAGACCAACCAGTGGGAGGACGGCGAAGGCCTGTTCCTCACCTGCAATGTCTGGCGGCAGGCTGCGGAGAACGTCGCGGAGTCGCTGCAGAAGGGCATGCGCGTCATCGTCAACGGCCGGCTCCGGCAGCGGTCGTACGAGACGCGTGAGGGCGAGAAGCGCACCGTCTACGAGGTTGAGGTCGACGAGGTCGGTCCGTCGCTGAAGTACGCCACCGCCAAGGTGACCCGCACCCCCCGCGAAGGCGGCCAGGGTGGCGGTTTCCAGGGTGGGGGCGGCCAGGGTGGCAGCTTCCAGGGCGGAGGCCAGCCGCAGGGTGGTTTCGGTGGAGGCCAGTCGCAGGGCGGCTATGGCGGAGGCCAGGGACGCCCGCAGAACGACGACCCGTGGGGCAGCGCCCCGCAGGCCGGCGGATCCGGTGGCTTCGGCGGCATGGAAGACGAGCCCCCGTTTTAGATCGGGTCGATTCCCAGGGGCACTTCCCGCCCCACCCCATAAGCATGAGACATGACCTCGCGACAACCCGGCCAGGGTCGGATCGTCGGAGGGAAGAAAGGTAGACGGATCATGAAGCTGATCCTCACCGCCGACGTCGACAAGCTCGGTGCTCCGGGCGACATCGTCGAGGTCAAGGGCGGATACGGTCGTAACTTCCTGCTCCCGCGCGGGCTGGCCATCGTGGCCACCCCGGGCGCCGAGCGCCAGATCGAGTCCATCAAGCGGGCCCAGGAGGCCCGTGAGGTGCGCGACTCGGACCACGCCAACGAGCTCAAGCAGAAGCTCGAGTCGCTTGCCGACGTGAAGGTCGCTGTCAAGACCTCCGACACCGGCAAGCTGTTCGGCTCGGTCACCGCGGGCGATGTCGCCTCGGCCGTGAAGGCCGCCGGCGGCCCCGCGCTCGACAAGCGCTCGGTGCACATGCCCAAGGAGCACATCAAGTCGACCGGCGCGCACAGTGTCGTCGTCGACCTGGGTCACGAGACCACCGCGCGCGTCGCGGTGGAGGTCGTCCCCGCCTGATCGATCTGACCAGGCCCGAGGGCCCCGGCCGTCACCACGACGGCCGGGGCCCTCGTACTTTGACAGGCGCGCAAGGGCTGTGGACGTCCTGTGGATAACTCGGTAGGAAAGCTACGGATTTGTCGGCTGGACGATTGCCCGGGTTCATCTTTCGTTATCCATTGTGTCCCCAATCGTGACGTGGTATCGGAAGTAATCCACCGGGCGCTCTACCTGCGGCGATACCGGTGACCTGCAGGTTTATGCCAATTGACCTGCGATTTCCACTGGTTATCCACAACAAGCCCCAGATCGCTCCTGCATAACTCACGCCCATCCACAGTTCTCCACAACCCCACACTCGCGATTGTGGAAAAGCCTGTGGATAACCTAGTGGGATGTGAGCCGGGCGTGTCGTAGCGGTGCCCTACAGTGGAGGAGTCGCGAGGGCGCACCGGTGTCCCGGACGGCAGCGGTGGTACGACCACGCACGGCGTCAACATCAGCACTACAGCGGAGAGGAGCGGTCATGGCGCAGGGGGGATACGACGATCCCGGCGATATGCCACCGCCTCCCGAGGACGGTGGCGGTGGCGGAGAGTTCGGGCGGACCCCGCCGCAGGACCTGACCGCCGAACAGTCGGTGCTCGGCGGCATGCTGCTGAGTAAGGACGCCATCGCTGATGTGGTGGAGGAGATCCAGCCGAACGACTTCTACAAGCCGGCGCACCAGGCGGTCTACGACGTGATCCTGGACCTCTACGCGCGGGGCGAGCCCGCGGACGCGGTGACGGTGGCCGCGGAGCTGGAGCGTCGCGGCGATCTACGGCGAGCCGGCGGGGCGCCCTACCTCCACACCCTCATCTCGACGGTGCCCACGGCGGCCAATGCCGGCTACTACGCCCAGATCGTCTCGGAGAAGGCGGTGCTGCGCAGGCTCGTCGATGCCGGCACGCGGATCGTGCAGTACGGCTACTCCGGCTCCGAGGGGGCCGACGTGGCCGAGGTCGTGGACCGGGCGCAGGCCGAGATCTTCGACGTGACGGAGCGTCGGACCACCGAGGACTTCGTTGTCATCGAAGAGCTGTTGCAGCCGACGATGGACGAGATCGACGCGATCCACACCGCCGGCGGGTTGAGCAAGGGCGTGCCCACCGGCTTCGCCGATCTGGACTCCATCACCAACGGTCTACACGGCGGGCAGATGATCATCATCGCCGCGCGACCCGGCGTCGGTAAGGCGCTCGCTCTCGACACGGTCCTACCCACGCCGGACGGCGAGACCACGATGGGCGACGTCGCGGTGGGCGATCGGGTCCTGGGGGTCGACGGCACGCCGACCGAGGTCACCGGCGTGACTGAGGTGTGGCAGGACCGCCCCTGTTTCACAGTGCGTTTCAGCGACGGCGCGGAGATCGTGGCCGATGCCGAGCACGAGTGGCGTATCGAGATGGGCGGCACCGAACAGGTGGTCACCACCAAGTCGCTCGACACCCTGATGCTGGTGTGCGACTTCGGGATCGTGATCCCCGAGCATCCCGACTCGGGCCGCGGCACCCGCGTCATCACCGATGTACGCAGCGCGGAGAGCGTACCGGTCCGGTGCATCGAGGTGGCGGCGGCGGACCACCTGTACCTCGCCGGCCCCACCGGGATCCCCACGCACAACTCGACCATCGGTCTGGACATCATGCGGTCGTGCTCCATCAAGAACGGGCTGGCCTCGGTCATGTTCTCGCTGGAGATGAGTAAGACCGAGATCGTCATGCGCCTCATGAGCGCGGAGGCCCGCGTGAAGTTGTCCGATATGAAGTCAGGCACCATGAGCGACGAGGACTGGACGCGGATGGCGCGGCGGATGGGCGAGATCTCCGAGGCGCCGCTGTACATCGACGACTCGCCCAACCTCACCATGATGGAGATCCGGGCCAAGGCGCGGCGGCTCAAGCAGAAGCACGACCTGCGGCTGATCGTGGTGGACTACCTGCAGCTGATGTCCTCGGGCAAGAAGGTCGAGTCGCGGCAGCAGGAGGTCTCGGAGTTCTCGCGTCAGCTCAAGCTGCTGGCCAAGGAGATCGACGTGCCCTTGATCGCCATCTCCCAGCTGAACCGTGGCCCCGAGCAGCGTACGGACAAGCGGCCCCAGGTCTCCGACCTCCGTGAGTCCGGCTCGCTGGAGCAGGACGCCGACATCGTCATGCTGCTGCACCGCCCGGACTCCACCGAGCGCGACGACCCGCGGGCCGGCGAGGCCGACCTGATTCTGGGTAAGCACCGTGGTGGTCCCACGTCCACGATCACGGTGGCGCACCAGCTGCACTACTCGAGGTTTGTGGACATGGCGCGGGGGTTGTAGCTGCCGCGCAAGGCGAAAGTTGGGATTCTGGGACGAAATCTGGGGATTCTGGGATTCTGGGGCCGTTTTGAAGGAAATGCTTGGGACTGCTGAGAATTGCCTGAAAATGCTCACTTTCAGCCGCAACTGCGGTGTAGAGGCTGGGCTCGGCACCTTGTCGGGCAGGGCAGCCTGAATGCACCTGGGCTCTGGTGTTTGTCGCACAGTCCCTGGCAGCCAGCGGACGCGCTTCACCCGCTAGGGACCCAATGGCACTTGTCGAGTAAACCCCAAACGCGCCCAGCGACACAGCAGGAATACCGCTCCTCCAAGCGTCCCGCACGGGTGTACCCCAGAGGGGCCGCCTTGGCCGCACCTCGCACTCTCGGACCTACCAGACCATTCGATCGTGCATTGGCCATCGCCTACAAGGCAGCGCCGCCGGATGCTATGGTGCAATCACCACATCCCCCACGCCTCTCAACGATGCGCACTTGGGGGATTTTCTTTGTCCCAGACAGGGAGGAATGCCGATGCCTCGATCGCTACGACCACGAGGCCTACTGACGTACGGCAAACCACCGCTGCAGTTGGATGAACTCGTCAATCGTCTTTCCGACCGCGGGCTGCACATCCCCGAGCCGGCCAGGGCAGAACGCTACCTACAACACATCGGCTACTACCGGTTGTCGCCGTATACGATCCCCTTCCAGCAAGACGGACCAGACCATCTCTTCAGTGAGGGCACGACGTTCGATGATGTGCTCGATCTTTACGTCTTCGACAGAGCGCTGCGGTTATTGGTCATGGATGCACTCGAACGAGTCGAAGTAGCTGTCCGCGCAGCGATGACCGACCACATGTCTAACACCTACAACGACCCGCACTGGTACATGGATGCGGCACACTTTCACCACCGCGGCCGGCATGCTGGCCTCCTGCAGATCATTCGATCCACCTGCGACGACCGTCTTCGCGGATCCCCCGATTCAGGAGAGGACACGCTGGTCCACCGCTCAGCCCTTGAGCACTATCTGACGACCTACGCTTCCCCCGAGCTGCCACCCTCCTGGCTCACTGGTGGACATGGCTCGACGATAGTCCGCGGTCCACGCCCGGGACATCGCGATCGCTGCGAGACTGACCTCG
>NZ_JAIFXZ010000006.1 GCF_021033825.1 Dietzia aurantiaca
TCGGGCCGCCGTGTCGGGGCTGAGAACCGCACCGTCCCCGACCCCGATAGCAGAGGTAGCCCCATGCAGTTCTCCACCCCGATTGCGTTCAGCCCGATCGACCAGATCCTCGACCTCGCCCGTGCGGCAGAGGATGCCGGTTTCGCGCGGATCACGCTCCCCGATTCGCTGTTCCTGCCGCACCGGCAGGACACCGACTACCCGTACACCCCTGACGGGTCGCGGATGTGGGACGAGAACACCCCGTGGGTCGAACCGCTGACCGCGATCGCAGCCATGGGTGCGGTCACCTCGACCATCCGGTTCTGCCCACAGGTGCTCAAGTTCGGCCCTCGTCAGCCCCTCCTGCTGGCCCGGCAGCTGTCCACGGTCTCCCACCTGACCGGCGGTCGTGTGGACCTGGGCGTCGGCATCGGGTGGGACCCCAACGAGTTCGCCTGGTGTGGCGTCTCCTACCCGGGCCGCGGCAAGCGGGTGGACGAGATGCTCGAGATCCTCCGCCTGGCCGGCGACGGCGGCTGGTTCGAGTACCACGGCGAGCACTTCGACTTCGACCGCCTCACGCTCGACCCGCCGCCTCTCGCCCAGGTGCCCTTCTACGTGGGCGGCCACACCGCCCCGGCACTGCGGCGCGCTGTCCGCATCGGCCAGGGGTGGACGTCGGCGATGATGGGCTTCGACGAGATCGTCACCACGATCGGGCGCCTCGGTGAGCTGCTCGAGGCCGACGGGCGCTCGCTGGCGGACCGCGGCGACGGCCAGCCGTTCGCCATCCAGGTGGCGTGCATCGACAAGTACGGCACTCGTGGGTTCGCCGAGCTCGCCGACGCGGGCGTCACGGACGTCATCGTCATCCCCTGGCTGATCGAGGGCCACGGGTATGACGCCCCCATGGAGGTCAAGCGCGATTCCCTCGCCCGCTTCGGCGAGAAGTACATCACCGCCTGACCCTGATCAACACTCACAACTATCGCCCCTCAGGAGTCCCGAATGACTGACAACGCACCCCTCAAGCTCGGTTACAAGGCCTCGGCCGAGCAGTTCGGTCCGCGTGATCTGGTGGAGTTCGCGGTTCTGGCTGAGCGGGCGGGGATGGATTCGGCGACGGTGTCGGATCATTTCCAGCCGTGGCGTCACGATGGTGGGCACGCCCCGTTTTCGTTGTCGTGGCTGACCGCGGTCGGTGAGCGCACCGAGCGGCTGCAGTTGGGTACGTCGGTGCTCACGCCGACGTTCCGCTATAACCCGGCGGTGCTGGCGCAGGCGTTCGCGACCATGGCGTGCCTGTACCCGGGCCGGGTCTTCCTGGGCGTGGGCACGGGTGAGGCCCTGAATGAGATCGCCACGGGCCATCAGGGTGAGTGGCCGGCGTTCAAGGAGCGTTTCGCTCGGTTGCGTGAGTCGGTCCGGCTCATGCGTGAGTTGTGGACGGGTGAGACCACCAGTTTCGAGGGTGACTTCTACTCGACCAAGGACGCGTTCCTCTATGACGTGCCGGAGGGTGGTGTGCCGGTGTACATCGCGGCGGGTGGTCCGGTGGTGGCCAAGTACGCCGGCCGCGTGGGGGACGGGTTCATCTGTACCTCGGGCAAGGGGATGGAGTTGTACACCGACAAGCTGCTTCCGGCCGTGGAGGAGGGCGCAGCGATCAACGAGCGTGATTCGGCGGCGATTGATCGGATGATCGAGATCAAGATCAGCTACGATCCCGACCCGGCCGCGGCGTTGGAGAACTGCCGGTTCTGGGCGCCGCTGTCGCTGACCCCGGAGCAGAAGCACTCGGTGGACTCGCCGCGGGAGATGGAGCGCCTGGCCGACGAGCTGCCCATCGAGCAGGTCGCCAAGCGCTGGATCGTGGCCTCTGACCCGGATGACGTGGTCGAGCAGGTCAAGCAGTACGTCGACGCCGGTCTGAACCACCTGGTCTTCCACGCCCCCGGCCACGACCAGAAACGCTTCCTGGACCTGTTCTCCACGGACCTCGAGCCCCGACTGCGCAATCTGGCGTGAGCCCTGTCAGTCGGCGATGAGGCGGTAAAGCATGGTGTTGTGCAGGACGTAGTCGTCCGGGTTGTCGGGGGTCTCCGCCTCACCGAACTCGATACGACGACGATGAATTCGTGCCAGGATCACCGCCTGCCTCAGGCCCGCATAGGCGTAATAGAACGGCAGATCGCGGACCGTCCGGCCCGTGAGCTGTTCGTACTGCCGGACCACCTGAGCGTGGTCGAACAGGTCGGGTATGCCGGGGAAACCGTACGTGACCGCCAGATCCTGGAACAGGTCGTGGAAGTACAGGAACCAGCCCAGGTCCACCTCGGCCGGCGCGAGGGCCGCCATCTCCCAGTCCAGCACGGCGGTCGGGGTGGTGCCCTTGTAGAGGATGTTGCCGATCCGGGCATCACCCCAGCTGAGCACGTCCGTGCCGGGGTCCGCGGGCCAGTTGGCCTCGATCCAGGCGAAGGCCTTCTCGATCACCGGGATCCTCAGTCCGCCCTCGCGGACCGTCCACTCGTAGTACTCGCGCTGCTCGTCGACGTGCGCCCGTAGTCCGTCGCCCTCGCCGGGTCGGTCGGAGGCGAGTGAGGGGAGGAGCTCCGCGGGCCTGTCGATCCCGTGGACCGCGGCGAGCACGGCCACGGACTCGCGCTGCAATTCCGCCCGCTGCTCGGGGCTCATCTCGAGCAGCCAGCCGCCGAACACGTACGGGGGATTGTCGACGGGCGCGACGCCGGTGGCCCGGTCCATCACCAGGAACGGCGACCCCAGCACTGCCGGGTCCTCCTCGAGCCAGCGCACGCGCGGGACGGGCAGATCGGTGTGCTCGCCGACGACCCGCATCACGTCGAACTGCCGGGCCAGGTCGTACACCGGGAACACCGGAAAGGCATCGTCGAGCGGGCACATCCGGGCCACGAGCCGCGCAGACTCTCGCTCGCCGGTGTCCGCCGATGTCCAGCAGGCGTCGAAGAGGATCGAGATGTTGGACATTCCCGACGCGTCGGGCCGCGTCACCTCGCCCACCTCGACGCCGCCCCGTCCGTCGGCTGCGTCACCCGCGCCGCCGGCGACCTGGGGGCGGCCCGCCAGCCACGAGGTGAGGCGCCCGCGCAGGTCGTCGAGATCGGCCTCGCCGGACGTCACCGTCTGGTCCAGTGGCTTGTCGGTCTGTGTCATTGTTCGTCAACCCCTCACCGGGTGCCTGATGGCGCGGGCTGTGCTCGCGGCCGACCTTAGTGTGACGTACGGCACATAGGATGGGGCTCGAATCGGAACCCCGGCGGAGGCAATGGTGGGGGAGGGGGAACGGAACGTTGTCGTCGTCGTCACTCCTCCGGCGCCCCCGCCGGCGCTTGGTGATCCGTCACCGACCGGGGGATTTCAGTAGCATCGCGGCATAGTGCCGCGGAGTCCGCCTGCGGGTGTGGACCGTCGCCGCCGGCCCCCTCGACAGCAGAAGGCGAACCCACATGGCCATCCCCCTGAGCATCCTCGACCTGGTCTCCATCCCCGAGGGCTCCACCGCCCGCGACGGCATCGCCGCCTCGATGACTTCCGCCAAGCTCGCCGACGAGCTGGGCTACCACCGACTCTGGTTTGCCGAGCATCACAACACGCCCAACCTCGCCTCCAAGGCCACCTCGCTGCTCATCTCGCAGGCGGCTGGCGTCACCGAGAACATCCGCGTCGGCTCCGGCGGCGTCATGCTGCCCAACCACGCGCCGCTGATGGTGGCCGAGCAATACGGCACCCTCGCCAACATCCACGGCGACCGCATCGACCTGGGCCTCGGCCGCGCCCCCGGCACCGACGGCATGACCGCCCAGGCGCTGAGCCGCTCCTCCGCCGAGCCGCAGGCCTTCGCCCGACACATCTACGACCTGCAGGGCTGGTTCGGCGAATCCGGCACCGCGCACAGCACCCCGATCTTCTCTTCGGTCTCCCAGGGCATGGAGGTGCCGATCTGGGTGCTCGGCTCGACCGTCAACGGTGCCTCCATCGCCGGGCAGCTGGGCCTGCCGTTCTCGCTGGCCTCGCACTTCGCGCCCGACCAGATCGATGACGCCGTGCGCGTCTACCGCGAGACGTTCAGCACCGAGGCGCCCACCGCGCGGATCGACAAGCCGTATGTCATGGCCGGTATCAACGTGATGGTCGCCGACACGGATGAAGAAGCGCAGCGGCAGTTCACCACCATCCAGCAGATGTTCCTCGACATCCGTAGCGGGCGGCAGCGCAAGATCCAGCCGCCCGTCGACCTGTCCGAGTTCCCCGGCGGTGTGCCGTCGATGCTCGACATCAGCGCCGTGGGTTCGCCGGACACGGTGAAGGCTCGGCTGGAGGAGTTCGCCGAGCGCACCGGTGCGGACGAGCTCATCACCGTGACCTACGCCTACGACCCGGACGTGCGCGACCACTCGCTGAAGTTGCTGGCGGACGTCTGGTTCTAGACCACTGGCGCCCGGAGCGTCGCGTCAGATGTGCAGCACCTCGCCCATAACCACTGTGCGGTCGGGCGGTAGGTGGAACACCTCGGTGCGGTTGGCCTGGTTCTTCTCCATGGCGAGGAAGAGCCGCTCGCGCCAGTGCCGCAGGCCCGGCGGGCGCGCCGGCCGGAGAGCGAGAACGGACAGGAAGTAGGTGGCCTCCTCGTGGGCCAGGGCCAGGCCATCCAACCGCTGGGAGGCCCGCGCGAGGTGTAGCGGGATGTTCTGGGACTCGGTGAACCCGACTCGCACGGTGACCCTGACGACCTCGCCCAGAGGGGTGGCGAACGTGTCCATGCGGTACTTGTCCGCGGATCGGGCCCGGGGGACGTTGCGATGCTCCAACCGGACCAGGATCACCTGCTCCGGGAAGATCTTCAGGTCCGACACGCAGCTGACCAGGGCCAGGGGCGTGGTGCCCGGGTCGGAGTGCGGAAATACCGCCACCCGCGGGGAACGCTGCACCGGCTCCTCATTGAGGCAGGCGAGGAAATCGTCCAACGGTCGCTCCAGCCGCCTCCGCGCGGAGGCGACCGTCGCGTGGCCGCGGCGCCAGCACGTCATCACCACCACTACGGCCGCAGCCAGAAGGACGGGAAGCCATCCGCCCTCGGGGAGCTTGGTGGCGTTGGCTGCCAGCAGGACGAGCTCGAGAGTGCCCACCGTCGCGACGTAGAGGGCGACCACCGGCCACCTCCAGTGCCAGACTGACACGGCGAACACCATGAACAGCAGGGACTCGAGCACCAGGGTCCCCGTCACGGCGAACCCGTACGCACTGGCCAGCGACTCGGACGAGCCGAAGAGCAGCACCACGGCCAGGACCGCGACGAAGAGCAGCCAGTTGAGGGCCGGCACGTAGATCTCGCCCGCCCGGCGCCTGGAGGTGTACCGCATCGCCAAGCGCGGCAGGAGGGACAGGCGGACGGCCTGGTGGGCGATCGAGAACGCGCCCGAGATGACGGCCTGCGAGGCGATGATCGTCGCGGCCGTGGCCAGCACGACGAGCGGGATCTGCAGAATGTCGGGGGCGAGGTGGAACAGCGGGTTGCCCACCGCGCCCGGGTGCGAGATGACCAGTGCGCCCTGGCCCAGATAGACCAACGTCAGCGCCGGCAACACGACCAGGAACCATGCGCGCCTGATCGCGGATGCGGAGAAATGCCCCAGGTCGGCGTACAGCGCCTCGGCGCCGGTCACGGTGAGGACGACCGCGCCGAGGAGGACGAACGCCTCGAAGGGATGCCGCAGGAGGAGATCGAACGCCCAGTGCGGCGACAGGCTGGTCAGGATCTCCGGGTGGGCGACGATCTGCGGGACCCCGAGCAGCGCCAGGGCCACGAACCACACGACCATGATCGGACCGAACGCCCCGGACACCCGGGTGGTGCCGTACGGCTGGACGAGGAACAGGGCGATCAGGATCGCCACGGTCAGCGGGACGACAGCCGACTCCAGGCCCGGCGCGCTGACGGTCAGTCCTTCTACCGCACTGAGCACCGAGATCGCCGGTGTGATGACCGCGTCACCGAAGAACAGCGCTGCGCCGAGGATGCCGATGATCGTCACCATCGCGCCGATCCGGTGCCCCGGGAGCCTGCGGCGGAGCAGTGCCACCAGTGCGAGTATCCCGCCCTCGCCGTCGTTGTCCGCGCGGATCACCAGCAGCACGTACTTGACCGTCACGATCGCGGTGATGGTCCACAGGACCATCGAGATGATGCCGTAGACGTTGTGCGGCGTCACCTCGACGGCGTTGTGACGCATGCTGAACGCGGTGTGCAAGGCGTACAGCGGACTGGTGCCGATGTCGCCGAACACCACCCCCAGGGCGCCCACGACCAGCATGGGTCGAGCCGGCGCGCCGCGCTGACCAGCACGTAGGAGGCGGGTAGCGCGCAGGCCCAGTCGTCCGAGACCGTTCACCGGATAAGTGTGCTCCTCGCTCCTGGCTCGCGCCAGGTGCGATGTGCCAGGTCGGTGCGCCGCACTTCGGGCGCGGTGAGGTGTGCTCAGGGGCCGGGCCATTCGTCAGCCTGTCGGGTGGCGGCCAGGATCGCGGAGCTCTCACGGGTGCTGCCCCTTGGGTTACATCCTGCGGGACGCCTATCGGAGCACGTGGAACTGGAGCGACGGCTGTCGGCTTCGCTTGCGTGCCGGTGTTCGGCGCTAGCAGAATCGGTCCTGTGGCCGCATCGCAACAGACCCTCCGCGCCGCCGTCTTTCTCGGGCTGAGCGTCGACGGCCGCATCGCTCGGCCTGATGGCGACCTCGAGTGGCTGACCAGCCGCGGCGCCGCCGCCGGGGACGCGGGCTTCACGCCCTTCGTGGAGTCAGTTGAGGCTGTAGTGATGGGCCGGCGAACCTACGAGGCCATCGCTTCCGACGAGCACTGGCCCTACCTCGATCGGCCGATACATGTGATCAGCACGTCCCTCGCAGCAGACGGAGATCCCCGGATCACCGTGCATCGCTCCGGCGAGGCGGCTATCGACGCGCTGCAGCGGGACGGCTACCGGCGCGTCTACGTCGACGGTGGCGAGACCATCCGTTGGTTCCTTGCCTCCAAACTTGTCGACGAACTCACGCTCTCCCATGTGCCCGTGCTCATCGGCGACGGGCCCTCACTGTTCGGGCCGCTGGGCGAAGACGTGCATCTCAAGCATGTCCGCACCGCGGTTCTCGACGGCGGAATGGTCCAGACCGCCTACCGCGTCCGGGGAGGACCGACGTCGCCCGCAGCCACATAGGGCAAGCGGGAGGTCACCACGCGTCCCGTCCCAGTCGAAGAACCCTCACTGGACGCTCTCGCCCTCGACCCCGATCACAGCGGGCCGCAGCGGCCAGTGTCCTGTTCCAGTGCCGAGCCTTCACCGGGACGGAGCGCGGGCCACGTCTCAATAATTTAAAGGTTTTCGAGACACATGAACTCGCCCGGGGAGGTGGCCAGTTTTTGAACCAGTTTCTTAGACCTACAGTCACCCGCCATTGTCTCACCCAGTCGTTTTGACGGGCTGCTGGCGACACGGCAAAGCTGACCGTGTCTATAGTTGCGTGCAGCAAGCAACTATGAAGGAGTGGCAGTGACTCGACGCAGTGACGCCGGCGAGATTCTCGTGGAGCTTGTCCGCACCTTGCGTCTGTTCCGGTACGCAGGGCAGCACCGCGGACAGGAGGACATCTCTGGCACCAAGGTCGGCGTGATGCGGTTTCTGATCGACGGTGACGAACGATCGGGGGAGATCGCACATCGACTCTTCCTGTCCCCGTCCGTCGTGTCGCGGGCAGTGGACTCGCTCGAGGTGGACGGGCTGGTCTGTCGGCGTCGCGATCCTGACGATGCTCGTGCCTGGCTGATCTCGATCACTGATCGCGGCCGAGTGGACTTGCAACGACGTCAGCAGGCGATTGCCGACCGATTCGCGGAGATCCTCGCCAGAGACACCGAGCTCTGCCCCGCCCGGACGCTCCAGTTACTGAAGAAACTGAACGACCATCTCGACGAGCTCGCTGCGACCATGACCGCGGGAGAGAAATGAGTCAACGACCTATGACTGAACAGGCCAGCGCGCCTCCCGGATACCAGGCGTTACCTCATCGCGAGGTGCTCCAGGTGATGACCGGCCTCTTGGCCGCACTGTTCACCGCCTTGATCTCCAACACCATTGTGTCCACGGCGTTGCCCACGATCATGGCCGACCTCAACGGCACCCAACGCCAGTACACGTGGGTGATCACCACGAGTTTGCTGATGATGACCGTCAGTACACCGGTCTGGGGCAAGCTCTCGGATCTGTTCGACAAGAAGATGCTGGTTCAGCTGACCATCGTGTTGTTCGTGGTGGGTTCTGTTGCGGCGGGCCTGTCCACGTCGGTGGCGATGATGATGGGGGCCCGCGTCGTTCAAGGAATCGCGATGGGCGGGCTGATGGCCCTGGTTCAGTCCATCATGGGTTCGATCATCGCCCCCCGGGAACGCGGCCGTTACGCCGGATATATGGGCGGTGTCATGGGCATCGCGACAGTCTCCGGGCCACTGCTGGGCGGTGTGATCACTGATGGCCTGGGATGGAGGTGGACCTACTTCGTCTGCGTCCCGCTCGCCGTTGTGGCGATGGTTCTCATCCAGGTCAAACTCCGTATCCCGTTGATCGAATCCAGAAAGGTCACGATCGACTACGCAGGGGCCGTGCTGATCGCGCTCTGCGCGGCGCTCCCGATGTTGTGGGTGACCTTCGCGGGCAGCGAGTACGCATGGGTTTCCTGGCAGTCTGCAGCGTTCATCGGCGCGTTCGTCGTCGTGACCGCGGCGGCGGTCATCGTCGAGCTGCGGGCTGCCGAGCCGATCGTGCCCATCCGGGTGCTGCGGACCAACACCGCAGCATTGATGATCGTCGCCAGCTTGGCGGTGGGTGTGGCGATGTTCGCTCCGGCGGTGTTCCTGACTCAGTACTTCCAGCTGGGTGGGGGCTACTCACCGACCCAGGCCGGGTTGCTCATCTTGCCGATGATCGTCTTCCAGACGGCGTCCTCGGCGATCGGTGGGATGATCGTAAGCCGCACCGGCCGGTGGAAGCCGATCATGGTCATCGGCAGCATCCTGATGGTGACTGGTCTCGCGGGCCTGGGGATGGTCGACCACACAACCGGGTATCTGTGGGTCGCGGTGTCGATGGCGTTGATGGGTATCGGTGTAGGAACCCTGATCCAGAACATCGTGCTGGCAGTGCAGAATATCGTCGACGTCCGGGAAGTCGGAGCCGCTTCCGCGGCGATCGCGTTCTTCCGATCCCTCGGCGGAGCGATCGGTGTCTCCGCACTCGGCGCTGTCTTGACCAACGAGGTCGCTGCTCAGATTCGAGACCGTCTCGGCGAGCTGGGGATGACGAGCGGACAACTGGGAAGCAGCGAAGGCTCGGCAGAGACCAGCCTGGACATCAGTGGTCTGCCGGCGCCGATCCAGCAGATCTTCCATGACTCCTACGCTGATGCCTTCGGGCATCTGTTCATGGTCACGGCGCTTATCGGAGTGGTCACCGTGGTCGCGGTTCTGGCCGTTCGCGAGACGCGCCTGCGGACCACTGTGGAGTTGAACCCCACCCCTGCGAGTCAGGAGAACGAATCGCCGTAGCCCCCATCGAACGCTGGCGCCGGACGGAAGCGAGCCGTAGCAGGAAAGCGTCGGCGACGCCTCGCTGGTCCGGTGGTGTGGCGGGTACACCTCTGGCAGAGTCGTCCAACGATTAAGTCACACGTCCAGATGGTGATGAGGCAACGATGAGCCAGACAGTCGGCGGGGACCGGCAGGTCCGTTGGTCGCAAGTGGAGGAGAAGTTCTTCGTCGGCAACTTCAGGGGCAATTTCGTCGGCTACATCGACCAGACTGTCGATGGCACGTTCAGGAAGTTCGACAAGATGTCGGTGCTGCGAGGCGAGGCCAGCACGTTGGAGAGCTCCATGGCGTTTCTGAACGAACTGTACTTCGCCTCGTCTGGTGAAGGGGATCGTCAATGACCGCCGTTGTGTCCACCGATCGGCCGTCTGGGACGGGCGACCTCAAGTATCTGGTGTACTCCAGTGTGGCTACGCGACCGATGTCGCACACCGATCTCGAGTCCATCCTGTTCACCGCCAGGCGGCACAATCTGCAAGCGGGCATCACCGGCGCTCTGCTGTACAGGAGCAATTGCTTCATCCAGTTTCTGGAGGGGCCCCCGTCTGAGATCGACTCGTTGATGGAGAGCATCTGTGTCGATGACAGGCATGCCCGTGTGCGTGTTCTGGTGGTGGAGCGGGCGGTCGAGCGTAGTTTCGCGGACTGGAGAATGGGGTTCGGCGCCCCCGCGGACACCCGGCCGACCGGGGTCGAGGGGGTCCGGGACAGCTTCGATGACCTGACGAGCAGTTCGGACGACGCCGTGGTGCGTCAGGCGGCCGAGGACTTTTCGATCTGGTTCAAAGTCAAAGAGGGTTCGCGTCTGTCCTGAGGCGGCCCCGTGGCCGCGACGATGCGGGCCGTGGGGCCGCAGGACGATTCGAACGGTCGCCTCCATCTCGTTGTCGGATGCCCGGCGGCCCATCATCACCGGCGCCACGTCACCGGAAGCCCGTATCGATCCCGAGCCGTTCGTCCGCTCGGTCCTGGAGCCGATCGGGGTGAGGCACACCAAACGGGTCGCCACCATGTCGTCGCTGGGGTGAGACCGGGCGCTCCGGCCGAGCAGGCTCAGTGCGATTGGCGCGGTGCCCGTGGCGCGTTCCGTGGTCAGCGCGGCGATGGGTCGGCCCGTTCCGCGGTGAATTCGGCAAGGAGGTCGTGGACACGGCGGTCGATGTCGTCGCGAATCAGGCGCATCCTCTCCAGTCCGTCGATGCCCCTACCCGAAGGCTCATCAGTGATCCACGTGATGACGGTGCGGGCGGTGTCGTCGTCGGAGACGCCGACATCACCCCGCGCGACGAGGTCTCGTGCGGCGTCGGCGCCGAGCACCACCACCCGGTCCACGCGGCGCAGAAGATCGGGGTCGATCGCGCGGGGCACCTTACCGGACATGTCCGCGCCGAGCTCGGCCACCGCCTCGGCCGACAGCGCGTTGATCGTGGGCCCGGGATCGGTCCCCGCCGAGTGGACCTCGACCGCGTCGCCGGCGCGGTGGCGCATGAGTGCGGCCGCCATCTGTGACTTGCCGCCGTTGCGTACACACACGAACAGGACGCCGGGGACCCGAGGCTGCGGGGCGTTCGCGGTCATGACGGGTCTGCGCCCGGAGCCGGGGTGGGCACGGTGGTCCGGGCGCGGCGGGGCAGGCTCGAATCGCCGGGGAACAATCGCGGTCCGAGCCACAGCGCGCCGTACACCAGCCCGACCAACACCGGGACCTCGATGAGCGGACCCACCACGCCTGCCAGGGCTTGACCCGAGGCGATACCGAACGTGCCGATGGACACCGCGATCGCGAGTTCGAAGTTGTTGCCCGACGCCGTGAACGCGACGGAAGTGGACTTGGCGTAGTTCAGCCCCACCGCGCGCGAGACCAGCAGACTGAAGAAGAACATGAGCACGAAGTAGAGCAGCAGCGGAACGGCCATCCGGGCCACGTCCAGCGGGCGAGTGGTGATGGCCTCGCCCTGCATCGCGAACAGCAGGACGATAGTGAACAGCAGGCCGTACAGGGCCCACGGGCCGATCCGCGGCAGGAAGGTCCCCTCGTACCACTCGCGTCCCTTCGCGCGCTCGCCGAACACGCGCGTTCCGAAGCCGGCCAGCAGAGGAATCCCGAGGAACACCAGCACCGAGCCGACGATCGCCCAGACCGAGAACTCGGCCGAGACCGTCTCCAGTCCGAGCCACGACGGCAGGACCTGCAGGTAGAACCAACCCAGCGCACCGAAGGCCACCACCTGGAACACCGAGTTGATGGCCACCAGTACGGCCGCCGCCTCGCGATCGCCACACGCCAGGTCGTTCCAGATGAACACCATCGCGATGCACCGCGCCAGCCCCACGATGATCAGTCCCGTGCGGAATTCCGGCAGGTCCGGCAGGAACACCCACGCGAGCGTGAACATGAACGCCGGGCCGACGATCCAGTTGAGCAGCAGCGACAGGCCGAGCAGCTTCCGGTCGCCGGTCACCCGGTGGGTCTCGTCGTAGCGCACCTTGGCCAGGACGGGGTACATCATGACCAGCAGGCCGACCGCGATCGGGACCGAGATGCCACCGACCTGCACCGAATCCAGCGCGCGATCCAGGCCGGGGACGAAGCGGCCCAGGAGCAGTCCGGCCGCCATCGCCGCGAGAATCCAGACGGCCAGGTAGCGGTCGAGGAACGACATCTCCTTGGCGACAGGGGTGACACTGCGCGCAGAAGTGGTGGCGCTCATCGGATGTGCGGCTCCCGTCAGATCGATAGATGTCTATGGATAAGGCTAGGGTGAGGTATTGATGATCGTCAATCTAACCTCGTGGGGAGGCGGTGAGGGTATGACGACGACAACGACGACGACGACGAGTTCAGTGGCAGGCGCGGCGCTGGTCGGCGATCCCCCGGCGGGCGGATGCTGCTCGCTCTCGCGCACGCCCGTCGACTCCCCCACCGCGGAGGCGATGGCCGCCGGGTTCAAGGCGTTGGCCGACCCCACGCGGCTCAGGCTCCTGTCACATATCGCTGCGCGGGGCTGTGAATCCGTGTGTGCCTGCGACCTCCTCGATGTGGTGGACATCAGCCAACCCACGGTCAGTCATCACCTCAAACGTCTCGTCGACGTAGGTCTGCTGAGCCGCGAGCAGCGTGGCAGGTGGGCGTATTACACCGTGGTCCGCGACGCCCTGGACCAGCTGCGCGGATTCCTCGACCTGTCCTGATTCGCAATGGTTCCCGGGGCGGGCGGCTGACAGAGGGGTGCCCGTGCGAGATAGGTAAGGCTATCCTCGGCCCATGGGGAGAAAGAAGAACACTCCGACCGATCGCCAGTTCACCATGGCGCACGTACGGCGCACCGAACGCATCACTCCCGGCTTCGTCCGCCTGACCCTCGGCGGGCTGGACCACCTGGAGCCGCGAGGGCACGACCACTGGTGCCGACTCTTCTTCACGCGCGAGGGGCAGGACTCTCTGCAGTTGCCGACACGTACCAGTGAGATCGGTTGGTACCTGCAGTATCTCGCCACACCCAAGTCGCGGCGCCCGTGGGTCCGGGCGTACACGGTCCGCGCCGTCCGCCCTGACACGGGCGAAGTGGATATCGACTTCGTGATCCACGGAGACGAGACAGGGGGTCTGGGACCGGCGGCTCAGTTCGTGCTCGATGCCAGCCCTGGTGATCGCCTGGGATTCCTGGACCAGGGCATCGGTTTCACGCCTGACCACCCCCACGACTGGACACTGCTCGTCGGTGATGAGACGGCGTTGCCCGCCGTGGCCGGGATCTGTGCCTCACTCCCGGTGGCGGCCCGGGGGATCGCGATCATCGAGGTCCCTACGGCCGCCGACCGACAGAAGTTCCGGGTGCCTCCCGGGGTCGAGGTGCGTTGGGTCCCTCGCGACGAGGCGCCCGCGGGCGCCGATCGGCCGGGGCAGCTCGCGCTGGACGCGGTGAAGACGACCGTTCCACTGGACGGCGTCGTCCATGCGCACCTCATCGGCGAGTCCGGTCTCGCCACGGGGGCTCGCCGTCACCTCGTGCAGGAGTGGGGAGTGCCCAAGCGGAACGTGGACTTTGTCGGCTACTGGCGTCACGGGCGACCTGCGACGACCTGACCGGGCCCTGTTCCGACCGGCGGAGCGGGAGTCGTCGGCTCGACGGCCCGTCCCGCCCTGACGCTGGTAGAACGGGGTATGGCCATCGACGCACTGGAACCCCACCCACTGGTCCGCCTGCTCGGCAAGCCTTCGGCCGACTTCACCGCCGGTGACCTCGCGCGGGCGGTCGAGCAGTTGGAGCTGCACCAGGTCAACCTGCGCTACGTCGGCGGCGACGGGCGCCTCAAGGCGGTGGCTTTTCCCATCAATTCGCGCGAGCACCTCCTCGAGGTGCTGACGCGAGGCGAGCGCGTGGACGGCTCCAGTGTCTTCGCCAGCACTGATACCGAGTCCAGCGACGTCTACATCGTCCCGCGTCACCGCACCGCCTTCCTCAATCCCTTCGGCGAGCGACGCTCGCTCGACGTGTTGTGTTCCTTCTACGACGACGCCGGCAAGCCGCTGCCCCACGCACGCGAGCAGATCGTGCGCCGCGCCGCCGAGGTGCTCGCGCAGGAGACCGGCATGACGCTGGAGGCCTTCGGCGAGCTGGAGTACTACCTCGTCGACGAGCCCGAGAAGATCTTCCCCGTGGAGGAGGAGCGCGGCTACCAGGAGTCGGGTCCGTTCTCGAAGCACCGGCGGGTTCGAGAGGAGGTGCTGGGCCACCTCAGTGCGATGGGCGTGCCGCTCAAGTACGCCCACGGAGAGGTCGGCAACATCCCCGAGGAGGACCGGCAACTGGTCCAGCACGAGATCGAGCTCCAGCCCGTGCCGCTGGAGCAGGCGGCCGACAATCTCGTCCTGGCCAAGTGGGTGGTGCGCGAGGTCGCCTACGCCCATGGTGTCGAGGCGACATTCGCCCCGTTGGTGAGCGGCGAGGGCGCGGGAAACGGTCTGCATTTCCACAGTCGGCTGGTGCGCGATGGTGCCAACGCCATCGTGGGGAAAGACGGTCTCAACGACACCGGGCGTCGACTGATCGCCGGCTACCTGTCCGCAGCGAGGGCGCTGTCCGCGTTCGGCAACACGGTCCCCACGTCCTACCTGCGATTCGCCGAGGGAGACGAGTCGCCAGAGGACATCTGCTGGGGCATGAAGGACCGCACCGGGCTCGTCCGGGTGCCGTTGGCCTGGGGCGGCGGCGTGTTGGCCGACATGGTCGCGCACGCCAATCCCGGCAGCACCGAACCCATCCCCGAACCCGCCACGGATCACCAGACCGTCGAGTTCCGGCTCGGGGACGGCTCGGCGGATGCGCACCTGCTGCTGGCCGGCATGGCCGTCGCGGCGAAGCGGGGGCTCAGCGATCCGGAGAGCCTGGAGCTGGCCGAGCGGCTCAGCACCCACGATCACGATGACTTCGAGAGTCTGCCCACCTCGCGCCGGGAGGCCGCCGACGCACTCGAGGCCGAGCGCGAGATGTTCGAAGCCGACGGCGTCTTCCCCGGTGCACTCATCGATGCCCTGCTCGCGGATCTCCGCGACTCCGATGAAACCTACGACAACGACGGCAACGACACCGCCGCGGCCGGAGACGATGCGGCCGATCGCGAGGAACTCATCCGCCGTCACTGGCACGTCGGCTGAACTGTGGTGGCCGAGCAGAGCGGGGACGGTGTGACCGCCTGCCCGGCGAGCCCCGGAGTGCCGCGTCAGGTGCGGTAGACGTGGGCGCGATGGTCAATGTCGATGATCACCACGGTGTGCTGCTCCTCGTCGACGCGGAGCAGGACACGATAGTCCCCGCGCCGTGCGCTGCGTAATCCCTCGAGCTCGTGTCGCAGGGGCTTGCTCAGTCTCAGCGGATTCGCCGCAAGGGGGCCCGAGATGAACTCGATGATCGCGTGGACGACGCGCCCGGGCAATCTCGACAGCGCTCGCCGGGCCGGGGAGGCGACCTCGACGTTGTACGGTGACGCGTTCTCTGCGCTCACCGTGGTGGCAGACCGTATGCGGAGCGAAGGTCGGCGAGGGATGTGGTGTCACCCGCGGCGTACTCGCGCTCAGCGTCGGCCACGGCCTCTCGGGTGTCCGTACGGGAGAGCCAGTAGATCGTCTCGCGCAGGGACTCCAGATCGTCAGCCGACATCAAAACCGCAGCCGGCCGGCCATGCCGGGTGATGGTGATGATGTCGTGGGTGGTCTCCGCGCGTTCGACCAGTGCCGACAGTGTGTTCTTGGCCTCGCCCAGCGGGATCGTATCCATGATCGACACTATAGGCTGATCAATAGCCTTTCGATAGCTCAAAGTGAGGCCTAAATAGGGGCCCGGGCGTTTCGCCCGTTAGCCTCCTCGGACCACCGCGAGGGCGCCATGGTCGGCGATCGCCCGGCAGGACCGCCGCATGAGCAGCGCGAACATCTCGTCACCCCGCGCGGTCCGGGTGCCGTACATCCACCCGAAGATCCCGACCACCGGAGTCTGCAGTAGCCCGTAGACGTAGTCGTCCCAGCACTCGTCGACCGTGTAGTCCGTCACGCCGTACCCCACGAGGGCGCGGTGGTAGTCGGCGACGATCCCGCGCTCCGCGGCCCGCCGATCGTCCACCGTGAGGCTCGAGCCGAGGAACCCGCCGAGGTCCCGGCCGGGCAGCCCCGTGGTGAGCGTCTGCCAGTCACACGCCAGCGAGGGCAGCCGCCCCGCGGGGTCGATCAGCATGTTGTCGGCCCGGTAATCGGCATGCAGGAGTCCGAAGCGCTCGGCCCGGCCGTTGGCCCACTGGGCGATGAGTGGCGCGATCTCGGACAGGGCCTGCCGCTCGTCGGGGGAGAGGCGATCCCCGAGTTCGGCGAGGAATGCCTCCAATGCGGGCCCTCCCAGTTCCTGCAGGGCCACGTTGTCGTCGTCGGACGGCACTGACAGGTCCGCGGTCTCGCGCAGGGACGGATCGCACCACCGCGGGCCGTGGAGGCCGGCGAGATTCACGGCGCTGTCACGCGCGTCGGCGACGGACAGTCCGGCCAGCTGGTCGCCCTGCACGCGAGGCGCGACGTCGTCGAGCACGAGCGTGAACTCGCCGTCCCGCTCGCCGAGGGCCGCGAACCGGCAACGCGGCACCCGCACGTCCACCGTCGGCGCGAGGTCGCGGTAGAACAACACCTCGCTGCGATACACGCCGTGCAACAGGGGACGCATGCCCTCGTCCGGGTTCGGCAGCTTGACGAACAGCGTCGGTGGGAGCTCGTCGCCCTCGACATGGGCTCGGACGCAGCACCCGATCTGGCCGGTCTCGATCGTCTCCGTGCGCACCGAGTGCACAGTTGTGGCGAGCGCCGTGGAGAGCCACTCCGCGGTGACCTCCTCCGGAGTGCAGGCGACGGCGGGGCGGGCCGCGTCCGCCTGTGGGGTCTCGACGACGGTCATGACGGGGTGTCCTTCCGGGAGAGGAATCTTCCTGGATTGAGATCGAGGTGGGCGAAGCGTGCGGGGTCCCGCCGTGGCCGCCACGCCTCGAGCACGGGCGCGAGTTCGTCCGGGGTGGCGCCGTGCAGGACCACCGAGTCCGCACCGAGCGCCAGCTGGGCCTCGATCCGGTCCGCGCAGTGGCTCGCACTGCCGACGGCGGCGCACTCGAGCCACTCGTCCGGCAGCACGTCACGGGCGTGCCGGAGGATGTCGAGATCGTCGGTCGCGTCGAGCGCACCCGCGTGGGCGGACAGGCGCTCGTCTGAGCGAAACGTCTCCAGCCCGGCCGCGTCCCAGCCGTTCACGCGGACCAGGACGTCGCCGTATCCGGTCAGGTAGGTGGCCAACCGGCCGGCGAGCTTGCGCAGGCGCGCGGCCTCATCGAGCGAGTCCTCGATGGTCGCCATCACCGACCAGATCCGCACCGATGCGGGATCGCGACCGGTCTTCTCGGCGGACTCGCGGACCAACCGTACCGACCGCTCTACCGCGGCGTCCGACATGAAGGTGTGCAGCACCACCCCGTCGGCCAGCCGCCCGGCCAGGCGCAGCGAATTGTCGCCCATCGCCATGAGCAGGATCGGGATGTCCTCGTCGAAGGAGGTGTCCTGCACCAGGTAGGGGTAGGTGCCGGCGGGGCCGTCGTGCCCGGCTACCGCTCCGCCGCGCCACAGGGTGCGGTAGATGCCCATGGCGTCGGCGAGCTGCGCCGAGGTGACGTGGGGCAGTCCCATGATGTCGAACAGCAGCGGGATGCCCCTGCCCAGTCCGAACGCGTAGCGTCCGCCCGACATCCGGTGCAGCGTGGTGGCCATGGTGGCTGTGACCAGCGGGTGACGGGTGTTGTGATTGGTCGCGGCCGTGCCGATGCCGATGCGGCTCGAGGCGGCGACCGCGGCTCCGGCCAGCACTCCGGCGTCCTTGAGGGCGAAGCGCTCCGACAGCAGAATCGACCCGAGTCCGAGCTCCTCTGCGCGGGCCGTCTCCGTCAGCAGGTCGGCCGGTGATGCGGAGTGGCCGGCCAGCCCGTAACAGGCGAGTTCCGGCATGAGCGGGGCGGCGGGGTCTTCTGCGGTGACTTCTGCGGGCATGGGTGCTTTCCGGCGGCGGGGCCTCACGGGTCGTCGGCAACGGACGCCCGGTGATGCGGGTCACATGGTCGTGTCGATCGTACGGCCGGGAGAGGGCGGCGGGGCCGGTTCGCGGGCCCGGGTAGCGGTCGAGGAACGACAATCCCGTGGCAATCTGTGGCTCCACGGCTTGCGCGATCTCTCCTGGCCGACCGCCGACGTCGGGAATACTCGAGCCCGGTGGAGCGGTGGCCGTGGCGGCGAAAGGGATCGGGCATGGACATCTGGAAGGCGACGCACCAGGCGCGTCAGGATCTCGCGGATGACCTGGCCGGGCTCGATGATGCGCAGTGGCGTCAGCCGACTCTGTGCGCCGAATGGGACGTCGAGCATGTCGTCGCCCACCTCAGCGCGGCGGCATCGGTCGGAAAATGGGCGTGGATGCGCAGTATCGTCGGGTCTGGGTTCCGGCCTACCGTGCACAACGACCGCCGACTGCGTGAGCATCTGGGGTCAACGCCCCGGGAGACGCTCGAGATCTTCGGTGCGGTGATCAACTCGACAGTTGCCCCGACGGGTGATCTTCCGGCGTACCTGGGCGAGGTGATCGTGCACTCCGAGGACATCCGATATCCACTGGGGCTGCCGAGCCGATGCGACGTCGACGCGGCCACCGAGGTCGCGCGGTTCTATGTGTCCCGGAACTTCACGGTGAACAGCAAGTCCGCCGCCGCCGGGCTGAAACTGCGCGCCACCGACGGGCCGTTCAGCGCCGGCGACGGGCCCGAGGTGAGCGGCCCGACCCTCGCGCTGGTGATGGCGATGGCCGGCCGCCGGAGCGATCTCGACCAGCTCACCGGCGACGGCATGCCCCTGCTCGTCGACCGGCTGGACCGCGGCGCCGCCAGGTAGCACCATAGCTGGCGGCAACGAGAACTCGCTCGACGAAATGCGCGAGGAACGCCGAGAAATCGAGCACCGTGTCGAGCGAACTCCGCCGCGTCGTGGGCGGTCGCACTCAGGTGCTGATCGCCGCCGGTAGAGAACGCTCGAGCGTGGCGACCGTGCCCGCCTCGAACCAGTCCGGAGCGCGACGGACGAACTCGTCGGGAGTGAGCCCGCCGGCGCCGTACGGGACACGGCCCAGCACCGGCACGCCGGTCAGACGCGGCAGGTCCTCGAGGTTGCAGCGGTCGGCCAGATTCGGATCGAACGGCCACGAGCCCACCACCACTCCCGCGCATCGCAGTCCCGAGGCGTCGATCGCGCGGACGGTGAGCTCGGTGTCCGACAGCGTGCCCAGACCGGCCCGCGCCACCACGACGAGCGGGGCGTCGAGGGCGGCGGCCAGGTCGAGGATCGTCAGGTCGGTCCCGAGGCGCACGAGCAGCCCACCCGCGCCCTCGACCAGGTCCAGGCGCCGCGGCGGCGACCCGGTGGCGTGGTCGCCCGTGCCGGGCGAGCCGAGCCAGTCGCGAATCGGACCGAGCAACTCCTCGCGCGTGGACTGCGGCAACCCGGCCACTCGGGCGGCGGTCTCGGGCGCGAGCGGATCGGGGAGCCTCCGCACCTCGAGTACCCGCTCCACGCCGGACAGCCGCGCCGCCTCGTGGGCGTCGCCGGGCTCGCCGGGCACCAGCCCGGTCTGGACCGGCTTGCAGATGCCCACGTCCAGCCCGGCCGAACGTCCCAGCGCCGCCAGTGCCGCAGTCGCGATGGTCTTACCGACGTCGGTCCCGGTGCCGGTCACAATCACCGGACGGTCGACGGCCGTCATGCCGGGACCCTGCTGTCGGCCAGTACCTCGGTGAGGACATCGCACGCGGTGGCCAGGTCGGCATTGGAGAGGTCGGCGCGTGCGGTGAGCCGCAGCCGCGCCGTACCCTCCGGGACCGACGGCGGCCGGAAGCAGCCCACGCGGAGCCCCAGCTCAGCGCAGCGCTGCGAGGCCGCGTAGGCGCGTTCGGCGTCGCCGAGGATCACCGAGACCACCGCCGACGAGGGCCGGTCCGCGCCGGTCACCTCCGCCAGGTGTTCGGCAACCTCAAGCACGCGGCGGGCCCGCTCGGGCTCGCGACGCAGCACCGCCAGGGCCGCTCGCGCCGCGCCCACGCTCGCCGGCGCCAGCCCGGTGTCGAAGATGAAGGTGCGCGCGGTGTCGATGAGGTGGTCGCGCACCCGCTCCGAGGTCAGCACCACCCCGCCCTGCGACCCGAGCGCCTTGGACAGCGTCGCCGTGACCACCACGTTCTCGTGCCGTGTCAGCCCGAGCTCATCCACGAGCCCGCGCCCGCCGGCCCCGCGGACGCCCAGCCCGTGGGCCTCGTCGACGAGCAGTACAGCCCCGTATCCCTCGCACGCCGCGTGCAACGCGGTCAGTGGTGCGAGGTCGCCGTCGGCGCTGTACACCGAGTCGGTGACGACCAGCGCCCGCTCCTCGGATCGCCCCGCGAGCGCCCGCTCCACGGCCGCGACGTCACCCCGTTCGACGACGACGACGCGCGCCCGCGACAACCTGCACGCGTCCACGAGCGAGGCGTGCGAACCACCGTCGGAGACGATCAGCGACCCGCGCCCGGACAGTGCCACGACCGCGCCGAGATTGGCCGTGTACCCGGAGGAGAACACCAGCGCCGAGGGGCGGCCGGTGAAGCCGGCGAGCTCGTCCTCCAGTTCCTTGTGGTCGGTGGTCGTGCCGGTGACCAGTCGAGATCCGGTCGCGCCGGCGCCCCACCGGCGGGTCGCGGCGATCGCGCCCTCGAGCACCTCGGGGTGGGTGCCCAGGCCGAGATAGTCGTTGGAGGCCAGGTCGAGCACGCCGTCGCCGGCCGTTCGCGGGCGCAGGGCTCGGTGCAGGTGGCGGGCCCGCCGGTTCGCTGCGGCGGCATCGAGCCAGTCGAGCGTGGGGGAGTGGGTCATCGTGTTGCTCCTACCCGCGCCCCGGCGAGGGCTGCGGCACAGATCGTATCGATCTCGTCGTCGCTACAGATGTAGGGCGGCATCGCGTAGATGAGATCCCGGAAGGGGCGCAGCCACACGCCTCGCTCGGTGATGGCTGTTGTCGTCGTTGTCATCTCCACCGGCCGGTCCAGCTGGATCACGCCGATCGCTCCGAGGACCCGCACATCCACCACACCCGGGAGGTTGAGCGCCGGGGCCAGGCCGTCGCGCAAGCGCGCGGCGATCCGCGGCACCTGCGTGCGCCACTCGCCGGCCTCGATGAGGTCGAGCGAGGCACACGCGACCGCGCACGCCAACGGATTGCCCATGAACGTCGGGCCGTGCGCGAGTCCGCCCGCCTCGCCCGCGCTGATCACCTCGGCCACGTGATCGGTGGTGAGCGTGGCTGCCAGGGTGAGGTATCCGCCGGTCAGGGCCTTGCCCAGGCACAGGATGTCGGGCGCGACGCCCGCGTGGTCGGCGGCGAACAGCTCGCCCGTGCGGCCGAAGGCGGTGGCGATCTCGTCGAAGATGAGCAGGGTGCCGGTCTCGTCGGCCAGTCGCCGCAGATCGCGCAGGTAGTCAGGGTGGTGGAAGCGCATCCCGCCCGCGCCCTGGACCACCGGCTCGACGATGATCGCGGCCAGTTCGTCGGCGTGGTCGCGGATCGTGCGCTCGAGTTCGGCGACGTAACCGGGACGATAGTCGGCGGGCGGGGCGGGGGCGAACACCTGCTCGCGGACGACCCCGCGCCACAGGCTGTGCATGCCGCCCTCGGGGTCGCAGACGCTCATCGGGCTGAGCGTGTCGCCGTGGTAGCCGCCGCGCCAGGTGGCCAGCCGGGTGCGGCCCGGGCGGCCCAGCGATCGCTGGTACTGGATGGCCATCTTGGCCGCGACCTCCACCGACACCGAGCCCGAGTCCGCGAGGAAGACCTTGTTCAGCTCACCTGGCGCTATCCGCGCGAGCCGTTGCGACAGCTCCACCGCCGGTGCATGCGTGAGCCCGCCGAACATGACGTGGCTCATCGTGTCGACCTGCCGGTGCGCGGCCGCATCCAGGTGCGGGTGCCGGTAGCCGTGGACGGCCGCCCACCACGAGCTCATGCCGTCGATGAGTTCGCGGCCGTCGGCCAGGCGCAACCGGACCCCGTCGGCCGAGGCCACGGGCAGCGGCTGCGTGGACGCCGGGAAGCCGCCGTAGGGATGCCAGACGTGCGCGGCGTCGGCGGCCAACAGTGCTTCGGTCGGCTGCGGGTCCGCGGTCGACCGCGGGTCTGTGGCACACCCCGCGGAGATGGTCCCCGAGGTGGCGATCTGCGTGGGCATGTCAGGCGTTCGCGGGTTCGCTGGTGCCCGCGCCCCGGGTGCGGATCGCGACCGGATTCTGCTTGGACCCGGCGGCGGACTCGGCCGTGCCGGCCGGCTCCGGCGCTGCGTCCTGGCCGGTGGGTGTCGGCGCGGTGGTGGCGTTGTCGTCGTCGCTGTCGCGGCGCCCGGCGCGCCCGCCCTCTGCATCGGTATCCATACGCAGGACCTCGAGTCCCGCGTCGGCGATCATCTCCAGGTCGGCCGCGCCCGGCTGGCCCTCGGAGGTGAGGTAGTCGCCCAGGAACAGCGAGTTGGCCACGTACAGCGCGATGCCCTGCAGGTTGCCGAGGTGACGCTCGCGGCCGGCGGCCACGCGGATCTCGGTGTCCGGCGCGACGAAGCGGACCATCGCGAGGATGCGCAGGCAGTCGCGCGGGTTGAGCGTGTCGACGCTCTCGAGCGGAGTGCCGTCGAAGGGCAGCAGGAAGTTGACCGGGATCGAGTCGACACCCTTCGCGCGCAGGTCGAAGGCCAGCTCGACCAGCTGCTCGTGGGTCTCGCCCATGCCGGCGATGAAGCCCGAGCACGCGGACAGGCCGGCGCCGTGGGCCTGGCTGACGGTGTGCTCGCGGTCGGTGTAGGTGTGCGTGGTGCAGATCTCCTCGTAGTGGCTCTCGGCCGTGTTGAGGTTGTGGTTGTAGGCGTCCGCGCCGCTCGCGCACAGCGACTCGGCCTGGCCGTCCTTCAGTGCGCCCAGGCATGCGCAGACCTCGACGCCAGGCGTGTCCGACTTGATGGCCTCGATGATGTCGGTGACCTTGCCGACCTCGCGGTTGCTCGGGCCCGTTCCGCTCGCGACCAGGCAGACGCGCGAGGCGCCTGCCGCGATGCCTGCCTTGGCCGCGGTGACGGCCTCGTCGGTGTTCAGCCACGTGTAGCGCAGGATGCCGGCCGTGGAGTTGAGGCGCTGCGAGCAGTAGAAGCAGTCCTCCGGGCACAGGCCGCTCTTGAGGTTGACCAGGTAGTTGACCTTGACCTTGTTGCCGAAGTGGTGGAAGCGCAGGCGGGAGGCGGCGGCCACGACCTCCATGAGCTGGGCGTCCGGGGCGCGCAGGACGGCGAGAGCGTCGGCGGCGGAGATCTGGTTGCCGGCCAGGACGTGGTCGGCGAGCTCGTGCCAGCGCGGGGTGGCGGGTTGCGGGGTGGCGGACTCGATATTGGCGGCCATGGCTTCCTCCTGAACGGCGTTCATTGAACGGTGTTCAAGGTAGCGGGGCCGGCCCATCTTGTACAGCGTTCAGGCGCGGGGGTGCCCGGTCGGTAGGATCGGCGATCGTGGCCCTTTCCAAGACGTCGGTCGTCGATACCGCCCTCGAGCTCCTGCGCGAGTCCGGGCTGGCGGGCATGTCGATGCGCACGCTCGCGACGCGGATCGGCGTCCAGCCCAGTGCCCTGTACTGGCACGTCCCGTCCAAGCAGGCGTTGCTCACCGGCGTCGCCGAGCGCGTGTTGGCCTCCATGCGGCCGGTCGAGGCGGGCGACTCCGCCGCTGCCGAGCTGCGGGCGATCGGCGAGGCGCTGCGCGCGGCGGTGACCGGCGTGCCCGACGGCGCCGAGATCGTGGCGCTCGGGCTCGCGGCGGGGGCTGTGAACCCGGTGGCCGACGCCGTCGAGGCGGCCTGCGCGCGGTACGACGAGGCCGACCGGGCGCCCGGGCTCACCACCGCGCTGACCGGCTACGTCATCGGGCTCGGGCTCGAGGAGCAGACGCACCACAACCTGCGGGCCGCGGATCCCGGGATGGCGGCCGTCGACTTCGGGCCGCGTTTCGGGGCCGGGCTCGAGGCGCTGCTCGCCGGGGTGTGAGGCACTTTAGGGTTCCAGGGTCGCGGTCACTGTCGGTTCTCCACGTGGTCGACCGTGGGTTCTACCCGAAAAGCAGAAAACCCTCTTCTCCAGCGCGAGTCGAAAGCTCGGTTCGCGAGGCGAACTGGGTCTTGTCAAGGATGTTCTCGAGGTGCTTCGCGACCGTGGGCGGCGAGATGCGCAGCTGCCTGGCGATACGAACATTGGTGTCACCACGCGCAGTGGCGGCGACGACCTGCAGTTCGCGATGCGTCAGCGAGTAGGGAGGGGCCGTCTCGCTGACCATCAAGAGCAGCCCCTCGGACACTGAGACTGTCTGAACCTCCAGCCAGCCCCCGTCGTCGTGTCGCCAGAGCCAGCGTCCCAATCGCCGATCAGTCAATCCCGCCCATTGCTGCGCGATCATCGGGATCAACGGCTCATACAGTTCGGCCGGTACAGGGTGTGGACCTTGTCGGAGCGGTTGCACTCGCCCGTCTTTGTTGACGAGTACCGCAGTCGCCTCGGAACTCAGCTCTTCTGACAGGCCCCTGTGGGCCGCGATCCGATCGACCAGTGGAGACAACAAGCGCTGCATCCAGCCAGCAGCCTGCATCACGGAGTCTTCCAGTGCGGCCCGGTCGTCGACGCTGACGTGAAGTGTGCCGGTATAGCGCCCTCGCGCACTGTAAAGGCACACCGAAAATCCTTCATCGAATCCAGCAGGGATAAAGACCTCCCTTGCCGACTCTGATTGACGGTAGTTGAACGGGGTGTCCGCCCACCGCAGTGGCGCGGAGCTGTCACTCCTCATCAATTTGTAGAGCTCGTCACGTTCTATGAACCCCTCGTCGAGGTAGTTCGCCACCGGCTGCGGGTAACCCCGATCAGCAATGGTGTAATGCTTGGATTTCAGTGGGTCATATCGTGAGATCTTGGCTGCTACGTAGGGCACGATCTCGTGGATGACATCGAGGACATCGTGGGCCCGCGACGAGGCGACACGGTCGTCTGCAACTATCGTCCCGATCGTGAGGAGTTCTGGAGCATGCGGTGTTGACGGCGACTGACGCCCGGGGGAACACGCGCGAGATATTGGGTAGACGGACGGGTTCATATACTTACCTGGAGGCTTAAGAGGGATGTGATCCAGGTTACTCCCAGATGCACGTGCCGGTCGAGCCCGCGCGACACCGCGGGCCCGACCGGGACGTCAGCTACCGGCCCCGTACGGCGCCGGGCCGTCGGCGGCGAAACGATCCAGGACGTTTTTCGTCAGCCGCGAAATGTTGTTGTCGTACTGGTTGTGGGACAGGGAGCCGCAGTAGGCGATAGAACTGACTGACCACACACCGCCACCGTTCGCTGTGGGGAAGTAGACGATATCGCCACGCACGCGGGGGTTATGCGTGCCCGTCGTGCCGGCCGTGTTGAAGAACAGTTCTTCCGTGACTTCGGCGTAGGCGTCGGTGTGTGCTGCGGACGCTGCCACGACGAGTGTTTCGGGAGGTGTACCCAGGCTCGCATCGCAGATATCCAACTCCAGTCCGGCGGCGCCGTCGCCGACGAGTCCGAAATCGCCCAGTACCTCGTCCTCGATCCCCTCGAACATCCAGCTGGCTTCGCTGGAGTAACCATCGGGAGTTCGGTAATAGGGTTCGGAGACATCGAAGCCCTCGGATCCGAAGCCCACGCCGAAGAGCCGCTGAGGAGCGCGGCCACGGTGCCGCCACAACGAGCCGTACTCACCGCTGAATGACAAGTGATATTCGCCAGCGGCGGCTTTCCACGCATTATTCCCGTGACCCTTGCGTACTTCGATGACATCGCCCTCATCGCCATCGTAATTTGTGACCCAGTAAAATCCATTCGCCCCCATGTACATCAATCGGCCGCCCTGTTCGGTGTACTCGTGGAGTCCGTCGAGCATTTTTGCCGAGTAGTACTCTGGGTGCGTTCCGGTGATCACCACGTTGTAGGCCTCGAGGGTGCTCGGGCCTTCACGGTGGAGGTCGAAATCGGTCATCACGTCGAAGTCATACCCGAGTTCGATCATCCAGTCGATGAGGTGAAGGTCGGCATTGAATTGCCACAGCGACGGCGAGAGCCAGTGACGGAATCCCGGTCGCATGTTCAGAATCGGGCGCAGTCTGCTGGAGTGCGCCACTCCGGAGCCGTCTGAATGGTGATCATATGTCGACAATCCGAATTCGCGTTCTCGCGAGAGCGTGATATTCGCTTCCTGGAGGACCGGCACCCGCGCTGTCATCAATTGTGCGAGTGGTACGTCGAGTGCGACGTGGTCATTCGCATACGCCATGTAGCTCGCGGTGGGGGCCAGGAAGAGGATCTTTTTCTCCTCT
This sequence comes from Dietzia aurantiaca, assembly GCF_021033825.1. GTDB lineage: Bacteria > Actinomycetota > Actinomycetes > Mycobacteriales > Mycobacteriaceae > Dietzia > Dietzia aurantiaca. The sequence goes on from NZ_JAIFXZ010000006.1 coordinate 26,667, forward strand.
CCCTTTTTCGGACGGACATAGAACGGGACGTAGTCGGTGTCGTTCTCTGCTCGTAGCCTGACTGCGTACAATGCGGAGGGGAGGTCATCAGCGATGGGCAGCGTGAAATCGACCTTCCACCGAGCGTCATCCAGGTCATCCTCATGGAAATGAATCGCGCCATATTGTTCGGGCGCGTGGATGAAGTTCTGTTCGTCGGCGAGCCAGTTGTACCCGGTGACGCCGCGGGTGGGCATATTGACCGTTCTGCCGTGCAGTTCGTTGCCGGAGGTGTCTGAGATCCTGCGTGGCTCGTCGAGTCCTCGCTTCGTGATCTCGTTCTCGAAGTCCCAGGCTCCGACGAGCCGGGGGAGGGAGGCCGGATCGGCGATTGCGGTGTGTAGATCGTCGAAAGGCACCCACGCTGCATACGCACGAGGGCTATCGATCTTACCGTTGAACAACGCGCCCGGAATCTGACCGATCAGTTCGTCCGTGTCCTTGCCGACGTGCGCAGCGAACTGGAGAGGTGCCTCGTTATGGAGGCGAGGAACGACGCTAGTGGTGTCTTCGGCACGGGCGGTCGTCGAATCGAATGAGCTCGCGATCGCGAATCGACCGTTGGTCCTGGTCACATACGGCAACTGGGTCACCTCGACCTTGCCATTGCGGTAGGCCCCGGCGACCAGGTACCAGATTCCTTCCAGGAGGGGCTTGTCGGTTGAGTGTCGAGATACGCCACCGTCGCCATCTCCGAGTCGAAGCTCGATGCAACGCTCTTCGTTGATGTACAGGCCGAATCCCGACTCGGTGGGCTGGTGCCACTTCGACATGATGGCTTGCACGCCACTTGCCAGCCGGGTCGGACAGACCATCGCGACGAAGGTGATCCCGTCTTCCGACCTGAGATCATCGGCGCGCTCCACTACTGCAAAGGAGCCGGTGTAGATCCGCTGTACCCTGCCTTCGTAGGAGTCCGGCAGATCGGTCTCTATCTCGCGGATCTTGAAGCCGGGGCCGTCAGGATTGGTGTCGCCGTGAATGAGTTGAACCACGTCTGCCCGGTAACTCTCCGCGTCGCAACTGACCAGGACGTCGAGAGCGTCTCCGGGGAAGGCGCTGAACCTGTCCGCGTAACCGATGATCTTCATGATTCCTCCTCGATCAGTCCTGCGTCCCGGAGCCGCATCAGGAATATGCCGTGCTCCGCCTCGTCGCGGTCGGAATACGCTTGGTCAAGTAGCTGTGGGAGCTCTTTGGGCATTCCAGTGATTCGGGCGACTCGCCATTCTTCGTGTGGAATGGTGCAGACGAGAATGTACTTTCCCGACATGGTTCCGTGATGCTTCCGGAGGTGGATGAGCACCCGCTCCAGCTCGTCGGAATGGTGACCGATTGGCCGTTCTCTGTGCTCCGCGATAATCGCTGAGGTGACCCGCGGACTGATGTGCTTATCGAAGATGATGCGCTCGGCAACGGCATGGACTTCGTTCTCGCGACGTCGCTGGTCGCTGAGGCTTGGTAGCGTCGGCAATTCCGATCCTTTCTAGGCCCAAACTAGGATGTGTGATCCACATCACCTAGAAAATTAATGTGTGGCTGCAGGCGCCGCTATACGCAGTAATGCGTACGGGGCCGCGTCGCAGAACCGGGCGGCAGGGCTGATCTGGTGCCGCCGCGAGGGCGACCGGGCCTGCGGTGTGTGCGCTGGGCTGAGCCGTGATCGGACAGGTCCCGCCCCGAGCGGGCTCAGTACCGCGCGAAGACCTGCGTGGCGTAGAGCTTGCTGTTCTCGGCCACCGCCACGCCCACTCCCATGTCGGTGTGGTCGGCGCGCAGCAGGTTGACGCGGTGGCCGGGGGAGGCCATCCACTGGTCCACGAGCTGCTGCGGGGTCGCGCATTTGTAGTTCTGCAGTACGTTCTCCGACCAGCTCCTCCAGCCTGTCGGGATCTGCGCGGCGACGTCCGGGTTGTGGAACATGCGGTTCTCGCGAGCCTGCGCGCCGCTCCAGTCGGCGGCCACCCGGGAGAGGGCATCGTTGACACGGATCGGCTCGCGGTCGTAGGCCACGCGCGCGGCGTTGGTGGCGTCGGTGAGCTGTGACCGGTACTCGGCGCTCGTCGGATCGGTCTCGAATCCGGTGCACTGGTTGCCGACGGTGAACCCGAAGGAGGAGCCGGGGACGAAGAGCTGCTGCGCGGACGCAGCGGGCGCTCCGGCCAGGCCGATCGCCACGGCGACGGCCGCGGCGGCGACGAAGGGGCTCCGGGGGCGGGAAGAAATACGGTTCACGGGCGGGTCTCCCAGTGTGTGCGCCCGAGGGGTGGGCATGGAGCGACCCTGAGGGGTGGGGCCGACGACCTGAGGGATGGGCCGCAGCGCACACGGTAGACGCCGGCGGAGGGGCCGCGCCACCCGTCGGTCCCGCCGGTCGACTGCCTGTGTTATGGGAGTTGTTCCTGGGGCCTATGCGAAGTCGAGCACCACGTGGATGGAGCCGTCGGCTGCGGTTGCCGTACCCGCTCCTACCTGCGTGAACCCGCCGTCGAGCATCCGCTCGCGCATGCCGGTATCGGCCAGCAGTGCGGTGAGCACGTTCGGAGGCGTGGCCTGGGCCGGGAGCGCGAGAGTGGTGCGGTCCGTGGTCGACACAGCGTCCGGCACGGGTAGGTCGCCGGTCGCCGTATCGCCCGCGGCCAGTTCCCCTGCGCGGTCGAGGGCGCCGGTCTCGAGGGCGGGGGAGGTCGTCAGCCGGTCCGCGCCCACGGCGGTCCGCGCCTCGTTGATGCCGGCCACGACCGTGCCGGCGAACGCCTTCTGGTTGATCTCGTCGGGTATCGCGGCGAGGTGGCCGGCCTGCTCTTCGGGGGCTGGGTCTCCCGGTGCGGTCGGGGCGGGCGCAAGCCCGAACAGCGCGGCGATTCCTGCCAGGTCCACCGAGAGCGGAGCGGTCGGCCCGAACGAGCTCTGCGCTGCGGCGGTGCCGGCGCCCATGGCGAGAAGGAGGGCGGAGGTTCCCGCGACGACGGCGGAACGGATCGGGTGACGCACGTGATGTCCTTTCCTGGGCGGCTGCCGGACCCGGATGGGCCGCTACTGCTCGACTCTAGAGCCGCCGAATCACTTACGCATCATTCGTCACATGAGTCACATTCGTTACAGCGTGCGGCCCGGCACAATGGGGGCCATGAGCACGAGCCATCCGCACCTTCTCAGCCCCCTCTCCGTCGGGCCCCTCACCCTGCGCAACCGCCTGGTCATGGGGTCGATGCACACCGGGCTCGAGGACCGCAGCAGGCACCTGCCCGAGCTCACGGCCTACTTCGTCGAGCGGGCCCGCGGCGGCGCGGCGATGCTCGTGACCGGCGGATACGCGCCGAACGTCGAGGGGTGGCTACTGCCCGCCGGTTCGATCATGGCCTCGCGCCGTATGGCCGACAAGCACCGCGCGCTCACCGACGCCGTCCACGCCGAGGACTCGCACATCCTGCTGCAGGTCCTGCATGCCGGGAGGTACGGATACCAGCCGTTCGTGCGCTCGTCGTCGTCGTCAAAGTCCCCCATCAGCCCCTTCCGGGCCCGCGGCCTGTCGGCGCGCGGGGTGGAACGCACGATCGACGACTGGGTGCGCGCGGCGCGGCTGGCCAGGCGGGCGGGCTACGACGGCATCGAGATCATGGGCTCCGAGGGCTACCTCATCAACCAGTTCCTCGCCGCCCGCACCAATCATCGCGACGACGCCTGGGGCGGTACCGCGAGCGCGCGTATGCGCTTCCCCGAGGAGATCGTGCGCCGCGTCCGCGACGAGGTGGGCGCCGATTTCCTTCTGCAGTACCGCATCAGCCTGCTCGACCTCGTCGACGGCGGCCAGACCTGGGAGGAGACGGCCGAGCTCGCCCAGCGCCTCGAGGCCGCGGGCGTGGACGTGTTCAACACGGGGATCGGCTGGCACGAGGCGCGCATCCCCACCATCGTCACCTCGGTCCCGCGCGGTGCGTTCGTCGACCTCACCGCACGGCTCAAGGAGACCGTCGGCGCGCCGGTGATCGCCTCCAACCGCATCAACACCCCGGGCCTGGCCGAGCAGATCCTCGCTGCCGGGCAGGCCGACCTCGTCTCCATGGCGCGGCCGCTGCTCGCCGATCCGGCGTTCGCGTCCAAGGTGGCCGAGGGGCGGGCCGACGAGATCAACATCTGCATCGCCTGCAATCAGGCATGCCTCGACCACACTTTCGCGAACAAGCGCGCCTCCTGCCTGGTCAACCCGCGTGCCGGCCGCGAGACGGAGCTTCTCCTGACAGTCGCGCCCGCCCGTCGCCGGGTGGCCGTGGTGGGCGCCGGGCCCGCCGGGCTCGCGTGCGCCGAGGCCGCCGCATCGCGCGGGCTCGCGGTGGAGGTCTTCGAGGCGGAGTCCGAGCTCGGCGGGCAGTTCCGCTACGCGATGCGCGTGCCCGGCAAGGAGGAGTTCGCCGCGTCGCTGGACTACTTCCGTCGCCGCCTCGAGGTGCTGGGGGTGCCCGTCCACCTGGGCCGCCGCGCCGAGGCCTCCGACCTGGCCGACTTCGACCACGTCGTGGTGGCGACCGGCGTCCGCCCGCGCGAACTCGACCTGCCCGGCGCCGACCACTCCATGGTCATGACCTACCCGCAACTGCTCACCGGCGAACGCACCCCGGGCCGGCGCGTGGCAGTGATCGGGGCCGGCGGGATCGGCGTGGACGTCTCCGAGTTCCTGCTTGCGGGCGGCCCCGGCATCGCGATCGACGGGCGCGAGCCGCACGGCCACTCCACAGATCTCGCGGCATGGAACCGCCGCTGGGGCGTGGTCGACCCCGCGACCGAACGCGCCGGCCTGGGGGCCGCCGTGCTCGATGAGCCAGCGCACGAGGTGCACCTGCTGCAGCGCAAGACCTCGAAGATCGGCCGCGGGCTGGGCAAGACCACCGGGTGGGTGCATCGCGCCGAGCTCGACGCCGGCGGCGTACACAAATACACCGGGGTGACCTACGTGAAGATCGACGACGACGGGCTTCACATCCTCGATTCGGAAGGCCGGCCGCGGCTGGTCGGTGTCGACTCGGTTGTGGTGTGCGCCGGTCAGGAATCGGTCCGCGATCTCGCCGATGAGCTATCCGGTGAGCCGGGTGGTGCCCGTGCCGAGGGCGGCGCCCGAGCTGTGCCGCGGGTGCACGTGATCGGCGGGGCCGATGTGGCCGCCGAACTCGATGCCAAACGGGCGATCAAGCAGGGCGTCGAACTGGCGGCTGCCCTCTAGGGATGCTTCTACGTTCGTCCAGCGTGCGCATCCCCGCCCGGGAGTCGCTGTCTTGCAACCCGCGGAGGAGGGCTCGGGGGCGGAGGACCCGTGGCAACCCGGGGCGGAGGATGCGTGGCAACCCGCGGCGGAGGACGCGTGGCAACCCGGGCCGGAGGACGCGTGGCAACCCGCGGCGGAGGGCCGGGGGCGATAAGCCGGTGGGGTCTCAGGCGGCGGGTGGGTCAGCTGGGGGCCCCGGCGCCTTCCCGGTCGGCCCGTACCTCGCGGCGACGGTCGACGATGCTGAACGCCAGCGCCCCCGCGGCCAGAGCGGCAATGATCCCGAGTGCCGCACGGAACGCGAGCAGCCAGTCGCCGTTCGCCGCGACGATCCCGAACAGCACGCCCGGCACGATCGCCGTGCCCACCGCCGTGCCCATGCGCTGGCCCAGCGAGATGATGCTGCCGGCCACGCCTCCGTACGCGGGGTCCACGGCGCGCAGCGTGAGCGTCTGATTGGGCGAGATCGTCATGCCCTGCGCGATGCCGACGAACGCCGCCGGCACCATGAACACCAGGTAGTGCAGCGCGCCTGACTCAACGAACCCTGCCAGAACGATGAACGCCAGGAGCGCGCAGATCGTGAGCGTGAACCCGGCGACCACCATCCGCCGTCCCAGCTGCAGCACGAACCGCCCCGCGACCTGCGCCGACACGGCCGCGCAGATCGAGGCGGGCAGGCTGATGAAGGCCGAATCGATGGGCGCATAACCCAGGTGGAACTGCAGGTAGAGCGGCATGACGATCCACAGGCTCGTGCCGCCCACGAAGTAGATCGACACGATCACCATGCCGTTGCGAAAGCCCGCGTCGCGGAAGATGTCCGGATTGACCAGCGGGGGCCGGCCGATCCGCTCGTAGCGACGCTCCCACCAGGCGAACATCCCGAGGAGCGCCAGCCCGGCGGGCACGAGGGCCCAGAGCGCGGGCGGGGCCTCGCGGCTGAGGAACGGCAGCATGATCGTCAACACGGCCACGCCGAGCAGGAGGATGCCGACCGGATCCAGGTCCAGCCGCTGACGACCGGGCCTGATGGCAGGAGCGCGGGCCGCGGTCGAGGCGATCGCGCGATCGGACGCGAGTGCAGCCGCGGCGTCCTCGTCGGTGTCCTTGTCGTAGTCGTCGTCATCCAGTCGCGCCGACGCCCCGGCGCGGGCCCGGGACAGCCCGACGTCGCGCGCGGCGTCCTCGCCCGTGGGGGTCGGGATCCGCCGGTCGTCCGGCAGCCACCGGTACCCCAACGCCAACGCGAGCACGCCGAGCGGCACGTTGACCAGGAACATCGCGCGCCAACCCAGGTTGTCGCCGAGCGCCTGGATGAGCAGTCCGCCGACCAGGGGCCCCGACGCGGTGGCCACGGACACGGTGGTGGCCATGGTCGCGAACGCGCGCGCCCGGGCCTCCTTGCGGAAGTACTTCTGGATGAGGCCGAACGTCTGCGGGTTGAGCATCCCCGAGCCGACGCCCTGGACCAGGCGGGCGGCGTTGAGCATCTCGATGCCCTGGGCGAACCCCGCGATCACCGCGCCCACGATGAACACGGCGATTCCCGCGAGGAAGATCCGTTTGCGCCCGGTCGCGTCGCCGAGCCGCCCCGACGGCACGAGCAGCAGCCCGAATGACAGCGCGTACCCGGACACCACCCACTGCAGGCCACTCGAGTCCGCCTGCAGCGAATCACCGATCACCGGCAGCGCGACGTTGATCACTGACAGCGCGATCAGTGCCATGAACAGCGGCACCATGAGCGTGACGAGGATCCGCGCGGAGCTCACCGCGGGCTGGCCCGCTGGCGACGTCGGTCGCCGGTCGGCGGGGGTAGAAGGCGGATCGGTCACGACCGCGATGGTAGCCGCGTGTGCCAAGGAGAGGCCCCGGGAACGACGACGACGAGGTGCGCACCTGCCCGGCCGGTGAACCGGTCGCGGCCCACCGGGCACATCAGTAGCGTCGGGTCATGGCTGATATCACCCGCACCGCAGAAGCCGATTCGATCACCAAGGCCGATCTCGCCGAGCTGGGGAACGTCACCGGCCCGGCCGTGTCGATCTACATGCCCACCGCGCGCGGTGGTGCCGAGGTCCGCGAGAACCCGATCCGCGCCAAGGCCCTGATCAAGGACGCCGAGGCCGGTCTCAAGGCCAACGGCGCGAGCGCGGAGGCGGCCGCCGAGATCCTCGGCCCGCTGGTCGCGCTGCTCGAGGACGACGAGTACTGGCGCTACCTCGCCGACGGGCTGGCGATGTACGCCGCCGAGGGATTCTGGCGGGCGTACCGGCTGACCATCGACTTCCCCGAGGTGGCGTACGTGAGCGACCGGCTGGCCGTGCTGCCGGTGGTATCCGCGGGGATGCACCAGGACGACTTCCTGCTGCTCGCGCTGAGCCAGAACAAGGTCCGCCTGTTCGAGGCGACCTTCGCTACCATGCGCGAGATCGACCTGGGGCCCATCCCCGCCTCGATCGAGGACATCAGCGGCGAGACCACCCCACCCCCACATCAACAGCAGCACTTCGGCGCCGGCGGCGGGGGCGTCATTCACAGCCACGGCACCGGCGCCGAGGTCGGAGACGTGCAGCTCGACAAGTTCCTGCGGCAGGTCGCGCAGGGGCTCGGGGAGGTGCTGGAACCCAACGACCGCCGGCCCGTCGTGGTGGCGGCGGTGGCCGAGTACCTGCCGACGCTGCGCGAACACCTGGCCTACCCGCACCTGCTCGGCGAGGCGGTGGCCGGCAACCCGGACGCCTCGCGGCCGGATGAGCTGCACGAACGGGCCTGGGCGATCGTCCATCCGGCGTTGCGGGCGCGGTCGGAGGCCGACGCGGAGCGGTTCGGCGACGCGATCGGGGCGGGGCGCGCCCTCGCCGGCGGCGGTTCGGACATCCTGCACGCGGCCCGCGACGGCCGGGTCGACACCCTGTTGCTCACGCGCCGCCGCTGCACCGCCGACCACGGCCCCGATGACCTGGATTCGGCGGTCGGCCAGGTGCTGGCGACGTCCGGCACGGTGCTCGTGGTGGACACGCTGCCCATGGACGTGGCCGAGGGCGCGATCCTGCGGTTCTGACGCGCGTGCACAGGGTCCGCCTAACTCCGATGTGTAGCCTCGGCGGACCGATGCACCCATCAACGTCAGGAGATCGTGTGCTCAAGCAGAAATGGCGGCTGGCAGTGGCCGCGGCGGGGTCCGTGCTCATCGTGGCGGGCTGCAGTGCGCCCGGCGACGGCGACTCCGCACAGCCCGAACCGCAGGCCGCGACCGAGCAGGCCGCCCAGGACCAGGGCGAAGGCGCCGACGGCGGTGCCGCGCAGGGCCAGGGCCCGGACACCAGCAACATCCCGGACCCGGTGGCCGTGGTCAACGGCGAAGAGATCACCAAGGCCGAGTTCGTCTCGGTGCTCGAGGGCCAGTACCAGCAGATGTCGATGCAGGCCCAGATGTCCGGCCAGCCGGTCGACGAGGAGCAGATCAAACAGCTGTCCATCGAGGGGCTCGTGGGCAGCGCGCTGCTCGAGCAGGAGGCCGCCGACCGCGGCATCGAGGTCTCGGACGAGGAGAAGGACGCCTCGCTCCAGGAGTTCGCCGACACCAACCAGGTGAGCAAGGACGAGTTCGTGGCCAAGATGGGCGAGCAGGGGATGGACCGTGCCGGCGTGATGGACCAGATCGCAAAGCAGCTGCGGGTGGAGAAGCTCATCACCGAGGAGTACGGCGAGTTCTCCCCGAGCGACGACGAGGTCCGGGCCGCCTATGACCAGGTGGCGCAGCAGCAGTCGATGATGGGCGGCGCCGAGGGTGGCGCCGGCGCCCAGCAGCTCCCACCGCTCGAGCAGGTCCGCCCGCAGGTCGAAGAGCAGCTCAGAGCCGAGAAGCAGGCCGAGCAGATGCAGACCATGTCCGACGAGCTGCGCGAGGGCGCGGACGTGACAGTGAACCTGTAGAAGGCCTGCCGGGGTGGTTCCGGGGTGCCGCCGCCGGGTCGCCAGCACCGGTTGGCGTAGGTGCCTGCCCTACACGGTCACGTCCGTGTAGGGCAGTTGCGCCGACACCCACGGGAACACGACTTCCATGAGCAGCAGGACAAGTGCTGCCAGGAGCACGATCAGCAGCACGATCTTGACCGGCTTCGGTCCGGGCAACGATCGCCACAGGTAGGCGTACATCAGTGCTCCTCCAGTGCGGCGGGCCGGGTGTCGCCCGCCTTCGGGATGGTCTCGACGAGGGCGGCGTGGACGATCAGACGCTCCGCGTTGGAGAACTGCGGATGGCACGTCGTGAGGGTGAGCAGGCGTTCGGCCGCGGCTTTGACGGTGTCGTCGTCCTCTTCTCCCCACGCGGTACCCGGCACGGGGCTGATCACCTCGATCGCCTCCGGCGTCGTGATGTGGCGTCCCTGCACGTGGGAGTAGTCGCCCGCGTTGACGCGCGCGGCCTGCTCAGGCGTGAGACACCGCTCGGCCGCGGCCCGGCGCTGCGGCCCGTCGGCCTCGACGGGGAGCAACCGGTACGTCATCCACTGGGACGCGGTCTCCACCACCACCGCGTCGCAGGAGTTCAACTGATCGAGATGCTGAAACACGGCCCCGGAGCCGTTCCGGTGGCCGGCGAGGGCGAAGTTCCCGCGCTCGCCCGGCATCTGGGTGTCCACGTAATGGCCGGGACCGGTGCGCAGATCCTCGTCGCGGGTGCCCTCGAGCACGGTATAGGCGGCGTCCTCGCCGAGAGTCGGCAGATGGACGCGGGCGAAGGCCTGGCCGGGCGGGGGAGCGACCGGCGGGGCGGGCTCGGTTCCTGCCGCCGGGTCGGCGTTGTTCCAGCGATCCTCGAGCTGCGCGGTCGCCTCGTCCTGCAGGTGGCCGGAGGCGAGGTTCGTCCAGAACGCCTCGTAGATCACGAACAGCAGCAGGAGCGCCCCGGCGGTGAGGAGGAGTTCGCCGGCGACCTGACCGGTGCCGGGCCTGCGGCCGGTCTGCGCCGACGGTGGCTCGGCCGGGTCCGGTTGACGGGCCGGCGCCACGGGATCGGTCACGGGCTCGGCTCCCTTCGACGAGCGCGCTCGGTCGCGAGCGGGACGGATGAATGGTCTCATGACGCGCCCGGCCCCCGGCGCAGCGTGGCTGCGCCGAAGGCCGGGGCGAGCATAGGCGGTCTGCGCCTAGAAGGGCAGGTCGGACGAGCTCACCGTGGAGCTGCCCAGGTCACCGCCGAGCAGGTCGTACAGGAAGATCGACAGTCGGCCGAGCAGGTCGACCCCGGCGGAGCCGGTGGTCTGGACGTCCTCGATGACGCTGCCGAGCGGGATGCTGAACATGGGTACTCCTCTGGGTTGGTTCGAACAAACAAGGGACCTGATGCCCCGACGCGGTGTGCGCGTGCTGGTGAACCAGGATGCACACACCGCGTCGGGGTGGAACTGAAGCGGACTACTCGACCGCCTGGTTCCTGCGGTTACGCAGTATCAGCCACGTGCCGCCAGCGATCAGCACGAGCGCCGTACCGCCGAGCCAGGCGACATTGGCACCGGTGACCGCGAGCGACTGACCGGACTTGCCCGGCCGCGCGGGAGCCGGTTTGCCGGGCGCCCCGTTGTGGCCGGACGGCTTCTGCTGGCCGCTCGGACGATGGTGCTTCTCCTGCCCGCTCGGACGCTGCGGCTTATCCGGGCGGCTCTGGCCCGACGGTGCCGGCTCACCCGGACTCTGGGGTCCCGACGGATCGACTGCACCCGGTCCCGGCGGGGTCGACGATCCACCATCGAACGGCGGCAGCGGGATCGGGATCGGGATGAAGATCAACCCCCTGCTGCTGGTCTCGTTCTCCAGTTCCAGACTCACCGGCTCGTCACCGGTGAGAGTGACGACGACGCCGGTGGGCTCGTCCGCGATCGGGCTGGCTTCAGCGCCACCACCGGCGACACTCCAGGTGACATCGCCCCAGTTGACGTTGCTCACGTCCGTGTGGGCACCGGTCTCGACGAAGGCGATCTCGGTATCCACCGGGAACTGCACCCGATTGCCGACTACCACCGCGTCACAATCGACGGTCGGCGTCATCCCTCCGTTCGGCGTCACGTCGAGGATGCAGGAGCGCTCCTCGCCATCGACATCGGTCCAGCTGGTGGTTACCTGGAAGGTCGTCGACTCGTGGCCAGCGACCTGGCGGCCCTTCGGTCCGGTGACGATCTTGTCGATGTCCACGTCCGCGGTCGGGATCGGGCGGTTGTGGATCTCGACCACGGCATGCTCGCCGGGCACGATCGTCGCGGTGTTGCGCGGACCCGGCTCACCCGCATCGGCCGTGACGAAGTAAGTCGGCCGCGCCCAGTCGGTTCCGTCCAGAGGAGCGGGATCGACCTCGGAGAAGGTGACCACGGTATCCCTGGGCAGAACTTCGCCCGACTCCCAGCTCCAGCCGTTAGCGGCATCCAGGGTGACGGTGTCGCCCACCGCCGGGAAGTCGACGTCGGCAGGGAGGGCCGGGTCGATTCCGTCGATCCGGACCTCGAACTCGGCGTCCGCGGGAAGACCGGCCTCGGACGCGGGGACCGGGTCCTCGCCGTCCAGGACGAACTTCTCGAAGCCGACCGAACCGAACTGCCACAGTGCCTCGTTGGTGAGGGTGATGATGCGGCCGTCGTTGGGGTCGTCGGAGACGATGCCGGTAGCGGTGCCGTCGCGGTTCGGCCTGAGCCACGAGGCGCCCGCCGGATTGGTGCCCCACGAGCTGCCACCCCACTCCACACCGGGGATCTCGGGAAGGCCGATTTCGGAGAAGGTCACCTGGGTGCCGACGGGGAGGTTCACACCCAGCGGCGTGGACTCGCCCTCGCGGACGGTGAGCAGCGTGGTGCCGAACTCGGTGCCGGCCTGCCAGTTCGCCTCGACGGTGTACTCGGCCTCTTCACCGACGGCCTCGGCGGCCTCGCCGCTGACCTGCTTGGTCAGGCGGAGAGTGCCGTCGTTGGTGTCGACGTAGTTGCCCACCACGACCCGGATCTCCTCCTGGTCGATTGTGAGCACGGCCGAGCCGGCCTCGTTGATCGTGACATCGCCGCTGTACGAGGGGAGTCCCCATGCGAGACCGTTCCCGTCCGCCGGAACCACCTCGGTCAGCGTGACCTCGGTGCCGCCAGGAAGGTCGTACGGGAACTCCACGGTGGCCCCGTTCGAGGGGACCATCAGGGTCTCCTCCTGCTGGGTGCCGTCCGCGTCGGTCCAGGTGGCGAGCACCTCGAAGGACGTCGGAACTGCGTCGTTGTGCTGCTCCGGACCGGTGATCTGCTTGGAGATGCCGAACGTGCCCTCCGTCAGGTTGGCCTCGTTCTCCAGCTCCAGGGTCACACGCTCGTCCGAGTCACCGGTGAGGGTGACAAGGGCACCGGCGGGTTCACCGTCGAGCTCGTCGGTGTCCGCGCTGCCGTCCGCGACGCCCCACGAAACATCGCCCCAGGAGACGTTGTCGACGCGGGTCCGTGAGTCCGTCTCGACGAAGGTGATCTCGGTGTCCAGCGGGAATTGGACCCTGTCGCCGACCACCACGGCATCGCAGTCCGCGGTCGCCCTCATCGTCCCGTTCGGGCGGACATCGAGGACGCAGGTACGCGCCTCATCATCCGGGTCCGTCCAGGTGGCGGTGACCTCGAAGGTCGAGGACTTGTCGGCCGCGACCTCCTCGCCCTTCGCTCCCGTGACTAACTTCTCGATCAGCACGTCGGCGGTCGGGATCGGGCGGTTGCGGATCTCGACCTCGGCGCGCTCGCCGGACTCGATTTCCACCGAGTTGCGGTCCTCCGGCTCCCCTGCGTCCGCGGCCACGTAGTAGAACGGTCGCGCCCAGTCAGTTCCGTCAAGGGGCGCGGGGTCGACCTCGGAGAAGGTGACCACCGTGCCCGTGGGCAGCACGTCCCCGGACTCCCAGCTCCAGCCGTTGTCAGAGTTGAGCGTGATGGTGCGACCCACTGCCGGGAAGTCGGTGCCCGCGGGCAGAGCGGGTGAGATGCCGTCGATCCGGACGCGGAACTCGGTTCCGTCCGGCAGATCGGACTCGACCGCGGGGACCGGATCCTCACCGTCGAAGAGGAACTTCTCGAACGCGAGCGAGCCCGTCTGCCACCCGGCCTCGTTGGTCAGTGTGATGAGGCGGCCGCCGGTGGGGTCGTCGGAGACGATGCCGGTGGCGGTGTCGTCCGGGCCTGTGACCAGCCAGGAGTCCCCCGCGGGATCCGTGGCCCACGACGGGGATCCCCAGTCGAGTCCGGCGATCTCCGGGATAGCGGTCTCAGTGAAGGTCACCTCGGTGCCGACGGGGAGGTCGAGGCCGAGCGGCGTGGACTCACCCTCGCGGAGGGTGAGTACCTCGGTGCGGTAGCTCGTGCCGTCGCGCCATCGCGCCTCGACGGTGAACTCGGCGTCGCCGACGGCGTCGGCGGCCTCGCCGCTGACCTGCTTGGCCAGGCGCAGGGTGCCGTCATTAGTGTCGACGAAGTTGCGCACCGTGACCGTGCCAGGCTCTTGGCCGACGGTCAACACTGCTGAGCCAGCGCCGTCGACGGTGACGTCCCCGACGTACGAGGGCGTACCCCAGGCGAGTCCGTTTCCGTCAGCCGGGACGCTCTCGGTCAGCGTGACCTGGGTGCCGCCGGGCAGATCCTCGCCGAACGGGATCGGATTACCGTTCGACGGCAGCAGGAGGGGCTTCTGCTGCGTTGCGCCGTTCGCGTCGGTCCAGGTGGCCAGCACCTCGAAAGACTCCGGCACCGCGGCGTTGTCCGCCTCCGGTCCGCGAAGATCCTTGCTGATCGTGAAGCTGCCCTGCGTGATGGACACCTCGTTGGTCACGGTGACGACGTTCGCCGATTGGTCGGCACTGATCACCAGCTCTGCCGGCTCGAAGACCGGATCTGACCAGGTGATGCGGTCGGTGTCGGCCGGCCGAACCTCGTTGAACGTCACCGTCGTGCCGATGGGCAGGTCGCCGAGGTCGTAGAACTGGCCGTCTCGTAGCGTGAACTCGCGCAGCTCCGTGCCGGAGCCCTCGACGCCGGTATCGACGTTCGCCTGGATGACGAACTTCTCGTCGCCGGTGAGCTCACCGGCGGCGTTGCCGATGACCTCCTTGGACACCCTCGCGCCGCCGAGCTGCGCGTTGTTGACGAGTTCGACCGCGACGTTTGTCCGCGGCTGGATGGTGATCAGCGCCTCTGTGCGGTCCTCATTGAGTTCCACGCCGTCGGCCGGGTGGAAGATTCCGGGCTCGAAGAACACGCCGTTGCCGTGCGGGAGGTTGATCTCCGTCAGTCGGATCTGCCATCCGGCACCGCGTGCGTTGAACCCGCTGACCGGCGTGCCGTCGGCCTTGACCTCGACGGTGTACGTCTCGTCAGCGGCTCCGGACTCGGGATCCACCCCCGGAGCGAACTCCTCGACGCGCACCGAGAACACGGTCTCGTCGATCGGGAACGGCTCGGAGAACGGTGCGACCAACTTCTGCAGCGAGAACGAGCCACGGGCCACGCCCTGGCCGGTACCGCCGGCGCCGGAGCTCCGCTCGACCGAACGGTTGAACCTCGCGCCCTGCCAGGTCGCCTCGTTCGTGTAGGAGGTACCTCGGGAGTCGACTCCGCCGCTGGCGGTACAGAGCGTGTAGTCGATGTCGTAGACGACCTCACGGTTGTAGTCGCCCTCTTCCTTCGGAAGGGTGAACTGCAGAGTGTTCCCGTTGAGCGCGACGGCGGTGTCGGCCGTGAGATCGCGCCGCTCGATGGGACCGCCTCCCTGGAAGTCTCGGGCGATCACACTCAAGTTGAGGCTCTGCTTCAGATCGTCGCCGATCTCGCACACCGCCAAGGTGCCTGAAAAGGTGTCGTTGATGACGGCGTTGGTGCCGAGGTTCTCGAGATCGTGGCCCGGAACATCGAGGGACCAGTCGATAGTGGTGTTCGCTGGTTGTATCTCGCCGCCCACCTCGCGCGGCGCAGTGTTGAAGGTGCCGCGCTTGCTGCCGGGGAAATTATGACCAGTCACGGAAGCATCGACTGGCGCACCATTGACGGTCGCAGCGTTGCTGAAGGTGACATCGTTGTTCGGCACCTGCTCACTGGTGACGCAGGTGCGGTACTGCACGACATAGTACTTCTCGGGGTCGAACTCCCCGGTGCCGTTCCAGGTCAGGCCGAGGGTGAAGCTCGCGGCGCCCTCGGCAGGCTGCCCGGTGAGCGTGAACTGATCGGTCACGTTCACCGCCACGGGGGCGTTTGCCCCGGGCAGCGGCAGATAATCCCGCATCGTGACTGTCAGGCCCAACCCATCGCTACACACCGCATGGTTGGAGCTGAGCTGCTCGGCGATGTTGATGACGCCGTCCGGAGCCATGGTGCCGGGGACGGTGACCGTCCAGTTGAGTCGCGAGAATCGCGAGCCTCCTGCCCAGGAGCCCGACTTCGACGGGGCGGTGGTCGGCGTCCAGTCCTGACCGATGCCCTTGCCCACAGTGGCGCCGCCGATGTCCACGGAGTTTGAGTACTGGGTGCCGGCGGGGTCGACCACGCCACTGGTGGTGCACGTCGTGTATTGGACGCGGTAGAGCTGCTCGGGGTTGAAGTCGGCGCCGGTGTCGATCACGATCGAGAGTGGCGAGCCGGCTTCTTCCTGAGTGACGGTGACGCCACCGGGAACAATAGGCATGTCGTTGCCGCGGCCGGCTCGCAGTGTCGGCGCCGGTCGGCCGCGGTCGGCATCCACACAGAGCGCAAGGTTCGGGGACAGGTCGTCCTCGAGGGTGACTGCGCCGTCCTCGTCGGCCAGAGCAGCGAGCTCGCTGCCCGGGATCTCGATCGTCCACGTGATGGCCTGGCGGTCCGGGGTGAATGCGCCGGTCTTGGTGGCATCGCCGATAACGACCCCGTCGCTGATGCCGCCCTCGCCAGGCAGGTCCACGGCTTGGACTTCTCCGTTGACGCCGAAGTCGATCGTCTCCGTGGTCACACGTTCGACCGCTTCGGAGAACATGGTGAACGTGCCGCCGACGTCGGAGAGACCGTTGACTATGTCGGTGAGTGTGCAGGTCACCCTGTTTGTGCTGAGGTCGATCTCGCAGTTGCCCCAGATTTCGCCGTCATCGCCGTTGAGCGTGAAACTCTGCGCCTCGACCTCGAGCTCTCGGGGGAAATTGATGAAGAACTGGTCGCCACCGACTGCGTCCTCCGGCGCGGTCCATGTACCGACGACACGGACGGTGTCGCCGACCAGGAGGGACCCGCCGGGCCCAGTGGCGGGGTCCCCGTCGAGTTCCTTGATCTTCACGATGATGCCGGGGTTCAGCGCGTACGGCTGAACATTCCGCGGGCTGCCCTGTGGCATCTGCCGAACCGTGCTCACGGTCGGAGTTGCCGCCGGGGCCGGGCGCGCCGACGTGGTCGTGCGCTGCTGAACCGGCGTTGCGGAGCCGTCAACCCGCCCGGTCGGCGAGGCCGGCGATGTCTGGGTGGAGGTCGCGGGCGCGGTGGCGGACGTTGTCGCCCCGGGTGACGTCGTCGCCTCCTGTGCGGACGCCGCCCAGGGGAACGTCAGCGACGTCGCGACGAGCGCCAACACAGCCAGGATCACGGGTATCGCGATCCACCGAGCCACCCCCTCTCCATCACGATGGTTCAGGAGGCGGTTGAGCATGAGAGGTCCTTTCAGGGGCCACAGATTGACGGCCCAGGGGGGGGCCGGGTAATCGCGAGCTGAAGCCGGCGGCGCTGGCCGCCGGTGTGTACGGGGGGGGGGGCATTCCACGCGAGCAGGAGGCTGAAATCCGCCGTCGGCACGGACGGCGGCCGCAGAGTGCTCAGTTAAACCTTAGTGAGCGAAAAGGGTCTGAATCCAAGTGCGATACGGAAATCACCCGGGTGAAAGCGGGTGAATTCTAAGAATGCTCTGAAATGCTCGGGCTAGGGCTGCATGAGGCCGCGTCGCCGGGCTACAACCACTGCATCGCCTCGCGAGCTGACACCAAGTTTCCGGAATGCCGACCTGAGCTGCGTCTTCACGGTATTGATGCTGACGTGTCCAGCTTCGGCGATCTGCCTGTTCGTCGCCCCGGACGTCAGTGCGCGCAACACCACGAGCTCGCGTTCCGAGAGGGGGCCGAGTTCACCGGCGGGGGGAACCCTCGTCCCCCCTTCAGCCCCCGAAGGGTGGTGCTGCGCCCCGGCGGGGAGACTGAACAGCCCGGTGTCCGCGGGATAGGCCCCCTCATCGACCGGTAGTTCTGCGCCGAGCCCGGCCAGTGTACGGAGCACCTCGCCGGGCAGGAGGAGGAAAGGGCACCGCATTCCGGTCGACCGGCATGCGCTGACAGCCGCGCTGAGGTAGCGCTCGGCCGCCAGGTCATCCCCTGTCGCGCACGAGGCCGCCGCGGCGACGATACGCAGTTCCGCGGCACCGCGGGTGGTGATACGCAGATCGCTCAAGGCGTCGGCCGCGATTGCCAACGCCTCGTTAGCGTCGCCTGCCAGGAGCAGTGTTCGAGCGCGCGCCGGGGCGGTCACCGGATGCGTCGACCGCTCGATGAGTTCGCCGGCTCCGGTGACATCCAGGGAGGATAGGAGGAGATCGGCCAGGGCCGCGTCGAGCAGAGGCCCCGCCACCGCGCCATGTCCGCGGGCCCCGGCGAACCGCGGAAGTTCGGTTCTCAACAGGCGCACGCCATCGGTCGGGGTTCCGCGCAGTAGGGCCAGACGTGCATGGGCGTAGAGGATGAAGCCCCAGAACTCCTCGCGGTCGGCCGGCAGGCCGAGATCCCCGAGTATGTCCGCAGCGGCGGTGAGATCGCCACGCTCCAGCGCGAGGAGCGCGGCCGCGACATCGCCGGCAGGCCGTACCAACTCTTCGGTCCCGGCGGGCAGGGCGGCGTGCCGCCGTTCCTCCTCGAGCCACGGCTCGGCCTCGGTGAGTCGCCCCGTGACCGCGTAGGTCAGGGCGAGCTTGCCCGCCGCGTCACGGCGGACGAAGCTCTCCTCGGGCGCGACCGAGAATCCTCGGCGCGTCACCCCGATCGTGTCCGCGAACCGCCCGGTGAGCATGAAGCTGTTACCGATATGGACCAGCCCCATCGCCAGTAGTTCGCGCTCGTCCCGGCTCGCCTTCTCGGGCACGGCGATCTGGTCGACAAGAGGATCGCATGCCTGGGCGGATTTGGCGAACTGCCCCGCCACTCGGAGTTCGACCGCATGCAGGAGCCTTGAGGAGATGTTCTCGTCGGTCTCCTCGCCGACCGGTTCGACCGTCGCAGGGAAAGGGGCATCGCGCGGAGCGGCGAAATTGTGGTGCATCGAGTACAGGCGGCGGGTCACCGGATCGTGGGACACGATTTCCGGGGGGATACGGGCGAGGACCTGGTCACCCATTGTGACGGGGTAGTCACGGGTGTAAAGGGTGCCCGCGTGCTCGCGGACCACCGCTATCGCCCGGTCCCAGTCTTCAAGGTCTGCCGCGGCCTTCAGTGCGTCGTTCGGTTGGTCCAGGTCCAGCCAGACATTGATCAACCCGTTCCGGTATTCGCCGAGATCCACTGGCAGCTCATAATGCGCCAGTCGCAGCAGCGAATCGCCCACGGGAGCGGGGAACAGCCAGCGACGATCGGTCGGGGAGCCGTCGGTGGCCGCGATTCCCAGGTCGTCAAGCACTGCCGTGAACTCAGCCGCACGTGGCCCGGCGAGCAGCGCGACCGAATCCCGGTTCAGGGGGGACGCCGCGGCGGATAGGATCAATTCGCGCCGCCATCGACCCAGATCGGTGCTGCCTCGTATCTCCGCATCCATCCTGCGGTCGATCGCGCCGGGCACATACTGCGCCAGATGCTCGGGCGAGGCCAGCTGTGCCGCAGGTACCGCGTCGAGCACCGCGTGGACCAATGCGGGCAGGCCGTCGGTCAGTCGGTGGATGATTTCCGGTGAGCGGACGTTGACGCTCAGGCCCCGCTGCCGCGCCAGGGCGGGGATCTCCTCGACGCCGTAACAGAGCGTGTCTGGAGTAACGACTCTCCGACTCGTCACGCAGGGGATCGGACCGGGCAGGTCCCGCTGCCTCCGGCAGGCCACGATGATCCGCACGCCCGCTGGCGGGGCGTGGTCGAACAGATCGGTCAGACGTGCGGGGGCGTCGGAAATCAGGTGCATATCGTCCAGTACCAGAACTGCGGGTTGCTCCAGTGCTGACAGCCGCGCCAGGACGGCTGAGTAGGGACTGTCGTCGTCCCTTTCGGCCACATCCGCACGCGGCGGCAGGCGCGAGGCGAGGGCGGACCAGTAGGCGCGCTCGTCCGTGCCCCGCCCCGGGTCGATCACCGGGGCGACTGCCACATTGGCCGGAGCCGCTGTTTCCACCCAGTCCCGAAGAAGCGTGCTCACGGCCAGGAAGCGCGGAGCGTAGACCACCACCAACTGCTCGCCGCCGGACAGCGAGGCCAGCGCGTCCGGACGTAACACAGGACTGTGCGGTGGGGGCTCTGGACCTCCCATCCGGCACCTCCTTGACGCTCGGCTGTCGCGCAGCCGGGCACCGGCGCTACCGGTGTACAAATGTATCACCGAATGTACTCATTCCCGGACGTGGCCACGGCCGATGATTTCGGTCGTTTGTCCAGTAACCTGCGCGTACCGTGTAAATGGGCGCCCGGACCGGACTAGCTAACGATGGCAGTGCGCGGTGTGGACGGCCGACCAACTCGACGGGATGTCCGGCGGATGACGTGTCTACGTGGTGGGATCAAACCATGAGGATTCCGAGACGGACGCTGGCGGCAGTCGGCGCAACGATCGCGGCAACGGTATTGGTGATACCCCACGCGCCGGCCGCAGGAGCGCAGTCGACCGTCGCGGGTGCCGGGACGGCCGGAGCGCAGGCGGCGTCACCACCCGGACTCGGGCCAGCCGGTACCGCTACGGTGCACGGCGACGCCGCGTCCACAGACACGCTGCCCGGCCGGGGCCCTGGTGCGAACCCGGCGATCACCTCGTCGCTCACCGGCGCGACCTGCTCGACAGTGTTCATCGGATCCGACGGCATGCCGGTCGCCCTGTGCACGTCCTACGTCGGTATGAACCCGCCCACCCCGCTGGCGCCGACGGTCAAGCTCTTCCACCCCGACACCGCTGACGTGCTGGCGGAGGTGCAGCTGGCCAAGGGGGCCCTTCTGGGCGGCGTGTACGGCTACCTCGATGACCGCGACCGGGTGGTGGTGGCCGACGGAAACCGCAGACTGCTCGCAGTCGGGCATGAACGCACCGCCGAGGGGCCGTGGCGGATGACGGTCGAGGTCCTGGCCGATCTGTCCCCGGCCGTGCCGGAGGGCGACGCGATCACCGGTCTCATGCCCGCGTTCGACGGGCGCGTGTGGTTCGCGACGTCCAACGGCGTGGTGGGAACCGTGCGACCGGCCGGCGCCGGCCCCGAGGGTGGGGACGGAAGCCATGGCGACGACGACAACGACCCGGAACTGCGATTCCTCGCACTTCCCGCCGGTGAGCGGATAACCAACGGACTGACGATCCGCCCCGGTGGCGCGTCGGTGATCACCACCCGGGCGCTGTACGAGATCGATTCCGAGGCCGACGGGACGCCGGTGGTGCGCTGGCGGCACGGCTACGAGGTGGGGCCGGGACGCAAGCCGGGCCTGCTGGCCTACGGATCGGGCACCACGCCCACGTACTTCGGCCCGGACGATGGGCTGATCGCGATCACCGACGATTCCGAGCACCCCGACCTCATCGTGCTGCGTCAGACCGACGGATCCGAAGTGTGCCGGATGCCGGCGTTCGCCACGACGCTCGACCCGTCCACGGCGGCTGCGGACGGCGTGCTGATCGACGGGCCCGCGGCCACCGAGAACTCGATCATCGCGTTCGGTGACGCGTTGGTGCTGGTCAACACCTATGGCTTCGAGTACCCGCCGTTCGCGGTGGACGGGCCGGCGGTGCCACCGTCCGCCCCGTACACCGGCGGCATGACCCGCATCGATGTGGATGTGAACGGGTCGGGCGCGGACGGGACCTGCTCGCGCGCCTGGACCTCGCTGGCCCGGACCGCATCGCTGCCCAAGCTCACCACCGGTGACGGGCAGATCCACGCGATGGCCTATGGCCCGGCTGCGGCTGATGCCGCGTTCGGCCCGGCAGGCTCGCAGGTCGGTCCGCTACCGGGCCAGGAGTTGCTCGATCTGGGGCTGGCGCAGAAGTTCGGACCGGTGTTCGCGACCTCCACGGATATCGAGACCGGCCAGGAGGTCATGCGGACGTTCATGGGCCACGCCCCGCTGGACGAGCCCATGGAACTCACCGGCACGCTGGCCTCCCGGGGCGACGCGCCCGGCGTGATGTGGCAGCCCACCCTGACCCGCATGCTCCGCATCGGCCCCGCCTGACTCCCCAGCGACGGCGGGGTTGACCTGCGTGTTGGCGTGTGACGAGTGTGGCTCCGCAGATGAAACGCCAACAAACAGGTCAATCGGCATTCGGCAGGGGAGTCGGCTGCAGACGATGAGGTGACGCGGCGGCTCAGTCGACCGGGCGGATCACAGCGACAGCGCAGGGCGCGGTCTGCAGTAGGCGGCGGCTGACCGAGCCGAGTAGAAGCCCGGCAAAACCGCCGTGACCGCGCGATCCCGTGACCAGCAGCGACGCGCCGTCGGCCTCGTCAGCAATGGTGGTGGCCGGATCTCCCACCACCAGGATCAACTCGAGCGAGACCCCCGGGTGCCGGGTCTCGTGCGGGGCCAGGGCGCTCAGGACCTGCTCCTCGTCCTCGGCGAGCACGCTCTCGGCCAGCGTGTCAAGGTCGAACAGCGATGCCCCCGGCAGCTTGGGAACTTCCACCGAGTGGACGGCCCGCACGCTCGTGCCACGCCGCTGCGCCTCGGTGAACGCGAACGCCGCGGCCGGGTCATTGGCCTTCGAGCCGTCGGCGGCCAGCACGACCGGGCCGCTGCTGGGGCTCTCCGGTGTCCGGGGCGTGATCACGATGACCGGACAGGTCGCATGCTCCACTACACCTGCGGAGGTGGAGCCCATGGCGAAGTCCTCGCGCGCGGTGAGCCCACGGCTGCCAACGATGATCGCCGACGCACCCCGGCCGGCTTCGATGAGCGCGCCCACGGGACTGTCCGCGATCACGCGGAACGACGCCTGCACGTCTCCGGTGAGCTCGACGAGTTGGTCGCGCATCGCGCCCTCGACGTTCGCGCGGGCCGTCTCGTCGAACGCCACCACGCGTCCGACCGCCCGGTCGGCGGAGATCACGTTCAGCGCCACATCGTGGTCGCGAGCCCACTCAGCCGCCCACGCGACGGCCCGCCGGGCGTCCCGCGAGCCGTCGTAGCCGCACACCACCGGCCCCGCGGTGGCCTGCGGCGTTGTGTTGTCAGCGGTCTCCGACATGGCGTCCTCCTGCAGTGGCTTCGGTCGCGGGCCAGCCTAGTCGGCGCCCACGGTGCGGGTAGGGGCGACGACGACAACGACCGCCCACATCGACACCCGCCACCGGGCACGGCACGTCCGCGAGAAGATCGTAAAAGCGATTCTCTCCAAATCTGGACGAATTCCAGATAGCCGACTATGGTAGTGGTCATGACGACAGCGATGGAAGGTCCGGAGCAGCTGCTCCGCAACGCCGGGTTGAGGGTCACCTCTCCGCGGCTGGCTGTCCTCGTCGTCGTCGGCATCAACCCCCACATCGCGGCGGAGGACGTCGCCACCCACGTCCGCGAGCGGCTCGGCGCCGTGTCCACCCAGACCGTCTACGACGCGCTGCGGGTCTGCACCGACGCCGGGCTGATGCGCCGAATCGAGCCCGCCGGATCTCCGGCGCGCTACGAGCGACGCACGGGCGACAATCACCACCATCTCGTCTGCCGCCGGTGCGGCCGGATCGAGGACGTCGACTGCGCGGTCGGGCACGCCCCGTGCCTCGCGGCCGACGACGATCACGGCTTCGAGATAGATGAAGCCGAGGTCAATTACTGGGGCATATGTCCCGAATGTCGGGCGAGCGAGGCCCTTCTCGTCGCAGACTGAGACGCAGACCACATCCCAGATGTCACAGGCTGGGACCCCCGACCACCTCACCACCACCCAACCCACGAGGAGCCACAGACGTGACCACGCACCCCGCCGATCGCGGCGTACGCAACATCGAGCCCAAGGCACCCACCACCACCGACGGCGGCGTGCCGGTCCCGCACGACGAGTTCAGCGCCCAGGTCGGCCGTCAGGGCCCGCAGCCGCTGCACGACTTCTACCTCATCGAGAAGCTGGCCCACTTCAACCGCGAGAACGTGCCCGAGCGCCTGCCGCACGCCAAGGGCTCCGGCGCGTTCGGTGAGTTCGAGACCACCGAGGACATCTCCGACATCACCTGCGCCGGGCTGTTCCAGAAGGGCGTCAAGACCCCGATGCTCGCCCGCTTCTCCACCGTCGCCGGCGAGAAGGGCAGCCCCGACACCTGGCGCGACCCGCGCGGCTTCGCCCTGAAGTTCTACACCGAAGAGGGCAACTACGACATGGTCGGCAACAACACGCCGATCTTCTTCATCCGCGACGCGATCAAGTTCCCGGACTTCATCCACTCGCAGCGCCGCAAGAACGGCTCGGGCCTGCGCAACCACGCCATGCAGTGGGACTTCTGGACCCTGAGCCCGGAGTCGACCCACCAGGTCACCTGGCTCATGGGCGACCGGGGCATCCCGCGGACCTGGCGTCACATGGACGGGTTCAGCTCGCACACGTACCAGATGATCAACGCCGAGGGCGTGCGTCACTGGGTCAAGTTCCACTTCAAGACCAACCAGGGCATCGAGTTCTTCACCCAGGACGAGGCCGAGCGCAAGGACGGCGAGAACGCCGACTTCCACCGCGAGGACCTCTGGGTGAACATCCGCGAGGGCAACTACCCCTCGTGGGACCTGCACCTGCAGGTGATGCCCGTGGACGAGGCGGAGAACTACCGGTTCAACCCGTTCGACCTCACCAAGACCTGGTCGCAGAAGGACTACCCGCTCCGCAAGGTCGGCACCATGACGCTCAACCGGAACCCGGAGAGCCACTTCGCGCAGATCGAGCAGGCCGCGTTCGCGCCCACCAACATCGTGCGCGGCATCGGCTTCTCGCCCGACAAGATGCTGCTCGGCCGCGTGTTCGCCTACCCGGACATCCACCGCTACCGCATCGGCGCCAACTACCAGCAGCTGCCGGTCAACTCGCCGCTGTCCCCGGTCAACTCCTACTCCAAGGAGGGCCACATGCAGTACGAGTTCAACCACCCGGCCGTGGCCGAGTACCACCCCAACTCGATCGACGGGCCCACCGCCGACCCGGCCAAGGCCTACGACTTCGGGGCCTGGGACGCCGAGGGCTCGGAGATCTTCCGGGGCGACGTCAAGCCGCACGCGGAGGACACGGACCAGGCGCAGGCCACCACCCTGTACCGCGAGGTCATGGACGAGGCGGCCCGTGAGCGCCTTCAGAACAACATCGCCGGCCACGTGAGCGCGATCGACCCGTCGGAGACCGACCTGCTCGAGCGCGTGTACGCCTACTGGATCGCGGTCGATCCCGACCTCGGCGCAGCGGTCAAGACCAAGGTGGAGGCCTCGGAGCGCGGTACCCACCGTCTGCGCGACTGACCCACTGCACACCGACGGGAAGGGCCGAGCAGGAATCGGTCCTTCCCGTCGGGCGTTGATACACAAGTAGAGAACCGTGCGGCCCGGAAATGCCGGGCCAGAGAGGAGCCATCATGGCCACCGATTCCAAGAATGGTCCGATTACCTCGTTCGTCCCGGCCGAGCACCAGGAGGCCGTCTCGGGCGCCCTGCAGGAATCGCTCGTCGACCTGATCGACCTGTCGCTGGTCGCCAAGCAGGTGCACTGGTCGGTCGTCGGCCCGCGGTTTCAGAGCGTGCACCTCGCGCTCGACGAGCTCGTCGCGGACGCGCGCGGCTTCACCGACGAGGTCGCCGAGCGGGCCACGGCCGTGGGCGTCAGCCCGGACGGTCGCGCCAAGACGGTCGCCGCAGACTCGGCGCTCGACGAGGCCTCGTCGGAGTTCGCCTCCGATGACAAGGTCATCCGCGTGATCACCGAGGCGCTCGCGGCCACGATCGTTCGTCTGCGCGCCAACATCGCGAAGGTCGGCGGTGATCCGGTGACCGAGGATCTGCTCATCAGCGTCAGCGCTCGACTCGAGCAGCTGCACTGGATGTGGGAAGCCAAGTCGGTCTGACCCGCTTGCCCCGCCCGGCCGCTCCCGGCCAGCTGGAATCCGCTGGCCGGGGGCGGCTGCCCTTGACTTGCGCGCCCGGTTTGGTCCAAACCGGGCGCGCAGGTCCGTCGAAAACCGGCAGATAGGACGCGTAAGTCAGGCCGGGCGGGCGGCGGCCCAGGGCCGGCACCGGGCCCGGCCTGGCAACGGACCCGGCCCGGGGCCGCCTACAGTCCGAGCACCGCGCGCGCGATGAGGAAGTAGACGATCAGCCCGGTGGCGTCGACGAAGGTCGAGATGAACGGGTTGGAGAACACCGCCGGATCCGCTCGCACGGTATTGGCGAGCAGCGGCATGATCCCGCCGACCGACGCCGCGATCGTGCACAGCGACAACAGCGTCAGCCCGATCACCAGCCCGAAATCGACCCCATAGACCAGACCCGCGACCGCGAACGCGACCGAGCCGAGAATCAGCCCGAGTGTGAATCCCGTGCGGGCCTCCTGCCAGAGGACGCGGGCCGTGTCCCGTGGTCGCACATCGCCGAGCGCGAGGGCTCGCGTCACGGTGGTGGCCGCCTGGTTTCCGGTGTTGCCGCCGGTGCCGATGATGAGCGGGACGAACAGCGAGAGTGCCACGACCTGCTCGAGGGTCGACTCGAAGACCTCCAGCACCTGGACAGTGAGCGTGGCGCCCACGGCCAGCACGAGCAACCACAGCACACGAGAGCGCACGAGCGAGCGCATCGGGGTGGACAGGTACGGCCGACGTAGTGGCTCGACACCACCCTGGCGGGCCGTGTCCTCGGAGTCGGCGTCCTGGAGAATTCTCAGGGCGTCGTCGAAGGTGAGGATGCCGACGAGCCGGTTCTCGTCGTCGACGATCGGCAACACGATGAACCGCTCGCCCGAGCACCGGCGGGCGGCCTTTTCGTCGGACTCACGAGCGCGCGCCGACACGGCCTCGTTCATCAGCTCGCGGATCGGGGTATCCGGGTCCGCCCGCATCACCGAGCGCAGGCCGACGATCCCCACGAGGTGCCGCTCGTCGTCGGTGACGGGCAGCGCGTAGATCGTCTCGGTCCGGTCGATCCGCTGAAGGACCCGTTCGAGGGTCTGCCCGGCCGTGGTGTCGGGGTGCGTCGACACGTACTCCGGGCTCATGCGGCGCCCGACGGAGCCGACCGGGTAATCGAGGACGGCCGCGGTCAGCGCCTGCTCCTCCGGGTCGAGCTCGCGCATCAGGCGGGTGGCGACCTTGGCGGGCAGCTCGTCGATCAGACCGGCGCGATCGTCCGGGTCGAGTTCGGCGAAGATCTCGCTGACCCGGCTGTCGTGCAGGTCGTGGATGAGCTCGGACTGCAGCGGTGGGTCGAGCGACTCGAACACGTAGGTCGCGGTGTCCTTGGGCAGGAGCCGGAACATCACCGCCCGGTCTTTGGTGCCACTTCGCTCGAGGACATCGACCACCAGCCACGGCGGCATCTCGTCCAGAACCTCGGCGGCGTTGCGCAGATCCCCGGCGTCGATCAGGGTGTCGACGCGACGTGCGGCCAGTACCGGGTCGTAGGCGATCCGGTCCGCCGGGTCGTCCGGGGACTCAGAGGGATCATTGACTCCACGGGACGGGGCGCTCACGTCACTCCACTCCTGACAGGTCGTCGTATGCGGTCCGGGGATCGAGCCGCGGGTCCGCCCGGTATGCGGCCCGGGCGAGCGTGATGGAGGCGACGGAGGTCACCACCACGGTCGCGCCGAACGCGACCAGCGCCATTATCAGTCCCGACCAGCGGAAACCGCCGGTGAGGTCGTCGACGTACGCGGCCACGATGAACAGCATCATGCCCAATCCGGTGGCGACGGACAGTATGTTGATGCGGGTCAGCGCGTCGCGGGCCCGATTCATGGACACCGCGGCCACGAGGAAGCACAGCGAGCCCAGCAGTGCGGGCACGCCGATCAGCAGGTCGCTGATCACCGAATCGCCCATCTGACTCACCTCCGTCCTCTCGACAGCAGCCGCGCCAGAGCGACGGTGGACAGCACGCCGAGGAGCGAGCCGAGCATCACCACGTCCAGGGAGACGGCCGACCCCGTGCGGATCACGAACATCACGAACAGCGCAACGGCGCAGAAGTACGTGAGGTCGGCCATCACGGCGCGGTTGGCATCGCCAGGGCCACGCATCGCGCGGTATGCCGCGACCAGCATGCTCGCCGCGACGATCATTGTGGCCAACCCCAGCAGAACGGTGAGCAACGGACTCATGACTTCTCACCTCGCAGGACGGACAGGATGCGGTCCTCGGTCTCGGCGAGCATCTCGACCATCTCCTCGCGCGGCCCGCCGAGCACCACGTGCACCCACAGGTCGGTCTCGCCGATCACCGTCACCAGGGTGCCCGGCGTGACGGTGATGGCCCAGGACAGCGCGGTCACCTCGATGTCGGTGCGGCAGCGCATCGGATACCGGACCAGGACCGGGCTGCCCACCGGGCCGGGGGTCATCGCGGTGACGGCCAACGCCCACGACGACGCCACCACGTTCCACAGCAGCCACCCCAGCACGAGCGGGGCCCGCACGATGCGCCCGATCACGAGACACCCCCCACGGTCGTGGCGGTCAGCGCGTCGGGACCTCCAAGCACCGCCTGCACATATGCCGCGGTGTCGACCAATCCGCCCACGGCCCGGTCGACCTCCGGGGCCACCGCGCCGTAGCCGAGGAACATCGCCACCGAGACTGCGACGAGCGCGCCGCCCGGCACGAGAAGCCGGCCCGGTATGCGGGGACGGGTGGGCGCGTTGTCGTCGTCGTCCCGGACCGGCGCGGCGTCGCCGGACGCGTCACCGTCGGGCGCGTCACCTCCGGGCGCGGCGTCGCGCCACATGATCCCCCGCCACAGGCGGAGCATCGCCACGAGGCCGATGAGGGACCCGAGCAGGACGACGACGACGGTGACGACCCCCCACACCGTGCCGGGGTCGAGGGCGGCGGACAGGACCTCGAGCTTGCCGACCAGACCCGAGGTGGGCGGCAGTCCGACGAGGGCCGCGATCGCGATCACCATGAGCACGGCGAGCGGCCGCTCGCGGTTCCACAGATCGGTGAGCGTGCCGAGGCGGTCGCTGCGGTAGAGGTGTTCGGCCGCCCCGACGAGCAGGATGAGCGCGCCGATCGTGACCATGTGGTGGATCATGTAGACGATCGCCCCGCCCGGCGCGGACGCGACCACCAGCGCGGCGAGGATGACACCGACCCCGGAGACCATCTGCCAGGCCAGGATCTCGCGGGCGTCGACGGGCGCCGCCGAGGCGATGGCGCCCCCCAGGATCGTGATGAGCGCGACCACCAGGATGACGCGGCCCCACGCGGGGTCCAGGTCGAAGGCGGTGGCCCAGATGCGGATGACCGCGTACAGCGCGACCTTGGTGTGCAGCGCCGAGAACAGGGCCATCACGCCGGCCGAGGTGCCGGGGTAGGCCCGGGGCAGCCAGCCGTGGACGGGGACCGCGCCGGCCTTGATGCACAGCGCCATCACCACGATGCCCAGCGCCGCGGCGACGCGGCCGTCCTCGCTCGCCGCGCCCGCCAGCGCCGCGAGGTTGACCGCCCCGGCCGAGGCGTAGACGAAGCCCACGCCGGCGAGCAGCACGGTCGAGGTGAGGAGGTTGACCACCACGAACAGGCGGCCCACACCCAGACGCCGCCAGCCTCCGGTCATGGCGATGAGCGCGTACGAGGGCAGCAGCATGACCTCGACGAACACGAACAGGTTGAACAGGTCTCCGGTGAGCAGGGCCCCGTTGGCGCCGGCCAGGAGGAGCAGCACCAGGGGGGCGAAGTAGCGGCTTCGGGTGAACTCGCCGGTGAGGTCGCAGAACAGGATCGCCGCGGCCGCCACGACGCCTGTCGCGACGAGCATGATGGCGGTGAAGGAGTCGGAGACCATCGGGATGGCCACTCCGGGGACGAACGCGCCCACCTGGGCGGCCACGACGGGTTCGGCGTGGTGGTGTACGAGCAGTCCGATGCCCGAGACGGCGGTGACGACGGGGACGGCCAGCGCCAGCAGGCGGCCGACGATCCGCCACGGCATCATCGCGGCGAGCGCCGCGGCCATGACGGGGACGGCGGCCAGCAGCGGCAGGAGCAGAGCGATCACGCGGCACCCTCCCGTCCGGTGGTGGTGAAGGCCTCGTCGCCGGTGTCCGGGACGTCGTGGGTGTCGTCGTCGCGCCCCACCACGGCGAGCGACAGCATGAACACCGTGACCGCCATGGTGATGACGATCGCGGTGAGCACGAACGCCTGGGGGAGCGGATCGGCGGAGATGTCGCTGCTGTTGACGTCCGCGAGTGGTTCGCTTCGCCACGCGGACACCCCGGACGACAGCAACATCAGGTTGACGGCGTGACTGAACAGTCCGAGCCCGAACACCACGCGGACCATGCCGCGCTGCATCATCAGGTAGACGCCACCGCCGGTGAGGACACCGATCATGATCGCCAAGGTCATCGGCTCGCCTCCACGGTCTGGTCGGTTCCGGGGACCGCGTCGACGGCGGTGCCCTCCGCGCCGAGGGTGTTGAACGCGGTCATGACCAGGCCCAGCACACCGAAGAAGACCCCGAGGTCGAAGAACAGTGCGCTGCTGATGTGCTGGCCGAGGATGTACCAGTGCGCGGGCTCGAGGAACTCGCCCAACGCGTAGCCGCCGACCCCGGTGAGGCCGGCGAGGATGAGCCCGCCGCCGATGAACGTGACCGGGGTGGACGGCTTGCTGACCGGGGAGTCCGACTCGCGGGACAGGTAGTAGAGCGCGAACGCACAGGAGGCGACGAGCGCGGCGATGAATCCCCCGCCCGGCTCGTTGTGCCCTCGCCAGAGCAGCAGCACCGAAACGACGGCGAGGGTGGGTGCCACGCCGCGGGACAGCAGGCGCAGAGGCATGGTGTTGCGGTCGGCGTCCTCGAGCGCCGTCTCGGCCTTGCCGGTGGCCTGCTCGGTGCCGGGGAGGAAGTCGTCGTCCTGATTGTCGACGGTGTTGTTGCTGGCGCGGCTGCGGACCGAGCCGAGGACGGCGAGGATCGCGATCCCGGCCACGCCGAGGACGGAGACCTCGCCGAAGGTGTCGAGCGCACGGAACTCCACGAGGATCGTGTTGACCACATTGGCGCCGCCGGTGATGTCCGGCCCGTTCTCGAGCAGGTACATGCCGATCGGCGAGCGCTCGCGGCGCCCGCTGAAGACCAGCGCTGCGGCGGTGGCGACCAGGCCCGAGGCCACGCCCAGCACGATCGCCGCGGTGCGGCGGGTGCGGGTCGGGGCGATGAAGTCCTTCGGCAGCCGGCGCAGGACCAGCATGAACATGATGATGGTCAGCGCCTCGACCAGCAGCTGGGTCAGGCCCACGTCGGGGGCGCCGAGCCCGAAGATCTGGATGGTCACCGCGATGCCGACGGCCGAGAGCAGGACCACCGCCGCCAGCCGCGAGCGCGCCGTGCACAGCCCGATGACGGCGAGCACCACGACGATCAGCAGCACCACGTCGATCGTCCGGTCGAGGTCGCCGAGCCGGGCGGGCAACGTGGCCTCGGTCGCGAACGCCCATCCGCCGAGACCCACGCCGTAGACGCAGACCGTCGCGATGAGCGCGCCGGCGTGCCGGGCGGGGGAGTCGGAGGCGGTGGGCCGCAGCAGTGCGCGGCCCGCGCTGACGGTGCCGCGCATCATCGACTCGAGCACCGCCGCACCGGTGAACGGCAGAAGCTCGCGGTCCAGCGCCCGATCGAGGACGCGGTGCTGCCAGACGAGCAGGGCGCCGACGACCAGGATGAGCGCGGTGAGCCCGAGCTCGAGCGTGAACCCGTGCCACAGGGACAGGTGCGGGCTGTAGTCGAGGTCCGCCTCTCCGAATCCGGCCGGCAGGGCCCTGTACTCGGCGAAGCCGCGCTGGATGGGCGTCCACCCGAAGGGTCCTGCGGCGGCCCGGGCGATCGCGGCCATGGGGGCGTCGAGGATGCCCACGTCCAGCGCCAGCGGCAGGCCGATGACGGCAGGCAGTGCGGCCGGCAGCCACAGTCGCACCGGCGCCTCGTGGACGTCGGTGGTGTCCGGGACGGCCGGACGATCAGCGCCGGCGGTGGCCTGCGGATCACGCGCGTACCGGCCGAGGAACCCGCCCATGACGATCCGGGCGCAGTAGAGGAACGTGAGGATCGCGCCGACAACGGCAGCGGCCAGCAGCACGGTCACGGCGACGGAGTTGCCGCCCGCGGCCTCGCCGAACGCGGTGAGCATCGACTCCTTGGAGACGAAACCCAGCGTGGGTGGGATGCCGGCCATAGCCGCCGCCCCCAGGACGGTGGCCCCGAAGGTCCACGGCATGCGCCGCCATAGCGGTCCGAGGTCCCGGATGTCGCGGGAGCCGGCCTCGTGGTCCACCACGCCGACCAGCATGAACAGTCCGGACTTGAACAGCGCGTGCGCGAGCGTGTGCAGGGCGGCGGCGGCGAGCGCAGCCTGGGTGCCGATGCCGATCGTGGCGATGATCCAGCCCAGCTGGCTCACCGTCGAGTACGCCATGAGCTGCTTGAGGTCGGTCTTCTGCAGCGCGAACACCGCCGCCATGACGGCGGTACCCATGCCGACGGTCACGAGCAGCGCGTTCCACACCGCCACGTCGTGGAAGATCGGCGAGAAGCGCATGAGCAGGAATATCCCGGCCTTGACCACGGCCGCGGCGTGCAGGTACGCGCTGACTGGCGTGATGGCGGCCATCGCGTCCGGCAGCCAGAAGTGGAACGGGAACTGCGCCGACTTGGTGAACGCGGCCACGGCCACCGCCACGGCGACCGCCGCGGTGAATCCCGGGTCGGTGGCCCACACCTCGTGGCCGAGCACCTGCGAGATCGACGTGGTGCCGGTGCGCAGCCAGATAGCCACCACCGCCGCCAGCAGCACGAGCCCACCGACGATCGTCACGACCAGCGTGCGCAGAGCGGACGAGTACGCCTTGCGTCCGGAATTGGCGATGAGCGCGAACGACGCCAGCGACGTGAGTTCCCAACAGACGAAGAGCAGGATCAGTGAGTCGGTGAGCACCAGCCCCAGCATCGACACCGTGAACAGCGTCATGAGCTGGTAGAAGCCGTAGTGCTGCGACCCGCCTCGCGCCTCGCCCCGCGGCCTGCCGGGCAGGTACGCCGTGGAGTAGATCAGCACGACCGCGCCGATCACCAACGCCAGCATCGCGAAGAACAGCCCGGTGGGGTCCGCGAACAGATCCAGCGTCCAGTCCCGCGCAGGCACCCAGGGGATACGCACGACCTCGGTCGGGATGTCCGCCAGAGCCAGCGAGAGCGGGGAGAGCAGCGCGAAAGCGCCAAGCAGGTAGAGGATCGCGAGGGGCCACCCGGCACCCCGCCCGAGCCAACGGGTCAGTGGCCACGCCAGCAGTGCGGCGAGTCCGGCCGCGGCGATTGCGAGGACGGGGCTCATGGCTCCTTCCTGCGGCGGCAGCGCGCGGGGGGTCAGACGCTGCGAGGGCAGCCGAGGTCGGTCACACAGGTCACATCCGGCGGCGTTCCGGCTGTGACCCGTCTTGCAGGAGTTTAACAACCGACTGTGACACCGATCCGATGACGTGCCGGGTGACCTGCGGGAACGTCGCTGTCCAGCGGATACGCTGCCGACATGAGCCCCTCGAAGTCACCTTCGGCGAAGCCATCCGTGATCCCGCCCGCGGACACGGGCACCGGACCCGCGCCCGATCCGGACACCGCGCCTGATCCGGACACCGATGTCCTCCCCGCGGTGGACGCGGAGGCGGAGGCGGCCGAGCAGGAGCATGAGCCTGACGACACGACCGTCGGCCCGGGCGTGATGCGACGTCTCGTCGGCCTGGTCCTCATCGTCATCCCGCTCGCTCTGGCCGCGCTCTGGGCCGTGGTGGGCCCGGCCCCGCAGCAGCCCGACGCCGGCGCCGGCACGGGCGGCCCCGTCCAGTCGGCGCTGTCGGAGGCCTCGGCCAATTCCTCGTTCACGGTCGCAGGCACCGGCCAGCTGCGCGACGGGACCGCCGAACTCTCCGGTGGCGCGGACCAGCTGCGCGACGGCTCGGCCGAGCTCGCGGCCGGGTTGGAGCAACTCCAGAACGGGATGGGGCAGGCGGGCACGGGCGCGGACGAACTCGCCGGCGGGGTGGGCCAGCTCGTCGGCGCCGTCCGTGGGGTCGCCGTGATCCAGGGCCAGGTCCTGACGGCGATCGACGACGCCGTCTCCCGACTCCAGGGGGACGCCCCCGAGAACGTTCGGGCCCGCGACGCCCTGCTGGGCCTCAAGAGTCAGCTCCAGGCCCAGGGCATGAACCAGGGCATGCTGAGCGACCTCGACCGGCTCTCCGGTGGCGCCGACGAACTCGCGCGCCAGCTCTCCTCCCCCGGGGCCCCGCTGCGCGACGGCATCTACGAGGCCACCCGCGGCTCGCGTGAGCTGGCCACCGGAGCAGCGACCCTCGCCGACGGCGCCGGCACGCTCCGCGACGGCGCCGCCAGTGTGTCCGACTCGGCCGGCCGCACGCAGGACGCTATCGGCAAGACCGGCCGCGCCCTGGCCGCCGAGCAGGGCGACGCCGGGCTCGAGGCAGCCGCTGCCGCGCAGGACTCGCAGCGGCGCACGTCGGCCGGGATCCTCGGGGTGGCCGCGGCCGCCGTCCTCGGAGCGCTGCTCGTCCAGCTCGTCCGCCGGCCGGGCTCGTCACTCGCCGAGCAGATCCTGGCCCTGATCGTGCTCACCGCGGGCCTGTCCGCGTGGGGGTTGGCCACGGCGGATGTCCCGTCCGTCGTCTCGGCGATCGCGGTCGTGGCGGTGGTGGGCCTCGTCGTCGTCGCATCCTCCCTGCTCTGGCGCGCGCTCGGCGCGGTGCTGGGGGAGTGGCCGGGCCGGATCGTCGCGGTGGTCCTCGCGGGGCTCTCCGCGGGCGTGGCGTGGTGGGTGTGGGTCGCGGGCGGCGCGCCGTCGGCGGTGGTCACGGCCACCTCGGCGACGACGACGGGGCAGGCCACCGCAGCCCTGGACGCCCTCCTGCTGGCCGGATCGAGCTCGGTCGTGTGGACCGCGGCCGTCGTCCTGATCGCCGTGGCCGTGTGCTCCGGCTTGGCCGTGCGCGTGGCGGCCCCACGCCGCTGAGCCGGAACCCGCTAGCGCCGCTCCGTCGCCCGATCCGCTCTCTTCACCCGGATCAGCCACCCGCCGCGCGGGTCCGCCACCCCGCAGCCCGATCCGCCCACCCCCGGCCGAGCCGTTCGGTTGCAAGACATTCCCCTCCGGTCGCACGACAAACTGTGCGAAATTGATGCCGGATCTCGCGCCAGATGTCTTGCAGCTACGGGGTGCTGTCGTGCAACCGCGGCGGGAGGGGGCAGGCGTCGGGCAGGTGTCGGTCAGGCGTCGGTCAGGCGTCGGCGGGATCCGTGATGCTGTCCACGCCGCCGCCGTTGAGCATCGGAACCTCGAACACGAACTCGGGGACCGCGAAGGCGTCGACCAGCGTCCGCGCCCGGCCGGCGAGCTTCGTGCACAGCCGGTTGTAGGCCGCGGTGGCCGCCTTGGTGCGCTCGGTGGTCAGGCGGTTGTGCTCGAGGAACCAACCCTTGTCGCGATCCACGATGTCGAGCACGTACAGGTCGCACAGCATGCCCAGGACCTCCTTGGCCTCCGGGTCCTCGCAGGCGTCGACGGCCTCGGCGAACCGGGAGAACACCCAGCTGTCCATGTGCGCTCGTCCGGCCTGCAGCAGGTGGTCCTGGGCCGAGTTGAACACCTTGAACGCCGCCGAGCCGTCCTGCCCCTGGGCCTTACGCAGACGCCGGGCCACGGTCTCGAGCAGGTGCTCCTCGCGGTCTACGAGCAGCTCGAGCTGGTTGCCGCGGTCCAGGATGTCGGTGTGCTCGCGGTCCGTCACCGCGTCGACGAGCTTCTGCCACAGCGTCGACGTGCGGGCCTTCTCCTGCACCACGTCGGCGACCGTGTTGAACGCGAACGCCACGGTCTCGCGCTGGTCCATGTCGCCGAACTCCGCCGCGTAGGCGCTCATCAGCTCCTTGCCGACGAGCTGGGTGAGCACCACGTTGTCGCCCTCGAACGTCGAGAACACGTCGCAGTCCTTGCGCATCTCCGTGAGCAGGTTCTCGGCCATGTAGCCGGCGCCGCCGCAGGCCAGGCGCGCCTCGGTGATGGTGTCGTTGGCGAACGAGGTGACCGTGGCCTTGATTCCGGCGGCGTGGGTCTCCATCTCGCGACGGCGTACCTCGTCGAAGGCGTCCGGGTTCTTCTCGAACTCGGCGAGCTCGGCCACGATCGCGTTCTGCGCGCAGGCGTAGGCGTACGCGCGGGCGACGAGCGGCATCAGGCGACGCTGGTGCTCGCGGTACTCCAGCAGCGGGATACCCTTGCCCGTCTCCGGGTGGTCGAACTGGCGGCGGATCAGCGAGTAGCGCACCGCCAGCGCCAGCGCCGTGCGGGCCGAGGCGCCCGACGCCGCGCCCACCGACACCCGGCCGCGGATCAGCGTGCCGAGCATCGTGAAGAACCGGGCCCCCACCGAGTCGATCGGCGAGGAATAGCGGCCCTGCTCGTCGACGGAACCGAACCGGTTGAGCAGCGCCGCCCGCGGGACCCGGACCTCGTCGAACCTGATCCGCCCGTTGTCCACGCCGAGCAGGCCGCCCTTGTGGCCGTGGTCGGTGATCGTCACGCCGGGCATGACGTCACCGGCGTCGTCCCGGATCGGCACGAGCAGGCAGTGGACGCCGTGGCGCAGTTCCTCGCCGTTCTCGACAGTGATGAGCTGAGCGAACACGGCGGCCAGCCGGCCGTCGCGCGCGGCGTTGCCGATGTAGGCCTTCTCCGCACTCGGGGTGGGGGTGTTGACCACGAACTCGCCGGTGTCGGCATCGAAAGTCGCCGTGGTCTCCAGGTTCTGCACATCGGAGCCCTGGCCGATCTCCGTCATCGCGAAGCAGCCCAGCAGGTCCAGCGACATCACGCTCGGCAGGTACTTCTTACGGGTCTCCGCGTCGCCGAGGTTGGCGATCGCCCCGCCGAACAGTCCCCACTGCACACCGGCCTTGACCATCACCGACAGGTCCAGGTGGCCCAGCAGCTCGAACGAGGTGAGGGCGGCGCCCGTGTCACCGGTGCCGCCGTCCTCCTCGCGGAATCCGAGCCGTGGCATCCTCGATTCGGCGAGACGCTGCAACTGCGTCAACGTGTGGGCCCGCTGTTCCTCCATGGTCAGCCCGAGCGGGTTGACCATGTCCCGGGTCATGGCCGCGCGAGTGTCCGCCCGCGTATCCGCCCACGCGCCGTCGAGGACCTTCTGCAGCGCAACGGACAGCTCGGCGTCGCCCCTGCCGCTCGTGGTGATGCGGCCGAGGTTCGGGTGGACCGGGGAGGCGGCGTCGGACGCGGTGGCGTCGGCAGCGTCGGACGCGGCGTCAGCGGCAGAGGCGCCGACTGCGGTGGCGGCGGCGGCGGAATCGGCGTGGGGGGCGTCGTTCTGGGAGGTCATGCCACGACCTTACGGACCGGCGAGACCGGGGTGCACCGAAAATCAGAGGAGAGGTGACGGAGATCGCCGCCACAGAGCAGGAGCTCCGGATCGCAGTCATCCTGCAGGTCAGCGAATACGCGCAAATGGCGGAAGTCCCGGGCCACTTCCGTGACCCGGGACTTCCCATTGTCGGGGTAGCGGGATTCGAACCCACGACCTCTTCGTCCCGAACGAAGCACGCTACCAAGCTGCGCCATACCCCGGTGACAACGATGGATACTCTAGCGCCCCACCCCGCGAATCGCGAAACCGGGTCAGGCGGGCTGTGGAATCCGTTCCTGTAGAGGCGTCACCGGGACCTCGGCGTCGTCGTCGCCGCCTCCCGGAACGGCGACCAGTTCCAACAGCGTGGCCTCGGGCCGACAGAACGTCCGGACAGGCACAAACGGCGAGGTCCCGAGCCCCGCCGACACGTGCAGGATGAGGTTACGGCCCCACGCCGACAGGCCCTGCACCCGCGAGCGGTCGATGCCGCAGTTGGTGACGATCGCGCCTGTGGGCAGGCACAGCTGCCCGCCGTGGGTGTGGCCGGCGAACACGAGGTCGTAGCCGTCCGCGTCGAACCGGTCGAGGACCCGCGGCTCAGGAGTGTGCGCCAGGCCGATGCGCAGATCGAACGCGGGACCGGCAGGCCCCGCGATCTCGTCGTAGTGGTCCCGGCCGATATGCGGGTCGTCGACGCCGGCGACCAGCACACGACGCCCGTCGACATTGATCTCGGCGCGGCGATGGGTGGCGTCGACCCAGCCGCGCTCGGCGAACGCCGCCCGCAGATCCCGCCACGGCAACGGGATGGAGGAGTGCTTCTTCCGGCCGATCCCGATGTAGGGCAGAGGATTCTTGGGCACCGGCGCGTAGTAGTCGTTCGAGCCGAACACGAACGCACCGGGCCGGCCGAGCAGCGGGCCGAGCGCCTGGACGACCGACGGCACCGCCCGCTCACTCGACAGGTTGTCGCCGGTGTTGATCACAAGGTCCGGCTCGAGCGCGGCCAGCGAGGTCAGGAACTGCTGCTTACGCCTCTGGCCCGGCATCATGTGCAGGTCCGAGATGTGCAGGATTCTCAGCGGCTCGGACCCGGGGGCCAGCAGGGGCAGAGACTGGCGGCGCAGAGCGAAATTGTTGCGCTCCCAGCCGCTCGCGTAGGCGGTCCCGGCGACGACGGCCCCGGCGACCAGGGCCGCCGCACGGGTGGCCGACTGAGTGGAACTGCGGGTCTTGCGAGTGGGGCGCTGCATCCGTCCAGACTACCGGCGAAACGCAGGCCTATCTCGGCGGCGAGATGGTGATCGGGGCCAATCCGGGCACCTCGAGCACCACGGGCTCGTCGCCGATCGGGGCGTTCGGGCCGCTTGCACCCTGACCGCCGGAAGCGCCGCCGCCCGCTCCGCCACCGGAGCCGTCGGACACCCGCAACGTGACCTGGGATCCGGGGATGCCGGTCCCGCCGTCAACGCCAACGACCGTGCCGTAGGGGCGCCCGGCGCCGGAGACGAACTGGGTGTTGACGATGAAGCCGGCATTGGTGAGCAGCGACGTCGCGGCGGACTGGCTCATCCCCTCGACGTCCGGCATTCCGGATCGGCTGGTGCCCCGCTGG
This sequence comes from Dietzia aurantiaca, assembly GCF_021033825.1. Taxonomy (GTDB): domain Bacteria; phylum Actinomycetota; class Actinomycetes; order Mycobacteriales; family Mycobacteriaceae; genus Dietzia; species Dietzia aurantiaca. The sequence goes on from NZ_JAIFXZ010000006.1 coordinate 65,419, forward strand.
TAGGCGGGATCCGGGGACGGCAGCGACACCGGTCCGTAGATGTCCGCGATCGGGGAGAACGCCGAGTACCAGGTCTGTGCAGGCTCATTGCCGCCGAACAGGTTGCCGTACGAGCACTGCCGGAGCGGGCTGGTGCACAGCTCGGTGGTGGTGGTGCCGTCGTTGAAGGCGTAGACGGCGGCCGCGTAGTTGTTGGTGAAGCCCAGGAACGCCGACGAGCGGTTGGCCTCGGTGGTCCCCGTCTTGCCGGACATCGGCAGGTTCCACCCGGCGCTACCGGCCGCCCCGGCCGCGGTGCCCGCGCCCACCGAGTCCTTGGACATGGCGACGGCGAGGGTGTTCGCGAGGCCCTCGTCGACCACCTGCTCGCAGCCCGGCTCGTTCAGTTCGACGCGCTTGCCGGTGCGATCGGTGATCGACTCGATGGGGCTCGGGGGGCACCAGACGCCGCCGGAGGACAGGGTGGCACCGACGTTGGACAGCTCGAGCGCGTTCACGGCCGACGGGCCCAGGGTGAAGGAGCCGAGGTTGTTCTTCTTGATGAACCCGCTGATCGAGTCGCCGTCGGCCGCGGTGCCCTTGCGCTCGTAGGAGCGCATGCCCAGGCGCGTGGCCATGTCCACGGTGGGGGCCACCCCGACGTCCTTGATGAGGTTGACGAACGTGGTGTTGGGCGACTGGGCGAGGGCGTCCGTCACGGACAGGGAGCCCGGGTAGGAGCCCGCGTTCTCCACGCAGTACTGGCCGGGGGGACAGCCGCGGGCGCCGCCCGCACCGAGCCCGGACACCTGGACGCGGTTCGGAACGGACAGGGTCGTGTCGGCACCCATGCCCTTCTCCAGGGCCGCCGCGACCGTGAAGATCTTGAACACCGAGCCGGCACCGTCACCGACCAGGGAGAACGGCTGCGGTTGGACGGTCTGGCTGTCGCCCAGCTCGAGCCCGTACTGGCGGCTCGAGGCGATCGCGACGACCTTGTGGGACTCCTTGCCCGGGCGCACGACGCTCATCACCTCGGCCACGCCTTCGGTGGCGGGGTTGCCATAGGTGTCGAGCGCGCGTTGGACGTTGGCCTGGACGGTCTCGTCCAGGGTCGTGCGGATGGTGTAGCCGCCCTCCTCGACCATCGACCGGCTCAGGCCGTTCTCGTCGAGGTACTGGAGCACGTAGTCGCAGAAGAACCCGCGATCTCCCGCGGTGATGCAGCCGCGGGGATGGGAGTTGGGCCGCTCGAGGACGCCGAGGGGCTCGTCGACGAACTGCGCGCCCTCGGACGGGGTGATGGCGCCGGTGTCGACCATCGTCCTGATGACGGTGTCGCGGCGCTGCTTGGTGTCTTCGGGGTTGGCGTACGGGTTGAACTGGCTGGTCGACTGCACCATTCCGGCGAGCATCGCCGCCTGGGGGACCGTGAGGTCGGCGGCGTCGACACCGAAGTACGTCTGCGCGGCGGTCTGGATGCCGAACGAGCCGTTGCCGAAGGAGATGAGGTTGAGGTACTTGGTGAGGATGTCGTCCTTGCTCATCTCGCCGTCGAGGGTGAGCGCCATCCGGATCTCTTTGATCTTGCGCGCGGGGGTCGTCTCCACCGCGGCCCGGCGCTCCGCGTCGTTCTCCGCGGAGACGAGGAACTGGTAGTTCTTCACCAACTGCTGGTCGATCGTCGACGCGCCCTGCTCGACCTCGCCGGACGTGGCGTTGGTCAGGGCGGCGCGGACCGTGCCTCGCCAGTCCACCCCGTTGTGGTCGGCGAACCGCCGGTCCTCGATCGCGATGATCGCGAGTTTCATGTTCTGCGAGATCTCTTCGCTGGGGACGAGTACCCGCTGCTGGTCGTAGAGCCAGGCGATGGGCTCGCCGTTCGCGTCGGTGACCGTGGAGATGGACGGCAGGTCGCCCTTGATCAGGTCAGCCGACGTTCCGGCTAAGGAATCGGCCATCTTGTTGGACGCGAGTCCGGCCGCTCCGGCCAGCGGGAACAGAGCCCCGGCAGCCACCACCCCGGCAGCGACGCAGGTCGCGACCAGCTTCCCCAGCGAACTCATACCCGACACGTGCACAGAGTACGTGACCACCCCCGCCACGCCACCCTCTGCGGCCGGACCTGGACACGACTCTTTACTTCTGTTGTGTGACTGCGGTAACAATATGAGGGAACGCGAGGCGTTTCGAAATGAATGAGACCTTCATCACAAGTCTCAGCCCATGCGAGGCCTTCGCGGACACGGTGAGTACGCCGCGCCGGGTGTATTCAGAAGGCCGGAACAGCGTGCGACTGGCGCCCGTTGTTCCTTGCAGACAGGGGTTTTTCGATGACGGCTACCCTTCCCGGGACTTCCCGCTCCTCCGACGTCGGGGTCCGCCCCGGTTCAAGCAATCCTCTCGGCTCCGAGGAGACCATTATCGGGGAGGGCCGCCAGGAATGGGTGGCCCAGGCCCGCTGCAAGGACATCGATCCGGATGAACTCTTCGTCCGCGGAGCCGCCCAGCGTAAGGCGGCCTCCATCTGCCGCCACTGCCCGGTGCTGCTCCAGTGTCGTGCTGACGCGCTGGACAACCGGGTCGAGTTCGGCGTCTGGGGCGGCATGACCGAGCGTCAGCGTCGCGCACTGCTCAAGCAGCACCCCGAGGTCCGGTCCTGGGCGGACTTCTTCGCCCAGCAGATCGAGCGACACTCCGCCGTCTACTGACCCCTCGCGCCGGGACGTCCGTCGACGGGCGTCCCGGATGCTCGGCGGTCAGGCCGGGCCGCTCGACGGTCACGCCCGGAAGCGACGGGCGGTCAGCCCTACCCGCAGAGCTGATCGCCCACCGCGCGCAACGCCTCGATGTTGGAGATGTCGAACGGCAGCGAGGGCACGCCCACGATCCGTACGTCCGGGTGGGTGTCGGTGAACGACTCCAACAGGCGTAGTTCCTGCCGGGCGGTCCGGGCGCGGTCGGCGTGGATTCGCAGCACGGCTTCGGCCTCGGGATTCTCGCCGACGAGTCGGTCAGCGGCGGCCCCGGCCTGCTCGGCGCTGATGTCGGTCAGCCGCGGATGCGTCCGGTTGATCACCACTCCCGACAGCGGCATGTTCTCCTCGGACAGTCGTTCGGCGAAGAACGCGGCCTCGCGCAGCGCCGGCCGCTCGGCCGAGGAGACCACCAGGAACTCGGTGCCCTTGCGCCGCAGGATCTCCTGCGTGCGTGCGGCGCGTGCGGTGAACCCGCCGAAGGTCGTGTCGAGCGCCACCACCACCTCGGACGCGTCCCCCAGCATCGACGAGCCGACGACCGCGGATACCCCGCGCATGGCGGTGCTCATCGCGCCGGTCACCAGCCGCCCGACGCCGCGGCCGGGCGCGGACAGCAGCCGCATGAGTCGGCTGTCGAGGAACGAGCCGAGCCGGCTCGGGGCGTCGAGGAAGTCGAGCGCGTTGCGGGAGGGAGGAGTGTCGACGACGACGAGATCCCACGTCGAATCCTCGAGCAGTTGCCCGAGCTTCTCCATGGCCATGTATTCCTGCGTGCCCGCGAACGAGGTGACCATCGTCTGGTAGAAGCGGTTGTCGAGGATCGACCGGGCCTTCTCGGGCGTGGTGTTGGCGGTGACCAGTTCATCGAAGGTGCGTCGCATGTCGAGCATCATCGCGTGCAATGACCCGCCCGCCTCGCCCTGCTCCGCGGTGAGTGCCACGGGGGAGGGCTCGTTGGAGAGCTCGTCGATTCCGAGAGCCTGGGCCAGCCGGCGGGCCGGGTCGATGGTCAGGACCACGGTGTCGCGTCCGAGCTCGGCGGCCCGCAACGCGACGGCCGCGGCCGTGGTGGTCTTACCCACACCGCCGGCCCCGGTGCAGACCACCACGCGGGTCCGGAGGTCGGTGAGCAGTGCGGTGATGTCGAGATGACTGGCCATGTCAGCGGACTCCCTGGTCGACGAGGGCGGAGGCGAGGTCGTAGAGATCGGTGACCTCGACCCCGTGCGGCAGGACGGGAAGGACGAGGGTCGGGCAGCCGGCCGACGTGAGTGTTTCGCCGGCCCGCAGCTGACCGCGTGCGACGCGGGCGTGTTCGATGGCCTCCACCAGGAGCCCCTGAAGCCCTTCGTCGTCGACCTCGACACCGGTGGCCTCGAGGCCGGCGAGTACGGCCGCGGCGTCGATCTCCTCCTCGGCGACGCGCTCAAGCGCGGCGTCGTCCAGATGGCGGGACTCGGCGCGATTGATGACCACCTGTCCCATCCGCAGGCCGTGGCCCTTGAGCTCGGTGATCGCCTCGAGGGTTTCCTGCACCGGCAGCGACTCGAGCAGCGTCACCAGGTGGACGACGGTGCGCTCGGAGTGGACCAGCTCGGCCACCGCCTCCGCCTGGCGTCGGATCGGACCGCCGCCGCCGGCGAGGTCGGCCATCGCGGTGGTCACGTCGAGGAACTTGCCGATCCGGCCCGTGGGCGGGGCGTCCACCACCACGGCGTCGTAGACGACCTCCTTCTTGGCGCGCTCGCGCGTGACGACCTCGTAGATCTTGCCGGTGAGCAGCACGTCCTTGAGGCCGGGCGCGATGGTGGTGGCGAACTCGATCGCGCCGACCGACTTCATCACCCTGCCCACCACGCCGAGGCGGTAGAACGTGTCGAGGTAGTCGAGCATCGCGGCCTCGATGTCGATCGCCAGCCCGTACACCCTGCCGCCGCCGTCGACCCGCGCGACCAGTTCCTCGCGGTAGGGCAGCGGGGACCGGTCGAAGATCCGGGCGATGCCCTGACGCTCCTCGACCTCCACCAGCAGGACCTTCTTGCCGGTCGAGGCCAGCGCGAGCGCGAGGGAGGTGGCGACCGTCGTCTTGCCGGTGCCGCCCTTTCCGGACACGTAGTGCAGATCGGCGCGCGTCGAGTCGTCGGACCAGCCGGTGGACAACTCGTCGGCGATGGTCGGCCGCGGTGGCGCCTGGGGGCCCGAACTCTCAGTGGACGGCATGTGCTCCAGACTAAGCCCAGTGACCATCCCGCGCGGGTCGCTCCCGACTTCCCTAGAGTGGGGGCATGAGCGAAGCCACCAGTGCCCCCCGGTTCGAGTACGTGACGGTTCCCCTGCTGACGCACGCCACCAAGCAGATCCTCGATCAGTGGGGAGGCGACGGCTGGGAGCTGGTCTCCGTGCTGCCCGGCCCCACGGGCGAACAGCATGTCGCCTACATGAAGCGTCAGCTCTGATGCCCGAGACCGAGCCCGCCGGTTACTGGAGCCGCAAGCTGGAGCAGATGGGGCTGGAGCTGCCGACGGTCGTGCCGCCGGTCGCCAACTACGTCCCCGCCACGCGGGCCGGCAACTTCGTCTACACCTCCGGCCAGCTGCCGATGGTCGACGGCGCGCTCGTCGCGACCGGCAAGGTCGGTGCCGCGGTGTCGCCCGAGCAGGCCACGGACCTGGCCCGCACCTGCGCACTCAACGCGCTCGCCGCGGTCGACGGTCTCGTCGGCATCGACTGCGTGGTGCGGATCGTCAAGGTCGTGGGATTCGTCGCCTCCGCGCCGGGATTCAACGGTCAGCCGGCCGTGCTCAACGGCGCCTCGGACGTGCTGGGTGAGATCTTCGGCGACGCCGGCGTCCACGCCCGGTCGGCCGTGGGCGTCTCGGAGCTGCCGCTCGACGCGCCGGTCGAGGTCGAGCTCATCATCGAGGTCGAGGGATAGATCAGATGTCTGCAGGACTGGCCCCCATCAGTTTTCCGGCGTACGAGACGCTGCGCCCCGTCACGGAGCTGTCCGGGGTCATCCTCTGCGACAACCCCTCCGAGATGACGTTCGAGGGGACCAACACGGTCGTCCTGCGGGCGCCCGGATCGCCGACCTGCGTGGTGGTGGACCCGGGGCCCGACGACCGCGCGCACGCCGAGCGGATCGCGGCGATCGTGGGGGAGATCGAGCTCGTCGTCGTCACCCATCGCCACGGTGATCACACCGACGGCATCGACCACCTCCGCGCGTTCACCGATGCGCCCGTGCGGGCCGTGCAGGAGCGCTTCTGCCGCGACGCGGCGCCGTTGGTGCCCGGTGGTGGGGACGACGACGAGGTGATCCACGCCGCCGGTCTGGACATCATCGTGCTGGCCACCCCGGGTCACACCGCGGACTCGGTGAGTCTCGAAGTGCGGGCCGCAGGCACCGGGTTCACCGCGCCGGCCGACTGCGTTGTCCTTGGCGACACGATCCTGGGTCGGGATTCGACGGTGCTCGACTCGACCGACGGCGACCTCGGCGACTACCTGGGCAGCATGGACCTGCTGGCCGGGCGGGCCGCCGGGGTGACCGGAATCCCCGGGCACGGGCCGGACGTCGAGGACACCGGCCGCGCCGCCCAGGTGCTCGGGCGGCACCGGCGGGATCGGCTCGAGCAGATCATCGCCGCCCGCGCCGAGCTGGGCCGCGATGCCGACGCCACCGCGATCACGCAACACATCTACCGCGACGTGACGCCGTTCCTGCTCAAGGTGGCCGAGCAGTCGACCAAGGTGGCGCTGCGCTACCTCGACCGCCTCGACTCCGACGCCTGACCCCCGCGGCTGATCCGCCGCGCTGACGTGGGCGCTGCCTGACCCCCGCCTCGCGCCCACGAGGCCTCGACGCCACGGCCCGGCCTTTGCCCGCACCCGCGCCGACCCGTCGAGTGGTCGCACCGCTTCACGCGGGTGGCCTGCCGTCGCAACGAAAAGAGAGTTCCGCACACCTGCCACTCGGGCGATGTGTGCGGAACTCTCTTGACGACGGGTTGGTGGTGGCGCGGAGGCCGGGGCCCCTGGGCCGGCGGTGGCGCGGAGACTCAGCGGGCGCGGCGGGCCAGGCGCTCGGTGTCCGAGATGATGACGCTCTTGCCCTCGAGCCGAAGCCAGCCGCGGTGCGCGAACTCGGCCAGGGCCTTGTTCACGGTCTCGCGCGAGGCGCCGACCAGCTGGGCGATCTCCTCCTGCGTGAGGTCGTGCGTCACGCGGATGTTGCCGCCCTCCTGCGTGCCGAACCGCTGGGCGAGCTGCAACAGGGCCTTGGCCACGCGGCCGGGGACGTCGGTGAAGATCAGGTCCGCCAGGTTGTTGTTCGTGCGACGCAGACGACGCGCGAGCACCCGCAGCAGCTGGTCGGAGATCTCGGGCCGCTCGGCGATCCAGCGCTTGAGCGCGGACCGGTCCATGGCCTGCACGGTCACGTCGGTGACGCACACGGCCGACGAGGTGCGCGGGCCCGGGTCGAAGATGGAGAGCTCGCCGAACATGTCGGACGGGCCGAGGATGGACAGCAGGTTCTCGCGACCGTCCGGCGCCTTGCGGGAGAGCTTCACCTTGCCGGAGGTGACGATGTACAGGCTGTCGCCCTGCTCGCCCTCGCGGATGATCACGTCACCCTTCGAGTATTCCTCGCGCGTCAGGTCGTCACGTAGGGCGGACACCGCTGCGGGTTCGACACCCTGGAAAATACCTGCCCGGGTGAGGACGTCGTCGGCAGACTGGTCCGTGCGGCGATCAATCGTCACAGTCTGTGACCCTCCGTTCGGGCGCGGACATGCTGATCCGCGCCATGGCGTGCGTGTGGCGAAAGCCACTGTAGTCGTTCATGCCCCACTGGTGTGACCAACGCGCGGTCGAACTGCGTCAGTCAGGCCTCGATCTGTTCGGGTTCGGCGAGGATCGCTGACTCGAACCTGTCCATGAGGAGCGCGAAGCCGGCGAGGAGGACCGGAACCAGAACGACGAGGATTCCCTGCATGGGTCTGATTATCCACCCCCGGCCCCACCTCCGCTGCCCGGGTGCGCCGGATCATCAGCACCTCGGCCGTCCGGCCGGTCGGGGCGGGTCGTGTCACGGTGGCCTGCGCGGCTCGGTGGCGAGCTCGTCGGAGCGGCTGCTCGCCGGGGGACTGAGTAGCCGTAATGTGGACTCATGCCCGACCCCGCTCCCGCTTCCCCGAAGCGTCGCAGGCGAGGGGTTGCCGCGAGGGGGGTGGAAACCGACCTCGGGCGCACCCGCCGCGCCAGACGCATGCTCCGCACACTCGAGACCGCGTTCCCGCACGTGTACTGCGAGCTCGATTTCACGGACCCGCTCGAGCTGAGCGTGGCCACCATCCTGTCGGCCCAGTGCACCGACAAGCGTGTCAACGAGGTCACCCCGGCGCTGTTCAAGCGGTACCGGACCGCCGCCGACTACGCCGGCTCGGACCGGGAGGAACTCGAGTCACTCATCCGTCCCACGGGCTTCTACCGGAACAAGGCGCGTAGCATCCAGGGCCTCGGCGCGGCCCTGGTGGAGAAGTACGACGGCGAGGTGCCGCGGCGGCTCGAGGACCTGGTCACCCTCCCGGGTTTCGGCCGGAAGACCGCCAATGTGGTGCTCGGCAACGCCTTCGGCGTCCCGGGCATCACGGTCGACACGCACTTCATGCGACTGGTGGCCCGGTGGAAGTGGACGGAGGCGACCGACCCGGTGCGCATCGAGCGTGAGGTGGCCACGCTGCTGCCCCGTCCGACCTGGACTGATGCCAGTCACCGGATCATCTTCCACGGCCGCCGCGTGTGCCACGCCCGTACCGCTGCGTGCGGGGCGTGCGTCCTGGCCGACGACTGCCCGTCCGCGGGCGAGGCCGGCCCGCTCGACCCGGTGGCCGCAGCCCGCCTCGTGGCCGGGCCCGAACGAGACCACCTTCTGGAGTTGGTCGGACTGGGAGATCAGGTATGACCGCCTCGATTCGGTGGACGATCGTCGCGTTCGTGGTGCTGGTCGGCGTCGTCGTCGCCCTGCTCACCACCCTGGGGGGCTCCGAGGACGACACCACCTCCCAGGCCGGGAACGACACCCCCGCCCTGTCTCCCCAGGCCGCGCCGCCCGTCGGCGGCCCCTCGCCGGATGAGCCCGTCACGGTCGTGGACCCCGAGACCCGCGCCGCCGTCGACCTCCCCGAGTGCCGCGACAGCGCCGCCGCGGCCACCACGGAGGGCCCCGTCGCGGGCCTCATGGTGCGCTGCATGGACGACGGCTCCACCACCACGCTGGGCAAGATCCAGGCCGGCACGCCGATGGTGATCAACATGTGGGCCTACTGGTGCGAGCCGTGCCGCCGCGAGCTGCCCGCCATCCAGGAGGCGGCCGACACGCTCGGCGACCGGGTGCGGGTGGTCGTCTCCCACACCGACCCGTCCGAGACCAAAGGCTTCGACACGCTGGGCGCGCTCGGGATCGATCAGATGATCTCCGTCTCCGACCAGGAGGAGGAGCTGCCCGGGATCCTCGGTGCGCCGCCCGTGCTTCCGCTGACCGTCTTCGTGCGCGCCGACGGCACCGTGGCGCACGTGCTCATCCAGCCGATGTACAGCGAGCAGGACGTGCTGGACGCGGTCTCCGAGCACCTCGGGGTGACGGTGTGACCGCCGATCCCCGGGGCGGGTCCGCTCCCGACGAGAACATCGGCTCCACGCCCCGTGCCGACGCGCCCGCCGTGTGGACGCCCCGCACCACCGACGGCCCCGTGCCCCGGCCCGGGGACATCACCGGCGTGCCGCACCCCGGCTGGATGGACCCGCTGCTGGCGGCGTGCACCGACGGCAGCTTCGACGGGCTGCTGCCCAAGCGGCGCCCGCCCGAGGACCGCGGCGCAGGCGAGGTCGGCCGTCCGCACCGCGACGCCGCCGTGCTCGTGCTGTTCTCCGGCTCGCCGGACGCGACCGGCCCCCGCCCGCCGCGCGACGCCCGCGTCCTGCTCACGCACCGCGCGCCGACGCTGCGCAGTCACTCCGGGCAGGTGTCGTTCCCCGGAGGGGGCGTCGACGACACCGACAGCGGGCCCGTCGAGGCGGCCCTGCGCGAGTCGTGGGAGGAGACCGGCCTCGACCCGGACGGCGTGGACGTGCTCGCGGTGCTGCCCGAGCTCTACATCCCGGTCTCCAACTACTCGGTCGCGCCCGTGATCGGCTACTGGCGGGAGCCGATGGAGGTCGACGTGGTGGACCCGGGGGAGACGTCGCGGGTGATGACCGTGCCCGTCGACGAGCTGCTCGACCCCGCCAACCGGTTCCTGCTGCGGCACACCACCGGCTGGACCGGCCCGGCGTTCGGACACGACGACCTGGTGGTGTGGGGCTTCACCGCCGGCATCCTCGCCGCCATGTTCCACTCGGCCGGCTGGGATCTGGACTGGGACACCAGCGACATCCGCGACCTCGAGAAGACCCTCGAGGCGTCCGGAAACGGCGAGCGGCACCGCATGTCGGCGGAGGAGGCGCGCCGCGAACACGCCGATCCGTTGGCCGACCGCACCGTCGCCGGGGTGCCCGGCGTGCGCTCGGGGCATGGCGATGACGACGACGACGCGGTCGCCGGCGCCACGGACACCGGTGCGGCTGCTGACGCTGATCCTTCTGGTGTCGACGGCTCCGCCCCCGGCGCCTCTGTCTCCGAGGCCCCCGGTCCCGGCGGCTCCGCCGCGGGGGCTCCCCCCGGCGAGGAGCCGCTGGACCTGCCCGCCGACAACCCGCGCCGGGGGTACCGGTGACGGGGTCCCAGTGGCTCGATCTGGCCCTGTTCGCGCTCGCCGCGGCGGCGGCCATCTCGGGCTGGATCAACGGCGCCGCGGCCTCGGGTTTCGCGCTGCTGGGCGTGGGCATCGGCGCCACCTCCGGTCTGCTGGTCGCGCCCCATCTCGTCCGTGAGATCGACTCGCCACTCGGCAGGCTGTCGGCCGGGCTGGCTGTCATCGCGGTGATGGTGATCATCGGTCAGATCGCCGGCGTCACCATCGGTCGCGCGGCCAGGAGATACCTCTCGGGCACCGGGGCCAGACTCATCGACTCGACGGTGGGCGCGGTGTTCCAGGCCGCCGCGATGCTGCTGGTGGCGTGGCTCGTCGCCGTGCCCGTCGCCGCGCAGGAGGGCACCCCGCTGGGCAAGGCCGTCCGCGGATCGTCGGTGCTGGCGAAGGTCGACGACATCGCGCCCGAGCAGTTGCAGCGGATCCCGGCGGAGTTCACCTCGGTTCTCGGCACCACCGGCCTGCCGGACATCCTCGGGCCGTTCGGGACGACCCCGTTGCAGGAGGTGGAGCCGCCGGACCCGGTGCTCTCGTCCTCCGAGGTCGTCAACCGGGTCGAGCCGTCGGTGCTGAAGATCCTCGGGCGCGCCGAGTCGTGCAGCCGCGCGCTGGAGGGCTCGGGCTTCGTGGCGGCGCCGGGCCTGGTGATGACCAACGCGCACGTCGTGGCGGGCACGGACCGGGTGACCGTGCAGTCTGATGGGCGCGACCTTCCCGCCGAGGTCGTGGTCTTCGACCCCGGCGTGGACGTGGCCGTGCTGAGGGTTCCCGAGCTGTCGGCGCCGGTGCTGCCGTTCGCCGCGGAGCGCGCCCGGACCGGGGACAACGCGATCGTGCTGGGCTACCCCGGAAACGGTCCGTACCGCCCGGATGCCGCTCGTATCCGCGAGCGCGTGACCCTGCGCGGGCCGGACATCTACCGCCAGCAGACCGTCGAGCGCGAGGTGTACATCCTGCGGGGCACCGTGCGCGAGGGCAATTCCGGCGGCCCGCTGGTCACGCCGGAGGGCGAGGTCGCGGGCGTGGTGTTCGGCGCGGCGATGGATGCCGACGACACCGGCTACGCGCTCACCGTCGAGCAGGTGCTGCCGCAGCTCATGGAGGCGCTCGAGGCCCCGGGCCCCGTGCCGACCGGCTCCTGCGTGGGCGCGGCCTGACGGCGGGCATGACCGGTTGGCCTGACGCATACGCCAGACACCCGTTGACACCCAGCGATGCCCTGTGGTGCACAGCCCCCCGGTGGCATCAACACCCGGCGGCATCAACACCCAGTGGCGCCCACGGCCAGTGGCACCCAGCATCCGGTGGCACCCAGCGGCAGTTGCAAGACATCCCTTCGCGGTTGCAAGACTCCTGGTGCGGTCTCGCGGGGGTTTTTCGCACGTTCTGTCAGGCAATCGAGAGGTGATGTCTTGCAACTGTGTGGGTTAGGGGATTGTGGGCCGGCGGGCGTGGGTCGAGCGGGTGCCCGGGGGCCGGCCGGACGGGCGTGGGTTGGGAGCGGACGACCGTGGGGCCGGCCGGGCGGTCAGGGGTCGGTGACGCTGCGGGCGAAGTCCACGATGAGGCGCGACGTCTCCGCGGGGGCCTCCATCGCCGGGTAGTGGCCGGCGCCCGGCACCTCGGCGCACCGGAAGTCGCGGGCCCACGGCGCCGACGCCCGGACTGTCTCCGGCAGGACGAACCTGTCCTCCGCGCCGCTGATCCCCAGCACCGGCTGGTCGAGCACGCCCGCGACGGTGTGGCGGAAATCGCGGCCGTCGGGGCGGAACTGGCTCCGCACCATCCAGCGCCGGCTCTCCAGCGACAGGTGGGCCACCTTCGGGATGAGCATCGCGCGCCGCAGGAGGTTCGCGGACTCGCGGAAGTCCTCGGTCTCGGGCCAGTCGGGCCCCGAGCGGCTGCGCAGCATCTCCTCGACGGCGGCCGCCCCGTCACGCAACAGCCGCCGTTCCGGCAACCGCGGCGCCTGGTCGGACAGCAGGCGGGGCACGAGCGCACGCCGTTGCCCGTGGTCGCGTAGCGCCGCGGTGCGCATGGCCAGTGGGTGGGGAGATCCGACGACGACGAGGCCCCTCACCGCGCGTGGCCGTCGATAGGCGGCGGTCCACGCCACGAATCCACCTTCGCCCTGGCCGACGATGACGGCGGACGAGTGGCCGAGCGCACGCACGAGGTTCGTGATGTCAGACGCCAGCGTCCAGGCGTCGTAGCCGCGGGGCGGTTTGTCGGAGTCGCCGTGGCCCCGGAGGTCTACGGCGACGGCGTGGAAACCGGCCTCGGCCAGGGCGAGCATGGGCGAACGCATGGTCCACCAGATGCCGCTGAGCCCGTGGATCAGCAGTGCCAGGGGCGGGAGCACGCCCGGCGTGGTGTGTGCCGGGAACGCCTCGGCGACGTGCAGACGAATGCCGTTGGCCGAGACGTCACGATGCCGCCACGACCCGTCGATCCTGACGATCGACGGGTCGGGCGGCCTGTGCGCGGGGGGTTTCAGAGTCGCGCCGGATTCAGCGTGTCAGCTACTCCTGAGTTCAGCGACGCGCGGACGGCTCGGGCGTCTCGGTGACCCGCACGGTGCCGGGCTTGGGGTCGGCGCCCGTGGGCATCGCCAGCTTGAGGTCGTTGACCGAGTCGATCGTGCGCTGCGGCTTACGGATCTTCTTGATCTTGAGGTAGCCGAGGAACGCGAACAGGCCGGCCAGGAGCAGCAGGACCACGAACACGATGAGGAAGCCCATCCAGTCCCAGGTCTTGGTGCCGAACCACATCGAGATGAGCTTGGCCCACATGAACACGAACGGGAAGAACGAGGTGAGCAGCAGTACAAGCGCGGCAGCGAAGAAGCCGGAGCCGGTCGCGGCCTTCTTGACCTGCTCGGTGACCTCGGTCTTGGCGAGCTCGATCTCGGCACGCATCAGCGTGGACACGTGCGTGGAAGCATTCTTGACCAAGGTGCCGATGGTGGCGTCGCCACGGCCGATCGAGTCGGCGTCGTGCAGGGGGATCGAGGCCTCGGTCGGCTTGTGGGTTCCCTGGGCGTGGCTCACGGTTGTTCCTCCATTGTCCGGCGACGGATACACCGTCTTCTCAGTCGGCCGGTGTACCGCCGTCCATCGTGCCACGACATGTGGCTGCCTTCACGCGCTACCCGTCAGCCGCGCGTGCCCTTCGTCCGGATCTGCTCCATGATCGTCGGATCCGAGAGGGTCGACGTGTCGCCGCCGTCGCGTCCCTCGGCCATGTCCTTGAGCAGTCGGCGCATGATCTTGCCCGACCGGGTCTTGGGCAGCTCGGGCACGATCGTGATGTCCCGGGGCTTGGCGATCGGGGATATCTCGGTGGAGACCCGGGCGCGCAGCTCGTCGATCAGTGAGCGGTGCTGGTCGTGGTTGTCCACGGCGCTCTCGCGCAGGATCACGTATGCGACGATCGCCTGGCCGGTGGTCTCGTCGTCGGCGCCGACGACAGCGGCCTCGGCGACGGAGTCGTGGCCGACGAGAGCCGACTCGACCTCGGAGGTCGAGATCCGGTGGCCGGAGATGTTCATGACGTCGTCGACACGACCCAGGACCCACAGCGCGCCGTCGGCATCCCACTTGGCGCCGTCACCGGCGAAGTAGTAACCCTCCTCGGCGAAGCGGGACCAGTAGGTGTCGCGGTAGCGCTCCATGTCGCCCCAGATGCCGCGCAGCATGGCCGGCCACGGCTCGGTGATCACGAGGAACCCCTGCTCCTCGGCCGGCACCTCCTGGGCGTCACCGTCGACGACGGAGATGTCGATCCCGGGCAGCGCCCGCATCGCGGAGCCCGGCTTGGTCTCGGTGACGCCCGGCAGCGGGGAGATCATGATGGCGCCGGTCTCGGTCTGCCACCAGGTGTCCACGATCGGGACGGCGTTGCCGCCGACGTGCTCGCGGTACCAACGCCACGCCTCCGGATTGATGGGCTCGCCCACCGAGCCGAGGAGACGGATCGAGCTCAGGTCGTGTGACTTGGGGATCTCTCGACCCCACTTCATGAACGTCCGGATGAGGGTCGGCGCCGAGTAGTAGATCGTCACGCCGTACTTCTCGATGATCTCGAAGTGCCGGTGCTCGTTCGGGGAGTTGGGCGTGCCCTCGTAGACCATGCAGGTCGCGCCGTTGGAGAGCGGGCCGTAGACGCCGTAGGTGTGGCCGGTGACCCAGCCGACGTCGGCGGTGCACCAATAGACGTCCTTGCCCGGCTTGTGGTCGAACACCACGTCATGGGTGTACGAGGCCTGGGTGAGGTAGCCGCCCGTGGTGTGCACGATGCCCTTGGGCTTGCCGGTGGTCCCGGAGGTGTACAGCAGGAACAGCGGGTGCTCGGAGTCGAAGGCCTCCGGCGTGTGCTCTGTGGACTGGCCGGGGACGACCTCGTCCCACCACACGTCCCGCTCGTCCTGCCAGTCCACGTCGATGCCGGTGCGACGGACCACGAGAACCTTCTGCACGGACTCGGCCGGGCCGTCGACGCTGGGCAGCGAGTCTCCCAGAGCCTCGTCCACGCCCGCCTTCAGCGGGGCGGGCTTGCCACGGCGGAACTGCCCGTCCGCGGTGATGACCACCTTCGCCGAGGCGTCGTCGACACGCGATCGCAGCGCCGCGGACGAGAACCCGGCGAATACCACCGAGTGGGTCAGGCCGAGACGTGCGCAGGCGAGCATCGCCACGTAGGTCTCCGGCAGCAGCGGCATGTAGATCGCGACGCGGTCGCCGGCCACCAGACCGAGAGAGCTGAGGTAGTTGGCGGCGCGGCTCACCTCGTCCTTGAGTTCGGCGTAGGTGATGTCTCGGGAGTCCTCGGTGGGCTCGCCCACCCAGTGGATGGCGACGCGATCGCCGTTGCCGGCCTCAACGTGGCGGTCCACACAGTTGTAGGAGGCGTTGAGGGTGCCGTCGACGAACCACTTGGCCACCGGGGCGTCGGTCCAGTCGAGGACCTCGTTCCAACCGGAAACCCAGTCCAGTCGACGCGCCTGCTCGTCCCAGAAGGCCATACGATCGGCGGACGCGCGCTCGTACTCGTCGGCGCCGACGTTGGCCTGCGCGGCGAACGCGGGATCAGGCGCGAAGGTCTCATTGAGGTCGTGATCGGTCATCAGAGGCTCTCTCTCGGGGACGGATTTCACGGCGGCCGGAGTCGACACGGCGGTAACGACCGGACCGATGGCTGTGAGCGTAGTCACATCTACGCCAGCGCGTTCGGTAACCCACCCGACGGGGGGAACAGAAGGGGGAGCCCAGCCCCCTGCGTTCAATCGCGCTCTGCGGAGCCGTTCTTCTCGCTGTTCTGCGAGGTAGGCGCGGAATCGGACGCGGCGGATCGGGGGCGCGCGCCCGGCGTGCGGTCCGGGGAACCGGGGGCCTTCACGGGGGAGGGGGAGGCGGGCGGCGTTGTCGTCGTCGTCCCCTTCTCTTCTCGCGCGGTGGCGGGCCCGTCTTTCTCGGCGGTCTTCGCGTTGGGCCGGGCGGCGGTGACATCCCCGGCGTCGCCACGCTCGGATACCCCGCTGCGAGGGGCGGCGGACCCGGGGGCCGTGGCCTTGCCGGCGGGGGCGGGGGCCGGGCTCGCCGGCGACTTCGAACCCGCCTTCGGCTTCTCGACGCCGGACTTCGGCTCGGGGGCGTCGGCCTTGCCCACGTCGGCCTTGGCCGCGCTGACCTTGGCGTCGGCCTTGATTCCGGGCTCGGCGCCGGACTTCGGCTCGGACTCGCGACGGCCCCCGTGCGGCGCCTCGATGCCGTAGTACTCGAGAAGCTTGAACTCCTGCTCGGGGGTCAGGGCGTCCTCGGTGTTGTCAGGGCGCGGTGAGTCCCGGATGACGCTGCGGGTGTGGTCGAGGTGCAGTTCGTCGTCGAGGAGGCGGGCGCCGTGGAGCGGGACGATCGCGTCGGCGGAGAAGATGCCGGTGGAGACGGTCGCGAAGGTGATCTTTCCGCTGGCATCGTCCACATAGACCTGGCGCACCGCGCCGACCTTGGTCCCGGTGGAATCGAAGGCGGTCGCGTCGAGCAGGGCGTCGAGCTGTTCCTTGAGGTTCACGGGGCCTCCGTGGGTCGGGGGGATGAGCGCCGGGGTCCCGGCGGGGCCGGCGTCGTAGCCGTGATTACACCAGCTCGACAGCGGTTGAGACGGCTGATAATCGGCTGTGTCGTGGGATTGTCCGACGCGATACCCCCATGTCGCGGGTGGTGGCGGGTCGGTAACCTCGATGCCGTGAACTCCCCAGCCGACGATCCGCTCGCCCCGCTGGTGGCGCTGCCCGGCGTGGCCGAGGCCGCAGATGCCGCCCGCTCGGCACTGGCCACGGTGCACCGTCACCCCGCGAACCGGCGAGGGTGGCCCACCACCGCGGCCGAATCCGTTCTGCGCGGGGCCCGCGCCTCGGCGGGTGTCGAGGGAGCCTCCGTGCGGCTGGATGCCGACTCCGAAACAGACGAGGTGCTGGCCGGCGCGTTGCGCGTCGCCGGCGAGCTCACCGGGGAGTCTCTGGACCGGGCGGTGGGTGTGTGGACGCGGTCGCCGCTGCAGGAGCTCGCGCACCTCCATCTTCTCGCCGCGTCCGGGCCCGGGGTGGCCCCCGCGAGCCTCGGACGCCCGCGTTCGGACGCCGGGGTCGCCGAACGCCTGCAGGGGCTGGCCGAGCTCGTCACCGGAGGCACCCGTGTGCCCGCCCCGGTCCTGGCCGCCGTCGTGCTCGGTGAGCTGTCGGGGCTGCGGCCGTTCGGGTCCGCCGACGGGATCGTGGCCCGCGTCGCATTCCGGCTGGTCGTGGTGTCGACGGGCCTGGACCCGCACTGCCTCGGCGTTCCCGAGGTGACCTTCTACCGGGATCCGCAGGCCCACCGCGAGGCGCTGGAGGGATTCGTCGGCGGCACCGAGGACGGCGTCGCCACCTGGATCCTCCACTGCTGTAGTGCCCTGGAGAACGGTGCCCGCGAGGCCACCTCGATCGCCGACGCGGCAGGCGCCTGACACGCGAATGGCGGGCCGGCCCGTGGGCCAGCCCGCCAACTCACTGCGGTTCCATCGAGAGATCCGGGTACCAAGCGTCCTGTGGTCCGCCGTGTGGCCGGTCCGGGACAACCGTCGGTGACGACTGGCGCGGACCCACGGCCGGGGTTGCCTCTCGGGCGTCATCCGTCGCGTGGGTTCCGGAATATCGATGACGGTAGATCGAGCGGGGGGCCGTGACTTCTCTTCCGTCGCGGTCCTGGCGTTCTCACCACCGTGCCTTGAGCATGCCGGTCCGGCCGGGCCCGTAGCGATGGTGGGAACCCACAACAATCCGGCGGGCTCGTAGGCCGTTCCGGCCATCGTCACAGGGCGGTCCGGCGACGGACGATGACAGTTTGGTGTTTGTGCGAAATCGGGCGGCGGGGTCAGTTCCGGGTGGCGCGCGCGAAGGCCAACGCCGCCGCTCCCACCGCCACCGCGATCGCCCCTGCGCCGATGATCGGGCCCGTTGCACGCTCGAGGGTCGGCAGCAGCGGGGTGGGGTTGGAGAACGTCAGGATCGGCCAGCCGCGCTCCAGTGCCTCGCGCCGCAGCACACGGTCGGGGTTGACCGCCGTCGGGTGGCCGACCTCCTCCAGCATCGGCAGGTCGGTGGAGGAGTCCGAGTAGGCGTAACAGGCGTCGAGGTCGTACCCGTAGCGCTCGGCGAAGGCGCGGATCGCCACCGCCTTGCCCGGTCCCTGGCAGTAGAACTCGATCTCGCCGCCGTACCGGCCGTTCTCATCGCGGGACATCCGGGTGCCGGCGTAGTGGTCCGCGCCGAGCATCCGGGCGATCGGGGCGATGAGTTCCTCGCCGGAGGCCGACACGATCACCAGGTCATGCCCCAGCGCGCGGTGCTCGGCGAGCAGTTCCTGGGCCTCGGCGTAGACGGTCGGCGAGACGGTGTCGGTGAGCCCTTCTGTGACGATCCGCTCGACGGTCGCCGGCTCCCAACCCTTGGTGGCGGTCGCCATCGCCTGGCGCACCTTCTTCATCTGTTCGTCGTCCGCATCCGACAGACTGAACGCCAGCTGCGTGTACGCCAGGTCGATCACGGACCGCCGCGACAGCATCCCCTCGTCGAGGAACGACTTGTTGAAGGCGAACACCGACGACGTGGCGATGATCGTCTTGTCGAGATCGAAGAAGGCGGCGACCCTGCGGCGACGATGCGGTGGCCTGGGGCCGGGACGGCGGGGGGCGGACACGGTCCAACCATACTGACCTTGCGCCGCGTTCGGCTGTAAGTGATAATGGTCACGCCCATGAAACATGGGCATCCCCCCAAGGTGCTCAGTTCCCTCCCCCCGAGAACTGAGACTTTGAGAAACCGCGACATCCCCCTGTCGCGGTTTCTCGCATTTCGGCCGTCGGCCCCCCTCAGCCCCATCGGCACCCGCTGGCCTGTGCACGGGCTCGATATACGCGCCGGCCCGGGCCGCCTTCCGACGGCATTCCACAGGCGCGTCCCCCTCCACAGGCGGCGGCGAAATGGCCGGTCGGGCGAGGTTCGCGACCGCGGTCGTGGGACATGCTGAGCCTCGTGAACACGACTGCGAGCACCACCCGCCGCGCCGCCGACGTCGGCCGTCCCGGATGGCATGACGACGGCAGGTCAACGCGCTACGCCGCCGGTGCCGCGAGGGTCACCCGGGTGGGAGTGGCTGTGGACGATCCGGACCTGGACGCCGACGTCCGGGCGATCCTGGCGGCTCTCGCCGTGGACGCCGCGCCCGGCGAGGACCAGTCCGTGGACCTGGTGGTGACCGATCGTGACGGAGGCGGCGACCGCGCCGCCGGAGTCGACCAGACAGGCGGCCTGTCCGGCTCCCGGGAGAGTTGGACGCGCCGCGTGCGGGTCGCACAGGACCGAGCCGGGGTCGACGACGACGAGACCGGCCACGAGGTGATCCGGCTCCCGTCGGGGACCGGCGATCTGGTCGCGCTCCTCATGACGCCGGTAACGGGCCGGGCTGGGAGTCGGTTGGTCGTACTCGGCGCGGTCGGAGGCTGCGGGACCAGCACTGTGGCGGCAGCCCTCGCGATCCGGGCATCGCCGAGGCGGCGAACGCTGCTGGTCGAGACGGACCCGTGCGGCACCGGGCTCGACTTGCTGCTGGGCGTCGAGGACGAGCCCGGCCTGCGCCTGCAGGACGTGCGGGCGGACCTCGGCGGCCCCGACCCGGAAGCCCTGTGGGCCGCCGTCCCCAAAGCGCGCTCCGGACTCGGGTTGCTCGCGCGATCTCGCACGGCCGACGCGATGGCTGTCAGGGCTCTTGCCCCCGATGGCGGCGCCGGGGCCATGCGCTCCCACCGGGATGCCGGTGGGCTGGTGGTGAGCGATGCGGGCGTGCTGAGCGACAGCACGCCTGTGGGGGTCGGTGACGATGTCGTCGTCGTCACCAGGGCGGATCTCCCGGGCGCGGTGGCGGCCGGCAGGGCGGTGCGCAGGGCGTCCGACGCTGTTGTGGTCGTGCGCACCGGCCGCGGCGACCCGCTGCACGCGGCGGACGTGGCGGGCTTCGCGGGCGCGGCGCGGTGGCATGTGTTGCCGGAGATCCGCGGGGTTCGACGGGCGGCGGGATCGGGAGGGCTGATCGCCGCGCTGGACCGGGGCCGGGCCGGCGGAGTACGGCGACTCGGGGTGCTCGCGGACGCGCTACTCGACGAGGCGGGCCCCGATGCGCACCGATGACGTCGAGGCCGCGGGGGTGCCGGTCGATCTCGTGGACCGGGTGCGGGCGCGGTTGGCGGGACTGGGGGTGGAGCCGGAACCGGACGAGGTGGTGCGTGCCGTCCGCGCCGAATCCGGGGTGCTGCACGGGCACCTCGACCTGCTGCGGACCGCGCGGCTCGTGCGCGAACACCTCGCCGGTGCGGGACCACTCGAGGCACTGCTGGCGCAGCCGGGCGTCACCGACGTGGTGGTCGACGGGCCCGGCCCCGCGCTGGTGGACCGTGGGCGAGGGCTGGAGGAGACCGACGTGGTGGTGCCGACGGAGGCCGAGCTGCGGGCGCTCGCGGTGCGGTTGGCCGGGCGGGCGGGCCAGCGGCTCGACGACGCCCGGCCCTGGGCCGACGGGGTGGTGCGCTCGCGGGACGGGATCGCGTGGCGTCTGCACGCGGTGCTGCCGCCGGTGGCCGTCGACGGCACCTGTCTTTCTCTACGGGTGTCGAGGCCGGCGGAGGCGACGTTCGACCGACTCGTGTCCTCCGGGACCGTGACCGCCGAGGCGGAAGCGCTGCTGCGTGGGCTCGTCGCCGCGCGTATCGGTTACCTGGTGGTGGGCGGCACCGGCTCTGGGAAGACGACGATGCTGGCCGCGCTGCTCGGGCTGGTCCCGGCGGGCGAGCGTCTGCTGTGCGTGGAGGATTCCCCGGAGCTGCGGCCCGCACACCCACATGTGGTGAGACTGGTCGTCCGGCACGGCAATGTCGAGGGCGCGGGCGAGGTGGCGATGTCGGACCTGGTCCGGCAGGCGCTGCGGATGCGTCCCGACCGGATCGCGGTGGGGGAGGTGCGCGGCGGCGAGGTCGCGGACCTGCTGGCCGCGCTCAACACCGGACACGACGGCAGTGCGGGCACCGTCCACGCCAACTCACCCACCGAGTTGCCGGCGCGCCTCGAGGCGTTGGGGGCGCTCGGCGGGCTGGACCGCGCCGCGTTGTCCGCGCAGGTCGCGGCGTCGTTGCGGGTCGTGGTGGGGATGCGGCGACGGCCCGACGGGCGGCGGGGTGTCGATTCGATCGGGGTGGTGCGTCGCGAGTCGCACGGGATCGTGGTGGACCCGGCGTGGCGGGCCGACGGCGGCGACGTCCCCGGCCGCGAGGTGCTGGCCGACCTGCTCGAGGAGCGCGACCGGTGACCGGCGGGGCACTCCTGCTGGCGGCGGCGCTGCTCGTCTGGCCGGCCGGCGCGGCGACGGTGCGCCTCCGGAGGCTTGCTGCTGATCCGGATCCGGCGGCGATGCCGGGCGCGCCGGAGCTGTGGCGCGTCGTCCAGCGCCTGCCGGTCTCGGTGGTACTCCCCGCCGCTGCGGCGGTCGCGGCCCTGCTCATCGGTGGGCCACTGCACGCGTGCGCTGCTGCGATCCTCGCTGCCACGGGAGTCGACCTCCGGCGGCGGGCCGGGCAGCGACGTGGGGTGCTCGCTGCGTTCGCGGGCTGGGAGCGGGCCCTGGACGAGGCGTCCTCCGCGCTGCGGGCGGGAGCCGGACCGGGGGCCGCGCTGCGCCGGGC
Organism: Dietzia aurantiaca; assembly: GCF_021033825.1. Taxonomy (GTDB): domain Bacteria; phylum Actinomycetota; class Actinomycetes; order Mycobacteriales; family Mycobacteriaceae; genus Dietzia; species Dietzia aurantiaca. The sequence continues at coordinate 87,236 of NZ_JAIFXZ010000006.1, forward strand.
CGCAGAGGCCGCTGTCTCCGCGGATGTGGAGGTCGCAGCGGTGCTCACCGCGGCCTCCGCGCACGCGGACCTGGGCGGGGAGGTGTCGGCGGCGTTCCGGGCCGGGAGAGTCGACAGTGCCGGTGGTTCGACACAAGGGAATCCCGGGCCCGGAGGCCGGGACCAGCGGTCGATAGCCGAGCGGATCGCGGCGGAGCTGGCCGGGGCCTGGCTGCTGGCGACCCGCCACGGGGTCGTGCTGGCGGACGTCGTGGACGGCCTGCGGTCCGATGTCGCATCCCGGCGCGAGCGGGCGCTCCGGGTCGACGCCACGCTCGCCGGCCCCAGGGCCACCGCGGTCATCCTCACCTGCCTGCCGCTGTTCGGGGTACTGCTCGGCTCCGGGTTCGGCGCCGACCCACTCGGCGTGCTGGTGGACGGAGTGCTCGGCGGGGCCCTCTGCCTGGCCGGCGCGATGTTCCTGTCCGCGGGCCTGCTGTGGACCGACCGGATCGCGGGAGGGGCGGCCCGATGACTCTCGCGTTCCTGCTGCTCGCCACCGCGGTGTGCGTGGCTCCATGGCGCGGGGCCGCCGTCGGCAGACTCGACAGGCTGCACCCGCCGGCCGGACGCCGTGGCGCGCCCTCGGTGGACCACCGTGCCGGTGATCGGCCAGGCCGAGGGGAGGAAGCGCCGGGAGGCGACCCGGGTTCTGCCCTGCGGCGCGCCCTGCTGAGGCTGCCGGCCGCCCGGTTCCTGCGCGGGCGCGCCGGCCCCGACCCGGACGTGCTCGCCCAGGTCGTGGACCTGCTCCGCGCCGCCCTGACCGCCGGGCTCCCCGCTCCCGACGCGCTGGCCGCCGTGGCCGACGCTGTCGCCGATAGCCGGCCGGACTTGGCGTCGCCGCTGCGCACCGCTGGCGCCCGGCTGCGGCTCGGCGCCACGCCGGAGGAGGCCTGGCACGACGTGCCGGGCGTCGAGCACCTCGCTCCACTCAAGGCGGTGCTGGTCCGCGCCACCGACGGGGGCGGATCGGTGAAAGCCGCCCTGGAGCACACCGCCGTTCGCATGCGCGCCGAGGCCGACGCCGCCGCCACCGCCCGGGCCGAGCGCGCTTCCGTTCTGGTGGCCGGCCCGCTCGGACTGTGCTTCCTGCCCGCCTTCGTCTGCCTGGGAGTCCTACCTGTCGTGGTCGGCCTGGCCGACGGGATGTTGCCGGGGATCGGGATATGACCCCCGACCCGGCCCCACGGATTCCGGGGCGGAGACGCCGCCCCGGTCACGAAAGAAGGAGAACGCTGATGACCATCAACTGCACCACCGGAATCGCCGGCCGGCCCGCCACCGGGGCCGCCTCGCCCGTCGAACCCCCGGCCGAAGCCCAACCCGCGGCTATGGGCGAGCCGACTGATGCTTCGCTCGACCCCGGGCCCGAGACCGAGCCCGATCCCGAGCCCGCCCCTCAGAATCCCGTGATCACCGGCTCGCGACTGGCCTGTGCCCGCGCGATGCTCCGACGACGGTTCGCCGGCGCCACCAGCGCCGAGGCAGGCATGAGCACGGTGGAGTACGCGGTGGGGACGATCGCCGCCGCGGCGTTCGGCGCGGTGCTCTACACGGTGGTCAGCGGCGACTCGATCCCCGACGCTCTCGGCGGGATCATCGAGCAGGCCCTCAACACCTCGGTGTGACCGTGTCGCGTCGGCTCCGCGTGGCGGCGAACCGGGATGCCGGGTCGGTGACGGTCGAGGCGGCCCTGGGCATCGCATCTCTGATCACGGTGCTGTCGGTCGCCGCCGCGGGGGCCGGCGCGGCGGCGACCCAGCTCCGGGTGGTCGATGCCGCCCGCGAGGCCGCGCGGGTCGCCGCGACCTCTGGCGCGGGACCGGGCCGGTCGGCCGGTCGGGCCGCCGCTCCGGAGGCCGACGTCACCGTGGAAGCCGGCGGCACCCACGTCACCGCCGTGGTGGTGGCGCCGGCGCGGGGACTGCCGGGTGTGGAACTCCGCGCCCGGGCGGTCGCGCGCGTCGAGCCCGGAGCTACGGGATGACGGCCCCCGTGGGCCCGGGACCGGGGCCGTGGCGGCCGGGGTGGGGGAGGGCCGACGACGACACCGGCGCCATGACCGTCGCCACAGCTTTCGCCGTGGCGGCGATCCTGGCTCTGGCCGTGGCGGTGCTGCTGATCGGGCGGGCTGCGGTGGCTGCGCATTCCGCCCGGTCGGCCGCGGACCTGGCCGCGCTCGCCGCGGCACATGCCCTTCGAGAGGGCGAGGACGCGTGTGGGGTGGCCTCCGGAATTGCTGTCGCCAACGGGGCGGGACTGGCGGTGTGCACGATCGACGGTGATGACGTGGTGACGCGCGTGGAAGTGCCGGTCGACCTCGGGCTGTTGGGAACACGGACGGCGTCGGCGGTGGCCCGGGCTGGGCCGGTCTGATTCCCGGCCGCTCCACCGTGAGCGCGGACCGCCGGGCGGCTCGGGGCCTCAGCGCTCAGACGACGTCGGTGGGATGTGGGGGCGCACGTTGAGCATCCGCTCGCGGAGGAGGTCGTAGACCGGACGCGAGCCGAGCAACTGTGGAACGATCACCGCGGTCACGCTGGCGGCGAGCAGCGGAACCGCGACCGCGGTCGAGGCACACATCTCCATCACCAGGATCGCGCCGGTCAACGGAGCACGCACGACAGAGGTGAACATCGTGGCCATGCCGACGAGCATGAGAGCCGGCGCGAGTTCGGTTCCCACCCCGGGGGAGATCAGGTCGACGATGTGTCCTGCGACCAGTCCGAACAGCGCACCGAGTGCGAGCATCGGCGCGAACAACCCGCCCGGAGTACCGGCGGCATAGGAGAGCGGGCCGGCGATGAAGCGAACCACCACGATCACGGCAACGCCGACAAGGGTCAACTGCTGGCCGGTCAACAGTGCCTGGGTCAGGTCGTCGCCACCGCCGACGAGGGTGGCGTCGACAGTCAGGGCCACACCGATCAGTGCTCCGATCACACCGATCTTGAGCAGTGGCGGAATACGGTGCAGCTCGTCGAACCAGGCTAGGAGCACGAGGATGAGACGGTTGTATAGCACTCCGAAGAGTGCGACGACCACGCCGAAGATCGCGAAAATCGGAAGCTTCGAGAAGGCGGGCTCCGCGATCGCCGGTACGTGGAAGTCCGCGCGGTCGCCGAGGATGAGTCGGCTGGTCATCACCGCGACCGCCACCGACGCCATGGTCCACACAACGTATCGAACTCTGATCTTGTGGGTGATCTCCTCCAGACAGAACAGAGTCCCGGCGATCGGGGCGTTAAACGCGACGGCGAGTCCGGCGCCCGCCAGCGCCGACTGCATGGTCTGGATCTCGTCGACGGTGGCCCGGGCGGCCTTTCCGCACCACGCGCCGATAGTGGCGCCCATGTGCACGGTCGGACCTTCTCTGCCGAGCACCATGCCACCGAGCCCTATGGAGAGGAGCCCGCCGACAAAGCGCGCGGGCAGGACACTGAGCGGCGCGGCCTCGGCCTCGCCCCTCTGGACGGCCTCGACATGCTGGATGCCACTGCCCGCAGCAAGCGGGACTTTCGTGGCGAGGAGTCCGGCCAACACCGCAGCGGCCGCCGACATCGCTACCGGGATGAGCCATCCGGCGCCGCCGAGGTCGTGAGACCAGGTCACGACGTCTAATCGGAACTGGTTGGCCTGAACGAGTAGCCAACGGAAGGTGCCACCAGCAGCCCCTGCGAGGACACCGGCGAGCACCGCGAGCAGGGTCATCCATACAAGGATGCGGGTGCTGTTCTCGCGGGTCTCGTCTCCGCGGGCATCCCCGCTGCCGGTGCCAATTTGGGTCGGGGACACAGCTTGACCATAGGCCTGGCGACGGGAGTCCGCGGCTAGACGCGCAGTTGACCTTCAGCGAACTCCGGTCGTCTTTCCTGGTGGGTCGCCGCAGATCGTTGCGCTGCCGTGCCACTAGCGTTGTGCGCGGACGGGATTCGGCCGCACGGATCGGTAGATGGGCCCGCCACCACCGTTGTCGTCGTCGCACAATCCGACACCACCGACTACGCGGCACCGACCTCAGTCAACTGCCCCACCACCTCCGCCAGGAGCGCGATCGCGCCCGGCTTGGAGAGCGGATCGTTGCCGTTGCCGCATTTGGGGGATTGGATGCACGACGGGCAGCCGGACTCGCACTCGCACGCGCGGATCGCCTCGAGTGTCGCTCGCAGCCACGCCTCGGCGCGCCGGAACCCGCGTTCGGCGAAGCCGGCCCCGCCCGCGTAGCCGTCGTAGACGAAGACCGTCGGCAGGCCGGTGTCCGGGTGCAGGGCGGTCGACACCCCGCCGATGTCCCAGCGGTCGCACGTCGCGACCAACGGCAGCAGCCCGATCGCCGCGTGCTCGGCAGCGTGCAGCGCGCCCGGCCAGTCCGCTTCCTCCAGCCCCGCGACCCGGAGCAACTGGGGGGTGACGGTGTAGACCACCGCGCGCGTGGCCAGCGTCGTCTCCGGCAGGTCGAGCGGGGTCACGTCGAGGATCTCCCCACCACGCAACCGTCGTTGGTAACCGGTCACGCGGGTCGTGACCTCGACGTCGGCAAACGACAGCGTCACCGGCCCGGCCGGGACCGACTCGAGTGTTTCGATCAGATCGATGGTCACCTGCTCCCGCGCTGACGTGGTCCACTCCGGCTCCTCCGGGCGGCACAGGGCCAGCCCGTCGTCGAGATCCAGTTCGTCCACCACGAACGACTCGCCCTGGTGCAGGTACAGCGCCCCCGGGTGGACCTGAGAGCGGGCCCGGACCGAGTCGATGGTGCCGAGCATCCGCCCGTCCAGGGTGTCCACGATCATGACCTCCGCCCCGCCGGTCCCGCGGATGTCGACCTCGGCATGCGGAGCGTGGTCGTCGGCGGCGGGATACCACCCTGCCGGCCGGCGTCTGACCAGGTTGTCGTCGGCAAGCGCCTCCAGTACCTCCGTCGCGCCCCACGCGGCGGCCTCGGCGTGCGACATCGGTCGCTCACTCACCGCGCACCGCAACTGGCCCGCCAACAGCACCGGGTTACGCGGATCGGTGACCGTCGCCTCCACGGGGCGCCCGAGCAGCGCCTCGGGGTGGTGCACGAGGTAGGTGTCGAGCGGGTCGTCGCGTGCGACGAGCAGTACCAGCGCGCCCTGGCCACGGCGTCCCGCACGGCCGGCCTGCTGCCAGAACGAGGCGATCGTGCCGGGGAATCCGGCGCTGACCACGGCGTCGAGCCCGGAGATGTCCACGCCAAGCTCGAGCGCCGACGTCGACGCCACCCCCACCAGCGCGCCCTCCGCCAGGTCTCGTTCGAGACGGCGGCGGTCGTCGGCCAGGTACCCGGCGCGATAGGCGGCGATCCGCCCGGCGAGCTCGCGTCCGCGCGCGCCGTGGTCCGTGGCGAGCTTCTCGCGGGCACGCAGGGCGGTGGACTCGGCGCCCGCCCGGGAGCGTACGAACGTCAGTGTCCGCGCGCCTTCCGCGACGAGTGAGGCCATGAGCGTCGACGACTCCACCGGCGCCGGCCGCCGCACCGGGGCGCCGTTCTCCCCGGTGAGCCCCTCCATCAGGGGTGGCTCCCACAGCGCGACGGTGCGGCCGCCCTGCGGCGAGGCGTCGTCGGTGACCTCGACGCAGTCGCGGCCGGTGAGGGTGCTCGCCGCGGCCGCGGCGTCGGAGGTGGTGGCCGAGGCCAGGACGAAGGTGGGATCGGCGCCCAGGGCGCGGGCGAGGCGGTCGAGCCGGCGCAGGACGAGGGCCACGTTGGAGCCGAACACGCCGCGGTAGGAGTGACATTCGTCGACGACGACGAAGCGCAGCCCCCGCAGGATGCGCGTCCACTGGCGGGCGCGGCCGAGCACCGAGAGATGCAGCATGTCCGGATTGGTGACGATCCACCGCGAGTTCTCGCGGATCCACGGCCGGGCATCGGTCGGGGTGTCGCCGTCGTAGGAGGCGGGGGCTACGTGGGCGAGGTCGGGGACCGCGTCGACCAGCGAGATCACGGACGACAGCTGGTCCTGGCCCAGCGCCTTGGTGGGGGACAGGTACAGCACGCACGCGTTGCGGTCCGCTGCCAGTGCGCTGAGCGCGGGCAGTTGGTAGCCCAGCGACTTGCCCGACGCCGTGCCGGTGGCCACCACCACGTCGCGGCCGGCATGGGCGTGGTCGGCGGTGGCAACCTGGTGGGCCCACGGGCGGTCCACGCCGCGGCCAGTCAACTCGTCGACCAGCCCCGGGTGCGCCCACCGCGGCCAGTCGGCGTGGCGGGCCTCGCGGGCGGGCAGGTCCACGGCGTGGGTGAGCGGGGACGAGTCGGCGGGCAGCTGGTCGAGCAGATGCCCCAGGAGTTCACGTCCGTACGTCGTCACCCCTTGACCGTAGAGGGAAGCGGGGGCGCGCCGGGTGGTGGCGTGGGCGCGAACCGGCGATGAACTTTCCTTATCCAGGAGCGACCTGCAGAGATCGGTTCTCCCACGGACGCTCTCGTGATCTACTGGACGCGGCCGTCTCATCCACCTCGGATTCCGGGGTGGGGGCGCCGGCCCGACGCGCGTGGCCATCCCGCGAGTCGCATCTGGCAGTACGGAAAAGGAATGCAGTAAACATGGCACAGGGCACCGTCAAGTGGTTCAACGCGGAGAAGGGCTACGGGTTCATCGCCCCCGAGGACGGTTCCGCCGACCTCTTCGTCCACTACTCCTCCATCGAAGGCAGCGGCTTCAAGTCGCTCGAGGAGAACCAGCAGGTCGAGTTCGAGGTCGGTGAGGGCCAGAAGGGTCCTCAGGCGCAGGCGGTCCGCGCGCTCTGACCATCCCGGTCGATCTGGGCGAGGCCCCCACCGCGGACGCGGTGGGGGCCTCGCCTCGTGTCGGAGGGCGGCCGTAGGCTCAGGCGCGTGACGCAGCTGTCGTTCTTCGCCGCGGACTCCCACGTCCCGGAGCCCGCGGATCTGGAGGGTGCGCTGGCCGCCCGGGGCCAGTCGACGCTCACCGACGCCCTGGCACAGGTGTCGGTGGCCCTCGATGCGCCGTGGCGGGCGGATGCGCTGATGGCGCTGCTTGCCGAGGCTGGTCTCGACCCGGTTCGCTCGGAGGCGGACCGGGACGGGCGGTGCACAGTCTCCACGGGGCGATCAGCGGCGTTGGTCCCGGTCGTGCGGCGGTGGCGGCGGGGCGCGGTCTCAGCAGTCCCGGCGGGGTGGACCCCTTCAGCGGGTGCGCTGCGCGTCTGGTTTCTGACCGCGGGCCGGATCACCCCGGGCGGCGTCGTCGAGCTGGGGATCGATGCCGGCCCGGAACAGCACGCCCCGCGGCGGGCCGCCCTGGGGGAGTCGCTGGACCGCGTCGGTATCCGGTCGACATACATCGGTTCGAAGGGCGGCGGGCCGATGCTCAGGCTGGGGACCGCGCGGGCCCGCGCGCGGCTGGCCCAGAACCTCGGGGCGGCGCCCGCCGAGGTCCCCGAGGGGTGCTGGCCCGGGTAGCGTCTGTTCGTATGTGCATGCTCGTCGTGGCGCGTCGGGTGCATCCCCGATATCCCCTCATCGTCGTGGCCAACCGCGACGAGGTCCTCGACCGGCCCACCGAGCCGCTGCACGAGTGGACCGCCGAGCGCGAGGGGACCGCAGGCATCGTGGCCGGGCGGGATGTCACGGCCGGCGGGACCTGGCTGTCTCTGGCCCCCGGTGGGCTTTTCTCGGCGGTGACCAACTTCCGCGAGCCGGGCACGCCGCCGCCGTCCGATGCCTCACGCGGCGAACTCCCCGTCGACGCGCTCGCCGGGCCGGTACCGACTGCCGATTATGTGCGCCACATCGCCCCGGACCTCGACCGGTACGCGGGGGTCAACCTGTTGGCCGGGGATCCCGACGAGCTGTGGTGGGCGTCCAACCGGTCCCGTCGCGGACCCGAGCGACTGGGGGAGCAGGTGCACGGCCTGTCCAACGCCGCGCTGGACACGCCGTGGCCGAAGGTCACCGGGGCGGCAATCGACGTGCAGCGCTACGTCGCCGACGACGCCGTCTCCCACCCCGACTGGTCCACCCCGCTCCTCGACCTGCTCGCCGACCGCCGCAGAGCCCCGCTCCACCGTCTTCCGCGAACCGGCGTGCCGCTGGCTCAGGAGTGGCGGCTTTCCTCGCGATTCGTCCGCGTGGGCAGGTGGTACGGCACACGGTCGACCACCGCGATCCGGATCGACCAGCACGGAACGGCCGAGGTGGTCGAGCGCACCTGGGACGCCCGCGGGCGGATTGCGGGGACGGCAACGGACCGGGTCTGAAAAGCACCGCTCGCTCCGCCCACCCAGCGCCACCCAGCACCACCCAGCACCACCCCGCGCCTCGCCACCCAGCGCCGCCCCGCGCCTTGCCGCGGCGGGTTGCAAGACACCGCCCCGCAGTTGCAAGACCTCCGGTGCGCAATACAGGGTCAGGTTCGCACGAGATGCCTTGCAACCGGAGGGCGTTGTCTTGCAACCGGGTAGGCCCGCCCGGCCGGGGCTCGGGTCAGGCGACGGTCCAGGTGTTGGAGCCGTCCAGGAGTGCCTGGAGGTCGCCGGGGGCGGTCTGTTTGGCGGTGGCGACCTGGGCGCGGGCCTGGTCGTCGTAGGTGGGGCGGTGGACCTGGCGGATGATGCCCATGACCGTGTACTGCAGGTCCTGGCTGGACAGGTTGGCCAGTGCGTGGGCGTAGGCGGGGTCGTCGGTGTGGGCGTCGTGGACGATGATGTCGGCCTCGTCGACGTCCGCGGTGGCCGCGACCTTCAGGGAGAATCCGTTGCGCACGACGCAGTGTTGTCCCTCGTCGCCGAAGATGATCTTCTCACCGTGGTGCACGGGAATGAGGTGGTCGGCGGCGTTCTCCTTGCGGAGGATGTCGAAGGAGCCGTCGTTGAAGATGGGGCAGTCCTGCATGATCTCCACGAAGCTGGTGCCGCGGTGGTGGGCGGCGGCCTCGAGGACCTCGGTCAGGCCCTTGCGGTCCGAGTCCAGGGCGCGGGCCACGAAGGAGCCCTCGGCGCCCAGTGCCAGCGACAGCGTGTTGAACGGGTGGTCCAGGGAGCCCATGGGGCTGGACTTGGTGATCTTGCCGGTTTCGGAGGTGGGCGAGTACTGGCCCTTGGTCAGCCCGTAGATCCGGTTGTTGAACAGCAGGATGTTGAGGTTGACGTTGCGGCGCAGGGTGTGGATGAGGTGGTTGCCGCCGATCGACATGGCATCGCCGTCTCCGGTGACGACCCACACCGACTGGTCCTCGCGCGTGGTGGCGAGTCCGGTGGCGATGGCCGGGGCGCGGCCGTGGATCGAGTGCATGCCGTAGGTGTCGAGGTAGTACGGGAAGCGGCTCGAGCAACCGATGCCGGAGATGAAGGTGATGTTCTCCCGCTTGAGGCCCAGCTTGGGCAGCAGGGAACGGATGGTGGCCAGGATGACGTAGTCTCCACAGCCGGGGCACCAGCGCACCTCCTGGTCGGAGGTGTAGTCCTTGGGCTTCTGCGGCTCATCGGTGGTGGGCACATGCGCCAACGCGTCCAGCGGCAGCGCGGTGCCGACGAGTCCGGAATCTGTACTGGTCATGGGTGATCCTCTCCTCGCTCGTGATGTCAGCGGGCGCGGTTGGCGGTGGTGGTGCCCGTGGCGGTGGTGCCGATCCGGCGGTTGCGCGCGGCGGGCTCGCCGGTGGTGGTGACGACGCCGTCCAGGGCCAGCCGGTACTTGTCGTGCTCGGCGTGGGTGAGACGTCCGGCGAACTCGGCCTCGATTGCGTTCTGCAGCTCCTCGGCCGAGAAGGCCATGCCCTGCACCTTGGTGATGGGCTGGATCTGTGCCGGGAAACGGGCCTTGAGCAGCATCGACAGCTGTCCGAGATTCATCTCCGGAACCAGGACGCGGCGGTACTCGCCGAGGACCTCGCCGATGTTGGCCGGCAGCGGGTTGAGATGCCGGACGTGGGCGCGGGCCACGCGGTGGCCGTTGGCGCGGGCGCGGCGCACGGCCTCGCCGATCGGGCCGTACGACGACCCCCAGCCGATGACCAACACGTCGGCCTCCCCGGAGGGGTCGTCGACCTCCAGGTCCGGCACCTCGATCAGCGCGATCTTCAGGGCGCGGATGCGGGTCATCAGTGCGTGGTTGTCCCCGGTGTAGGAGATGTTGCCGCTGCCGTTGGCCTTCTCCAGACCACCGATGCGGTGCTCCAGACCCGGAGTACCGGGCACGGCCCAGTCTCGGGCCAGCGTCTCCGGATCACGGGCGTAGGGCAGGTACTCGATAGCATCCTCGCCCTCGGGCACGGTGGCCAGGTTCTTGTCGATCCTGGGCAGGGCCTCGACCTCGGGCAGCAGCCACGGCTCGGAGCCGTTGGCGATCGCGCCGTCCGAGAGCAGGATGACCGGGGTGCGGTAGGTGACAGCGATCCGCGCGGCCTCACGAGCGGCGTCGAAGCAGTCGGCCGGCGACTGCGGCGCGACCACCGCGACCGGCGACTCACCGTTGCGGCCGAACAGCGCCTGAAGCAGGTCGGACTGCTCGGTCTTGGTGGGCAGACCCGTCGACGGGCCGCCACGCTGGACGTCGATGATCACCAGCGGCAGCTCGGTCATCACGGCCAGGCCGATGGCCTCGGATTTCAGGGCCAGGCCCGGGCCGGACGTCGAGGTGACACCCAGCGAGCCACCGTAGGACGCACCGAGCGCCGCGGCGATACCGGCGATCTCGTCCTCGGCCTGGAAGGTCGTCACGTCGAACTGCTTGAGCTTGCTCAGCTCGTGCAGGATGTCCGAGGCCGGGGTGATGGGGTAGGTGCCCAGGAACACCGGCATCTCGGCGGACTGCCCGGCGGTGACCAGGCCGTAGGCCAGGGCGGTGTTGCCGGTGATCTGACGGTAGCGGCCGGCGGGCAGCTGGGCGGGCTTGATCTCGTACTCCGAGGCGAAGGCCTCGGTGGTCTCGCCGTAGTTCCAGCCCGCGCGCAGCGCGAGGATGTTGGCCTCGAGGATGGCCGGCTTGCGACCGAACTTGTCCTGGAGGAACTTCTCGATCGACTCAACCGTACGCCCGTACATCCAGGTCAGAAGGCCCAGCGCGAACATGTTCTTGCAGCGCTCGGCGTCCTTCTTGCCCAGGTCGACCGACTCGACCGCGCCGATGGTCAGCGTGCTCATGGCGACCTCATGGACCTGGAAGGCCTCGAACGCCGGCGAGCCGAGCGGGTTGGACTCGTAGCCGACCTTGGTGAGGTTGCGCTTGGTGAACTCATCCGAGTTGACGATGAGGATCCCGCCCGAGGGCAGGTCGGCGATGTTCGCCTTGAGCGCGGCCGGGTTCATTGCCACCAGGACGTCGGGACGGTCACCGGCGGTGAGGATGTCGTAGTCCGCGATCTGGATCTGGAAGCTGGAGACACCGTGGATCGTGCCCTGCGGGGCGCGGATCTCGGCCGGGTAGTTCGGCTGGGTCGCCAGGTCGTTGCCGAACGCCGCCGCTTCGGAGGTGAATTGGTCACCAGCGAGCTGCATGCCGTCACCCGAGTCGCCCGCGATACGGATGACCACCTTGTCCAGCCTGGTCTTGGACACATTGCCCACCGCTGCTGACCTCCGTTGAGTCGTGATGATCGGGCTGAACGGATGTGCCGTTCAACCACCGACGGTACGCCGGTTTCGGCGCGCCTCTCGGCCACGTCAGATTCCGCAGAACTGTAACAGGTTGCAGTTCGCATTCGTGGCTGCTCCTCACGAGTGTAGACCGGTCTGTCTACACGGAGCCACTTCACGGGGGTCGGGCTGGGGGATTCGCCGTCGTTGCGCAGCAGGAATGAGAGACTTGTCACTATGCCCTCAGTCCTTCGAAGAGCGTCGGCCGGCCTCGTCGTCGCCGTCGCCACCACCTCCCTCACCACCTTCCTCCTGCCACTTGCGGTTCCCGCCGCGGGGGCGACCCCGACCGCGGCGGACGCCCCCGTGGTCGCAACCGCGGCGACCGGCATCGACACCCTCACCTGGGCTGCGTGCCCGGCCAGTTCCCCGGAGGACGAGTCCCACGGGATGCCCCGCGCCGACGTCCTCTGCGCCACAGTCCCGATCCCCCTCGATCACTCTGACCCCGGCGGCCGCAAGGTCGACGTGGAAATCCGCCGGATCACCGCCGCCGGAGACCGGACCGGAACCGTCTTCGGCAACCCCGGCGGACCGGGCGCCGATGCGCGGACCCTCTGGCACTCCGCTATAGACGCGGCCCAGGACTCGCCGATGGACACCATCCGGCGGAACCACGATCTGGTGGTGGTGCAGCCACGCGGGCTCGAGGGGGCCGGCTCGCTCGAGTGTGCGCCCGACCGGGCGGAGGAGCTCAGCGCGGTCGCGGCGGCCAAGACGTGCATGGACGCCGACCCCGAGCTCGTCTCCTCGATCACCACGGAGAATCTCGTCCGGGACCACGAACACGTGCGCCAGGCCATGGGTCTGGGTCGCATCACCTACTTCGGATACTCGTACGGCACCGCGATCGGGATGATGTACCAGACGCTGTTCCCGGAGAGCATCGAGCGGATGCTCCTCGACTCCTCGGTCGGCCCCACCGAGACGTGGTGGTACGACTTCCACCGCCACCAGGCCGAGAACCGCCACCAGGCTCGCGACTACGTTCTCGGGTGGATCGCACAGAACGACGCCACGTACGACCTCGGCGACACTCCGCTGAAGGTCTACCGCCGCATCCACGAGCTGGACCTGACGGAGGGACGGGCCGCCGCACGGTTCCTGCCCCCGCCGGCGCAGCCCGGCGACGAGGTGTTGGGGTCGCTGTCCGGCGGATCGGCGGGAGCCTCGGCCGAGCCCTTCACCGCCGGATCGGCCGATGCGTTGACCACCGGGTCGGCCCGGCTCGACAATGCGGCGGCGGCCTCGTCCGGAGCGTTCGACCAGGACGTGGAAGGGGCGAAGGGATACTTCACCGTGTTGGACGCGCACAGCAGGAACCCGTCGGTGTGGTCCGATATCGCGTGGACCATCTCGGCCAAGATCCACGGCACACTGACCGACCCGCCGACCCCGGACGAGTTGGAGGAGCAGATCGTCGAGGGCCTTCCGGTCCCGGTAATGACCTCTGACAGTCAGACGTACTTGACGATCCTCAACTGCAACGAGACCGCGCCTCCGTCGGGGACCCCGTTGGCGGGGGCGTTGCTGGGAAGCAGCGACTCCGTGGGCAGTACGCGAGAGGACTCGTGGGCGCTGGAGGAGCAGACCCAGTACTGCCTGTACCCGCCGTCGACCGTGCCGCCCCGCATCGTCGCCAACGAGATGGCCGCGCCGCCACTGATCCTGCAGGCCGACCACGATCCCAACACCCCCGGCATGTTCGGACCGACCACCGCTGCGGCCACCGGAGGCACGCTGGTCCGGATCAGGGGTACGGTGCACTGTCACTTCGACACCGGGAACCTCCGGGTCGATGCAGTGGTCGTGGACTATCTGCGCACCGGGGAGGTCCCGGAGGGGCTCTACCTGGACACACCGGTGCCGGCGCCGGAGCCGGCGCCGTGGGTGTGAACCCCGACGGGTGTGAGGCAGCGGGAACGGCGACGGCGGGCCGGACGGTAACGGGGATGACGACGACGACAACCGCGGCGTCGCCGTCGTCGTCCCGGAGGGCTCGTGATGAGGTCCATATATAAGGCACATGAGCAAGGGGCCGGCTCACATCGGTGGGCCGGGCGAACCCGCCGAACGGGGGCAGGGGCTCCCGACGGGCAGGTTCGGGTTTCTCGCCGCGCGTCGATAGCCTGGTATGAATTTCTATAGGAAGGCCCCGGCGCGCGTACCGTGACCGGGACCAGCGGTCGGTGGCGCGCGTCGTCGATGAATCAGCGCAGGTTGGGAGCAGTTCAGTGGCGAGCAAGCAGGCAGCATCGGGCGGCAAGCGGAGCCTGGTGATCGTCGAGTCCGCCACCAAGGCCCGGAAGATCCAGCCGTACCTGGGGTCCGACTACGTGGTCGAGGCCTCCGTCGGTCACATCCGCGACCTGCCCAAGGGTGCCGCGGACATCCCGGCCAAGTACAAGAAGGAGCCGTGGGCGCGACTGGGCGTGAACCCGGACCACGACTTCGAGCCCATCTACGTGGTCAGCGCCGACAAGAAGAAGAAGGTCGCCGAGCTCAAGAAGGAGCTCGCCGGGGTCGACCAGCTGCTGCTCGCGACAGACCCCGACCGTGAGGGCGAGGCGATCGCCTGGCACCTGCTCGAGGTCCTCAAACCCAAGGTCCCGGTCAAGCGGATGGTGTTCCACGAGATCACCAAGCCCGCGATCCTCGCCGCCGCCGAGAACACCCGCGAGCTCGACACCGACCTGGTCGACGCCCAGGAGACCCGCCGCATCCTCGACCGCCTCTACGGCTACGAGGTCTCGCCGGTGCTGTGGAAGAAGGTCATGCCGCGACTGTCCGCCGGCCGCGTGCAGTCGGTGGCGACCCGCGTGATCGTCGAGCGCGAGCGGGAACGCATGGCGTTCATCGCCGCCGACTACTGGGACATCACCGCCTCGCTCGCCATGCAGGGATCTGGCGGGGGAGACGCCGGCGAGCCGCGCAGCTTCGCCGCGCGTCTCTCCGCCGTCGACGGCGCACGGGTGGCGCAGGGCCGCGACTTCGGCCAGGACGGTCGGCTCAAGGCGACCGGCGCGGCCAAGGACTCGGTCGTGCTCGGAGAGAAGGCCGCGCGGGCGTTGGCCGGGGCGCTCGAGGGTGCCGACTTCGTCGTCGACTCCGTGGAGTCCAAGCCCTACACACGGCGCCCCTACGCGCCGTTCATGACCTCCACGCTCCAGCAGGAGGCCGGCCGCAAGCTCCGCTACACCTCCGAGCGGACGATGCGCATCGCGCAGCGGCTGTACGAGAACGGCTACATCACCTACATGCGAACAGACTCCACCACCCTGTCCGAGGGCGGCATCGCCGCCGCTCGCGCGCAGGCGACGGAGCTCTACGGCAGCGAATACGTCTCGCCCACGCCGCGCCAGTACACGCGCAAGGTCAAGAACTCGCAGGAGGCGCACGAGGCCATCCGCCCCGCCGGAGAGTCGTTCGCCACGCCCGGTCAGCTGCACAGCGATCTCGACGCCGAGGAGTACCGCCTCTACGAGCTGATCTGGCAGCGCACCGTCGCCTCCCAGATGGCCGACGCGCGCGGCACCACCGTCAGCATCCGGATCACCGGCCGGGCCGGCGCCAACGATTCCGGCTACAGCGACGCCACCTTCGCCGCGTCGGGTCGCACCATCACGTTCCCCGGTTTCCTCAAGGCCTATGTCGAGTCCACCGACGAGACCGCTTCGGACAAGCAGATGGCCGACGACGCCGAGCGGCGCCTGCCCCGCCTCGACGAGGGGCAGCACCTCACCGGTTCCGACCTGGTCGCTGACGGGCACACCACCAGCCCGCCGTCGCGCTACAACGAGGCCAGCCTCGTCAAGGCGATGGAGGAGATGGGCATCGGACGCCCGTCGACCTACGCCAGCATCATCCGCACCATCCAGGACCGCGGCTACGTGTATTCGCGGGGTAACGCGCTCGTACCCAGCTGGGTCGCGTTCGCGGTGGTCGGCCTGCTCGAGCAGAACTTCGGCCGGCTCGTGGACTACGACTTCACCTCGCTGATGGAGGACGAGCTGGACGCGATCGCCGAGGGTCGCGAGAACCGTGACGACTGGCTGCGGCGCTTCTACTTCGGCGTCGGCGAGGGCTCCGGCCCGGGCGCGGGCGGAGGCGACGACGCGAACTACGCGGTGGGTCTCAAGAACCTGGTCGACGTGAACCTCGAGGCCATCGACGCCCGCAGCATCAACTCGATCCGCGTCTTCGACGACTCGGAGGGGCGGCCCGTCCACGTGCGGGTCGGCCGCTACGGCCCGTACCTCGAGCGCATGGTCGCCGGCGAGGGCGGCACCGAGGAGTCGCAGCGCGCGAACCTGCCCGAGGGCATGAGCCCCGACGAGCTCACCCTCGAGGTGGCCGAGAAACTCTTCGCCACCCCGCAGGACGGTCGTCCGCTGGGCGTCGACCCGGCGACCGGGCACGAGATCGTGGTCAAGGACGGACGCTACGGCCCGTACGTGACCGAGAAGCTCCCCGAGGCCACCGATGCGGAGAAGGCCGAGTGGGCCAAGAGGGTGCTCGCCGAGGCCGACGCCGAGAAGAAGCGGATCGACGCCGAGCGCGAGGCCGCCATCGCCGCCGCGAAGAACGACGACGAGATCGCCGAGATCAAGAAGGCGGCCACCAAGTCCAAATCCGCGGTCACCCGCAAGGCCAAGAAGGACGCCGAGAGCCCGACCGGGCCCAAGCCGCGCACGGGCTCGCTCATGCAGTCCATGGAGCCGGCCACGGTCACGCTGGAGGACGCGCTCAAGCTGCTGTCGCTGCCGCGCGTCGTGGGCGTGGACCCGGCAAACGGCGACGAGATCACGGCGCAGCTCGGCCGCTACGGCCCGTACCTGAAGAAGGGCACCGACTCGCGCACGCTCGAGTCGGAGGAGGCCGTGTTCTCGGTGACCCTCGACGAGGCGCTGAAGATCTACTCCGAGCCCAAGCGTCGTGGTCGCCAGGCCGCGCCCAAGGCACTGCGTGAGATGGGGGTCGACGAGGTCTCCGGGAAGCAGATGCTGGTCAAGGACGGCCGCTTCGGCCCGTATGTGACCGACGGCGAGTCCAACGCCTCCCTGCGCAAGGGCGACACCGTGGAGACGCTCACCGACGCGCGGGCCTCCGAGCTGCTGTCCGAGCGGCGGGCCAAGGCTCTGGCCAAGAAGACCCCCGCGAAGAAGGCCCCAGCCAAGAAGAAGGCCCCGGCCAAGAAGAAGGCCGCGGCGAAGTAGGCCTCGGCGGAGTAGCGGCCGCGCGCCGCTGGCCCCCGGGGTCCCGCGCCGCTGGCCCCGGGTTCCCGCGTCCTGGGCCGTTGGTCCTCGACACCTCGGCCTGCGCCAGGTTGTGGGCCCCTGCGCCGGTTGCCGGACATCGCCCCGCGGTTGCCGGACATCCGGTGCGTTCGGGGGGCGAATTTTCGCACATTCTGTCCGGCAACTCGTCTGTCATGTCTGGCAACCGCTGCCCGGCAACCGCCGGGCCGGCAGGGCGTTGCCGTCGGGCCGGCACGGTCAGCCGGGGCGGCCCTCGGGCGGGCAGGGCTGGTCAGTCTGTGGCGTGGTCCGCAGGCGCCGGGCGCAATGCGACGTTCCCCGCCTGCCAGCGGTCCGCGAGAGTCGGGCGTAGTGGCCGTGCGAGCTGGGTCATGACCCCGCGCCCGCGCAGCTCCACGCTGCTGCCGAGCACCCAGCGGGCCACCTCGGGTGCGTCGGCGTGGCGGATCGCCGCGGCCGAGGCCAGGACGTGGCCCTGCTCCATCTTGGCCAGGGTGGTCAGGCGGGCGGCTTCGTTGACCGGGTCGCCGATCACCGTGTACTCGAACCGCTTGGCGTGGCCGATGTGGCCGGCGATGACCGTGCCGTACGACACCCCGATGCCGGCGGTCAGCGGGGCCAGCTCGGAGAGGCGTGCCTGGAGCGCGCGGGCCGCCCGTAGGGCGCGTCCGGCCTCGTTGTCGACCTCGATGGGAGCCCCGAACACCGCGAGCAGGGCATCGCCCTGGAACTTGTTGATGTACCCGTCGTTGGAGTCGACGGCCTCGACGGCGATCCGGAAGAACTCGTTGAGCACGGCCACGACCTCTGCGGGCTCGTGGGCGGCGGCGAACTCGGTCGACCCCGTGAGGTCGACGAACAGGACCGCGACCTCTCTCTCCTGTCCGCCGAGCTCCGTGCCCCGCTCGAGGGCGTTGCGGGCCACGTCCTCGCCGACGTAGCGGCCGAAGAGGTCCTGGATGGCCTCGCGCTCCTGCAGCCCGGTGACCATCTCGTTGAAGCCCTGGGCCAGGCGGCCGACCTCGGAGCTGTCGTAGATCGTCAGGCGGGTCTCAAGATCGCCCTTCTTCACGCGCTGGACGCCGTCCTGCATCTCGCGCACGGGGTCCGCGATGGAGTCGGAGACCAGACCCATCCCGATGGCACCGGCGATCACGGCGACGCTGGCCAGGACCGCCAATGCCACCAGGATGTGGTCAGGATCGTTCCCGAAAAGGCCGAACCAGTGGCCGATCAAGATGAGCAGCACGCCGGCGATCGGGATCACCGTGGTGAGCGACCAGCCCAGGAAGATGCGCCGGCGGATGCCGGGGACATGGCGGCTGGTCGGGACACCGCGGGCCAGCGCGCGGACCGTAATCGGTCGCATGATGCGCTCGGCCTGGAGGTACGAGATGAGGCACGTGACGATCCCACCGAGGATGCTGGTCACCGCCACGATCAGGGCGAGGCGGGGAGAGTGGCCCACGTTGACGACGACGAACAGCAGCGTGCCGATCACCCACATAGCGCCCGAGATGAGGGCCTGGTGGAACGGCAGTCTGAGGGTCCGGTCTCGGACCTCGCCCCCGAAGTCCTGGCCGGCGCGATCGGCCCGCAGCACGGGGAGAAGCAGCAGCGTGGAGGCGATCACGCCACCGATGAACGCCAGCACCAGGTAGCCGATGAACAGGTACTGGTTGAGGAATCGGAACTCGTCCAGGTCCAGGAAGCGATCCATGGGGATGACGAAGCGCAGGAACGCGAACACGAAGACCGCGCCGATGATGTTGGCCTGCACCATCGTCAGCGCGTAGACGGGCCAGGGAGTGGCCCACAGCCACCTGAACAACCTGACCCAGCGCTCCATTGCACCCAGAGTAGTTCGCGCCGGTCATCCCGGGAACGTAGGTATGTCGGAGGACGGCGATAAGGTGGGCCCATGTCCGGGGTGTTCGATCGTCTGGCCGGTCAGGCCGAGGCCGTGGCGGAACTGACCGCAGCGGCCACCGCCGCACGACTGCGTGTCCCCGGCCAGGGGTGGGACGAGTCGGATGCGCGCATGGTCCACGCGTGGTTGTTCACCGGCCCGCCCGGCAGCGGCCGGAGCGTGGCGGCGATGGCCTTCGCGGCGGCGCTGCAGTGCGAGCACCCGGAGATCGTCGGTTGTGGCGAGTGCCGGGCCTGTCACACCGTCCTGGCCGGGACGCACGCGGACGTGCACCTGCTGGCCCCGCAAGGGGTCAACATCCTGCTCAAGGACGTCAAGGAGACCATCCACCGGGCCGCGAGCCGACCCGGGACCGGCCGGTGGCAGATCGTGGTGGTCGAGGAGGCGGACCGGCTCACCGAACAGTCGGGTAACGCCCTGCTCAAAGTGGTCGAGGAGCCGCCGAGTCGCACGGTGTTCCTGCTGTGCTCGCCCACCACGGACCCGATGGACATCATGGTGACCCTGCGGTCGCGGTCGCGGAACGTCACGCTGCGGCAACCGGATGCCCAGGCGGTGGAGCGTGCGCTGCTCGCCGACGGCTCGATCGACCCGGAACGGGCAAGGTGGGCGGCCTCGGTCTCGTCGGGGCATGTCGGTCGCGCCCGGTGGCTGGCGACGGACGAGGCGACCCGCGAACGTCGTGAGGTCGTGCTGCAGCTGCCGATGGTCATGCACAACCCCGGACGCGCGTTCCCGCTCGCGGACCAACTGGTCAAGACCGCCGAGCAGGAGGCGATCGCGCGGAACACCGAGTCGGACGAGCGGGAGGTCGAGGAGTTGCGCACCGCCCTCGGAGCCGGCGGTACGGGCAAGGGCACGGCGTCCGCGGGGCGCGGTGCGTCAGGGGCGGTCAAGGAACTCGAGCGCGCGCAGAAATCGCGCCGGACGCGTTCCACCCGGGATTCGCTGGATCTCGCGCTGGTCGACCTGGCGGGGTTCTATCGGGACGCATTGACGGCCGCTATCGGGGCGCGCGATGTCGCGCCGGTCCACGCGGACAAAGCGGACGAGGCGGCCCGCCTCGGTGGTCACTATTCGGCGGCGTCGATCCTCATGGCGATCGAGGCGGTGCAGGACTGCCGGTCGGCGATCGAGGTCAACGTCAAGCCCAAGTTCGCGGTCTTCGCCATGGTCGGCGCCATCCGTGCGGCCCTGACCTGATCGCGGACTCGCGCGGACTCGCGCGGCCGCCCGGGGTGCTGGCGGGCAGCATGTGATTCGGCTGGCCCGGCATCGGGCGGTGCCCTCGTTTTTTCGGTCACGGGCCCCGTCGGATATAGTTGCCTCGCCCCACAAGGGCTCGCCGCGTTAGCTCAGTCGGTAGAGCATTTCACTCGTAATGAAAAGGTCGTCGGTTCGATTCCGACACGCGGCTCCACACCACACCCGATCCCTCGGCCCGCCGGCCGGGGGATCGCTGTTATCTCCGGGATAATGGCCCTGCTTTCCCGCCTGGGAGCGACCGCCATTGCACGACGTCAAGCGCCCCGCGAACCACACGGGCCGGTCGTCCCGGATGGCGCGTTCCGAACTCGCCCTCGGGCGTAGCGGCTCTCATGCCCGGTGCGGGGGCGCGCGCGATGTCCTGACGTCGGCGATCTCGGTACGCTCGGTCAGTAGTACCGAGAAAGGTCGCTCCCGTGGAATTCCTCCTCATCGCCGCCGTGATCGCGGTGGCCGTCGCCGTGATCTCCCGCAGTCAGAACAAGGGGCAGACCCAGCTGCAGGCGCATCAGAACCGCCACCTGGAGGACTACCGCGCGGAGGCGACCCGGTGGGTCGAGCGGCTCGGCGCCCAGGTGTTCAACATCGACGGCATCGACGACGCCTCGAAGCAGGCCATGGCGGACGCTTCCGAGCGCTATACGGCCGCCGTCACCGAACTCGAGCGAGCCAGTACACCGGTGCAGGCGCAGCTGGCCAAGGACACCGCTCTGGAGGGGCTGTATTACGTGCGCGCCGCCCGCGAGGCGATGGGCATGGACCCCGGCCCCGAGCTGCCGGAGACCCCGGGCCAGTCCCGCGCGGGCCGGGTCACCGAGGACCGCACGGTCGAGGTGGACGGCCGTGAGATGAAGGCCGCCACCGAGCCGGGCGACGACACCCCGCACTACTACCCGGGCGGCGTCGTGGCGGGGCGGCCCGTCCCGGCCGGCTGGTACTCGGAGCCCTGGTGGGCATCCGCGCTGGTCAGCGGCATGTGGATGATGAGCTCGATGATGATGTTCAACATGATGTTCGCCGGCATGTCGGGCGTCGGATACTCCGGTGAGGACTTCGCCTCCGGCATCGGCGAGGGCGGCGCCGACGTCGGTGACATGGGTGGCGACATGGGCGGCGACGACGGCGGGTTCTTCGACGGAGGCCTGTTCGGTGGCGACGGCGGTGATGCCGGCGGCGACGCCGGGGGAGACGGCGGCGGGTTCTTTGACGGCGGTCTGTTCGGCGGTGACGGTGGTGGCGACGGCGGCGGGTTCTTCGACGGCGGGCTGTTCGGTGGCGACGGCGGAGGCCTGTTCGACTTCTGATCCCGTGCGGGCCCGGCTCAACAGCCGGAGAGGACCCGGTCCATCGCATCGCGCTCCGCCTGCGTGACCCACAGCCCGTAGCGCTCCTTGACCAACACCTGACGCGAGACGTACGAGCACCAGAACTCGCGCCGCGGCGGCAGCCAGGTCGCCGTGTCGCCGTCCCCCTTCTGCTGGTTGGCCCGACCGGACACGGCCAACAGGTTGAGCGGGTCGTTGGCGAGATCGCGGCGCTGCTCCACGGTGAGCTGCTGCGCCCCCTTCTGCCAGCTGTCCGACAGCGCCACCACGTGATCGATCTGCACCAAAGACGACGTGTCCTGTCCGCGCTGGAACTCGATCCGTTCCCCGGTGTACGGCCCGTTCAGCACGCCGGTGAGCACCACGCAGTCCCGCGTCCCCGGCCGGAAGGTGTGCTCCTGCAGGTCCCGCTTGAGGATGTCGTTGCGGGTGTCGCAGCCGTTGCGACCGAACTCCACGCCCACGTCGTCCGACCAGGCCTGACCGAAAAGATCACGGTCGTACCCCGTCTTGGGTGCGCGTCCCTTGACCTCGAGCTGCCCCAGCGCCGCACGGGCCGGCGGGACGAGCGGATCGCCCCCGGGCGCGGGCGCCTCCGGCACCGCCGGGCCCCCGGGCTCACCGGGGGCCGGCTCAGGAGCGGGCGCAGGTGCGGGGTCGAAATCCGGTGACCCCTCCGGCGGAGCGGGCACCGACGTGACGGCCTGCGATGAATCGGCTCCTCCGGTCGGGCTCGGGAAGTTCGTCCCCTTCTCGGCCTCGGCGCACCAGCCGACGCCCGCCAGCACGGCCACGCCGAGGACGACAGCGATGACCGGGCGAGAGGACCGTGAACTCATGCGGGGCACCATAGTCATGCCCTCCGACATCCCCGCCCGCGGCCTGCCGGGGCTGCGCTAGTGCGCGGCGGCGTGGTGCGGTGCGGGTGCGTCTCGGAGACCGTGTCGGAGGGTGCGGCTACCCTGACCCGCGATGTCGCCCACCGCCGAGAACCCGCCGCCCCGCCAGTCCTCGCGCGCAATCGTGTCCCCGCGCGCGTTGGTCGGTCTGTGCGCGGCGATCGTGGTGGTGGCCGCGGTGGTGCGCCTCTGGGTGGCGGCCGCGGGCTGGTTCTACTGGGACGATCTGATTCTGCACAGCCTGGCCGCAGGCTATTCGCGGCCGAGCCCGGAGTTCCTGCTCACCGACCATGACGGGCACCTCATGCCCGGTGGGATGGCGCTGGTCTGGATCGCCGCCCACTTCGCGCCGCTGGATTTCCGGCTCCCGCTCGCGCAGATCGTCGTGCTCCAACTGCTCGCCGGCGCCGCGTACGCCCGCATGCTCTGGGTGCTGCTCCGTGGCCGGCCCGTGCTGCTGGTGCCGCTCGTCGCAGGCCTGGCCATCCCGCTCGGCCTGACCGCGGCCACCTGGTGGGCGGCCGCCCTCAACGTGCTCCCGCTCAGCGCCGCGCTGGCCTGGGCGGTGTCCTCGATGGTGCTGCTCGCCCGGACGGGCCACCGCAGGCATGCCGTGGAGGCCACGCTGGCCACGGTCCTCGGCCTGCTGTTCGTGGAGAAGGCCCTCATCATTCCCGTGGTCGCGGCGACGGTGCTGCTGGCCGGATGGTGGACCGCCGGGGGAGGACGGGCGGAAATCCTCGATCTCTGGCGGCGCACCCGTGTCGCGTGGGCCGCACAGGCAGTGATCGTCGTGGTGTGGGCGGGGGTCTTCGTCGTCGTCGTCGGACGGCTCGGAGGTCGGGGATCGTTCGGCGAGGCGGAGGGCACACGCCCCGGGTTCGTCGACCTCGTGGCCCACACCTACCGCCTGGCCGTGGTTCCCGCGCTGGGCGGCGGACCGTGGCGGTGGGACCGCTGGCATCCCGGCCCGCCCATGGCCGATCCGCCGGTCGCCGCGGTGGCGGTGGGGGTGCTGGCGTGCGCGGCGGTCCTGACGTGGTCGCTGCTCACGCGGCGCCGGACCGGTGCGATCTGGCTGGTCGCCGCGCTGTACCCCCTGATCTCGGTGGTCCTGGTCGCGGCCGGGCGCGCCGGCCCGGACACCGCCGCCGAGATCGTCCAGACCCTCCGCTATCACGCGGAACTGCCGGTGATCCTCGGCGCGGCCGCCGCGCTCGCCCTGGCCGCACCGCGGCGCACGGCGGCGCCCACGCACACGGTCGTAGGCGTGCTCGCGCTCATCGCGCTGCTCGCGTCGTCGGTCGTGTCGACCGTGACGTTCCGGCAGGTCTGGTCCGAGCAGCCGTCGCGTGACTACGTGCAGCCGCTGGTGGAGACGCTGCGCGATCGGCCGGAACCGATGCTCGACCAGGACGTGCCGTTCGAGGTTCTCCACCCGGTCACGGCGCCCGCACACCGGCTGTCGACACTGATCACCGGCGTGCCCGGGATGCCGGAGGTGGGTACGTGGACCCCCGAGCCGGTCCTCGTCGATGCCCTGGGCGCGCTCCACCCGGCCGAGGTGGCGTTCGGCCGGACGCTCCCGCAGGGGCCCGAGCCCGCCTGCGGTCATCGCGTGGGGCCGGACGGGGCCCGGCTCGAGTTGGACGACCCGTTGCTCGAGAGGGACTGGGTGGTGCAGCTCAACGTGTTCGCCGACGCCGACGGTCTCCTCGCCCTGGGGTTCGATCAGGGCGAGGAGACCGTCGCCCCGGTGCGGGCCGGTCTGGGCACGGTGTTCGTGCGGGTCGAGGGCGGGGGCACGGGCCTCACCGTTTCCCCACGTGGGGGCGTCACCGAAATGTGCGTCGGCAGCGGACCTGTCGGAGTCCTCGTGCCGCGGTGAAGAGATGGCGCAGGGGTGGCCCATAATGGGCTGAACGGTAAGTCGGCGAGGAACGGAGGCGGGTCATCGACATCGCGATGGTCATGGTGACCCTGACCGCGCTCCTGGTGCTGCCCGGGGCGATCGTCGGAATAGCGGCCCAGTTGCCGCTGCGACTGGCCGTGGCCACGTCGATCCCGGTGTCGTTCGGAATCGCCGCCATCGCGAGCTACGTCTACGGCCGCATCGACGTGCCCTGGACGCTCGCCGGCTACGCGGTGGTCACGGCCGTGACCACCGCGGTGGTCGGTGTCGTGGGCCTGCTCATCACCGGCGTCGGTTGGATCCGACGACGACGACGACGGCGACGACGAGCCGCCCGTCCGGCAACGTCCCGCAGCAGACGCAGGAAGCGCACTCGCGGTCGTTCGCGGGCGGCACGCGCCAACGCGGGGCGGCCTGCCGACCCCGCGGGACGAGCCGCGGCACGGGCGGGTCGCCGGTCGTGGTGGTGGCTGCTGCCCGGCACGGCGGTCCTGGTGAGCGCCTGGCTGATCGGCCAGATGATCATCACGGAACTGTCGGCGATGCCCGGCGGTACGGCGAATGTGTTCCAGGGCTGGGACGCGCACTGGCACGCCAATTACATCCGGTTCATCCACGACGAGGGCCTGGCCTCGCCGGACCACGCGGGCGCGCTGCGCTACCCGGAGAACTCGGCGACCCTCTACTACCCCAGTACGTGGCATGCGATCGCCGCGCTCGTCATGGCGCTGCGCGGCATCGGGGCCGTGGAGACGTACAACCTCGTGCAGATCGGCTCCGTTGCTCTGGTGTTCCCGCTCGGCGTGGCGGCGCTGGCGTGGTTGATCACCCACCGGCGGTTCTCGCGCCCGGTGGTGGCCACCTCCGCGGCGGTCGCGGCCGTGGCGACCGCGCTGTTCCCGGGGTTGCCGTTCATGGAGGTCATGGTGGCCGCGACCCCGTCCGCGGTGGCCAATGGTCTGGCCGGTCTGGGTGCCGCTGTCGTGGTGGCGGCGGTGGCCGACCGGCGGCTCATCCCCGCGGCGGCGCTGGGCCTGGTCGGCATCGGTGGCGTCCACCCGTCGGGCATGGTCACCGTCGCGGTGATCGTGCTGTTCTGGTGGCTGTTCGACGCCCTGTGGCGACCGGTGCGCGGACGCCTGCGCGACTTCCTCGTCCTGGCCGGTGTCGGGCTGGCCGGGGTGCTCACCCTGCTGCCGCAGATCCTCACCGTCTCCGCCGAGGCGGACGACATCTCGGCGTTCGAGTTCGAGATCAACGCCGACAGGGCTGCCACCTGGGGCAAGGCGGCGGCCCTGCAGGTGCGCCACGTCGAGGACTTCGGCGTGCGCTGGGTGCTGCTGTCCCTCGCCGCGCTCGGCGTGATCGTCATGCTGCGCCGCCTGGTCCTCTGGCCGATCCTTCTGTGGGGTGGCCTGCTGGTGGTGTGCGTCAACGCCATGGGCCACTTCGGCAACTGGACCGGCGGCACGTTGCGCGCCCTCGGCAGTGTCTTCTACAACGACCCGCGCCGGATCGGGGTGGTGATGGCCGTTGTCGTGGCCGCCGCGGTGGGGGTGGGCGTGGGCGCGTTCGTGCAGGTGCTCGCGGGCTGGCTGGGCCGGCTCATCGACCCGATCACCGACCCGGACGGGCGCGGGGTGGCGGGCCTGCGGGTGGCGGTGGCGCTGGCGGCACTGGTGGGCACGGGCTCGTGGGTCATCCAGACCTCGCCCGAGTACGCGGTCGCGGCCGGGTCGAACCAACGCTGGGGACGGCTCGTCGACGGCCATGACCTGGCGGCTTTCCGGTGGTTGTCCGAGCAACCCCGCGCCTACAGCGGGCAGATCTACACCAATCCGGACGAGGGCTCCGGCTGGATGTACGCCACCGATGGCCTGCCCTCGACCTCGCGGCACTACCTGGCACCCGGGGATACCGCACCCCTGACCAGCAGCCTGTTCATGACGCTGGATCAGGCCGGCGTGAACCCCGCGGTGGATGCGGCCCTGGCCGAGCTCGGGGTCACCTACGTCTACATCAGCCCGCCCAACTACTGGGGCTTCCAGAAACCCAACCCGCACCTGCTCGAACTCGACGCGACGCCCGGCCTGGTGAAGGTGTACAACGACTCGCAGGTCCGGATCTTCGCGGTACGTGCCGCGTTCTCCGACGCCGAGCTCGCGCAGATCCTCGACGATTCGCCGTTCCCGCCGCACGCCAGGGCCCCGCTCACCCTGGAATCCGAGATCCCGGAGTGACCGCCGCCCCCGTCGGTCGTATCCTGTGCTTCAGGCGTCCAGACGGTCGGCCGCGGCGGATCCGCCGCACACCGGGAGGGGAACACTTGCGTGCACTCGTGACGGGCGGAGCCGGGTTCATCGGCTCGACCCTCGTGGACAGACTGCTGGCAGAGGGGCACGAGGTGACGGTCGTCGACGACCTGTCCCGCGGGCGACTCGAGAACCTCGCCGCCGCCCGTGATGTCGGCGAGCGGTTCGCATTCCACCAGACGGGCCTCACCGATCCCGCGATCGAGGGCGTGGTGGCCGAGGCCCGGCCGGAGGTGATCTTCCACCTGGCCGCGCAGATCGATGTGCGACTGTCCGTCGAGGACCCGGTGCACGACGCCGAGGTCAACGTCGTGGGCACCGTGCGCCTGGCCGAGGCCGCCCGTCGGGCCGGTGTGCGCAGGATCGTGTTCACCTCCTCCGGCGGCTCGATCTACGGTCCCGTCACCGAGCTGCCGGTGGCCGAGACCCGGGCGGTGGATCCGCTCAGCCCGTACGCGGCCGGCAAGGTCGCCGGGGAGATCTACCTCGAGATGTTCTCCCGCCTGTACGGCATCGAGTGGGCGGGCGTCGCTCCGGCGAACGTGTACGGTCCGCGCCAGGATCCGCACGGCGAGGCCGGCGTGGTCGCGATCTTCTCGCAGCGCCTGCTCGCCGGGCAGCCCACCCGCGTCTTCGGCGACGGCGGCAACACCCGCGACTACGTGTTCGTCGACGACGTGGTGGACGGCTTCGTCCGCGCGTCGCAGGTCGAGGCCGCGGCCGGGCTGCGCTTCAACATCGGCACCGGCGTCGAGACCTCCGACCGGGAACTGCACACCCTGGTCGCCGAGGCCGCCGGCGCCACCGACGATCCCGAGTACGCGCCCGCCCGCCTCGGCGACGTCGCACGCTCGGCGCTGGACGCCCGCCGGGCCGGAGAGGTGCTCGGTTGGAGTCCGCAGGTGCCGATCCGCGAGGGCGTGGCCCGCACGGTCGCCTACTTCCGCGACTGACCGACCCCGCCGCTGCTACCGCCGCACCGTCCGGGCAGCGGGGATGTCGATGACCTGCTCGGGTGCCGCCCACACGACCGAGGGCTCGCCGTAGGGGGCGTCGTCCCGGCGCAGCCACAGCCCGACCGCGTGGCGGCGGATCATCGGCAGCAGCCGCCCCTGCTCGCCCCTGCGCACGCGTGTGTGGCGGGCGTGGATCTCGCGGTCGCGCCAGAGCGGGGCCCGTCCGCCGAGCATGACCGCCAGCATCGCCCGGAACGCGCCACAGTCCCGATCGAACAACCCGCCGTGACCGCGGGTCCCGTAGACGGGCTCGTCGTCGTCGAAATAACCGGCGTCGAGGCGGACCACCCCGTCCGGCAGGTTGCGGGTCATCCAGCGGCGTCGCAGCGCGAACCGGGCCTGGAGCAGCTCCACCGGATCGGCCGGCGCGGTGATCGAATAGCGGCGCACCGGCCCGGGGGAGCGCCAGTCCTCGGGGCCGTTGACCCCCACCCCGAGGTCGGGGGAGGCGGCGTAGACGACCCGGTCGGCGCGCAGCCCCATCCGCTCGGCCGTGCCCACGATCCGGCCGCCGTACGAATGACCGAGGACCGTGACCGCGGCGCCGGGGCAATCGATCTCCACGACGCGGTCCACCTCGCGGCAGAAGCGGACCAGTCGCGGAGCCATCTCCTCGGCGAAGTCCGGGCGGCCCGCGTCGGCCATGATGTCCTGCGGGAACTCGCCGTCGAGGTAGGCCACGGCGACCAGGCGGCCGGTGGCGGCGTCGACGAAGTCATCGACCACGTCCGTGTTGACGTGCGACATGTCCAGGTTGGTGCCCGTGCCCGGCACGTAGACCGCGATCGCCTCGGTGGCCGGGCCGGGTTCACCCACGACCTCGATCATCCGGCCGCCCCGGCGGGCCGAGAAGCCGACAAACGAACGACGTCGGCGGCCAGCCCGGCGGGCCATGGTCTCCAGCCGGCCGATGCGCGGGCTCCACGGCGTGCCCGCCACCTGCTCGCGATGCAGCGCCCGGCGCACCGACACCGCATTGGCGCGGGCGCGAACCGCCCACGGCACCCCGTACGTGCTGCCGACCGCCACGGGCTCGGCCAGCGCCAGCAGGCGGCGATCGGCGGTGCTCAGGTGCTCGACGGTCGAGTACACCGCGTCGGGCTCGGCCCGCGCCCACGACGCGACCGTGGCGCGGGTGTCGAGGCCGGCGGCGTCGATCGTCCGGACCGCGGCGGGGCGGGTGCCGGTCAGGCGGGCCAGATCGATGAACGCGTTGTCCACGGCGCGGTCCAGCGACCGCAGGAGGAGGCCGCGCTCAGGCTCGGGGAGTGGGTGCGGGCCGTCGAGATCGTCCCAGCTGTCCTCCGCCAGCTCGACCAGCCGGTACACGCCGGCCAGGAACTCGTCGAGAACGCGGGTCTCGCCGTCGATCGCCTCGGCGAGCGCGCTCAGCGCGGGGGAGTGCACGGGCGCCGAGAGCAGGGCGTCGCGCGCCGTGGCGAGGGCATCCCGCGCCGAGAGCGCCTCGGTGGCCAGCTCGAGTAGTCGAGTCACCCGCAGCGGAGGTGGGTTCTCCGGAATCGCACCGCTCACCGCGGCCGCCGATGGGGTTGCTCTGCCGCGATCGCCCGGGCGGCCCGCGTGGCGGACTCCTCGGTCAGCGCGCCGTCCGCGACCGACGCCGCCAGCTCGAGCAGGCGGGCGACCCGGGCGGCGGCGGGGGCAAGGAGTGACCGGAGCTCTGAGTTGATGGCGTCGTCGTCGAACCTGGCGACACCTCTGCGCTGCGCGGCTCCTTCCCCCGGCGCGGACCCGTCTCCCGGGGCTAGCAGAGCTTCGAGGCGGGCGCTCGCCACCCCGAGGCGATCCCGCAGCCGGGCGGCCTCGGCGCGTGCCTCGTCGACTTCGGCGGCGGAGCGGCAGGCCTTGGTGTTCTCGCGTGTCCCGGCGGTCTGCGCGGAACCCGCACCCGGACCCTTCGCGGGATCCACGACGTGGCTCAGGACTGCAGCGGATCGTCGTCGGACACGGGCTTCATGACCCGCACGTCGACGTGATCCTCGGGCCGCACCGCGTCGGCCAGCGCGATGGTGCGGGCCAGTCGCGCGTACCGCAGCTCCTGTTCGCGGAAGCGCACCCATGTCGACACCGTCACGAACGCGAAGCCCATGACCAGCGCGTACAGCACGAGGTCGGTGCCACGCTGCACACCCAGGCGGTTGGCGACCCACGTCAGATCGTCCGGGCGGATCACGGCGTAGACCATGAAGACCACGAACAGCACGAAGCCGATCTTCACGCCGGCCTTGGCCCGGGCCTTGCGACGGTTGGCCACGAAGAACGCGACCAGCACCGCGCCGGCCAGAAGCAGCAGAACCTTGATCATCTAGGGCAGCCTCCGTCCCACGATCCCGTCGGACAGGATGTTGATCCCGTTGAGCAGCGACTGCCCCTTGGACATGGAGTACTCGGTGTACAGGATGTCGACCGGCTCCTCCGCGACGCGCCAGCCGTTCGAGTCCATGAGCTCCACGAACTCGCTGGCGTGGCTCATCCCGTTCATGCGCAGATTGAGGCCCTCGGCCACGCGGCGGTTGAACACGCGCAGGCCGTTGTGGGCGTCCGTCAGCCCGAGGCGACGCGTGCGCGGGCTGAGCATCACCACCGTGCGGAGCACGAGGCGCTTGATCAACGGCACCTGGTCGTCCTCCGCGCGCGGGCGGCCGAAACGGGTGCCCACCACGATGTCCACGGGCTCGCTACGGAGCCGCCCGACCATCGTCAGTACGTCCTTGACCTGGTGCTGACCGTCCGCGTCGAAAGTGACGAAGTAGCGGGCGCCCGGCTGGTTGCGCGCGTACTCGACACCCGTCTGGATGGCCGCGCCCTGGCCCAGGTTCACCGGATGCCGCACCAGGTGGGCCCCGGCGCGGTGGATCGCCGCCGCCGAGTCGTCCGCCGAGCCGTCGTCCACCGCAACGATGTTGGGGAACGTCTCGCCGGCGTTGCGCAGCACGTCCTCGATCACCGTGCCCTCGTTGAAGCAGGGCACGATGAGCCAGACATCGCGGTTGCGGACGGGGTCGCCCCCGGCCTCCTCATCTGGCCCCGTGGGCCGCACACTGTCTCCGGTCATCGAGGGTCGATACTATGCGATCGGACGGACAATCCGGAGACGACAAGGACGGCGGTTCACCAATGGCCATTGATGTGATGCTCCCCTACTACGGGGATGTCGACCATTTCAAGAAGGCCGTGGACAGTGTCCTGGCGCAGAGCTACAAGGATTTCCGGCTGGTCGTGGTGGACGACGGCTACCCGGACCCGGAGCCCGCCCGATACATGGGCGAGATCACCGCGGTCGACAGCCGGGTGACCTACGAGAAGAACGAGACCAACCTCGGCGCCAACGGCAACTACCGCAAGTGCATCGGCATGGTCACCGCGCCGATCGTGGTGATCATGGGCGCCGACGACATCATGCTGCCCAACTACCTGCAGGTCGTGGCCGACGGATTCGCCGCCGTGCCCGACGCCGCGGTGATGGAGGTCGGCGTCAATGTCATCGACGAGCACGGCTCCGCCGTCCGCGGCCTCGGCGACAGCGTGAAGTCGCTGACCACCCCCAAGGCCGACGGCCGCACGGTTCTGCACGGCGAGAAGCTCATGACCTCGCTCATGCACGGCAACTGGACCTACTTCCCGTCACTGGCGTGGAACTCCGAGTGGGTCAAGCGCATCGGCTTCCGTGAGGGCCTGGACGTGGTGCAGGACCTGGCGCTGCTCGTGGATGTGATCACCGGCGGCGGGCACATGATCTACGACCCGACGCTCGCGTTCCTCTACCGACGCCACTCGGCCTCCGACTCGTCGGTGCGAGCGCTCGACGGCCGCCGCTTCGACGAGGAGGCCCGCTTCTTCTCCGGCGAGGCCGACGCATTTGGCGCCCGCGGCTGGAAGAACGCCGAGCGGGCTGCGCGCCTGCACGTGACCTCGCGGCTCAACGCACTCTCGCTGCTGCCCACCGCAGCCAAGGCGGGGAAGTTGGCAGAGGGCGGAAAGAAGCTGCTGGGGCACACCTTCCGGAAGTTCTGACGGTGGAACCCGAGCCCGGCCGCCCGGACGGGGGCTCGGGTCCGGATTCGAGCGCGGGCTCCGGGCAGGCCCCGGTCTCCTGGGTGATCGGGGCGGTTCTCTACGGCGCCGAGGTCGTTGTCCTGGCGCTGCTGAGCCTGCTGTTCGGTGGCCTGTCGGCGATGCTCTCGGACACCTGCTTCCGAGAGAGCACCGAGCTGATCTGCGAGCCACGGTGGCAGACCATCATGGCGCTCACGCCGATCACCGCGCTGATGGCGGCCGTCGTCGTGATGGGCGCGCTCGTGCTGTGGCGCCGCCGGTTGTGGGCGCTCGTGACGGCGATGGTGGTCACGCCGCTGGTGCCGTTGGTGGCGTTTCTAATCATGCAGGCGGTCGTCACGGCCTGAGCGCCGGCCGGATGGTCGTCACCAGTGCGACGCCGCCGAGCGCGTCGCGCTATAGCGGCGACCATTTCCGCAGTGATGACGACCAACTCGCCAACGCACGGGCAGACTCGTCTGATGATCCCCGAAACCTGGATTCCGCACCGCCGCGACGACGGCGAGCTGGTCGGCTGGATCGACATGACCGTCGCCGAGCCGCGCCTGGTCCCGATCGATCGCCTCGGCCGCCCGCTGGAGACCGTCGACGACTGGTTCGAGGCGGAGGAAGCACTCGACGTGATAGGTCTGCACTTCCTGGCCGAACGGTTCGTGTACAGCGAGTCCAGATCGTCGGATGCGGACCCGCTCACGGTTCGGATCGCCCACGTCTACGACGACCGCATTGTGCTCACCACCGCCTTGACCGACGCGATCGAGGACGTGGGCCGCGAGATCGTCCTGCCGTTCCCGGCGCCGGACGACCTCCGCAGCGCCTGACCTCGACGGGCATCCGAGCCCTGCGCCTAGCTCCGCTCGTCGCCGCTGCCCGTGTAGCTGCGGCCGAGCACCCGCCCCGGCGAGCGGACGACGCCTGCGGAACCGTCCGAATCCGCAGCGTCGGCCTTGCCCACAGCCGCGTCGGTTGTCGTGCTCGCGGACTCAGCGTGGCGACCGAGTACCGCGGGCGTGACTTTGACGGGGTCGCCGATGATGTCGGTGGTGTTGGTGGCGTTGGTCAGATAACCGGCTGGCGTGTGTCCACGTCGGTCGGAGCCCTGCCCGGCCCCGCCGGCGCCCATCATGCCCATCGGCATCGCGCCTGGTCGCCCTGCGGTTGAACCACCAGTCGACGACGACGTCGGCCCCATCCCACCAGCACCGGTGGTTGCTCCGGTGGCGTTTCCGGCGCCTGCCCCCGGGACACCGGCAGATGGGCCGCCGACACCCGGGCCGGCCGAGTGGCTCAGACCTGCCAGGGTCCCGGCCCCGCCCATGCGCGTCGCTGCGGCGCCGGCGGCTGCGGCCCCGCCGCCTCCGACCAGCCCGGCTGCGCTGCCGAAGCCACGATCACGGTCCCGGCTGCCCGCCGCGCCGTCGCGGGCTCCGGCGTTGCCGCGTAGTCCGCGGATGCCGGACGTTCCCGTGCCACCGGCCTGCTGTCCCGGAGTTCCGTTCATCGGTGCCAGAGGCGCGCCCGCCGCGGTGGTGGCCGCGTTCACCGGACCTGTCCCGGCCGGGCCTGCGCCCGCATTTGGAGCGACTGCGCCCAGTCCGGATGCGTCGCCCGCACCGGCGCGGGAGGCCAGGAGTGCCTGTTCCGTGGCGGCGTCGGTAGCCGCGATCGGCGCGCTTGCGCCCGCAGCGTCGGTCGCCGGCCCGCTGACCCCGCTGGCGCCGGGCCCGCCGGCACCGGCAGCGGCCAGGGCAGTTGGACCGGGGGCGGCTGCGCCGGCGGTCTGCGGAATGCCCTCGGTGTTCCACGCCGAGACGGGGTCGATGCCGGTGGCGCCACCAAGTGCGGCACCGGAGACGACTCGAAACGCGGTGGGGAACTGGAGGTCGTCGAGGTTGGCCTTCATCACTGCGGGGCTGTACTCGGTGTTGACCACAGCTCGCGCCTGTTCCTCGGCTGCCGTCCGAGCTGCGGAAGCAGCTTCGGCCGCGCCTGGTGAGGCGGGACCCAGTGTCGCGCCGGGACCGGATCCGAGCCCCGGGGTGCGGGCCTGCGCCAGCTCCAGCTTCAGCGACTCGGAGGAGATGTTGCTGCGGGTGGTGTGGAACCCGATCTGTGCTCCGTCGGCTCGGGTGGCGACTTCTTCCAGCACGCCCACGAGGTCGAACGCGGACCCGGTCAACGCGTGGACCGCCCTCGCGCCCTCCTGGGCGAACTCGCCCTGCCAGGCACCGCCAAGTACGTCGTCCAATTCGCGTTGCAAGGTTGAAGCCGCCGAGTCCAGCGTGCCCGCAGCGGTCGTGACCTGCTTCTGTACCTGCTCGAACTGGCTCGGGTCCAACGCCTCGGCGGCGGTGACGATCCGCTCCAACGGGGTCGAGGACACGTCCTCCGGCCCTACTCGGTCGTAGCCGCCCACGTTCTCGGGGTCCTCCGCGGCCGAAGCGGATGCCGAGACGGCGATAGTCGCTGCCGGGCCATGCATCGACGCGAGCATGCTCATCAGTCCGATGCTCTTCAGTCCGGCTGGCTCCTCGGCCGCCTTCCCGAGTGCGGCAGCAGCTGCTTGGTCCTGGGCATCGATCATCCCGCCGGCTGCGGCGAACAGCACCGACATCGCCTCGACCTGGGTCACGAATCCGTTCAGAAGAGTGCGTAGATCCTCGCCCGCGAATAGCGAATACACAGTCCCGATCTGGCGGGCGGTATCAAACGCGCCGGCTGATCCCGCCATTTCCCCAATGCGGAAATTGGAACTAGAGCTTCGAATAGTCGTCACGAACTCGTCACAGGCGTGCTGGCAAGCTTTGGCAACACCGGGTTCGAGATGCACTGTCATTAGAAGTCCCCTCCCGGCAAGTGGTCCATTATGGACTCAAGAACTTCATCGAGGACGTCGCAGGATTTCGTGAAAGTCCTGCCTCGATATTGGCCCATTGTCTTGAGCAGATTGATGTTCACAACTACGGCACCTTCGGCTGTGAAAAAGATCTGATAACAAGAAGAATTAACCTGATCGGTTCGGTCAGTTGTCCGAAAGCTAGAGCGCCCGTGCACGTTCGAATTTGTGTCAATCGGGCCGAACTCTGTGTCGGCCAGGAATTCCTCTCGGGACATCCAAGTTCCGACAACTCCTAGCAGCACTTCATCATTTCGCCAGCCGCAGGTGTGGAGCTCGTTCGGCTTGTGGTTGCGCATAGCCTCGTCCGGCCTGACGGGACCACCGAGTGCCGCTTCAACCGCCTCGACCGGGATCTCGGCGCACGGGTCGAAGAGATCGGGCCGTTCCTCGAGGGGCAGGTCCCACGGATTGACGGGCGTCTCGGGTGACGGGCTCGTCGTCGTCACATCCTCGGCGGCAGACGCGCACCCGGACAGCACCATGACGGCGGCGACCAGCGCCGCGCCTACACCTCTACTCATTCCCACAACCAGTACGACGGCCCGGCTCGGCGGGCGGTTCCCGCGAGCGCAAGAAAGTTCCGGCGTACCCCGACGCCGTCGCCGACGTGCGACCTATCGCCGCACAATCACGACCCGCGCCCCCACCTCGCGCACGTCGAACAGGCCGGGGTTATCGAACTGGTCCGGACCGAACACGATCTCCTCGCGGGAGTTGTTGTGCTGGAGCGGCATCTGGTTGATCACGGCGGGGAACACCCACCGCTCGGGGGTTTCGCGATCTAGGACCAACACATCGGGGGCGCGGAATTCGCTCGCGTCGAGCTCGGCGGCCAGGTCCACGGCCGATGGGGTCGCCGCCCACTCGCGGATCTCGTCGGTGCGCTCCTCGTACCGCCCGGTGGGGGTCGCATACGCCTGGGCGGGAGCCTGGAACGTGAAGAACGGCCGGTACGAGTACAGCGTGGGGTCGGAGGTCAGCAGCACCAGATCGGAGGGCTCGCGGTCGGACGTCATGTCGTCGATCGCCGTCAGGACGTCCGTGGGTACGCCGGGGGTGTTGCGCGCGACCGCCGCGAACTCGGCGTCCTCCTCGGACACGTGCTGCACCATCTGGACGGCGGCGAGCCCCGCCGCCACGACCACGGCCGCGAGCACCTTGCTATGGGGCAGCCCCGGGACCGCCGCGACGGCCCACCGGGTCAGCGCGAGCGCCCCCACCATCCCGGCGAGGGCCAGGACCAGCGTGAGGGCGGGGATCATACGGAAGGGCAACAGCGTGCTGCCGGCGACGGCCCGCAGCCCGGAGAGCAGGAACCAGCCGAACACGGCCACCGTGATCACGGCCAGACTGCGCGCGAGCACGAGCGCCCGACCCGGTGAGGGCAGCGGCCACGCGGAGGGAGCGGGGTCGTTGTCGTCGTCGGGGCGGGGCTCGTCATGGGCACCGACGCTGACCCGCGCGTGCAGCGCGGCGGCGGACCGATCGGCGCCGGTGGGCCACACGGTGACCACGATCCACACCAGCCCGATCAGGCACAGGACACCCGTGACCGACATCTCGAACATCGGCAGCGGCAGGTTCGCGCCGGACTCGGGCGCGAAGTCGTTGGCGACAGACGCCTCGGTCTCCGCCCCGGTGATCACCGCGACCAGGTAGCGGTGCCAGAACAGGAGCGCGATCGCCGCGGAGATCCCGGCCATCGCGGCGAGCCGGCCGAGGAGGGCGCGGACCACGGCGCGCTCGGAGCGGTGCCACCAGGCGTGGAGGAGAACCACCAGGCCCACGACCAGCGCCGCGAAGCCGGCGATCAGGGTGTAGCCCAACGCCGCGATGCCGAGGTAGACGCCGATCGTCACGACGAGCGGCCACGTCGGCCGGCTGTCCGTCGGCGAGCCCGCGGCCACGGCGATGCGCGCGCTGAGCAGGTAGGTCGCCACCACGACCTGCGGGAACAGGCAGATCAGGATCCACGAATACGGCTCATAGGCGTTGGTGTGGACGCCCACCACGGCGGTCACCAGGCCGAACAGGATCGCCAGGCGGGCCGGGAGCAGCCACCGCCAGGCCACGAACGCGATCGCCCCGGCCACGGCCATCGTGATGATCGCGTACGGCTTGTAGAACTCCCACCCGTCCACGCCGAACATGGCGGCCAGCCGGCCACCCACCCAGAACCACTGGGGCGGATAGAACGGCGCGGCGTCGGCGTAGAACGGGTCGGCCAGCCCTGCGGAATCGGCGAAGCGGGTCACGTAGGCCACGCGGTTGATCTGGTCGCCACCCAGGCCGAACAGGTAGTGGGGGGTGCCGTTGAGCAGCAGCCCCAGGTGGGACGAGGCCAGGAACGACGGGCCCGCCGCACCGAGCAGCCACAGGGTGCGCCGGCCGGTGGCGCGGCGCAGCAGCAGCCAGCCGGCCAGAACGACGAACCCGGCGGAGAGGGCCGCGCGGAACGACTCCGGCAGCCAGCTGGGCTGGGCGAACGGCGGCGCGTTCACCACGAGCAGGGTGAGAACACCCACGGCGGCGGCCACCATCAGCGCGGCGAGCAGCTCGGCCGCACCGCGGACGAGTGGACGGAGGTGGGTCACGTGCGGGCCCCCGGGCGTGAGGAGGTGTCGACGACGACGAGGCCGACCACATGCACCAGTACGCCCACGCCGGGCCCGGCGAGCAGCGCAATGGCAGCGCGCACGTCGAGCGCGCCCGGGGCCAGGGCGAGGAACGCGATTGCTGCGAGAACAGCCACCCACCAGCCCACGTTGTAGAGAAGGTGACGGTCGAAGGCCAGGGCGGCGTTGCCGGTCACCATGAGCGCGGCGGTTCCCACCGAGGCGGCGGTCAGGGCGGCCAGCACGACGCCCGACAGCTCGAACTCGGCGCCGAACAGCACGCGGATCAGCCAGGGCCCGACCAGCCACGCGGCCCCGGCGCCGAGGACGCCGACGGCGGTCACCGCGGCGAGCGGTAGCGCGAGGGCGCGCGGTCCCCGGGAACGACGTTCGACGAAGTAGACGATGATCGCGCTCTGGAAGCTGGTCAGCGGCACGAGCAGGGGAGCGCGGGTGAGGGTGATGGCCAGGATCACCGCACCGAGGAGCGGGGCGGGATCGGTGGGGCGGGCGGTCGCGGTGACGAACAGCGGGAACCCGGTGACCAGCGCCGACGTGCCGGCGGAGGCGAGCATCGCGGTGCCGGTGTTGCGCCAGAACCGGCCGCGGCCCACGTCCACGGCGGAGGCCAGCGCGGCGCGCGTGGTGGGGGAGAGCGCGACGAGGAGGGCCCACGAGATGGCGCCGGCGACGGTGGCGATCGCGAAGCCCAGCCCGGCATCGCCGAGCCACCAGGCGATACCGGCCACGGCCAGGCGCAGCGCCGCATCGACGGTGAGCAGGACCGCGTACAGCCCCCACCTCTCCGAGCCGGACAGGGCGCCGGCGGTGGCCGCCTGGAGGCTGAAGCCGAGGATGCCGACCGCCATGATCGCCACGCCGGCCCCGGAGAACGTCGGCAGGCCGACCGGGGCCCACGCCGGGGTGCTCACGACGACCGCGGCGGCCAGCGCCAGGCCGAGTACGAGGCCGGCGGTCAGCAGCCGGACGCGGGGTCCGGGCGGCGGGAACGCCGGAGACGGACCGTCGATGCTGCCGACGCCGTCGTCGTCGACACCCCCGAGGGGCCCGGTGCCGCCAGCGAGCTGTCGCGCCGATCGCACGGCGCGCGTGGCCTCCTGCATGAGCCCGTTGGCGACGCCGCCGAGGGCGAAGAACGCACCCCAGTAGGTGGCGAACAGCGGATAGTCGGCCGGCCCGAGGGCACGGCCGGCGATGAGCATCACCAGGTACCCCGACGCCGCGGCGAACAGGGTGGCCAGCGTCAGCGCCCGCATCCCGCCCGTGGCCCCCCGAGCGGTCGTGGGCGCCGCCTCAGCGGGATCCGGGGAGGCCATCGGGCATGCCGAGGGTGGGCGGCACGGGCTCGGAGAACAACCAGGCGTTCCACAGGGGGCGCAGGTCCACGGGCGAATGATCGGCGGCCATGTGCAGGAAGTCGTCGGTCGTGACGTTCTTGCCCGAGTACTTGGCCACCCAGGCCCGCAGGAGGTCGAAGAATCGGTCGTCGCCGATCGTCAGCCGCAGCGCGTGCAGGGTCAGGGCGCCGCGCTTGTAGACGCGGTCGTCGAACATGTCCTTCGGGCCGGGGTCGGCCAGGAGGATGTCCTGCGGCGAGTTCTGCAGTTTGGCGTAGTAGCGCAGCGCGTGGCTGCCGGCGTCGGCGCCGCCGGAGAACTCGGTCCACAGCCACTCGGCGTAGCAGGCGAAACCCTCGTGCAGCCAGATGTGCTTCCACTCGGCCGCGGTGACCGCGTTGCCGAACCACTGGTGGGCGAGCTCGTGGGCGATGAGCCGCTCGTCGGCGCCGCCGGACTCGATCGTGTTGCGACCGAACGTCGACATGCCCATGGCCTCGAGCGGGATCTCCAGCTCGTCGTCGGTTACCACGACTTTGTACTCCTCGAAGGGGTACGGCCCGAACAGATCGGTGAATACGTCGATCATCTCGAGCTGCCGGTCGAACGCCACCCGGAAACCGCGCTTGAGGTCGGCGGGCAGGTAGGCGCGGAACGGCACCCGGCCACCGCTGACCTCCACGTGCTCGTACTGGCCGAGGTTGACGGTGACGAGGTACGTGGAGGTGGGGTGGGGGAGGTCGAACTCCCAGGTGGTCATGCTGCCGCTGCGCTTCTTGCCCACGAGTGAGCCGGTCACCACGGCGCGGTACGGCGAGTCGGCCGTGAGCCTGATCCGGAAGGGGGCCTTGGAGGAGGGGTGGTCGTCGCAAGGGAACCAGCTGGCGGCGCCGTTGGGCTGGTTGGCCACCAGGACACCGTCGGTCAGTTCCTCCCAGCCGACCTCGCCCCAGGCGCCGCGGATGGGGCGCGGATTGCCGGAGTAGCGGATGGTCAGCGTGAACGCCGATCCCACCGCGAGCGGCTCGGCAGGGGTGACGGCGAGCTTGCCGCGGGGCCGGCTGTAGCGGGCGACCCGGCCGCGGTCGAGCGTCACCTTGGAGACGTTCAGGTGCGGCGACAGGTCGAGGAGGAGGGAATCCAGGGGCTCGGTGGCGGTGGCTGTGATGACGGCCTCGCCTCGCAGGTTGTTGGAGCTCATCTTGTAGGTGAGGTCCAGTTCGTAGCGGGTCACCCGGTACCCGTGGTTGCCGGCGGACGGTAGGTAGGGGTCGACCGGGTCCGCCCGCGACGGGTTGCGGGGTGCCGCGATCTTGGCTACGAGGTCCTTCTTGACTGCCCTGAGTTCCATGACCTGCGCGAGTCTAGTGGACCCCGCGGCCGGGCCCCCGTCGCCGTTTCTGAGCCCTCAGCCCCGCCACGGTGAGATGGGGTTTCCCTGCCAGCGGGTGCCTGCGGGGATGCGGTCGCCGCGCATCACCAGCGAGGCCGGGCCCACGGTGGAGCCGGCGCCGATGGAGGAGGCGGGCAGGGTCACGCAGTGGGCGCCGAGGGTGGCGCCGGCCTCCAGGTCGACGGTGTCGATCTGCATGATCCGGTCGTGGAACAGGTGGGTCTGGACCACGCAGCCCCGGTTGACGGTGGCGCCGTCGCCGAGGGTGATCAGGTCGGCCTCGGGAAGCCAGTACGACTCACACCAGATGCCGCGGCCGAGGCGCGAGCCGAGGAGACGCAGCATCGCGTTGAGGACCGGCGTGCCGGAGGCGGGGCGCGCCATCCACGGTGCGGCGAGAAGTTCGACGAAGGAATCGGCGACCTCGTTGCGCCAGACGAACGACGACCACAACGGTTGCTCACCGGCGCGGATACGGCCCACGAACAGCCACTTGGCCAGCACCGCGAGCAGCATCGCGACCAGGCCCGCGTAGGCGAGCACGAGCCCGGAGGTCACCGCGGCCACGGCGAAGCCCCACTGCTGGTGGGCGGCCTGCATCAGCACGAGGACACTGCACAGCAGCAGGAACGACATCCAGACGGGGATCAGACGCAACGTCTCCCACGCACCGCGGGCGGCCTTGAGGCGGCGCGGCGGCTGGTAGGTGCGGGCGTCGTCGGTGTCGGTGACGGCACGGGGCAGCTTCTGCGGGGGCGAGCCCAGCCACGATGTGCCCTTCTTCGCCTTCTGCGGGGCGGACGAGAGCACGGCGACCAGGCCGCGGGCGGGCACCTTGCGGCCGGCGGAGGCGATGCCGGAGTTGCCGAGGAATGCCCGCTTGCCGACCTGCGCGTGCTCGAGGCGCATCCAGCCGGACCCCAGCTCGTAGGGGGCGACCATGGTGTCGTCGGCGAGGAACGCCCCGTCGCGCACCGTGGTCAGTGACGGGATGAGCAACACCGTGGACGCCTCGACGTCCTTGCCGATCTTCGCGCCCAGCATCCGCAACCAGATCGGGGTGAGCATGGACGCGTACAGCGGGTACAGCCAGTTGCGGGCGGCGTCCATGATCCGCTCGCTGCACCAGGCCTGCCACGCGGTGCGCGAATGCACGGGGTGGAAGCCCGGCCCCAGCCGGATCGACAGGAGACGGATCGTCACGAGCGTGAACGCGGTGAGGACCGCGAACGCGAGCAGCGCTCCGGGGATCGACCAGAGCGTCGTCTGCAGCGCCAGCCGGGCGAGACTCTCGGCGTCGCGGGATCCCCA
Organism: Dietzia aurantiaca; assembly: GCF_021033825.1. Classification (GTDB taxonomy): domain Bacteria; phylum Actinomycetota; class Actinomycetes; order Mycobacteriales; family Mycobacteriaceae; genus Dietzia; species Dietzia aurantiaca. Next base: position 128,474 of record NZ_JAIFXZ010000006.1, read on the forward strand.
CGCCACCAGGGCCAGCCCGGCGGTCAGCGCCACGAGCGGCATCCCGCCCAGCACCAGTGCGGAGACCTGGTAGATCAGGCTCCACCCCCGACTGTGCGGGGCGGGCTCGGACGGCCAGCTGGAGCCGCGCTTGCCGCGCTTGAGGGCGGGGGATCCGGCGTAGCGTTTGCCGGCCTTGACGGCGCCGACCACGGCGGACCCGATCTCCACGTGGGCACCGCGGCCGATCGTCGCGCCCGGCAGCAGTGTCGAGCGGGCGCCCACCACGGCGTTCTCACCGATCTCGATAGCGCCGATGTGCACCACGTTGCCGTCGACCCAGTGACCGGCGAGATCGACCTCGGGCTCGATCGAGGCGCCGTCGCCCACGGTGAGCAGGCCCGTGACCGGCGGCAGGGTGTGCATGTCGGCACCGCGGCCGATCGTCGCACCGAGCAGGCGGGCGAAGGTGGTCAGCCAGCCGGCGCCGGCGAGCGACGCCGCGCCCGAGGCCTCCACGAGCCGCTCGGCCGCCCACAGTCGGATGTGTACCGAGCCGCCACGCGGGTGCGCCCCCGGTCGGACCCCGGCCATGAGTACCCGGCACAGACCGGCGGTGACGACCATCCGGCCGACGGGCAACAGCAGGAGCACCGCCATGACCGCCAGCACCCACCACGACACGGGGCGAGCCCAGCTCGCGCCGAGCTCAGCTCCGATGTTGTTCGCCACGCCGAGCCAGGTCAGCCACTGCACGCCGGTCACGGTGAGCAGCGGGAGGGTCGCGAGGACCTGCACGAGCTGCGCCGCACGGCCGACCGGCCGGACGTTGCGGGGCTCGACCTCGGCCTCTGGTTCGAGCCCGTCGAGGAACTCGGCGAAGTCGCCCAGTCGCGAGCGGTCGTAGATATCGCTGACGGTGACGGCCGGGAAGCGCTCACGGACCTTCACCACCACGTGCGCGGCGGCCAGCGAGCCGCCGCCGAGGGCGAAGAAGTCCTCGTCGACGCCGGAGACGTCGGCCCCCAGGGCGGACGACCACAACTCGGCGACCCACGCCTCGGTGCCGTCGAGCTCCGATTCGGCGGCGGAGGTCGCCGCCAGCGGCCAGGGCAGGGCGGCGCGGTCGACCTTGCCGGAGGTGCGGGTCGGCAGCTCGTCGACCAGGGTCAGGCGCGGCACCACGCCGGCCGGCAGGTGCTCGCGCAGGATGCCGGCGGCCTCGGCCAGGTCGAAGCCCGCCGGGTCCCGGGCCACCAGGTAGGCCACGAGCACGGGCTGGCCGGCGTCGGTCTTCTTCACCGCCGCGGCGCCGGCGCTCACCCCGGGAAGGGCCGAGACAGCGGTGTCCACCTCGCCCAACTCCAGGCGACGGCCGCCGATCTTCACCTGGTCGTCGACCCGCCCGTTGAAGTACAGGCCGTCCTCCTCGAGCCGGACCACGTCACCGGAGCGATAGGCGCGCTCCCAGCCCAGGGTCTCCATGGGCGCGTACTTCTCGGCGTCCTTCTCGGGGTCGAGGTAGCGTGCGAGCCCCACTCCGCCGATCACCAGTTCGCCGGACTCGCCGTAGCCCACCGGGTGGCCGTCGTCGTCGACCACGGCCAGGTCCCAGCCGTCCAGCGGCAGGCCGATCGACACCTCGCCGAGCCCGTCCAGCGGCGCGGCGCACGCCACGACGGTGGCCTCGGTGGGGCCGTAGGTGTTCCACACCTCGCGTCCGTCGCCGGACAGTCGCGCCGCCAGTTCCGGCGGGCAGGCCTCGCCGCCGAGGATGACCATGCGGATCTCCGCGAGCATCGAGTTCGGCCACATCGACGCGAGCGTCGGAACGGTGGAGATGACGGTGATGCCGCGGTCGCGGAGCCACGGGCCCAGGTCGAGTCCGGACTTGACGATCGACCGCGGCGCCGGCACCAGGCAGGCGCCGTGGGCCCAGGCCAGCCACATCTCCTCGCACGAGGCGTCGAACGCCACGGACAGCCCGGCCAGGACGCGGTCCCCGGGACCCAGCGGGGCGTCCTGCAGGAAGATCCGGGACTCGGCGTCGACGAACGCGGCGGCGCTGCGGTGCGTCACGGCCACGCCCTTGGGCAGGCCGGTGGTGCCGGAGGTGTAGATGATCCAGCAGTCGTCGTCCCCTGTCGGCGCCCGGCGCAGTGAGGTGTCGACGCGGCGACCCGGGCCGGTGACGACCATGCCCTCGGCCCGGTAGATGGCCGCCACCTGCGCCTGGCCGAACACGAGCTCGGCACGTTCCGGCGGATCCTCCACGTCCACGGGCACGTACGCGGCTCCGGCGGCCAGCGTCGACAGGATCGCCAGGTACAACTCGGCGGTGCCGGAGGGCATGTGGATGCCGACCCGGTCCCCGGCCCCCACGCCCTGCTCGTGCATCCATCGCGCGGAGGCGTGGATCTGCTCCCACACCTGCCCGTAGCTCAGGATCCGGTCTCCGTCGTCGAGGCACGGCGCGTCGGGATGCCGCTCGGCGGCGGCACCGAGGACATCGAGCAGTGTCCTGGGATCCGGGGCGTGTGAGCTGCGGAGATACTGCTCTGGGATGGTGCGCACGTGCGGATGTTATCCCGGCCGGATGAACAGCACGTTGATGGCCGACGGGCGTGCTGCCCCGGGGGCCCCGTGGACGTCAGCGCCCGGCCGTCGGCGCCACCACCGCCTCTTCGAGGGACCGCAGCGACTGCTCGAGGAAATCCGGGCGGAACGGGGGCAGTCCGAACTGTTCGGAGAGCTGTCGGGGCACGGCGCTCCAGTCGTAGGTCAGCTGGACGCGGGTGCCCTCGGCGGTGGGTTCGAGGTCGTAGCGCCATGTCCATCCGCCGGTGCCGAGGACGCCTTCCTGGTCGTACTGGCCGGGCTCCCAGGCGAGGGCGCGGTCCTGCTCGAAGGCGATCACGCGGTTGTGCATCGTGTAGGGCTCACCGTTCTGCGGGAAGCCCATGTTCATGCCGAACACCTGGCCCACGTGGGTGAGGGGCTCCGCGTCGATCGCGTCGCGGACCCAGTCCCCGGGCTCGGTCTGGTGGTGCCGGGTGGGGTCGGCCAGGAGTGCGAATACCTCCGCCGGCGGGGCCGCGACGTGGTGGTCCACCACGAAGCGGTCGGCGGTGGGGTCGTTCGGGTCGTCTCGGTTCGGCTCTGCGGTCATGGTCCTGTCCTCTGCTTCCCGGATGTTCGGTGGGCGGCCGGGATCTCAGTCGCCCACCAGTACGACACGGTTGCCGTCAGGGTCTGCCAGTTGCAGGATGCGTCGTCCGCCACCGGGGCCCGGGCCGTCGTGCCGGATACCGTGTTCGGTCGCTCGTGCAGCGGCGGCGTCGAGATCGGTTTCCTCGATCACCACGGTGGACCCTCCGGCGCGGTCGGGTTCGGACCACACCTGGAGACCGAATCCCTCGCCGGGGTGCCATTCGATCAATCCGTCCATCGGGCGGGCGTCGGGTGCCCGGCCGAAGAGGTCCGAGTACCACCGCTCGGCGACCCGGAGGTCGGAGACGGTGGATTGGGCGAGTATGCCGACGATCATGGCGACTCCCGATCGGTGATTGCTAGTTGCAAGCACATTCAGGAAAACACAGCCGCTAGTAGACTGCAAGCAGTTTTTCCTACGAATCGGGAGGGATCGGTGACGGTCACGCCGCGCTCGGGCTGCCCCATCAACGCCGCGGTCGAGATCCTCGGCGATCGTTGGAGCCTCGTCGTGCTCCGCGACATCATGTTCGGCGACCGCCGCCACTTCCGGACCCTGCAGCGGGAGTCCCTGGAGGGGATCGCCTCCAACATCCTCGCCAGCAGGCTCCGCGACCTCGTGGCGGCGGGTTTGCTCACCCGTGAGGACGTCGGAGCCGGTCGGCGCGCCACCTACAGCCTCACCGAGCCCGCGATCCAGCTCGTGCCCGTCCTGGCCGAGCTGGGCTGGTGGGGCCTGCGTCACCGACCCGGTTCAGCCGCGCTGCAGGTCCGTGCGCGGATCCTCCACGAGGGCGGTCCGCAGTTGTGGCGGGAGTTCCAGGACGAGCTCCGCGAACTCCACCTCGGGATCCCGGTGCCCTCGACCGGCGGCCCGACGGTGCGTGAGAGATTCGAGGCGGAGTACGAGCGGGCGTCGGCCGAGTCCCCCGCCCCGGACGCCGGCTGACCCCGCCCGATCCGTCGACGGGCCTGCGCCGAACCGTCCCCCCGGCGGCCGCCCGGCTGGTTTGATGGCCTGCATGACAGGGCTATTGGCGGACAAGGTCATCGTGATCATCGGCGCAGGTCCCGGCTTCGGCCGGACGCTGGCACTTGAGGCCGCGCGCGAGGGCGCGACGGTCGTGGTGGCGGCGCGGACGCAGGAGCGTCTGGACCAGCTGGCCGACGAGATCACGCAGGTGGGTGGCCGGGCTATCGCGGCCGCGGTCGACGCCACCGACCCGGACTCGGTGCGCGCCCTGCGCGAGACGGTCGAGCAACACACCGACGCGGTCCACGGCCTGGTCAACAGCGCCTTCGCGGTGCCTAGCATGAAGTCGCTGGCGGAGACCGAGCACGACCAGATCACCCGCGGCATCGACCTGTCCGTGATGGGGGCTCTACGCGCCACGCAGGAGTTCACACCGCTTCTCGAGACCGGGGACGGCTCCGTGGTGATGATGGCCTCGGCCGTCATCCACCACTCCCGCGAGCGCTACGCGGGCTACAAGATCGCCAAGACCGCGCTGGTCGCCCTGGGTCACTCGATGGCCACGGAACTCGGCCCGCGCGGCATCCGCGTCAACACGGTCGCACCGGGCTACATCTACGGCGACACCCTCAAGGCCTATTTCGAGCACCTGGCCGGCAAGTACGGGGGTTCGGTCGAGGACGTCTACCAGCACACGGCCGCCAAGATGGACCTGCGCCGCCTGCCGACCGAGCGCGAGATCGTGGACCCGGTCCTGTTCCTGCTCTCCGACCGGGCCTCGGCGGTCACCGGCCAGACCCTCACCGTCGACTGCGGCGAGTTCCACACCTGACGAACTCCGGGCCGGGAACCGGGCGACCCCGAACCGGGATCAGGGTCGGAAATCCGGGTTCGTCCCCGATGTGGTGCGGGCGCGACGGGAGGACAGTGGGAGTCACCGGGGGAGAGATCCCCGGCCCACCACCCCCACGAGGACGACGACACCGCCGTCCACAAGGAGTTCCAGTCATGACCAGCTTTCCCACTTCCCAGCCGAAGCGTCTGGCCCGGTCCGAGGACCGTTGGATCGGCGGTGTGGCCGGTGGCCTGGCGAACTACTTCGGGCTCGATCCGGCACTGGTCCGCGTCCTGTTCGTGGCATCGCTGCTGCTTCCCGGCCCGCAGGTGCTCATCTACGTGATCCTCTGGTTCGTCATGCCGAATTCCGGAGCCTGATCCGGTACTGCCGGGGGCCGGGGCGGCAGGGGCATGGCAGTCTCTAGGCCATGAGCGATTCCGACACCACCACCCCCGGCGAGTACGCCTCGGTCCGCATCGAGAAGGGGACCCGGCACCCGCACGTCGCCCAGGTCACCCTGATCGGCCCGGGACGCAACAATGGCATGGGCCCGGACTTCTGGGCCGAGATGCCCCGCGTGATGGCCGAGCTCGACGCGGACCCCGAGATCCGTGCCGCCGTCATCGCGGGCGACGGCCGTAACTTCTCCTACGGCCTCGACCTCATGGCGATGATGCCGCAGTTCATGGAGTTCCTGCCCCGGGACAAGGCCCCGGACGCCTCGCGCAACGAGCGGATCCTCGACTTCGTGGAGACGATGCGTCAGGCCATCGACTCGGTGGCCGCGGCCCGGACGCCGACCATCGCGGCGGTCCAGGGTCGCTGCATCGGCGGCGCGATGGACCTCATCTCGGCGTGCGATGTGCGGCACGGCTCGGCGGACTCGTCGTACTCGGTTCGCGAGGTCAAGGTCGGGATCGTCGCCGACATGGGCTCACTCGGCCGCCTGCCCTACATCATCGGTGCGGGCCTGACCCGTGAGCTTGCGCTGACCGGCCGCGACATCGACGCCGAGACCGCACTGCGCTACGGACTCATCACCAACGTCGCCGACGACGCCGCGGGCGTGCTCGACTCCGCGCACGCGACCGCCGCCGAGATCGCGGACAATCCGCCGCTCGTCGTGCGCGGCACGCGCGAGGTGTTGAACCGCGCGACCGAGGGCCCGATCCGCGAGTCCAACCGCTACGTCGCCACCTGGAACGCGGGCTTCCTGGCCTCCGCGGACATGATGGAGGCCGTCAGCGCCGCGCTCGAGAAGCGCGACGCCACCTACACCGGCCGCTGAGCGCGCCCGCACGCCGCGCACCCGCGCGCCCGCACGCTGCGCACCCGCACGCCGCGCACCCACCTGCACAAACGAGAAGAGGGTTTCGCGCATCTGCTCTCGGGCGGGATGTGCGGAATGCTCTTCCCGTTCGTGGAGGGGGCCTGTGCGAGACGGGCCGGGCCGCGGCGGGCGGGGCCCACCCCGGCCGGCGCGGTCAGCCGACGCTGACCGTCTCCCGCTCGTCCGCGGCGGCGGGGGTGGCCCCCGGCGCCTCGACGGCGAGGTTCTCGCCCTCGATGTCCACCTTCGGCAGGATCTTCTCCAGCCAACCGGGCAGCCACCACGCCTTGTCGCCGATGAGGTACATCAGCGACGGCATGATCACCATGCGCACCACGAAGGCATCGAAGAACACGGCCGCGGCGAGCGCGAAGCCCATGGTCTTGATGAAGGCCATGTCCATGAGGATGAACCCGCCGAACACGCTGATCATGATCACCGCGGCGGCACTGACCACGCGGGCGCCGTACTTGTAACCGTGCACCACGGCGTCGCTGGCGGATTCGCCGTGGGTGTACGACTCGCGCATCCGGGAGACCAGGAACACCTGGTAGTCCATGGCCAGGCCGAAGACCAGGCCGATGAGGATGATCGGCAGGAAGCTGATGATCGGGGTGCCCTCGACCAGCCCGAGCCAGCCCCACTGGAAGATCGCGACGGTCGCGCCGAGCGTGGCCAGGACGGACAGCAGGAAGCCCAGCGCGGCGGTCAATGGCACGACGATCGAGCGGAACACCACCATGAGCAGCAGGAACGCCAGGGTCACGACGATCGCGAGGTACGGGATGAGCGCGTCGAACAGCCGCTCGGACACGTCCGCCTGGATGGCGGTGATGCCGGTGATGCCGTAGTTCGCGCCCGTCTCGGCCGTGTAGGCGTCGGCGTGGTCGCGCATCGCGTGGAGGAGGTTCTCGGTGGCCTCGTCGGTGGGGCCGGTCGAGGGGGTCACCAGCAGCTGCGCGGTGTCGGCGCTCAGCGGGTCGGCGGGATCGCCGTTGGTCATGACGACCTGGGCGTTGACCACGCCCTCCATGTCGCGGAAGTCGGCGGCGGCCGTCTGGAAGGCGGGCATCCGCTCCTCGGCGGGGATGTCGGTGGCGTCGACGATCGCGAGCAGCGGTGCGTTGGCGCCGGGGCCGAAGCCGCGCTCGAGGAGGTCCGAGGCGTCGCGGGCGGGGGTGCCCTGCTCCATGGTGGTGTCCGACGGCAGCGCCAGACGCATGGAGCCGACCGGGATGGCGAGCAGTGCGAGGATCACGACACCACCGGCCAGGCCGATCCACGGCTTGTCGCGCATGGCCTTGGCGAAGCGCTCGCCGGTGGTGTTGACGCCCTCGTCCTCCGGGTCCGGCGCGGTGATCTTCGGCAGGCGTCCGGCGAAGACCTTGCCCTTGAGCGCGCCGAACAGCGCGGGCAGGAGGGTCAGGGCGATGAGGACGGAGACCACGACGGCGCCGGCCGCGGCCAGGGCCATCACGGACAGGAAGGGGATGCCCACCACCGTGAGGGCGACGAGCGCGATGAACACGGTGAGCCCGGCGAACACGACCGCGGAGCCCGCGGTGCCGACCGCGCGGCCGGCGGCGTGTGCCCGGTCGTCGGTGAGTCGGATCTCGTGCTTGTACCGGCTGGCGATGAACAGGGAGTAATCGATCGCCACTGCCAGGCCGAGCATGGTGGCCAGGATCGGCGTCATGTCGTTGACCTCGACCGTGCCCGACAGGGCGTGGACCGAGAGCACGGCGATTCCGACGCCGACGATCGCGGTGACGATGGGCAGGCCGGCGGCGACGATCGAGCCGAAGGTGATGGCCAGGACGATGAGGGCCACGACGATGCCGATGATCTCGGAGGTGAACCCGATGGCGCCCATGTCCTGGGCGGCGGGGCCGTTGTAGGCGACCTCGAGGCCGAGCGCCTCACCGGCGTCGGTGACGTCGGTCAGCGACTGGCGCTGCTCGTCGGTCATGTCGACGGCGCTGGGGGTGATCTCCGTGTCGAAGCCGGCCTGGACCTTGTAGACGGACTCGTCCGCGGACAGGGGTGAGACCGTGGCGGCGTCCGTCTCGGCCTGCGCCGGGTCGCCGCCGGCGGCGGTGGTCTGCTCGATCAGGCCCGCGGACTGCGCCTGCACGGCGGTGAGCCACGGCTGGTCGCCGGGCGCGCCGGCCGCGAGTGCCTCGGCGGGCAGGCCCAGCGTGCCGACGGCCTCGGGCGCGGCGAGCCCGGGGATGTCACGGATGGAGTCGAGGACCTCCGCGACCTTCTCCTGGTTCTCCGGGGTGGTCAGCGGGCTCGAGTCCGGCGTCGCGATGACCATGGTGAAGGTCGGTGCCGTCTGCGGGTCCTCGCCGGAGTCGCTGGCGAAGCGCTCGGTGAGCAGCGTCTGCGCCCGCTCGGACGGGATTCCGGGGATGGTGAACGAGCTGGATGCGGGGGCGGAGAACGCCGCCGCGAGCCCGCCGACCACGGCGAGGAGGCCGATCCAGGAGGCCAGGACGATGTACCAGCGCCGGTACGAGGCCCGCCCGATGCGGTAGAGGAAGGAAGCCATGTGCTCTGGTTTCTCCTAGTCGGTGTGGTGTGGGTCGGTGGGGACTGCGACGAGTAGGGGCAGCGCCGAGAACACCTCGTCGAGCAGGTCGTCCTGGGTGCGTCCGGCGAAGTCGGGGGAGGCGTGCATCCGGATCACCGTGACGGCCAGCGTGAAGGTGATCTCGGCTACGACGTGCGGGACAGCCGAGACGGCGGGGTCCAGACCGAGCCGCCGGGCCACCTCCTCGACGCCGGTGACCAGCACCTCGGGATGGTTGTCCTGCAGGTGTCTGCGCAGGTCCGGGTTGGATTCGACGGCGTCGATGAGCACGCTGAGGACGGCCACATCAGAGCGATACCTGTCCAGCATCGCGCGCCACGCATCACGGAGGGCGTCCGCGCAGCTCACCTCGTCGGGCTGGGCCCGGAGCTCGGCGTGGTACTCCTCGACCAGGTTCGCCGCCAGGTTCGCCAGCGCCGCGGCCTTGCCGGGGAAGTAGTTGTGGAACGTCCGCACCGAGACGCCTGCGGCCTGCGCGATCGCCTCGACGGTGGTGGCCTCATAGCCCCTGGTGCTGACGAGGTCGAGGGCGGCGGCGGACAGCGCGGAACGAGTCTGTGCCTTCTTCGCTTCACGCAGCCCGCGGGGCTTGAGACAGTCGGGGGTCACCCGGCCCACCGTACGGATCATGCACGGCCATGCAAAGTTGCAGGCCGCTGAAATTTGCGTGATTCTCATCACCGTGATCGAGGGCACACCGTCGCGCCCACGACCCGCCGGATACGGGTCAGGCCCGGCACCACGTGGGTGCCGGGCCTGACGAGAGGCGCCTGGATCAGCCGCGGAAGGGCTCGGCCTTCTCCTCGGGGTGCTTCTTGAAGTTCTCGACGCCCTCCACGACGAGCTTCTCGCCCCAGGCCTTGTCCTTCCACTCGCCGGGCGTGACGTGCTTACCGGGTTCGAGGTCCTTGTAGTGGAGGAAGAAGTGCTCGATGGCCTTGAGCTCGAAATCCGGCACGTCGTCGACGTCCTGGATGTGCTCCCAGCGTGGGTCCAGCGCGGGGACGCAGAGCAGCTTGTCGTCGCCGCCGGCCTCGTCCGACATGGTGTAGACGGCCACCACGCGGGAGTTGACGATGACGCCGGGGAAGACGGACTCGTCGAGCAGCACCAGGGCGTCGCACGGGTCACCGTCGTCGGCGAGGGTCTCGTCGATGTAGCCGTAGTCGGCCGGGTATCCCATCGAGGTGAACAGGAAGCGATCGAGGTAGATCTTCCCGGTCTCGTGGTGGATCTCGTACTTGTTGCGCGAGCCCTTGGGGATCTCGATGGTCACTTCGACGGTCACTGTCGTACCTCGCTGAATCGGCGTTCGTTACCTTCCGGGACCGGCGCCCGGGGAATCCGGGGTGATTCTAGTAGGCGGCCCGGCGCCGGGGGTGGTCGGCGTCACGAGGGCCGCTAGCGTAGGTGGTTGCAGACGACGCCGCGGTCGACGGCGTCGCTGAGTCAATCAAGACGTTCTGGGGGTGGTCCGTGACCGAGCGGGGTGTGTGGCGCGGGCGCTCGACCGCGTGGCGGATCGGTGTATCCGTGCTGGTCCTGGTGGTTCTCGTGGCCGCCGTGGTGGTCGCGGCACTGTTGACGGAGGTCGACGACGGCGACGCCGCGGCCCACGAGCCGCCGGCCTCTGCCGCCGGACCGTCCCCGGGCCTGCTCCCGGCGGGCGACTCGGCCCCGATGCCCGATCCGGCCGTGCTCGCCCGGGTGCTGGCCCCGTTGGCGGACTCCCCGGCCGTGGGCGACCTCACGGGCAGTGTCGTCGACGACGTGAGCGGGCAGGTGCTGTGGGAGCGCGACCCGGACGCGCCCAGGGTTCCGGCCTCCACGACCAAGCTGCTCACCGCCCTGGCCGCCCTCACGCAGCTGCCCGCCGACGCGCGCGTGGACACCGTGCTGGCGAGCGGGACCGAGCCGGGCACGCTCGTGGTGATCCCCGGCGGCGACCCGACGATGTCCCGGGGCGCCGAGTCGGGCCCGTTGTTCCCGGGTTCGGCCACGGTCACCCAGGCCGCGGACATCGTGCGGGCCTCGGACCTGGCTCCCGCCCGCATCATCGTGGCGCCCGGGCCGTACACCGGGCGGGCGCTGGGGCCGGGCTGGTCGCCGGGCGAGATCGCGGCCGGCAACCTGGCCCCGATCGAGCCGTGGATGCTCGACGGCGGTCGCATGGACCCGGCCGACGACTACTCGCCCCGCTACGCGCAGCCGGCGCTCGCGGCGGGCCGGATCCTCGCCCGACAGCTCGGCGTGGATCCGGAGACGGTGCGGGTGTCCGCGGAGCCGGTCGAGACGACCGGCGAGATCGGGCGGGTCTCGTCGGCCGAGCTGGTCGAGCGGGTGCGCTCGATGCTCGTCCACTCGGACAACGTGCTGGCCGAGGCGGTCTGCCGCGAGGTGGCGCTGGCCCGCAATCCGGACAAGCCGGCCGACTTCGCCGCCGGGACCTCCGCCGTGATCGACACCCTGGCCGAGCGGGGCCTGGACATGACGGGAGTGAAGCTGGACGACTGCTCCGGCATGAGCTCGGGGAACCGCATCCCGGCGGCTGTGCTGACCGACGTGCTGCGTACCGCCTCGAGTCCGGACGCGACCCGCGAGATGCGCGACCTGCTCGACACCTTGCCGGTGGCCGCGGGCTCGGGCACCCTGGCCGACCGCTTCTCCGGCCCCTCGGGCGCGGGCGCCGGCTGGGTCCGCGCCAAGACGGGCACTCTCAGCGGCACCAGCGCCCTGGCCGGCACCGTCACCGACGTCGACGGCCGCTCGATGAGCTTCGCGCTGCTGTCCTCGGGCACCGACCCCGCCGACGCGCGCCCGATGCTGGATCGAATCGCTGCGGAGCTACGGAACTGTGGCTGCCGCTGACGGACGCCGGGCCGACGCCGCGCGGGCCGGCGCTTCAAGGACCGACGCCGCGCGGGCCGGTGCTGCCTGGACCGGCGCCGCCTGGACCGTGCGCGCGGCCGTCCGGGCGTTCCGCCGCGACCACCTCGAGGTCGGCGACGCGGTGTGTGTGGGCCTGTCCGGCGGCGCCGACTCGCTGGCCCTACTCGCCGCCGCCGTCGCCGAGTTCGACGAGGTCACGGCCCTGATCGTCGACCACGGTCTGCAGCCGGGATCGGCGCAGGTCGCCCGCGATGCGGCCGACACCGCGCGGGTGATCGGGGCCGGGGTGGAGGTGCTCGTCGTCGTCGTCGACCCGGACGGCTCCGGCCCCGAGGCCGCCGCCCGCACCGCCCGCTACTCCGCGCTCGACGCCGCGCGCGGCGGCCGCGCCGTCCTGCTCGCGCACACACTCGACGACCAGGCGGAGACCGTTCTGCTCGGTCTCGGGCGCGGCTCCGGCGCGCGCTCGCTGCGCGGCATGGCCGCCTGGGATGCGCCGTGGGCCCGCCCGCTGCTCGGCGTGCGCGCCGCCGACACCCGCGCCGCCTGCCGCAACCTCGACCTGACCTTGTGGGATGACCCGCACAACACCGACCCCTCGTACACGCGCGTCCGCCTGCGCCACGAGGTCCTCCCGCTGCTCGAGGACGTGCTGTCCGGCGGCGCCGCGGAGGGACTGGCGCGCACCGCCGAGCTGCTGCGGGTCGACGACGACGAGCTCGACCGCCTCGCCGCCGCCGTACCCGTCGACCCGGACGGCGGACTGGACGTGCGCCGGCTCGAGCGGTTGCCGGCCGCGGTGCTGACCCGGGTGATCCGGCGCTGGCTGATCGCCGGGGGAGTGGGGTCGCCGACGTACGCGCACGTGACGGGCGTGGCGGCGCTGGTGACCGACTGGCGCGGGCAGGGCGGCGTGGCCGTCGGCGGGGCCGCCGCGCGCGGGCGTGACGGTGTGGACATCGACGGCGGTTCGGCCGACCGTGGCAGCGGCTCCGACGGGAGCCGGGTGACCAGGTTGGTCGCCCGGCGTCGGCATGGAAAGGTGGTCCTGGAGATCGACCGGGCGAGCGGAGCGGGGAGCTAGATGACGACGGACAAGTACGCGGACGAGATCGAATCCGTCCTGCTGAGCGAGGATGCCATCCAGGCGCGGATCGCCGAGATGGCCGCCGCGGTCGGGGAGAAGTACGCGGACGTCGAGAAGGAGGTCGTGCTGATCGCCGTGCTCAAGGGCGCCGCGATCTTCGTCTCGGACTTCGCCCGCGCGCTGACGATCCCGTCCGAGATGGAGTTCATGGCCGTCAGCTCGTACGGTTCGTCGACCAGCTCCTCCGGCGTAGTGCGGATCCTCAAGGACCTCGACCGAGACATCGCCGACCGCGACGTGATCATCGTCGAGGACATCATCGACTCCGGCCTGACCCTGTCGTGGCTGATGCGCAACCTCCGGACCCGGAACCCGCGCTCGATCGAGATAGTCACCCTGCTGCGCAAGCCCGACGCGGTGAAGGCCGACCTGGACATCCTGGAGATCGGCTTCGATATCCCCAACGAGTTCGTCGTGGGCTACGGCCTCGACTTCGCCGAGCGGTACCGTGACCTGCCGTACATCGGCCGGCTGCACCCGCGCATGTACTCCTGAGGCGCGGGCCGGCCGCCCCCGCGTCGCCACGCCCGCCCAGGCCCCGCGCCGCCGCGCGCGCCCGCCCGGGCCCCGCGCCGCCCGGCCCGCCGCGACTGTATGCCCGCCGGTTGCAAGACATCCGCGGCCAGTTGCAAGACATCAAGTGCGGAAACCGGCCTCGAATCGCACCTGGTGTCTTGCAGATTGAAGTCCATGTCTTGCAACCGGGCACCTGCCGCCCAGGCCTGGGACTGACGCTGCGCTCGTGGCTCCACTGAGTATCTCGCCGCGGCCGAGGACAGCGTTCCGCATCTAGTTGGACCGTGGTCCGAAAACGGTGATCCGGATCACATGTCGAATATATGCTGGCGACATGTTCCCCGGATCCTTCGCCGCCACCACTCCCGACAAGCCCGCCGTGATCCGCCCCGCGACGGGCGAGCAGATCACCTACGCGCAGCTCGAGGCCCGATCGGCCCAGCTCGCCCACCTGCTGGTCGACGACTGGGGCCTGCGTCCCGGGGACACGATCGCGGTGGTCTCGGACAACACCCTCGAGATGGTCGAGATCTACTGGGGCGCGTTGCGGTCCGGGCTCTACATCGCGGCCATCAACCACCACCTCACGCCGGATGAGTCGTCCTACATCATCGGCGACTGCGGGGCACGGGCGCTGTTCGTCTCCGCCCCGGTGGCCGACCACGTGGACCTGTCCGCGGATGCGAATCCGAACGTTGCGCACCGGGTGGTGTTCGGGGGCGCACTGGACGGCTTCGAGGACTACCGCACGCTGCTCGAGAGCCAGCCCACCGAGGCGCCCGCAGACCAGCCCCGCGGTCACGACTTCCTCTACTCCTCCGGCACAACCGGCCGACCCAAGGGCGTGCGCGTCGACCCGCCGGAGGGGCAGATCGACGAGGTGCCGGACTACTACACGCCGATCTTCAGCTTCCTCTACGCCTTCGACGCGGACAGTGTCTACCTGTGCCCGGCGCCGCTCTACCACGCCGCACCGCTGCGGTTCTGCGGCGTCGTCAACTCGGTCGGCGGCACCGTGATCCTCATGGACCGCTTCGACGCCGAGGACGCGCTGCGGCTCATCGAGGAGTACCGGGTCACGCATTCGCAGTGGGTGCCCACGATGTTCGTGCGGATGCTCAAGCTGCCCGAGGAGGTGCGCACCCGCCACGACCTGTCGAGCCTGACGCACGCCATTCACGCCGCCGCGCCGTGCCCGCCCGAGGTCAAGCGACGCATGATCGAGTGGTGGGGCCCGGTGATCCACGAGTACTACTCGGCCACCGAGGGGATGGGCATCACGTTCATCAACTCCCAGGAGGCGCTCGAGCGGCCGGGGTCGGTGGGTAAGGACGGGCTCAAGGGGATCGCCCATGTCTGCGACGACGACGGCAACGAGCTCCCGACCGGCGAGATCGGTACCATCTACTGGCAGAACGACGAGAAGTCCTTCTCCTACCACGGCGACGAGGAGAAGACGGCGTCCGTCCGGCACCCGGACCACCCCACCTGGGCTACGTTCGGCGACGTGGGCTACCTCGATGAGGACCGCTTCCTCTACCTGACCGACCGCAAGGCGTTCACCATCATCTCGGGCGGCGTGAACATCTACCCGCAGGAGATCGAGAACGCGCTCGTCCTGCACCCGGCGGTGGACGACGTCGCGGTGATCGGCCTGCCCGACGAGGAGATGGGTGAGCGGGTCCACGCGGTGGTGGTGGCGGCCGAGGGGCAGGAGCCCGGCCCGGCGCTGGCCGAGGAGATCCTCGGCGCGCTGCGCGGCACGATCTCCGATTTCAAGCTGCCCCGCGGCCTGGACTTCGTCGACGAACTGCCGCGCACGCCCACGGGCAAGCTGGTCAAGCGGCGGATCGTGCAGCAGTACGCGTAGAACGTGATGCGCTGATCGGCGTCCCACCAGCCGGCCGGTCTTCTAGGATCACCGGGGTGGACCGGGATCGGGTACTGGAGTTCTTCACCGCCGACCGGCCGCGGCTGGTCCGGCTCGCGGCCCGGATCCTCGCCGATCCCGCCGAGGCCGAAGACATCGTCCAGCAGGCGTGGCTCCGGCTCGACCGTGCAGACACCTCAGCCATCGATTCGCCGGGCGCGTGGCTGACCACCGTCGTCACGAGGCTCTGCCTCGACCGGCTCAAGGCCCGGGTCCCGGTGCCGGTCGCGGACGACACCGGCGATGGCCGCGCCGCCGTCTCGCCGGTCGACCCGGTCGACGACGTGGTGCTCGTCGACTCCGTGGGTGCCGCGTTGCATGTGGTGGTGGATCGCCTGTCCCCGACGGAGCGGGTGGCGTTCGTGCTCCACGATTCGTTCGGGGTCGAATTCGCCGCGATCGCCGAGATCCTCGACTGCACCCCGGCGACCGCCCGCAAGCTGGCCTCCCGGGCGCGCGCCCGGGTCGGCGGGGGGCGGGGCCCGGGCGCCGACACGACGGGCGGGTCGGAGTGTTCGGCGGACGCCGCGGTGGTCGACGCCTTCCTCGCCGCCGCGCGCCACGGCGAGTTCGCCCGGCTGGTGAGCCTGCTCGCGCCGGACGTCGTGGTAGTCGGCGACCCCGTCGCGGTGGGGATCGGTTCCCCGGAGCGCATCGAGGGTCGGGACGCCGTCGCGGAGTTCTTCAACGGCGCCGCCGCGGCGGCGCTGCCGGTGCACGTCGACGATCGCCCCGGTGCGGCGTGGTTCGACCGCGGCGCCGCCCGGGTGGCGTTCGACTTCCTGGTCGCGGACGGGGTCGTGAGCCGGATCGATTTCCGGGCCGAGGAGCGCGTCCTGCAGGGAGTGCGTCGACGTCGACGCACCGGCCCGGTCACATCCGGTGCGCCGGAGTCGTCAGAGGAATAGGGCACGCGGACGGTCCGCGGCCACGACCCGAGAGGGATGATTCATCGTGAAGACCATGACCTGCACGGACCTGGGCGGACCCTGCGACCTCGCCCACCACGGCGAGACCGCCGACGACGTGATCAACGCCCAGGACGCCCACCTCAAGGAACGCGTCAAGGCCGGCGACGAGGCCCACGTGCCCGCGCGCAAGGAGATGAAGGGGCGCTGGCTGCGGCCCCGCCAGTCTCTGGGTTGGTACAACGACGTCAAGGCGCGCTTCGCCGAGCTGCCGGAGGACTGAGCCGCGCCGGTCGATGCCCGCGGCCCCGTGTGGTGCTAGCGGGTGTCGGCTCTGTCGTCGTCGCTCCGCTCGATCACGGCGGCCAACGCCAACAGCGTCGCCTCCGACCCGGGGCGGCCCATCAACTGCACGGACGTGGGCAGGCGCCGCCCGAGCGGGGTGTGGGTGACACCGCACGGCACGGTCGCGGCGGGCCAGCCGAGCACGTTGGCCAGCGGCGTGAACGGCGAGAACTGCATCGACGCCCACATCGAGCGCCCCCACGACCGGCGATGCCAGTCGGTGGCCTCGGGCGGGACGTTCGCGAGCGCCGGGGTGAGCCACACGTCGACGCCGGCCGTCTCCATCTCGGCGATGATGTCGGCGCGAAGTACCTCGGCCGCGCGGTTCCAGCGGGTGCCACCGTCCCCGGCCCCGCCCCGCCGGAACACCGTGCGGCCGAGCAGCGCGTGGTGGCGGGTGCGGCGCTCCATCGCGGACAGCGGCAGGTTCTCCTCCTCGGCGGCGCGGGCCACCGCGGAGGTCCACCGCGCGAGGTAGAGGAACGGGTCGCGCGGGGCGGGGAGGGGGGTGTCGACGACGACGAGGCCGTCCCCACGCAAGCGGTCGGCGGCCTCCCGGGCCGCGCGTTTCCACGGCTCGTGGACGCGGACCAGTTCGCGGCCGAGGCGGATCGGGCTGTCGGTGGACACGCCGATCCGGGTCCCGTCGGGTACCGCGCCGACGTCTGCCAGCTCGGGCCGGGAGGCCATCAGCGACAGCGCGAGCGCGACATCCGCGACGGTCCTGGCCAGGGGGCCCGACTCGGCGAGGTACCCCCAGTTGTCCCGCCCGAGCCGGGTGGGCACGACGCCGCGCCCGGGCTTGATCGTGGCGAGCCCGCAGGCCGCGGCGGGGATCCGCAGGGAACCCATGCCGTCGTCACCCACCGCGAGCGGCACCATCCCGGAGGCGACCGCGGCGGCCGATCCGCCCGAGGAGCCGCCGGGGGTCAGGGACACGTCCAGCGGGTTGCGGGTGATGCCGTGCGCGTCCGAGTCGGTCATCCCCCACGTGCACAGTTGTGGGGCCGCGGTGATCCCCACGGGGACGGCGCCGGCGGCCACGAGCGGCGCGACGACCGGGTTGTCGAGCGTGACGGTGCTCTTGATGGCCAGCGGGACCCCGGCCAGGGGCAGGCCCGCGCGCTCTTCCCCGGTCCTGGCGTCGACGGCGGCGCCGGCCGATCGGCCGTCCGCGCGCAGCAGGGTGGTGAAGGCGTGCAGGGCCGGGTCGAGATCGTCGATCCGGTCGAACGCGGCGTCGAGGACGTCCAGGGCGCCGCGCGAGCCCGTGCGCACGGCCTCGGCGGTCTCGATGGCGGAGAGGGGAGCGGTGGTCACAGCCCTGATCGTACGACGGCGAGGTGGGCGGCCGTCCGGGCTCGCCCGTCACCGCTGTCCGCCCTGGGCGATCACCCCGGTCGGCTGTCGGTGTTCGCGGGTAGCCTGGGGCGATACCGACTACGTCGGTCGCATCATCGGGTCCGCCGTCCGGCCGGGCCGTTCTTCCCACATGAGGGCCGAATGGATCGAAAGAGCAATACCGTCTTCCGCAACGTGGCGATCGCCGGCGTCATCATCCTGTTGATCGTCGGGTTCTCGTTCTTCGCCAACGACGAACGCGGTTACACCGAGGTCGACACCTCGGTGGCGCTGGCGCAGGTGGATGCGGACAACGTCAAGGAAGCCCTGATCGAGGACCGCGAGCAGCAGCTGCGCCTCGAGCTCTCCTCGCCGATCACCCCGGCCGAGGGTGAGGACGAGACGGACAAGATCCTCGCCAAGTACCCGGAGCGGGCGGCCGATCAGATCTTCGACCGGGTGGCTGCGGCCGGCCCGGAGACGTACAACACGACGGTCACGCAGCAGAGCTTCCTCATGCAGATGGCCTCGTTCCTGCTGCCGATGCTCATCCTGTTCGGCCTGCTCTTCTACTTCATGACCCGCATGCAGGGCGGCAAGGGCGGCCTGTTCGGGGTGGGCAAGTCGCGCGCGGTGGAGTTCAACAAGGACATGCCCCAGACCACGTTCGCCGACGTGGCGGGCGAGGACGAGGCGGTCGAGGAACTCAACGAGATCAAGGACTTCCTCGCCAACCCGGCCCGCTACGAGCGGCTGGGCGCCAAGATCCCGCGTGGCGTGCTGCTCTACGGCCCGCCGGGCACCGGTAAGACGCTGCTGGCCCGCGCCGTCGCCGGTGAGGCCGGGGTGCCGTTCTACTCGATCTCCGGGTCGGACTTCGTCGAGATGTTCGTCGGTGTGGGCGCCTCGCGCGTCCGCGACCTGTTCGAGAAGGCCAAGCAGAACTCGCCGTGCATCGTGTTCGTGGACGAGATCGACGCCGTGGGCCGTCACCGTGGCTCCGGCATGGGCGGCGGTCACGACGAGCGTGAGCAGACCCTCAACCAGCTCCTGGTGGAGATGGACGGCTTCGACGACCGCTCGACGGTCATCCTCATCGCCGCCACCAACCGCCCGGACGTGCTCGATCCCGCGCTGCTGCGGCCGGGCCGTTTCGACCGCCAGGTCCCGGTCACCAACCCGGACCTGCGCGGCCGTGAGTCGATCCTCGCCGTGCACTCGGTCGGCAAGCCGCTGGCCCCGGACGTGGACATGGAGGCGCTCGCACGCCGGACGATCGGCATGTCGGGTGCGGACCTGGCCAACGTGCTCAACGAGGGCGCGTTGCTCGCGGCCCGCATGGGGCATGACGAGATCTCGATCGACGTCCTCGAGGAGGCCACCGACCGCGTGGTGGGCGGTCCGCGCCGCAAGCACCGCGTGATCAGTGAGCACGAGAAGAAGGTCACCGCCTATCACGAGTCCGGGCACGCCCTGGCCGCGTGGGCGATGGAGGACCTGGAGCCCGTCCACAAGGTCACCATCCTGGCCCGCGGGCGCACCGGCGGTCACGCACTCGTGGTCCCGGAGGACGACAAGAGCTTGATGACCCGGGCGGACATGATCGCGCGCATCGTCATGGCGATGGGCGGGCGTGCGGCCGAGGAGTACATCTTCGGCGAGCCCACCTCCGGCGCCAGCTCGGATATCGAGCAGGCCACCCGGATCGCCCGGACGATGGTCGCCGAGCTGGGCATGAGCGCCAAGCTCGGTGCGGTCAAGTACGGCGGCGAGGGCGGGGACCCGTTCCTCGGCCGCGGTGGCGGCTCGAGCGTGGAGTACTCACCCGAGATCGCCAAGGTCATCGACGACGAGGTGCGTCGGATCATCGACGCCGCCCACACCGAGGCGTGGCAGGTCCTGGAGGCCAACCGCGAGATCCTCGACGCGGTGGCGGGCGAACTCCTGGAGAAGGAGACGCTGCGTCAGGACGACCTGGTGCGGCTGTTCGCCGATGTCGTCAAGCGGCCGCGAATCACCGAGTTCGACGACTTCGGTGGGCGCATCCCCTCCACCCACCCGCCCATCAAGACCCCGGGCGAGCTGGCCAAGGAGCGCGGCGAGCCGTGGCCCCCGCCGATCACCGATCCCTTCGCGATGCCCGTGCTGCCGCCCTCGCGTGCAGGCCAGAACGAGGCGGGCCCGGAGAACGGGCGTGAGACGGTCAACGGCACCGGCCCAGGCCGGCCTGACACGGACCGGCCCGACACGGACCGGCCTGGCTCAGGCCAGCCCGGCGCGAACGGGCCCGGCTCGGCGCAGCCCGGGCCCGACCGGCCCGGCCCGTGGCAGGCGCCGGGCGGCGGTCCTCGCGAGTTCGCCGGCTCCAAGCAGCCGACCACCGCGATCCCGGCCTACGGCACGCCGCCGCCCCCCGGTTGGTCGGCGCCCGGCTGGCCCCCGAGTTCGTCGGGCCGGTACGGCGAGCAGGGCCCGAGCGGTGCGGAGACCACCCGTCTCCCGGCGATGCCCCGTGACGAGACCCCGGCCGCCCCGCCGGCTCCCCGTCCCGCCGAGCCGGCTTCCGCTCCCGAGTCCGCGTACCCGGTTCCCGAGCGTGATCGGGAACGCCCGGCCCCGGAGCAGACCCGGGCGCCGGTCCAGGAGCCGTTCCCGGATACTGATTCGGGCCGCGGCACCGAGCCCACCAATCGTGGCTCACACCGCCGCGAGGACAAGGATCCCGGGTGGCGTGCGCCGTGGGAACGTGACGACTGACCTCCGAGAGGTCGGATTCGTGCGAGAAGAGGATTGATGACGAGCACTGACCAGATGCCTTCCGTCGAACTGCGGTCGGTCACCACGGGTCGCGGGTTCGACGCCGAGCGCGCCGAAGCCGCTGTCCGTGAGTTGCTGATCGCGGTGGGGGAGGACCCGGACCGCGAGGGGCTGCGCGACACCCCGGCCCGGGTCGCGCGCGCCTACCGTGAGGTCTTCTCCGGGATGTTCACCGACCCGGCGGATGTGCTGGCCAAGACCTTCGACGAGGACCACCGTGAACTGGTGCTCGTGCGGGACATCCCCATCTATTCGACGTGCGAGCACCACCTGGTGCCGTTCCACGGGGTGGCCCACATCGGCTACATCCCCGGCAAGTCCGGCGCGGTCACGGGCCTGAGCAAGCTGGCCCGCCTGGCGGACCTGTACGCCAAGCGCCCCCAGGTCCAGGAGCGGCTGACCAGCCAGGTCGCCGACGCGCTGGTCGACCGGCTCGACCCGGCGGGCGTGCTCGTGGTGATCGAGTGCGAGCACCTGTGCATGTCCATGCGGGGTATCCGGAAGCCGGGTTCGGTCACCACCACCTCGGCGGTCCGGGGCATCATGCGGACCAACGCCTCGACCAGGGCGGAGGCTATGGGCCTCCTGCGCGGGACATGAGCTCGGCGCCTGCGCTTCCTCGCCCCGGCCGCTGTGCGGTCATGGGCGTCCTCAACGTCACCGCGGACTCGTTCTCCGACGGTGGACGTCACCTCGCGTACGCCGATGCCGTGGCGCATGCCCGCCGGATGGTCGCCGACGGTGCCGACCTCATCGACGTCGGTGGCGAATCCACCCGCCCGGGCTCCATTCGCGTCGACGAGGCCGACGAACAGCAGCGCGTGCTCCCGCTGGTCCGCGAGCTCCGGTCCGAGGGGGTCGCCGTCTCGGTCGACACGATGCGCGCCCGGGTCGCCCGGAGCGCACTGGCCGACGGCGCGACGATCATCAACGACGTCTCCGGCGGCCTCGCCGACCCGGACATGCTGCGCGTCGTGGCCGATCACGGGGCGCCCGTGATCCTCATGCACTGGGTCTCACCCGACGACTACCGGGCCGGGGCCGGCGGCCGGGTCGACTACGGCGGCGACGTCGTGGGCTCGGTCCGTGACCACCTGGCCCGACGGGCTGACGCCGCGCTCGCCGCAGGGATCGACGACTCCGACATCGTGCTGGACCCGGGTCTGGGGTTCGCCAAGAACTCCGACGACAACTGGGCGCTGCTGCACGGCCTGGACCAGCTGATCGACCTGGGCTTCCCGGTCCTGGTGGCGGCCTCACGGAAGCGGTTCATCGGATCGTTGCTGCACGGAGGGGACGGCGTGCCGCGAGAGGTCTCCGGCCGCGACGCGGCAACCGCGGCGATCACGGCGATCTCCGCCGCGACCGGCGCGTGGGGGGTGCGCGTGCACGACGTCGCACCCAGTGCGGATGCCGTGCGAGTCGCGTCCGCGTGGACAGCAGGAAAGGCGGGAACCAGCTGATGGCCGACCGGATCGAACTGAAGGGGCTCAGGGTCCGCGGCAACCACGGGGTCTTCGAGCACGAGAAGCGGGACGGCCAGGACTTCCTGGTGGACCTGGTGCTGTGGACCGACTTCACCGCGGCCGCCGCCTCCGACGACCTCGCCGACACCGTCGACTACGGTGCTCTGGCGCAGTTCGCGCACGACGTCGTGTCCGGCCCGGCCCGCGACCTCATCGAGACGGTGGCCTCACGCATCGCCGACGGGATCATGGATATGGCCCCGGCGGCCCACGCCGTGGAGGTCACCCTCCACAAGCCGCAGGCGCCGATCCCCGCCGAGTTCGCCGACGTGGCTGTGGTCGCCCGGCGTTCCCGCAAGGACGGCCGCGCCCGGGTGGCGGTCCCGCGATGAGCTGCCGCGCGGTGCTGTCGATCGGCGGCAACCAGGGCGACGCCCTGGCCCTGCTCAGATCGGTGGCCGAGGCGGCCGCCGCCGACGGGATCCTGCGCGCGGCGTCGTCGGTCTACGCCACCCCGCCGTGGGGCGGCGTCGAGCAGGACGACTTCCTCAACGCGGTCCTCATCGTGGAGCACGCCGGCTCGCCCGCCGATGTCCTCGAGTGGGGCTTCGAGCGCGAGCGTGCCGCCGGCCGCACCCGGGACGTGCGCTGGGGCCCGCGTACCCTGGACGTCGACGTGATCGCGGCGAACGTGGACGGCAGCCCCGTGGCCTCGGACGATCCGACCCTCACGCTCCCGCATCCCCGCGCCGTCGACCGGGCGTTCGTCCTGGTCCCGTGGCTGGAGGTGGAGCCCGGGTCGACACTCGCCGGATCCCCGCTCCGGGACCTGCTCGGCGCCCTCGACCCCGCGGACGTCAGCGCGGTCCGCCGCCTGGAGGACTCGCTGTCCCCGAACGGGTGGTCGGGCTGAGATGACCAGGATCTCGACGCTCACGCTCGCGTTGGTCGCACTCGTGGCCGCCGTCGCCGCGTATGTGCTCACCGGGACGTTCCTCGGTTCGTTCCCCCCGATCGGTTTCGGCTGGGTGACGTTGATCGTGGTCGCGGCGGTCGACATCCTGCTGGCCCTGCGGATCCGGGGAGCGATCTCGGACAATTCGGTCGGCCAGGACCGCAGCCAGATGCACCCGCTGACCATCGCGCGCAGCGCGGCGCTCGGCCAGGCCTCCGCGGTCCTCGGCGCGGCAGCGGCCGGTGTGGGGGCCGGCCTGACCCTGTTCTTCCTGCTCCGGCTCGGGGATCTCGCCGTTGCGGGCGAGGAGTGGCCGGCGGCCGTGGCGGTCCTGGTCTCCGGGGCCGTCCTGGTCGGGGCGGGCCTGTTCCTGGAGGCCTCGTGCCAGACCCCGCCTGACGACGACGACAACGCCGGCCTCGCCCAACCGACCTGACTCCTCCGGCCAGCCTCGCCCAGCCGACCCGATTCCTCCCGCGGATCTCGCCGCGGTGGCTCCCGGGCCCCCGCTATACCCGATTGCCCAGCCCGCCGGGGGAGAGTTCGGACCAACACACCTCGGTTACCTGTGTGACCAATGATCCTGGGGCTATCATGCGGGACATGAGTTCCGACGGCTCGACTGACAAGCCCAGGCCGGCTCGCCCCGGCCGCGGCGACGACCGCGGTCTGGCCAGCATCGCTCTGGGCGTGCTGCTGATCCTCGCGGTGGTGGCCACCGTGGTGATGGTGTTCACCGACAACCCGGTCTGGATGCGTGTCGGCACGCTGGCCGCGCTGTGGGCCGCCTTCATCGGCGCGTTCCTCGTCGCCCGGTACCGCCGTCAGGCGGCTGCCGAGGCCGCCCGCGTCCGCGACCTCCACACCGTCTACGAGCTCCAGCTCGAGCGTGAGATCTCGGCCCGCCGCGAGCACGAGCTGGTCGTGGAGAAGGAGTTGCGCGACTCGGTCCGCACCGAGACCTCCGAATCCGTCCTGGGCCTTCGTCAGGAGATCGCTGCGCTACGCGAGCAGCTCAGCGCGATGGGAGTGTCCCTGCCCGAGGACCGGTTCGCGGTCGGTGGCCACGCCCCCGCCGGCCAGCTCGGTGCCGGCTCGCTGCCGTCGGTGCCGTCCGAGCGGGTCGAGCCCCGTCGCCGTGCGGCCGAGTCGGGCGGCCAGCCGTGGAGTTCGACGTCGCGTCCGTATTCCGCGGCGGCGGGCAGGTCGTCGTCTTCCTCGTCGTCTACTTCGGCTCCGGTCAGCGGCTTCGGTGCCCCGGCGGCACCGACCTCACCGGGTTCGTCGCCGAGCTCCTCGCCGAGCACGTCGGATGCCGCGGCCGAGTCGTCCGGCGTGCCGGCGGCGGGCGTGGGCCCGGACGCCACCCCGAGCACCGAGCGCACCGAGAAGTTCTCCCCTGTCCAGGGGCGCCGCGCCAGCTCCGAGGCTCCGGAGTCCTCGCCGCGTCGGCCGGCGGTCCGGCCCGTGAGCGAGACGTCGCGGTCGTCGTGGCGTTCGGCGGAGACCGTGGCCCCGAGCCGCGAGTCGACTCCCGCGCCGCGGACGCAGACCCCGCCCGCCGCGCCGGCCACCCCGCCTGCGACTCCGACTGCAACTCCGTCGGCCCCGACTCCGGAGCGTGCCGAGTCGGCTCCGGCCCCGGAGGGCACTAGGACCACGCCGTCGCAGGACGAGCAGACCACGCCCCCGAGCCGCCACGGTTCCGGCTCCGGGCTATCGGTCGCCGAGCTCATGGCGAGGCTGGGCGGGGGAGACTCCGCACAGGGTGAGGACGACGCGTCGGCCGGTGGGCGCCGCCGTCGTCGCGCTGAGGACTGATCCTCGGCTAACCCCCGGTCGAGCCTCGGCCGATTCCCGGCCGCGATGCGGAAACCCGGCGAGGCCATGCGCCGCCAGCGTGAAGCCCCGGCGGCACCAGCCCGGCGGCATCGACCCGACGGCGCCAGCCCGACAACGGTGTGTGTGAGGTGCGCCACTGAATGGTGTCCTGTGCCCCGTGCGCGACTACTCTCGCCAGCGAGATGTCCGGGACCCGCCGCTGCGTGGGCCTGGAACGGATCGAGCAATGGAGCACTAGAGCGATGTCCGACTTCGGCGTCACCGGAACACCCCCTGCCCGCCTATCCATCGGCCTCATCTCCGCAGGTCGCGTGGGCACTGCCGTCGGCGCCGCCCTCGAGCGTCGCGGCCATGTCGTCTCCACCGTCGTCGCACGGTCGGAGCGTTCGCGGGAACTCGCGGCCCGCCGCCTCCCCGAGGCCGTCGTCGCCGACCCCGCGACCGTCGCCGAGCACGGCGAACTCCTCATCCTCGCGGTCCCCGACTCCGCGCTGCCCGGTGTGGTGGCCGAACTCGCCGAGGCCGGCGCGTTCCGCCCGGGTCACATCGTCGTGCACGTCACCGGAGCGGTGGGCGCCGACGTCCTGCGCCCGGCCGCAGAGGCGGGCGCCGTGGTGGTGGCCGCGCACCCGGCCATGACCTTCACCGGCGGCGAGGCCGACGTCGACCGCATGGAGGGCTGCTCATGGGCCCTGACCTCCCCGGACGAGGTCGGACTGGTCGTGGGCCAGATGCTGGTCATGGAGACGGGCGGCCTTCCGGTCACCGTCGCCGAATCGAACCGGGCGCTCTACCACGCGGCGCTCGCGCACGGCGCCAATCACCTGGTCAGCCTCGTGGGCGACGCAGCCGAGGCGCTCGCCGCATCGTTCTCCGTCCTGCCGGGCGGCGGGGTGGAGGGTGATCCCGACGGAATGCTCGGCCAGGATTCCCAGGCGCTGGCCCGCCGCACCCTCGAGCCGCTGCTGCGCGCCGCACTCGACAACGTGCTGGCCTCCGGCGACGCGGCCCTGACCGGCCCCGTGATGCGCGGTGACGCCGTGACCGTCTCCCGGCACCTCGACGCGCTCGAGGACGTGGACTCCGGCATCGCCGCCGGCTACCGCGCCCTCGCCCTGCGCACCGCCGACCGGTGTGGCGCGGGCCGCGACGTCACCGACCTTCTCGCCCCCGATCTGACGGAGCAGTTCCGATGACCACCACCTTCCCGGTCCGCACCGCGGTCCCCGGACGCGCGAACACCGGCTACAGCCGGGGCGAGCTGACGATCCACCACGAGCCGGATTCGATCCACGCGGTCACCGAGTCCCTGCGCAAGGTCGGCAAGCAGATCACGTTCGTGCCCACGATGGGGGCGCTCCACGAGGGGCACCTCGCGCTGGTGGAGGCCGCCCGCCGTACGCCCGGTTCGGTCGTGGTGGTGTCGATCTTCGTCAACCCGCTCCAGTTCGGGCCCGGCGAGGACCTCGACGCCTACCCGCGCACCCTCGACGAGGACGTCGCCCGCCTGGCCGAGGCCGGGGTCGAGCTGGTCTTCGCGCCCAGCGCCGCCGCCATGTACCCGGAGGGGCCGCGCACCACCGTGCAGCCCGGCGCGACGGGCGACATCCTCGACGGCGCCGCCCGCCCCGGCCACTTCGCGGGCATGCTCACCGTGGTGGCGAAACTGCTGCACATCGTCGCCCCGCATCAGGCGTTCTTCGGGGAGAAGGACTACCAGCAGCTGGTGCTGATCCGGCAGATGGTGACGGACCTGAACATGGACGTCCGTGTGGTGGGCGTGCCCACCGTCCGGGAGCCCGACGGGCTGGCCATGAGTTCGCGCAACCGCTACCTGTCGGACGACGAGCGCGAGCTGGCCACCACGATCAACGCCGCGCTCGTCGCGGGCACGTTCGCCGCCAAGGGCGGGCGCCGAGCGGTCGTCGACGCCGCCGCGGCGGTCCTGGCCGAGCGTCCACAGATCTCGATCGACTACCTCGAGCTCCGCGCCGGCGATCTCGGCGATCCGCCCGAGGAGGGCCCCGGCCGGCTCCTCGTGGCCGCCCGCATCGGATCCACCCGCCTCATCGACAACGTCGGGGTGGCCATCGGCACGGGCTTCCTCGCCGCCGCCGAGGCCACCGTCGCCGCCCAGCAGGCCGACATGGCCCACGACCTCGCCGCGGACATCGATCCCGCCGTGAACTCCCAGGAAGGCTGACCCATGCAGCGCACCATGCTCCACTCCAAGATCCACCGGGCCACGGTGACCCAGGCGGATCTGCACTACGTCGGTTCCTGCACCATCGACGCCGACCTCATGGACGCCGCCGACCTGCTCGAGGGTCAGCAGATCGACATCGTCGACATCGACAACGGCGCGCGCCTGACCACCTACGCCATCACCGGCGAGCGAGGCTCCGGCGTGATCAGCATCAACGGCGCCGCCGCCCACCTGGTGCACCCGGGCGACCTGGTGATCATCATCGCCTACGCGCAGATGGACGATGCCGAGGCGCGGGCGTACAAGCCCCGCGTCGTGTTTGTCGACGACGACAACCGCATGCTCACCGAGGGCACCGACCCGGCGGATGTTCCCGAGGGCTCGGGCCTGAAGAACCCGCGCGTGCCGGAGCCCGCCGCCGTCTAGGCGCGGGACGAATCCATGCTTCTCACCGTCGACGTCGGCAACACGCACATCCGGCTCGGGGTCTTCCCCGTCGACGGCGGCCCGCTCGAGCGCACCTGGAGTATGCGGACCTCGCCGTCGGTGACCTCCGACGAGCTCGCCCTGACGATCCGTGGGCTGCTGGGGGAGTGCGCGCAGCAGCTCAGCGGCATCGCCGCGATGTCCGTGGTGCCGTCGGTGACCGGGGAGCTGCGCCGGATGGCCGCCGACTACTGGCCGGGCCTGCGGTCCGTCGTGGTGGCGCCCGGAGTGAAGACCGGGGTGCCGCTACTCGTCGACAATCCGCGTGAGGTGGGTTCGGACCGGGTCGTCAACGCGTTGGCCGCCCACACCCTGTTCGAGGGGCCCGTCGTCGTCGTCGACGTCGACACGGCGACCACCGTCGACGCCATCTCCGCGCGCGGCGAGTTGCTCGGCGGGGCGATCGCGCCCGGTATCGACATCTCCGTGGACGCACTGGCCGAGCGCGCGGCGGCCCTGCGCAAGATCGAGGTCGTGCGGCCGCGCGGCGCGTTGGGCAAGAACACCGTGGCGGCGCTACAGGCCGGCATCGTGATCGGGTTCGCCGGACAGATCGACGCCCTGGTCGACCGGCTCCGCGCCGACGTCGCCGAGCTCTCCGACGCGTCCGTGGTGCTCACGGGTATGCGTGCCGACGTGGTGTCCGAGGAGTCCCGGACCGTCACCGACGTCGAACCGGAACTCGCGCTCGAGGGGCTGCGGTTGGTGTACGAGCGCAACTGCTGACCTGCGGGCTGTCCGGCACCGGTGTGGCCGGGGCGCGGGCGGGTTCCCGGGCGGGCGGGGCAAACCGGTCCGTCGGGCGGTGGCCGTCGGGCATGCTTGGGGGATGAGCGGTGCGGACGCCGGACGGTCGGGCGGGCCTGACCGTGGTGAGAGCGACGACGACGCGTACGACGACGACTCGACCAGCGACGTGCTCCGCCGTGACTCGTCCGAGTTCGATCGCGGGCTGTCCTTCTTCGACGCGATCTACGGCTTCGCCGTCACGTTGCTGATCGCGAACGTGGACCTGCCGGAGCCGCAGGAGTGGCGGGACCTGTCGTCGCTGGCGGAGTCAGGGCTGGGGCAGCAGCTGTTCGGTGTGGTGCTGAGCTTCGTGGTGATCTGCGTGCTCTGGCGCGTCAACGTGCGGCTCATCAAGCACATGCGGGGGCTCGACGGCCCGATGATGGTCGCTAATCTCGTGGCGACCGGCCTGGTGATCCTCGTGCCGTTCACGACCGATGCCCTCAGTAATCCCGCGACGGCGGACCTGGCGTTGCCGACGGTGCTGTACGCGGTGAACATCGCGGGGGTGTCGCTGGCGCAGTCGGCCGTCTACCAGCTGGGTCGGCGGGGTGGTCTGGAGCGGAGCCCGACGTCGGCCCGGCAGAACAGGGCCGCCCTGGGCGATGCCCTGGTGACCCCGGCGGTGTTCCTGGTCTCGGTGCCGATCGCGTTGACGCTCGGGGCGTTCGCGGCGCAGCTGACCTGGCTGTCGCTGGTGGTGCTGCTGCCGGTGGCCGGCCACCTGTCCTCCCGGGCGGCCGCCCGCGCCCGCGTGGCCGGGCCGGGGGCGGGTCGGGTGGAACCGGACGCCGGGGGTCAGGCAGCCGAGCGGTAGCTGGTCATGGAGACCGAGCCCCAGGCGTAGCCCTTGCTGAAGGCCTCGAGCTTCTCGCCGGAGCCCGCCGCCATGCCGGCGGTGTAGAGCAGCGGCAGGTAGTGGTCGGCGGTGGGGATCGACATGCCGGCGTCGGGGTGCTCGGTCAGGGCGAGGGCGTCCTCGGGACGCTCGATGAGCACGTTCTGGACGTGGTCGTCGAAGCGGTGGGCCCAGTCGGCGCCGGTGTCGCCGCGCGAGGGGTCGACGGCCCGCAGGTTGTGCACGACGTTGCCGCTGGCCAGGACGAGCACGCCCGAGTCGCGCAGTGCGGAGAGCTTGGTGCCCAGGTCGAAGTGGTAGCTCGCCGGCTTGGACGCGTCGACGGACAGCTGGGCCACGGGCACGTCGGCGTCGGGGAAGACGTGGGCGAGAACGGACCAGGTGCCGTGGTCCAGCCCCCACGAGTCGCGGTCGGCCCCCACCCAGGTCGGCTTGACGACCTCGGCTACTTCGGCCGCCAACTCGGGCGCGCCGGC
The DNA here is from genome assembly GCF_021033825.1 of Dietzia aurantiaca. GTDB lineage: Bacteria > Actinomycetota > Actinomycetes > Mycobacteriales > Mycobacteriaceae > Dietzia > Dietzia aurantiaca. The sequence goes on from NZ_JAIFXZ010000006.1 coordinate 158,372, forward strand.
GGCGGGGTACTCGAACTCGTTGAGTTCCCGGGGGAAGCCGTAGAAGTCGTGGATCGTGCGCGGTGAGGACATGGCGGTCACGGCGGTGGCGTTGATGTACCAGTGCGCGGACACAGCCAGGACGGCGCGGGGGCGCTCGGGCAGGGAGTCGCCGAGGGCAACCCACTCGCGGGTCCAGGCGTTGTCCTCGAGTGCGTTGAGGGGAACGCCGTGTCCGATGAAGGCTGCGGGCTGGCGGGCGTACGAGGCGGTCATCACTTCTCCTTGGATTGCTATGTATATGATGCATCAACCAAGTGTGAAGTGCCAGCTCCCGGTCGAGGGTCTTGAAGTAGATAGACCGGTCTGTCTATTATTGCGGTCATGAACGCGCGACGAATGCCCTCGACCGGTCCGGCGGCATCGACGCGCGCGCAGCTTCGGTGTCCCGGCCCGGCAACGCCCCGATCGACCACCAGAGCTGCAACCCACCGGGAGAAGATCATGACCGCCGCCTTCACCACCGCGACCCTCTCGACCACCGTCACCGCCGCGGACTACGCGGTGGCCGTCCGGGCCGGCGCCCTCGTGGTGGACATCCGCTCCCGCGCGCAGCGTGAGCGGCAGGGGGTGCTGGCCGGGGCCATCGCAGTGGAAGCCCGCCCGGTGGTGGACCTGCTCGATCCGTCCTCGGCCGCGCCGCTGGCCGCCGTGGCCGGCGGTCGGCAGGTGATGCTGGTGAGTGACGACGGACTGGACGCGGAGCTGTTCGCTCTCGAGTTGGCGTCCCGCGGGGTCCGCGGTATCCGTGCCGTCGACGGCGGCCACGAGGCATTGCGGTCCGCCCGCGCGCTCGGGCTGCTCACCGACGCGGACCACCTGATCCGCGAGCGGTCCGCGATCTCCGCGCACTGACGTCGCGGTTGAGGCCCCGGCCGTGGGTTCGGTCCCGCTGCACAGGGAGGACTATCCTCGGGAGTCGTGACTGACTCGACTTCCTCCGCGCCCGGGGCCGTCCAGGACGAGCCCGCCGACGACACCCCCGAGCAGCTGCGCATCCGCCGCGACAAGCGACAGCGCCTGCTCGAGTCCGGAGTGGAGGCGTACCCGGTCGACGTCCCCCGTACCCACGGGCTGACCGAGATCACCTCGGACCCGCGCTTCGCCGCACTCGAGCCGGGGGAGGAGACCGACGTCGTGGTCTCCGTGACCGGCCGTGTGCTCTTCGTGCGCAACACCGGCAAGCTCTGCTTCGTGCGCCTGCAGGACGGGATCGACCCGGCCGCGGACCTGTCCGCCCCGGCGGTCGACGGTGAGGTGGGCGGATTCACCCCGCAGCTGCAGGCCATGCTCTCGCTGGCCAACGTCGGCCAGGAGCGTCTCGACGCCTGGAAGCAGGACGTCGACCTCGGTGACCACGTCTCGGTGACCGGGCGGGTCGTGCGCTCCAAGCGCGGCGAGCTGTCGGTCATGGCCGATTCGTGGGTGCTCGCCGCCAAGTCGCTGCGCCCGTTGCCGGTCGCGCACAAGGAGATGAGCGAGGACACCCGGATTCGCCAGCGCTACACCGACCTCATCATGCGTGAGCAGGCCCGGCGGAACGCCCTGCTGCGCATCAAGGTCGTGCGGGCACTGCGCCACGCGCTCGAGCGCCGGGACTTCCTCGAGGTCGAGACGCCCATGCTGCAGACCCTGCACGGCGGCGCGGCGGCCCGACCGTTCGTCACCCACTCCAACGCGCTGGACCTGGACCTGTACCTGCGCATCGCCCCGGAGCTCTACCTCAAGCGCTGCGTCGTGGGCGGCATCGAGCGGGTCTTCGAGATCAACCGTAACTTCCGCAACGAGGGTGTCGACTCGTCGCACAGCCCCGAGTTCGCGATGCTCGAGACCTATCAGGCGTACGGCGACTACGACACGGCCGCCACGATGATCCGCGAGGTCATCCAGGAGGTGGCCACCGAGGTGTTCGGGTCGACCACGGTCACTCTCGTGGACGGCACCACCTATGACCTGGGTGGGCAGTGGCGCGAGATGAGGATGTACCCGTCGCTCAACGAGGCACTGCAGCGCAAGCACCCGGAGCTGGCCACCGCGGGCGCCGAGACGGTGACCGTCGATTCCGGCGTCGCCGAGCTGACCGCACTGGCCGGCAAGATCGGACTCGAGGTCCCCTCGGGCAAGGGCTGGCTGCACGGCAAGCTCGTCGAGGAGCTGTGGGAGCACCTGTGCGCCGACCAGCTGGACGGCCCGGTGTTCGTCCGCGACTTCCCCGTGGAGACCTCGCCGCTGACCCGCGACCACCGCACGGACCGTGGCGTCACCGAGAAGTGGGACCTGTACGTCCGCGGCTTCGAACTCGCGACCGCCTACTCCGAGCTCGTCGACCCGGTGATCCAGCGCCAGCGCTTCGAGGACCAGGCCCGGCTGGCCGCGGCCGGTGACGACGAGGCGATGGTCCTCGACGAGGACTTCCTCGCCGCGATGGAGCAGGGCATGCCGCCGTCTGCCGGCCTGGGCATGGGCATCGACCGCCTGCTCATGGCGCTGACCGGTCTCGGGATCCGCGAGACGATCCTGTTCCCGATGGTCAAGCCGCTTCCGCGCGACTGACCTGACAGTCGCCCGGGTGACAGCACGCGCGCTGGTTCTCGGGCTGGTCTCCGGTGTGCTGCTCACCGTGACCCATCGGTTGCTGCCCGATCAGTGGGCGGTCCTGGCCGGGACGAGCGCGCTCTGGGGCGTGGTCTCCCTCTTCGCCGGCCGTCGGCTCGGTGGGCGAACCGTCCACGGGGCGGCCGCGGGTCTGACCGCGATGGTCGGCGTGCTGATTCCCTGGCTCGCGATCCATGCGGTCTCCACGCCCCCGGCCGAACTCGCGCTGTGGATGATCGTGGGTCCGGTCGCCGGAGCGATCTGCGGCGCGGCCGGTGCGATGTCCCGGATGCCCGGCCGGAGAGGAGCGCTCGCGGCCGGGGTGGTGCCAGGGATCGTCGGAGGCGAGGCGGTCTACGGTCTGCTGCTGATCGGTGGGCCTGCCTGGGGTCTCGAGTCGGTCCTGGCCGCAGGGCTCCTGGTGGCGGTGTCCCGTCGGGGCGGCCGGTTGCGCGCGCTCGGGTCGGCGGCGGTCCTGGTCGCCCTGGCCGCCGCGGCGTGCGTGGTCTACGACTCGATCCCGTGAGGAAGGGGACGCCTCAGAATGCGACGACCTCGTCCCCGACCTTCAGGTGCTCGAAGAAGTGGGCGGCGGCGTGGTGCCCCAGGTGGATGCAGCCGTGTGACGGCTCGTCGAGCCGTCCCTCGTGGAACGCGATGCCGCTGACCGTGAAGTACGTCGAGAACGGCATCGGGGAGTCGAACGGGATGCTGTGGTCGTGACGGACGTGCCGCAGGACGTGGTGCGAGCCGCGGACCGTCTCGTGGCCGGGCCGGCCCGTGGTGATGGGGACCGGGCCGTAGGTGACGCGGCCGCCGTCGACCATCCAGGCCTGCTTGCCGTCGACGTCGATGCAGGCCCGGGCGGTCGGCGGGCATTGTGGCGGGGCGATCGCCGGCTCGGCCTCCGGGGAGTTCGCGACGGGGGCGCCCGGGCCGTAGCCGAGCATCGTCTCCCGGGTCATCCGCTCTGCCTCCGCCGGGTCGGCGGGCGACTGCGAGAGCACGTCACGCGCGATGAGATCGACGTTCGTGAGGTGCTCGGGCTGGTCCTGCTCGAGGAGGACCTGCCGGGCCACCGAGCGGATCAGCAGGGGATCCACGGAGACGGGCTGCGGGGACTCCTCGAGGACGGCAGGGGCGGCGGAGCCCGCCGCAGAGGCAGGGGATGCGGCGGTGGTCGCGGCGGCCGGGGCGACCGCGGTGGTGTCCTCGGGATCCGTGTTCCCTGCCCCCACTGCGGCCCCGGCGACCGCCGCCCCGACGACCGTCGCGGCGCCGAGCGCGGCGAGGTGGTTGCGGCGGACGGGCCGGTGCTCGGAAGGCATGGGGCCACCCTATCGCTGACGCGTCCACGCGTGGCCCCGCGCGGGGCCGCCCCAGAGCCATGCCGGCCCCCGGTCAGTGTTCTCCGCCGCGGGCCCACCCGGCCGCGATCATCTCCCGCAGCACCTGCTCGTCGATGCGTGCGAGGCGCGTGAGGTAGAGGCACCCCTTGCCGGTTCTGTGCGGGCCCAACCGTCCGAGGACAGCCGGGTCGTCGGGCAGGATCCCGTACAACGAGAGCGCCGATGCCCGGGGACTGAACCCCACCCGGAAGGAGTCACCCTCGCGGCCGGAGTCGTAGACATAGTGGTGGTGCCCGTACCCGACCATCGACGGGCCCCACAGGACGGGTTCCTCGCCGGTCTCCTCGCCGAACAGTTCCAGCAGCCGCAGCCCGTCCTCGACACGCCGGGCGGTCGGCAGACCCTCGATCCAGGCGCGCGGGGAGCCGCCGGACGCCGCGAGCGTGGTGTTGTCGTTGCGGCCGGTGGGGCGTGGCCTCGCGACCGGGTCGGTGAACGCCAGCCCGGCACCGGCGAGCGCGTCGCGGAGCACCCCCAGCTGGGCCGGGCCGATCCCGTGGAGGGCCAGCACCTCTCCTTCGGCCCGGCCGTCGAGTTGCCGGAGGTCGGTGATCCCGGCCGCGGCGAGAGCCCGCGCCGCGGGGGCGGACAGGCGGGGCAGGGGTAGCGGCGTGTCGGACATGGGGAGACGCTAGCCCACGGGCGGCCGGCCGGCTCGGCACTGAGGGTGTGCTGAGATCGGACTGTGACTCCTCGGTGCGCGGCCGGGTGACCCGCGCCGGGCATAATCAGCGCACATGACACGCTTCCTCCCGCGCGCGGTGCTCGCGGTCGCCGCCGCCGTGGCACTGGCGGTATCCGCGGCTCCCGCCGCCTCCGCCCAGCTGCCGCTGCCGGTCCCACCGGAGATCGAGCAGGCGATCACGCAGGCGCAGGCCGGCTCGGCGCAGGCCGACCACGATGCGCGCACCTCGATCGGCGGGGCCCTGGAATCCGCCGGATTCACGCCGCCGCCGGGATTCGTCCCGCCGGCGCCCGCGGCACCCGCGCCGTCGGTCCCGCCGGACGAGACCCCGCAGAGCCCGTGTCCGCGCACGGCCGACGCATGTGTGGATCTGGGCGGCGAACGCACGTGGCTGCAGGCCGACGGTCGGCTGAGCTACGGGCCGGTACGGATGTCCCACGGAAAGGCCGGCTGGGAGACGCCGACCGGCACCTACCAGGTCACCCGTAAGGTTCGCCACGAGGTGAGCCGCCTGTTCGACAACGCGCCGATGCCGTACTCCGTCTACTTCGTGGGCGGGATCGCCTTCCACGAGGGCGACCCGGCGATCGACTCCCACGGCTGCATTCGCATGGACCAGCCGGCGGCGGCCACCTACTTCGAGCGCCTCGAGGTGGGCGACACCGTGGTGGTGTTCTGACGGCCCCTCGTCCGGGCCTCTGTCACCGATCGTGATGGTGGGGACGGGCCGACTCCACGTCCGGAAAGATGTACTCGGCCGACCGGGCGGCCCACGCCGACCCGCCGGTCACCAGTAGGAACCCGAGCGCTGCGACGAACGGCCCGTAGGACATGGCCGCGCCGGACGGCAGCCCGGACAGCAACGGCTCACCCGCGCCCGTGGACGACACCAGCGTCCACATGAACGCCAGGTGGGCGAGCAGGATGATGCCGCCGACCAACGCCCCGGCCATCGCGAACGCACCGAGTCGGGTGGCCGCGGTGACGGCCACGAGGAACAGAAGCACCACCAGGCCCAGGAAGAGGACGGGTGCCACGCTGCGCACGTCGATGATCTCGGTGATGCCCAGCGCGGTGATCTGCGAGCCGCCGCCGGTGGTCAGCCACGGGAGATAGAGGCTGAGCAGTGCCAGAGCCAGCCCGACCGCCGCGGCCAGCGCGCCGATCCGGTTGGTGACGTGGGGGACGATCCGTGTCCGCGCCGGAGCTCTGGTGGGGAGCGCCGCGCGATGGGGTGCGGGGTGCGTGTATGCGGTCATCGTGATCACCCTTCCGGCAGAATTCGCCTGCAGTGGTATGTCTCACATCCTACGGCCGATTTCGGCCCGAATCTACCGTTGGGACGCCCGTTATGGTATTGGGACTGCCGCGGCGGGAGCGGTCAGCGCTTCCGGTTGGTGTGCCGTGTCGGTTCGGCGGTCATCGGATCCTCGGGCCACGGGTGTTTCGGGTACCGCCCGCGCATCTCCGCCCGCACCCCGGGGTAGGCCTCGCGCCAGAAGAAACCCAGATCGCGGGTCACCGCGAGGGGGCGTCCGGCGGGGGAGAGGAGATGCACCGTGACGGGGACGCGCCCGCCGCAGATCCGCGGGGAGGTGGTCCAGCCGAAGCACTCCTGCAGCTTGGCGGCCAGGACGGGGGCGCCGTCCGACCCGGGCTCGGGATAGTCCACGCGGTACGACGACGACGAGGGCACCTGCAGCCGCTCCGGCACCAGCTCGTCGAACGACCCGGCCTCGGGCCAGGGCAACAGTCGCTTCAGCGCCGGGCCGAGGGCCCGGCCCGCGATCGTCGAGCCCTGCGCGAGGGCGGCGATCTCCGGCCCGAGCCATTCGTCCAGACGCGCGGCGAGGCCGGCCGCGGACACGTCGGGCCAGGGCTCACCGAGCTCGCGGCGGGCCAGCGCGAGGCGACACCACAGGGCGAGGGCGTCGTCATCGGGGCCCAGGGCCGGGAACCCGCCGGCCCGGACCGTGGCCGAGACCGCCTCGACGGCCGCAGCGTGTGAGGGCCGCACAGGTGTAGAGGAGAGTTCGATCGCACCGAGACGCCGGACACGGCGGCCGGTCAGTGTACGGCCGTCGAAGTGGGCGGTCTCGTCGTCGTCGACAAGAGGGGACGCCGCGTCGAGCGCGTCGTCCCGACTGATCGCGGCGGCCCCGCGGATCACCGCCCCGGCCTCTCCCGCGGCGCGCCCGGCGGCGCGGCCGACCTCCGCCACGGCCAGCCATTCCCGGCCGACCAGCGCCGAGCCGGGCGGCAACACCGCGCCGGTCCCGGAGGCGAAGGTGTACTGGTCACCTCGGCGGCGTGCGACCCGGTCGGGGTGGGCGAGCGCGATCACCAACCCCGTAGCGTCCTCCCGCCCGTCGTGCCCGCCCGCGGGTCTGCCTGCGGCACGACCCTCGCGCGCGATTCGCTCCATCCGGCGCGCCTGCTGCTGCCACGCCCGCGCGTCCGGTGCCCGACCCGACCGCAACGCGCGCAGGTCCGCGGCCAGGTCACCGCCCGGGGAACGCCGGTCCGAGGCCAGCAGCGCCACCACCTCACCCGCGGCCCGCGGGCCGACCAGTGACGCCCCGTCGAGCAGGGCGCGGGCGTGACGCGGATCGGCTGGCACCCGCGCCAGGTCCCGGCCCCGGTCGGTGGCCCGGCCGTCGGCATCGAGTGCGCCGAGGCCGCGCAGCACCGACTCCGCGCGGGCCAGCTCCCCGACCGGCGGGCCGTCCGGCAGGGACAGACCCTCGCCGCGCGGCGCGCCCCAACACGCCACGTCGAGGGTGAAGGTCGTGAGATCGGACGTGGCGATGGCCGGGGAGCGATGCGACGGCAGGTGCGTGTACTCCTGCTCGCTCAGGCACCGCACCGCCCGGCCCGGGCCCAGTCGTGCGGCGCGTCCGGCGCGCTGGACGCACGAATCCCGCGACGCCGACACGGTCACCAGGCCGGTCATGTCGCGGGCGGTGTCCCGGCGCGGCTCGCGGCTCAGGCAGGCGTCCACCACCACCCGCACGCCCGGCACCGTCAGCGAGGACTCGGCGAGATCCGTGGAGACGACCACGCGCGGACGCGACCCGCCGCCGGCGCGGCCCGGGCCCGACACCGCACGGTCCTGCGCCGCCGGGTCGAGCCCGCCGTGCAGCGGCAGGATCTCGGCGGCCTCGCTGAGCCGGGCCGACAGCAGGCGCACCACCCGCTCGATCTCGCGCACCCCCGGCAGGAACACCAGGGTGTCGTGGCCGCTCGCGCGGACCTCGTCGGCGGTCACCGTCGCGACGTGTTCGAGGAACCCGTCGGTCACCCCGCGCGCGTCGAGCCTGGGCGCGGACGGCGGTGCGTAGCGGACCTCCAGGGGGTGCAGGACGGCCGGGACGTCGACGACCGGAGCGGGGGCGCGCCCGTCACCGGTGCTCCCGCCGAGCAGGCGGGCGAAGCGGTCCGCCTCGACCGTCGCGGACATCGCCACCACCGGCAGGTCCTCGCGCAGCTGGCGCAACTCGCACAGCAGGGCGAAGGCGAGGTCGGACTCCACATCGCGTTCGTGGACCTCGTCGAGCACCACCGCGCCCACGCCCGGCAGGTCGGGATCGGAGATCAGTCGGCGCACCAGCACGCCCGGTGTCACGAACTCCACCCGCGTGTCACGGCCGACCGTCGAGTCCCCGCGCACCGAATAACCCACCGGCCCGCCGGGCTCCGTGCCGGTCAGGCGGGCCAGGCGGCGGGCCGCGGACCGGGCGGCCACGCGGCGGGGCTGCGTCACCACCACCCGCCCGGCCACGCCGTCGGCCACCGCGACGGCCGGCGGCACCAGCGTCGTCTTGCCCGTACCCGGGGGCGCCTGGACGACCGCGGTGCCGGTCGCGGCGAGGGCCTCGCGCAGCGCCGGCAGGGCGTCGGCGAACGGCAGCCCGCTGCCGATCAGATCCAGGTCGAACCGGGTCATCGGGCGGTCGTGGTGGGGTCCGGGGCCATGGCAATGACCCTAGACTTCCTCCGCGTTCGCGCGCGTTCGCTGACGGCGTACACGATTCGGCAATGATTACCCCACCTGCGGCGTTGAACACACATGACAGGTCGACTGCCACTCCTGTGGCTCCGGTCGACGAACCGGGCCACTAGAGTGGTGCAAACCCGAGGAATGTGAGGTAGCACGATGTTCGAACGGTTTACCGACCGCGCGCGTCGCGTCGTCGTCCTGGCCCAGGAAGAGGCCAGGATGCTCAACCACAACTACATCGGTACCGAGCACATTCTGCTCGGGCTCATCCATGAGGGCGAGGGTGTAGCGGCCAAGGCCCTCGAGTCCCTCGGGATCTCGCTGGAGGCCGTGCGTAGCCAGGTCGAGGAGATCATCGGTCAGGGCCAGCAGGCGCCCAGCGGGCACATCCCGTTCACGCCGCGTGCCAAGAAGGTGCTCGAGCTGAGCCTGCGCGAGGCCCTGCAGCTCGGCCACAACTACATCGGTACCGAGCACATCCTGCTCGGTCTCATCCGCGAGGGCGAGGGCGTGGCCGCCCAGGTGCTGGTCAAGCTCGGCGCCGACCTCACGCGGGTGCGCCAGCAGGTCATTCAGCTGCTCTCCGGCTACCAGGGCAAGGAGGCCGAGGCCACGGGCGCCCCGGCCGGCACCGGTGGACGCGAGTCCGGCACGCCGTCGTCGTCGACGGTCCTGGACCAGTTCGGCCGCAACCTCACCCAGGCCGCCATGGAGGGCAAGCTCGACCCGGTCGTCGGTCGCGCCAAGGAGGTGGAGCGCATCATGCAGGTGCTCTCCCGGCGCACCAAGAACAACCCGGTCCTCATCGGTGAGCCCGGCGTGGGTAAGACCGCCGTGGTCGAGGGCCTGGCCCAGGCGATCGTCAACAACGAGGTCCCCGAGACGCTCAAGGACAAGCAGCTGTACTCGCTGGACCTGGGCTCGCTCGTGGCCGGTTCCCGTTACCGCGGTGATTTCGAGGAGCGCCTGAAGAAGGTGCTCAAGGAGATCAACCAGCGCGGCGACATCATCCTGTTCATCGACGAGATCCACACGCTCGTCGGTGCCGGTGCCGCCGAAGGGGCGATCGACGCCGCGTCGATCCTCAAGCCCAAGCTGGCCCGCGGTGAGCTGCAGACCATCGGTGCCACCACGCTGGACGAGTACCGCAAGCACATCGAGAAGGACGCGGCGCTCGAGCGTCGTTTCCAGCCCGTGCAGGTGCCTGAGCCAAGTGTCGAGTTGTCGATCGAGATCCTCAAGGGTCTGCGGGACCGCTACGAGGCGCACCACCGCGTTACCATCACCGACGCCGCACTGGCCGCGTCGGCCCAGCTGGCGGACCGGTACATCAACGACCGCTTCCTGCCGGACAAGGCGATCGACCTCATCGACGAGGCCGGTGCCCGCATGCGCATCAAGCGGATGACGGCCCCGCCGGACCTCCGCGAGTTCGACGAGAAGATCGCGGAGGCCCGCCGCGAGAAAGAGTCCGCGATCGACGCGCAGGACTTCGAGAAGGCCGCCGGCCTGCGGGACACGGAGAAGAAGCTCATCGCCGAGCGCTCCGAGCGTGAGAAGCAGTGGCGGGCGGGCGACATGGACGTGGCCGCCGTGGTGGACGAGGAGCAGATCGCCGAGGTTCTGGGCAACTGGACCGGCATCCCCGTCTTCAAGCTCACCGAGGAGGAGACCACCCGTCTGCTCCGCATGGAGGACGAGCTGCACAAGCGGATCATCGGCCAGGAGGACGCCATCAAGGCGGTCTCGCGGGCCATCCGCCGGACGCGCGCCGGGCTCAAGGATCCCAAGCGCCCGTCGGGTTCGTTCATCTTCGCCGGCCCCTCGGGTGTTGGTAAGACGGAGCTGTCCAAGGCGCTGGCGAACTTCCTGTTCGGTGAGGATGACGCGCTCATCCAGATCGACATGGGTGAGTTCCACGACCGCTTCACTGCCTCGCGGCTCTTCGGCGCGCCCCCCGGCTACGTGGGCTACGAGGAGGGCGGCCAGCTCACGGAGAAGGTGCGACGCAAGCCGTTCTCGGTGGTCCTGTTCGACGAGATCGAGAAGGCTCACTCGGAGATCTACAACACCCTCCTCCAGGTGCTCGAGGACGGCCGTCTCACCGACGGTCAGGGTCGCATGGTGGACTTCAAGAACACCGTGCTGATCTTCACCTCGAACCTGGGCACCAAGGACATCTCCAAGGCCGTGGGCATGGGCTTCTCCGGTATCGGGGAGCAGGATGCCGAGGGCCAGTACGAGCGGATGAAGCAGAAGGTCAACGACGAGCTGAAGAAGCACTTCCGCCCGGAGTTCCTCAACCGCATCGACGAGATCGTGGTGTTCCACCAGCTCACGCAGGACCAGATCGTCCAGATGGTCGAGCTCATGATCGGCCGCGTCCGTTCGGCCCTCAAGGCCAAGGACATGGACATCGAGGTCACCAACCGTGCGGAGCGGCTCCTGGCCAAGCGCGGATTCGACCCGGTGCTGGGCGCGCGACCGCTGCGTCGCACGATCCAGCGCGAGATCGAGGACACGCTGTCGGAGAAGATCCTCTTCGGCGAGGTCGCTGCCGGCGATCTGGTGACCGTGGACGTCGAGGGCTGGGACGGCGAGTCCGAGCGCACCGAGGACGCCAAGTTCACGTTCTCCGGCTCCCCGCGCCCGGACGCGCCCGAGGACCGCGAGGGCGAAGAGGTCACCGCCAGCGTCGCCCCCACGGGCGAGGCCGGACCGGGCGACTCCCTGCCGCCGAGCTCGGGTGGCTTCGGTGGCGGCGCCCCGGGCGGCCCCGCCGGCAGCGGCGGGGCGGCTCCCGCCACCAGCTGACCGCTCCCGAGATAGTCGCAACGGACGACCCCCGCCCTCACCGGCGGGGGTCGTCCCCATTTCGGCGCCGCTCCCGGCCCGCCACATCCGACTCGCGCCGCCGCAGCGAGCCTCCAGCCCCCGCCGCCCCCGGCCTGACGCCGCCCCCGAGGCCCGTCGAGTGGTCGATGATGCTGAGGTTCAGCAGTGCCCACCTGGGAATACGTGAATGGTATCGACCACGCGGCGAATGCAGAGCGGCATTCGGCGAGGCGCGTGAGCGGGCGGGCGTGACGACGGGGGAGTCACCCCGCTTTCCGCAGGTTCAGCCGGCGGTGGAGATGCCACGGGAGGATGCTGCGGCGTTGGGTGTGGAGCTGGACATCCAGACGAAGTGGGACTGAGCGAGGACGAGTGCACCGGCGGGGTCGAGCTCACCGAGCTGGTGGTGGCGCCCGGCTAGTGGGTGGAGCTCGATACCGAACGGAAGCCGCCGTCGAGGATCACCAGGGGATCGGCGGGCTCGTCGTCGAACCAGGCGTCGAGCAAGCGCGCGATCACCAGGACATGGTCGCCGGCGGGCACGAGTCGGTCAAGGGCGACCCGGAGTCGGACCCGTCCGCCGTGGAGCAGCGGTTCACCGGTCTCGGCGCGGGTCCACAGCGCCGTGTCGGCGAACCGCAGATGTGACGGCCCGGCAAAGCGGAGCGCGAGGTGCTCATCCCCTTCGCCGAGCAGATGCACGACAGCGGTGCGGGCCTCGAGAACGGCCGACAGGCTCGACGAGGATATCCCCACGTTGAAACTGATCAGGGCGGGCTCGGCGGACAAGCTCGAGGGGGACGACGCGGTGAAGCCGACGGGTCCGTCCGAACCGTCCAGGGTGACTATCGTGACGCCGGCCGGGTGCGTCCGCATCGCGCGCCGGTGGGTCTCCCGGGAGACGGACGGGCGGGCAGCGGACAACGACTGGTGTTCAGGCATGACGGAAGTCTGCGGCCAGCCCGCTACGGATGTCGAGACTTCTGTTCGCGGTGATGGAAAGTGCCCCCGCCGCGAAAGCAGACCACTACGGCGGCGGGGGTGGGCCCTACGATGCCGAGAGCGCTCTGGCTGCGAGCGCTGCCGTGGGGTCCGCGGATATCGCGTCCAGCGCGACCGCCATGGCGGCGAACTGCTGGATGCGGCCTCCTGCCGTCGAGACCCGCAGATCCGGCGCCGCGCCCACGAGACGGGTCTCCCGGGTCGCCCTGATCAGCGCCGACAGGTAGCGCGGATGGTCGGTGAAGGCCTGACCGCACAGGACGACGGCATCGGGCCGGGTGATGGAGGACAACAGGCCCACCAGTCGCCCCAGGACTGTGGCGCGCTCGACGAGGATCGCCTCCGCCACCGCATCCCGGCGTGCGTGCATGGCGAGTTCGGCCACCGATCCCACCTCTATGCCGTGGCGACCCGCAGCCCGGACCAGCCCGGAGTCGCCGACCACGTCCAGCAGGCCACCGCCACGGTCGTCGAGCAGTTCGGCGGCCCCGACGGGCAGGTGCGTCAGATCCGGGGAGCCCGCCCGCGGTTGGTGGACGACACCGTCGATCACGAGTGCGGAACCCAGATGCTCGCGCGCATAGACCACCAGCGTGGTGCCCTCGTGGGTCTCATGTCCCACCAACAGCTCGGTCGCGGCCATGGCCTCGACGTGCGGGGCCACCGAGAACGGCACACCGATTCGGTCAGCGAACAGGTCCGTGACGGGCACGTCCTCCCATCCGAGCAGGTCGTGGTCGATCCGCCCCGCCCCGGTGATCCGGGCGGCGGTGGCGATCCCGCCTCGCACCAGCCGGCGATCGCGGTAGCCGTCCAGAAGTCGGAACGCGACCGCGGTCAGCTCGTCGGCGATCCGCACCGGTTCACGGCCGGGCGTGCCGATCGCGTACTCGGACAGGATGCGGCACGCGAGGTCACACACCGCCACCACGCTGCGATGCAAGCCGATGTGTACCGCGACGGTCACCGGACCGGACGGGTCGATCTCCACCGGGATGCTCGGGCGTCCGACCGATCCGTCGTGCATCAGTTCGGGACGTTCTCGGATGACACCCGCGGCCGCCAGGGCGGAGGTCGCGCGTCCGACGGTCGCCACGGACAGTCCGGTCGTCGCTGCGATCTCGGGTCGGGAGACGGGCCCCCGGAACCGGATCGCCCGCATGACCCGCGCCGAGCTGATGTCTGAGAGACGCAGGGCGGCCACGGGGGACTGGATGGTCATGGCGGTGACAGTAACACGGATAATAGACAGAGCGGTCTGGTGCAGTTAAGGATTTCGTCCGCGGTGACCATAACGCTGGGCTTCCGGAGCCGGCCGGTTCCACGATGGGTCGGTCCGACACCGAGCCCCACCCCGAGGAGTCATCCGTGGTCACCCATCTGACCGACCCGACCGCCGTGAACGAGGATCTGCACTTTCACTGGTTCCTTCCCACATACGGCGATTCGCGAAACCTGGTGGCCGGAGGCCACGGCACCTTCATGTCGGGCGACCGGCCCGCCACCCTGCCGTACCTGCGGCAGATCGTGGCCGCGGCCGAGCACAACGGGTTCGAGTCACTACTCACGCCGACCGGCGCGTGGTGCGAGGACGCACTGCTGACCTCGGCGTTGCTCGCTGAGTCGAGCGAGCGCATCAAGTTCCTCGTGGCGTTGCGGCCCGGTCTGATGAGCCCCACCCTCGCCGCGCAGATGGCGACCACCTTCCAGTGGCAGACCCACGGCCGGCTGCTGCTCAACGTGGTCACCGGTGGGGAGTCCCGCGAACAGCGCGCCTACGGGGACTTCCTCGACAAGGAGAGCCGCTACGCCCGGGCGGACGAGTTCCTGGAGATCGTGCGCGGGCTGTGGTCCTCGCCGGAGCCGCTGTCGTTCGCGGGCGACCACCTCGCCGTCGTCGACTCCGTTCTGGGGCGCCGCCCCGACGCCGCCCCGTCGATTTTCTTCGGCGGTTCCTCCGCGGCCGGGATCCGCGTGGCCGCCCGCCACGCGGACACCTACCTGACCTGGGGCGAGCCCCCGGCCGCCGTCGCAGAAAAGCTCGACCGTGTCCGGGTGGCCGCTGCCGCGAACGGCCGAAAGCCGACCTTCGGCATCCGGCTCCACGTGATCTCCCGCGACACCTCGGAGCAGGCGTGGGCCGAGGCCGAGCGACTCCTGCGGGGAATCGACCCGGCAGACATCGAGCGCGTGCAGGAGTCCCTGCGTGCCAGTGAATCGGAGGGCCAGCGCCGGATGCTCGACCTCCACGGGGGCCGGGCCGACTCGCTGGAGATCGCGCCGAACCTCTGGGCCGGCGTCGGGCTGGTCCGCGGAGGCGCGGGTACGGCGCTCGTGGGATCGCACGAGGAGGTGGCCGACCGGATCGCCGAGTACGCGGAGCTGGGCCTGAGCCACTTCGTGTTCTCCGGGTATCCCCACCTGGAAGAGGCCTTCACCTTCGGCGAGGGCGTGCTCCCGGTGCTCGAGCGGCGCGGCCTGTGGACCCCGCCGCACGCCGTCGGCGGCCCCGGCCAACACCCCGGCGCCGTGCCGTTCACCGGCTCCGGATCCGGCAGCGCGGCCCCGGCCACCGCGTCGGCCCGCCCGGTCTCGCCCACCCGAGAGCCCGCCCGTGTCGGCGGCTGACCCACTGGAGAGGAGACTGATCGTGACCACGACCGTACGTTCGCAGCCCGCCGCGGCACCACCGCCCGCCCCGTTCGGCTCCCCGGTGGACCCCCCGGGCACGGCATCGCCCGCAATCACACCCACGAGTACTCGGCCGGGCCCGGCCACGAACGGGTCCGCGCCGCGCCGCGCCGGGAGAAGATCACGACGACGACAACGACGCCGTGGTCTCAGCTGGCTGCGGTGGCTGAGCCCGCTCGTCCTGATCGTGATCTGGCAGGTGGCCGCGGCCACCGGGGTCCTGCCTGAGCGGACGTTGCCGGCGCCCCAGCTCATCGCCGAATCCGCGGTCGAACTCCTGGCGTCCGGGGAGATCGTGGACGCCCTGGCCGTGTCGAGTGTTCGTGTCCTGCAGGGCTTCACCCTGGGAGCGGTCGCGGGACTCGTGCTGGGAGTCCTGGTGGGCACGTCCCGGTACGCGGACGCGATTCTCGACCCGCCGCTGCAGATGCTCCGAGCACTGCCCCACCTGGGACTGATCCCGCTGTTCATCCTGTGGTTTGGTATCGGTGAGGCGCCCAAGGTGCTGCTCATCGCACTGGGTGTGGTGTTCCCCATCTACCTCAACACCGCCTCGGGGCTGCGCCAAGTCGACCCGAAGCTACTCGATATGGCCACCGTGTTCGGCTTGTCACAACGGCAGCGGCTGATCGAGGTGGTCCTGCCGTCCATCGCGCCGCAGGTGCTGGTGGGGGTACGGCAGTCGCTGGCGATCGCGTGGCTCACGCTCATCGTGGCCGAGCAGCTCAACGCCACCACCGGCTTGGGATACCTCATCATGAACGCCCGCGACTTCTTCCGGATCGACGTGATCATCGTGGGGCTGGTCGTCTACGCCCTGCTGGGGATCACCACCGACGCCCTCGTCCGTGCCGCCGAGGCCCGGGCGTTGCGGCACTACCGCTGACGACCGCCCACACTTCCCTGGAGGACATCCATGCCCACTACTCTCACCCCGGCCGGGGCGCTACACGATGTCACCCGGCAGTTCGATGGCACCACGGTTCTCGACGGGCTCGACCTGGAGATCCCGCGCGGACGGATCGTCGCGCTGCTCGGCCGCAGCGGGAGCGGCAAATCGACCGCGCTCCGGATCCTGGCCGGGCTCGACCACGACCACGGCGGCACCGCCCACATCGACGGGGCTCCCGCCGTGGTGTTCCAGGACGCCCGCCTGCTGCCGTGGCGCACCGTCGCCGCCAACGTGCGCCACGGGCTCAACCGGGTCGACGCAAGCCGGGCCGAGAAGACCGCCCGGGTGTCGCAGATGCTCGACGAGGTGGGGCTGGCCGGCCGGGAGGACGCTTACCCGGGCGAGCTGTCCGGCGGGCAGGCCCAGCGCACGTCGCTGGCCCGGGCGCTCGTCGCCGAGCCCTCACTGCTGTTGCTCGACGAACCCTTCGGTGCGCTCGACGCGCTCACGCGGCGCACCATGCACGACCTGTTGCTGCGACTGTGGCGCCGCCACGGACTGGGCATCCTGCTGGTCACTCACGACATCGACGAGGCGATCGCGCTGGCCGACAGGGTGCTCGTGCTTGACCACGGCGCCGTTGCACACACCGAGACCATCGACCGGCCCCGCGACGGCGGGCGCGTTGGTCACCACCGACGATCACTTCTCGACGCCCTGGGCGTCGACCACTCAGACGAGGACTATTCGATATGACGACCACCGTTTCCGATATCCGTAGGCGACACTCGATACTGATCGCACTCCTCACGCTGGCGGCGGTCGTGATGATCGCCGGCGCGGGGTGCGCCAGCCGGGAATCGCAGGCCCAGGCGCCCGTCCCGGACCGGGTGGACCCGGCGGAGCTGTCCGACCTCGTGCTGCGGGTGGGGGACCAGAAGGGTGGCACGGAGGCGCTGCTGACCGCGTCAGGGCAACTCGACGACCTGCCATACCGGGTGGAGTTCTCCACCTTCACCTCCGGACCGCCGCAGATCGAGGCGCTCAACGCCGGGCAGATCGACGTGGCTGTCACCGGGAACACCCCGCCCGTGTTCGGGGCCGCGGCCGGGGCGCGCGCGTCCGTCGTGTCCGCCTACGCCAACGACGGGGAGGGCGACCAGATCCTCGTCCCGGCCGACTCGGACGCGCAGTCCGTGGCGGACCTGGCCGGCCGGAAGGTGTTGGTGGCCAAGGGCACCTCCGCCCACGGCCACCTGCTGCTGCAGCTCCGTAAGGCCGGGGTCGACCCGGAGGACGTGGAGCTGGTGTACCTCCAGCCCGCCGAAGCGGGGTCGGCGTTCTCCCGCGGCGACGCTGACGCGTGGGCCATCTGGGACCCGTACACCGCCATCACCCAGACCACCTCCGATGCCCGCACGCTCACCACCGCGGCCGGGACGACCAACGGGTTCGGGTTCGGCGTGGCGTCTGACGAGGCCCTGGCGGACCCGCGACGGCAGACCGCGATCGCCGACCTGCTGGTCCGGATCGCCGAGGCAGGGAAGTGGGCGGCAGAGGACCCGACCGGGTGGGCGGACTACTACGGAGAGGCCGTGGGCATCTCACCGGAGGCGGCCGAACTCTCGCAGGGCCGTAGTAGCCGGGTGCCGGTCGCGCTGGCGGACACGATCGCCAGCGAACAGGAACTGGCCGACGTGTTCGCAGAGGACGGCCAGATCAACGCCGTCGACGTGAAGGCACTGGCGGACGAGCGGTTCGCGGACGACCTGGCGCCCGTGGTGGGCCCACTGCCCTGAACTGAGCCGGGCTGACCAGGTCAGGCGGCGATCCGGTCCCAGAGGGCCGCGATCGCCGCCCAGCCGACCATGCCGACGGTGGAGTAGAGCAACGCCCAGAGCACACACCCCACGGTCACGGCCGGGAGGTAGCGGCGTAGCGGCATGACGGTGAAGCCGGCGCTGAAGTTGATCGCCGTCTGGATGCCGACCGTCAGGAACGACAGTGGCACCGCGACCACGCCGTAGCGAGCGGAGAGCCGCTGGGCGCGCTTCATGGTCGGCCCGTCGAGGCGACGGGCGAGCCTGTCGCTGAGCCGACCCCCGCTCAGCGCGCCCCGGCCCAGCCAATAGGTGGCGTTGGCCCGCAACATCACGATCAGGAACAAGGTGCCGAAGGCCAGGGCGAACGGCAGTTCGGCGATCCGGTCCATGGGCGGGCGGCGATGCGGGGTGCGGTCAGGTCACGTCAGGTCTGGTCAGCCGGCGGGCTTGACGTCCATGACCACGTCGAACTCCAGCAGGTTCGCGCCGTCGGCGACAGGCTTGCCGTGCTGACCCGCGTGGGCCGCGCGGGCGTCGCCGTCGCGCCACGCCTCGAACGACGCGTCGTCCTCCCACGTCGTCACCACGAAGTAGCGAGTCTCTCCGCCGGTCGGGCGCAGCAGCTGGAACCCGAGGAAGCCCGGGGAGTTCTCGACGGTGTGCGCGCGCTCGGAGAACCGGCGCTCGAGCTCGGCACCGGCCTGCGGCGGGACGTTGAGGGCATTGATCTTCACGACGGCCATGTAGGACAGCCTACGCTTACCGGCGGACGAGCCGGGGCGGTGGCCTGACCGCGACGTGTGATCTCGTCGAGGTCGTATCGCGGGCGGCGCCTCAGGTCGGCAGTGAGTAGCGGCCCTCGACCTGCACCACGAGCCCGTCGTCGACAAGCGAGGCCAACGCCCGCGCACGTTGCACCTCGTCCGGCCACACCAGGTCGAGCCGCGCGGCGGTCGCGGTGCCGTCGCCGTCGCGCAGCACGTCGAGCAACATGCCGCGGACCTGACGGTCGGTCCCGGCGTACGTCTGGGCCTTCCGCCTGGGCCCGTCCCAGGCGGGCTTTCCGGCGGCAACCCACGCGCACGAGGAAGCGAGCGGGCAGGCGTCGCAGTCGGGGGAGCGGGCGGTGCACACGAGGGCGCCAAGTTCCATGATTGCGACGGAGAAGGCCACGGCGTCCTCACGCCGCGCGGGCAACAACGCCTCGACGGCGGCGAGGTCGCGACGGTTCGACGGCGGGCCCGCCTCGGCGAGCCCGTTGACGGCGCGTGCCACGACGCGCCGCACGTTGGTGTCCACCACGGGGACGGCCTGGCCGTGCGCGAAGCAGGCCACGGCGCGCGCCGTGTAGTCGCCGACGCCGGGCAGGGAGAGCAGGTCATCGACGTCGGTGGGAACCTCGCCCCCGAATGTGTCGACGACGACGACAGCGCACTCCCGCAGTCGCAACGCACGGCGCGGGTAGCCGAGTTTGCCCCACATGCGGATCACGTCCGCAGGGGCGGCCGCGGCGAGTTCGGCGGGTCCCGGCCACCGCGCCAGCCAGTCGCGCCAGACCGGCTCGACCCGGGCGACGGGCGTCTGCTGGCTCATCACCTCACACAGCAGGATCTCCCAGGCGCTCACGCCGTCCTCGCGCCACGGCAGGGCACGGCCGGCGCCGGAGAACCAGGAGATCAGGGCAGGGGTGTCGATGCCGTGGGCTGCGGTGGAGGTCACTGAGGGTCCTTCTGGGAAGCGGGTGCACAATATGAGCCATGCCTCATACCAACCCGATCAGCGCCTGGGCCTCGCTCCGCGACGGCAATCGTCGATTCGTCAACGGCGAGATGCGTCATCCCAGCCAGAATACCCAGCGGCGTGAGGACCTGGTCGCCGCGCAGCAACCCAAGGCCGTGTTGTTCGGCTGTTCGGACTCGCGGGTGGCGGCGGAGATCATCTTCGACCAGGGGTTGGGCGATATGTTCGTCATCCGTACCGCGGGCCACATCATCGACACCGCGGTCCTGGGGTCGATCGAGTACGCCGTGCACCTGCTGGAGACGCCGCTGATCGTGGTGCTCGGGCACGACAGTTGCGGCGGCGTCGCCGCGGCGGTCGAGGCGCTCAAGACCGGCGAGATCCCGCCCGGGTTCCTGCGCGATGTGGTCGAGAAGGTCTCCCCGTCGATCCTCAATGGCCGTCGCGAGGGCCTCACGACGACCGACGACCTCGAGGCGCGGCACATCCTGGAGACCGGTGAGTTGCTGGAGCAGAGGTCCAAGATCATCTCGGAGCGGGTGGCCGCCGGAAAGCTCGCGATAGTGGGCGTGACGTACAAGCTGGGCGACGGGCGAGCGTATCTGCGCAGCGTGATCGGCGACGTCGAGGACGTCCCGCACGGTCCCGGCGAGGAGATGGTCGCGGTCTGAGGGACACGCCGCGCCGCAGGTCGGGTGGGCGCGGGCTCGGATCTAGAGTTGGGCTCGTGCAAGAACCTCAGGGCCCCCTACCGCGCGAAGTCTATGTCCGCCGTCGTGTCGCGGCGGTCGTCGTCGCGGTCGTCGTCGTCCTGGCGGTGGTGGTGGCGCTCTTCCTGGCCTCCCGCGACACCGGGACGGACACCCAGGCGACGGCCGACGGCGGGGACCCGGATACGTCGGAGGCCGCAGAGACCACCGAGACCTCGACCACCGAGCCCACGGAGAGCGACAAGCCCGACGACGGCGGCGCGTCCCGCGGCCGTTGTGCCGACGAGGACCTGCGCCTGGACGTCTGGCCCGCCGGGCCGAACGTGCCGGTGGGCGAGGAGGTCCGCTTCTTCGTCAACGTCCTCAACACGTCCGAGACGACGTGCGACCGCGACCTGTCCGAGGCGCCGCTCTCGTTCGAGGTCTACCGGCTCGACGACAACACCAAGGTCTGGTCCAGCATCGACTGCACGACGCCCCGCGACGAGGACGAGGTCGAACTGCGCCCGAACGAGCCGGAGCCGCGCCAGATCGACTGGTCGGGCCGCCGTTCCGCCGAGGGCGCCTGTGCCGAGTCCGACCGCACGCCGGTCGAGGTGGGTTCCTACCAGGTTTACGCGCTGGTGGGCAACGTCTTCAGCCCGGCCGCGACCTTCAACGTTGTCGACGCGCCCGAGGCCTGAGGTCCGGGTCAGCCGGTGACGAGGCCGGTGAGCCGCTGCCGGACGTGCCGCGCCCACAGCGAGCCGACGCCCTCGACATCAGCGAAGTCCGCCTGCTCGGCCGCCAGTAGTGCCGACACCGAGCCGAACCGCTCCACGAGCGCCGCGATCTGTACCGGCCGCAACCGGGGGATGTGGGCGAGCATCCGGTAGCCGCGCGCCGAGACCTGGTCGTCCAGATCTTCGGGCTCGGCCGGTAGCCCGAGGCAGCGCGCGACGGGGCCGGGTAGCAGCAGGTCCGCGTCGGAGAGCACGGTGAGTCGCTCCAGCCCCGTCTCGACCTGCTCGGCGGTGGGCAGGGCCGGGGAATCCGCATCGGCGGGATCCATACCGGTCTGGTCCACCATCAGGTAGTCCGCGACAAGGCCCCAGAGCTCGTCCGGGGTGTCCGAGAGCAACTCCTCGAGCTGCAGCGTGGTCTGGCGCCCGTACTCACCCATCTCGACGGTCAGCTCGGCGAGCTCGGTCCCCAGTCGCTCCAGGCGGAGCAGGCGCTGGGCCATGGTGATCACGTCACGCACGGCCGCGTACCCGCCGATCTCCGCGCGATCGAGCCGGGCCCGGGCGCGGGCGGTGCGGGCGCCGTGACGCTCCATCGTGGCGACGGTCTGGTCGGCGCGGGCGAGAAGCACGACGGGATCAGCCAACACGCGGGCCTGCCCCGCGGCGTACACGGTCACTGTGGTCATGGATGCCGACACGGCGACCGCGGGGACACCGGTATGCCGGGCGGTCCGCTCCGCGGCGCGGTGACGGGTGCCCGTCTCCACGGCGGGGAGCGAGGGGTCGGGCACCAGATGGACATTGGCGCGGGTGATCCTCGTGCCGTCCGTGGACAGGACCACGGCGCCGTCCATCTTGCTCAGCTCGCGCAGGCGGGCCGGGGTGAACGGGACGTCGAGATCGACCCCGCCGTCACAGATGGACTGGACCGCGGGATCGTCCCCGAGTACGACGAGGCCGCCGGTTCCGCTACGCCGGATCCGGTCGAGCGCGTCGCGCAGCGGCGTGCCCGGGGCGAGGCGGCGGAGAACGCCGCGGACCTCGGCGTCGACGGGCGAGCCGTCAGCCGAGCGGGCGGACAGGGCGGACGTCTCAGTGCCCCTCGGACGGGGCGGCGGTCTCGGCCGGGCGGGTGTACTCGCCGATCTCGAGGGGCTCGGCCATCACGGCCGCGTCCAGCTCGATCCGCTCGCCGTTGCTGAAAGAGACGGTGGCGGGGACCGAGGTGCCGATGTGCAGCTCCTCGCCTCCGGGCAGCATCGCCGTGGCGTGCTCGAGGCAGACGTCGGCGGCCGGCGGCATGGGTGCGGCGTCCGGGCTGGCGTCGAAGACGATCGAGCAGCCACGCTCCATCGGCCGGGTGTCGCCGAGCTGTACCGGCATGCCGTCGACCTCGGCCGACTCGATGCCGATCGGGTCCTCCATGCCGTAGCCGGTGTACGAGGCCGCGAAGCCGACACGGGCCTCGCCGCCGTCCTGCGGGATGAGCACCTGGAAGTCGTTCACGGACAGATCGCCGGCCGAGCCACGGCCGCCGTCGACCGCGGCGACCTGGTTGGCGGTCTGCGACACCTGGCCGGATCCGCAGGCCGACGCCCCGAGGGCGGCGCCCACGGCCAGGACTACGAGCGCGGTGCGGCGCAGGCCGGTGTTCGGTGAAGTCACGTCAGGCTCCTCGGGGAATGGTCGTCTCTCAGGCCGGTCTCATCGTAGTCCACGGCCCCGCGCCATCGGTGCCGGAGTGGCCCCCTCGGGGGCGCCGGAATGCCTGGACAGGTCCAGCACGGTGCTGACCTGCGCAAACGGAAAACGCCGAGGCTGAGGGCGTGCTAAGATAGGTCAGTCGAAAGGGGAAAGCCACTCATGGAGTTCAAGGTCGGCGACACCGTCGTCTACCCGCATCACGGCGCCGCGACCATTCAGGCGATCGAGATGCGGACGGTCAAGGGCACCGAGAAGGAATACCTCGTCCTCAAGGTTTCGCAGGGCGATCTCACGGTCAAGGTCCCGGCCGAGAACGCCGAGTACGTCGGAGTGCGCGACGTGGTGGACCAGGCGGGCCTCGACAAGGTCTTCGAGGTCCTGCGCACCGAGCACGCGGAGGAGCCCACCAACTGGTCCCGCCGCTACAAGGCGAACGGCGAGAAGCTCGCCTCGGGCGATGTGAACAAGGTCGCCGAGGTCGTTCGTGACCTCTGGCGTCGCGATCTCGACCGTGGTCTGTCCGCGGGCGAGAAGCGCATGCTGGCCAAGGCCCGCCAGGTGCTCGTCGGTGAGCTCGCGCTCGCCGAGCGCGCGGACGAGGATCGCGCGGACGCGCTCCTCGACGAGGTGCTGGGCTCAGCGGCCCCCGCGTAATGCGGCACACCACCAGGTGACGCACCACGAATCGACCGGCCACCCCGCCCCTACGGGCAGGGTGGCCGCGGTCGTCCCCGCCGCCGGATCCGGCGTCCGTCTCGGCGCGGGGATCCCCAAGGCCTTCGTCGAGCTCGGGGGCCGCACCATGCTCGAACGGTCCGTGGCAGGGCTGCTCGCCTCGGGCGTCGTGGACGATGTGGTGGCCGTGGTGCCGGACGATCGCGTAGACGAGGCCGAGTCACTGCTGTCCCCCCTGCGGGTGGGCCGCCATGTCGTCGTCGTCACCACCGGCGGAGCCGAGCGCACCGACTCGGTGCGCAACGGCCTCGCGGCGCTGACCACCGCCCACGACGCGGCGACCGACGCGGCGGTCTACGACGTCCTGCTCGTCCACGACGCGGCGCGGTGCCTCACGCCCGCGGGGTCGATCCGACGCGTGGTCGAGGCGGTGCGCGCGGGCGAGGCCGCGGTGGTCCCCGTGCTCCCGGTCGTCGACACCGTCAAACAGGTCGATGCCGCGGGCCACGTGGTGGGCACCCCCGACCGCGCCGCCCTCCGCGCCGTCCAGACCCCGCAGGGCTTCGCGCCCGACGTGCTCCTCGCCGCCTACGACGCGGCCGGGGACGTGGCCACCGACGACGCGGGTCTGGCCGAGCGGCTCGGCCGACGCGTCGCCACCGTTCACGGCGCGGCGCTCGCGTTCAAGATCACCACCGCGGACGACCGCGCGCTCGCCGAATTCCACCTGCGGTCCCGACCGACCGCACAGCCCCAGGAGGACCCGTGACCGGACCCGTCATCCCCCGCGTGGGGATCGGCACCGACGCCCACCGCGTCGAGCCGGGCAAGCCCTGCATGATGGCCTGCCTGCATTTTCCCGACGATCACGGGTGTGAGGGCCACTCCGACGGCGACGTCGTGGCGCACTCGCTCGTCGACGCGCTGCTGTCCGCGGCGGGGCTCGGAGACCTCGGCACTCTGGTCGGGACCGGGCGGCCGGAGTACGACGACGTCTCCGGGGAGCAGCTCCTGCGCGAGGCCGTCCGCGAACTCGACAGGCAAGGCTGGACGATCGGCAACGGGGCCGTGCAGATGGTCGGCAACCGGCCCAAGATGGGGCCGCGGCGGGTCGAGGCCCAGGAGCGGCTGTCGGAGATCATCGGCGCGCCGGTGTCCGTCTCGGCCACCACGACCGACGGCATGGGCTACACCGGCCGCGGCGAGGGCGTGTCCGCCGTGGCCACCGCGCTGGTCTACCGGGCCTGAACTACCCCACACCCCGCGCGACGAGGCGGGCGCACGGCGCGGCCACCGGTAGACTCGGCCACCGTGACACTCCATCTATATGACACCGCCACCCGCTCCCTCCGGGAGTTCGCCCCCGTCCGGGAAGGGCACGCGTCTGTCTACCTCTGTGGAGCCACCCCGCAGTCCGCCCCACACATCGGGCACGTGCGCTCCGGCGTCGCATTCGACATCCTGCGGCGCTGGCTGCTGGCCGCCGGCTATGACGTGGCGTTCGTGCGCAACGTCACCGACATCGACGACAAGATCCTGACCAAGGCGGCCGAGAACGGCCGCCCCTGGTGGGAATGGGCCGCGACGCACGAGCGCGAGTTCACCCGCGCCTACGACGCGCTCGGAGTGCTGCCGCCGTCGACCGAGCCGCGGGCGACCGGGCACATGACCCAGATGATCGAGTACATGGAGCGGCTCATCGAGCGCGGCTACGCGTACCCGGCCGAGGGGTCGGTCTACTTCGACGTCGCCGCGTGGTCGGCGGCTCCGGAGGGCGACTACGGTCACCTGTCCGGGCACAAGCTCGACGAGGTGGACCAGGGGGAGTCCGCGGACCTGCGCGGTAAGCGCGACCCGCGCGATTTCGCGCTGTGGAAGGCGGCCAAGGACGGCGAGCCCAGCTGGCCCACCCCGTGGGGCGACGGTCGGCCCGGCTGGCACCTCGAGTGCTCGGCCATGGCCACCTGGTACCTCGGCGGCACCTTCGACATCCACGGCGGAGGCCTGGACCTGCAGTTCCCGCACCACGAGAACGAGGCCGCCCAGTCCCATGCCGCCGGCGACGGCTTCGCGCGGTACTGGCTGCACAACGGCTGGGTCACCATGGCCGGCGAGAAGATGAGCAAGTCGCTGGGCAACGTGCTCAGCGTGCCCAACATCCTCACCACGGTCCGGCCGGTCGAGCTGCGCTACTACCTGGGCAGCGCCCACTACCGCTCGATGCTGGAGTACTCGCCCGAGGCCCTGCAGGAGGCGGCGGCCGGCTATCGGCGCATCGAGGCGTTCGTGTGGCGGGTGAACGAGGCCATCGGCCCCGACACCGCGGTGTCCGTCGGGACGTGGACCGAGGGGTTCGCCGCCGCGATGGACGACGACCTGGGGGTGCCGGCCGCGCTGGCCGAGATCCACGGGCAGGTCCGGGCCGGCAACACCGCGCTGGCAGCCGGCGACATGGAGGCCGCGCTGGCCGCCGCCTCGTCCGTGCGGGCGATGGCCGGGGTACTGGGCGTGGATCCGCTCGACGCCCGGTGGGTTGCCGCCGGTGGGGGCGACGACGACACGGCCGTCGCGCTGGATCTTCTCGTACAGGCCGAGTTGGCGGCACGGCAGCAGGCTCGGGCGGACAAGGACTTCGCCACCTCGGACGCCATTCGTGACCGGCTGGTCGCGGCGGGCATCGACGTGGCTGACACTGCGGACGGCCAGAAGTGGTCGCTCGCCAACCGGAAGGACTGATATGGCGGGCAACTCGAGCCGGCGCGGAGCGATCCGCAAGAGCGGCACGAAGAAGGGACAGGTCGTCGGTTCCGGCGGCCAGCGTCGTCGTGGACTGGAGGCGCGTGGCGCCACCCCCAAGGCGGAGGACCGGACCTATCACGCGGCCCACC
>NZ_JAIFXZ010000007.1:0-21746 GCF_021033825.1 Dietzia aurantiaca
TCGAGCAGAGCTACTACGCCGCTCTCAACCGAGAGCTTCAACCCACATAGGAGCGGCGGGAAACCTGGGGCGGTTCACCCACAGGGTGTACGTCGCCCACGATGAGGATGGGACGTTCGCGCTTCGTAGGGGAAACTCGGGACTGGCAGCCCGGGTTTTTAAGCGGGACCGGTCTCTGATTCTCGACTGCATCCGCCGGTGCGAGGAACAGGCCATTTGCTGGAGCGAATCCGGCAAGGCCCAAGAAGACGACGAGACAGCCGAGGTGTACCAGGGCGAGGCAGCCGCGTGGGAGGACGTGGCCTCATTGCTTCGGCGGTCGTTGCCTTTCCCGATCGAGTGATGCCGCGTAGGTGGGCTGTCTACCGCTGAACCGCGGACTCTCCCATTTCGATCCCCGGAAGGTGCTGATGCCCGGGTAGGTGACGTTGACGAGGAGGGGTCTCGTTGCCGGGCGGCCTACACGGTGGTTGCCCTGGACAAGCGCTACTCACAGGAATTCCGCGACGACGTTGTCCGCGTCGCCGAGAACCGTGAAGTCGGTGTGACGCTCGACCAAATCGCTGCAGACTTCGGCGTTCTCATGACGTTGTAGAAGTGGATTCGCAATGCTGGCGTAGGAGCCGGAGTTCAACCTGGCACGACCGCCACGGCGCCCAAGGAAGTGCGCGAGGCCAAGCCGCGTGTGCGCCTGTTGGAGCAGGAAAGGTGAGGTCTTGCGCCGCGCTGCGGCGAACCTGTCATAGGCGAAAAACTGCCGGAACTAGATGGTACCCGCTCGTGAGCGAGCTCGCCGCTGAACGAATCCCCGCGCGAGGTGGCGTGCCGAGTACTCGAGATCACTCCTCAGCCCTACTGCTGACAGCTCAAGTGCCCTGCCACCGAGCCGGTCCGCCCGTGCACAACGACTATCCCTGCGAGCGAGTCTTCACCGCGGTCGGCCCCAACGAGCTGCAGCTCACCGGGACTAAGCGGTGGACCCGATGCCCGATAAGTCGCGGAGCCAGGTTTCCTCCGGGTTCGACAGCCAAGACCGATGTCTACCAAAGCGTGACGGGCCCCCGCAGACGGTCAATCACCGAACCTAGATCCCGTCCCCGCGAGTTCCGCCCAAGAGCCTCGAGCAGGACCGCGCTCGTCGTTCCGAGGCCCTTGTTTCCGTTCTGTCATCCGACCGAGGCGGACCTTCTCGCGAAGCGGCGCGGCGGGCATCGTGCCGCGGGGACACACATCGCGAGGCGCCCGCAAGGGCAGCCACACCGCGTATCGAGACGGTTCTCTTCAAACACTAGACAGTGTGACCGGAGTCACCTACCTTGAATGTAGTTCCATTTGGAACTATTTCAGATGTTCGACACTGAGGAGACCGTGATGACGCTGTCCATAAAGGACGCGCTCGCCGCCAAGGGACTACACCCCTCGGCCGACGAACTCGACCGCATCGAATCCACCTGGGCCCAGATCGCCGGACTCCGGCGCGACCTCGACACCATCAACACTGCGGACGCCGACGTGGCGATCCGCAACATCCCCGGAGGCGACCACCATGTCTGACGAACTCCTCAGCAAGTCCGCGACCGAGATCGGCGCGCTGATCCGCGACAAGCAGGTCTCCCCCGTCGAGGTGACACGCCAGAGTCTCGACTACGCACGGTCGAAGAACGAGCAGATCAACGCCTTTGTCAGTTTCCGCGACGAGCAGGCGCTCGCCGAGGCCGCACAGGCCGAGAAGGAGATCGCCGCCGGCGAAGTCCGCGGCCCGCTGCACGGCGTCCCCATGGCACTCAAGGACAACCTGTACGTCGCGGGCGAGGTCACCACCATGTCCTCGAAGATCCACGGAGAGTTCGTCTCCGAGCATGACGCCACGACTGTCGCGAAGCTGCGTGAGGCGGGCGTCGTCGTCACCGGCAAGCTCAACATGCACGAGTACGCCTGGGGGATCGACAACAACAGTCCCCACTTCGGCCCCGTGCACAACCCGTGGAATCTCGACAAGGTCCCCGGCGGGTCCAGTGGCGGGTCCGGTGCCGCCGTCGCCGCGGACATGTCCTTTTCCACGCTCGGCACCGACACCGCCGGCTCGATTCGCATCCCCTCGTCCGCGAACGGCCTGGTGGGCCTCAAGCCGACGCACGGCCGTGTGTCCAAGTTCGGCTGCTTCCCCCTGGCCTGGACGCTGGACCACATCGGCCCCATGTCCAAGACGGTCGCCGACGCCGCCGCCATGCTCGGCGCGATCGCCGGATTCGACCGCCGCGACCCCACCTCGGTCGACGCCCCGGTGGACGATTACCTGGCCGGCCTCGGCGGCGACCCGACCGGACTGGTCATCGGCGTGGAGGAGGACTATTTCTTCCGCGACGTGGACTCGGAGATCGAGCGGTTGGTCCGGGCCCGGATCGACGACCTGGTGGCCCGCGGCGCCACGGTGAAGAAGGTGCAGATCCCGTCCCTGCGCTACTCGGAGTGGACCGAGCTCGCCACGAGCCTGTCCGAGGCGTCGGCGATCCACCACCAGGACCTGCTCGACCGTCCCCAGGACATGGGCAGCGACATCCGCTTCCTGTTCTACCTGGGCGAGCTGTTCTCCTCGGTGGACTACCTGCAGGCGCAGCAGGCCCGCCGCCAGATCAAGCAGGAGTTCACCGCCGCCCTGGCCGACGTGGACGTGATCATGGCGCCCACGCTGCCGGTCATGGCCCCGGACATCGGGTCCGAGGTCGCGGACCTCAACGGCTCGCCGGTGGATCTGGTGCAGGCGTTCATCCGCTACACCGGGCCGAGCAACCTCACCGGACTGCCGGCGCTCACCGTGCCGGCCGGGCTCAACGACGGCCTTCCGGTGGGGCTTCAGCTCATCGGCAAGGCGTTCGACGAGTCCACTCTGTTGCGTGTGGGGGGCTACGTCGAGGAGTCCGATCCGATGGGAGGCTCGCGCGCGCCCCACTCGGCCTCGCCCGTCAGCGCGGTCTGACCGCCGCCGGCGCGGCCTGACCACTTCCCGCGCGGGGTGCCTCCTCGGTGGCGCCCCGCGCGGGTCCGGCAGGTCGGCGCACGTCCCGCCCCATGCCGGCAGTCCGCCGTGTCCCACATCGGCCAGGCCGCCGAACCACCCCACAGTCTGCAAGGAAGCTCCCATGTCCAGTCTTGCCCTGCTCTTCGTCGGCGCGGTGCTACTCGTCAACGGGCTGGTCCTGTTGGGCCGGGTCGACGCTCGCGCCGCGGTGCCGATCAACCTCATCACCGGCGCCGGCCTGGTCACAGCTGCGCTCCTCATCGCCATCCCGGCCGGCGGTAGCGACCGCCTCGATCTCTTCGGCGCCGTTGGTTACGGCCTGTTCGGGGTCACCTACCTCACCGTCGCGGGCGGCACTCTTCTCCGCGCCGACGGCCGCGCCCTGGGTTGGTATTGCGCGTGGGCCTCGGCGACCGCGGTAGTCCTGGCGGCTATCAATCTCACGTCCGGCGACGCGCGGATGGCGTGGCTGTGGTCCGCTTGGGCGGTGTTGTTCTTCGTCTTCTTCCTGTCGGGCTGCGCGGTGGGCCCGCGATGGGACGTGGCGGCCGGAGTGCTGGCGATCTCTCAGTCGGTCACCACGGCCACCGTTCCGTCGCTGCTCATGATCGACGGCGCCTGGACCACCGTGCCGCTGGGCTGGGTCGCCGCGGCCCAGGTGGTCGGGGTGGTGCTCGCCGCGGCTCTGGCGGTTCGGGCCACGGTGCCCGGGCGGGTGAGTCTCGCAACCGCATGAGCCCGAAGCCCAGGCCCCGCGGCGATACCTCACACCTCGCCGCGGGGCTGACTGCCATCACGACGCTGGTGCCGCTCGCCGTGGCCGTCGCGGCGGTGGGCGGCCTCGCCGTTCTCGCACCCGCGCAGGCGTGGGCGCTGCTGGTGCGCCTGGCGCCGGTCCTGTTGTTCGTCGCCGCCATGTCGGTGGTGGTGAACCTCGCGAGCGCGGCCGGCGCCTTCGAGGCCGTGGCGCAGTGGGCCCGGCGTCAGCGGCCCGACTGGTTGTCGACACGGGCGACCGCGTGGTGCCAGATCGTCGTGTTGTCCCTTGTGTCGACCATATTTCTATCCCTGGACACCACTGCGATCCTCGTGACGCCGCTGGCTGTCGCGCTCGCACGGCGCGGCGGGCTGAGCCTGTGGGCCGCCGCACTGACGGTCATCTGGATCGCCAACATCGGCTCGCTGCTGTTGCCGGTGTCCAACCTCACCAACCTGCTGGCGGTGGGGTCCGGGGTGTTCACCGGGCCTGGTGCGTACGTGGGTGCGGCGTGGCGCCCGGCGATCGCGGGCATCGGGGTGGCCGTGGCCGCGTCCTGGGTGGCGTTCCGCTGGTCGGCACGGGGTCGTGGCCGCCCCGAGGACGGAGTCGGAGGCGAGGCCGGGGCCGCCGAGCTCGAGCCCACCGCGAGCCGACGCCTGCGTGCGACCCTGGTCACCCTGGCGGTTCTGCTCCCCCTGCTTGCCACGCCGTTCCCCTACTGGATCTCCGCGACGGTCGCCGCCGCGATCATGCTCGCCGTCAACCTGCGCTCCGGGCCACCGCGCACCGGAGAGACGACGACAACGACGACACCGGCACCCCGTCCTCCCCTGCGCATGCTCATCCCGTGGTCCTCACTGGTGTTCGTTACCGCCCTGTCGGCGGTGGCGGCGATCGCACACCACGCGGGCGCTCTGGACGTGCTGGCCCGGGCAGTGGCCTCGAGACAGGACTCCGTGGGCGGCCTGCTGGCCATCGCCGGGCTGGGGGCGTCGTCGTCGAACCTCATCAATAACATCCCCGCGTTCCTCGCGCTCGAGCACGGCGCCGATACTCCCCACGGCATGCTCGCCCTGCTGGTGGGCGTCAACGCCGGCCCGATCATCGCACCGTGGGCGTCGCTGGCGACGTTGCTGTGGCACGACCAGTTGCGCCGCGCCGGCGCGGCGGTGTCGTGGGGCTCGTTCATCGCCGCGGGCTGCGTGCTCGCGCCGATCGCCGTGGCGTTGCCCGTCCTCGCAATGGGCTGAGCGCTACCCGCGGGCGGTCACAGGGTCTCGAGTACCTCGAAGTGGAATACGTCGGCGCGCGCGAGGTTCACAGGCTGCACAGCCTGGTTGCCCACGAACCGCACCTCGCCGCGGGGACCGGAGAAGGTGAGTCCGTCGATGACGCGGTCGCAGTCACTCACCCGCGTCCCCCCAGAGATACGCGCGAGCTCAGCCAGGGTCTGAATACCCTGATAGCAGGACTGGGCCATGTTGTTCAGTGACGGCGCCGACGGGCCCCGCGCGGACACGTAGCGATCCAGGAAGTCCATCGCAGGAGCGCTGGTCAGGGTGCTGAAGTAGGAGGCCGAACAGTAGAGGTCGATCGTGGCTTCGGGCCCACTAGCCAGCAGCATGCTCTCGTCCATGAGCGGGCTGTAGCGGATGATGTGATCGGCCAGGCCGACCCGGGCGAAGGCGCGATTGAAGTCCACGGCGTCCTGGCCGACTAACAGCATGAGCACGGCGTCGCAGTTGCCGGCGGCCACTGCGGCGGGCAGGCGCGGGTCGGCACCGTGGCCCATCGGTACCAGGCTCGTGCCCACGATCTCCACGCCGAGACCGGGGGCCGACTCGGCGATCTTCTGCAGGGACCGCACGGGCCACACGTAGTTGGCTCCCACCACGTGCCAGCGGCGTACGCCCAGGTGCTCGCGCATCCAGCGCAGCGCCGGGAAAATCTGCTGCTCCGGAGTCTCGCCACAGCAGTAGATGCCGCGGGCGTGCTCGCCGCCCTCGTATAGCGAGGTGTAGACGTACGGGATGCGGCCGCCCACGAGCGGACCCAGACGGCGGCGGATGGAGGAGATGTGCCAACCGGTGATCGCGTCGAGTCGGCCCGCCTCGAGCAGCGCACCGACCTCCGCGACCACGGCCTCCGGCGACTGCCCGCCGTCGATGTACTCGATCTCGACCCGGCGGCCGTCGATCCCGGCACAGCGGTTGAGTTCGTCGGCGGCCATCTCGCACACGGACACGCACGAGGGACCGAAGATCCCACCGGGGCCCTGCATGGGGATGACCATGCCGATGCGGTACGTGCTCCGGCTCGACAGCAGGATCTGCTGCACCTGGCCTCTCCCTTCCGTGCGCGTAGTGCTTCTGTGCGCGGGGGCTCACCCGCGTTGTGACGCCCAGGAGCATTCCCCGTTATGCGATCTGGGTCACACGAAACGAGGCCCTGTTGCATACTATGCTTCCATCTGGATATGTTTCAACAGATAGTTTTTCGGGCGCAGGAAGGGACCGGCATGACCAGCTCCACCGACGCCGCCGCGGCGGCACCCACCCCGCCCACCGCCACCTCCGATGAGCTGCTCAAGGCGCTGATCCTGCAGGGCCACCGGCTCCACAGCGCAGTCTCCGCCGTCGGCGCCGCGCACCAGCTCACCGCTGACGAATGGCTAATCCTCGACGCCCTCCACTCGCACGACGGCCTCACCATGTCCCAGATCTCGGCACTCACCCCGCCCTCGGGCGCCTCGCTGACGCGCGCCGTGGATCGCCTGGTCACCCGCTCGCTGGTCTACCGCACCCCCAGCCTCACCGACCGCCGCAAGGTGGACGTCCGCATCAGCGACCTGGGCCGGGACCTGCACGGCGTGGTGACCGCCGATCTCGCCGACCTCACTGCCGAACTCGACGCCGCGATGGCCGAGGAAGCACTCGATCCGGTTGCGTTTGCCGCCGTACTGAACCGGCTTCCCGAGCTGGCCTGAGCCGCTACCCACCGTCGAATACTGGGCGTGACCGAACCTGACATACGCCGCCCGGTTGGTAGCCCCTCGCTACGAAGAGGCGTCCTCGATCTCCCGGACTAGCCTCGTCAGCGCTTCGTTGATCGGCGCGGTCAGACCGACCTTGGCCGCTTCCCTCGGCACGGCCCCGTTGATGAACTCGATCTCGCTTCGACGGCCGGCTTCCAGATCCAGGAGGACCGAGGGCTTGGCGTCTGGCATGCCGGCGGCGAAGTCAATGACGCATGCCTCCGGGTCGAGGTCGATTCCAACCCGATTGGCCCTGGCGATCGCATAGGCTTCGCGCGCCGCGGACAGACTGATCGGCCCCAGCGTCGAACTACGCAGCACCTCCCCCACCGTCGTGCCCGAGATGGCGCAGGGCGCACTGTAGGCCGCGTTGCAGATGAGCTTTGTCCACTGCATCGCGGCGATCTCGTCTACTGCCTCGGCGTCGAAGCCGGCGCCCCGCCACACCGCCGCGAGCGCTTCGACATCGGGCTTACCGCCTCCGGTGTGGGCACCGAACCGCAGCTCCCGCATCGCATTGTGGTGCACTTGCCCGGGCCTGGTCAGCGAGGCGCCGAACCCCTTGGCTATCCCCACGGACAACCGATCGGGATCCACGTGCTCGGCGACGGCGTCCGCGGCACCCAACCCGTTCTGGATGGTGAGCACCGTCGTCTCCGGCCCCATCAGGCCTGCCAGTCTCGCCGCTGCGGAGCCGGCGTCGGCGGCCTTGACGGCGATGATCACCAGGTCCACGACCTCCTCAGGAGGTCGGGTGAACGCACGGACGAAAGCGGTGTGAGTGCCGTCGGGCCCGGTGACGGTGAGTCCGTAGGAGTCCATCGCCGCAACATGCTCCGCCCAGGAGTCGACGACGACGACGTCGTGTCCGGCTCGAGCGAGTCGAGATGCGTACACCGCGCCCATCGCGCCGCACCCCACAACGGCTATCCGGATGGCGGGCGGTGTCGTCATCGGGTCACCTCCTTGATCCACGAATCCAATCCCTTTTTCTGCTCCAGCCCGAAGCCCGGGGCGTCCGAGGGGTGGATCAGTCCGTCCGACAGGAGACACTGTTCGCTGTACCCGCCGAAGGGCTCAAATACTCCGGGGTACGCCTCGCAGCCACCCAGCTCCAGACCCGTGACGATGTGCAGGTTGATGAGATGCCCGCCGTGCGGTACGGCCGCCGACCGGGGGAAGCCGGCGGTCTTCATGAGGTCGATCATCTGCGTGTACTCCGTGAGTCCGTAGCTCAGGCCCGCGTCCATCTGGAGGAGGTCGCGATCCGGCCGGAGTCCACCGAAGTCGAGCAGGTTCTTGACGTCGGGCACGGAGAAGAGGTTTTCCCCCGTTGCCAGAGCGCCGTCGTACTCCTCGGCCAGATCCCGATGGCCCCGCAGGTCCAGCGGATCTATCGGCTCCTCGTACCACCGCAGCCCGAACTGCTCTAGTACTCGTCCGTAGTCGATGGCCTGCTGGGTGCCGAAACGACCGTTCGCGTCCACCGCCACACGCGCACCGCTGCCGGCGGCCGCGACAACTGCAGCGACTCGCTCGACATCCTGCGCGAGATCGAGGCCACCGACCTTGATCTTCACCGCCTCGTAGTGGGCATCAAAGTAGCCCTCGACTTCCCGGACCAGCTCCGGAATCCCGGTGCCGGCTCGGTAATACCCGCCAGCCGCGTACACCGGAACCCCCGCGGTCGCTCCGGGGCGCCCGTGGTGACGGCTGATCGTTCGCCACGCCGGCTCATCGCGGAGCTTGGCCAGCAGGTCCCACACGGCCAGCTCCACCGCAGACGACGCCGCCGCCCTGTCACCGTGGCCGCCGGGCTTCTCGTCAGTCATCGCGCACGCCAGCACCCGAGCGGGGTCGAGCGCGCCGGTGGCCGGATCGAGGAAAGTGTCCGGATCCGCGGCGAGAATCCTCGGGATCATGCGCTCACGCAGGATGCCGGCCTGACTGTGCCTGCCGATCGAGTTGAACGCGACGCCGGTCAAGGGGCGCCCGTCGCGGATGTGGTCGGTGACCACCGCCACGAGCGACACGCGATGCGCGGAGAAGTTCACCACCGCGTTGGAGATCGTGCCCGCCAGCGGGACCGACATCTCCCTGATCTCGGTGATCCTCATCGTGTGCCGCCTTCCTTGCCGTGCCGTCGTGCCCGTGGCGGGGTCACTCGAATCGCTCCCGGATCCAGTCGGCGATCAGATCCGCCTGCACATCGCGCGCGCCCGGATTGAGGAAGTAATGATTCGCCTCGAGCGTGTGCAGCTGCTTATCGCTCGACCCGATCTGATCGAAGATCGACTGGGCGTCACTGGGAAAGACTCCGGTGTCCTGATTTCCGTTGATCACCAGTGCCGGGACCTCGATATTGGGCAGATGCCGATATGCCCGGGTCTGCGAGTGCTCCAGACTCCACAGCGAAAGCCATGACCGCAGGGTGGTTCCCGAGGCGATTCCGAACACCGACCGGTTCGCGCGCTCGGGCACACCGGCGTAGCACAGGTTCGGCTCGCGATTTGTCGGCTCGAGAGTCGGGTCCACCATGCGGGGATCAGCCCACGTACGGCAGACCGAGAAGGGCCGGTCGTGATAGCCCGCCGCCTTGAGTCGCTCGAGTTCCGCCACCACCCACTCGGTGATGCGGTGGTTTCGCCGCTCCTGGGCGGCCCGGTATCGCTCGACGAACTCGGCGCTGTAGGGCGGGCCGTTGTCGCCGACGAACAGGTCCAGGCTCTCGTCGGTGGCGAGAGGGTCGTTCTCGTCAACGACCGCGCCGTCCATCCAACTGGTCAACACCTCGGGTCGCCCCAGGTGTGCGGCGGAGGAGATGTAGCCATCGGCCCGGGGCAGCTCGTTGACGCCCGCGGTCAGGTTCATCCCCGGCAGCGCCGTGACGGACGGCGCCACGGACTGCGAGTGGTAGGCGGCCATCAGCGAGCCGCCGCCGGAATTGCCGAGGAGGATCACCTTCTCCACCCCCGCCTGCTCGCGCAGCCAGCGCACTCCCACCCCGATGTCGCTCAATGCGGCATCCAGGATGAAGTGCTGCTCCGCGCCCCGGAAACGGGTGTTCCACCCCAGGAAACCGAAGCCGCGCTCGGCGAGGAACTGCGACATGTAGTGCTCGGAGAAATCGATGTTGTAGTGCGTCGCGATCACCGCGATACGGGGCGTGGTGCCTGCCGCCTTGTGATAGACGCCCTGGCACGGGTGGCCTCCCGCACCGGCGCGGGGCAGATTAGTACTCGGGAGACCAACGAACTCCCGTTCAACCTTGGTCATGGACCCTCCTCGGGACTCTCACGACCTTGCCAACGGATTTCAGCCGCGAACGGTGTGGTGACCCGGGCGGCAGCCGGCCTCTGGGGATGCTGCGAGTCCGGGTGTGACTGCCAGAGCGACAAAGTCACATTCCCGGGCGAGGGGGGGCTGTTCGTGCGGGGTGCTATTCGCGCCAGAACACTGCGCGATACCACAATTCCGTCAACGTCTCGATGCACTGCTCATCATCCGCCGTGGCATCGCGACCGTTGGCAAGGTTCTCGTAACAGAATTGGTGCAACATACTGACGATCGCACGGGCGGCCAGGAAGGGGTCGAGAGTAGGACAGAACCCTTGGCGCTGAGCGGCGCGGATGCCACCCTCGATTCCCTCTACGGCCTCGCTGCTGAGGTCTTCCCAGACCTTCGCGAAATCGTCATTGATCATTGACAGCTGGTACACACCGATCATCTCGGCAAGATGATCACGGTAGGTGTTCCAGTGTGCACTCGCCGCAGCCCGAACGCGCTCCCGCGCCGAGCCCTTGGCAACGTCTTCGACACTCAGCCGCTGCCGGGCCGCATCTTGGAATTGCCGGGCCCACGATTCGAGGAGTGCTTCCTTCGAGTCGTAATAGTTGTAGAAGGACGCCGGAGATTTTCCCGCCTCCTTCACGATGTCCGCGACCGTCATCTTGAGAAAGCCTCGTTCGGAGATCACCTTTCGGGCCGCCCGATGGATGGCCTCCTGGGTTTCCCGACCTCGTCGCGTCGGCTTTACCTCCGGCACGGTCATCGCGAACCTCCTCGTGGACTTTCTCCAAGTACTTACCGTAAACCGAAGGCACTCGGGCGAGGACAGGCTTCGGTCAGCTCGCGTCCGTGTGTTAAGCGATGGCGCGCGGCCGCCAGTCCGCAGCAGTCTTGGGCTCGTGGGAGACGTCCTCGGGAGTGAACTCACGCATCCAGCACGAGAACTCCAGCAGTACACCATCTGGGTCCTGGAAGTAGAAGGATCGAACGTACACGTCGTCGTTCATCTCCAGCGCGATCTGCGACTCGGAGTTGTCGTGATTGACGATCGGGCCCACCTTGATGCCCTCCGCCTTGAGCTTCGCCCGGTACTCGGGGAACTTGTCGGCGGGAACCTCGAACGACACATGGTTGAGAGACGAGACGGCGCTGAGCCACTCGCCGAACCCGGGGGACGACACGGGCGCAGAGATTCCCGGAACGGCCGCGGGGGCGTCGGGGAACCAGAAGAACGCCAGCGAGTTTCCATTGCCCGCGTCAAAGAAGAAGTGCTGCCCACTGCCGTCGGGCAGATCCACCGTCTTGATCAGCGGCAGCCCCAGGATCCGGGAGTAGAAATCCACCGTCCGGGCCATGTCAGAGCACACGAGCGCAACGTGACTGAAGCCGCGCAACTCGAATTGGTTGTTCTTGTTTTCCATGAGTGCCTCCTCCAACTGAGGTCCGTGAGAGCCTGTCGGCAAAACTGACCCTAACATCAGGTTCAGTTCTATGTCCACACTTTTGGTGACCCCGATCACAGGTCAGCGAACGACTCGAATCGCGTGAGGGGGATCACAGAATCGCCTTGACAGAGACCTGGGTCACATCTATAACTGAATCTGAAGTCAGGTTTGTATCTGGCCCCGTCAGACAGGAAGAGTCACATGAAACGACATACTTTCCGCGCATCGGCTGCGGCAGCCGTCGGCCTGGTCGCGGCCGCGAGCCTCGCCGCCTGCGGTAGCTCGGGCAACGATGCGCCAGGGCAGCTTGTCGCTGCGACGCTGGTCGACGTGCAGAGCTTTGACCCGACCGTCAATCCGGGTCAGGGCCAGCGGGTCTTCCTGGACCCCGTCTACGACACGCTGCTGCGCACCGATGCCGAGGGCAACATCGTCAGCGGTGTCGCCACGTCCTACGATCTGACGCCGGAATACCTCGACCTGACCTTGGAAGAAGGACGCGAGTTCAGTAACGGCGAGCCACTTGACGCCGAGGCGGTCGCGGCCAACCTCGAGCACCGTATGGCGTCCGCTGGCCCGGCTTCCGGACCGTTCGCCAACGCGTCCGGCATCGAGGTCACCGGGCCGAACACCGTTCGGATCCTGCTCGACCGCCCCGCGCCGGCGCTGCCGATCGGCTTGACCGATGTCGCCGGCATCCTCGTGGCGCCCGGATCCCTCGACGCACCCGACCTGGGAACCAATCCCGTCGGTTCGGGTCCGTATGTCCTCGACGAAACCGCATCGAGCGCCGGCGTCAGTTACGTCTACGTCCCCAACGAGCGATTCGCCAACGAGGAGGAGCAGACGCTGGATCGTCTCGAGATCAGGGTCCTCACCGATGACGCTGCGCGCGCAGCCGCGATTCGATCCGGCCAGGTGGATATCTCGCAGATCGCACGAGCCCAGACCGAGACGGTCAGCTCGGGCGATGTCACGGTGGACACCTTCCCCGGGAACTACTGGATGCTGCACTTCACCGATATCGACGGCACACAGGCGCCGGCCCTCGAGAACGAGACCTTCCGCCAGGCGGTATGTACCGCGATCGACACCGAGTCGATCGCCGAGTCGATCTTCTTCGGCTACGCCGACGCCCAGAGCCAGGTCTTCCCCCCGGGCAATGAATTCCACGTCGAGGACCTGACCGATATCTACTCGTTCGATCCGGAAGAGGCACGCGAACTGCTCGCCGAGTCCGGCGTGACCGACACCAGCTTCACCGTTCCGGCGTTCGGGCCGATCCAGAGCGTCGCCGAGGCGATCCAGGGCAACCTGCGCGATGTCGGGATCGACATGGGCATCACCGTTGTACAGCCGGGAACCCTGGATCAGGAAAACCGGGAAACCAACTTCCCGGCGATCATCACCCCCATCAAGCAGGTCCACCCGCAGCAGCTCTACGTCGACCGCCTGGCGACCAACGGCCCCCAGAACCCGTTCACTGTCCCGCACCCGGAGATCGACCAGGCCTACGAACGGGCGGCCAATGCTGAACAGGACGAGGAACGCGCCGCCGCTTTCGCCGAGATGCAGACGCTGACCGCCGACGAAGCCCTGTGGTGTGGCCTGTTCCAGGACCAGTCGATCGTCGCGTGGAACTCCGAGAAGGTGCTCGACGTGGAGAACTCCGTGGGGTGGCCCATGGGTCCCTCCTTCCGTGGCGTGACCGTGCAGTAACACCGCGACCAACGCCCAAGAGGAGATCAACACCATGACCAAGCTGATCGGTTACCGCTTACTGGCGCTCATTCCGGTGCTCCTGGTTCTGAGCATCGTGACCGTCGGCCTCACGGCGATCATGCCCGCCAACGCCGCGGACCGTATCGCCGGTGATTCGGCCACCCCGGAACAGGTGGCCGCGGTCCGGGCGGACCTCGGGCTGGACCTGCCCTGGTATGAGCAGTACTGGAACTGGTTGACCAACGCGGTGGTGGGTGACCTCGGGAACTCCCTCATGGACCAGGCCCCTGTTCTGCCGATGGTCATTGATCGACTCGGCGTGACCTTGTCGCTGGCGCTCGTCGCCACCGTGATCGGCATGGTGCTCGGCATCACCGCCGGCACGGTGGCGGCCCTGCGGTCCGACTCGCTGCTCGACCGCGCCATCACGATCCTGTCGTCGGTGGCGCTGGCAATGCCCGCCTTCTGGATAGGCCTGATCCTCGTCTCGGTCTTCGCCCTCCAGCTCGGCTGGCTGCCGGCTACCGGATACATACCGTTCTCCCGCGACCCAATGGGCTGGCTGGAATCGGTGATCCTTCCCGGATTCTCACTGGGGTTGATCGTCACCGCGATGCTCGCCCGCCACGCACGGGCGTCGATGATCCAGGTACTGCAGATGCCCCACGTCCGCACGAGTCGGGCCATGGGACTGCGGAACAGGAGTGTGATCGGCAAGCACGCCATGAAGAGCTCGCTGAGCCCGGTCATCACCACCATGGGCTTCCAGTTCGCCTATCTCCTCGGTGGCGCCGTGGTGGTTGAGCGGGTCTTCGGCATCCCCGGGTTGGGAGACCTGGCACTCAACGCGGTCACCCAGGGCGATATGCCCATCATCCAGGCCGTTGTCATCACCACCGGACTGTGCGTGGCACTGGCCCAGCTGGGCGTGGACATCACCTATGGCTACCTCAACCCCAAGGTGAGGGCGCTATGACCAGCACAGCCACCCCCGACGATCAGACCCTGCTCCGGGATCAGAACAGCGAGGACCCCTCAGTGAAAACTGACACCGGCTCCCCCACCACACCCGCGACAACCGGCACCGGGAAGAAGCCGGGCGTCGGCATTAAGGGGAATCCACCCCGCGGCCAGTGGGCGAAGATCTGGATTCGCATCCGACGTGACCCCGTCACCATCGGTGCGATTGCCGTCCTGGCGATCGTGCTGATGTGTGCCGCGTTCCCCAGCCTGATCGCCCCCCTCGACCCCCTCTCCACCAACCTCGCTCGAACCCTGGAGTACCCCTCGGTCGATCACTGGCTCGGCACGGACTCCCAGGGCCGCGATGTCATCTCCCGCCTCGTTTATGCCGCACGAATCGCCGTGATCGCCGCGGGGCAGGCCACGGTCATCGCCATGGCGATCGGCATCCCCATCGGCCTGCTGATCGGCTTCGTGGGCGGCCCCCTCGACAGCATCATCATGCGATTCGTCGACGGTTTCACCTCGCTGCCCGGCCTGATCGTGGCGATCGCGATCATCGCCGCGCGTGGGCCCGGAATCGTGAACGCGATGCTCGCCGTGGGCCTGGTCTTCTCCACCACCTTCGTCCGGGTCACCCGCGGTGAGGTGCTCAGCGCCCGACGCCAGCAGTACGTCGAGGCGGCGCAGGTGATCGGCACCAAGGCGCCGGTCATCATGGTGCGCCACATTCTCCCGAACATCATCGGTCCGGTGGCCGTGCAGGTCTCCCTCACCATGGCCGCGGCACTACTGGTTGAGGCCGCGTTGAGCTTCCTCGGCCTGGGTGCCCAGCCACCGGACGCGAGCTGGGGCGTGATGATCGCGGAGGCCGCCAACCTGATCGGCCTGAATCCTCTGCTGATCCTGCCTCCGGGAATCGCACTCGGTCTGACCGTACTGAGCCTCAACATCGTCGGTGACACCCTGCTCAGCGCCATGCGCGATGAGCCACTGCGCACCAACTGGCGTCGGATAGCCAAGCGATCGTCGTCGTCGGCGCGCGTCATCTCCGAGCCCACCGCGATCAATTCCGCGGAGACGGTCGAACCGCGGAACGGTGTCACGCCCACCCTGAGCCTGCGCGGCCTGGACGTCACAGCGGCACGGGGATCGGAGACCATCACCCTGGTCGACAATGTCTCGCTGGACGTCATGCCCGGCACCACGTTGGGCGTCGTGGGCGAATCGGGCAGTGGCAAGACCATCACGGCGCTCGCCGCGATGGGCCTTCTCCCCCAGAGCGCGCGCCGCACGGGTGGCCGCGTCTTCCTGGAGGGCGACGACATCACAGACTACTCCGCCAACCAGCTCCGCCGGCTTCGCGGGCAGCGCATGGCGATGATCTTCCAGGAGCCCGGTGCCGCACTGGACCCGGCGTTCACCGTGGGCAACCAGATTACCGAGGTGCTGCGCATGCATCAGGGTTTGAGCCGCGCGGACGCCTACGAGAAGGCCGCGCATCTGCTCGAGCGCGTGGGGATCCGCGAACCGCATCAACGGATGAAGAGTTACCCGCACGAGCTGTCCGGGGGCATGGCGCAGCGCGTCATGATCGCCCTGGCCATTAGTTGTGATCCGGTGCTGCTGATCGCTGATGAGCCCACCACAGCGCTCGATGTGACGCTCAAGGTCCAGATCGCCGACCTACTGGCCGGCATCCAGGACGAAACCGGCATGGCGATGATGTTCGTGACCCACGAGCTGGGGATGGTGGCCGAGGTCGCCGATCGGGTCGCGGTGATGTACG
The DNA here is from genome assembly GCF_021033825.1 of Dietzia aurantiaca. Taxonomy (GTDB): domain Bacteria; phylum Actinomycetota; class Actinomycetes; order Mycobacteriales; family Mycobacteriaceae; genus Dietzia; species Dietzia aurantiaca. The sequence continues at coordinate 16,021 of NZ_JAIFXZ010000007.1, forward strand.
CCGGCCAGATCGTCGAGGAGCAGGACGTCAACGACCTGATGCACTCGCCCCGCCACCCGTACACCTCGGCACTGCTCCAGTCCAGCGTGCAGGGTCAGCCGCGTGGCATTCCCCTCAGCGTCATCCCTGGCACGGTTCCCTCGCCCGGCAACCGGCCGCAGGGCTGCCGGTTCGCCCCGCGCTGTGAGTTCGCGACCGTCGAATGCACCTCCGCTCCTCCGGAGCTCACCCCGACGGTTCCGGCGGCCACCCTGGGGGATGCCGTCCGGTGTATCCACCCGATCAACGCGCATCAGGGTGGTATTGACCTCAGCACGTCGTCGGCCCGAAAGGCAAGGGTGAACTGACATGGCGCCACTTCTGGAAATCAACAATCTGCGGGTGGAGTTCCGATCCCGGGGTCTGTTTCGGCCCCACAAGCCGTTCGTCGCCGTTAACGACGTGAGCGTGAGCATCGAAGCCGGGCAGACCCTCGGCCTGGTCGGCGAATCCGGATCCGGAAAAACGACCCTTGCCCGCTCCGTGCTGCGACTGACTCGCGCCGCCAGCGGAAGCATTCGCTTCGACGGCCACGAGGTCACCGAGTTCGGGCGGGTTCCACTGTGGTATCAGCGACGGGTCCAGGCCATCTTCCAGGACCCCACCGCGAGCCTGAACCCTTCGTGGTCGGTCCAGGACATCATCGCGGAGCCCCTGCGAGTCCACACTGATCTGAGCGGTGCCGAGCGAGCCGCCAGAGTGTCCACGCTCATGGAGCAGGTGGGGCTGGACCCCGGCCTCGATCATCAGCGCCCCGCCGCGTTCTCCGGCGGTCAGCGCCAGCGGATCGGGATCGCACGAGCCCTGGCCACCGAGCCGGACCTCATCGTGTGCGACGAGCCCGTCAGTGCCCTGGACGTCTCCACCCAGAGCACCATCGTCAATCTCCTCAACGACGTGCAGCGCGAGACCGGGGTGGCCTACCTGTTCATCGGTCACGACCTGGGCCTGATGCGGCACGTCAGTGACCGGCTGGCCGTGATGTACCACGGCAAATTGGTCGAGGAGGGGCCGGCGGAAACCATCTACACCGATCCGCAGCAGGACTACACACGCCGGCTGCTGGATGCCGCACCCGGGTTCGATCCGGCGGAGCAACAGCGCAAGCGCGACGCCCGCACCACGCGAGCCGCCAGCCAGGTTCTCGAAGAAAGCACTGTCTAACTCACCCGTCTGTCGACGGCATAGCGGAAGGATCTTCTTCAGTGATCTCTTGGGTACATATCATCTCGTGGCGCGCAGAGCGACATCCGGACCTGCCCGCACTGATCGACGACCTGGGGCAGACCCTCACCTATCAGGAACTGGCCGAGGAGGTCGAGCTTCTCGCCGGCGGTTGGGCGGCCAAGGGGATCAAACCCGGTGACACCGTGGCGATCGTCGCCCGCAACCGGGTCGACTGGATCAGCCACATGTTCGCTCTGCACAGGCTCGGAGCCATCCCCACCGGAATCAACTGGCGACTGGCCGCTCCAGAGCTGCGGGCCCTGTTCTCGGTGCTCGAGCCCGCGGCCATGCTGATAGATTCGCCCAACGAGGAGAAGGCGCGGCAGGCCGCGCCAGACCTCCCGGCGGTCAAGCTCCGCGATCCGGACGCCCGGGGGGTGGTGACCGGTCGTGCCTCCGATGCGTTCCAGGGTCCTCCCCCGCCCTTCCCCTACGAGTGGCTGCAGCCCAAGTCCCCGTGCGTTCTGCTCCATACCAGTGGCACCACCAGCGCTGTTCCCAAGCTCGTCACCATCTCGCACAGTCGACTGGTTGCCAGCGCCACCTACCTCAAGCTGGTCGTCCCCGAGGCGGTGGAAGGCGCGCGGCACCTGCGTGCCATGCCGTTGTTCCACATGGCGGGCCTGGCAAACATCACCTACCCGCTGTTCACCGGCGGAACGACGTATATCCAGTCCGGATTCAACCCGGGATCGTTTGTGGATGCGTTGGTGTCCGAGCAGATCCAGTTCACCAACCTGGTGCCGAGCGCAATCGCGATGGTGGTGGACGAGATCCGGTCCCGACCCGATCCGGTGGACCTGTCCTCGCTCATCGAGATCGGTTACGGAGCGTCGCCGATCTCCCCGGATGCGTTGCGTGACGCCATCACGACCCTGGGTTGCCGGTTCCGGCAGAACTACGGTTCCACCGAGACGGGTGGCTTCCCGGTGACCACGCTGGACCCGGAGGACCAGTACCCCGAGTCACCGCACCTCAACACCGCCGGCCGGGCCGCCATGAATTGGGAGGTCAGGATTGTCGACGACGAGATGCGCGACGTGCCCGCCGGCGAACCGGGCGAGCTCATTGTCCGTGGATCGGATCCGTTCGATGGCTACTGGAACAACCCAGAGGCCACTGCCGAAGCCATGACCGACGACGGCTTCTGGCGACTGGGCGACATCGCGGTGCGGGATGGTGAGGGGTACATCCAGATCATCGACCGTCTGAAGGACATGATCGTCTCCGGTGGGGAGAACGTCTATCCGGCCGAGGTCGAATCCGTGCTCAGCAGGTACCCCGGGGTTCGCGAGGTGAGCGTGATCGGCATTCCGGATCCACGGTGGGGGGAAGCCGTTCACGCGGTGATCGTGATGGACCCCGCGGTGCAAACCGACACCACCGCCGACGCCGACGCCATCACGACGTGGTGTCGGACCCAGATCGCCAGCTTCAAGTGTCCGAGGTCGATTTCATTCATGGACGAACTCCCGCGGAACGCCACGGGCAAGATCCTCAAGCGGGAACTGCGAAAAGCGCATTGGACGAACAACGAGAGGGGCGTGGCATGAGCCGGGACAGCGGCAGTCAGGCCGGCGCCAGCCAGGCCGACGGCAGTCAGTCCGACGCCGAAAGGCGCCCGAACTTCGTTCTGATCATGGCGGATCAGCTCCGCGCCGATCATCTGGGGTTCGGCGGTAACGCTGTGGTCAAGACCCCCAATCTGGATACGCTCGCCGCTCGGGGAACCGAATTCACGCGCACCTACGTGGCCAATCCAATCTGTATGCCCAACCGCGCGAGCCTGCTCACGTCACGGGTGCCGTCGGCGCATGGGACCCGCTTCAACGGCATCTCCCTGGACCAGGACGCCAACACGTTCGTGCGGGCGCTGCGCGCAGCCGGGTATCGCACGTCGCTGGTCGGGAAGGCGCACCTGCAGAACTACGGGAACGCACCTGAGTTCGCGCGGGCCATCACCGCCAACGGCCCGTCGAGCCCCGGGGTTGAGCCCCGCCGTGCGCCGGGGTGGGATCGCTGGGAGAACCAGGAGCTCCACAGCGAGGGACTGGTGGACATGCCGGAGGACTACTACGGCTTCGACCACGTTGAGCTGGCGATCGATCACGCCGACTACTCCGGTGGGCATTACGAGCACTGGCTCCGTGCCCAGGGCTTCGACCCCGCCAAGCGGACGGTTGAGCACGCGGCGCAGCGCTACGACGGCTGGGATCAGGTGTATCAGCCCGCCATGCCGGAGGAGCTGTATCCCACGTCGTGGGTGGGCACCCGGTCGGTCGAGGCGATCACGACGGCAGCGGAGTCCGGGGAGCCGTTCTTCCTGCAGTGTTCCTTCCCGGACCCGCACCATCCCTTCGCGCCGCCGGGCCGGTTCTATGACATGTACGATCCGGCCGAGATCCCGCTTCCGGAGACTTTCTACGACTCTCACGAGGGGTCCTCGAAGCGGATTCGCAACATGATCAACCATCGGGGCGAGCAGCGCGGCGGCGAGATGGCACCGTTCGCCCCCAGTGAGGAGCAGTTTCGCCAGGCGGCGGCGAAGGAGTACGGCGCGATCTCGTTCATCGATGAGATGGTGGGGAAAGTGGTCCAGTCGCTGAGCGAAGCAGGAGTTCTGGACAACACAGTCATCATCGTCACCAGCGACCACGGCGACATGTTCGGCGACCACGGCCTACTCCTCAAGATGGGGCTGCATTACGAAGGCTGCGTTCGCGTTCCGCTGACGTTCACCGGTCCCGGGGTCGGAGCATCGTCGTCGAATGGATTGACGTCCAGCCTCGATATCGGACCCACCATTCTGGATCTGGCCGGGGTCCCGGGCTACACGGGCATTCAGGGGCACTCGCTGGTCCCGGCGCTCACCGACCCCGGGCACCGGGTGCGAGACGCCTTGTACATCGAGGAGGATCAGATGTTTGACGCCTTCCGCCTCGGGATCCCCACGCAGTTGCGGACGGCCATCACGGATGACGCTCGGGTCACGGTCCTCCACGGGAGCGACGACGGCGAGTTGTTCGACCTGCGCAACGACAGGAACGAGATGCATAACCTCTGGAACGATCCGGAGTACGCGGACCTCAAGAGTCGCATGTTGTTCCGCCTGCTGCAGGCGCAGCTCGACCACACGGACACAGTGCTGCGCCCGACCGCTATGGCCTAGTCGTAATCGCACCCAGAGACACGCCGCAAGAATGCACAGGGCGGGGTCCCCACAACCCGCCCTAATTTGGACCTGGATTCGGCGGACCGCTACGGTCCGAATGAGGGTTTCCCGCCCGCGAGTCTGAGATGCCTGAGGCTGGCGGGAATGCACTGCCGAGTCTCGCGAAAGTCAGCTCAGGGACGCCCGAACCTCGACTGTCGCACGCCACCACCGGGCGATATACGGGCTGACACGGAGCTCGGGGTGGGCCGAAACGTGGTCGACGAACCACTCAGATAATCCGTCCCATTCGCGACAGTCTCCGAGCGGATGCAACTGCCAGCCAAGTTCCTCGAGCGTCCAGTGCGCCTTGGCCGAGTTGCGCAGCATCGAAGTCGTGACCCAGTTTGGTGCGTCGTCCGCCCCGCCACGTGAGACCGGCACTACATGATCGAGGGTCGGGAACAGCTCCCAGAAGGCGAAATGGGTCTTTGCCATCGCCCAGTTGGGGTGCACGGGGAACTCTTCCGGAAAGTGGGCCGCAAGCACGCGAAGCACCCCGGGGTGGACGAGTCGATCCCGGCTGTACCTGTCCACGAATCCATCACGGTAGTACACCTGGAGAAGCTGACGCTCGGTGTACCTACGAGGGCTCTTTTCCACCGTGACGAAGGGATAGCTCGCGACGAGCTCGGCGCGACCGGCCTCCAGCCCCCGCGCGTTGATCGCCGCTGCCACTCGCCCGAGTACGTCAGCCTTCTCGCTGACACTCAATGTCGGCGGGTCGACCTCCGTATCGGGCGGACCTTCAGACACCGAGTTCACGCGCCGATTGTAAGTCGCTTCGCACTGAGCGCGCTGCCCAGGTCGAACGGGTCTTACTCATCTGGACTCCTTCTGCGACGACGTCCAAACGGCTTGAAGGTACCTTTCACCTGCGGCACAGTGAGTCGAGCGTCCAGGGCGCCAGATCGGTCGATGACGCAGCGCAGATCTACCCAGCCGGATAGCTCCGATTAAGGGTTCCGTCCGGGTTGAGAGCCTCTGCGCTGACGTACACCCAGGTCGGCACGGACCTACCCGCATATACACAGACGAGCATGCGGTTGTAGACCTCATAGACCTGGTCTGGGGAACACACATCGCCGTACTTCGGGGCGGGTGCTGGAGCCGGTGCAGCGGCCGGCACTGGAGGGGCAGGCGGCGCAGGAAGGTGGAACTCCCACTCGAAGGGGAAAGGAAGGGGTGGCAACTGCCAAATCGGGATATCGAACGGCCGCGGAACTACGACAGGCTCCACAGATGAGCC
>NZ_JAIFXZ010000007.1:21755-168418 GCF_021033825.1 Dietzia aurantiaca
TGTGCTGAAGCAAGAGGCGCACCTCCCAGAGCTAGGGCCGAAACGGTACACGCAACTGCCAGGCGTCTTACAACGGTCTTCATCGTCATGCTCCTTATTGGCCCACGCGGGGGATTACATCATCACCAGTCGTACTTGGTATTCACTGCATCGCACAGAGCTGGGTCAGAGATGTATCCCTCATCGCAGCCGTGTTTGGTCTGGATCTCCCCTGAACTGGGATTTGGGTTGCCGTTTGCATCGTGTCCGTAACCGCACCGCGCAGCTGGGCAGTTGCCGCCGTCGGCTACGGGGATTTCATCCAGATTGAGCGGGGGAATTGCATCGTAGATCGAGGTCCCGTCTTGGAGTCGCAACGGGCCTCCCGCAGATTCGTCACACGACTCCACGTAACTCTTCGACCCGTCGGACATCTCCGCCGATCCGTCCGCAAGAACACAACGAACAACTGTAACGGCGGGCGGAACCGTCGCCGGGGCAGCGGTGGATGTGATCGGACTTGGCGATACTGCGGTCGACGTGCTCGGCTGCGATGAGGACGTGGCCTTCGCGGAGGGCGCTGACGTGACTGAAACCGGAATCGACTGCTCGTCCGAGTCGGCTCCGCACGCCCCCACCGATGCAACCGCGATCACCGCAAGCGCGGCGGTACCGAATGTCCGCATAACGACCTTCCCGTGTGCAACGACCCTGACGAGGCCGCCGGCCCAGTACGGGTTAACATTAGAACACGTTAAACATCGCCTGGTCTCGGGGTAGGCGGCGAACTCCCAGCCGTAGGGCTCATTACGCCTCTTGGATGGGGCGTCATCAACTGTGTCGTAGGCGGATACTAAGTTCCTCCTAAACCCGAGCGCCCCTCAACCAGCGCTCAGCACCTCACGAGATTCACCCTCAAGAACGGACAACCACGGTGACCAAGACGGTCGTTTTCCTCCATGGCGTCGGTGACGGCGATCCTCACAAGAACTGGCTGGCTGGTCTGAATCGTGGATTTCCCGCGGCCGGCTCGCCTCAGATCGACTCGTCACAGGTCATCAGCCCCGACTCCTCCCTGATCCTCGGCATGGCTGGCGGCAAAGCCAAGCATCCCCAGGTGACGTACAACGTCAAGGACGACCGCGCGGATCGGCGGGCGTTCGTTCGGCGCCAGGCACGCATCGAAAGGCTACTGGAGCAGTCAGAGCTGGCGACCGGGTTCGGACTACGGCGAGTTCCGGATGCTGTGGTCACGCCACTCCAAAAGATCGGCATCCAAGCCGGGTCACTACCCCAGGTGCGGAACTACATGACGGACGAAAGACTCCGCGCCGTTGTTCTATCGACGATCCTCAAGGCACTACCGGATTCCGGTGACATCGTTTTGATCGGCCACAGCCTCGGAAGCATCATTGCCATCGACCTCTTGGACCACCTCCCGGAGGACCTGCACGTCTCACGATTCATCACCATCGGCAGCCCTGGGGCAGCGCGGATCCTGCACGAGAAGCATGAGCGCATCCTCAAGCGTTTTCCGTATGCCCGGGTGGATGACTGGAGCAACTTCTTCGTTCCGCACGATCCCGTCACCGCGGGTCGCGGAATCGCATCGATCTTCCCGGGCGCACAGGATTTTCGCATCCAGGTGCCCGTTACCAAGAGCAATCAGCTCGCTCACAATGCCGCGCAGTATCTCGAGCACCCGGCAGTCGGAATGCTTGTCGCGGACGCCTTGTCGCCTACAGAAGACGTTTTGGCTACGGGAACAGAGGTTGCGATTCGTCTTGACGAGACGAGCTTCGACGCCCTTTTCACGCTTGCCTACGCAACGCGGGTCTCCACCGAAATTTCGAAGAAGGAAGTCGCGACTCGTTACGCCGACACGCTCAAGGTCCTCGGCGATGAATTCGTCGACGGCGTGCGGCAACGGCTCCCCGAAGGATCCGCTCTTCCCGTCGAGGTAGAGGCGCTCTCCCACGGCCAGCGTCCACGCGTCCCTCGACGCCTCGAACTCGACGACGCAGTTCGACTGGTGGTGACGATGGCCTTCGCCAACGTGATCCAGCCTTACGAGATCTCTGTAGGTGACGCGCAAGTCGAGGCAATCCCCGAGTTCTTCGCCGAAATGGGTTTCTCCACCGGAGTCGGACGCGCGGTGCGGAAGGCAATCGTGGACGTGCAAAAGGTCTTGTCCGAGAGTGGCGGCTTCCCCACCGGACGTCTTGCGCTCGCCGCTGCAGGGCTCGCGCTCATCGCGGCTGGGCCGATCGGGATAGCCACCATGGGGACTGCGGCAGGAGCCGCCGCCATCACGAGCGGACTCGCAGCGTTCGGCCCGGGCGGTATGGCCGGCGGTTTGGCCCTGCTCAGCGGCCTCGCATCCACCGGAGCGATGGTCACCACGGCTGCTGCCACGCTAAAGACGGGAGAGTCTTCTGGGGGCAGCGACCCCGCGAGTCTCGCAATTCGGGTGGCATCGTCGCACGCGCTGATGAGAGTCGGCGAGCAACCGGACGCGAGCCTGTGGTCATCGCTGACGGTCGCGGAGAGTGTGGTGGCTGGTCACATCAATAAGCTCGCGGAGTACAGCGACCCGAAGGCGCCCCAGCTCACGCAGCTAATGCAGACCCGGGACATAATTAATCGCCTCATGACATTCGCGCATGACAATGGTCTAGGACGGACTGCCCTCGCCTAGAGCGCACCGATAACACGTAGCCCCGCACCCGGCGAACGTGACTCGTTCGGTAACCCGTCACGCGTCCGGAGGCCTCGCCTTTCTGACAACTGTCCAGATTCTCGTGCGGAGCTTTGTGAGCGCCGCTAACCTCGACAATTCGACGACTGAGCGATCAACAAGAAGGACATCGCCCTGTGAGCAGTACCACCACCATCCAGCCGACTGATGCAAGTCAAGTCCCGTTCGCTCCGGGCGTCACGGTGGAGGTCCGTGACGAGGAATGGCTCGTCACCGCGGTGGAACGGGCGGCGAGCTCGCCCTCGACCGGGGGCGACGCATACCTGCTCAAGGTCCGGGGGGTGAGTCCGTACGTCCGCGACACCACGGCCACGTTCTATACGGACCTGGACGAGGTGAAGCCGCTGGACCCGAGCGAGTCCACGGTCGTGGCGGATCCCTCCCCCGGCTATCGCCGCTCACGCCTGTGGCTGGAGTCGACGCTGCGCCGTACGCCCGTACCACTGTACGACGAGTCGCTGGTGGTCTCCACGCAGATGCTGGCAGACCATCTCGAATACCAGCTCAGCGCGGTGCGCAAGGCGTTGTCCAACGAAATGTTGCGGCCTCGCCTACTCATCGCCGACGCGGTGGGACTGGGTAAGACGCTGGAGATCGGGATGATCCTGGCTGAGCTCATCCGCCGCGGCCGCGGCGAGCGCATTCTGGTGGTCACTCCTCGGCACGTATTGGAGCAGATGCAGCAGGAGCTGTGGACCCGCTTCGCGATCCCGCTGGTCCGCTTGGACTCGATGGGCATCCAGAAGGTGCGCCGTACATTGCCCGCCACGCGTAACCCGTTCACGTTCTTCCCCCGCGTGATCGTCTCGATCGACACGCTCAAGTCCGCCAAGTACCGCGCCCAGTTGGAACGCGTGCGTTGGGACGCCGTGGTGATCGACGAGGTGCACAACGCAACCAACTCGGCCACTCAGAACAACGAGCTCGCCCGCCTCCTCGCCCCCACCACGGAGGCGCTCATCCTGGCCTCGGCCACGCCGCACAACGGGCGTGCGGAGAGCTTCGCAGAGCTGATTCGCCTACTGGATCCCACGGCGGTCGGCCCGGACGGCGCCATCAACCCCCGCGATCTGGCGCCGCTCATCATCCGCCGTCACCGGCACAGCCCGGAGGTGGACGACGAGGTGGGTTCGCAGTGGGCCGTGCGCGCCGAGCCGAACAACATCCTCGTACCGGCGTCGAAGCAAGAGACAGCACTGGCGGGCGAGCTCCGCGACACGTGGACCCGCCCGGGCGTCCAGCCGCCGTCGGGCGACAACCGTCTTTTCCCATGGACCCTGGCCAAGGCGTACCTCTCCTCCCCCGCAGCGTTGATCGAGTCGGTCACCAACCGTCGCAAGAACGCCTCGGGCCCCGCCGAGGTGGCCGCCCTGGACCGGCTACATGAGTTGGCCGAGCAGGTGACGCCCGCCGTCAGCGCCAAGTACCAGAGCCTGCTGGCGTACCTGCGCGAGATCGGGATCTCCCCGCGCAGCGAGCAGCGGGTGGTGATCTTCTCCGAGCGCGTGCGGACCCTGCACTGGCTGGCGGAGAACCTGGCCAAAGACCTCAAGCTCAAGTCGGACGCGGTGGCGGTGATGCACGGCGGGCTGTCCGACCAGGAGCAGATGGACCTGGTGGACGGCTTCAAACGCGCATCGAGCCCGCTGCGGGTGCTGGTGACGGGCGACGTTGCCTCGGAAGGCGTCAACCTGCACACCCAGTGCCACCATCTGGTGCACTACGACATCCCGTGGTCGCTCATCCGCATCCAGCAGCGCAACGGCCGCGTGGACCGCTACGGGCAGCGCACACCCCCGGTCATCACCACGCTCCTGCTGGATCCTCCGGAGGACGCCGCACCGGGCGACCTGCAGGTGCTCACCCGGCTGATGGAGCGTGAGTATGAGGCCCATACGCAGTTGGGTGACGTCGCCTCCCTGATGGGCGAGCACTCGGAGGCCCGCGAGGAGGACACCATCCGTCAGGTGCTCGCGGGGGGCAAGAAGTTTGATGACGTCGTGCGCCGTCCGGAGGACGTCCTGGCCACCGTGGGTGAGCTTGGTGACGACGACATCGACGACGGTGACGATATCGACGCATTCCTCGAGCAGATCGCCATGGGCGGCTCTGAGGAGGTCGTCGACTCCGGCGCGGCGGCGCAGGCCCGTCGTTTCAGTGTCTACGAATCTGAGGTGGACTATCTCGAGGACGCTCTGACCGAGGCTTTCCACGGGGAGCCCCAGTTCCCCAAAGGGCGGGGCGGAGTCGCGTGGAGGCGAAACGCCAACCAGACTGCCCAGCTGGAGCCGACGGATGACCTGGCCCGCCGGCTGGACCTGCTGCCCGAGGACTACGTGCGGGCGCGCCGGGTCCGAGAGGAACTCATCCTCGCGACTTCCACCAACCGGGGCAAACTGTCTCTCGAGGAGGCCCGCGAGGGCGCCTCGGAGACAACCTGGCCGATCGCCCACTTCCTCGGCCCGCTGCACCCGGTGTCGGACTGGGCTGCGGACCGGGCGCTAGCCTCGATGGCCCGGCAGGAGGTCCCGGCGGTGCGCGGCCGGGTCGATTCACCGACTGTGCTGGTGATGGGCACGCTCATGAACCGCCGCGGGCAGGTCGTCACCCGCGCCTTCTCGACGGTCGAATTCCCGATGCCGGACCTGGCCACCGCCGAGCCCGTGGACGACCCGTACACCTGGCTCGAGGGTATTGGCCTGAGCGCCGGGGCCACCAACCCGGGCCCTGTGGCGGGCGCCTACGAGCTTTCCCACCTCATCCCGCGGGCGGTCAAGGCAACGTCAGGCAGTTTGGAAGCAGTGTTCGCCCAGGCCAGCGCCGAGGCCGATCGCAGAGTCACCGCATGGCGCGAACGTTCCCACGAGTGGGAACACCAGACAGAGGAACTGATCAGCAGCGCCCGCCTCACGAAACTCTCCCGGCGCGTGAGAGAGGAGGCAGAGCTCGCCGAGCAGCTCCGGCCGGAGCAGCGGCTGGTGAGGCCCCTCCTCGTCGTCGTCCCCACCGATCACCCCATCGCGGAGACCTCCGCGCCTACCACCTCGCAGGAGAACAGCTGACATGGCCGCCGACAGCGCGATCGTCAACGTCGACGAGTGGATCAGCGAGCACTACCTCACCACCGAGGAGACCAAGCAGTCCTACCTTGCCCGGGTGCGGGCACTGGTCAAGAGCTGGAAGCAGGACGCCGGCGAGGGTGCCATCTCGCCGTTGAAGAGGCTGACCACGGCGCGGCAGGCGCTGTTGGTGTCCCTGTCGCAGCTCTCCGGTAACAGCGATGGTGAACAGGCCCGCCCGGCGCCGGAGGAGGAACGCGCGGAGCTGAGGAAGGCCCTGGGATACGGCGCTCCCGGCGATCACTCGTGGACGCGTGGGGAGTCCACGTGGCACGCCCAGGCCTGGGCCAGAGACGGTGTGGTGATGCTGGAGGCCTCCCCTGTGGACACCGTGGAGGACCTTCGCTCAGCAGTGGTGCTCGGAGAGGTGTTCGCGGACGGCAAGCCCGCCGACGCAACGGTCGGCAAGGTGGTCGGTGAGCTGTTCGTGTCCGACGCTCCGCCGGCGTTCGTCGCGGTGTTGGCTGGCCGGTGGTTCCTGCTGGCCGAGCGAGAGTCGTGGCCGTTGGGCCGGTTCCTCGCGGTGGACCTGCTGTTGGCGCTCGAACGTGGCGACACCCGCTCGGGTGGGGAGATTGAGCGGGTGGTGGCGGCAGTCTGCCGCGAGTCCCTCGAGCGCCGGGCCGACGGCACGGTGTGGTGGACCGAGACGCTGGAGGATTCGCGTCAGCACTCGGTCAAGGTCTCCGAGTCCCTTCGCGGAGCGGTGCGTGAGTCAATCGAGATTATCGCCAACGACGTGCTGGAACGTCGTCGGGTGCGGGGGCTGTCGGTGGGCCAGGTCGACGGCCAGGATCTTGCCCGGCAGTCGCTGCGGTATCTGTACCGAATCTTGTTCCTATTGTTCGCCGAGGCGTCACCGGAGCTGCGGATCCTGCCGGTCGGATCGACCGAGTACGACGACGGCTACGGGCTTACCCGACTCCGGGATCAGATCCTCACCCCGCCGGCCACCCCTCGCGAGGAGCAGGGAACCTATCTCTACGATTCGTTGGCGTTGTTGTTCCGTCTGGTCGACGGCGGCCATCACCCAGCGGACGAGCCGGGCGTGGCTCCGGGCCTGGAGTTCAATGAGCTTTCGGCGGATCTGTTCTCGCCAGCGGCAACCTCTCTGATCGACGAGGTACAGCTGTCCAACATGGCGCTGTACCGGGTCCTGGGCAACCTCCTTCTCACGCTGGAGCAGCCGGGTAGGGACCGTGGGTTCATCTCCTACGCAACGCTGGGTGTCACCGAGCTCGGTCAGGTATACGAAGGCTTGATGTCCTACACCGGGTTCATCGCCTCCGAGGACCTGTGGGAGGTCGCCCGCGGTGGCGACGACTCCAAGGGCTCGTGGGTGGTGGGCCACGCTGACTCGTTGGAAGTCTCCGCCGGCGATCGAGTGATGCGTCGCAACCCCGTCACAGGTGAGGACGAGTGGGTGCGGCACCCGCGCGGATCGTTCGTGTTCCGCCAGTCCTCGCGCGACCGTGAGCGGTCCGCCTCGTTCTACACGCCGCAGGTGCTGAGCGAGTTCGTGGTGGGCCAAGCCATCGAGGAGCTGGATGCCACGGGGCGGATCGACACCGCCGAGGCCATCTTGACGCTCTCGATCTGTGAGCCTGCGATGGGTTCGGGGGCGTTCGCCGTGGAGGCGGTGCGACAGCTCGCCGAGCTGTACCTGGAGCGTCGTCAGCAGGAGCTGGGCCAGGAGATCGACCCCGAATCGCGTACGGCGGAGCTGCAGAAGGTCAAGGCCTACCTCGCCCTGCACAACGTGTACGGGGTGGACCTCAACGCCACGGCCGTAGAGCTGGCCGAGATCGCCCTGTGGCTGGACACCATGACGCCCGGGCTCCAGGCCCCGTGGTTTGGCCTGCGCCTGCGTCGCGGCAATTCGCTGATCGGTGCCCGAAGGGCCACCTATTCCCCCACGCAGGTCGAGAAGAAGCAATGGCTCGGCGCCGAGCCGCAGGATGCGCCAGTGGCGACGCTGGCTGCTGCAGTCGATGACGAGACGGGGTTCGATCCGTCAGTGCGCGGTCGCATCCATCACTTCCTGCTCCCCGCCGCTGAGTGGGGGTCGGCGGCCGACGCCAAGGAGCTCAAAAACTACGTGGGGCAGGCGCAGGCCGACCTCAAGCAGTGGCGCAAGTCGGTCACTTCCAAGCCCAGCAAGACGCAGGTACGCCGACTGACGGACCTGGCCGAGCGCACGGAGAGGCTGTGGCAGATCGCCCTGGTGCGATTGCGTATTGCCGAGGATCAGGCGCGGCGGCGCATTGATGTCTACGGCGCGGATGTGGCCACTCCCGCCAACCCGGTGCCGCGGGCGGTGATCGAGGAGTCGTTTGCCGATCCGGGGAGCGCGTTCCAGCGGCTGCGACGGGCGATGGACGCCTGGTGTGCCCTGTGGTTCTGGCCCCTCACCGGGGCCAGGTTGGTTGTCGACGACGAGGCCGTCACTCCCCCGACCCTGGACCAGTGGATCAACGGGCTCGAGGCGCTGCTGGGTAAGGCGTATTCCGATGCGCCCAAGGCCCGCGGCCGCTATGGCGCGAGCGAGGGACAATACCGGCTCGGCGACGACCTGACGTGGGAAGAGATCAACAGCGCCGAGGACATCGACCGCGCACTCGCCCAGGAGGCCCGCATAGAGACCGTGCTCCGCGAGCATCCGTGGATGGTCGTCTGCGAACGCGTGGCCGGAAGCAGCGGCTTCTTCCACTGGGAGCTGGACTTCTCGCCGGTGTTTGCGCGCGGTGGGTTTGACCTACAGGTGGGTAACCCGCCGTGGGTGCGGCCACGCACGGACGAGGACGCGCTGTGGGGCGAGTCGGATCCGTGGTGGATCCTGGTGCACAAGCCGACGCAGGCCGCCAAGGCGAAGCGACGCGAACTCACCGTCACCCGACCGGGTGCCCTGGACATTTTTGCCGACGGCATCGCCGAGACGGTGGTGACGTCCAAGTTCCTCAACGACGCCACCCAGTATCCACTGCTCGTCGGTCAGCAGCCCGATCTCTACCGGGCCTTCATGCAGCGCACGTGGCGCTCTGCGGGCGACGACGGCATCGTTACCCTGATCCACCCGGAATCGCACTTCACGGAGAAGAAGGCCGCACCACTCCGCCGAGAGACCTATATGCGACTGCGTCGACATTGGCAATTCATTAATACACTGAAACTATTCGATATTGCCCATTTATTCGTATGGGGGATCCACTGTTACGGCCCTAAGCGAAACAGCCCTTCATTTTTATCTGCAACCAATCTGTACCACCCCACTACCGTCATCGATTCGCTGATTCACAATGGAACCGGCCCTCTCCCTGGGCTAAAGAACGACGACGATTACTGGGATCTGCGCCCACACTCCGACCGCATCAACCATGTCGACCGAGAAACGCTCGAACTGTGGAAGTCGATTCTTGAAGATGAGGACACTCCGACACTCGATTCGCGGATGGTGTACTCGGTCACTCGCGAGGCCGAGGGCGTGCTCCGCAAGCTCGCTGCGGCACCGCGAATCAAGGAACTCGGCCTCCAGTACTCCGCCGGCTGGCACGAGACGGCCGACAAGAAGAAGGGCTACTTCGACACCCAGTGGGCCGTGCCGGCCTCATGGGACGACGTTATTCTCCAGGGGCCGCACTTCAGCGTGGCTAATCCGTTTGCCAAGCAGCCGAATCCAACGCTTCGCAGTACCGGTGACTGGACTGCGATCGACCTCGAGGCGATGCCGCCGGACTTCATCCCGGCCACGGCCTACCAGCCCAACCGCGCCGACCCCTCCCTCAACTACGACGCCGGCTACCGCCTCATCACCCAGCAAGACGCGGAGCCAGTATCGGCACGTTCCGTTATCCGAGTGGGCTGGCGGCGCATGGCCGCCATGACGGGATTCAGAACCATGTACCCGGCACTCATTCCGTCAGGCGCGGCCCACGTGCATATGGTCGAGTCGGCGGCTTCATCCACCCAGTCCGATCGCACCGATCTCTTGATTGCTGGATCGTCACTCAGTTCCTTGCTGATTGATTTCCTGTTGCGATCAACCGGTGGAGGAGACATCCACGGGTCCACCGTCGAGGGTCTGCCTCATGGACCGAGGTCCGTCCTGATGGACGCCGCTGTCGCAAGATTCCTCGAAATCAACTGCTTGACGTCCGTCTACTCCCCTCTCTGGGAGGAAGTCACCGGAACCGGGTGGACTCCTGAAATCCCGCTGCGGAAGGCCGAAGAGCGTCGGCAGGCTCAGGTGGAAATCGATGCCCTGGTCGCTTTGTCTCTCGGCGTGACTGCAGACGAGTTGTGCATGATCTACCGCACCCAGTTCCCGGTGATGCGCAAGTACGACTCACAGGACCTGTTCGACGCCAACGGCCGCAAGGTGGCCGACGACGTGGCCAAGCTGCACCGCAAACTTAAGCCCGGTCAGGAGCTCAGCGAGGAAGAGCGCACCTGGACGCATCCGCAGTCCGGCGCGACGTATGTATTCGAGTACCCATTCCGAATCCTCGACCGCGAGGCTGACATGCGGGCCGCATACGAGCGATTCGAGCGTGAACTAGCAGAAGGAACCTTGGCATGAGTGCCCTACTGCCACTGCAGGCCGCCGAGCAGCTCAAGGACGGCATCTCAGAGTTCCTGTCGACCACATTCGCGCTGTCGGACGGAGCCGCCCTCTCGGCACTGACCGAATTCGTGAGCAGCCCCGGCACGGGTATTTTCCACGGGCCCTACGTGCGAACGCGCATGCCCTTCACGCCCGCCGTCGACGGTGCATCCGAGGTGCTGGACTGGACGCCCACCACCTTCCCGTTTCGGCCCTACGTCCACCAGGCGCAGGCCTTTGCCCGCCTGTCCAGTAAGCCCGCGGCCGATTCGACCGAACCGTGGCGGCGTCCGGATCCCACCCTCGTGGTGACCGGCACCGGCTCCGGCAAGACCGAGTCCTTTCTCTACCCCGTGCTCGACCACGCACGCCGAGCCCGCGCCCAGGGCGTCCGCGGGGTCAAGGCCCTCCTGCTGTACCCGATGAACGCCCTGGCCACCGACCAGGCCGAACGCCTCACCCAACTGCTGACCACAGAGCCAGCGCTCTCGGGCATCACCGCCGGCCTCTACACCGGCGAAGCCTCCGGCACGGGACGCACGACCGTGAGCGAGGCCGGACTCATCACCGACCGCGCCACCATGCGCGAGGACCCGCCAGACCTCCTGCTCACCAACTACAAGATGCTCGACCAACTGCTCCTGCGCTCCGAGGACACCGACATCTGGCGCATCTCCGCTGCCGGGCTGCAATACGTGGTGCTGGATGAGTTCCACACCTACGACGGAGCACAGGGCACCGACGTCGCACTTCTGCTGCGACGGCTTGGTCTGGTCGTAAATGCCCACCTCGAGAGCAACACCACCTCCCCCGTCGCCCGGACCGAAGCCAACCGCGCCCGACCCCTGGGGCGGATCACTCCCGTTGCCACCTCGGCCACCCTCGGAGACGACGGCGATACGACCGCCGTCCGGACGTTCGCCACCACCGTGTTCGGCGAAGAATTCCCGCCCGAATCCGTCCTCACCGAGTCCCGCGTGACCGTCGACGAGTGGACCGGCCGCACCGCCGACGAGCGCATCCCGGTGGAGACCGCAGTCTCCCGATCAGTCATGGCCGATCTCAACACCGCGATACTCCAGGGCATTGAGGCGGGAGCCGACCCGGCCGAAGCCACATACGCCGAGGTCGCCACTCGGGTATGGGACATTTCTCCCACACCCGAAATGGGCGACGCCGTGGAGGCCGTCAAGCGTCACGACCTCACCGCCCGCATCCTCACCCACTCGTCCCGGGCGGTGAGCATCAGCGACCTCGCCGCCGCGGTACTCCCCGTGGACCACGGGCGCAGCCCCGCCGACACCGAGACGTTCCTCGTCCACGTCCTGGGCGCGCTGAGCCACCTGCGCGCCACCGTCACCGCAGCAGATTCCAACGCCGGTAGACGGCTCCCCAGCATCGAGGCTCACCTCTGGGTGCGTGAACTGCCCCGCCTCGACCGCGCCGTGCAGACCACCGTCGACTACCACTGGCATGATGACGGCCCCGACCTCGCGATAGACGGCGTCATCGACGGCACCGGCCCCGGCGACCGCGACTACCTGCCGGCCATCTTCTGCCGCCACTGCGGACGTGCCGGATGGATGACCACCTTCGAGCACGGGACCGAAAAGCCCACGTTCGAACCCTCCGCCATCCGCCGACAGTCCGTGACTGAGCCGACACAGACGCGGGCCCTCATCGCCGCCGACCAGGAAGTCCGCGCGGCCCACGAAGCCGCCGTGCCGCTTTCTCAAGTGAGATCCTCCCGCGACTCGGGCACGTCACTCATGTGGCTCGAGCCCGCCCAGTCCACGCTGCACGCGGCCGACGCGTACGGGGCCTCTGAGCAGGACGACCGCATTGTCCCCGTGCTGCTCCACACCGGCATGGCCGCGAAGGAGAACTCCGAGCGTCAGACATGCCCGGCCTGCGGCACGCGAGATTCCATCCGCTACATCGGCTCGGCCGTGGCCACCCTGCTCTCCGTGGCCCTGTCCAACCTCTTCGGACTGCGGGGACTGGATACCGCCGACAAGCGCACCCTGGTGTTCAGTGACTCCGTCCAGGACGCCTCCCACCGGGCCGGGTTCGTCCAGGCCCGGTCGCATGCCTTCGCACTGCGCACCGCGATCACCACCGCCCTGGACGGTGGCGACGCCTTCCTCGACGACCTCACCCGCGAGGTCGTAGGCGGAGCCACCACTCCTGTCGAGCGCTACCACCTGCTGCACCCGGCGATCGTGGAGCGAACCAACTTCATCCCGTTCTGGGACGCCTCCGCCAGCGCCGAGAAGCGCCGTGCTGCGTCCCGCCGGGTCCGCGAGCGGCTGCTGTTCGACCTGTGCCTGGAGTTCGGTCTGCGCTCGACCGTCGGCCGCACGCTGCCCCTGACCGGCACGGCCATACCCAGCGTGAGCATTCCTGCCGCAGCGCTGCGCACCACCGCCCGTCGGGCCTGGGAGTCCCTGGCTGTCCAAACCACCCTCACAGAAGCCGAACCCGATGATTCCGCGCTCGAGGCGTGGGCCCGCATCGTCGTGGAACGCATCCGTCAACGCGGCGGCATCAACCACGCGTGGCTCGCCAAGTACCTCGCCACGGACGGCAACACCTTCCACCTGACCAACCGGCGAGCCCGCGCCCGCGGCGTTCCGGGCTTCCCGGTAGGCGGATGGCCTACGTTCCCGCGTGTCGGTTCGACCCTGGCCAAGGACCGCTACCGGGACGGCACCGATGTGGTGGCCAGCAACCGCTCCTGGTACGCCCGCTGGACCGCGCGTCAGCTCGGGGTCACCCCGGACACGGCCCAGAAGCTGGTGGCCACCCTCATGGCGGATCTGGCGGCCGAAGCCCACCTCGACGCCGTGACCACAGAGTCCGGGGCGACCATCTACGCTCTGGATCCCGGCACCATCCTGGTGACTGCGGAGGCTGCTCCCGCCGAGCTGCGCTGCGACGTCTGCCATAACGCCACCCCCGCAGCCGCACCCATCCGCGACGTGGTGGCCGGCGCCCCGTGCCTGACGGTGGACTGCTCCGGCCGCCTACAGGTGGAAGGAATCGACACCGACAACTACTACCGGCGTCTCTACCATTCGCGGGATAGCCGATCGGTTATCGCCCGCGAGCACACCGGGCTTTTGCAGCCCGCTGAACGGGCCGAGATCGAGACCCAGTTCAAGTCCGCCTCCGAGGCCCCCGGAGCGCCCAACGTTCTGGTGGCCACCCCGACTCTGGAGATGGGCATCGACATCGGGGACCTGTCCTCGGTCATGCTCTCCTCCCTGCCCTCGTCCGTGGCCAGCTACGTGCAGCGCGTGGGCCGCGCGGGCCGACTCACCGGCAACTCGCTCGTCGTGGCCCTGGTCCAGGGCCGGGGAGCAGCCCTACCGGTGGTTCACGATCCGCTCTCGCTCATCAACGGCAGCGTGCAGCCCCCGGCCGCGTTCCTCTCGGCTGCCGAGATCCTGCGCCGGCAGTTCATCGCCCACGCGATCGACATGCTGCTCATCGAGGGCATCCACCCGTCCAGCACCAGAGCACGCGAGGTGTTCTCCACCCACCCGGGATCGTTCCTCGACACCCTGCGGGCCGAGTTGCCGCAGCGCGTTCCGGGCATGCTCGACCGCTTTCTCTCCAGCCTCGGGCCCCACGTGGGCGAGGCTGCCGCGCTCGATCTGCGCGCGTGGGCCACCGGCGTCACCGCCGAGGGCGAACCCTCACGACACAACCTGGACTCCAGCCTCAAGCTGGCCGCCGACCGCTGGCGGACCGACTATGCGGAACTCCTCAACCGGCTGGATGCCCTCGACGTGGTGTTGGTCGAGTTGCGCGAGCGGGCCGAGAGCCCCGGTGCGGTCGAGCAGGACCAAGACGATCTCCGCGCCGCCGAGGCTTCCCGCAAGGCCACCGTGGTCCAGAAGAACACCCAGCAACGCGAATACTGGATCAACGCGCTCGAACGCTACGGTCTGCTGCCCGGCTACCAGCTGCTCGACGACACCGTGGACCTGCAGGCCTCCATCGCCACCTACGACCCGGACACAGCGGAATTCGACGCCACGTCCGCGACATTCACCCGGTCCGTCGCTTCGGCGCTCACCGAGCTCGCGCCCGGAAACTCCTTCTATGCCGACCGGATGCGCATCGAGATCTCCGCCGTGGACGTGGGCGCCGACGGCGACGCCGTGGAACGCTGGCGGGTCTGCCCCACCTGCAGCTACGGCCACACCGAGCTCGCCGGGGCACCGCCCGACGCCTGCCCGGCCTGCGGCGCGGCCGGGTTCGCCGACACCGATCAATTGCTGGACGTGGTGCCTCTCCAGAAGGTGTCCGCGCAGGTCATGCGTGACTCGGCCACGGTGGATGAACGGCATGACGAGCGTCGTCGTCGTCGTTATACCGTGGCGCGCACACTCGCCTGGAACCCCACCGACGCCGCCCCCGCCTGGTTCGTGGACAACAACGGCTTCGGCGCCCGGTACCTGCGCCGCGCTGACATCCGGTGGATCAACCTCGGCACGGGACCCGGCGCCACCCGGCTGATCGGCGGCACCCAGCCCGCCGCACCCCGCTTCCGGGTCTGCCGCTACTGCGGCCACCTCGACTCCGAAGCCGGCGCCAACAATCGCCGCGACCACCGCCCCTGGTGCCCGCACACCACCGCCGACGAGGAGCCCAGCATCCACGTGGCCCTGGGACGCGCGCTGTCCACCGAGGGCGTGCTGCTCTACCTCCCGCCCGCGGTCTCCACCTACGACACCATGGTGCTGCCCAGCCTCACCGCCGCACTGCGGCTCGGTTTCCGGCACGTCCTGGGCGGCGACCCCGACCACCTGGACGTGGCCACCGTGACCGTTCTTCAGGTGGGCGCGCCCGCTCCCGCACTCCTCCTGCACGACACCGTGCCCGGCGGCACCGGGTACCTGGCCGACTTCACCACCCCCGAGCGCGTCTGGGACCTCCTGCACACCGCCTACGTGGCCGTGCGCGACTGCTCCTGCGCCGACGAGAACAGAATGGCCTGTCCCCGCTGCCTGCTGGCCCACGCCAGCGGCGGCGAGGCCGACCGCACCTCGCGTGCAGCCGCCGAAAGCGCACTACTCGCCCTGCTGCGTGGCGCTGACCGAAGCGATGACGCCGAACCGACCCGCGAGGACTGGACAGTGGTCACCACCCAGACCATCGACCCCGAAGGTGACTCGCAGCTGGAGGTCCGATTCCGCCACGGACTGACGCGGATCCTCGAGGACGAAGGCGCCACCATCACCACCGTGCCCGACGGCAAATACACCGCCCTGCGGATCCGGATGCCCGGCTCCCAGCTCACCTGGATGCTGCGCGCCCAGAACCACATCCACGAGGCGGGCACCACACCCGACTACATCCTGCAGGCCGACGACCCGCACCAGATGAAGTTCGCCATCTACGCCGACGGGTACAAGTACCACGCCAGCCCCCTGCACAACCGGATCGACGACGACACCGACAAACGTGCCGCCCTCCGGGACCTGGGCTGGATCCCGTGGGCCGTCACCCACGCCGACCTCGACGAAGTCGAATCGGCCGTGCCACCTATCACGTGGGAGCAGCAGAACTTCGTCAAAGCCTTCGGCTCCGCACTGGGGATCGCCCCCGCGCGCCTCAACACCGCCGCCGGAGACCCCGTGACCCTCCTCGCGCGGATCCTCGCCGACCCCAATCCCGACGTGTGGCAGAAGGTCGGCCACGCCAGCGCCGCATACTGGCTGGCCACCGGAGACCGCGTCAAGGCCCGGTCCGAACACGCACGGCTGTTCGCCCGACTAGTGGTGCAGGGGCACCCCCGTCAGCCCGCCTCACTCAACGCCGAACTGATGATCGACGATTCAGCGGCAGCCGTGGCCGACGAGGACTTCCGCGCTGACTGGCAGTGGTGGCTGCGAACCTCCAACCTGCTGTCACTGCGGGGGCAGAACACCACGATCGGCACTCGGCGCGACATGGCGGCGACCGGCGACGTGGACGCCGAGCTGGCGGCCATGGTCGCCGAGGCCGAGACCGGTGCGGACTCCGATGAGCGCGTGGCTGCCGTCGCGGGCTCTGTTGCTGACGATGCGCATGATTCGGGCGGCAGCCCGGTGTCCGTTGGGGACGCATTACCAGAGCCCTGGCGGGAACTGGTCGAGGAGATCGATCCCGACGACGCCGACGCGGCAGCCGAGAACACGCTACTGCGAGCGCTGGCCGATCTCGACGTGCCGCTACCGGACTACGGGGAGGAGGTCCACGGCGTGATCGCCAACGTGTCCTGGCCCGATGCGCGCATCGCGGTGTTCGTGTCGCAGTCGTCCGATAGGTTGCGGCCGATCGCTGACGCGGGGTGGACCGTCATCAACTCCACCACCGGCGACGGTGACCCGCAGACCATGGCCGCAGCGGTGAAGAACGCACTTGCAGAACGCCGCGGAGAGAGGGCTTGAGATGGCAACAATCACGCTGATCAACAAGAAGGAGAACCTCGACGGTTCTCTACGCAAGCGCGTCTTTGACATGCTCTCCAAGCTGCAGGCCGACGACACCTCGGTGGGCGCGCACGTGGAGCCCGTCAAGAACGCGGTGGACGAGCGAATCCGGTCGGTGCGGGTCAACGACAAGTTCCGGGCGTTGGTCTTCCGGATCGACGGCGGGGCCGAGACTCACTACGTCTACGTTGGCACCTTTCCGCACGACGACGCCTACGACGCCGCGGCGACTATGCAACTCCGGGTCAACCCGGTCAACGGCGTTCTCACCCTGGTCCGCGAGCAGGCCGCCGCACTCGATGCCAAGGTGGCCGCCGAGCAGGCCAAGCAGGTCGCGGCCGAGGAAGCGGCGGCCAAGGCGGAGCAGGCCACAGCCGGCGGGGTCGAGGAGGAAGCAGTCGTCGAGGGCGGGACGGCGGTGGTCCCCGAGGCGACGTCGGCCGCCGCCCCGGCAGTCGTGGACGACCCGATGCCCGCATTTTCGAGCAGCGGGATCAACGCCGACGTTCTCTCGCGCGAGCTGGGTATCGATCCCGTTGTCTCCGAGCCCGCGCTGTCCGCCAACACGCTTTCCGAGCTGGAGGCCGCGCTTGATTCCGCCGCGCCCTGGGAACGCGACGCCCTCCTGGGGCTGGCGATCGGATACTCGATCGACAATGTCCGCGAAGAATTGCGCCTGGGTGACGCGGCGGCGGACGAGCAGGCCGACGAGTTCGTCCGCGCGGTCACCGCTCCCGCCTCCCGGATGCAGTTCACCTTCCTCGGAAGCGGCGGGGACTCGGTCGATGTCATGCGCGAGATCATCGAGAACGGTGACTTCGAAGCGTGGACGACGTTCCTCCACCCGACTCAGCAAGTGCTGGCGACCCGCTACCGCAACGGCGCCTTCCGGGTGTCCGGTGGCGCGGGAACGGGTAAGACCGTCGTGGCCCTCCACCGCACCCGCGCCCTGGCCACCCGGGCGCTGACCGAGGCCCCGGCCGACTACTCGTCGGACCCCACTACTCCTCGGGTTCTCTTGACCACCTTCACCCGAGTACTGGCGGGATCGCTGTCCACCCCGCTCAGAGTTCTCGATGCCGAGCTACCCCGTGCTGCTGCTACCGGGGATGCCGGCGTCAGCGTGGCCGGTATCGACCAGACCACCATGACGGTGCTCAACCGGGCCACGCCCTCGCAACTCGCAGCGTCCGCCCCTACCGTCGTGGGCCAGTCCCTGTCCTCTGTCCCGTCCCCGCTGAGCGATCATGACGACCGTGAGTTGTGGTTCGAGGCAGTCGAGCGCGCGGCCACGCAGCCCGAGGGCGGCACCTCCACCCCGGAGTTCCTGCGCGGCGAGCTGGAGACAGTCGTTCTGGCCCAAGGGATCACCACCAAGGCCGGCTATCTCAAAGCCGACCGCAGTGGCCGGGGCACGGCCCTCAATCGCAAGGCTCGTACCGCAGTGTGGTCGGTGATCGAGTCCTATCTCGCCATTGCCCGGCGCGAGAACAAGCAGACTTTCCCAGTGCTCGGCTGCCTGGCTGCCGCAGTGCTGGACGGGATCGCAGACTCCGGCGGAGGGCGGCTGCTCGATCACGTGGTGGTGGACGAGGCCCAGGATTTCCACGTGGGGCATTGGCGTCTCCTACGCGCTCTTGTCGCGGAAGGCCCCAACGACCTGTTCATCGCCGAGGACGGACACCAGCGGATCTATGGCCGCCCCACCGTGCTGTCCCACTACGGGATCAACATCCGAGGCCGGGCATCGCGGTTGACACTCAACTACCGGACCACCGACGAGAATCTTCGCTACGCCATGGGCATTCTCGCCGGTGAGACATTCGTCGACACCGACGGACAGTCGGAGAACCTCACCGGCTACCGCTCGGCGCGCAGCGGGCCGATCCCGCGCGTGGGCCACGCTGACACGCTCGCCGGTGAGCTCGACATCGCTGAGGAACACATCCGAGCCTGGCTCGCCGACAACCCCGGGGCGTCGATCGGAGTGCTCACCCACAATCGCCGCGACGTGGATCGCATCATCGACGGCCTGGAGGCCCGCGGCATAGACATCACGTCCGGCGGGGGCGCAGGCGTGCACGTCACCACCATGCACTCGTCCAAGGGGATGGAGTTCACCCACGTCGTGCTCGCCCGAGTAAGTGAGGGGAACGTTCCCGCTCCGGCGCGGCAGGGCCTGACCGAGGATGACCTCGACCATCTCCGGCGACGTGAGCGGTCGCTGCTCTATGTGGCAGCTTCCCGCGCGCGAGACCAGCTGGTCGTCACCACCGGTGCAGAGCCGTCCACTCTCCTACCTCGCATCACCACGGAGGTCACCACATCGTGACAGGCGCAAGCCACACATCTGCGACCACGTGGAGGCTCGCCTTCCCGTTCTGGGATCAGGTCGCAGAGCAGGTGCCCGTCTCGGGTGAGACGCTTATCAGCGACACCTCGGCGGAGGACCGCGTCGAGACAGTTCTTGAACTCGCGTCCGCGTTCCGCGTGACCGGCGATCCCGCACTGGGTGAGCTCTACCCCCTGATTCCCGCCCAGTTCGGTCTCGTTCTCGGCGCCGGGCAAGACCCGGTGACGTTTGCGGCGCTGGCCATCCGTTCGTCCGCAGACGTGACCACGCCTATGTCGCGCGCAGATGGACGTCGGCTCCACCGGACTCTGGCGCAGGTCAATGCTGCCGCGGGCGCGGTGCCCGACGCCTCGTGGCCCCGGGACCCAGTCCTGCGCGCAGTGAGCAGTGCGGTGTTCGCGCTCGCGCCCGAGCGGTTCTACGCCCTCATCGACATTCGTTTGAAGGGCGGCAACGTCGAGACGGCGAACAACTATGTCAGCCGCGAATTCCAGGACGATTTCGACACCATCCTCGAGGCTGCAGTCGCCGAAGCGCGGCACGGCGCCGACTCGCCGGAGATGCAGCACTGGCTCGACACGCTCATCTCGCGCGACGGCGAAGATGCGCTGTCCACGCATCCGCAGCTGCGCAGGCCCCTGGGACTTCTCGACGTCACCCTGGCGCAGGCCGCTACGCTGCTCATGCCCGAGGTCGGCGATCTCTCCGGAGACAACGCAACGAGCACGGTCAGTCTTCCGCACTCGGCGGACACCACTCTTATCGACCAGGACGCCACCGTCCGGGAAGCCCCGGTCGACAGCGCGGACTCGGACGCGGTTCCCCTGTCCGACACGTCGGCGGTGGACACCGAATCACACGCCGACGAGGCGAGCCCGAGCGCTCAGACAGAGACAAACAGTTCAGAAGTCGGCGGCATCAAAGCCGACGAACTCCGTCCAGGAATCGGGCTGACTTCAGACGATGACATCGACGCGTGGGAGAACGCTCTTCGCCGACGGCTGACCGAAGCCACCCTGGCTATCGATACGGATCTGTCTGGCCTGGAACTCGACGTGCTCTTTGACGTGTACGGAAACCGGTACCGTCTGTCCCGCGGACGGGGCACCACGGTCAAGCAGATCGCCCACCACTTCCCCGCCGCCACGCTCATGTCGATGGTGGGCATGGCTTCGGTCGGGCTGGAAGACAATGCCTACTGGGACCAGTTCTGGGACCGGCTGCGGACCGAGCGAAACCACACCGACGAGAACGCACTCCGACAGCTCATCATCCCGCTCCTGCGACAGTTCGACCTCGATCCGATCGCGGGCTTGTCCACGTCACTGCACGTGCAGCGGCTCGCGGTACACGCTGGCATCCCGGCGTCCAGCGCGAGTCGGCTCGTCGAGGTGCTCACCATCTACATCGGGTCCGTCTCCTCCCGCGACACCCAACCCTTCAGTGAATGGGTGCGACAGCCGGGTCAGGAGCACGTCTTTGATCAACTGGACTATCCCACCCGCGACTTCGTCCGATACAGCGGTGAACGTGGGACCGAGCTGCTGGACGAGATGGCCCGCATCGTGGCCGAGATCGCAGAAAACCCTGCCGTCGATGCCACCGCTCTCACCGCTGCACAGACGTTCCTCCCGCAACTACTCATCGAACCTCTCAGGCACGCGCTACACAGCGCAGACGTCTCCGACTCGGTTCGCGCGCAACGCCGACGCGCACGCCTGACGCCAACCCTCCACCTGGAGGCCGACGACTCCATGGTGGTGCGCATCCCGGCCCCATCGAGCCACACCTCGGCACCGTGGACCATCACCCTGGACACCCACGTGGTGCGAGTCGCCGCCGAGAAATTCAGCAGCGACCAATCCGTAGAGGTGCCCATCGAGCACCCCACCAGGCGAGTAGTCGTGACCCACCCGTCCCTGGCGCATCCGATCGAGCTACGTCTCTACGACACTGGTAAACCACTCATCCTGTTCACCGCGCAGGGCGAGCACATCCCGGACACCGCGCGACTGCCCAGATCAGAGGTGCTCGCGGTGATGCCTGGGGACCTCACTGTCCTGGGCGAGCATCCTTTCGCCCCACGGGTCATCGCGAACTACGGCACCCCGCTGGGCTGGGACGGATGGGAGATCAACCAGTGGGATCTCACCGAGACCACATCTCTGCGAACCCGGACCGCCCAGGATGAGGTGCGGGACCATCCGGTGGGAAGCCAAGCTCTGCCCAGCTTGTTCGACGAGCCCGACGACCCGCTTCCCGTTCTCCCCGGCGTCTTCAGCGAAAAGCTGCCCGTTCTTCACTCCCGTCCGTGGCTCGACCTGCCGGCCCTCGGACCCGACTCCGCAGCCACCTGGACCATCCAATACCGGCGTGCCGGCGCCCGGGAATGGACTATTCAGGGCGACTACGCGGCACCGGAGCAGGGAGCGGCCCCGTTGTTCGATGACGAGCCCGAGCAGCTCGGCCGCTTCGACGTGCGTGTCACAGGACCTTTCGGAGCGAGGTTCGAGACCAGCATCGTTGTGGCTGAAGGTCTGCAGATCGAGTACGACGACTCGTTGCGCATTCCGGAGGACGACGGTCTGACCGAAGTCACCGCCGAGGTCTGGTCCGACGACCCCGCGCTCGTCATCCTGGACCCTCAGCTGCACTTCGGGCCCCAGGTTTCTAAACGGCCACTCCGCATCCGCCGGGGCGCTGCCTCGGAGATGGTCACCGTCCGCCCCCCGCGGATGGAATTCCGGATGACGCCGGTCGGCGGCGTTCCGTCGTGGAGCGACCGGCAGATCGGTCGACGTCCCGATGACTTCACCGGGGCGGTTCTCGCCGTCCGAGGGGTGCCCGAGGACATCCCCATCGTGGCGGAAATCCATGACCACACCGGTTCGGTCCGAGCGAAGGAACCACTGGTCTCACGCTCGCGCGGCGGCGTGCTCACCCTGACCGCAGACCGTCTCGCGGGTGCCGCACGCGAGACGCAGTCAGGACTGGTCATCCTTCTCCTCGCCTACCCCGACCGCACCTACACGGCTCCCATCATCCGGTTCAACACCGTCGGCGCCGACGTCAGGATCGCTGTCGACGGGGACGAGATTCACGTCCGCGGCCGTCACCTCCACTCGGACACCACCGTCCACATCTGGAAGGTCGCCCGCCCATGGAGCCCGGTGCTCACCGTCCCGCTCGTCCGAGGCCGGGCCACGCTGCCCGCTTCGGCGTTGGAGGCCGGAGACCTCCGAATCGCCCCCGTGGTGCAGGACGACTGGGACCCGGTTCCCCCATCGCCCCTTCCGACCCGGGACAGTGTCCGCATCAGCCGCCCGGGCACCTTCACCGACCCCGCGACCGCCGTTCTGTCCCAGTTCCTCCTCGGTCACACCGGCCCGGACGGAATCGATCCCACGCTCCCCGAAGTATGGTCCGCACTCGCTCTCCTCTCCCGAGGCCTTGAAGACGGAGACGACGAGCGGTTCGACCAATTGTCCCGTCTGATGGGGAACGCGCCCCGCCGCGCTGCGCTCTCCCTGGCTGCGGCCCCACTGGAGACCGCCGACAAACTAGCTCTCTTCATCCGCTCCGGGCTGGTCTTCCACTCGTTCCGACCCTACGGTCGAGACGATCTCCTTTCCCGCGCACAGAACACCGCACTCTCCTCCGAGCCCTGGCTGGACGTGCTCATCACCATCGCCAATATCCCCGCAGCCAGCGTGGAAGATCGCATAGCGTTGCGGGATCGACTACGTGGCGTTGGCGGGCATGCTCTCGTCGACATTCTCAAAACCGGAAGCGACCCACTAGCGATCTCGGCGTCTCTCGACGCAGCGTTAGTTCTCCGCAGCGACCACCCTGACGCGGTATCTGCCTTCCTCGATGCAAAGCGACTCGTCCCCGGTGGGCTCACCGACGCTGCCGCCCGATACGAGGCCTACCGGGCTCTCTTCCGGAACAAGGACTCTGAAACGGAGAAACTGCGTGAGTTCTACGGGGTTCTCCTCGAAGGGCGCTTCCAGCCCCTCAATGAAGTCAGGCGCTTTGGAGTCCTGTGGCGGGCGGTAACGGCACGGGCCAGGAAGCTGGGCAACGTTACCAACCAGCACCCGTGGGCTAACGCCCCCTTCGCCAGCTTGACCTTCTGCCTCTACGCCCGTCTGGCTGCGGTGGATGAGATCCGGTTGGATCCGCCCCAAGGGCTCGATTCAGCGTGGGCATGGTTTGCCGCCCGCGAGCCCGAGCAGACCATGATCGACCTACTCGTGGCCGAGGCGCTGGTCACCCGTATGACCCTGCCCGACCGCAAGCGCAACCCCTACTCCGCATTCGACTCGATGACCGATGAGGACATCGTGGACCTGATCGTCACCATCTAGGAGCACCGTGACTGACATCCTCGATCCGCTGATCACCGCCCGAAACATCGAGACGACGTACAAGCGGTACCTCACCACAATCCTCCACCCGAAGGAGGCGAGTCTTCGCAACGAGTTCGTAGGTGAGGTGGGTAGATCTCGCGATCTCACCAAGGGTCCACTGCTCGAGACAACGCCGCCCTACGCCGCGGGCCAGTCGCTGAACGATCTCATTGACGAGGGAGTGCTGGAGCCCTCATTCGCGCGGCTCTCCAGCCCCGCCCTCCCCTTGGAGAGGCCGCTGTACGCGCACCAGGAGAACGCGATCCGCAAGGTGGTGGCCGGCCGCAACGTAGTGGTGACAACCGGCACCGGCTCGGGCAAGACGGAGAGCTTCCTGCTGCCGATCTTCAACCACCTCATGGCCGAACGCGCGGCGGGCACCTTGGGCCCAGGTGTCCGAGCACTGCTGCTATACCCGATGAACGCTCTCGCCAACGACCAACTCAAGCGGCTCCGAACACTCCTGGCCGACGTCCCCGAGATCACCTTCGGGCGCTACACCGGGGAGACCAAGCACACCACAAAAGACGCCCAGCGGCACTTCAAGTCCCTCCATCCCGGTGAGCCACTGCTGCCCAACGAGAAGCTCAGCCGCGAGGAGATGCAGGCGGACCCGCCCCATATCCTCCTCACCAACTACGCCATGCTCGAATACCTCCTCTTGCGTCCTCGGGACATCGAGCTCTTCGCATCCCACGGTTCCCAGACCTGGCGTTTCGTCGCGCTCGATGAGGCCCACGTGTACGACGGAGCCCAAGCGGCCGAGGTCGGGATGCTGCTGCGCCGCCTCAAGGACCGGGTAGCCCCCTACGAGCGTCTGCAGTACGTCGCCACCTCGGCGTCTCTGGATGGTGAGCCCTCCGAGGTCACCTCCTTCGCCTCGGAGCTGTTCAACGCAGACTTCGAGTACTCTTCAGACCCCGCCCGGCAGGACGTGGTCCACGCGGTGAAGATCACCTCCCCGGACGCAGCCACCTGGCAGCTCACCCCGGAGCAGCTTCTCGAAATCGTCGCGGGTCCCACGGACGATTGGGGCGTGCAGGAGGCAGATGCAGGCCCCGATTCCGCGCGCTTGGTACAGCTCTCCGGAATGGCCTCCGCCGGCGAGGCCTTGGACCACGAGCACCACATCATCGCCTTGCGCGCCGCGCTCGCCGACGGCCCTGTAGACATTCGCGTCCTCGCCGAGCAGATCTGGCCAGGACGGGAGGACGCCGACCGCCTGCTCGAAACCCTCGTTCGTCTGGGCGGCCGCGTATCAGCCGGCAATGGCCACCCGGTGCTGTCCGCGCGCTATCACTTTTTCGTCCGCGCCACTGAAGGCGCCTTCGCCTGCCTGTCCGAAACCGGACCCCACGTGGCCCTGGCCCGCCACGAGGAATGCCCCACCTGCGATGCGGCGATGTTCGAGTTCGCTACCTGCACCTCGTGCGGAACCGTGCATCTCGCCGGCCAGGTCGAGGACGACCGTTTGATCCCCGTCACCGGACGCTCCGACAAGGCGAAGTGGTATGCACTGTTGGATACTGCTGATGTCGTGGTGGACGAGGACGACACGGTTCTGGCCTCGGACGACGACGTCGTCGTCACCACCCCCACTTGGCTGTGCACAGGCTGCGGCGACCTCTCGGAGAGCCCCGTCACCACCTGCCATTCCGGGTGCGGCAAGGGCACCATCCGGCCCATCTTCGCGCTCCACACCAGCAAGGCGGGCCTGTCGACCTGCATCCACTGTGGAGCGCGAAAGAACCACCTCATCCGCCGACTCGACCTGGGCAGCGACGCTCCCGCCGCGGTCGTCACCACGTCCCTCTACCAGCAGCTTCCCATCGCCAAGGATGAGTCGCGCGATCTGGTCGGGCAGGGACGCAAGCTCCTCATGTTCAGCGACTCGCGGCAGGCCGCCGCGTACGCCGCGCCCTACCTCAACGGAACCTACTCCCGTCTGGTCCAGCGTCGCCTACTCACCCAGACCATCGACTCTCCGTACTACCGAAACGAGCCGGCCACCATCGATGACCTGGTGGCCGACGCCGTCCCCGTGGGCCGAAAGGCCCACCTCTTCGAAGCGACAGACTCCAAGCGCCACACCGACCGGGCCGTAGCCACATGGCTCATGTCCGATCTCATCGGCACAGACACCCGCCAATCCCTGGAAGGCCTGGGCTTGCTCCACGTGAGCATGCGTCTGCCGGCGGACGCCACGCTTCCTCCGCCCCTCGTCAAAGCACTCGATACCGATGGCGCGCGAGCCGTCCTGCAGCAGCTGGCGGCGATGGTCCGACGCCAGGGTGCAGTAACCATGCCCGACGGTGTTGACGCCACCGACGAACTGTTCGCCCCGCGCAATGTTGTGATCTCTATGCGCTCGGATGGTTCCGACCGTCGGCGCAAGCAACTGTCCTGGGCTCCCACCCGCGGCACAAACAAGCGGCTCAACTACCTCGAACGGGTCCTGGAGAAGGTCGGCAAGCGTGACCAGGCCCGCGAGTATCTCGACAGGCTGTGGATGGTTCTCGGAGCGGGCGGAAGCCGGGGAAACGGACTCGGTTGGCTCAAAGACAACACGCCTACCGTGGGGACAAGCCAGCTCGACCACCGGATGATCGAGCTTCGGCCCGGTATCACGGCACAGTGGTGGCGGTGCTCGGTCTGCCGGTCCCGTACCGCCCACAACGCGCTCGACGTGTGCCCAACGCTGAACTGCGACGGGGCACTGGAACTGGCCCCGATCCCGTCACTCCTCGAGGAAGAGAACCACTACCGGCATCTGTACCGGTCCATGGCGCTCGCCCCCATGTCCGCCAGCGAACACACCGCGCAATGGACTGCAGAAGAGGCGCTGGAGATTCAGAACCGCTTCATCCGGGGCGACATCAACGTGCTGTCCTGCTCCACCACCTTCGAGCTGGGTGTGGACGTGGGTGACCTCCAGGCAGTGGTCATGCGCAATATGCCTCCGCGAACCGCCAACTACGTTCAGCGTGCCGGGCGGGCAGGCCGACGTTCGGACTCTGCAGCATTCGTCACCACCTACGCCCAGCGTCGACCGCGGGATCTCGCCCGCTTCCAAGACCCCACCGGCATGATCAGCGGCGTCATGCGCGTTCCCTGGGTGCCGATTGACAACGAGCGGATCGCCAGGCGACATATCCACTCGATCGTTGTGGCCGAGTTCCTACGGAGCCAGTACGAGGATTTCGGTCGCGAGTTCCCCCGTGTGGCCGACCTTTTGTCCGCGGACAACCCAGCGGATGAAGCATGGCGGAAGATCGAACCATTCCTCACGCCAGTTCCGTCACACATCGCCGATGCGGTGGCGCGGGTCGTGCCCGAGGAGCTCCACGATGAGCTCGATGTGGCCGAACACGGCTGGGTCCGCCACCTGATCGAGCGGTTCGAGTCCGTAGCCGAAGAACTCCGTCTGGAAAGGGCACAACTCACCGAGCTGCAGGACAACGCTGCGGCCGAGAAGAACTACAAGTTCGCCAGCTTATTGGAGCGGACCCTGCGGACAGTCGAGGGCCGCCAGATGCTCGCCGTACTGGCCCAGAAGAACATCCTCCCCAAGTACGGATTCCCGGTCGACACAGTTGGCTTGCGCACCAACCATTCACCTGACCCCGCCGGTCAGAAGCTCGAACTCGACCGTGATCTTGCGCTGGCCATCCTCGACTACGCACCTGGAAACCAAGTTGTAGCCGCCGGGAAACTGTGGACGTCGCGGGCAGTGGCAAAGAAGCCTGGCAAGGCGTTCGTTCGACACGAGTACCGCGTCTGCACCGACTGCGGCGCGTTCCAAACTGCGCTCTCTCTAGAAAACGCCGAACCAACCTGCCCCGTATGTGAAACGGAATTCAGCAGCAGATCAATCAAACGCTTCATCATCCCCGAGTGGGGTTTTGTCGCTGAACCGCAGCCCGAGCCCGTAGGGTCGGCCCCGCCATCTCGGGGGACTGTCGGTTCCTCCTTCGTTGAGTACCCTGGGGACTCGATCTCCCAGGTAGAACTTGTTGGCGGCACCACAACCACAACCGCGACCTCGGGTGTCCGTGCTCAGATGGTGGTTCTCTCCGAGGGGATGGGGGCCGGCTACCGAATCTGTAGTAACTGCGGATGGGCCAAGCCGCACTCGGGAGACCGATCCGCCGCCCACACGAACCCTCTCACCGGAGCGGACTGTCGAGGCAGCTTTGAGCTTGTCGCGCTGGGCCACCGCTATCAGACCGACACCGCGGAAATCGTTCCTCGAGGGCTCGTCGATGCGAACCCGAACGCCATGCTCTCCCTGATGTATGCCCTGCTTGAGGGGGCATCAGAAGGGCTGGAGATCTCTCGGGACGACATCGATGCCACGCTTTCGTGGTCAAAACGGACACGGTCGATCGTTCTCTACGACACCGTCCCGGCCGGCGCCGGCGCAGCCCGGAAGATCACCGAGAACATCACCACGGTGCTCGACGAAGCACACCGCAGGGTCGATAACTGCGACTGTGGTCTCGAGACGAGCTGCTTCGGCTGCCTCCGCAACGCGTTCAACGACCGACACCACGAAGTGCTAAAGCGCGAGGACGCATTGCGACTGCTCGATCAGATGCGCTCATACAAGTCGGACATAAACTTCGAACCCCTCGCCACAACAGCTTCCCCGCGACCGTGACACACAGTGCAAGCGAGGCTTTCTCAAGCAAACTCTTCGAGCACCCCCAAAAACGGCAACGTGCACGGTAAAGTAGAGCTCTCCGACGGTCACCAAAATGACCTATCAACCCCGTACTGAAACTGAGGGAATAAGTGAAAGAACTTATCCAAATAGACTCATTCGGAGCAATCGACGCAGACGCCGACGAATTGCTTCGAGACTGCTTCGAGGACCATCCTGCATACCTACAGATAAGAGCACAGCAGCGATTCCTAGTACTGGGCCGAAAGGGCGCTGGCAAAACTGCCATTTACAAGCGTCTCGTTACCGAGCAGTCCTTTGACCAGTTTGCATTCGGGTACTCTTTTGACGATTACCCATGGGCACATCACAAGCTGCAAGAAGAGACGGGAGTCCCTGTCGAAAGGAGATACATACACAGTTGGAAGTATCTAATCTTAATCGCCTTAGCAAAAATA
Source organism: Dietzia aurantiaca (assembly GCF_021033825.1). Lineage (GTDB taxonomy): Bacteria > Actinomycetota > Actinomycetes > Mycobacteriales > Mycobacteriaceae > Dietzia > Dietzia aurantiaca. The sequence goes on from NZ_JAIFXZ010000007.1 coordinate 50,583, forward strand.
CTCCTCAATCAAGATCAAAGTCAACCTTGGAGCGACGACGCTCATGAAGCACTCAGTCGACTCGAAGCATTTATGGTCGATTCATATGGGTCGCGCAACCCAGACATGACACAATTATTCTCCCCCGAGCGCATACTTCAACTAAAGGGGCGCCTTAACCTTGGTGCGATCGCGGGCGACCTTAACAGCATTCGTGTCCGCGATCTCCCTATCCATATCCAAGATGTTAACCGAATGCTCGCGTCCACAGTAATGAGCACGCTCAACCCATCAATTTCTTATTTCATCTGCTTTGACCAATTGGATCTGGGGTTTGACCCAGAAGATTCATCTTATTCAGCGAGGCTATCCGGCCTAATAATGGCAGCCCGGGATCTCTTCATCCAAGCCCGCGATGAAAACAAGAACTTTTGCCCCGCAATTTTTCTCCGAGACGACATTTTTGAGGACTTGAAATTTGAAGACAAAAATAAGATAGCCGAGAACTACTCAACCCGAGTAATTTGGTCTGACACGGGCAGTAGCCCAACCCTCAAAGAACTCATGGAAAAGCGGTTCACTATCGCTCTTTCAGAGACTGAACACAGCGATCACGTTCATTGGAATGACGTCTTCGACGAAACGAAGGAGATGCCCAGCAGGCAGAACAAATATAAGCATATCTGTGACCGAACATTTCTCCGACCAAGGGACATGATCAAGTTCTGCAACACAGTTCTAACCGCACACAAGGCCGGCCCACCCGAGAGCCAGTTCAATAACTCAAGCATCCATGAAGCGCGCGAAGAGTACTCCGATTACCTACTTCGAGAGCTTGACGACGAAGTCGCAAAACACTCCCCCAACTTTAGTGTTTATCTCGAAGTACTGAAGTCAATAGGCACTGAGCAGTTTTCGTTGGAACAGTTCGAGTCAAATCTCGAGCTACGCACTCTGGCGGTTGACGAATCCACGAGCTCAGCGATGGCGACACTGTTCGAGTTTTCAGTCGTAAGCTATCTCAAACCGGGTGGGCGCGGCGGTGGATCAGCGTGGATCTGGCGGTACAAGGACCCGAGGGCACGTTTCGATCCATCTTCTAGCTCGTTCCGCGTACATCCGGGCCTTAAAGAGGCCCTGGACCTTGCCCGCGGATAGGCACTCTCTCCGTGTGTTCACGCCTCCGTAGATCAAGTGAAGCCTCGGTGCCCCCAGTCGGACTCGAACCGACACTGAAACGGTTTTAAGCCGTCTGCCTCTGCCAATTGGGCTATGGGGGCCTGGCCCACACCGGGTGTGGACCGGGTGGGCACGCAGAGCGCCCGGGCCGGCGTCAGCCGGCCAGGCTGGTCAACACCGACATCGCGATGCCGTCCAGAATGTCCTTCTCACTCACCGTGATCTTGGAAATCCCTGCCCTGTCCGACATCACATCACACAGCGCAGAAGCCACCAGCGCCCCGCCCCCGATCACATCCGCGCGACCCGGGTGCATCGGCCCCAAGCCGCGGCGCTCCGCGACCGTCGATTCCACCAGCCGGGCGCACACCTCGCGCATCTGCTCGAGCGAGATCACCGAATTGTGCAGGGCGGCGGAGTCGTACTCGGCCATCCCCTGCGCCACCGCAGACAGCGTGGTGAAGGTGCCGGCCACGCCCACAAAGCGCTTCGCCCGGCCCAGTGGCAGCCCCGACGCCGACTCGAGAGCCTCCGCGATCACGCGACGGGCCTCCGAGACCTCCCCGCTGCTCGGCGGGTCCGAGTGCAGCGTCCGCTCCGTGATGCGCACACAGCCGATGTCCAGGCTCTGGGCACCGAGAATGCGGAGCTCGCCGTCGTCGTCGTACTCCCCCACCACAATCTCCGTCGACCCGCCGCCCAGGTCCGCCACCACGAACGGCCCCTTACGCGGATCCAGATCCACGACCCCGCCGGCGAACGTCAGCTGCGCCTCCGTTTGACCGCTGATCACCTCGGCGGCCGCACCCGGAAAGTGCTCGCCCAGCACGTCGGCGGTCATGTCGAAGAACTCGGCCTTGTTGGCGGCGTCGCGGTTGGCCGAGGTGGCCACCATGCGCAGGGCCTGCACGCCGAGCTCAGCCATCGTGGCCGTGTAGTCCGTCAGAGCGGTGCGGCAGCGGGCGATCGCGCCCTCGGAGATGCGCCCGGTGGCGTCCACGCCCTCGCCCAGGCGGATGATCCGCATCTCGCGCGTGACGTCGGTGAGCCCGGGACGGCCGGAGATGCCCTCGGCGACGAGGAGCCTGATGGAGTTGGTGCCGCAATCCACGGCTCCGACGCGCACAGGGGCGGCGCCGGCGAAGTCGGGAGAGGTCACGCCCGATCCTCGTCGCGGTAGTCGGGGATCCCCAGCTCCTCGGGGGTGGGCCAGTCGGCGGGCAGGGCGGTGCCACGCAGCCCGGCCTCGCACGCCAACGCCACCGACTCATCCCCCAGCCGCACCACGCCCGGCCCCTCAGCCAGCGCATACGCCATGAGCACGTGCAGGCACTTGACCCGCTCGGGCATGCCGCCGCCGGTAAAATCCGTGCCCAGGTCCTCGATCTGGTTCCGCTGCGCCAGGTACCGCTCGTGCGCGGCCTGGTAGTTCGCGGCCATCTCCGGATCCTCGGCCAACCTCGCCGTCATCCCCCGCATGATCCCCGCCGACTCCTGCCGACTCGCCTCGGCGGTGAGCCGCGGATCGGTCAGGTAGTACAGCGTGGGGAACGGGGTGCCGTCCTCGAGCCGCGGCGCCGTCTTGACCACGCCGGGCTTGCCGTCCGGACTGCGGTACGACACCTCCAGCACGCCACGCGGCGGCCGGCCGAGCTGGGCGGCGATGGCGTCGAGATCGTCCTGGGAAACGCGTGCTTCAGCGCTCACGCTGGGGGTCCTCCTGTGACAAGTTACGGCGCGGGTTCGGCGCCGGGTTCGGCCGCGTCAGGCTGGCCGGGGTTCTGCTGAGCCGGGTCGGTGACACCGTCGGGGTGGGGCATCACCGGGGTGGGCGGGGTGTCGGGGCCGCCGGGGATCGACGTGCCGTCGAGGATCGACTCCTCCGGCATGACCGGATCGGCCGGCACGGAAATCGAGTTCCACAGGCGCGTCTGCCAGGGCAACGCCGCGATCTCCGCCGCCCGCTTCTCGGCCGCCGCCTCCTCCACGGGGTCGACCGTGCTCACGCGGTACGGGGTCTCCCCCGGCTTGACCGCGCCGAACCGGATGCGGGCCTGCTGCTCGATGAACGCCGGGTCGGACAGCATCTCCTGCTCGGCCTCGAGCTCGGCGATCGTCGCCTCGATCGCGGCCCGCTCCTGCATGACCGCCTTCTCATCGCGGAGGAACTGGTAGTGATTGCGCAGCGGGAACGAGACGGTGATGAGCAGGATGATGGCGACGACGGCGAGGAGTCCGATCCGCCGGGGCGTGTAGTTCTTCGGCCCCAGGACCGTCGAGGACAGATCCGTGCGGGTGGTGAGGCGATGAGCCTCCGGATGCGCGGTGGTGCCGACCCGGCTGGACCTGGCTGAGGCCGGCACGGGCCGATCCCGTTCGCGAGAAGGCGTGCGCCGCTGCGGCGCGCTCCGGCGGGTGAGGTCGGCTCCTGAGGCGGGGCCGGCCTCGGCGTCGCCGGCAGTGCTGCTGCCCGACCCGGTGGTGCGGTCGGTGCCGCGGCGGTCGGAACTGCGGCGCCGGATAGGACCCGACGCCTCCCCGGGCCGCCGGGACGACGCGCGTTCGCGTCCGTCACCCCGGCGGTCCGAGGGGCGCGGTGGGCGGGCCATCAGCCCTCCTCTCGACTACCTGTCCTTATAGCCGTGACTTCTACTGTCAGGCCTTACTGCGTTGATCAAGCACTGAAACGCGGGAAGGCACCGGCACCGGCGTAGCGGGCCGCGTCGCCGAGCATCTCCTCGATGCGCAGCAGCTGGTTGTACTTGGCCACGCGCTCCGAACGGGCCGGGGCACCGGTCTTGATCTGGCCACAGTTGCAGGCCACCGCGAGGTCGGCGATGGTCGTGTCCTCGGTCTCGCCCGAGCGGTGGCTCATCATGCTGGCGTAGCGGTTGCGGTGGGCCAGCTCCACGGCGTCCAGCGTCTCGGTGAGGGTGCCGATCTGGTTGACCTTGACCAGCAGAGCGTTGGCCAGGCCCTTCTCGATGCCCTCGGCCAGGCGCTGCGGGTTGGTGACGAACAGGTCGTCGCCCACCAGCTGGACCTTCTCGCCGATCATGTCGGTGAGGGTCTTCCAGCCATCCCAGTCGTCCTCGTCGAGCGGGTCCTCGATCGAGACCAGGGCGTACTCGGAGACGAGCCCGGCGTAGACGTCGGCCATCTCGGCGGCGGAGAGCTGCTTGCCCTCGAAGTGGTACTTGCCGTCCTTGTAGAACTCGGTCGCGGCGACGTCCAGCGCCAGGGCAACGTCCGTGCCCAGCTCGTAGCCGGCCTTGGAGATGGCCTCGACGATGAGGTCGAGCGCGGCCTTGGTGGAGTCGACCGACGGCGCGAACCCGCCCTCGTCGCCCAGGCCGGTGGACAGGCCCTTGTCCTTGAGGACCGCCTTGAGCTGGTGGTACACCTCGGTGCCCATGCGCAGCGCCTCGCGGAAGGTCGGTGCGCCGATGGGGGCGATCATGAACTCCTGGACGTCAACGCCCGAGTCGGCGTGCGCGCCACCGTTGAGGATGTTCATCATCGGCACGGGCAGCACGTGCGCGTTGGAGCCGCCGATGAAGCGGTACAGCTCGAGACCGGCCGACTCGGCGGCGGCGCGGGCCACGGCCAGCGAGACGCCGAGCACGGCGTTGGCGCCGACCTGGGCCTTGTTGGGCGTACCGTCCGCGTCCAGCAGGGCCTCGTCGACCAGCCGCTGATCCTCAGCCGGGATCCCGATGACGGCCGGCGCGAGCACGTCCAGGACCGCATCCACGGCCTTGGTCACGCCCTTGCCGAGGTAGCGCTCGTCGTCGTCGCGCAGCTCCACGGCCTCGTGGGCACCGGTCGACGCGCCGGACGGCACGGCGGCGCGGCCGAACGAGCCGTCGTCCAGAAGCACCTCCACCTCGACGGTGGGGTTGCCTCGCGAATCGAGGATCTCCCGGGCTCCGACCTGCTCGATAAGCGCCATCTGTACTCCTTGGGGAAGACTTGGGTAACGGCCTTGTGGGCTGGCACCACGCTCCGGCGGCGGCACCGGGGGCCATTGTTCCACGTCGCCCCGCCGGTCGCGCCGAGGCTGCGCCGCCCCTCTCGACTTGCGCGCCCGAGGCCCCGCCCATCGTCCCCTCCGACTTGCGCGCTCTCTCTGCGCGTTTCTTGCCCACTTACGCGCCCGGATTGGTGCATTCCGGGCGCGTACCTCTTGCCTCAATCAGCGCCCGGCCGACTCGGCCCACTCCCGCGGCCGCCAGCCGCCCTGACTCAGCTCCAGTCCTTGCCCGGGTCGATGTGGCGGCCGACATCCATCGCGTCGTGAAGTACTCGGCCGATGACAAGAACGTCCCCGTCAAATCGGCACATCAGAAAATTCCGCGGGCGACTGACACGCCCACCGGTCGACCGGAATCGGCTGTTCGACAGGTGCCACGTAACGACCCGCTCCCCGAGCTCAGGGCGCTCGACCAGGCGGGGATCACGGAAGCAGCGGCAGCGTCCCTTAGTGCAGCGATGATCAGCTCTTGATATCGCTGTCGAGCTTGTTCACCGAACTGCTGGTACGACCACGCGAGAATCGAAGCGATATCGTCCCGCGCACTGTGAGTGAGTCGGACCTCCGCCATCAGCCAGCTGACCGACCGTCAGCCACAGCTCGCGCGCCGATGTCCGCGATGACGTCGTCCAGGTCCGCAGGGTCAATGTCCATGTAGCGACCCGCTGCAACGTCGGCCCACCCTCGATCTGCAGCAGCACGTAGCGCGGCGAGCCTTGCCGCATCCTCCGCCTCGCGCTGTTCCAACAGCCGAAGCCCTTCCCGCAATACCTCGCTCGCGTTCTGATACCGCCCCGATGCCACCAGAGCATCGACGAGCTCGTGCTGCTGCTGACCTAGAACCACATTTCGCGTCGGCATTCCGATCACCCCAATTGGCAGAATATGCCAACGATGCGCCTCTGGCTAGACGCCCGTGAGCACCCGTGTAGGCCCTTGGCCCTTGACCTTGTCACAGTGTCAAGGTTCATGATCAGGGCATGAGAATCGGTGAGGTCGCCCAGATCGTCGGGATCAGCGCACGCAGCATCCGGCACTACCACCGCCTGGGCGTCATGGCCGAGCCCGCGCGCACGACCGGCGGGTACCGCGAGTACGACGTCGCCGACCTGGCTCGCATCGCCCGAATCGCATTCCTGTCCAGCTGCGGCGTACCGCTGCGCGAGGTCGCCGCGCTCCTCGAGGCGGAGACCGGCGGGGCCAGCACCAGCGGCAGCAACGGAGGCGATCCAGCACCGCACGAGCCCGCCGCCGACGCTGCAGCCGACCTGGCCGCCATCCGCGACGGAATCGATGAGCAGATCGCGCAGCTCACCCGGCAGCGGGACCGACTGGACGTGATCGCCCAGCGAGCCGCAGCCGGATTGCCGCCCGGGCTCCTGCCCGAGCCCGTGGCCCGCGCCCTCGAGACATGCAGAGCCGAGGCCGCCGCCGACCCCGAGCTGGCCGCCCTGCTCGACAGCGAACGCGATCTTCTCGACCTGGTCGCCCTTCACGGAGACTTCCCCGGTGCGCTGGCCGCGAGCTATGGGGCCATCGGCGCCGACGCGGGCCGTCGCCGCGCCTACCTCGACCTGCTCGCCGGATTCCAGCGCATCGAGGGTCGTCGACCGGCCGACGTGGAGCCCGAGATCACCCGGCTTGTCGACGCCCTCCTCAGCGACGCCGACCTCCGGGCGCTCGTCGCCGGCCCTACGCCCGCGGCCGACTCGCCGACACCGTCCAGCGAACCGAACCGGCCCGCCGATCGAACCGGACCCACGCTCGACCAGCTCCTCCCCGACCCCGCCCAGCGCGAGGTGCTGCGCCGCACGCTCACTGCACTGGGCGTGCTGTCGTGACGGGCAGGCTGCTGCCGGCTGTGGCGGTTGTCGTCGTCGTCATCGATGCGGCCCTCCTCGCGACCGGCACGATCACGCCCGCGGTGGCGCTCGCACTGTTCCTGGTCGTGGAGGTCCCGCTCGGAGCGGTCTCGGTGTCCGGATACGTCCGCCGGTACCGCGGCCACCGCCGCGGATCGGAATCACGGTGGGATGCCCTGCGCGCGCTCGCCGCCGACGACCCCTACCTGCGAATGATGGCCGCCGAGGCCCGCACGTTCGCCTCGCTCGGCCGCTGGATCGCGCGGCGACCGGACGTACCCTCCGGCGCGGTGGCGATCGGCTACTCCCGCGGCACACTCGGCATCCCGATAGCGCTCTCGGTCGCAGCCGGGATCGAGCTGGTGGCCGCCCATCTGCTCATCCCGTGGCCCACCGTGCGGCTGATCCTCGACCTCCTCGGGATCTACGCGCTACTCATGATCCTGGGGTTGCTCGCCGGGCGGATCGTGCGGCCGCACCTGATCGTCGGCGGCGAACTCGTACTCCGCAGCGGTCCGCACGTCTGCGCCCGGGTGCCACTCTCCGACGTGACCGAGGTGCGCCGGGATCGCAGGCTCTCCCCCACCTCCGCGGCGGTCGACACCGACGGCGACCGCGACATCCTCGCCCTCCCCGGGCCGGACGGGACCAGCCTGACCGTGATTCTCGCGCGGCCGGTCGAGGCGGCGGTGCCGGGGATGCCGTGGGGCAGGCCCGAAACGCGGGAGGTCAGCGAGGTGCGGCTGCATGTCGACGACGACGACGTCGCGGCCCAGCTACTCCGCGAGGCGGTGCCGGCAGCGTGAACCGGACGGCGTCCTGACCGAGTACCCGGCCAACGGACCATTCAGAGTTCGAGAATCGTTGACGCCATGGGACCCGGGTCCTAGCGTGGGGCGCAAGATTCGCTGCACCGACCCGGGGCAGCACGAGGGAGGGTGGCCATCATGGACTCGATCGGAGACGTCGCCGGAAGCGCGATCATCGGAGTGGGGGGCGTCATCAACATGATGTTGGCCGCCGTGGGTTCGGGCGGGCTCGCGGGATCCCTGTCCGAGAACGTCTACCTCCCGCTCCTGGGCTCGGTCGCGCCGGGCTTCACGTTCTGACCGCGGGCGCGGAGGCGGACACCCCGCGCGCCGAGCTCACCAAGCCCAGCACACCCAGGCCCAGCTTGTCAGGGAGATCGCCGCTCACGCCAGCGACACCACACACTTACCTGTCGTCCGCCCGGAGAGCATGTCCACCACCGCCTCTGGCGCGGCCTCCAGTCCCTCGTACCGCGCCAGGTCCAACTTCAGTTGGCCGGACTCCCACAGCTCCGCGAGGTTCTTTCGCACCTCGGGGAGTCGATCCGCGTACGTCCCCGCCCGGAAGCCCCTGAGGTTGAGGTCCTTACTTGTCGCCGCGAAGAGATTCTCCGGGGCCTGCGGTGGCCGGCCGTCATATCCGGCGATCGCGCCGCACAAAGCGACCCGGCCATACGGGCGCAGATGGTCGAGCGCGGCTCGCAGGTGGTCGCCGCCCACATTGTCGAAGTAGACGTCGATCCCGTCGGGTGCCAGCTCCGCCAGCGGTTCGTCCAGGCCGTCGCGCCAGTTGAACGCCCCGTCGAGGCCGAGCGAATCCGCGAGGTAAGCGACCTTGTCCGCACTCCCCGCGCTGCCGACCACCCGGCACCCGTGCGCCTTGGCGAGCTGCGCCGCCACACTGCCTACCGCGCCGGCGGCCGCGGAGATCCACACCACGTCGTCTGGCTTCAGAGACGCCACCTCGAACAATCCCGCCCACGCGGTCAGGCCTGTCATCCCGAGCAGACCCACATGCAGCTCCGGCGGGCCCAGCTCGCGGTCCAGCCTGGTCAACGCTCCGGCCACGCCAAGCGCCTGGTTGCCAGGGTCGACCAGCGCGTAGTCGCGGTAGCCGAGGTCGTGGTGGACCAGATCCCCCGGGGTGAAGCCCTCCACGTCGGATTCGACCACCTCGCCGATCACCATCCCCGCGAGCGCCTCCCCCGGCTTGAGGGCCGGCAGGTACCCGGGAGGCGAGACGGGATCGAGCCGCAGGCGGGTAGCCGCGTCCACCGAGAGCAGCAGGTTTCGGATGAGGACGTGCCCTGGGGCCATGACGGGCATCTCCGTGGGGACAACCTCGAGATCGCCCACCGCGAGCGCACCGTCGGGGTGCCGCACCAGGCGGACCTCGCGATTGACGCGTTCCGCGGTACCGATTGTCGTGCCGTGCGTTGCCGTGCTGGTCATCAAAGACCCGCCTTCCGTCGTGTGAGTCAGCCCTGGCCGGCCCACCCCGTGTGGGGCAGCTCACACAACCCTAAATGAACCGAGTTCAATTGAGGAGAGTTTTGGCGAGACTCGTCAGACACCTCCAGGCAGTGCTTACCCGCCTAGCCCCCGAACCACGCCCGGCCGAGCTCGGCGTAGCGGCCGCCGGCCCGCAGGAGTTCCTCGTGCGTGCCGGCCTCCACGATCCGCCCGCGCTCCATCACCAGTACGCGGTCGGCCGTGACCGCCTGGCTCAGCCGATGCGCCACCACGAGCCCGGCGCGACCCTTCAACACTGCAGCGGCCGCGGTGTCGAGCCGCCGAGCCCCGGCGGAGCCGGCCTCGGCGGTGGCCTCGTCGAGGATCACCACGTCCGGGTCGGCCAGCTCCACGCGGGCCAGCGCGATCATCTGGGCCTGCATCGGATCGAGCGGATGGCCGCCCTCGCCGACCACCGTGTCGATCCCGTCGGGCAGGTCGTCCACCCAGTCGGCGCCGACGGTCCGCAGGGCGGCGCGCACGTCGTCGTCGCCGGCCTCGGGGCGGGGCGCCCGCACGTTCTCGGCCACGGTCGTGGCAAAGGTGTGCACCTCCTGCGAGACCATTGTGATGTGCTCGCGCAGCGCGACCGGGTCGACATCGGCGATCGGCACCCCGCCCAGGCTGACGGCGCCGCGGGACGGCACCACCGAGCCGGCGGCGACCAGCGCGAGCGTGCTCTTGCCGGCGCCGGTGGAGCCGACCACGGCCACCACCTCGCCGGGAGCGAGCGAGAAGTCGATGTCCACCAGCGCGGGGATGTCCCCGCCGTAGGAATGCGAGACTCCGGACAGTTGGAGCGGGCCGGGCTTCGGAACGGCGGTCCGCTCGGGCACCGGCATGGTGATCACCCCGACCATCCGCACCAGCGAGGCGCCGGCGGACTGGACCTGATCGGCCATCCCCACCAGCGCACCGATCGGGTTGAACAGCCGGTGGAACAGCAGCGCGGCGGTGGTCACGGCGCCGGCGGTGATCATCCCCGCATCCACGAGGAAGAACCCCACGACCAGTAGCAACGCCAGCACCGTCGCCTCGGCGCGGTTGTTCCGGCTGAAGGCCCGGGTGACGAAGTAGAACACCCGGATCGACAGGTCGCGGGCCAGACCCGAGGCGGCGGTGATCCGTTCGAGCTCGGAGTCCTGGGCGTCGTAGGCGTGCAGGGTCCGCGAGCCGGAGATCCCGCCGAGGAGACGGCTGGCCCGCGTGCCGAACGCGGCGCGCTCCTCCGCGTAGATCGGGCCGGACCGCGGCAGGTACCAGCGCAGCGTCGTCCAGTACATGGGCAGCGCCACCAGCCCCACCAGCCCGAGCCGCCAGTCCACGGCAACCAGCCCCACGCCGGAGACGACAACCGTGAACAGCGACTGCACCACCAGCGGGATCACCGTGGTGGCGGCCTGGCTGATCTCGCGGGCGTCCTCCGCCACGCGGGAGACCAGGTCGCCGGTCTCGGTCCGTTCCATCTGCGCCGCCCCGAGTCGCAGCGACCGGTCCATCACCATCTCGCGCAGCCGCGCCACCGTCGGCTCGGTCAGCCGGGCGAGCCAGGTCTGCCCGGCCCACGTGCACAGCGCGCCCACGACACCGGCCACCGCGATCGCCCCGGCGCCCACCAGCACCACGGCGCCGTCGCTGGCATCGGGAAGGACGTCGACCAGCCAGCCGATCACCCACGGCGCCACCAATCCGGCGACGGAGCCGACCAGCCCGGCCAGGCCCACGAGCAGCAGGAAACCGCGGCGTTCCCGCAGCAGCGGCCAGAGCAACGCCAGTGATTCGCGCGCGCTGGCCAGGGGCAGCGCCTCGGTTGCGGCCGGGGCCTCCTGTACAGATGTAGTGCTCATCGATCGACCGCCGTCCGGTAGGTGGCCGAGTCGGCGCGCAGCTCGGCGTGGGTGCCCGATCGCGGCTCACCGTGGGCGGGAAGGTGGACCACCCTGTCGGCTGTCGCGAGGAGAGGGGGCGACGACGACACGATCAACGTGGCCTGCCCCGACCGGCGCGTCCGCATGTCCCGCACGGCCTGCGCGATCTCCCACTCGGTCACGGCATCCACGGCGCTGGTCGGCTCGTGCAGCACCAGCACGTCCGGGTCCGCGTGCAGGGCCCGGGCCAGCGCGATCCGCTGCCGCTGACCACCCGACAGATTGCGCCCACCCTCCTGCACGACGTGGTCCAGCCCGTCCGGCAGATGCTCCACGATCTCGGCGACCGCCGACGCGTGGACGACGTCGTCGTCGACCTCTACCCCGTCGTCGGCCCCGACCTTCCCGTGCCGCAGGGCGATGTTGGACCGGATCGTCCCCACGAACAGATCGACGCGGTGCGGGGCCACCACCAGGTGGCCTGCCAGTTCCGGCACCAGGGCGCTGCGGCGGTGCCCGCCGACCAGGACCGCGTCGGTGTGCTCGCCGTGGCCCGCGATCGCCAGGGTCACCGCGTCGGCGGCGGCCGGCTGCTCGGCCACCAAGGCCACCACCTCGCCGCGCGCCACCTCCAGGTCCAGCGCGCGGCCGTCGGGCAGGGGGAGGCCACGCAGCTCCAGGCGGGATCCCTCCGGGACCTCGGTACCCGACTCGTCCACCGGCGCCGAACCCTGCAGGTCCACCAGGCGCTGCGCGGCGCCGTGGGATCGCGCGAACACGCTGACCATCATGGTGATCATCCGCACCGGCTCCTCGAAGAACACCGCCACGCCCACCACCGAGACGAGCGTGCCGATCTCCATCTCACCCGCCACGACGCGGTACCCGGCGGCCACCAGGACCATCACCAGCACCGCGGCCATGCCGAGCGACCCGATCCCCGCGACCCGCCCCGACCGCTCGGCGGTGACGATGCCGGCCTCTGCCGCGCCCTGCGAGGCCACGCGGTACTGCTCGGCCGCCCAGCGCTCGCCGCCGCCCGCCTTGAGGACGCGCAGTCCGGTCATGATGTCGGTCGCGCGGCTGCTCGCCTCGCCGATCGCGGCCTGCTGCGCGGTGCTGTGGCGCGAGATCGCCCGGCTCGGCAGCGCGACCAGCACCAGACTCAGCGGCACGCCGACCAGCACGATCAGCCCCACGATCAGGTCGGTCCACAGCAGGTACACCGAGATCCCCACGATGCTGATCACCGCCGACCCGCCCAGCGCGACCTGCCGGAAGATCAGCGCGGCCACGTCGGCGTCGGCCGAGCACACCGACAGCACCCCGCCCGAGCTCGCCCCCTCCATCGCGCGGCGCCGGGCCAGTGGGACGCGCGTGGCCTCGACGCGCAGGTCGTGGGCCTCCTCGTTCAGCGCCCGATTGCTCATCCGCGCGCCGAAGCGGTAGCTGAAGCTGAGCACCGTGAACAGCGCGACGAGCCCCACGACCGACCACAGCATCGCCTGCCGGTCGAGCGGGATGATCGCGGCGTCGACGATCCAGCCGATCGCAATAGGCACCAGCGCCTCGGACAGTTGCCACATCGTCATGAGGAGCAGGCCGGGCACCACGAGGCGCCAGCGCCGGGAGATCGCACGCCACAGGAGCCCGTTCGCCGTGGCGGGCGCGGGCGCGGTGTCGTGCGCCGTCGCCTCGCGCGTCACTGTGGGTACCGCCATGTGTGTCAGCTCCCGCCGCCGGTGGTGTCGACGACCGGGCGTCGCCGCCCCAGTAGGTTAGTGTGACCTAATCTCGCAGCGCCATACCGGGCTTGCCACAGCGCCAACTGTGGATGATCGGGAGCGGCGAATCGGCGAGGTCTCCCGGGCGGCCGGGACCGGCGCTCGGGCGCTCAGCGGGGCTGCCGACCGAGAAAGGCGATGAGTCGCTCACCGGTGGTGGCGCCGGCCGGGGCGGGGACCTCCGGACCGCAGACCCCGTCCATCCGCAGCGCGTCGCCGTTGGAGCGCGCGACCTCCAGATAGTGGGCGGCATCGGCGTCGTCCAGCGCTTCGTGCTCGGTCGCGCCGGCGGCACGGGCGATGTCCCAGCGGTGCACGAGGAGGTCCGTGCCGTAGAAGCGGTCGATCACCTCGGCGACGGTGGTCGGCCCGAAGTAGCCCTCGAACTCGGTCTCGCCCCGCCCGTCTCGCAGGACCTCCTGGGTGAGCGTGCGCACGGACTCCCAGTCCGCGCGCAGGTCACCGGTCGCGGGATCGAGCTCGACGTGGCGGCCCAGGAAGTCGCGGTTCGTGTCCACGACGTGCTGCAGCACGTCCCGGACGTCCCAGCCCTCGCACGGCGTGGCCGCCGTCCACGCGCCGTCAGGGACGTCGTCGAGCATCTCGGAGAACTGGCGGGACAGGCGCTCATAACGCTCGCTGATCGTGTCGTTCATGTCCTCATCGAAGCACCGAACCGCCGCCCGCTCTTGTACGGATCGGACATATCCGGAAACGTCGAGAAGTACTCGGACAACATTGCGGCCGGAGCCTTCCCGGTGATCCGCCGACACTCGCGGCCGAGATGCGCCTGGTCGACGTAGCCCGAGTCCGCCGCCAACCCCGCGAGCGTCGGTCGTTGCTCGGTGGCCGCCAGCGCGAGGAACCGCTGCAGCCTGAGCAGGCGCGCCAGGGTGGACGGCGCGTAGCCGAACAGGCGCAGGCATCGCCGGTGCAGGGTCCGCGGGTGCGTGGACAGGGCCGCCGCCAGCTCGGTGACGTCGTCGTGGGGCGCGGCAGCCAGTCGGGCGAGAATCGCCTCGGCGAACGGATCGGGATGCTCCGCGGCGTATCGGTCGGACACGAGGCCGCACAGTATGTCTCGTCTCGAGTCGAGGCTGCCCGCGGCGGCGATCTGCCCGGACCAGCCCGCCGCCGTCTCCTCGCCGAGGATCTCCGCGGCCTCCACTCGCGCCTCGCGGTACTGCGACAGATCGAGGCCGAACAGGGCGGCCGGAACGCCTGGGCGAAAGCGGATGCCGACCGCGGTGGTACCCGGCGGCAGTTCGAACGACCACGCCGTGGTCTCTGGACCGCAGAACAGCAGGCGCCCCGACGAGAGCCACAGCAGGTCGCAGCACGCGTCGGGGACCAGCAGATGCCGCCCCCTGGGCACGGCCGTCCACGCGCACAGCAGCAGGTGCAGGCACTCGTCGGGGGGTTCGACCGGGACGTACCAGCCGGTGCGCAGCATGAGAGCCATCGTAGGCGGGCGCGGCCGGGGGGCCCGGGGGTTACGGCGCCTGGGTTCCGGGCTACGGCGCCGTGGTCCCCACCGAATACGCCGCGGCCGCGTCCCGCACCTGCATGACGTACTCCTGCGAGGCGTTGTAGGCCAGGATCGCCCGCTGCCAGTTCTCGGCCACCGAGAGGTCGCCCCCGTTCTCGCACAACAGACGGGCGGCGGCGATCGCGGCGTCGTCGATCTGGTTGGGGTCGGCCCGCCCGTCGCCGTTGGCGTCGCGCCCGTACTTGCGCCACGACTCGGGGATGAACTGCATCGGGCCCACGGCACGGTCGTGTTCGGTGTCGCCGTCCCACTCACCGCCGTCGGTGTCGGGGATCTCGGCGAATCCCGGGGAGCCGTCGAGCTTGATGCCGATGATCGGCGGGAGCGCGTAGCCGTCGTCGTTCAGGGACGCCCCCCGGTACCGACCGTGACGAGTCTCCACATGCCCGATCCCCGCCAGCGTCGTCCAGGCGAGATTGCACTCGGGCCGGGTCTGGCGCATCGTCTCGGCGGCGTTGCCGTAGGCGGCGAGCGCGGCGAGCGGGATGTTCATCTGCATGTTGATGCCCTCGGCCCACGGCCGCAGCTGGTCGGACGTGCGGCCGGGCGCGTGGATGTCCACGGCCGGCACGGGGGCGCCGGCGCCGGGCGGGATCCCAGGCGGGATGGGCGTGGGCGCCTCGCGGGTGGGGCCGTAGGAGCACGACGACGACAACACCGCCAGCACCAACAGTCCCGCAGTCGCTGTGGTGGCGCGGTGAGCGCGAGTGAATCGAGTGGACATCGCCGATCAGTCTGCCCGAGCCCGGTCCGGCAGTGCCTCGGGGACTACCCGGATTCCCGGCGGGCCGGGCGTGATGTCGGACTCAACTCTTCCGCGCCCCGAACCCGCCGGCCAGCGCACTGAACTCGTCGAGCAGCGCCTCCCGGCTGATCGGCGGCTGGTCAAGCACCCAGCGCACGGCCACGTTCTCCACGGCCATGACGATCACCCACGCGCGGGCAGCCGGGTCGACCGAGGTCGCGCCCGCGGCGGCGAGGTACACCGCCAACAGTTCGCGGACCCGGTGCTCGAGCGCGTGCTGCGCGGCCCGGTGACGCACGGCCGGCAGCTCTTCCCACACGATTCGCAGCAGTCCGGCATCGGCCTCGATCGCCGTGAGCAGTGCGTCGGCGATCGCCCGGACGGTCCCCGGGTCCCGCAAGTCGACGGGACCGGAAGCCGCGAGAGAAGCCGCGACCCGGTCGGAGATCTCCGCCGACCAGCGGTCCATCACCTCGGTGACCAGCGCCGACTTGTCCGGGAAGTACTGGTATAGCGAGCCCGGACTGACCGCGGCCTCGTCCGCGACACGGTTGGTGGTGAACGACTCGTAGCCGTCGCGCACGAGCACGACGCGAGCCGCCTCCACGATCCGCTCGACCATTGCGCGGGATCTCGCCTGCTGGGGAACCCTTCTCATAGACGCGAATTGTATGCGAGTAAATACTCGCGTCATAGTTACCTCCATGACCACCACCATGTTTCCGGGCCGTCACCGCGCCGCAGAGAAGCGGTCTGAGCGAATGGGGCGCACGCTGAAGCGTGTGGCCAAGGTCGAGGACCTCGACGAGGAGTTGATGGACCGACTCGGCCGTGGCTTCACCGAGAAGGACCAGCTCGGCAGTGGCCTCGCCAAGGCCATGCGCAAGCGCAAGGGTGAGCCGGGTTCGGTGACCCACCGGCAGCTCAGTGAGGCCCTCGAGATCGGGTCCGCGGGTCTGCGTGAGCGCGACGGCGTGGCGCCGGTCCTCATCGAGTACCTCGAGACGCTCGAGGCCACCCCGGACTGGGTCGACTGGGACCGGATCGCTCGCGGCCAGAAGGCCTACCTGCGGTTCGGACAGAATGCGGCCGACGTACTGTTGCAGCTGTCGCTCATCGGCGGCTACCGCTTCGGCGGCCCGTCCGACCTGCTGGTGGCCACCGGCGGCCTGACCGGCGGGACCACGCTGCGCCGCCTCGCCGAGACGCAGCACTGGGCCATGAAGCTCTCGCTGCCCGGTGGTCTGGACCCCCACGGTGAGGCCTGGCGGCTCACGGGCCACGTCCGGGCCATGCACGCGGTGGTCAATGACTCCATGGAGCCGCGGTGGGACGTCGATCAGTGGGGCCTGCCCATCAACCAGACGGACCTTGCCTCGACCCTCGGACTCTTCGACGCCGTGGTGCTCCTCGGCGTGCGCGTGCTCGGCGTGCCGGTCAGCAGGCAGGAGTCAGCCGACATCATGCACGTGTGGCGCTATGTCGGCTGGCTGCTCGGCGTGGACGACGACATGCTGGTCGAGCGCGAGCGCGAGCGGCACCGCATCAACTACCACATCCTTCAGGCCCAGGCCGACCTCAGCGAGGCCGGCCCGCAGCTCACGCAGGCGCTGGTGCAGGCACATCGCGACCGCCACCGGGCGGGACCGCTCCCCCGCGTCCAGGCGTGGTTCGCCTACGAGCGGTTGCTCAGCATGCTCACTGTCTTCCTCGGGCGCGAGTCGATGCGCGAGTTCGGCTTGCCCGTCCGTCCGCCGTGGGCCCATTTCTACATCGCCGGGCTCAACACGCTGCGCTACCGCACGCCGTTCGGTCGCGCCCGCCTCGAGGACTGGGGCCGGAAGGTCTACGCCCGCCAGGAGCGTGAGACGTTCGGCAAGGCTAAGGCGGACATCGGACGCCCGAAGACCGACTGAAGTTCGGGGCGGCGAACGCCACGCCCGGCGCTCCGGCGACGGGTGCCGTGCGCGTGGAGGGCGGATGCGGGCAGAGGCCTCCGGGCCACAGTTTAAACAATGAGTCGATTTCGCCACATTCACAACTATGTGGCTTTTTCACCTCATGTCGGCGATGTGTGGCACGATCACCGCATGTACGTGCTGACGATCGACCAGCGACACAGCCGCACCAGCCGGGACCGCGTGCCGCGGCTCCTCGAGGTGCTCGCGGAGGCGGACGTGCCGTGCGTCGCCGCGTTCGAGCGCACCGCCGGCGACGAGGTCCAGGGGCTGCTCGACGAGCCGGCCGCCGTCCGCGCCGCGCTACTCACGACACTGCGTGACGGCGACTGGCACTGCGGGGTCGGGGTGGGAGAGGTCGACGACGACTCGTTCGCCACCGGCACCCGCGCCGGCCGGGGGCCCGCCTACCTGGCCGCGCGTGAAGCGGTGGAAGCGGCCAAGTCGATGACCGGCTCCGTCGCGGTGCGGGTTCCGGGCGATTCCGGCGAGGAGGCGACCGCCTGGGCCGCCGATTGCGAAGCCGTGTGGACGCTGGTCGCCGGGCTCGTGCTCGAGCGGACCGAGGCGCAGTGGCGCGCCGTCGACGCGGTCGACCGCTCCCCCACCCAGGCCGCGGCCGCCGAGGAGTTGGGCATCACGCCGACCTCCGTCGCCGGGGCCCTACGCCTGGCACACATCCGACAGGAGCGGGCCGCCTACCCGGCGCTCGACCGGCTTCTGGCAGGCGCCCACGCCGCCGCGACCGGGGCCGGCCCGGGCGACGGCATCCGCGCCCGCGTCGGATCCGATGCCACGCCGGGAACAGGAGCCGACCGATGAGCGCCTGGCCGGACTGGCTCGCGGTGGCCGTGGTGGTGCTGTCGACGCTGGCCGTCTCGGCAGCTATCGGCTCTCCCATCGCCTCGCTCGTCCTGCGCTCGGCGCGCGTGCCCGAGCCACCCACGGTCGAGATCAGCGGAGACAAGCGCAGCCCCGTGGTGAGCCGACGCGAGAGCGCACCCTCGGACGGCGAGGTCCGCGAGGTGCTGCGCGGCGGGATGTGGATCGGGATCCTCGAACGCGTGGGCCTGACCGCCGCGATCCTCGCGGGCCGGTTCGAGCTGGCCGCCGTGGTGGTGGCGATCAAGGCCCTGGGCCGCTACCCCGAGATCAGGGAGAACCCGGCGGTAAGTGAGCGCTTCATCATCGGCACCCTCGCCTCCCTGCTGGTGGCGGCCGCCTGCGGGGCCGCGGGCCTGGTCGTTCTGGGCGCTGTGATCTGAACCGGTGAGCCCGGGCCGGTCGGGCACGTACGCTCGGCCACACCATGCTCACGACGATTCTGGTGCTCCTGCTGGGGATCGTGACGATCCTGGTGATCATCGCGGCCAACGGCTACTTCGTGGGGCAGGAATTCTCGTACATGTCCGTCGACCGCAACCGCCTGGCCGCGCAGGCCGAGGCCGGCGACGCCACGGCGGGGCGCGTCCTCAAGATCACCGAACGCACGTCCTTCATGCTCTCCGGCGCGCAGCTGGGCATCACGGTCACCGGCCTCCTCGTGGGTTTCGTGGCCGAGCCGCTGGTCGGCGAATCGCTGGGGGAACTCCTCGGCGTGGCGGGCGTGCCCGTGGCGGTGAGCGTCAGCGTCGGCACCGTGCTCGCCCTCGCGGCGTCCACGATCGTGCAGATGATATTCGGCGAGCTGTACCCCAAGAACCTCGCGATCGCCGCCCCCGAACCGCTCGCCCGCGCGCTCGCCCGCTCGACCAGCATCTACCTGGCCGTGTTCGGCTGGCTGATCATCGTGTTCGACCGCGCCTCCACCGGCCTGCTCCGGCTGGTCAAGGTCGAGCCCGCGGAGGATCTGGACTCCTCGGCCACGGCGGCGGATCTGGAGCGCATCGTCGCCGACTCCCGCGCGAGCGGCGAACTGCCCGAACAGCTCTCGATGCTCATCGACCGGATCCTCGACTTCCCCGACCGCACCGTCGAGCACGCCATGATCCCCCGCGCCCAGACCAGCACCGTCCCACCGCAACTCACCATGTCCGAGGTCCGCGAACTCATGGCCCGGGGCCACTCCCGCTACCCGGTGGTCGCCGACGACGAGCCGCTCGGCGTGATCCAGCTGTCCGACCTCCTGCACCATGGCGCCGACCCGGACGCGACCGTCGCCGACCTCATGCGCCCGCCGGTCGTGCTGCCCGCACTCATGCCGCTGCCCGACGCGCTGGCCAAGCTCACCGGCGAACGCACGCAGCTGGCGGCGGTGGTCGACGAGTTCGGCGGCTTCGCCGGCGTGCTGACCATCGAGGACATGGCCGAGGAGGTGATCGGCGAGCTCACCGACGAGCACGACGAGCGGTTCGACAACGTCATCGTGGCCGACGGCGACAACCGCTGGCGCATCGACGGCGACGTCCACATCGACGAAGTCGAGCGCGCCCTCGGCCACCAGCTTCCACACGGCGACTTCGAGACCATCGCCGGCCTGACCATCGCCGCCCACCGCGAGCTCCCTGGGGAGGGCCAGACGATCACCGTCGGGCTGCCGGTCGAGCCGCGCGAGTTCGTCGCCTCCGATCCGCGCCGGTACGCCGTCGAGATCACGGTGGCCAGGGTCGAACACCGCGTCCCCGCCGAGGTACTGGTCAGCCTGGTGGAAGTCGACGACGACAACGACGACATCGGCGGTCTGTGATGAGCAGTCCCGTTGTCGTCGTCATCACCACTTTCGGCCTGATCGCGGCGAGCGCGTTCTTCGTGATCACCGAGTTCTCCCTCCTCGGCGCACGCCGCCACCGGCTGGAGGTCGACGCCCCGCGCAGCGCGTCGGCTCGGGCGGCGATCCGCGGCATCGACGAGCTCACCGTGATGCTCGCCGGGGCGCAACTCGGGATCACCGTCTGCACGTTCGCGCTCGGCGCCGTGACCAAACCCGCCGTGGACGCCTGGCTCGGGCCCGCGCTCGGCTCGCTCGGGATTCCCGGCGGGGTGGCCGGCGGTGCATCGTTCGTGCTGTCGCTGCTGCTGGTGACGTTCCTGCACCTCGTCGTGGGCGAGATGGCTCCCAAGTCGTGGGTGATCGCCGATCCCGAGCGGGCCGCCCGGCTGGTCGGCGTGCCGGCGCGGGCGTTCACCTGGGTGTTCCGGCCGCTGCTGCTGTGGATCAACCGCATGGCCAACAGGCTGGTGTCCGCCAGCGGGGTCGAGCCGGTGGACCGCGCGGCCGTGGGCGGGCAGGACGCCGACACCATCCGGCAACTCGTCGAGCACTCGGCGGCGGTTGGCGCGCTGGAGGCGTCCATCCGCTCCCCGCTGGCCGGCGCCCTCGAACTGGAACACCTCACCGTCGGCGGCCTCGTGGACTCCGGGCGCGCGCCGACCGCGGTGGCCGCCGACGCCACCGTGGCACAGGTGCAGGACGCCGCCGCCCGCACCGACCACATGCGGATCCTGATCCTCGACGAGCCGGGGCCCGATGGCGGCCGGCGCCGCGATCCGGAGGTGGTGCATGTGCGCGACACGCTGCTCGAACCCGACGACGCCCCCGCCCGACCACTGGCCCGCACCGCGATGTGCCTGGACCGGGCGACTCCCGTGTACGAGGCGCTGGCGACAGCGCGGGAGCGCAGCGAGCAACTCATGGTGGTGACCGAGGACCGGACGTTCGTCGGGGTGCTGACCGTGGCCGACATCCTGCGCAGGATCCTGCCCGAGCCACGACCCTTCCTCGACTCCGCCGGGCCCGAACGAATATCTTGAACCACATGGTGACCATCCGCCCCGCGACCTCGGCCGACGCGCAGACCGTCGCGAAGCTCCTCTCCGAGGCGTTCCGCGACGACCCCGCGTGGGCGATGTCCTACTCCGACCCCGCCACCCGGCCGAAGAAACTCGAGGCGCACTATCGTCACCGGGTGCGCCGCCACCCCGAGCTCGCCGACGTGGCCGTGGACGGGAATCAGGTCGTCGGCGCCCTGCTCTGGGAGGCGCCCCGGTCCGAATCGCGTCCCACTGCCCTCCTGCGCTCGGCATGGCGGGTGGTTCAGCGCATCGTGAGCCGGCTGCCGGGTGCCCGCGGACTCGCCCACACCCTCGCGGTGGAGGTGTACCGGCCGCTCGAGCCGCACTGGTATCTGCACGACATCGCCGCCGGCCCGCAGGCCCGCGGCAAAGGAGTCGGCTCGGCCCTGCTGACGCACCGGCTCGCTGAGATAGACGCCTCCGCGACGACACTGGCGGCGCTCGAGGCGACCTCCCCGGGCAGCCGCCGCCTCTACGAGCGCTTCGGTTTCGAGGCCGTCGGCCGGGTGCCCACCCTGCCCGGTCAGGCGTCGACGGTCATGATCCGCCGCCCGGACTGACACGGGGCCCGGGCTGACCGGCCGGCCGAAGTTTGTCGACACCACTGCGACGGGGCCGCCCATTGGCCGCGCTGGTGCAAACATATTTCGCAACTGTGCCTACAAAATTAGCCGCCTGCCCCCGGCTTTAGAGTCCCGTCGGGATTAAGCGCTCCGGGAGCGACCTCCACCCAGCGGGCCGGGTTAGGCGTGCCCATAAAGGTGCAACGCAGTTTGTTAGGCGACAACTCGCCAATCCTCGAGTTTGCACAGACATCGCCCGGCTTCGGGTTGAGAGCCGGCGCCGGATACGACGGCGGGGGCGGCATCTGCGGAAGATGGAACTGCCACTCGAACGGGTAGGGCAATGCCGGAAGCTGCCAGATGGGTATGTCGAAAGGACGCGGAACCACGACCGGTTCAATTACCGACCCGGAAACCGGCTGAGCAGCAGCGGCGGGACTCAGAGCCAGTGCCATACCGGCGACTAACGGGCTCAGCAGCAACATTCGAGGCAGCGGCTTCACAGAAAACTCCTTGGCGAGATAAACCACGATTAATCCTCAATGTAGCCTCAGGACCCGCTTCCTGAACGCGATCGGGCCGGCCGTCCAAAGTTTGTCGACACCACTGCGACGGGACCGCCCGTTAGCCGCGCTGGTGCAAACACATTTCGCAACTGTGCCGACAATACGAAGAGAACCGGAGCCCCAGGCGTCGGAGAACAAGGGCCGGGCTGCGCAACCCCGTGGTCGCGCAGCCCGGCCCCTGCCGGAGACCCGCCCGTCCGCCTGTCAGCAGCGAGACGCCGGTGTCCGTCCTAGATGATCGGCACGCCCTCTTCCTTCGCCTCGAGCGCCTCCTTCGCGAAGCCCCGCACGATCACGGCGAGCGTGCCGGCCACGATCACGGGCCAGATGAGTACATAGATCGTCAGCAGAATCGGTGACATGAGTAGTCCGCCTTCCTTTCCTTTAGACGTGGATTTTGTCGTCGTCGTCATCATCCGACCGGCGCGCATCGCGCCCGGCCGACACCGCCTCTGAGTGCTCCTCGGCCTCCTCTTCGAGGGCCTCGGCCACCTCCTCGGTGTCGTAGTCGGCGGTGCGACGGGCGATCTTGGCGAAGTCGAAGTCCATCGAGCTCCGCACTGACATCGCGAAACAGACGATCGTGCTCACCGCGTACGCCACGAGCGACGCCGTCAGCGTGTCGTAGTCGCGCAGGAAGCCGAACACGAACGGCGCACTGACCACCGCGGCGATTCCGCCGATGATGAGCGCGGCGCGTGTGCCGAAGAAACCGAACACCATCAGGCCCAACACCACGCCGACACCGACGACGGCCAGCGCCTCGATGATCCACGGCGCCACACCCGTGTCCGGGATGAGCCCGAAGCGCGTGGGCAGGAAGACCGCCAGCGCCACCAGCACGGACACCGTGAACGCCGAGTTGGTGACCTTCTTCCAGTAGAAGCTCGCGATCACCGGGAACACCAACGCGCCCCAGAGCGCACCGACGAAGACCAACAGGTCCAGGATGTTGAACCGGATGTTGGCGAACACCAGCGCGGCGACCGTCGCGAGGATCATCGTGATGCGGCCGATCGTGAGCATCGTGCGCGGGTTCGGGATCCGGCCCCGGCTGCGCATGCTCTGGCCGTAGACGTCCGTCATCGCGATCGACGACATGGCCGCCAGATCCGAGTCCGCGGTCGACGAGAGCGAACCGATGATCATGATGAAGAACACCGCGACCAGCACGCCCGGCAGATACTCGGCCGCCACCTGCGGCAACAGGTTGTTCGGGTCGCCGTCCGACGGCGAGATGCCCGCGTACAGTGCCAGCACACCGACCATGCCGATGCCGATGATCGTCGCGCCGTAGCCGATCGTCGCCGTGATGAACGTCGGCTTGATGAGATCCTCGCGCACCGCGAACAGTCGCTGCGCGATGGTCTGGTTACCGATCGCGTACGCCAGGACGGCGGCGATGTACGGGGCGCCCTGGTTGAGGAACGCGTCAGAGGAGAAGAACGACTGCTGCTGCGGCGTCAGGTTCTGGGCGCCGGAGGAGAACAACTCGACTCCGCCCAGGAAGAAGAAGATCGACGGCACGATGATGATTACCGCACCCAGCATCGCCAGCACCTGCGCGAAGTCCGTCAGCACCGAGGCGCGGAAACCCGACCACAGCGTGTACAGCAGCACACCGCCGGCGATCACGATGACGCCCTGGATGAAGCTGAACGGACTGAGCATCGCGATCAGTGCGCCGCCGGCGATGAAGTTCGACGTCAACGAGATGACGGAACCGAGGATGTTGGATCCGGCCAGCATGAGCTGGGAGGACCGGCCGTGGCGGGCGAACATGACCTCTGCGAGCGTGTGTGCCTGCGGCGCGACCTTCCGGATCCGCCGACCGAAGGGGTAGATGAACAGGATCATCAGGGCACCCCAGAGCCCGTAATGAATCGGACCGGACACCCCGTAGAGGTAGCCCGAGTTGACCGAGGCGTACATGGATGACGCCCAGATCCAGGTAGCGGTCATCGACGCCGCCGAGATACCGAACCCGATCTTGTGACCAGCAGTCATGTAGCTGTCCGCGTTCTCGTCTCGACGCGCGATCCGCATCGACATGAACATCGTCCCGCCATAGAACAACAGCAGGAGAAGAACGACAGCCGTAGCGCTCAATGCAGTTGTGCTGAGCAAACCCATCTGCCCCTTTCCCTCTTAATTTGTTATACGAACGCTCAGAGCATAGTGAAACCTGGGGACAAACTGAGAACCGTACTGGTCAGACCGCTTTGTCGGAATCTACAAACGCGGCTTCCCGGCCCCGCGCCGCTCGCGACATCTGGACTGCAGCGCACAGACTTTTTTTCCGGATTCGCTGGTGGGGCGACTCCGCCGGCGCCTCGACCGTCTTGGCCGATTCCACAACGCGCCTCCCGCGGGCAGGCATGTGTGCAATGGCAGGTCAGGCACGTGGTCCGCGCTTCACGCGAGCGCTTCAAGCGACTGCGCCAGGCAGGGCTCGTCAGGCGGGCCAGGCGGCGCGCCAGTCGGCCGGGGTGGCCTGGGCGGCAGGCACGCGGAGCGCGGCCTCGGCGGCACGAACGGTGTCGGCGAAGGCGCGGACGACCTGCCGGTAGGAGACCTCGGCGGAGCCCGATTCGTGGAAGACGCCCACCGGGTCCACGCGGACGACCCCCATCGCCTCGGGGATCAGATCGTCGGGGAGGCCGGCCGAGCGGACGCGGCCCAGCACCTTCTGCCCCAGGGCGAGCGCGGGCTGATCCCACGAGATGCCGTCCACCACCGAGCGGGGCGGGTGGCCGGCGCGCTCGGAGGCGCGCTTCTCCGCCTGTTTGGCCTCCTGCCACAACCGGTCCTGTTCGGCGGAGTCGAGGCTGTCCGACTGGTACGTACTGTCACCGTCCGCGTCGGTGAACCAGTAGGGCGCCCGACGACGAAGCTTGTCGAGCAGTGTTCCGGCCACGTCCTGAACGTCGAACGCGCCCTCGGCCCGCTCCGCTCCGATCGCGGCGTGGAACAGCACCTGCAGCAGCAGGTCGCCGAGCTCGGAGACCAGCTCGTCGCGATCGCCGTCGGCCACCGCGTCGACCAGCTCCCAGGACTCCTCGATGAGGTACGGCAGCAGCGAGGCATGCGTCTGGGACGACTCCCACTCCCCCTCGCGACGGATCCGGGTCATGAGGGCCACCGCCTCGGCCAGCCGGTCGTGCTCCTCGTTGCGATCCCCCGCCGTCGAGAAGAGAGTTTCGACCACATCGGCCGAGTGATTCTGCGCGAAACTCTCTTCTCGATGGTCGGCGGGCTCGTGGCTCATCGCGCCCCGGGCCCCGACGCCCTGGCCGACGTCGCCCCGGGCCCCGACGCCCCGGCCGACGTCGCCATCGGCGCGGTCTCCGGCTGGACGACCGGGTTGGAGCCCTCCGGGTCGCCGGCCATGGCGGTCAGGAAGTCGGCGGCGTATTGCAGCATCTCGTCGTCGCGCGCCTTCTCGCCCCCCGCACCCGCGCGCGCGCCCGCCGCCTTGGGCAGCGGCAGGAGCACGGTCTTCTGCGTGGCCCGGTACTGCGCGGCCGGATACATGCGCTTGAGCCGCATCTGCTGGGAATCGAGCAGGTCGAGCGGGCCGACACGCAGCCGGGAACCGGCGATCACGATCTCGCGGACCCGGTACTTCTGCGCCACGAGCCGCAGCCGCGCCACGGACACCACGCGCCGCGCCTCGACGGGCAGCGGGCCGTACCGGTCGACGAGCTCCTCGACCACCGCGTCGATGTCGCCCGGCTCACGCGCCTGCGAGAGCTTGCGGTACGCCTCGAGCCGGAGCCGGTCGCCGTCCACGTACTCGGGCGGGATGAACGCGTCGACGGGCAACTCGATGCGGATCTCGCCGAGCTCCTCCTCCACCTCGACCTTCTCGCCGTCCGCGATCGCGCGGTACGCCTCCACCGCCTCGCCGACCAGACGGATGTAGAGGTCGAAGCCGACGCCCGCGATGTGCCCGGACTGCTCGGCGCCCAGCACGTTGCCGGCCCCGCGCAGCTCGAGGTCCTTCATGGCCACGGCCATGCCGGCGCCGAGATCGTTGTTCTGGGCGATCGTGGCCAGCCGGTCGTAGGCGGTCTCGGTGAGGGTCTTCTCCGGGTCGTAGAGGAAGTAGGCGTAGCCGCGCTCGCGCGACCGGCCCACGCGCCCGCGCAGCTGGTGCATCTGCGACAACCCCAGCTGGTCGGAGCGGTCCACGATCAGGGTGTTGGCGTTGGAGATGTCCAGCCCGGTCTCGACGATGGTCGTACACACCAGCACGTCGTACTCGCGGTTCCAGAAGCCGCCGACCGTCTGCTCGAGCTGCTCCTCCCCCATCTGCCCGTGCGCCACCACCACGCGCGCCTCGGGCACGAGGTCCCGGATCCGGGCGGCCGTGGAGTCGATGGTCCGCACGCGGTTGTGCACGTAGAACACCTGCCCCTCGCGCAGGAGCTCACGGCGGATCGCAGCGGCGACGTGCTTGTCCGAGTAGGCGCCCACGTACGTCAGCACGGGCAGCCGCTCCTCGGGCGGGGTGAGGATCTGGCTCATCTCACGGATCCCGGCCAGCGACATCTCCAGCGTGCGCGGGATCGGGGTGGCGGACATGGTCAGCACGTCCACGTGGGTGCGCAGGGAGGTGATGTGCTCCTTGTGCTCCACGCCGAAGCGCTGCTCCTCGTCCACGATCACCAGGCCGAGGTTCTTCCAGCGCACACCCGTCGCGAGCAGACGGTGCGTTCCGATCACCACGTCGACCGTCCCGTCGGCGAGCCCGGCGAGGACCTCCTTGGCCTCGGCGTCCGAGGTGAAGCGGCTCAGGCCACGAATGGTCACGGGGAAGCCGGTCATCCGCTCGGTGAACGTGGCCAGGTGCTGCTGCGCGAGCAGCGTGGTGGGCACCAGCACCGCCACCTGGGTGCCGTCCTGCACAGCCTTGAACGCCGCCCGCACCGCGACCTCGGTCTTGCCGTAGCCCACATCGCCCACCACCACGCGATCCATCGGCGCGGGCTTCTGCATATCCCCCTTGACCTCCTCGATCGCACTGAGCTGATCGATGGTCTCGGTGAACGGGAACGCGTCCTCCATCTCCCGCTGCCACGGGGTGTCCGGCCCGAACGCGCGCCCGGGCGCGGACTGCCGCTTGGCGTAGAGCTGGACGAGCTCGGTGGCGATCTCACGGACGGCCTTGCGGGCCTTGCGCTTGGTGTTCTGCCAGTCCGCGCCCCCCATCTTGGACAGCGTCGGCGCCTCACCGCCGACATAGCGGCTGAGCTGGCCGAGCGACTCCATGGGCACGTACAGACGGTCCCCGGCGGCGCCGCGTTTGCCGGGCGCGTACTCGATCACCAGGTACTCGCGCCGCGACGAGCCGTCACCGCCGCGCACCTGCCGCTCGACCATCTCCACGAACCGGCCGATGCCGTGCTGGTCGTGGACCACCAGGTCCCCGGCCTTGAGCGCGAGAGGATCGACCTGGTTGCGGCGCTTGGAGTGTCGCGCCTTGGGACGTGCGGTGGCGCCGAGCCGGTTGCCGGTGAGGTCCGTCTCGGAGACGACGACGAGACCGTCACCGCCCGCGGCACCCTCACCGCCGATGAGCGCGAAGCCGGCGTGCAGGACCGCCTCGTAGATCGTCACCAACCCGGCGGCTGGCTCAGCGCCGGCCTCGACCGCGGTGGCCGGAACCTCCGCCTCGGCCAGGCGCTCCTTGACGCGGGCGACGGTGCCGTGGCCCGGGACCACGACCGCCGCCCGGCCCCCGCTGCCGACGAGCGCGCGCAGCCGGGTGAACATGGCCTCCATCTCGGAGTCCTTGCCACGCGGTGAGGGCGGGTCGCCCGCCTCGACGGTGATGGTCAGGCCGTCCTCCGCCTCGGTGAGGAAGCCGCTCGGCACGAGCTGCCACCACGGCACGCCCGCCTCCTGCGCCTCCTCGCGGATCGCCGAGAACGTGCGGTACCCGGAGCCGGACAGATCCAGCGTCTCGCTGTCCACGGGGGCGTCGCCCCCCATGGTGGCCGCGGTCCACGAGGCCTCGAGGAACTCCCGGCCGGCGGCCGCCAGGTCACCTGCGCGACGGCGGACCTTGTCCGGGTCGCACACCACGACCCGGGTGCCCTCGGCCATGAGCATCGGCAGCGTGGCCATCTCGCCCGGCACCAGCACCGAGGTCAGCGCCTCCATACCGTCGCGCGGGATGCCCTCGGCCAGCGAATCGAGCAGCTCGACCAGCGTCGGATTGGCGTCGTGCTCGGTGGCCAGCTCGCGGGCCCGGGCGCGCACGCCCTCGTCCAGCAGCAGCTCGCGGCACGGGTAGAGCGTGGCCGATTCCTTCTCGCCCTCCGGCAGCGAGCGTTGGTCGGCCACCGAGAACTCGCGGATCTCGGCGATCGTGTCGCCCTCGAACTCGATGCGCAGCGGATGATCCGCCGTCGTGGGGAACACGTCCACGATGCCGCCGCGCACCGCCACATCCCCGCGACTGGCCACCATGTCCTCGCGCACATACGCGAACTCCGTCAGCTCCGTCAGCAGGTCCGTCGGATCGAGCTCCGCCCCCGTGACCAACCGGACCGGCTTCCGGCGGGCCGCCCCCGGCGAGATGGGCTGCACCACCGATCGCGCCGCCGCCACCACGACCCGCGGCGCGTGACCGGACATCACGGCGCTGAGCACCCTCAGGCGGCGACCGATCGTGTCAGCCGCGGGCGAGAGACGTTCATGGGGCAGGGTCTCCCAGCTCGGGAACTGGGCCACCTCGTCGTCGTCATAAATCCCCGCCAGCTCGTCGGCCAGCTCCTCACACTCGCGCTCGGTGGCGGTGACCACCAGCAGCGGCGCCTCCTGCGCCAACGCCGTCACCAGGAACGGCCGCAGCGACTCCGGCGAGCGCACCACCGCCGCGTCCCGGTCCAGCCCGTCACGCAGGTCGGCCAGCGCCGGGTTCGCGAGAACAGCACCCGCCAGACCGGCGAGGGCTGCGGGAGCGCCCGCGGCGGGGATGTTCGTGGCGGTGGCGGTGGTGGTCACGCGTGTTCTGCCTCCGGGTGAGAAACGGTGCGCCGAGACCGACGCACGATCTCTCAGTCTAGAGGCGGCGGCGCGCCGGTACCCTGTGCCTATGCGCGAGACCACAGACGCCGAGCACGTCGACCCCGCCGACGAGCCGGCCGGCCCGGTGACCATCGCCCCGATCGCCACCGACGAGGCGCCGGTCGACCGGGGCGACGTGGGCTCGCGACTGTTCACCGACCGGTGGATCGGCGTGCTGCTGGCCATCGGCTCCGCCCTCGCGCTGCTCGCGTCGTTCCAGCTGAGTCTCGACAAGATCCGGCTGCTGGAGAACCCGGACTACACACCGGCCTGCAACTTCTCCATCCTGATGAGCTGCAAGAGCGTCATCAACTCCGAGCAGGGCGCGGCGTTCGGGTTCCCCAACCCGTTCATCGGGCTGATCGGCTACGGCATCGTGATCGCGATCGGTGTGGCCGCCGCGTCCGGCGTGCGGTTCCCGCGCTGGTACTGGGTGGGCGCGCTGCTCGGCCTGACGTTCGCCGCCGGGTTCGTGCACTGGCTGGCGTTCCAGTCGATCTTCGAGATCCAGGTGCTGTGCCCGTGGTGCATGGTCGTGTGGGCCACCACCATCCCCATGTTCTGGTACACGCTGCTGCACGTGCTGGGCAAACTCACCCGCGCCGGCTGGGTCCGGGCGCTGCAGAGCTGGCACCTCGTGCCCGTCGTGATCTGGTATCTGTCCGTCGCCGGGATCATCCTGTGGGCATTCTGGGACTTCTACTGGGCGGACTTCTTCGCCAACCTCTGAGCCGGCGGCCTCGCCCTGCGCTCCCGCCGGCGTCGGCGGCCACCCGCAGGCACCGGCGCGCGCTGCCGACACCCGCGGACACCGGCGGATACCTACTAGAGTCCAATGCCTCACAGTGGACTGCCGTAGATCCGAATTGCGGGCATGATCACTAGGCGTACGGGCTGAGAGCCCGCTGACAGAGAGGTGGAAGCAATGATCACGTCCCTCACCCGTAACTGGTGGGTCCAGCTGATCCGCGGTGTCCTGGCGCTCGTCCTCGGCATCACCGCGCTGGTCGCCCCCGGCTCGAGCCTCACGCTCGCCGTGTTCCTCGTGGCGGCGTTCGCGATCGCCGACGGCGCCATGACCATCACCACGGGCCTGGGGCTGCGCGGGCACAGTGGCTCCTCGAACCTGTTCATCGGGGGCGGCGCACTCTTCATCGTGCTCGGCCTCGTGGTGCTGTTCTGGCCGTCCATCACCGTGACCGCGCTGGTCCTGCTCTTCGCGATCTGGCTGATCGCCTCCGGTGCGCTGCTGGCCTACGGCGCGTCCACCCTCCGGACGGTCGTCGCCAACGCGTGGATCATGGGCGCGGTCGGCGTTGTGATCGCCGTGGTGGGACTCGGCCTGGCACTGTTCGGCCCGTCGACCATCGAGAACTTCCTGCCGTTCGCCGGCTGGTTCGGCGTGATCGTCGGTCTGATCATGATCGCGGTCTCGCTCCGCCTGCGCAGCGACGCCGCCAAGCTTCCGAGCGCCCCGGTGGCCGACGAGGTCTGAGTTCCGTCTACTGCGGGCGTCCTTGTCAGTGCTGGATCACCGGGCGGCCGTCCGGGCCCAGCAACGCGGTCAGGCCCCCCGAGTTTCCGCCGGAGCGCCACATGTAGCAGACGCCGGTCTGGACATCGCGGAAGATCTCGACGGTGTCCATGAAGCTCATCTTCTCCGAGTGGACCTTCTCAAACCGCTTCTCGTTCTTGGTCATGGGTCGATCGTGTCATCCGTCGAGTCGTACGAAGGAGTTTTGACGACGACGAGGTCCGGGCTCGCGATTCACTGCCGACTTTGTCGTCACCACTGCGGTGACACCGCGTGTCCGCCGCAGTGGTGACGACCAAGATCGCAGTAGTGACGACCAACCGAGGTCGGTCGTCCCGGAACTGCGTGATAATCGACGGCACACCGCCGGTCCAGTCACCACTCACGGAATCGCATGTCCTTCCAGGCGTACCTCGACACCATCGAGAAGAAGACCGGGCTCACGCCGCGCGAGCTCGTGGACAAGGCGTCGGAGAAGGGCTTCGGTCCAGGAACGAAGGCCGGACCGATCCTGGCCTGGCTCAAGGAGGACTTCGACCTCGGGCGCGGCCACGGCATGGCCCTGGTCCACGTGATCACCAAGGGACCCGAGATCAGCGATAAGCACGTCGGCACCGGTGGCTCGCACGCGGACGCCTCCGCCACGCTCTGGCTCGACGGCGCGGCCACCAACCCGGATCGCTGACCGGGTGACCACGCTGCGCGACCGTCACACGATCCGCATCCGGGTGTGGGATCGGGACAGCTCGTAGGTCTTGACAAGCCAGAAAGTGGCAAACGCGAAGAGCGTCGCCGATTCGACGACGAACAACGCGGCGGTGGACTCCCACAACCACGCCATGAGCAGTGCGGCAGCCGGAAGCACGAGAAGCAGGACCACCAACGTCCGGTAGGTCACGCGGTACCTCTGCTGCACACCGGGATCGGGAAGAGAGCTGATGGTCTCGGACCCGTAGAAGACGATCGACAGTGCTGCCAGGACGAAAAACGCCACTGCGGCCACCGCGTGGATGACGCTCACCGGACTCAGCCCCGGTAGCGCCGGATCCACGGTCGGAAACAGGGCCACGACAATAGCGAGAGTGCCTGCGGCATTGAGCAGCCGGTTCTCACCGCGCGTATATCCGCGGTACGCCACCAGCGCCACACCGATCGCCACCAGCGTTCCCACGACAAGCCCGCTCGCCGGCGTGTAGTAGAAGGCGCTGATCGAATCCCTCATGGCCAGGTCGGGGTCGAGAGCCACCCAGGCGAGAAGCGCGACCGGGAGGGCGATCGCGCCGCCGGCGATGACCATCCGGAGGACGAAGTACGTCTCGACCACGTAGTCCGCCGGTGCCTCACAGAAGGTGGCGGAGTCGCCTTGAACCTCGCGTCCGCTCATGGGCCCGCATCCCTTCCAGGGCGCTCAGGGCTGGGCCGGCCCCGGGCGCAGATCGCGCCCGGCCGAGTCGCCGGCCGGATGACTGTGGCCCGAGTACTTCTCCATGACCCCGGACTCGAGCGACGGCGCGGGGTCCAGATGAGTCAGGCCGTTGTAGCAGAGATTGACGATATGCGCGGCCACCTCCTCCTTGGACGGAGTGCGCTCATCAAGCCACCATTGCGCGGTGCCGGACACCATGCCGACCAGGGCCTGGGCATAGACGTTCGTAGTGATCGGATCGAACCCGCGGGCCACGAACTCCTCCTCGAGGATGTAGGTGACACTGGCCGTGGCGTCGTTTAGCAGCGTCGAGTACGAGCCGCCGTTGTTCAGCGACGAATCACGCACCAGGATCCGGAACCCGTCGGTGCGCTCCTCCACGTAGCGCAGCAGTGCCATCGCGGCGCGCTCGATGCGGCGGCGCGACCCCTCGCCCTCCAACGCCTCGGTGATCTCGGCACCCAGATAGGCCAGCTCGCGGTCGCACACCACCGCGTACAGGCCCTCCTTACCGCCGAAGTGCTCGTAGACGACCGGCTTGGACACGCCCGCGACCGACGCGATCTCCTCCACGGTGGCCGCGTCGTAGCCGTACTCGGCGAAGATCCGGCGGCCCACCTCGACCAACTGCTGGCGGCGCTTTGCCGCTGACATCCTGGTACGCGGCGCCGGCGTCATTTCCGACTGACCTGTCATGTGGTGTGGCCTCCCTCGACACGGAAAAGCCTAGTCGGAGCATCGGGCGTGGCCGACCGATCGGTGGCCGGACTACCCCGTGTGAGCCTGGCCACCCACCCCGCAAACAGGCACGCGGCGGTGGGGCCGTGCTCGTATGCCAGACTGGTGCTGGCCCGCTCGCGGGCCGTTCCCCCGTGGTGTAATCGGCAACACTCCTGATTTTGGTTCAGGCATTTCAGGTTCGAGTCCTGGCGGGGGAGCACAAACTTAGTGGCCGCGCCTTTCCCAACCGCCGACGCCGCCGAGCCGTCAGAAGATCCCGCCGAAGATCCCCACCGCGAGCACCAGCAGCACGATGCCGATGATCGCCAGGACCGCCAGCACGGGCTGCCGGCCGCGGCGCGGGGTCCGTTCGACCTCCGCGTCGGGCCCGAAGCCGGCGTGCTCGTCCTGACGGAAGTTCGGATCCGGTCCGGGGCGGAAGTCCGGTTCGCGGCCGCCGTTTCCACCGGGCGTGTTCGGTGCGCTCATATGAACCGCTCCTCTTCCATCCGTGCGTAGGTCTCCAGCAGTTCCAGCGCGTGGGACCCCGCCTCACCCTCGGCCCGCAGGCCCGTCCGCATGCTCTCCAGCATCTCGCGTCCGTGCGGGAACGGCGGGAGAAGCGGGATATCCGGATCGGTGACGGCATCGATCACCGTGGGCCGGTCCGCCGAGAACGCCGCCTCCAGCGCCGGCGCCAGGTCCTCGGCCATCTCCACCCGTACCCCGCGCAGCCCGAGCAGTTCGGCATAACCGGCCATGTCGAAACCGGGCACCTCCTGGGACCGCGCGAACCGGGGCTGGGCCTCGGACTCGCGCTGCTCCCAGCTCACCTCCGCCAGATCGCGGTTACTCAGCACCACCACGACCATCACCGGGTCCTCCCACCCGGGCCAGGACTCGGCCACCGTGATGAGCTCGTTGATCCCCAGCATCTGCATGGCGCCGTCACCTGCCAGCAGCGCCACGGGCCGGCCCGGAGCCCCGGCCTTGGCGGCCAGCGCGTAGGGCACCCCGCAACCCATCGACGCCAGCGTGCTGGACAGGTGCGCGGGCACCGAGGTGGGCAGGTCCATCTGCCGCGCGTAGTGATAGACGGAGCTGCCCACGTCCACCGACAGGCGGGCATCGTGCGGCAGGCACTCGGCCAGCCGCCGCGCCACCAGTTCGGGGTTCAACCCTCGCGCTGCCACCTCGGCGCGCTGGCGCGAGATCTCCCGCCACTGCCCCACCCACGTCACGACATCCGAACGCCAGGTGGAGCGATCCCGACTCGCGACCCGTTCGGTCAGCGCCCGCAGCGCATGCGCCGCCTCTCCGACCATCCCCACCTCGACCGGATAACGGTTGGCCAGATTCGCCGGATCCAGATCGATCTGCACCGCCCGCGCCTGACCCGGGCGCGGATAGAACTCGGTCCACGGATCGTTCGAACCGACGATCAGCAGGGTGTCGCAGTTCTGGAGGATCCGCGCACTCGCCGTCGTCCCCAGATGCCCCATGGTGCCGCCCACCAGCGGCGACGATTCGTCGACGTAGGGTTTGCCGAGCAGGCTCATCGTCACGCCCGCGTCCAGGCGCTCGGCCAGCTCCATGAGTTCGTCGCGCGCCCCGGCCACCCCGCGCCCGGCCAGGATCGCGATCCGCTCCCCCGCGTCCAGGACTTCTACGGCGCGGGCCACGTCGTCGTCGCGTGGGGTCACCACGCCGTGCGTCCACTCGGGCGCGGTCACCACCACGCCGTGCTCCTGGTCGAGCTCGTCGCCGAGCTCCGGCGCCGGCAGGTTCTGCACGTCGTGGGGAAGGACCACCACCACGGGCGTGCGGTAGGTCAGCGCGGCGCGGAACGCACGGTCGAGGACCATCGGCACCTGCTCGGCCGACGCCACGGTCTGCATGTACGGCCCGGCGACGTCCGCGAACACGGCGGCCAGGTCGATCTCCTGCTGGTATCCGGAGCCGAGCACGCTCGTGTGCTGCTGCGCGACCAGCGCTACCACGGGGACGCTGTCGAGTTTGGCGTCGTAGAGGCCGTTGAGCAGGTGGGCGGCACCCGGCCCCTGGGTGGAGCAGACCACGCCCGCCTGGCCGGAGTACTTGGCGTCGCCCACCGCCATGAACGCGGCCGCCTCCTCGTGGCGGGCGCGCATGAAGCGCGGGCCGACGCCGGATCGGCGCAGCGCGCCGAGCAGGGGGTTGTTGCCGTCCCCCGCGTAGCCGTAGATCCTCTCGACGTCCCAGGCCGTCAGTCGTTCGACGACGACGTCGGCCACCGACTTTCCCTCTGCGGACTGTGTGTCCTCGGACATGGTGATCCCCTTTCCACCGGCGCACCTGAGGACGCCGCTGCCGGTTCAGGTCGGACGTGGCCCGAGGTTAGGGAACCTTCGATCATGTCTCCACCGCTCCGGGCGCGCTCGCGGGATGATCGGGTGGACATGCGATAAGGAGTGGCCCATGAATCCAGCCCCGGGAACCACGCCGGTGATCGTCGGGGTCGGGCAGGCGTCGGACCCGCTCGACTCCGCCGGTTATCGGTGTTGGTCGTCCGTCGACCTGGCGGCCGCGGCCGGGCGGGCGGCGATCGAGGATGCGGCGGGGTCACCGGGCAGGGTCTCGGCCGCCATCGATGTGCTCGCTGGTGTCCGCCCGTTCGAGCTGTCCGGGCCGGTGGAGCCACCTCTCGGCGGGGCGTCGAACTACCCGCGCGCCGTCGGTCGGCGCATCGGGATCGACCCGCCCCGCGCCGTGCTGGAGATGGTGGGTGGGCAGAGCCCGCAGCATCTGGTCACCGAGTTCAGCGGCCGGATCGCGCGCGGCGACTGCGACGCGGTACTGATCACCGGCGGCGAGGCCCTGTCGACGGAGGCGCATTTCGCCACCAGGGACGGCCGGCCGGACTTCTTCGATCACACCGGCGGCCCGCTCGAGGACCGCGGCACCGGGTGGGACTACTACCTCGACGACAACCTGCTCACCCACGAACTGTTCAGCGCCCCGGCCGCCTATGCGCTGGTCGATACCGCCCGTCGGGCCGCGCTCGGCATGGATCCGGCTGCCTACCGCCGCGCGATCGGCGAGCTGTTCGCGCCGTTCACCGAGGTCGCCGCCGGAAATCCGCTCGCGGCCGTGCGGCGGGCGTTCACCGCCGAGGATCTCGCCACCGTCACCGCTGACAACCGCATGGTGTGGTCTCCCTACCCACGTCGGACGATCGCGCGGGAGAAGGTGAACCTCGGAGCGGCGGTCCTGCTCATGTCCCAGGACGCGGCGCGGGCGGCGGGTGTGCCGCGGGAGCGGTGGGTGTACCTGTACGGACACGCCGACGTCACGGACCTCCCGCTGCTCGAGCGGCCAAGGCTGGACCGCGGGACCGCCGCGGTGGACGCCGTGTCGACGGCGCTCGACATGGCGGGGATCGGCGTCGACGACGTGACGACCTTCGACCTCTACAGCTGCTTTGCCGCGCCGGTGTTCGCGGTTCTCGACGGGCTCGGGCTCCGGGTCGACGATCCACGCCGCTTCACCGTGACCGGCGGTCTGCCCTTCTTCGGCGGGCCGGGCAACGGCTACAGCACACACGCGATCGCCGAGACCGTCTCAGCACTGCGTGCGGCAGGTGGCGGATACGGGCTGGTCGGCGCCAACGGCGGGATCCTCGACAAGTACTCGGTCGGGGTCTACTCCCCCGACCCGCGCCCGTGGTGCGGCGGCGATCCCGCGCGCGCCCGGGCTCTGACCGGGTCCGCCGCGCGGGTATCGGGTCCCGCCGCCCGGGTGCCGGACCCCGCGTCCCGGCGGTCGGTCGCCCGGCATGCCGAGGGGCCCGCGCGTATCGAGTCGTACACGGTGCACCACGGATCGGGCGGGCCGGATCGCGGGATCATGATCGGCTCCCTGCACGCGGACGGGTCGCGTTTCCTGGCGTTCCTGTCCGAGGATCTGACCGAACTCTCCGTTCGCGAGGAGTTGATCGGCATGGACGTCGTCGTGCGGGCCGACGGCCCACGGAACGTGGCGCGACCGGTTGTGTGAGGACGGCCACGGTCCTAGCGTGCGGCACATGGATACGGATCTGAAGGCATTGGCACTGGTCTGCTCGCTCAAGGCCTCGCCCGCGGAGTCCAGTAGCGAACTGATCGCGCGGCAGGTGCTCGACGAACTCGCCGGCCACGGAGTGACCGGCGAGAGCGTGCGGGTCGTCGACCACGACGTACGGCCGGGCGTCGAGGACGACATGGGCGGCGGCGACGAGTGGCCCGCCATCCTCGAGAAGGTCAGAGCCGCCGACGTACTGGTGCTGGCCACGCCGACCTGGTTGGGTAACCCCTCGAGCATCGCGCAGCGCGTTCTCGAGAGGCTGGACGCGCAGCTGTCCGCGACCGACGACGAGGACCGGCCAGCCATGTTCGGCAAGGTGGCCGTGGTGGCGGTGGTCGGGAACGAGGACGGCGCGCACAAGATCGTCGCCGACCTGTTCCAGGGCCTCAACGACATCGGGTTCACCATCCCGGCGCAGGGCTGCACCTACTGGAACGGCGAGGCCATGAACCCGGTGGACTACCTGGATCTCGACGAGACGCCGTCGGCAGTGGCCTCGACCAACTCGACGGCGGCGGCCAACGCGGCGCACCTGGCGCGGCTGCTGCGGGGCGCGCAGTACCCGGCGGGCTGAGGTCGGGACTGGTCAGCCCCTGCTTCCCCGCTCCACCGCAGTGCGGACGGTGTAGCGCAGGAACGCCGGGAACGCGACAGCACAGATCACCACACCGATCACCACCAGCACGCCACCTCCCGAGGCGGCGACCGCGGTGCCCACCGACGCGGCGGCCACGCCGTGGGTCACGTCGCCGATGCGGGGCCCGCCGGCCACCACCACGATGAACACGCCCTGCAGGCGGCCGCGCATCTCGTCGGTGGCCGAGTCCAGCAGGATCGCCTGGCGGAAGGCGGCCGAGATCATGTCGACGGCGCCGCCGAACGCCAGCGCGATGAGCGCCAGCCACAGCCACCACGCCGACCCGCCCGGCGAGGCCGCCGCCACGAACAGGCCGAACGCGACCATCGCCAGTCCCCACAGCGCCACGCACACCAGCACCGCCAGGCCCTGGCGCCGCACGCGCGGGATCCAGCCGGAGAACACGCCACCCAGCACGGCGCCCACACTCATCGCCGCAAAGAGCATGCCCAGCGCGGTGCCGCCGCTGACCGGGTCGCCGAACGACTCGGTGGCGATCTGCGGGAACAGCGCACGCGGCATGCCGAAGACCATCGCGATGATGTCGACCAGGAAAGAGGCGAGCAGGATGCGGCGGGTGGCCAGGTAGACGAACCCGTCGAACACCGACCGCAACCCGACCGACCGGCGCTCGCCCTCGACGGGCTGGGGCGGCAACCGGAACACCGCCCACAGCGTGGCCAGCAGGGCGATCGAGTCGAGCAGATACAGGGTGTCCAGCCCCACCACAGGGATGAGGATGCCCGCCGAGACGGGGCCGACGATCGCCCCGAACTGCATGACCGTCATGTTGAGCGCGGAGGCGGACGCGAGCTGGTCCGACGGGATGAGCCGCGGGATGATCGCCGCACGGGTGGGCTGGTTGACGGCGAAGAACGCCTGCTGGACCGCCAGCAGCACCATGACCAGCCACACGTTCTGGTTGCCCGCCGCGGCCTGGAGCCAGAACAGCACCGCGGTCACGATCAGCCCGAGCGTGGTGATCATGAGTAGTCTGCGCCGGTCGAACGCGTCGGCCAGGGCTCCACCCCACAGGCCGAACACGATGAGCGGCACCAACGCGAACACGCCCGTCAATCCGACGTAGGCGGAGCTGCCGGTGATCTGGAAGACCTGTTGCGGCACCGCGACGATCGACAGCTGCGCGCCGATCACCGTCACGATGTTGGCGAGCCACAACCTGCGGAAGGCCGGCTCGCTCAGCGGCCGGGTGTCCGCGAGCTGCCGTCTGAACACTGACACTCCGGGCACGCTACCCCGCGGGATCAGCCGGAGTACCGCGACCACCCTCTATCCTTGACCGCGGTCCGTACCCTGGGCCGAACCGTCGACCGCACCACTGGGCACCGCCATGCCCGAGGAGACTTGATGACGACACCCCAGACCGATCGCGGGAAGACCGCGGTCATCATCCTGGCCGCAGGGTCGGGCACCCGGATGAAGAGCGACACCCCCAAGATGCTGCACCGCGTGTGTGGTCGGACGATGCTCGGCCACGCCATGCACGCGGCGGCCGGGATCTCGCCGGACGCGATCGTCGTGGTGGTGGGCCACCAGCGCGAGACGGTG
This sequence comes from Dietzia aurantiaca, assembly GCF_021033825.1. Classification (GTDB taxonomy): domain Bacteria; phylum Actinomycetota; class Actinomycetes; order Mycobacteriales; family Mycobacteriaceae; genus Dietzia; species Dietzia aurantiaca. Next base: position 89,846 of record NZ_JAIFXZ010000007.1, read on the forward strand.
TCCGCCGCGGTGCACGAGATCGCCGCCGACCTGGGGGCCCCGGTGTCGACGGCGGTGCAGGTGGAGCAGAACGGCACGGGTGACGCGGTGGCCGCGGGCATGTCGGGCCTGCCGGAGGGGTTCGAGGGAACGGTGCTGGTCACCACGTCCGACATCCCGCTCCTGGACGCGGACACGCTGCGCGAGGTGGTCACGCGCCACGACATGCGCCCGCGGGCGGCGGTCACCGTCCTCACGTCGACGGCGCCCGACCCCACGGGGTACGGGCGCATCGTGAGGAACGACGACGGCGAGGTGCTGCGCATCGTCGAGCACAAGGACGCCACGGAGGACGAAAAGGCGATCACCGAGGTCAACTCGGGCATCTACGCGTTCGACGGGCAGGTCCTGCGGGACAAGCTCGGACAGTTGAGCACTGACAACTCCCAGGGCGAGCTGTACCTCACGGATGTCATCCAGCTGGCCCGGCGCGCCAACGGCCTCATCCGCGGCCACCGCCTCGAGGACGCCGACCAGGTGGCCGGCGTCAACGACCGGGTGCAGTTGGCCGCGCTGTCGGCAGAGATGAACCGTCGGCTGTGCGAGGACGCGATGCGGTCCGGTGCGACGATCGTGGATCCGGCGAGCACGTGGGTCGATGTGGACGTCACGATCGGTCGAGACGTGACGATCCTGCCGGGCACCCATCTGACGGGGGTGACCGAGATCGGTGACGGCGCGACCGTCGGCCCCGACACCACGCTGCAGGACACCACCGTCGGAGCGGGCGCGACCGTCATCCGCACCCATGCGATCGGCGCCACGATCGGGGCTGACGCCGAGGTCGGGCCGTTCGCCTATCTGCGCCCCGAGGCCGACCTCGGCGAGTCCAGCAAGATCGGCACCTTCGTCGAGGTCAAGAAGTCGCGGGTCGGCGCCCACACCAAGGTGCCGCACCTGACGTACGTCGGGGACGCCACGATCGGGCAGCACACCAACATCGGGGCCTCGAGCGTCTTCGTCAATTACGACGGAGTGAACAAGAGCCGTACAGTGATCGGCGATCATTGCCGCACAGGATCGGACACCATGTTCGTGGCACCGGTTACCGTCGGCGACGGCGCCTACTCGGGCGCCGGTACCGTGATCAAGGACGACGTCCCGCCGGGAGCTCTCGCGGTGTCCGGTGGACGGCAGAGGAACATCGACGACTGGGTGATCGAGAACCGGCCGGATTCCGGCTCGGCGGCGGCCGCCCTTCGAACCCGGAACGACTCTCATAAGGACGGGCGCACGCAGTGAGCGAGTGGATCGACAACCAGAAGAACCTGATGTTTTTCGCGGGGCGCGCACACCCCGAACTCTCCGATCAGGTGGCCGCGGAACTGGGTGTCGAGGTCACCCCCCAGACCGCCCGTGACTTCGCGAACGGCGAGATCTTCGTCCGTTTCGAGGAGTCCGTCCGAGGCTGCGACGCCTTCGTGATGCAGAGCGCCCCGGCTCCGCTGAACAAGTGGATCATGGAGCAGCTCATCATGATCGACGCGCTCAAGCGCGGCAGCGCCAAGCGCATCACGGCGGTTCTGCCGTTCTACCCGTACGCCCGCCAGGACAAGAAGCACCGCGGCCGCGAGCCCATCTCGGCCCGGCTCATCGCCGACCTGCTCAAGACCGCGGGTGCCGACCGGATCATCACGGTCGACCTGCACACCGACCAGATCCAGGGCTTCTTCGACGGCCCGGTCGACCACATGCACGCCCAGGGCCAGCTGTCCGACTACGTGCGCCAGCACTACGGCACGGACAACATCGTGGTGGTCTCCCCCGACGCCGGTCGCGTCAAGGTGGGCGAGAAGTGGGCCGACGCCCTCGACGGCGCCCCGCTGGCCTTCGTCCACAAGACCCGCGATCCCAACGTGCCCAACCAGGTCAAGTCCAACCGCGTCGTCGGTGACGTCGAGGGCCGCACCTGCGTCCTCATGGACGACATGATCGATACCGGTGGCACCATCGCCGGCGCCGTCAAGGTGCTCAAAGACGCCGGCGCGGGGGACGTCATCATCGCCACCACCCACGGCATCTTCTCCGACCCGGCCGCCGAGCGACTCGCGTCGTGCGGCGCCAAGGAGGTCATCACCACGGACACGCTGCCGATCCCGCCGGAGAAGCGCTTCGAGAACCTCACCGTGCTGTCCATCGCGCCGCTGCTGGCCCGGACCATCCACGAGGTCTTCGAGAACGGCTCCGTGACCAGCCTGTTCAACGGTTCCGCGTAGGTAGGCCCGCGATGGACGCCACGATCTACCACAACCCCCGCTGCTCGAAGTCCCGGCAGGCGCTGGAGCTGCTCCGGGAGCGGGGCGTGGAGCCGACGATCATCAAGTACCTCGACACGCCGCCCACCGTCGAGGAACTGCGCACCCTCATCGCCGATGCCGGGCTGACGGTCCGGCAGGCGGTGCGCGTCAAGGAGGCCGAGTTCACCGAGCTCGGCCTCCTCGAGGCGTCCGACGACGAGCTGCTCGCCGCGATGGTCGCCCACCCGCGGCTGATCGAGCGGCCGTTCGTGGTGACGCCCAAGGGCACCCGCATGGCTCGTCCCACCGCTGCAGTGGAAGAGATCCTCTGACCCCATGAGAGCCAAGATCTGCGGCATCCGGAACGAGAGCGACCTGCGCATCGCACTCGAGGGCGGAGCCGACGCCATCGGACTGATCTGCGGGATCAACCACCGCAGCGAGGACGAGGTGACCCCGGAGGTCGCCCGCCGCATCACCGCGGCCACTCCCCCGTTCGTCTCCACCGTGCTGGTGACCCACCGGGACACCCCGGAGAGCATTCTCGACCTGGCGGACCAGACCGGGGTCAACACGATCCAGGTCCACGGCATCGTCACCCTCGAGACCCTCAGGGCCGTTCGCGCCGGTGCCGGCAGCAGGAAGATCCTCAAGGCCATCCACGTCTCCGGCGAGGAGGCCGTCGACGACGCCGTCGAGGCCGCACCCCACTGCGATGCGCTGCTTCTCGATTCGCGCTCGAAGGACCGGCTCGGCGGAACCGGCAAGACACACGACTGGTCGATCAGCCGTCGCATCGTCGAGGCCGTCGCCCCGATCGGGACGCCGGTGATTCTGGCCGGCGGCCTGAACCCGGGCAACGTGGGTGCCGCCGCCGAGCAGGTCGGCCCCTACGGCGTGGACGTCAACAGCGGTGTCGATGACCCGAACGGCGACAAGTCGCCCGAACTCTGCCGCGACTTCGTCCGGGGCGCCGCCGGGGCCCGGGCCTGACCGGATTTGGGCGGCCGAACCGGGCGACGGTAGTCTTATCGGGTCATCTCGGCGAGGGAGGGCCACCCGGCCACTCCGTTATCGACGCGATCACCTCCAGTGCGGTTTTCCGTGAGGTCTCGCTTCGCGCCGGGCCGGAAATACTCACCTAGGGGTCATCGCATGTCCGACAAGAACGCGCTCACTGCCGCCGTCCGTACCGAGTTCGGCAAGGGCTCCGCCCGCCGCGCCCGCCGCGAGGGCCAGGTGCCCGCCGTGCTGTACGGCCACAAGACCGAGCCCCGCCACCTGCTTCTCGGCGCGCTCGAGTTCGCCGCGATCCTGCGCTACGCGGGCACCAACGCCCTGCTGACCCTCGACATCGAGGGCGAGGAGCAGCTCGCTCTTCCCAAGCAGATCGACGTGCACCCGCTTACCCGCATCATCGAGCACACCGACCTCCTCGTCGTGAGGAAGGGCGAGAAGGTCGTCGTCGAGATCGCCGTCCTCGTCACGGGCGAGGCCGCCCCGGGCACCCTGGTCACCACTGACGCCGACTACATCGAGGTCGAGGTCGAGGCCACCAACATCCCCGAGGAGTTCGAGATCTCGATCGCCGGCGTCGAGGCGGGCACCCAGTTCACCGCCGCCGACGTCACGCTGCCCACCGGCGCCACCCTGATCTCCGACCCGGAGACCCTGCTCGTCAACGTCATCGAGGCGCCGACCGAGGCCGACCTCGAGTCGGACGAGGAAGAGGCCCCCGAGGGCGAGGCCGCCGAGGACGCCGCGAAGGCTGCCGAGGAGGAGTGAACCTCCCGCGTGTGATGCACGCGGACGCGGCCTGACGGCTGCCTCACCGAACCGGGCCCGGCACGACGATCACGTCGTGCCGGGCCCGTCTGCATCTCCCGTACCCCGGCCCCGCCCCCAGTCGCCACTGGCCGGGCCGGGCCGGGTCAGCCGCGGATGAGGCCGAACGCGAGCACGAACATCATCACGGCGATGAGGGCGTCGAGAACGCGCCATGCACCCGGGCGGGAGAACAGCCCACGCAGCGCCTTGCCGCCGAAGCCGATGAGCGAGAACCACGCGATGCCGGCGAGGAACGCACCCGCGGCGAACACCCAGCGCATGTCGCCCGACTGCTGATTGGCGAGCGTGCCGAGGAAGACCACCGAGTCGAGGTAGGCGTGCGGGTTGAGCCAGGTGAACGCCGCGCACGCCGCCACCGCACCGAGCGTCGACGGGATGCGCGCGTCCCCGCCTGTCTGTAATCCCTGCCCCGGCCGGATCGCCCGGTAGGCCGCGAACCCGCCGTAGGCCACGAGGAACGCCACGCCTATCCACGTCATCACCGAGATCGCCCCGGGCGCGGCCTCGACGAGGGCGCCCACCCCGAATACACCGAGCATGATGAGCGCGGCCTCGGAGGCCACGCAGAACCCGACGATCGGCGCCATCCGGACATCGCCACGGATGGACCGCTGGAGGACATAGGCGTTCTGCGCGCCGACGGCGACGATGAGTCCCAGACCCATGCCGGCGCCCATGAGAAGTGTGGAAGTGGTGGTCACGTACTCACGCTAGAGCGGCGTGCGTCAGTAGTGCCACTACTGGTTTTGACATAGCATTAGTGACACTTATGGCTACTCTTCAGCTCGATCAGCTCCGCACCCTCGCCGCCGTTGTGGATCTCGGCTCGTTCGAGGCCGCCGCCGCTCACCTGCACATCACCCAGTCCGCGGTGTCCCAGCGGATCCGCGCGATGGAGGAGTCGGCGGGCCGGATCCTGGTGCGCCGCGAACGCCCCATCACCGCCACCGAGTCGGGCGAAGTGGTGCTCCGGACCGCTCGCCAGATGCTGCACCTCGAGGAGTCCCTGGCCGGCGAGCTCGGCGACTCGGCGACGAGCCAGGACCACGTGGCGTTGGCGGTGGCATGCAACTCCGATTCGCTGGCCACCTGGTTCCTCGACGCCATGACGGAGGTCCACTCGGCGGGCCGCGTGGTGTTCGATATCCGGCGCGAGGACGAATCGCTCTCGTCCGAACTGCTGCGCCGCGGCGAGGTGATGGCAGCGGTCACCAGCGAGTCCCGTCCGGTGCAGGGCTGCCGCTCACTCCCGCTCGGCTCGATGCGCTACCTGGCCTGCGCCAGCCCCGGATTCGTGGCACGACACCTGCGCGACGGCTCGCCCACCGCTGCGCTCGGTCGCGCGCCGATCGTCGACTTCGACCGCAGCGACGCCCACCAGAACCACTACTACCGCCGGCTGACCCGCCGCCAGCCCACCGGGCCGCGGCACTACATCCCGAGTTCCCACGACCACGTCCGGGCGATCGTGGCGGGCCTGGGCTGGGGCCTGATCCCCGAGCAGCTGGCCACCCCCTGGCTGGTGTCCGGGGAGATCGAGAACGTCTCCCCCGACCGGCCGCTGGACGTGCCGCTGTTCTGGCAACACTGGAAACTGCAGTCGCCGGACCTCGACGCCCTGACCGACGCGGTCCTCGACATCGCCCGGGCCGAGCTGCGCACCTGACGGACCGGCACCCCCCACGACGGCATCTGGGATCATGGGCGGCGTGACTACCGCTGAACCGACCGGCCCCGCGCTCGTGGTGGGCCTGGCCAACCCCGGGCCCGACTACGAGGGCACCCGCCACAACATCGGCTGGGAGGTCCTGCAGGAACTGGCCTCCCGCGCGCTGCCCATGCCGGCGGGCTTCAGCACCCACAAGAAAACCAACTGCGAGATCACCCAGACGCGCCTGGCCGGTCGGCAAGTCGTCCTGGCCCGCCCCCGCAGCTACATGAACCTCTCCGGCGGCCCCATCGCGGCGGTGGCGAAGTACTTCTCCGTCGAGCCCACCGACGTGATCGTGATCCACGACGAGATCGACATCGACTTCGGCCAGGTGCGCCTCAAGCGCGGCGGCGGAGAGGGCGGCCACAACGGCCTCCGCTCGCTGACCCAGTCGCTGGGCACCCGCGACTACCTGCGGGTCCGCGCCGGGGTCGGCCGCCCGCCGGGTCGCATGGCGGTGGCCGACTTCGTCCTCAAACGCTTCTCCAAGCTCGAGCAGCCCGACGTCCCGTTCCTCGTCCAGGACGCCGCAGACGCCGTGGAGCTGCTCCTCCAGCACGGCCTGGAGACGGCCCAGAACCAGGTCCACTCCGCGTGACCGGCCGGAAATCGGAGCGCGCCGCCGGCGCGATACGGACATGAGTCGGCCCCGGCGCTTCACGCGAACCGCCCACCTGGGCGTCGGGGCGGACCTGTTCGAGCGCGCGAGCCGGTCGCTCCTCAACTGGGACATGCACCGAGGGGCGGGCCTCGTCGTCGTCGTCGACGGACCCGCCACGCCCGGCCGGATCGTGACGCTCCGCCCCCGCTCGGGCCCCGCGGCGTGGCTGAGAGTGTCGGCGCCGTGCGAGGTCACCGAGGTTGTCGACGACGACGACGCCCGCGGGTTCACCTACCGGTCGCTGCCCGGCCACCCCGAGCGCGGCCGGGAGTCGTTCGTCGTGACGCATGACGCGGCCACGGGACACGTGCGCCTGACGATTACCGCCGAATCCGAGCACGCCACGTGGTTGGCGCGACTCGGCGGCCCGATCGCGCGCGCCGAACAGGACCGGATCACCCGCCGCTACCTCGATGCGCTCACCGAAGGGCGCTGAACCGGCGGCCTGCTCCGCACACGCCCCGAGTACCGCGGCGGCTCCGCCACCTCGACTTTCCCTCGGTTACTCCCGCCCACGGGCCACATGCCCGGATTGGGCGGCCCCGACCGCTCGGACGTAAACTGGACCGACTGCGGCGAGCGCCGCCCGAGTACGAGGAGGACGCGTGACGGACACCGCCGAGAACGCCGGCACGAACGGGCACCAGCCCGGTACCGACGGATCCGGCGATGTGACCACCGAGGTCGCCCGCCGACGCACGTTCGCCGTCATCGCCCACCCGGACGCCGGTAAGTCGACGCTGACCGAGGCGCTCGCGCTGCACGCCCGCGTCATCACCGAGGCCGGCGCCGTCCACGGCAAGTCGGGCCGTCGCTCGACCGTGTCGGACTGGATGGAGATGGAGAAGGCCCGCGGCATCTCCGTCAGCTCCACCGCCCTGCAGTTCAACTACGTCCCCGAGGGCGCCGACCCCTCGGACGAGCCGTACGTCATCAACCTCGTCGACACCCCCGGTCACGCCGACTTCTCCGAGGACACCTATCGCGTGCTCACCGCCGTGGACGCGGCCGTGATGCTCATCGACGCCGCCAAGGGCCTCGAGCCGCAGACCCTCAAACTGTTCCAGGTGTGCAAGCACAACGGGCTGCCGATCATCACCGTGATCAACAAGTGGGACCGGCCCGGCCAGACACCGCTGGAGCTGCTGGACGAAATCACCGAGCAGATCGGGCTCGTGCCGACACCGCTGTTCATGCCCGTGGGCATCGCCGGCGACTACCGCGGGCTGCTGCGCCGCGGTTCCGGCGGGGCGCCCGAGGAGTACGTGCACTTCACGCGCACCGCCGGTGGCTCGACCATCGCGCCCGAGGAGATCTACGGCCCGGCCGAAGCACTCGAGCGTGAGGGCGACGTGTGGGAGACCGCCGTCGAGGAGTCCGAGTTGCTGTCAGCGATGGGCCAGGACCACGACCAGGAGCTGTACCTCGCCGGCGAGACCAGCCCGGTGATCTTCGCCTCCGCGATGCTCAACTTCGGTGTGCACCAGATCCTCGACGCGCTGGTCGACCTGGCGCCGCCGCCACGCGAGTGGCCGACCGTCGGCGGGGAGCCCCGCGAGACCACCGACCCCTTCTCCGCCGTGGTGTTCAAGGTGCAGGCCGGCATGGACGCCGCCCACCGCGACCGACTGGCGTTCATGCGTGTCGTCTCGGGCGAGTTCGAGCGCGGCATGGTGGTCCAGCACGCGCAGACGGCGAAGCCGTTCACCACCAAGTACGCGCTGACCGTGTTCGGTCGTGACCGCTCGACGGTCGAGACCGCCTACCCCGGTGACGTGGTGGGCCTGGTCAACGCCACCGGCCTCGCTCCCGGTGACACCCTCTACACCGGCAAGAAGGTGAAGTTCCCGCCGATCCCGCAGTTCGCGCCCGAGTTCTTCGCGGTGGTGCGAGCGCAGTCGTTGGGCAAATACAAGCAGTTCCGCAAGGCGATCGACCAGTTGGCCGCCGAGGGCGTGGTGCAGATCCTGCGCAACGACACCCGCGGCGACGCGAACCCGGTCATGGCCGCGGTCGGTCCCATGCAGTTCGAGGTGGTCACGGCCCGGATGAAGGCCGAGTTCAACGTCGAGGTGATCGTCGACAACCTGCCGTACTCCATCGCCCGCCGCACCGACGCCGAGTCCGCCGACGAACTGAACCGTCAGCGCGGGGTCGAGGTGTTCCAGCGGACCGACGGCGAACTGCTGGCCCTCTTCGGCGACAAGTGGCGGCTGCAGTACATCAGCAAGGAGATGGATCACCTCACCATCGAGCCGCTGGTGGCCGACACGAACTAGCCCGTCACCCCGTTCGGGTTGCACGCACCCGTCCGGACTGCACACCCCACCCGGGGCTGCAAGCACCTCACCCAGGCTGCATGCCCCGCCCGGTTTGCGCACCTCGCCCGGGTTGCAAGACATGCCAACCCGTTCGCAAGACCAGAGATGCGAAAACCGGGCCGCGAAACGCATCAGGTGTCTTGCAGCCCGGCTCCGGTGTCTTGCAACCGGCTCATGTGGGCCGCGGGCGTGTCCGGCAACTGACAGCCCGACCACCCCCGCACGGTTGGCGCCGGCGGTCGCGCCGCGGGCATCCTGGATGCCATGCCAGCAGACAGCCCCGCCCCAGCCTCACCGTCCGTCGGTCTCCGCGTCTTCGTCGAGCCGCAGCAGGGCGCGACCTACGACGATCAGCTCGCCGTGGCCCGCGCCGCCGAGGACCTCGGTTACGAGGCGTTCTTCCGATCCGACCACTACCTGAAGATGGGCGGCGTCACCGGCATGCCCGGCCCCACCGACGCCTGGCTGACGCTGGCCGCCATGGCCCGCGAGACGTCCACGATCCGCCTCGGCACGCTCCTGACCTCGGTGACCTTCCGGCACCTCGGCCCGCTGGCCATCTCCCTGGCGCAGGTCGACCAGATGTCGGGCGGCCGCCTCGACGTGGGCCTCGGCGCCGGCTGGTACGAGGACGAGCACACCGCATACGGCGTCCCTTTCCCGCCGCTCGGCGAGCGCTTTGACCTGCTCGAGGACACCCTCGGCGCGCTCGAACAGCTGTGGTCCGCCCCGGCCGGTGAGACGCTCACCGTCCGCGGCAAGCGCGTGGACCTGGTGGACTCCCCCGGCCTCCCCAAGCCGCTGCAGGCGCGCCCGCCGGTGATCGTCGGCGGCCACGGCAAGCGCCGCACCCCGGCGTTGGCGGCCCGGTTCGCCGACGAGTTCAACGTGCCGTTCGCCGACCTCGACACCGTCGCCACGCAGTACCAGCGCGTCGATGCCGCGTGCGCCGAGCGCGGCCGCGCCCCCGAGGAGATCCTCCGGTCGGCGGCGCTGGTGCTGTGCTGCGGGCGCGACGAGGCACAGATCGCCCGCCGGGCCGACGCGATCGGTCGCGAGGTCGACGAGTTGCGCGCCAACGGCGCCGCGGGCTCGCCGGCCGAGGTCGTGGACACGATCGGCAGGTATGCGGAGGTCGGCGCGCGGCGCGTCTATCTGCAGGTCCTGGACATGTCGGACCTGGATCACCTCGAGCTGGTCGCCTCCGAGGTCGCGTCCCAGCTCTGATCCCCGGCTCGGCCGGAGCAACCGCACCCGGGCCCGGGGACGAAAGCCCCCACCTTCAACGATGGCGTGGCTAATGTCACAGCATGGCGCCCTGTGATGTGACGATGACGACGACGACAAGATCGGCTCTTTCCCGAGGGTGGGCTCTGGCCGCGTCGGCGCTCCTCGCCGTCGTCGTCCTGGTGGTCTCCACCGCGATCGCGCCGACGAGCAACGCCGGTCCGACACCGCCCGGCCCGCAGACCTCCGGGCAGGCCCCGGCGGCCCAGCCCAGTGGGCCGATCCGCGGATACATCGACGCCCACGCCCATATCGCCGCCTCCGAGGCCTTCGGCGGGGCGCTTCGCTGCGGCCGACCGTTCGCGCCCGGCGGCCTGGTGGAGGCGATGGCGGACTGCCAGTCACATTCGGGCACCGGCCACTTCGCGCTGCTCGAGGGCATCCTCGGCGGAACCGACATCCCCGGCGGGGCGCAGGGCTTCCCCACCTTCGCCAGCTGGCCCGCGCACAACTCGCAGCTCCACGAGCAGGCCTACTACACCGGTATAGAGCGGTCGTGGCGGGCCGGGCAGCGCGTGCTCAACAACCACCTGGTCGCCAACCGCGTGCTGTGCGAGATGCTCGTCGGCTCGCCCCACTCGTGCGACGAGATGGACCAGCTGCGCAGGCAGGTGGACTATCTGAACCGCATGGAGGCGCACATCGACGCCGAGCACGGCGGGCCCGGCCAGGGCTGGTTCCGGATCGCCCGCTCGCCGGAGGACGTGCGCCGGATCGCGGGTGAGGGCAAGCTCGCGGTCACCCTGGGGGTCGAGGCCTCGGAGCCTTTCGGGTGCCGCATGATCGACGACGCGCCGCTGTGCACGGCCGAGGACATCGACCGCGGCCTCGACGAGTTCGCCTCATGGGGTGTGTCCACGGTGTTCCCGGTCCACAAGTTCGACAACGCCCTCGGCGGCGCCCGCATGGACGAGGACTTGGCCGGGCTGGCGGTGAACATCGGCAACAAGCTCGCCGCGCAGCGATTCTGGGAGACCCGGCCCTGCACCACCGGCGCCTCCGACCACGCCCAGCCGCTGGCCAGCACTCCCGTCGCGGACGGCCTGGCCGCGGCCTCGTCCGGCGCTCCCGCGGGCGCCGGTCTGCCGGTGTACCCGCAGGAGCCGCTGTGCAACGTCCGGGGCCTGACCCCGCTGGGCGAGCATGTCGTGCGCGGGCTCATGGACCGCGGGATGCTCATCAACCTCGACCACATGAGCGTGGCCAGCGCGACCCGAACCCTCGACCTGGCCGAGGAGGCCGGCTACGGCGGGCTGGTGGTGGACCACACGTGGTCTGACCCGGCGCTGAGCCGCCGGATGCACGAGATGGGCGGGTTCACGGCCGCATTCGCCTACCCGCCGGACCCCACCGAGAACTTCGACGAGGGTTTCCTCGACTCCTGGCGCGCCACCACCGCCGGCGCCACCCGGCCGTGGGACGGCTACGGATTCGGCTCGGACGTCAACGGACTGGCCCCGCTCGCCGAGCCCCGGCCCAGCGCGGCGGCGGACCCGCTGGTCTACCCGTTCACCGCGCCCAGCGGTGAGGTGATGGACCGCTGGCGGTTCGCCGAGCGTGTCTACGACCTCAACGTCGACGGTGTCGCGCAGTACGGTCTGTACGCCGACTGGATCACCGACGTCCTGCACCGCGCCGGGCCGGACCGGGCCGAACTCGAGCGCCAGCTGATGGGCGGCGCGGAGGCGTGGGTGGCCACTTGGGAACGCGCGAGGTGACCGCCGGCGCCCCGCCGAACCCACCGCGTCGGTCGAAAGCGCCGCGTCGGCCGGACGCGCCGGACCCGCCGACCTCGCCGACTCCGCCTGCTTCGCCTGTTCCGCCTTCCGTGTCGGCCATGTCGGCCACGTCGGTCGAGTCACCTGAGCCCTCGCCGGTTGGGGCGGGGTGGATCGTCGCGCTCACGCTCGGCGTCGTGGCGGTGTTCGCCTCCTGGTTCGGCCCGCTACAGATCTTGCTGCCCGCGCAGACCGATCTCATCGCCGGGCCCAGCGGCCGCGAGGGACTGCTCGCGCTGGTCGTGGGTACGGGGGCGGCGGTCGCACTGGTCGCCAACCCGCTCTGGGGGCTAGCCTCCGACCGATGCCGGGGCCGTCTCGGCACCCGTATGCCGGTGGTCTACGCCGGCACCGCTATCGGGGTGATCGGCCAGGTCGTGTTGTTCACCGCGTCCACCGGCCCCCTCACGCTGGCCGGCTGGGTGCTCGTCCAGCTCGGGCTCAACGGCCCGTTCGCCGTGCTGGCGGCCCTCATCGCCGACCGGGTCCCGGTCGCCCAACGCGGGATCGTGGGGTCGTTGTTCGGCGTGGGGCAGATCGTCGGCGTGATCGCGGGGACGGTGGTCGCCGAGTCCGTCGGTGCGGGAGCGGTCGGCTATCTCGTCCTGGCCGTGGCCACCCCGACACTTCTGGTCGCGATCGTCGTGGCCGACCGGACATCGTCGGCGATGACCGGCAGCGTCCCGGCGTCTGTTCCGACCGGCCGCGTTGCGCGCGGTTTCCGGCCCACCCGCGACTACACGTGGGCGTGGCTGCTGCGCTTCCTGATGAACCTCACCAACGCGATCCTGCTCCTCTACCTGTTCTTCTTCCTCGACGAGGTGGTGCAGGCCGACGACGTCGCCGGCTCGGTCCTGATCGTCACCGTGATCACCCTGGTGTTGTCCGCGGTGTGCGCGGGTCTGACCGGAGCCGTCTCGGATCGGTTCGCCCGGCGCCGTGTGTTCGCGGTGGCCGGGGCACTCACCACCGCGGGAGGCCTGATCCTGCTCGCGCTGGCCACCACGATGCCGGTCGTGCTCCTCGCCGCCACCATCCTGGGACTGGGCTGGGGTTTGTTCATCGGCGTGGACATGGCGATCATCACCTCCACGCTCGCCGACGGTGCCACCTCCGGCACCCTGCTGGGCGTGGCCAACATCGCCAACTCGCTGCCCCAGGTGCTCGCCCCCGCCCTCGCCGCGCCCCTCGTGCTCTCCGCCGCCGGCTATCCGGCCCTGTACGGCGTCGGCGCGGTGATCGCCGTGGCGGCCGCCCTGTGCACCCTGCCCCTGCGATCCGTGAGATAGGACCCCATGCCGACAGACGCCCCCGTGCCCGACCGTCCCGTGCCGCGCACCCCTGCCGACCGCGTACTGCCCGCCGGCTTCCGACTGGGCACCGCCACCGCCGCCGCGCAGATCGAGGGCGCCGCCGACATCGACGGCCGCGGGCCCAGCATCTGGGACGTCTTCGCCGCCGAACCGTGCCGCATCCGCGGCGGCGACTCCCCCGCCGTGGCGTGCGACCACTACCACCGCTGGCCCGCGGACGTCCGTGACCTCGCCGAACTGGGCGCGCACGACTACCGCTTCTCGATCTCGTGGTCGCGCATCCTGCCCGCGGGCCGGGGCGAGGTGAACCGCGCGGGGCTGGACTTCTACTCCCGGCTCGTCGACGGGCTGCTGGCCGCCGGCATCACGCCCGTGCCCACGCTCTATCACTGGGACCTGCCGCAGGCGCTGCAATCCGAGGGCGGGTGGCTCGAGCGCTCGACGGCGGACGCGCTCGCGGACTACGCCGCGGTCGTGGTGGACGCGCTCGGGGACCGGGTCACGCGCTGGCTGACGCTCAACGAGATGAACGTGCACACGCTGTACGGGCACGCCCTCACCGATCACGCCCCCGCGCTGGGCCTGGGCCTGGACTGCCTGCCCGTCGCACACAATCTCCTGCGTGCGCACGGGCTGGCGGTGGACGCGATCCGCGCGGCCGGAGGCCGGCACGAGGTGGGGGTGGTCCAGCAGCACTTCCCCGTACTCGCCGCGACCGGCGCCACGGGAGGACCTGACGACGACAACGCCGTCCCCGCAGATGCCGAGGCAGCTGACCTGTTCCGCGTCCTCACCAACTGGACGTTCTCCGATCCGATCCTGCGGGGTCGCTATCCGGAGGACTGGGTGGCCGAGCTCGTCATGACCTCCGCGGGGCTGACCGCGCAGCAGCTCGAGCAGGATCTCGTCGCGATCTCCCGACCCCTCGACCACTACGGCGTCAACTATTACGAACCGACGGTGATCGAGGCACCGCGGCCCGGGAAGAACTACTCCGGGGTGCTCGAGGTGGACTTTCCCGAGGACATGCCGTTCCGGCCGGTTCGCATCGAGGGGGTGCAGCGCACGGACTTCGACTGGCCGATCGTGCCGTCCGGGCTCACCGATATCCTCGTGCAACTCCACGAGCGCTACCCGAACCTGCCGCCGGTGACGATCACCGAGAACGGCTGCTCGTACCACGACGAGCCGGGACCTGATGGCGCCGTCCACGACGACCGGCGGATCGACTTCCTCCGCGCGCACCTGGGCGCGGTCGTGGACGCGATCGACCTCGGGGTGGACGTGCGCGGCTACTACGCGTGGTCGGCGATGGACAACTTCGAGTGGGCGGCCGGGTACGCCGAGCGATTCGGGCTGGTCCACGTGGACCACGAGAGCCAGGAGCGCACGCGGAAGGACTCCTGGTACTGGTACCGCGACCTCATCGCCTCGGCCTGCCCCGCGCGCTGATCGCGGCGGTCGGCGTCAGCCCGCCGGAGGGGTCGGTCAGGCGCCGGCGAGCGCGCCCACCACCGCGTCGGCCGCGCGCAGCCCGGACCGGATCGCCCCCTCGACGTGCCCGGCGAACCGCGTCGCGGTCTCCGTCGACGCCCAGTGGAGGCGCCCACCGACCGGTACGGCGAACACCGGGTCGCCGTAGCCGGCGGTCGATCGCTCCGGGTGCGGCCGGGCGGGCGTGGTCCACGACTCGCGTGACCAATCCACCACGTCGACCCGAGACGGCCGCGCCGCCCGCCCACCGAAGAGCCGGACGAGCTGGGCGGTGAACGCCTCGGCGATCGCGATCTCGTCGACGCCGACGAACGAGGCCGAGGGGGCGAATCCGAACACCGCGGAGGGACTGCCGTGCGGACCACTGTGGTCGTGGATCTCCCGGAACGGTCCCTGGTGGCTCATGACCAGTCCGGACAGCCCCTCGTCCCGCCAGAACGCCTCGGGGTATACGGCCACCGCCTTGGTCATCTCGCCCATCCACACCTGCGTACGCACCACTTTCTCCGCCAGTGCCGCGGGCGGCTGTGGGGTGATCGCGATCCGTTCGGCAACCAGGGGCGGCGGCAGTGCCACGACCGCGTGCCGGGCTCTGTGCTCACCGTGTGCGGTCCGAACACGCACCTCGTCGTCGTCGACCTCCAGCGCCACGACCGGGGAACCGAGACGGACGCTGCCCGGTGGTAGTCGCGCGGCGAGGCGCCCGGCGAGGTCCCCGGCGCCTGCGGTGAACCGCCGCGCGTCCCCGACCCCGGGCACCCCCGACATACGACGACGACCCGGCTCGAACAGTGCGTCACCGGAGCTGAACTGATCGAAGGTGTCCACCCCGAGGCGGTCGACGAGTGCGATCACGGCGGATTCGTTGGCCCAGAACCAGGTCGCGCCCAGCTCGATCGCCCCGTTCGCGTCACCGACCGACCGCATCCGCCCGCCCACGCGGTCGCGCGCCTCGATCACCAGAACGCTCCTGCCGGCCCGGTACACCGCCTCGGCCGCGACGAGTCCCGCGATCCCGGCGCCCACGACGATCACGTCGGCGCGGTCGGTCCGGCCGGCGCCGGCACGGTCGGATGCCCCAACGGCTCCCGCGTCCCCGTCGGCTCCGTCGGCTCCGGCGGCTCCGGCGGTCATAGCCTCGCCCCCGTGTCCAGGACGATGCGGTACCGGACGTCCCCCGCGGCGAGCCGGTCCACGGCTTCCTGCACGTCCTCCAGGGGCATCCGCTGCGCCCAGGGTCGGATCCCGTTGCGGAGCGCGAAGCGCATGGCCGCCTCCGTATCCGACGGGGTGCCCGTGACGTGGCCGGACACGGACTGGGCGTTCATCACGAGCTGCCCGACCGGAACTGGCAGTGTTCCGGCCGCGACACCCAGCAGGACCAACCGCCCCCTCGGGCGCAGGCCCGGCAGCACCGCCTCCACCGCGGACGTCGCCGGCACGGTGCTGACGATCAGATCGACGCCGCCGGATTCCTTCAGGACGGCGCCCGGGTCGACGGAATCCGCGTCGACGTAGGCGTCAGCACCGAGGTCGGCGGCGTCAGCGGCCTTCTCGGGGCCGCGGGCGATCACCACCACCTCGAAGCCCATCGCGTCGGCGAACTGGACCGCGAGATGGCCGAGCCCGCCGAGCCCTAGGATCGCCACCCGGGCGCCGGGCCGGACACCGGCGTGCCGCAGGGCGTTGAACGTCGTCACGCCAGCGCACCCCATCGGCGCGGCGTCGACGAGGTCGAGACCGTCCGGAACACGGGCGAGCGCGGTCGCCGGCACCGTGATCGACTGCGCCCAGCCCCCGGGGTACGAGCGCCCCGGGATCCGACGGTCCGGGCAGTGCACCAGGTCACCGCGGCGGCAGGCCGCACAGTGCCCGCAGCTACCGCCGAACCACCCCACGGCGACGCGCTCCCCCACATCCCATCCGGCGACGCCCTCGCCGAGCTCGGCGATCACCCCGCCGACCTCGTGCCCGGGGGTCACCGGCAGGGCGGAGCCCCGGGCGCCGCGCACCGTCCCCACGTCGGCCCCGCAGACCCCTGTGGCGACCACGGTCACGCGGACCTCGCCGCGCCCCGGCGCCGCCTCCGCGATCCGAGTCGCGCGCAGTGGGCCGCCCTCGGTCTCCACACTCATCCTCACGACGTCAGCCACGATCGTCCTCCCTGGACGAATCCACCGGGGCCGACGGGCCGACGGGCTCGGACCCACCCGCCGACGTGGTCCACCCTCCGAGGCGCGCCGACGCGGTGAGCACCGCGAGCGGGACCAACACGACCACGGACAGCAGCGAGAGCAACGAGAAACTCGTGAGGACGAGGAGCGGCCCGGCGGCCAGGGCGGCGGTCGCACCGCAGAGGTTCGCGGCCGCGTCGACCGCACCCTGCGACGACGCCCGCGTCTCCTCGGGGACCACCCGGGAGAACAGGGCCGAACCGGCCACGTTGACGAACGACCACCCGACGCCCAGCAGGACCAGCGAGGTGATGAGCCACCCGGCGCTGCCGGGGACCACCATGCCGATGACCAGCGAGGCGAGGAAGATCGCCAGGCCCGCCACGATGGTCGGGCGGGGCCCGTACCGGTCGGTGAGGAACCCGACGACCGGCGCGAGCCCGTACATCCCCGCGATGTGCAGGCTGATCGTGATCCCGACGATGGTGACGGAGCCGCCCTGGTGGACGATGTGCACCGGGGTCATGGTCATGACCGCCACCATGACCGCCTGGGCGGTGAGGATCGCGACAACGGCATAGCGCGCCTGTCGGTTTCCGGCCAGCTCGGCCCGCATGGCGGCCAACCGGTCGCGCATCGGCGGCCGCGGTCCGGCGATGCGTCCCCCGTTCTGAGCCGAACTCAGGAGCAGGAGCAGCGGGTCGGGCCGGAGCAGGAGGAAGACGATCGCGCCGGCGAGGGCCATACAGATCGCGGCGATGAGGAAGGCGCTCGC
Source organism: Dietzia aurantiaca (assembly GCF_021033825.1). Classification (GTDB taxonomy): domain Bacteria; phylum Actinomycetota; class Actinomycetes; order Mycobacteriales; family Mycobacteriaceae; genus Dietzia; species Dietzia aurantiaca. Next base: position 107,484 of record NZ_JAIFXZ010000007.1, read on the forward strand.
GTACACGGTGAGCCCGGTGAACGAGCCGACGAGCTCGCCCGGCGCGCCCAGGTTCGGGCCGAGCACCATGCCGAGCGTCCCCACCCAGACCACGAGGGAGAGCGAACGGCCCTTCTGCTCGGGGGTCGCCAGGTCGGTCGCGGCGAAGCGCGCCTGGAGGGCCACCGCGGACCCGGCGCCGATGAGGAGCAGGCCCACAAACAACGGCACCAGCATTCCCCACTGCGCGGCGGCGACCAACAGCGCACCGCCAGCTGCCGCCGACCACCACCCAGTGGTGAGTGCCACTCGACGACCCCGGCGCGCTGCGAGTGTCCCCAGGGGTAGCCCGAGGAGGGCGGCGCCGAACGTGCTCGCCGTCCGCGCCAGGCCGGCGAGCGCCTCGTTACCCGTGACCTCGCTGGCGAGCAGCACACCGATGGACGGGGCCACGCCGACACCGATGGTGCCGATCACCTGCATGACCACCAGAACAGCGAGCGTCCGCTTCTGCTGCGCGGGGACGCCGCGATCATGGTGTGCGACCGGCCGCACGGCGTCCTCGACGCGTGTCGTCTCTCTCACCGAATCTCTTTTCTCTCCTGGAAAGTGCCGCACGACGGGCCGGGTGGGCCCGTCGCGCCGTGAACGACGGTAGGAGCGGCGCGGCGGCTCCGGTAGTGGCCCATCGGTGATACCGCCATAACTTCTGTGTATGGCCCCCGGCCGGAGGGTGGCCCGAGTCGCTGCCCCGGCCGCCTCAGCGGTCGGCGATCGAGTCGACCAACGCGGCGAGATCCGCGGACAGTCCTGAGTCCCGCCGCCACACGGCCTCGTAGAAGATCTCCACCGGTCGGCCGTCCTCCACCAATCGGCGGTGGGCCGACGTCGCAGATTCCAGCTTGGACTGCGGCAGGAGCGCCGCGCCCAGGCCGAGGTTCGCCCACTGCTCGAGCACCCGGTAGCTCGAGGCCTCGCCCGGGTACTGCTGCAGCGGGAGCGCGTTGAGATCGAACAGGCTGGTGGTGAACGTGGTGAGACCGCACGAGTCGGGGACCAGGATCCACCGGGAGCCGGCGGCCTCACCGAGCTCGACCTCCGGGACACCGGGGCCGTCGGCCGCACCGTCCCCGGCCGGCGCCCCCACCACGACGATCGGCTCGGAACCGATGACCCGGTGAGCGAACCGCGGGAGCGGCTCTACCGACGGGATGAGGATGAGGTCGAGTTCCTCTGAGAGGAGGTCCGCGCGGAGCCCGGCGAGATCCGTTTCTCTCAGGACGAGCTCGCGGTGCCCGGGCAGGCGGGCCGCCGCCTCGACCGCCCGGCTCACCATGGTCGGGTCGATGAGCGGGGACACCCCCACGCGGATCCGGGCACTCGCCGGCTCGGTGAGGCGGCGGGCCTCGGCCACGAGTGCGTCCATCTCCCCGAGCGTCCGCTCGACGTGCGGCAGGATGCGCGTGGCGAACTCGGTCGGCGACGCGCCCCGGGTCGATCGCACGAACAGTGGCGCCCCCAGGCGGTCCTCCAGCGTGGCGATCGCGTTGGACAGGGCCGGCTGGCTCACGCCGTAGGCGCGCGCGGCCGCGCTGAACGACCCGGTCTCTGCCACCGCCCGCGCATAGCGCAGCGCGTCGATGCTCAGTCGTCCCGTCATGAGCTCCACCCTTCCGGTCGTGCGGAGCACCCGCGGCGCCCGTGGCCCCCGCGGCATCGGCGGCCTAGATACACCCGGTGAGCACCGCGAGCGCGTAGGGGACGTGGACGACCGCGGCGAGCAGTGCCAGCGCGGTCAGGCAGAAGACACTCGCGGTGGCCGCCGCGACCCCGGCCGTGCCTCGTCCCGGCTCGACGAGGTGCCGGATGCGGTCGGGGCCGAGCGCGTGCAGCGCGCCGTGCAGCTGCTGGCGATGCGTCCCCGGATGCCCGGTCTGTCCCAGGGTCAACAGCGCGCCGGCCAGCGCCGTGGTGCCGACCTCGCGCCTGGCGGCGTCGTCGGCCGCGATCTCGAGGTAGTGACCGAGCGCCGCCTCCACGGCGGCGAACAGGGGGATGCGGTGCAGTCGCCCGGTGAGCGTGGTGACGACCGCCGAGATGAGGTGGTGCCGCTGGCGCAGGTGGGCGGCCTCGTGGGCGAGGACCGCTCGCAGTTCGTCGGGGGTCAGCATCCGGACGGCGCTGGTGGAGACCACGATGCCACCGTGCCGCCGGGGCAACGTGAGCGCGAACGGGTGCTCGTCACCCACGAGGAGCACCCGGTGCCCGTACAGGTCCACCGGCCGCGCGCCGTCCCGGAAGACCCGCGCGGTTCGGGTCGAACGACGGCGACGACGGACGAGATCACCCGCGATCGCGAACGCCTGGTACACCGAGACCGCGACCGGCACGGCCAGCAGGAGCGCGACGGGCACGCCGGTGTCCACCCGGTCGAGCCCGAAGGGATCAGCGGCTGCCAGACACTGACTGCACACGAGCGCGGCGTCGCCGGGGAGGATGTCCGGCCCGGTGACGACCCAGGCGAGCAGTGGGGCGATGGACAGGGCCGCCAGCACCCAGGCGACCACTCCTCCGGACAGCAGCGCGACCGCCAGGCGGGGCACCCGCATCAGCGTGGGCGCCGCGTGGCGTAGCACGCGCGGCCCGGCGAGAGCCGGCACGGCGAGGCCGAGGCACAGCACGAACACCAGGAGCAGGATGCCGGTCATGACGCACCTCCACCGCGGCGGTCGAGGAACTCCCGCAGCAGATCCAATTCGTCGTCCGGGATGGTCTCGGCGAAGTGCAGGATCGACGCGGCACGATCACGACTGCTGCCCAGCGCGTGGGACATCACCGAGGCCACGTGCTGCTCGCGGGTCCCGGTCGTCTCGTACACCGTGGATCGCCCTTCCTTGCGCGGCGACACCAGGGTCTTCCGATGCAGGTTGGTGAGCACCGTGGCGATGGTCGTATACGCGGGCTCGCCCGGGAGCCGCTCGATGAGCCCACGAATGGTCGACGGCCCGGCGTCCCACAACAGGTCCATCACCCGGGCCTCGAGGGTGCCGAGGCGGGGCGCCTCGTCCTGCCGGGACGGCGCTTCTCGACCGCCGCCCCGGCGGGACACACGCTCTCCTCGAGCCCCGTCGCCGCGACTGCTCATAGGCTCACCTCCTCCACCCGGCCCGACGGTAATACGCACAGGACCCGGCCGCGCAACCGGACGATCAGCGCGACGCCCGTGAGTACGAGGGCCAGCACCGCGAGGACGGGCTGGAACGGAGCGAACCACGTGATGGCGCCCGAGTAGCCCAGCGCGAGAAGGGCGAACTTGTTACAGACCGGACACCCGACGGCGAACCACGCGAGGAACGCCCCCGCCATGCCGGCCCTGCTCGTGCGCCTGCCCTCGTCGTCGTCACTCCCGGACCCTCCGGTGGAGTCGTCCGCTCCACCGGCGCCGTCGCGGACGTAGGTCGCGAAGAGCAGGCCGGCGAGCACTGATGTGACGATCCAGACGGGGTAGTTCCACCACACCGCGGGGATTTCGCGGGTGAACAGCGAGTTGGGGATGAGGACCGTGGCCAGGCCGAGCAGCACCCCGAAGCCGATCGAGACCGCGGCTGCGACCACCCACTGCCGGCGGGTGAGCGTCCGGAGCCCCTCGGCCGCGAGCGATATCGACCGCGGCCATGTCGCGACGTGCCGCCTGATCTTCTCCGCCGGACCCGCGGGCTTCGAGAACTGCATGGGGACGATCATGCCACGAGTCGACTAACCGCGATAGTCGACTATGTGTCATAGTCGATAGCGGTCCGCCCGGGCTCGACCGCACCGCAGCCTCCGGAACCTCCGCAGAACCGACCCCCAACAGAAGGGCCCGCAGTGAACGCTCCCGTCTCACGCCACACACTGGAGGCGAAGTACCGACGCTCCCGGATCTGGAACATCGTGTTGGGGGCGGTCGTCGCCTTCCTCGGCATCGTGGTGGTGGCCCAGATGCTGCCCGGCCAATCCCCCACCTCGACCACCACTGCGGGAGAGGCCTCAGACGAGACGAACGCTGAGGCGAACGCGAGCGGCGGCGGGGACATGATGTTCGTCAGGCGCGATGCCGATGACCCCAGGGCGATCGGCGACATCGACGCGCCGGTCGTGCTCACCGAATGGGTGGACCTGCGATGCCCCTTCTGCGCGTCGTTCAGCCGCGACACACTGCCGACCCTCATCGAGGAGTACGTCGACACCGGGAAGGTGCGCATCGAGTTCACCGACGTCGCCTACTTCGGCGAGGAATCGGAGTTCGCGTCGGTCGCCGCGCAGGCGGCGGCCGACCAGGACAAGTACGTCGAGTACCTCACGGCCGTCTTCGACGCCGCGCCCGAGAAGGGTCACCCGAATCTGCCCCGCGAGGAGCTCATCGCCTTTGCCGAACAGGTAGGGATGCCGGACATGGACCGGTTCACCGCGGCGCTCGACGACCCGGAGATCCGGAAGCAGACCGAGGCCGCGACCCTCGAATCGCAGCGGCTCGGGGTGACCGCCGTCCCGTTCTTCGTGGCAGGCGAGACCGCCCTGTCCGGCGCGCAGCCCCTGACGACGTTCCGCGAGTACCTCGACGAGTCACTCGCCGCGGCGGAGTGACGCCGACATGGACATCGGACTGACCGGCGCCTTCCTCGGTGGCGTCCTCACCCTGCTGAGCCCCTGTTCGGCGATGCTGCTGCCCGCGTTCTTCTCGTACGCTTTCGCGAGCCCCCGCGAGCTGCTCGCCCGGACCGGCGTCTTCTACCTGGGCCTGGCCACCAGCCTGGTCCCCCTGGGCGTCCTGGCGGGGACACTGGGCGCGTTCGTCAACCAGCACCGCTTCACGTTCGTCACCGTCGCCTCGGTCATCGTGATCGTTCTCGGCGTACTCATGCTGCTCAACGTGCCGCTGCCCTTCCGGGGCCGTGGGACCAACACGCAGGGCACCTCCATCACGGCCGTGTACGCCCTCGGCACCGTCTACGGGCTGGCGGGTGTGTGCGCGGGACCGCTGCTCGGCGCCGTCCTCACGGTGGCCGCCGTCTCCGGAACCGCACTGACCGGCGGGGTCATCGTGCTGGTCTTCGCCGCCGGCATGGCCCTGCCCCTGCTCCTGCTGTCCCTGGTGTGGGGGCGCTTCCCCGCGATCAAACGGCTGATCCGGCCCCGCGAGATCTCGATCGGGGCCTGGAGCAACACGTGGACCGGCATCATCGGCGGAGTCCTCACCATCGGCGTGGGCGTCCTGCTGCTGGTGACCGCGGGTACCACCGAGCTCACCGGGCTCCTCGGTGCCGGCGCCCAGGCCGAACTCGAGGGAGCGGTCCTCGGGTGGGCCGGCGCGATCCCCGATCTCGTCGTCGTCCTCGTGGTCCTCGCGGTGGCCCTCACCGCCCTGGTCGCCGTCCGCGTCTCGCGGACGAAGCCGCGAGTCGCCGCGGACACCCCGTTCCCCGAGGTCTCCCTCCCGGACAAGATCCGCGTCCGGACCGAGGAGGACGCGTGACCGGCACCGCGCCGGCGGACGCCGTGATCCTCGCGGCATCGATCGGCGAGGCCTTCCAACAGACGGTCGCGTCCGGGCCGATCCTCTTCGCGATCGGCGCGGCCCTGCTCGCCGGACTCGTGTCCTTCGCCTCGCCGTGCGTCATCCCCCTCGTGCCCGGATACCTCGCCTACCTGGCCGGCGTCGTCGGCGCGGAGGAGAAGCCCGCCGCCACCGTGGCCGCCGCCGAGGCACGGCGAGCGGAGGCGGGCACGCTGACCGTCGCGGAGAAAGCGACGCGGCGTCGCAGCCGACGGCGGGTGGTGGCGGCCTCGCTGCTCTTCGTGGGCGGCTTCACCGTGGTGTTCGTCCTCCTGTCCGCCATGGTGCTCGGCACCGTCCAGTACATCGCCCCACAACAGCAGCTGCTGCAACGCCTCGGTGGAGTGGTGACGATCCTCATGGGGCTGGTCTTCATCGGCGTGGTCCCGGTGCTGCAGAAGGACACCCGGATGCAACCGCGGGCCCTGTCCACCTGGCTCGGGGCGCCCCTCCTCGGCGGCGTGTTCGCCCTCGGTTGGACACCGTGCCTGGGGCCGACCCTGGCCGCCGCGCTCTCGGTGGCAGCCGGGACCGGGCTGGATGCCACGCGCGGCGTCCTGCTCATCGTCGTGTACTGCCTCGGACTCGGACTGCCGTTCATCCTCGTGGCATTCGGCTCGACCCGGGCCCTGCGCACGGTCGGCTGGCTTCGCCGCCACACCCGCTCGATCCAGATGTTCGGCGGCGCGATGCTGATCCTCGTGGGCCTGCTGCTGGTCAGCGGCGCATGGGACCTGTTCATCAGCTGGCTGCGCGACTTCGCGATCTCCGACACGACCCTGCCGATCTGAGAAGGAGTGGGCATGTCCCGATCCACCCCGCGCCGGGCGCCCGTGGGCACGATCCCCGGGATCCTCCTCCTGGTGATCCTCGTGGCGCTGGGCGTCGCCATGTGGCGCACGTCGACCTCCGGACCCGACGCGGACGGTCTCGCCTCGACACAGCAACAGCCCGACTACTCCTACGCCGAACGGCGCGACCCCGCCGACCCGTTCGCGGCCGGGCTCGTCGACGCCCCCGTGGGCCTGGTGATGTTCTCCGACTACCAGTGCCCGTTCTGCGCCCAGTGGACCCAGGACACGCTCCCGGAACTGATGGAGCACGCCGAGCGCGGTGATCTGCGCATCGAGATCCGCGACGTCAACGTCTACGGGCCAGACTCCGAGCGCGCGGCACGCGCCGCCTACGCGGCCTCCGCGCAGGCCGCCTACTGGGAGTTCCACGACGCCCTGTTCGACGGCGGCTCCACGCGCACGTCCGCCGAACTGTCACGGGAGGGACTGTTGTCCCTCGCCGGAGACCTCGGTCTCGATCGCGGGCGTTTCGCCTCGGACATGGCCTCGCCGGAGGCGGCCGAGGAGATCGCCAGGAGCGAGGCACTGGCGACCGAGCACGGCGCCGTCTCCACCCCGGTCTTCATCATCGGCGGAGCCCCGATCATCGGCGCACAACCCACGTCCGTCTTCGTCGAGGCCTTCGACAGTGCGCTCGACGACGCCCGTGCCTCAGGTGAGGGGTGACGGATGGACATCGGACTGGTCACCGCGTTCCTCGGCGGCATCCTCGCCCTGCTCAGCCCGTGCGGGGCCCTGCTCCTGCCGGCGTTCTTCGCCTCGACCGTCGGCTCGGGCCCCCGGCTCTGGCTGCACGGCGCCGTGTTCTACGTCGGCCTCCTCGTGGTGCTGGTGCCCCTGGGAATCGGCGCCGGGGTGGTCGGGAGCATCGTCGTCTCCCAGCGCGAGGCGATCGTGATCGCCGCGTCCGTCCTGCTCATCGCGCTCGGCCTGGCGCAGGCCGCCGGGCTCGGCTTCGACGCCGCCCGCCTACTCCCGGGGTCGGAGTCGCTGCACACCCAGGTGGCCGAGCGCACCGGGCTGGTCAAGACCGTGCTCCTGGGCGCGGCCAGCGGAGTGGCCGGCTTCTGCGCGGGCCCGATCCTCGGAGCGGTGCTCACCCTGGCGGCGGCGCAGGGCGACGTGGTGACCGCGGGGCTCCTCCTGGCGATCTACGGCGCCGGGATGGTCGTGCCCCTCATGGTGCTGGCCGCACTGTGGGGCAGGATCAGCCGACGCACCCGCGCCCTCCTGCGGGGCCGCTCCTTCACGGCGTTCGGCCGCCGGCTCCACAGCACGTCGGTGGTGACCGGTCTGCTCATCGTGGTGGTCGGCCTGGTGTTCTGGTCGTCGAACGGCCTGCTCCACGTACCCGAACTCGTTCCCACCAGCGTGCAGGCGTGGCTCCAGGAGCGCAGTGCCGTGCTGGCGAACCCGGTGGTCGACGGCATCGCGTTCGCCGTCGTCACCGTCCTCGGCGTGTTCCTCTGGTGGCGGGCCCGACGTCGTTCCGTCACTCGTGCCCCGTCGACGACGCGGCCCCGACGCGGATGACGCGGATCGTCGGCCGTCTCGTGCTGGCATCCGGCGCGGGGGCGCTCGTCTACACGTCGTTCCCACCCGTCGGGTGGTGGCCGGGCGCGGTCCTCGGGCTCGCCCTCCTGGTGGTCGCCCTCGGCCCGGTCGGGAGCGCGGCCCCGAGGATCCGCACCGGGGCGGCCGTAGGACTGGTCTTCGGCCTGGTCTTCTTCCTCCTCCTGCTCCCGTGGGTGGGTCTGTATGTGGGCGCGTACGCCTCGTGGGCGCTCTCCGCAGTCGAGGCCCTGTATCTCGCGGCCTTCGGGGCGGGCGCCGTCCACCTCGTCCGGTGGGGCGCCGCGGGCGGAGCCCGCGGGGTGGGTGCGGCCGCCGGGCTCGCGGCGTGGTGGTCACTATGCGAGTCGGTGCGCGGTTCCTGGCCCTGGGGTGGTTTCCCGTGGGGATCCCTGGCGTTCGGTCACGCCGACGGCCCGCTGCTCGCACTCGCCTCTCTCGGTGGCGCGCGGTTCCTCGGTGCCGCGATCGCCGCGTCCGGATTCGCCCTCGGGCTGGTGGTCCTCGTCGCCCTGCGGCGGCCCCGGGTGATCACCGCGGTCGCCCCCTTCGCCGTGCCGGCCGCGCTGTTCGCGGCGGCCGGCGTCGTCGTCGCCCCCGGGTCGCCCGGTGCCGCGGAGTCCCTGCGCGTGGCGGTGATCCAGGGCAACGTCCCGCGGCTCGGCCTGGAGTTCGCGTCCCAGCGCGCGGCCGTTCTCGCGAACCACCTGGAGGAGACGCACCGCCTCGCCGACCGCGTGCGCTCCGGGGACGAGCCGCAGCCTGACCTCGTCCTGTGGCCGGAGAACGCCTCGGACGTCCCCGCGCTGCGCTCCCCCGACGTCGCGCGGGCGATCTCGGGGGCGTCGGTGGCCGTCGGCGCGCCGATCTCGCTCGGGACGATCGACCCGGTGCCAGGCGGTCCGACGGCGTACAACACGCAGGTCGTCTGGAACGGATCCGAGGGCCCGACCGACCGACACGACAAGCACTACATCCAGCCCTTCGGCGAATGGCTGCCGTGGCGCGGATTCTTCGAGGCGTTCTTCCCGGCCGCCGAGCAGGCCGGCCACTTCGTCCCGGGTCACGGTGACGGCACGCTCGAGGTGCCCGGCGTCGTGGCCGGAACCGCCACGTGCTTCGAGGTCGCGTTCGACGCCGCGGCGCGCGACCCGATCGCCGCCGGTGCACAGTTCCTCACGGTCCCCACCAACAACGCGACGTTCGGCCACTCGTCGATGACCTACCAGCAACTCGCGATGTCGCGGGTCCGGGCGGTCGAGCACAGCGTCCCCGTCCTGGTGGCCGCCACGAGCGGGGTCAGTGCGATCATCGCCCCGGACGGCACGGTCGAGCAGCAGTCGGAGATCTTCGAGGCCGCCACCCTGACCGCCGACCTGCGCCTGGGCGGAGCCGGGACACCCGCGACCCGCTGGGGAGGAATCGTCGAGCGCACGCTGGGCATTGTGGGCGCAGCCGCAGCGCTCACGACAGGCCTGGCCGCGGGATCGGGCGAGGGCGCGGCCCGGGTTCGTCGGCTACGCCCGCACGGCGTCCTCGTGCGGCGAGGCCCGTCGCTGGGCGCACCCGGCGGTTCCGAGCACTAACCTGGGCACATGCTCACTCCCCCGTCCCGGGCCGCGCGAGCCGGGCGGATCGCACGGCTCCGCGCCTCTCTGCCCACCACACCCCGTGGCCGGGATTCGGGTCGCGTCGCCGTCCGCCGCCGGATGTGGTCGCTGACCGCCGGGGGCCTCGTCCTCACCACCGTCGCCGCGTGCGGAGCGCCGCTCCCCAAGCCCGAACCGGGACAGAGTCCGGCCGCCTACTCCGGGCTCGAGGTGGGCGAGGATCGCATCGAGTACGCGATCGGCAAGGTCACCGACATCGTCGAGGACGAGCTAGAGAAGTCGGGGGTTCCCGGCGCCTCGGTGGCTGTGGTCCACGGCGGCGAGGTGGTGCTGGCCGAGGGGTTCGGGGTGCGGAGCACCGAGACCGGCGAGGCCGTGGACGCGCAGACCGTGTTCCCTATGGCGTCGATCTCCACGCCGGTCAGCGCGACCGTCGTGGCGGCCGAGAGCGCCCGCGGCGAGGTCAGCTGGGACACGCCGGTCCGCGAGTACCTGCCGTGGTTCGAACTCTCGGACCCGCGGGCGTCGGAGCAGGTCACCGTGGGCGATATGTTCGCGCACCGCTCCGGGCTGCCGGAACATGCGGGCGGCGATCTGGAGGATCTGGGGTACGACAGGCCGGCGATCCTGCACGGGCTACGGCACCTGCCGCTCGAGCAGTTCCGCACCTCGTACGCGTACGCCGGTTTCGGTCTCACGGCGGGCGCGCAGGCGGTCGCGACGGCCGCGGAGACCCCGTGGGACGAGCTCAGTCGCGAGCTCATCTTCGAGCCGCTCGGGATGAGCGAGTCCTCGTACTCGTACGAAGAGCTCGGCGATCGCGGCAATCGCGCCGTGGGGCACGTGCGGGCCACCGACTCCGACACAGGCTCGGGCGAGGCCGGGGATGACTCCGGGTCCGGATCTGAACCAGATTCCGGGCCGGGGTCCCAGGCCGGGTGGGTCCCCGCCGATCCCGCGCGCGACCCGGACGCGCAGGCGCCCGCGGGCGGGCTGAGCTCGACCGCTGCAGACATGGCCAAGTGGATGACGATGGTGCTCGCCGACGGCGCCGGGCCCTCCGGCCAGCAGGTGGTCCCCCCGGATGCGCTGCGGCAGTCGCTGACCCCGCAGGTCGTGTCCTCGCCGCCGCAGTCGGGCGCCGACCGCACGGGCAGTTACGGCTACGGCTTCGACATCGGGACGAGCTCGTCCGGCCGCGTGCAGTGGAGCCACTCGGGCGCCTCCACGCAGGGCGCGGCCACGGCGATGCTCATGATGCCCGACCTCGACCTGGGGATCGTCACACTCACCAACGCCGCACCGATCGGGGTTCCGGAGACGATCAACGCCCGGTTCGCCGACTACGCCCAGTACGGCGATCCCGCGCAACCGTGGGGCGAGCTGTTCGCCACCGCATTCGCCCCGCTCCGGGCCGGGATCGGCGACCTGGTCTCGGCTCGGCGCCCGGAATCACCCGCCGCCGCCCCGCCCGTGGAAGACCTGCTGGGTGTCTACCGCAACGCCTACTTCGGTGACGTCGAGGTGCGCGAGGCGCGCGGGTCGGGCGACGCGGCCGAAGACGGGCGGGAGGACGACGACGACACCGTCGCCGGATCCACGGACACCGGCGCGGCCGCGGGCACCGGCCCCGCCCTGGTGCTGGCGGTGGGCCCCGACCGGCAGGCCTGGCGGCTCGAGCACTGGGACGGGGCCACGTTCGCGATCAGCCCCGAGGGCGAGACCTGGCCGCCCGGCTCACGCGGCAGCGTCACCTTCGACGGCGACACGATGGCCGTCGACCTCCTCGACGGCGCCGGCATGGGCACTTTCACCCGCGTGGAGGACTGAGACACTCCGAATGGCGGGCGGGCCCTGTGGCGCTCAGCTCGCGGCGGCGGTCAGCTTCCGAGCCCGGAGTCTGCCGCGCTTGGAGTCGGCGTCCGGAGTGGTGAGGAAGGTGGACAGCCACGCCATGCGCGGGTCGGCATCCACCAGGAACGCCTTGAACGCCAGGGTGAGCGGGACCGCCAGGATCGCGCCGAGGGGGCCGGCGACGGCCGCCCAGAACACCAGCGACAGGAACGTGACCGTCGGGGTCAGGCCCACTGCGTCACCGGTGAACTTGGGCTGGATGAAGCTCTGCATCACCAGGTTGATCACGCTGTAGATGGCCACCACCCAGATGGCGTCCCCGACGCCGCCGGTGAGCAGGGCGAACAGAGCGGGCGGAACGAGGCCCAGCACGAAGCCGATGTTGGGGATGTAGTTGGTGACGAACGCCAGCACGCCCCACACCAGGGCCAGCGGGACGCCGAGGATCCAGAGCGCGACCACGTCCATGAAGGCGACGATGAGACCGAACGCGGTGGCCACGATCCAGTACGACTTGAGGCCGTCGCCGAACGAGTCGAGTGCGTCGGCCAGGCGGGGCCGGAGGCGGGCGATGGTGGCCCGGCGCCGCGAGACCCCGGGGATGTCAAAGACGAGGAAGGTCAGCGCGATCACCAGGATGGTGAGCTGGCCCCCGGCCGAGGACACCTGGCCCGCGACGTTCTGCAGGGCGCCGATCACGGTGGTCGGCGACACCCCGCTCAAGGCCTCGGAGACCTGATCCTGGCTCAGCCCGAACCGGCCGAGGAACTCGATGGACTCCCGGTACATCTCGTAGAACTTGTCCTGGTACTGCGGGATCTCCTCCGCGGCGATCCAGAGCGCCCACACGAGCATGCCCACGAGCGCGATGAGCAGGAGATACAGGACCAGCAGGACGATGATCATCCCGCCCCAGCGCGGCACGCCGACCCGTTCGAGCAGAGACTGCAGTGGCTGCGCGGCGATCACGAGGTTGAGTGCGAGGAACGCCGGCATCACCATGTGCGAATGCTCGGAGATGCCCCACAGCACGATGAACGCCGCGGCCAGTGACACGACGGTGACGGCCGCGATTCCCCAGCCCTTGGGCTCCTCTTCCGGAGCAGCGATCTCGCTCACGGCCTCGTCGGAATGCGTCTCCTCACTCGTCGCCGCAGCAACGGATCCACTTTCCTCTGAGTCGGCCGACAACGCGTCTGCGTCGCGACCAGCGGTTTCTGACATACGTCCTCCTCGGCCCTGCCACCACGATCGCCCTACGCGCAACGACATTACGCGGTGGCGCACCGCGATCGCCTACGGCGCGGAACCCCGCCCCGCGGCCGGATGTCCGGCCGCGGGGAAAGTCGCGAGACGCCGCGGACCGCGAGGTCCGGGTCAGGCTCCGGCGAGCGCGGAGCGGATCGCGTCCACGTCGACCGAGTCGAGATCGACCGGGTCCCACGACGGGTTGCGATCCTTGTCGATCACCACGGCACGCACGCCCTCGATGAAATCCGGGCGAGCGGTGATCCAGGCGCCGAGCGCGAGCTCGTTGTCCAGGCACTCACGCAGGCCCGCGGCCCCAGCGCCGGCACGCAGCAGCTCGATGGTCGCGATGACCGAGGTCGGGCAGTGCGAGCGGAACATCTCCAGTGTCGCGGTGGCCCACTCGTCCTGCTCGCCACCCTGCAGCGCGGCCACCATCTCCTGCGCAGTGCTGCGAGAGAAGACGTCGACGATGCGGTCGATATGGGTCTCCACGGCAGACTCTCCGGCCTCCGACCGATCACGGGCGAAACGCTCGAGCGCCGCGTCGAGACCGTCGGTGCCGATCGCGGCGATGAACGCCTCCTGGTCGTCGTTGTCGATCAGGTGGGTGCCGAGACCGGTGTAGAGGGCGTCGGCTGAGTTCAGACGCACGCCCGTAGTGCCGAGGTAGATCGCCACCGCGAGCCCGCGTTCCCCGCCACCGCACAGGCGCGGCAGGAAGTGGCTCGCGCCGACGTCCGGGATGAAGCCGATCGCGGTCTCCGGCATGGCCATCATGACCTTCTTGGTCACGACCCGGTGCGAGCCGTTGATGGAGATGCCGAGCCCGCCACCCATCGCGACGCCGTGGATCACGGCCACGGTCGGAGCCGGGTTCGTGTGGTACGCGAGGTTCATCGCGTACTCCTCGGAGAAGAACGTCCGGTTCGCCTCGTGGTCGCCGGCCGCCGCCGCGTCGCGCAGCGCGCGGATGTCGCCGCCGGCACAGAACGCCTTCTCCGAGGTGCTGGAGACCACCACGGCCTCGACGGCCGTATCCCCCGAGACCTCGTCCAACGCCGAGTGCAGGGCCTGGCACATGGGCAGGTCCAACGAGTTCAGGGCCTTGGGGCGGTCCAGGACGATGTGCTGCATCCGGCCTTCGCGCCGGGTGATGACGAATTCGCTCATGGCCCCAGTCTGACAGGCCCGCCCCGGCCCGGCGCAGAGATACTAGGAATTCCTACCTCATCGCCCCCGCCCGGGCGTCCGGGAGCAGCCCGGGGTCAGTCGTCGAGCAGCTGCGAGGCCACATCCGGCACGTAGCGGAACTCCTCCCGCGGCGGCCGCACGTAGTCGGTCTCCTCGGGCCGCTCCGGGATCTCCAACTTCGGCGGCTCGAGCTTCTCCCACGGAATGGTCGAGAGCAGGTGCGAGATCACGTTGATCCGCGACCGCTTCTTGTCCTCCGACTCGACCGTGTACCACGGCGCCTCGGGGATATCGGTGTGGACGAACATCGCGTCCTTGGCCCGGCTGTAATCCTCCCACCGGTTGATGGACTCCAGATCCATGGGAGAGAGTTTCCACCGCCGCATCGGGTCCTTGTTCCGGTCCCGGAAGCGACGCTCCTGCTCCTCGTCCGAGACGGAGAACCAGTACTTGCGCAGCATGATCCCGTCCTCCACGAGCAACCGCTCGAAGATCGGCGCCTGGTGCAGGAAACGGCGGTACTCGTCGGTGGTGCAGAACCCCATCACGCGCTCCACGCCGGCCCGGTTGTACCAGGAGCGGTCGAAGATCACGATCTCGCCGGCGGCCGGCAGGTGCTCGATGTAGCGCTGGAAATACCACTGCGTCCGCTGCACCTCCGTCGGTACGGGCAGCGCGACCACGCGGGCGTGGCGGGGGTTGAGGTACTGCGTGAGCCGCTTGATCGCCGATCCCTTGCCTGCGGCGTCGCGCCCCTCGAACACCACCACCAGACGGTTTCCGGTCTCCCGGAGCCAGGCCTGCATCTCCACGAGCTCGGCCTGGAGCCGCTTGAGCTCCGTCTCGTACTCCTTCTTGGGGAGCTTCTCGAGCCCACTGGGCAGCAGCTCCCTGGAGTCGCCCTTCGCGCCGCCGCCCGTCACGGCACTCTTCGTGCCGCTGCCGGACGAGGACTTCTTCCCGCCGGACTTCTTGTCGCCGCTCTTCCCGCTGCTCATGGGCCGATCCTACGGGGGCGCAGCGCCTCGTCGACCCCACACGAAGAACTTGACAGTATCCGCGACGACTGTCTAACTTTGCGCGCGGTGACGGCTGTCACCCACCGCCCGAGACGAGGATTCGATGCACCACCTCTCCCGCCGGGGCTTCCTCGGCGCCATCACCGCCGCCGGCCTCACCGCACTCACCGCACATCCCGCCGGAGCACAGCCCACCGGGCCCGCCGGCGCCACACCGGCCCCCGGATCCGCCGGCCCGGAGGCCGCCCGCCCGGCCACCCGGATCCCCCACGCGATCGAAGACCATCGCGTCCTGGTCGTGGGCAGCGGCTTCGGAGGCGGGATCTCCGCACTACGACTCGCGGAGGCGGGAGTGCCCGTCGTCGTCGTCGAACGGGGCCGCCGCTGGCCCACCGGACCGGACGCCACCACCTTCCCCGACGCCACGGCCCCCGACGAGCGCGCCCTGTGGTTCCGCTCCTCCCCCGAGGTCTTCGGCCGCCCAGTCGACCTCCCGCGCTACACCGGCCTCCTCGACGCCTCCGTCGGCGAGAACATGACCTCCGTCTGCGCCACCGGCGTCGGCGGCGGCTCCCTCATCTACCAGGGCATGGCGCTCCAACCCACCGAAGAGCTCTTCCACACCTGGTTCCCCTCCGGCCTCGACTGGCACGAGCTCGACCGCGAGTACTACCCGCGCGTCGCCCGCATGCTGCGGCTGGCCGAGGCCCCCGACGAGCTGATCAACTCTCCCACCTACGCCGTCGCGCGCGCCTTCGCCCGGCGCGTCCGCGAGGCCGGCCTGCCGCTGCGCAAGATCCCCATGCCCATCGACTGGGACTACGCGCTGGCCGAACTGCGCGGCGAGATGAAACCCGCCTATACCAACGGCGACGGCTCGCTCGGCGTCAACAACGGCGGCAAACACTCCGTCGACGTCACCTACCTCGAGCGGGCCGAGGCCACAGGGTTCGTCGACGTCCGGCCGCTACACGACGTACGAGCCATGCGGCGGCTGCCCGACGGCCGCTGGGAACTCGACGTGGAGGTGCTCGACACCACAGGCCGGCTGCTCCGCACCCTCGCCCTCCGCGCGCCGACGCTCATCCTGTCGGCCGGGTCGGTGGGCACGAGCACACTGCTCACGCGCGCCGCCGCAACGGACGAGGTCACCGACCTGCCTGACGGGATCGGCAGCGGCTGGGGCACCAACGCCGACCGCATCTACCTGTGGTCCGACCCCACCGCCGGTTTCGGCGCCGTCCAGGGCGGGCCGGTCGTCTACGGCAGTCTCAACTGGGACGATCCGCGCAGCGCGCACACCCTCATCCAGGCGTCCATCCCGTCGGTCGGCGCCGAGATCCACTCCACGATGATGGTCGGTTACGGCGTCAGCGCCGACCGCGGTCGGATCGTGTACGACGCCGCGCAGGACCGCGGCGTGATCAGGTGGCCGGAAGGGGGCGACGACGACATCGTGTTCGGCCACATCGACCGGACTGCACGCCGGATCGTCGGACCGACCGGACATCTCACCGACACCAACACGATGGTGAACTCCACCTGGCACCCGCTCGGCGGCGCGGCGATGGACAGCGTCTGCGACCTCGAGGGGCGGGTGCTCGGCCAGCGCGGCCTCTACGTCGTCGACGGCGCGCTCATCCCCGGCACCACCGCGGCCTGCAACCCGTCGTGGACCATCGCCGCGATCGCCGAGCGGGCGCTGGATCGGATCGTGCGTCACGACGTGGGGGCGGTGGTCTGAGGTCGGCCCGGGGCGGGGGAACGCGAACGCTCGCCCCCTGCTGGGGGATACTGTCTTCGTGCGCTCCCGCGAACCCATACTCGACGCCACCCGCGAGGTGATAGGTGATGCCGGTTTCGACGGCGTCACAATCGCGGCCGTGGCCAAACGTGCGGGCGTGAGCCGCCAGACCGTCTACTCGATCTTCGGCACGCGCGAGGAGCTGGTCTCGCAGGCCATCTCCGAGCGGCTCACCTCGCTCTTCGGCGCGGTCTCCGACCTGCAGAGTTCCACCACCACCCCGCTGGACCTGCTGGTGGAGATCCTGGTGGTGACCCGCGGACATATCCTCGGCGACCCCCTGTTGCGGACCCTCACCCTGGCCGGCGGCTCCAACCCGATCTTCGACCCGGGCGCCGCCGAACGTGCGCGGCGGTACGCCAGGTCGCTGCTCGTGCCCGCCACCGAGCAGTTCCCGCAGCTGGTTCCGCACCTGGACCTCTTCTCCGACGTGGGCGTCCACGTGGGCTGGTCGGTGCTGTGCCTGGACTCACCAGAGGCCCGCTCCGACGCCGACCTGCGCACCTTCCTCCGCACGTGGCTGGGGCCGCTCGTGGCGAGCCTGCTCGAATGACGCGCGCGGACCTCGCCGCGCTCCGCCGCGCTGCTGCCGCGCCGGCCTCGCCTTCGGCCGCCTCGGACCCGACTCCGGCCGCGCCGGGCCCGCCTACGGCCGCTCCGGCACCCACCGCCGCGCCCGTGTCCCCACCGGCGCTCGTGCCCGTGCTCGTGCTCTGGGACCTCGACCTCACCCTTCTCGACCCGGCCGGCTTCGGCGCCCGCATGATCACCCCGGTCCTCGCCGACCTGCTCGGCCGCGAGCCGGTGATGGGCGTGTCGTTCGCCGGCCGGACCGACCGCGCGATCCTCACCGATCTGCTGGTGCGCAACGGGATGAGAATCGACGACGACAACGCCACCGACACCACGCTCACCGGTGGTGGCGAGCTGACCAGCGCCGACCGTCTCGTACCCGCTGTCATGGATGCCGTGGCCGAGCGGTGCGAGACGTTCGCCGACGACCTCCTCGACGGCGGGGGCGGTTCCCTGCCGGGCGCCCATGACGCTGTTCGCGCGCTGGCCGCGGACCCTCTCGTTCACCAGGGCATCGTGACCGGCAACATGCGTAGGACCGCGCTGCTCAAGCTGCGCGTCTGCGGGTTCGACGGCCTGCCCGATCCCTCGCTCGGGGCGTTCGGCGATCACCGCAGCGACCGGGCACACCTGATCCTCGACGCGGTCGCCGCCGCCCGCGCGCGAGGTATCGACGTCTCGCCTGCGCAGGCAGTGGTGGTGGGCGATCACGTGCACGACGTGCGCGGCGCACTCGATGCGGGTGCCCGCTGCATCGGCGTGGCGACCGGGCGGGTCTCCGCCGACCACCTCCACTCGGCCGGCGCCCACGTGGTTCTGCCCGACCTCACCGATCCGGATGCCCTCGTGGCCGCGATCCACGCGGCGGCGCCCCGGCACTGACCGTCCCCCACACCACCCCCCCCTCCCCGCCCCTCCCGCACCTTTGTCGACACCACGGCGACGCTTGATGCCACTACTGCGAAAACGCGGCGGGTACTTCGCAGTGATGCCAACACAACGCCCTGAAGGCCCTGGCCGCGACCTTCAACTGCTCGACTTCCTTCCTCAACCAGAGCAATCTCCCCGCATGACCGCCGAGCCGATCTGCCGCGTCAGCATCCCCGGGCTGCGCATCATTTGAGCCGTGACGCGAAACCTCTCCCACCCGAGCTCTGCCATCTGGGCGTTGGCCCACGCATCGAACTCCCAGGTCCCCTTCTCACGATGAAGTTCGCTGTCGTAGAAGATCGCGACCTTGTGCTTCTCGTATCCGAGGTCCGCTTTGGCGATCTTCTCGCCGTACTCGTTGCGGATGACCAGCTGCGGGGTCGGCGTCGGCAGTCCGGCCCGGATCAACATCAGCCGTAGACGTGTCTCCGGCGGAGAATCAGCCCGCTCGTCGCACCATCGGAGCAGCGATCGGATCCGGTTTACCCCGTGCAGACCGCTCATCTGGTCAATCGTCTCTCCCAGAGCGCTCACCGTGATCCCGCCCCGGTTGCAGACGGCGTCGATCTTGGCGATGGCGATATCGTCGTCGTCCTCCCACCTCCCCACATCGACGGCGGTTCTGGCTGCGGACGTCAATCGGACCCCTTCCTTCTCCACCAGGTGTCCTTTCGGGAACGCGCGCGACCAGCGGCGGAGCCTCACGCCCGAAACTTTTCGCGGCGTGCCCGGACAATAAATGTCAGTCGACTTCGTGACGGATTCCGGCGCGTACCAGCGCTCATGATGCAACAGGGCCGCACCCGCGCCGCCGAGCACCGAACCCTCAGGCGCCCACAGCGCAGCCGCGCGCACAAGAGTCTCCGGCGTCACCACGCACGACGCCACGACGTACACATCCGGGAACAAGCGCCTGTACCGAGTGCGCAGTTGGTACGGGCTGAGCCGCCCCGCCGCGATCGCGTCACTGCCGAGGAAGGGAGCATCGCGCTGCGACGGAGATGCGCGATTCAACGGTTTTCCACGACTCGGTGCGGTCACCAGTCCATCTTCAGCCTCACTGACCACCGCCGAGACGATCGACCGCGCGATTGTGGATAGAACAGACGACCATCCACAGGCACCAAAGCAACGTAACCCGGCCCTACTCCGCCCAGCACAGCCCCGCATGCGCGGCCCAGCCCAAAGCAGCGTCCGGCCCGGTCGGTAGCGCCCCGCACCGCTGCGGCCGCGAACTTTGTTGGCACCACTGCGGTGGGCGGAAGAGATTTTCGCAATGGCGCCAACAGCCCTCGCAATGGTGCAGACAAGACGCAGTACTCGGGCTGGGTGGCGGAGCCTGCGGGGACTGTAGCGACAGCGGGGACTGCAGTGGCTGCCTGGACCACAGGAGTGCAGTGGCTTTGGGGACTACGGCGATTGCGGGCCCGCAGGGGCTGCGGGCCCGCGGGGGCTGCGGGCCCGCGGGGACCGCGCGCGAGCAGATCAGCCCTCGAGTTGCTCGCCGATCTCCATCCAGCGCTCCTCGAGCTGCTCCTTCTCGGTGACGACGTCCTTGAGTTCGCGGTCCAGGTCGGCGAGTTTCTCGGTATCCAGCGCCTCCCCCGCGGCGGTGGCCATCGCGTCGTGCAGCTGAGATTCACGCTTGTCGAGCTTCTGCATCTGCCGCTCCAGCTTGTTCATCTCCTTCTGCAGCTCGCGCTGCTCACCGGAGCTGAGCGTGGCAGCCGCAGGTGCGGACGCATCGGCGGCCGTCGCGCCCGTGCCCGTGCCCGTGCCCGTGCCCGTGCCGCCAGCAGAGCCGGCGGAGCCAGCGGCGCCCGCCACTCCGGCGGAACCAGCCCCGGCCCCGGCGGACGCAACCGCGGAGCCGCCATCTGAGCCAGCGCGGACACCAGCGCCTGCACCTGCACCCGCCACAGCCGCGCGCGAGACCTTGCCGGAATCGCCCGCCAGCCCGGCGGCCCGTCGACGCTCGAGGTACTCCTCGATGCCGCGCGGCAGGTTGGTGAGACCGCCGTCGCCGAACAGCGCCCACACCGAGTCGCAGATCCGCTCGATCAGGTAGCGGTCGTGAGAGATCACGACCATCGTCCCGGGCCAGCCGTCGAGCAGGTCCTCGAGTTGGCGCAGCGTGTCGATGTCGAGGTCGTTGGTGGGCTCGTCCAGCAGCAGCACGTTCGGCTCGGCCATGAGCACGCGCGTGAGCTGCAGCCGTCGCCGCTCGCCGCCGGAGAGGTCGCCGACGGGCGTGCGCTGCCGTGCCGGCGAGAAACCGAGCCGCTCGGCAAGCTGCGACGCGGTGAGCTCGTCGTCGCCGAACGCCACGCGCGCGGCCACGTCCTCGATCGCCTCCAGCACCCGCTGGTCCAGCGGCAGGTCGTCGAGCTCCTGCCGCAGCCAGCCGATCCGGACGGTCTTGCCCTCCTTGCGTCGCCCGGCCGCCAGCGGCGCCTCGCCGGCGAGCGCCCGCAGCAGGGTGGTCTTGCCGGAACCGTTGACGCCCACCAGTCCGAGTCGCTCGCCCGGCGCGAGCCGCCAGGTCAGGTCGTCGACGAGGGTGCGGCCGTCGGGGGCGTCGAGCCGGGCGTCCTCGAGTTCGATCACGACCTTGCCCAGCCGCCGCGCAGCAAAGCTCGACAGCTGCAGTGAATCGCGGGGCGGCGGCACGTCCTTGATCAACGCCTCGGCGGCCTCGATGCGGTAGCGCGGCTTGGAGGTACGCGCGGGCGCGCCGCGGCGCAGCCAGGCGAGCTCCTTGCGCATGAGGTTCTGCCGCCGCGATTCGGTGGCCGCCGCCTGGCGGTCACGCTCGGCGCGCGCGAACACCCAGTCGTTGTAGCCGCCCTCGTACTGCTCGACGCGCCCGTCCACAACCTCCCAGGTATGAGTGGCCACGGTGTCGAGGAACCACCGATCGTGTGTGACGACGACGAGGGCCGAGCGCCTGCCCACCAGGTGATCGGCCAACCACTGGACGCCCTCCACGTCGAGATGGTTGGTGGGCTCGTCCAGCACCAGCAGGTCGAGGTCCTGCACCAGGGCGGCGGCCAGCGAGACCCGGCGACGCTCGCCACCGGACAGATCCGCCACCGGGGTCTCCAGTCCCAGGTCATGGATCCCGATCCCGTCGAGTACCGCGCGCACCCGGGCATCGCCGGCCCACTCGTGGGTGGCCAGCCCGAGTCCGCCCACCACGGCCTCGCCGACCGTGTCGGCCGCGAGTTCCGTGCGCTGGGTGACCACCGCCATCCGCAGGTCACCCACCCGGGACACGCGCCCGGAGTCGGGCTCGGCGACGCCGGTGAGGATCTCCAGCAGGGTCGTCTTGCCGCCGCCGTTGAGGCCCACCACGCCGATGCGGTCACCGGCGTTGACGCCCAGGGAGACGTTGTCGAGCACCTGGCGGATGCCGAAGGAGATCGAACCCTGCTCGATGTTGATGAGGTTGGTGGGGGCCATCTCTACTTTCCTGTGGGGTCGCCGGCGGACGGTGCGCCGCCGACGTGATCGAGGCCGAGGTCGCCGGTGGCGTCGCTCGTGATGCGGGCGCCGCCGACCGGGCCGCTGGTGATGCGCACCTCGCGCGCGACGCCGGATTCGCTGATCTCGGCCGCCACGGCGATCGCGTGCTCGCGGTCGGCGCAGAAGAACAGGGACGTCGGCCCGGAGCCGGAGACCATTCCACCCAGGGCTCCGGCCTCCTGGCCCGCGCGCAGGGTGCGGCGTAGCGCGGGCATGATTGAGAGGGCGGCGGGCTCCATGTCGTTGACCAGGAGGGCGGCCACCGCGGCGGGGTCATTCCCGGCCAGGGCCTGCACGAGCTGCTCGGTGCCGCCCGCCCGGGGCAGGGCGCGGCCGTCACCCTGTTCCGCGGTCCCCCGCTCGGCGCGGAGCCGGTCGAGTTCGCCGAACACCAGCGGGGTGGACAGCCCGCCGGCGGCCAGTGCCACGACGACGTGTTGCTCGCCGCGGGCGTGCAGCAGCGTCGCGAGCTCCTCGCCCCGGCCGGTGCCGAGCGCTGTTCCGCCGCGGATGCAGAACGGGACGTCACTGCCGAGACGGGCCCCGCGCTGCTCCAGTTCCGCCCGGCTCAGTCCCAGACCGAGCAGCCGGTCGGTGGCCACCAGGGCGGCCGCCGCGTCCGCGCTGCCGCCGGCCATTCCGCCGGCCACGGGGATGCCCTTGCGAATTCGGATGGCGATCCGGGCATCCGAACCCGCCTCCTCACGGAGCAGGTCGACCGCCCCGGCCGCGAGATTGGTCCGGTCCGTGGGCACCTGGTCGGCCCCGGGCCCCGACACGGTGATGGCGACGTCGTCGTCGGAACCGGCGATGTCGTCGTCGGGTCCGGCGGCCTCGATCGCGACCGTGACCTCCTCCCACAGATCCACGGCCCGGTACACGGTGACCAGCTCGTGGAAGCCGTCCGCGCGCACGTCTCCCACGGCCAGGTGGAGGTTGATCTTGGCCGGCGCGACGGCCGTCACGGCACGCGGGCCGGTGGGGGTGGAGACCTCGCGGAGCATGCCCATCAGCCTACGTCGCCCACCGCAGAACCGACGGTCAGGCCGCGACCCCGGCCACCCGCACCCCGACCAACGCGATCCCGGCAACCCAGACGGTGGACGCCGCGGCCAGGACGAACGGCCGCGCGCCGACCTCGCGGAGGGTGGCCACCCGCACACCCGTGCCGAGGGCGAACATCGCGGCGGTGAGCAGGACCGTCTGCGCCACCCCGGCCCCGTCGAGCACCGCCGGCGCGAGCAGCCCCGACGACCGCAGGAGCACGCAGGCGAGGAACGCCACGATGAACAACGGCACGAGCGGGGGCCGACGGAGGCCCGGGACCGAGGCGGACCGCCGGCGCGCCTGCAGCCCCAGCACCGTCACGACCGGGGCCAGCAGGAGGACGCGCGCGAGTTTGACCGTCACCGCCACCGCGAGTGCCGATCCCCCGATCGCCCCGCCCGCCGCGACCACCTGGGCCACCTCGTGGATCGACCCCCCGGCCCACGCGCCGGCCGCGGTCTCGGGCATCCCCAGCGCCGCGGCGGCGAGCGGCACGGCGGGGATCATGAGGGTGCCGAACACCACCACGAGCGCCACGGCCGTGGCCACCTCCTCCTCACGGGCGTCCACCACCCCGTCGACGGCCGCCACGGCCGCCGCCCCGCAGACCGAGAACCCGCAGGCGATGAGCACCCGCTGCGTCCATCCCAGGCCGAGGTATGCGCCGACGAGCATCGTCCCCGCGATGCCGAGGATCACCACCGACACCACGACGACCAGGACCGGCCACCCCAGCCCGAGGATGTCGCCGAGCGCCACCTGCAGCCCGAGGACGGCGATTCCGGCGCGGAGAAAGGTGGTCGACGCCACCGCCAGGCCCGGGCGACACCCCGGGGTCACGCGCCCGAGGTTCACCAGGACGGCCCCGAGCAGAATCGCCACGAGCAGCGGGCTCACGGCGGGAAGCAGCCGCCCCAGCGCGAGCGCGAGGATGGTGCCGAGGCCGCACAGCGCGAGACCCGGCAGGACTGGTCGGGTCGCGGTTCTCAGGGAGGTCATGGCGTCCAGTCTCGGCCGGGCGGAGGTCTCCCGGTAGCCACGGAATCGGCATCGAGACATATAGTTCTGATATGCCAGCGGTGGGAGGCATATGATCCGGAAATGACCAGATGGTGGCCGGACCTCGTGGCCCTGGAGCTGTTGACCGGTGTCGACGACCACGGCAGTCTGAGCGCCGCCGCCCGCGCCGCCGGCGTGGCCCAGCCCAACGCCAGCCGGATGATCAAGCAGCTCGAGCACCGTTTCGGGACGCCCCTGCTCGAGCGCCGCCCGTCGGGCGCGACCCTCACTCCGCACGGGAGGCTGATCACGCACTGGGCCCGGCAGGTCCTCGAGGGGGCGGCCGGGCTGCTCGACGTGGCGGAGAGTCTGAACAGCGAGCGGGCCGCCCAGCTCACGGTCAGTGCGAGCATGACCGTGGCCGAGCACCTCATGCCGCTGTGGCTGGGGGACTTCCGCGGCGAGCACGGAGAGGTGGGCCTACACGTGAACGTGCGCAACTCCGCCGTGGTGTTCGACGAGGTCTCCGGCGGGGCGTGCGATGTGGGATTCGTCGAGACACCCACCGTCCCGGCCGGCCTGCACTCCGCGACCGTCGCCCGGGACCGACTCGTCGTGGTGGTCCCGCCCGGTCATCCGTGGGTGCGGAGAAGGACGCCCCTGAGCGTGCGTGAGCTGGCCGCCACGCCGCTGGTTGTCCGCGAGCAGGGATCGGGCACCCGCGTCACGCTGGACCTGGCACTACAGGAGTACGAGCGGGCCGCGCCGCTCCTGGAGTCCGGGAGTTCCGCCGCCGTCCGGACGAGCGTCCTCGCGGGCGTGGGGCCGGCCGTCCTCAGTTCGCTGGCCGTGTCCGACCAGGTGCACTCGGGCGAGCTCCGGGTGATCGAGGTGGACGGCCTGGACCTGAACCGCCGCCTGCGGGCGGTGTGGCGGCCACCGCGCCAGCTCTCGGGGCCGGCCGCCGATCTGGTGACGATCGCGCGGAGGAACGTGCGCGGTCAGGCGGGCCCGGGCCCCGGCCCGATTCCCAGCTCCCGGGCGGCCTCGGCGATCGCCACGTAGTCGGCGGTGGTGAGCTGCTCGCCGCGCGCCCTGGGGTCGATGCCGGCGGCGACCAGCGCCTGCTCCGCGATCGCACCCGAGCCGGCCCAGCCGGACAGTGCCGCGCGCAGGGTCTTACGGCGCTGCGCGAACGCGGCGTCCGCCACGGCGAACACCCGGCGGCGGTGCTCGTCGCTCATGTCCCACGGCGCCTCGTCGTACCGGTCGATCCGCACCAGCCCGGACTCGACGTTGGGCACGGGCCAGAAGACGTTGCGACCCACCATGCCGGTGCGGCGGACGGTGCCGTAGAAGCCCGCCTTGACGCTGGGCACGCCGTACACGCGCGAGCCCGGGGCGGCGGCCAGGCGGTCGGCCACCTCGAGCTGCACCATCACCAGCGCGGTGTGCAGGGTGGGCACCTCGGCGAGCAGGTGGAGCAGAACGGGCACGGACACGTTGTAGGGCAGGTTCGCCACGAGCGCGGTGGGCGCGGGCTCACCCAGCTCGGCGCCGGTCACCGCGAGCGCGTCGGCACCCACGACGGTGAGCGCACCGGCCCGCTGCGGGGCCCGCTCGGCGACGGTGCGCGGCAGCCGCTCGGCCAGGACCGGGTCGATCTCCACGGCCACCACGCGGCCGGCGGCGTCGAGCAGCGGCAGCGTCAGCGAGCCCAGGCCGGGGCCCACCTCGATGACCGAGTCCTCGCGCCCGATGCCGGAGGCCACGACGATCCGCCGGACGGTGTTGGCGTCGTGGACGAAGTTCTGGCCGAGGGTCTTGGTGGGCTTGATGCCCAGCTCGCCGGCCAGCGCGCGGACCTCCTGGGGGCCGAGCGGCTCGGCCTGCCCGCGGAACTGCTCGGAGATCCCCTTCCCCGCGGGCTGGGATCCCGGGTCGACGATGCTCAGCGGAGCCCCAGCCGCGAGGTGCAGGCGGGCCAGGCGCCCCAGCCCTGCGAGGCCCGGACCTTCTCGGCGATCGCGATCTGCTGCTCACGCGTGGCCAGGTGGGCGCTGGGCGCGTACTGGCCGCCGCCGTGCCCGGTCCAGGTCTGCGGGTGGAACTGGAGGCCGCCGGAGAAACCGTTGCCGGTGTTGGTCGCCCAATTACCGCCGGATTCACACTGTGCGATCGCGTCCCACGTGCTGCCCTGCGAGGACTGCGGGACCGCCGGCTTGGGCTTGGTGCCCACGCTCACGGCGGCCGGGGTGGCCTCGGTCAGGACGGTCTCGGCGCCGCGGTGACGCTCGGTCTCGACGCCGTTGACGCGGGTGACCGTGTAGGTGACCTCGCGCTCGCCGGGCACGCCGGGCTCGGTGACGGTGCGCTCACCCTCGAGCGCCTCCGGGTCCTCGGTGGTCGTCTCGGGCGCGTCGTAGGGCTCGACCGCCGTCTCCTCGGCGGTGGCGACGCGGGTGACGGTCACCCGGGTGTCCGGGCCGACCGTGGTCTCCGGGGCGGGCTCCACGACGTCCTGCGCACCCAGCTTCACGCCGAGTCGCTCCAGGAACTCACCCACGGTCGCGCCGGGCGCGCTGAACGAGCTGTGCGGGCCGCCGTGGTCGGACAGCATGACCTCGCGCGGGGTCACGATCGAGACCGAGGCACCGTCGAGCGGCACCTCGGCGTCGATCCGGGGACTGACGTAGCTACGGGGCGGCACGTCGCCGCGCTCGGCGACGAGGTCTGCGACCGTGGTGGCGGTGGTCCAGACCTCTTCGGCCTCGCCGTCGACCTCGACGGTGACGGGCCGGGCGCGATGCAGGGTCACGGTGTCGCCGTCGCCGAGCCGCTCGGGCGCGGAGACCACGTCACGCTCGTCGACCGAGTAGCCGGCCTCCTCGAGCGCGGCGCGCACGTCGGACTTGAAGGTCACGAGCTCGACGGTCGAGCCGTCCACCTCGAGCGTGTACTGGGTGCGCTGGTCCACCGCCGCGACCCCGCCCACCACGAGGGTGGTGAGCATGCCGGCCACCGACCACCGCAGCAGCGCGGAGCGGGAGCGGTGGATCCGCGTGACGGGGGCGAGCAGTCCCCTCGGCTCCCGGCGGGTGCCGTTGCCGGTGTCCGTGGGGGTGCCGGTCCGTGCGTCATCAACCACTTGTCAGATCTCTCCTCGCGTACCGCGTGGACGCCCGCATCGGGCGTCCACGTTTCATCACGGTAGCGTAACGAATCTTGTCACCGTCGGGCAACGTGATACCCCTGACATGCGACGACGACGAAGGCCGTCGATTACTTTTCGTTACAATTGCACCGCTGTTCACTCCAGTCACACCACTCACGACGCTCCCTCCGCGGCTGGTGGGCCGGGCGGTCGCCCACGTCGGCCGGCGGTGCCGCGTCGGGCCGTCAGACCGCTTCGGCAGGCGCTGCTACGTCAGACCGTCAGGCCGAAGATCCCCCGCGCAGTCTCGGCGACCTCGGCCACGAAGTCCTCGGGCGCCTGCCCCCGGACCTCGGCGATCGCACGCGCGGTGTAGCCGACCAGTCCCGGCTCGTTGCGGGCCCCGCGGAACGGCTCGGGCGCCATATAGGGGGCGTCGGTCTCCACCAGGATCTGCCCGGCGGGGGCCAGACGTGCGGCTTCGCGCAGATGCTCGTTGGCCTTGAAGGTCACGTTCCCGGTGAACGACAGCACGTAGCCGCGGTCCAGCGCCTCACGGGCGACGTCCAGGGGCGAGGAGAAGCAGTGGAGCATCACGCTCGGAACGCCCGACCCGGGTCCGGCCACCTCGGCCAGCACGCGCATGAGGTCGTCGTCGGCCTCGCGGTTGTGGATCATCAGGCACTTGCCCAGCTCGGCGGCGAGACCGGCGTGCCAGCGCAGCGACTCCTCCTGCTCCGCCGGGTCGGCGCAACCGTCCATCGTCCCCACCCAGTAGTGGTCCAGGCCGGTCTCCCCCACCGCCACCACGCGCGGGTGGGCGGCGAGCTCGGCCAGCCGGGCCCGCGCGGCCGGGCCGGTCTCGGGGTCGGTGACCTCGCGGGCACGGGTCGGGTGCACCGCCACGGCCGCGTACACCCGCTCGTCGGCCTCGGCGGCGGCCACCACGGCCTCCGACTCGGCCAGGTCGTCGCCGACGGTCACGAGCGCGGCCACGCCGGCCAGAGCCGCACGGTCGGCGGCGGCGCGGACCTCGTCGGCGGTGCGGTGCCCGCACGAGTACAGGTGCGTGTGGGCGTCGACGAGTCCGGGCAGCGGCTCGGGCAGGACGGGGGTCGGGCGGGGCTTGCGCTTTCCCATACTCCGGGTCAGTCCTCGCGCTGGATCGGGGCCCACTCGGGGCCGGTCTCGGCCAGCTCCGGCTCGACCTTGGCGAACAACGGGGTGGGCTTGGCCAGCGGGGTGCCGGGCACGATCTCGCTGCGGGCCCACCGGGCCTTCTCGGAGGCGTAGTCGCCCATGATCACCGGGTACTGGTGGCCGGGCTCGGGCACACCCGAACCCACCACCTCGACGGGCATGTCGTCGGTGACCTCGTGGACCTGCGGTGCGGCCGCCCAGATTCCCTCGCCACCGATCGCACCGTGGATCCGCTGGGCGGCTGACGGCATGAACGGGGTGAGCAACGTGTTGGCGTCGGAGACGACCTGCAGCGCGGTGTGCAGGACGGTGCCCAGTCGCTCACGCTGGTCGGGCTCCTTGGCCAGCTTCCACGGCTCGGTGGCCGCGATGTACCGGTTGGCGGCGCCGACGATGCGCATCGCCTCGGTCACACCGGCCTTGAAGCGTGACTGGTCGAGGTGGCCGCCGACGGTGTCGAACGCGGAGCGGGCCTCACGCAGCAACTCGGCGTCCACGTCGGTCAGCGTGCCCGGTCGCGGGATCTCGCCGAAGTTCTTGTGCGCCATCGACACGGTGCGGTTGACGAGGTTGCCCCAGCCGCCCACCAGCTCGGCGTTGGTACGGCGCACGTACTCGTCCCAGGTGAAGTCGGTGTCCTGATTTTCCGGCCCGGCCACGGCGATGAAGTAACGCAGGGCGTCGGGACCGAACTCGGCCAGGAAGTCGCGGACGTAGATCACCACACCGCGCGACGAGGAGAACTTGGAGCCCGACATTGTGAGGAACTCAGATGAGACCACCTCGGTGGGCAGGTTGAGCGCGCCCAGCGGGCCGGGCTCGCCACCCTCGGCCCCCCGGCCGTCGTAGCCCAGCAGCTCGGCCGGCCAGATCTGCGAGTGGAAGGTGATGTTGTCCTTGCCCATGAAGTAGTGGGAGACCGCGTCCGGGTCCGTCCACCATCGGCGCCACGCCTCCGGCTCACCGGAGCGCCACGCCCACTCGATCGACGCCGACAGGTAGCCCACCACGGCGTCGAACCAGACGTAGAGCTTCTTGTCACCGCGGTCCTGCCAGCCCTCGACCGGGATCGGGATGCCCCAGTCGATGTCGCGGCTCATAGCCCGCGGGCGCAGGTCCTCGAGCAGGTTGAGCGAGAACTTCAGGACGTTGGGCCGCCAGTCCTTGCGCCCTTTGAGCCAGTCCCCCAGCGCGTCGGCCAGAGCGGGCAGGTCGAGGAACCAGTGCTCGGTCTCGATGAACATCGGCGTCTCGCCGTTGATCTTCGAGACCGGGTTCTTCAGGTCGATCGGGTCGAGCTGGTTACCGCAGTTGTCGCACTGGTCGCCGCGCGCACCGTCGTAGCCACAGATCGGGCAGGTGCCCTCGATGTAGCGGTCCGGCAGGGTACGGCCCGTCGACGGGCTCACCGCGCCCGTGGTGGTCTTGGCCACCATGTACCCGTTGCGGTGCAGACCCTTGAACAACTCCTGCACCACGGCGTAGTGGTTTCGCGTGGTGGTGCGGGTGAACAGGTCGTAGCTCAGGCCCAGCCCGGCCAGGTCGTCGACGATCACCCGGTTGTACCGGTCGGCCAACGCCTGCACCGGCACCCCCTCCTTCTCCGCCTGGACGAGGAGGGGGGTGCCGTGCTCGTCGGTGCCCGAGACCATGAGCACGTCGTTGCCGGCCATGCGCTGGTACCTGGAGAAGACGTCCGACGGTACGCCGAACCCCGAGACGTGTCCGATGTGCCGGGGGCCGTTCGCGTACGGCCATGCGACCGCGGTGAGGACTGTCTTCGCCATGGCTACAGCCTAGGTGGTCGGATCCTCCTCCTTCGAGGAGGTGGTACCCCCGTGCGCGGCGGCCTCCCGCGCCGCGATGATCTCGTCCTGCTGCTTCTTCGGCATCGCGTAGATCTTCTCGGTGATGAACGGGTCCGACTGCAGACCTCTGAGCATGGACACGCACATGAACGCCAGGACCACCACGAACGGCGACGCCGCGATGATCGTGAGGTTCTGCAGACTGTCCAGCGCCAGAGAGGGCTCGCCCTCGCTCAGGCCCGGCAGCAGCATCAGGACCGCCACACCCGCCGTGAGGACGCCCCACAGCACCACGACCCCGCGCTTGGGCTCCTCGGCACCGAACTCCGACATCGACGCCATGATGATGGACGCCGAGTCCGCGCCGGTGATGAAGAAGATGGCCACCAGCGCCATGGCCAGGAACGACAGCAGCCCGGTGAGCGGCAGGTGCTCGAACAGCGAGAACAGCTGGACGGTCGCGTCACCGTCGCCGTAGATGCTCTCCCCCTTGAGCTCCAGGTCCAGCGCGGCGCCGCCGAGGACCGAGAACCACACGATGCTCAGCGCGCTGGGCACGACCAGCACGCCCACCACGAACTCGCGGATCGTGCGGCCGCGCGAGATGCGGGCCAGGAACATGCCCACGAAGGGCGACCAGGAGATCCACCACGCCCAGTAGAAGACCGTCCAGCCCGACAGCCACGGGCCGGCGGTGCCGTTGTCACTCGCGCCGGTGCGCGCGGACATGGCGAAGAAGGTGTCGATGTACGCGCCGATCGAGGTGGGGATCAGGTCGAGCATGAACACGGCCGCGCCGGAGAAGACCAGCACGAAGATCACCATCAGGATCGCGAGGATCATGTTGATGTTCGACAGCAGCTGGATGCCGCGCTCGATGCCACTGACCGCCGAGGCGACGAAGCACAGGCCCAACACGACGATGATGCCGATGACCACCGCGATGCTCTCGCCGGTGATGCTTCCGGTCTGCTGCAGTCCGGCCTGGATCTGCAGCGCGCCGAGGCCGAGCGAGGCCGCCGTACCGAAAACGGTCGCGAAGATCGCCAGGACGTCGAGGACCTTGCCCTGCCAGCCGTCCGCGCGGCGCTGACCGATCAGCGGGGCGAACGCGCTGGAGATGAGATGTCGCCCGCCGTAGCGGTAGGCGGTCAGCGCCAGCGAGAGCCCGACCACCGCGTAGACGGCCCAGGCGTGGGCGGTCCAGTGGAAGGTCGTGGTGGCCATCGCGGTGGTCACGCCGCCGTTGGTTCCCGGCGGATCCTCGACGAAATGCGCCAGCGGCTCGCTCACGCCGTAGAACATCAGGCCGATGCCCATGCCGGCGGCGAACATCATGGAGATCCAACTGGTGGTGCGGAAGGTCGGCTTCTCGCCGTCCCCGCCGAGCCGCACGTTGCCGTACTTGCTGAACGCCAGCCACAGGACGAACGCGACGAAGGAGGTCGCCGCGAGGACGTACACCCAGCCGACGCTGTCCACGGTCCAGTCGAAGGCCGCCGTCGCCGCCGTCTGGAACGAGTCGGTGAACACCAGCCCCCAGACGAGGACCGCGCCGATCAGGATGAGCGCAGGGATGAACACACCCATGCTGATCCCGCTGGTCGGTGATCCACCCTTGGCAGGTGGAGACTTTGGGACTTTCTCTTCATTGATGGTCACAGGTCCACTGGTAGCACGTTGGGGCCGCCAGTCGGTAAGTTTGGTCGTCTCCAGCTCGGCCCCGGTTGGACCCGGGTCGTGCGGATCTGCCACGTTTATACCGTGCATACCTGGGCGGAAGTGCCGCCGGACCCGCTCCGCGTCCTCGACGCCTGCGCTCGCCGAGCCACCTACGAGGGGCTGCCCCAGCCGGCCGCGCTGCTCGGGGACTGGCTGGGCGCCGCCGCGGTGATCGCCCCGTCCGTCGAGCTGCTGCCCGTGGCACCGGAGCACGCCTTCGGTGACGGCAGCGCCAGCGCCGACGGAGACGGCCTCGTCGTCGTCGACCCCTCGCCCTCCCCCGCACCCGCCGCGGAATCCCGCTACACGCTGGGCTTCCGTTCGTTCCCCGATGTTCCGATCGGCGCCCGCCGCCTCCTGCCCGAGGCGGTGTCCGGCCGCGCCGACGGCCTGCTCGTCCTCGGCCACGACGGGCGCTGGACCGCACGGGGTGACGCCCCCACCCCGCGCGACCTGGGGCTCGGGAGATATGACGACGACGCCGTCGCCACCGACACAGTCACCGACGCGGTCGCCGACGCCGACGCGGTCACCAACGCAGCAGCCGACCCCGCCGCGGCCCGTCTGGACTGGGAGGCCCCGGACCGGCGGTCGCATCAGGCCGCGGTCCGGGAGTGCCTCGAGGCCATCCGGGCCGGCGAGATCTATCAGGCCTGCCTGTCCACCCGACTCGACGGCCGGCTTCGCGGCGAGCCGCTCGCGCTGTTCAGTCGGTTGTGGCGGAAGACCCGGGCGCCGCGCGCGGCGTTCATGACCGGGCCGTGGGGCTCGGTGGTCTCGCTGTCACCGGAGACGTATCTGACGCGAAGCGGCCGCGAGGTGCGCTCCTGCCCCATCAAGGGCACCCTGCCGCGCGCGGCCGATCCCGCACTGCTTCGCGCGTCGGTCAAGGACGTGGCCGAGAACATCATGATCGTCGACCTGGTCCGCCACGACCTGGGCCGGACCGCCGAACTCGGCTCGGTGACGGTGCCCGAACTGCTGGCAGTCCACGAGGCGCCCGGCGTGTGGCACCTCGTCTCGACCGTCGCGGCCCGGACCGGCGTTCCGCACCACGAGTTGGTCGAGACCACGTTCCCGCCCGCCTCCGTCACCGGGACGCCCAAGCTGCGGGCGCGTGGCCTCATCGCCGGGTGGGAGCCGCGGGCGCGCGGGCTGCACTGCGGGGCTGTCGGGATCGCCGGGCCCGACGAGCTCGACCTGTCCGTGGCCATCCGGACGCTGGAGATCGCGCCGGACGGGCGATGCGAGTTCGGTGTGGGCGGCGGCATCACCATCGACTCCGACCCGGACGCCGAATGGGACGAATGCGTGCACAAGGCCGCGTTCACATGGGGCGGTGGGCCGGCGCCCTGGTGACGCGGCTCGCTGAGGGGACCCCACAACGCGCGTGGGATGACTAATCAGACTCCGCGCGTGCGTCGAGCACCGCCTGGTACAGGTCACGCTTTGTCAGCGACGACCCCTCCGCCACCGCCGCGCAGGCGTCCTTGAGGCGCTCACCGTCCGTGACCCGCTCCTCGACGATCTCGACCAGATCGTCGAGCGAGGCCTCGGAATCCGCCGCGTCGGCGCCCTCGAGCACCACGACGATCTCACCCAGCACCCCGTCGGCCGTGCGTTCGGCCAGCTCCGCGAGCGTTCCGCGCAGCACCTCCTCGTAGGTCTTGGTGAGCTCCCGGCACACCGCGGCACGGCGATCCGGCCCGAGCACCTCGGCGGCTTCGGCGAGGGTGTCGGCGAGACGGTGCGGCGACTCGAAGAACACGCAGGTGCGCTCCTCGGCGGCCAGGCGGGCCAGCCACGTGCGACGCCGCCCGGCGCGGCGCGGCGGGAACCCGTCGAAGCAGAAGCGATCCACGGGCAGACCGCTGAGGACGAGCGCGGTGGTCACGGCCGACGGTCCCGGCAGACACGTCACCGGCAGACCATCCTCGATACAGGCCACCACCAGCGAATACCCCGGGTCCGAGACCGCGGGCATCCCGGCGTCGGTCACGACCGCCACCACGTCACCCGCCCAGACGCGATCGAGCAGCTGCGGCACCCGGCCGGCCTCGTTGTGCTCGTAGAAGCTCATCACCCGGCCGCTGATGGTGACCTCCAGCGCCGCGGCCAGTGATCGCAGGCGGCGGGTGTCCTCCGCGGCCACCACGTCGGCGGTCTCGAGCAGCTGGCGGAGTCGGCCCGAGGCGTCGCCCGGGTTCCCGATGGGGGTGGCCGCCAACACGACCCGTCCGGACGTCATGTCAGCCACCTTATCCCCGTCATCCCGCGAGCCACGCCTTGCTGCCGCCGGGCGTCCCCCGTGCGCGACACGGACCCCCCACTATGCTCGCCCTGTGACCTCGACCCTCGGCGTGCGCGCTCCCGGCCGCCCGCTCCCCGCCCCCGACACCGGGCCTGTCGAGTCCACCCGCGACCTCATCGCCACCGGCGTCATCCTCGTGCTGGCGTTCGTGACGCGCTTCTGGGGTCTGGGTTCCGTCACCGACCGCGGCACCCCGGTCTTCGACGAGAAGCACTACGCACCGCAGTCGTTCAACATCTCCCAGCTGGGCATCGAGGAGAACCCCGCATACGGGTTGGTCGTGCACCCACCGGTGGCCAAGCAGATCGAATCGATCGGCGGGATGCTGTTCGGTTACACGCCGATGGGCTGGCGGTTCACCGCCGCGATCTGTGGCGTGCTCGTGGTGCTACTGGTCATGCGCATCACCCGGCGGCTCACCCGTTCCACCCAGCTCGGGCTCGTCGCCGGTCTGCTGCTCTGCCTCGACGGCGTCACGTTCGTCACCTCCCGCATCGGGATGCTGGACATCTACCAGGTGCTGTTCGTCACCGCGGCCGCCGGCGCACTGCTGGTGGATCGCGACCAGATGCGGGCCCGCATGCATCGTGCCGCCGTCGAGGGCCGTCTTCACCTGTCCGACCTCGGACCGCGACTCGGGTTCAGGTGGTGGCGCTTCACGGCCGGCGTCATGCTCGGCCTGTCCCTGGGCGTCAAGTGGTCGGGTCTGTACTTCATCGCCTTCTTCGGACTGATGACCGTGGCGTGGGACTGGGCGCTGCGCAGCCGCTACGGGGTCCGTCGGCCCTTCGCCGGGGCGCTGCTCCGGGACGCGCCGCCGGCTTTCCTCACCCTGGTGATCTGGCCGGCGATCCTCCACTTCTTCACCTGGCTGCCGTGGTTCGCCGGGGAGAACACGGTGTACCGCCACGCGGTGGGCGCGAAAACCGAGGACACCTGGCTGCCTGATGTCATCCAGTCCTGGATCTACTACCAGTCCTCGGTGTTGGACTTCCACTCGTCGCTGACCACCTCGGCCGGGAACCGGCACCCGTGGGAGTCCAAGCCGTGGACGTGGCCGATGAGCCTGCGGCCGATGCTCTACTACGTCGAGCAGGGCGAGGACGTGGCCGGATGCGGCGAGGCCTCCTGCGTACGGGCGATCATGCTGCTCGGCACACCCGCCATCTGGTGGCTGGCGATCCCGGTTCTGGCCTGGGCGTTCTGGCGTGCGGTGATCTGCCGCGACGGGCGCTACGCGTTCCCGCTGGTCGGATACGCCGCCGGATACCTGCCGTGGTTCTTCCAGCACGACCGGCAGATGTACTTCTTCTACGCCGCGGTGATGGTGCCGTTCTTCGTCATGATGGTCTCGCTCGTGCTCGGCGAGATCTCCGGCCGATCCTCGGATCCCCCACGCAGGCGGTTCATCGGGCGGGCGATCGTCTGCCTGTACCTCGCGTTGGTGATCGTGAACTTCATCTTCATGCTGCCGATCCTCTCCGGCACGCCGATCACGCAGGCCGAATGGAACATGCAACTCTGGTTGCCGTCCTGGCGGTGACCCCCCACGCAGCCTGGCGCACCTGACATGACCGGTGAGGGTCAGTAGCGTCGTGTCGTGAACGAGCTACCCATTCCCTTCCCCGATCTCGGGATGTCCGACACGACGCAGGAATGGCTGGTGGAGAAGCCGGTCATGATCGTCGTCTACATACTTCTGGCGTTGCTGGTGCGATGGATCCTGCACCGGGCCATCGATCGCGTCACCAGGCCCACGGCCGACGGCACCAGTCCGAGCCTGTGGCCGCGTCGCCGCAGGAAGGCCGATGCCGGGGCCACCGTCGACATCGACGAACACGACGAACACGACGACGAGCAACGCGGAGTCAGCGCCGACGAGAGCGGTGGACTGACCGCCGAGAGCCTCAAGAAGGCACACCGCAAGCCCGCCGAACAGGCGATGTCCGACCGCAAGCGGGCGGAGCGGCGAGCCCAGCGCATGGCCACGATCGGGTCGGTGCTCAAGTCGTTGGTGTCCTTCGTCGTCCTCGTCTGGGTGGTCCTGCAGACGCTGGCGATAGTCGGGGTGAACGTGGCGCCGTTCATCGCCTCGGCCGGGATCGTGGGCGTGGCGCTCGGCTTCGGCGCCCAGGCGTTGGTGCGTGACTTCCTCTCGGGGATCTTCATGCTCTTCGAGGACCAGTACGGCGTGGGCGACTGGGTCGACCTGGGCGAGGCCGAGGGCACCGTCGAGAACGTGGGTCTGCGGATCACCTCGCTGCGCGACCTGCACGGAACCCTGTGGTACTGCCGCAACGGCGACATCCTGCGCGTGGGCAACTACAGCCAGGACTTCGGTGTGGCGTTCCTCGAGATCCCGGTCTCCTACGGCGCGGACATCGACCGCGCCTGCAATATCGCCATCGAGACCGCCAAGAGTGCGGCGCTCGAGGAGCCGATCAAGTCCAACCTCATCTCCGGGCCCGAGCTGGCCGGCGTCAACGAACTCGGTGCGGACTCGTGGTCGCTGCGGATGACGGCGGTGACCCACGCCAACATGCAGTGGGCGACCGAGCGCGAACTCCGGCGCCGCATCCGCAATGCCTTCGTCGACGCAGGTATCGACGCCCCCTATTCCCATGGCCTGCCGGTGACGCCCATGAAGGCGATCTCCTCGGCCGAATGACGGCTTGAGCACCGGCGACACGAGCGCGGGCGCGACGACCCTGATCGGGTCCGCCGCGCCCGCGCTGTTGTGCGCCCGTGCAGTCAGCCGCCCAGTGCCCTGTCGACACTGAATCTGCCGGCCCCGACGGCGGCGATGAGCAAGGCCCCCACTCCGAGCGCGACCACCAGCTCCCAGCCGTTCTGGGTGACGAACGGGCCGTTGGTGGCGTGCACGAAGTAGAACGCGCCGGCCATGTCCGCGCCGAGCAGGATCCCGGCCAGCGGGGTGAGGATCCCGGCGATGAGTGCGATCCCGGCGGCCAGCTCGACGCCGGCCACGATCGCGGCGGTGACGTCCGGTTGGGGCACGCCGAAGGAGGCGAACTGCTCCCCCACGCGGGACAGGCCGAGGGTGAAGAACTTCTGCCACCCGTGCGCCACGAAGACCACCCCGAGCCCGACGCGGGCCAGGAGGATCGCGGCGTCGGTGAGTGTCTCCATCCCCCTCACGGGAGGACGCCCTGCGCCGCCTTGTTGATCTTCCGGGCGATGAGCCTCATCGCCAGCTTGTATGCCGGCGGCGCGAACTTCTGGGCCGCGAAGGCCAGCCGGATGTCGGGCGAGGTGTATACGATGTAGCGTCCCTTGCGCACGCCCTCGATCATCGATTCGGCCGCCTGGTCCGGGGTGACGGCGTGCCGCTGGAACTGCGCCGCGGTCTTGGCCACCTCGGGGTTCGACCGGTCCACGCCGGCGATCTCGATGCTGCCTACCAGCGGCGTGTCGACGGCGCCCGGACAGACCAGGTGCACACCGATGTCGTATGGCGCCAGATCGAAGCGCAGCACCTCGGCGATGCCGCGGATGCCGAACTTGGCGGCACTGTAGGCGGCGTGCCACGGCAGTCCCAGGAGGCCTGCGGCCGATGAGACCATGACCACCGCGCCGGGCTTGCGGGCTGCCATCATCGCGGGGATGAACGCCTCGATCACGTGGATCGTGCCCATCAGGTTGACCTCGACCATGGACCGCCACACGCGGTGTTCGAGCAGGTCCGGGCGGCCCCAGGCCGAGTTGCCGGCCACGTGGAAGATCGCGTCAGGCGCGCCGTTCGCGGCGACGACCCGCTCGCCGAACGCGGCAACGGCCTCGTGATCAGTGAGGTCGATAGTCTCGGACGCCAGCACGGAGACCCCCTTGTCGCGGCACTCCTGCGTGACCCCGGCGAGCCCGTCGGCGTTGACATCGGTCAGCACCAGCCGCGCGCCTTCGTCGGCCAGGCGGATCGCGGCCGAGCGTCCGATCCCGCTGGCCGCGCCCGTCACCACACAGATCGCGCCCCGGTAGTCCTTGATCCGCCGCCTCGACATGTGCTCCCCTGTCCGGGCCCGGGTCGACTGGTCGGGCCGCTGGTGTCCCACCGTAGCGGCCCGCCGCACCCCGTGAGGGGAGGTCGCGCGGCGCGGATCTCGGCTCGCTGCGCACGGTCGGCAGCGCTGATCCGCGGTCCGACCGCAGCCGGTCCCGGTCCTGTCTACCGCGCCGGCACCGGTGGGACGTACTCGCGCAGTACGCATCGGCTGCCGCTGTAGATGGTGGCCATGCAGCGGTTGCAGTGCACGCACAGCGACCGGCGGCGCTCGTCCGCCTCGAGCTTGTTCGGCAGGTCCGGCTCGCGCAGCAGTCCGCGGCCCATGGCCACGAACTCGAAGCCGGCGCCCATGGCCTTGTCGATGGATGGCCGGTCGACGATCCCGCCGAGCAGCATCATCGGCAGGTCGACGGCCTCACGGATCTGCCGTGCGTCGTCGAACATGTACGCGTCGGTGTACGGGTACTCCTTGAACATCCTCGGCCCGACGACCTTCATGCCCATCTTGATCACGGGCGGCTGGGTCGCGGCGAACTCCTCCAGCGGCGCATCCCCCTTGAACAGGTAGATGGGGTTGAGCAGCGAGCTGCCCACGGTCATCACCAGCGCGTCGGCGGAGCCGTCCTGCTCGATCCACCTGGCCACCTGTACGGCCTCGTCGATCCAGAACCCGCCGGGCACGCCGTCGTCCATGTTGAGCTTGATGGTCACGGCGATCGTGTCGCCTACGGCGTCGCGGACGGCGCGGCCGATGCGACGCGCGAACCGGGCGCGGTTCTCGAGCGAGCCGCCGTAGGCGTCCTTGCGCCTGTTCAGCTTGGGGCTGAGGAACTCGCTGACGAGGTAGTTGTGCCCGAAGTGGACCTCGATGGCGTCGAAACCGGCTTCACGGGCGCCGCGGGCGGCCCGCACGTGGTCGGCGATGATCCTGTCGATGTCGGCCTCGGTGCACGCCTTGGTCAGGGACATCCCGGTGGGCGCGGGGATGCGCGACGGCCCCATCGCGGGCATCCCGTTGGAGGCGGAGTTGGCCACGGCGCCGGCGTGACCGACCTGCGCGGAGACCGCGGCGCCCTCGGCGTGCACGGCGTCGGTGAGCTTGCGCAGCATCCCGCGGTCGTCCATGCCCCAGTGGTACTGGTGCCGGTCGGTCCGCCCCTCCGGTGAGGTCGCGAGGTAGGCGACCGTGGTCATCCCGACGCCACCACGCGCGTACTCGGCGTGGAACTCGATGAGCTCGTCGGTCACGCGACCGTTCGGGCACCGCCCCTCGAAGGTCGCGGCCTTGACGATGCGGTTACGCAGCGTCACGTTGCCGATCTTGCCGGGACTGAAGACGTCGGGGGCAGGGGTTCCGGGCGCGAGAAGCATGCGGGAACTATAACTTGTTCCAGTCAGTCTGGCGGGGGCCTGGCCAGCCTGTTTGCCGGGTCAGGCCGCCGAGCCCAGTTCCACCAGTACCACCCCGGCGCCGATCATCGCGATCCCGGCGCCCATCAGCGGACTGAGCGGTTCGCGGAACAGGAACCGGCTCGCCACCGCGGCCAGCGCCACGCCGGCGGCCGTCCAGATGCCGTACGCCACGCCCAGTGGCATCCCGGCGGCGAGCGTCAGGGACAGCAGGGCGAACGCGGCCAGGTAGCCGGGCACCACCGCGAGGTACCACCGACGGTCGTCGACCGCCTTGCGGAGGGAGAGGGTCGCCGCGAGTTCGAGGACGATGGCGACGACGAGATACGCCCACCCGGTCACACGGGCACCCCTTCCGCGGCGCGGGCTCGCTGGGCCCCCAGTTCGACGCACAGGACCCCGGCGATGATGACCGCGATGCCCGCGCCCATCAGCGGGGTCAGCGGCTCGGCGAAGATCAGCGCGGACAGCGCCGCGGTGAGCACGACCCCCGCGGCGCCCCAGATCCCGTACGCCACGCCGAGCGGCATCCTGGCCCGCAGGGTCAGTGCGAGGAACACGAACGCTCCCGCGTAGCCCAGCACCACCACCAGGTAGAGCACCGGAGAGGTCAGCGCGCCCTTGAGCGAGAGCGAGCCCGCCACCTCCAGCCCGATGGCCGCCATGAGGAATCCCCACCGGCGGGCCGTGCCCGCGCCCGCTCCACCGGGTACTCGGCCGCCGGGCTCAGTCACGGGGACCGATGGTCTGCAGCGCGGACCGGACGGCCTCACGCTCGTCCCCGCTCAGCGGCAGCACCGGGTGGTGAAGGCCCTCGTGGCGTACGAGGCCGGTCTCGGCGGCGATCGCGGACACCGTGCGGTAGCTGCCGAACCTGTCGAACAGGTCCCAGACGGGGTCCAGCTCCGCGGAGAGCCCGGTGGCCAGCTCCTCGTCGCCGTCCTGAGCGGCACGGGTGATCGCCAGGCAGGTCCGGGGGAACACCCCGGCCAGCACGCTGTACCAGGTGTCGCATCCGACGAGCAGCCCGCAGGCGCCGGCGCGGTCGCCGCTGATCCCCAGGGACACGTACCGCGACACGGCATCACGGAGATCGGTCACGGGCCCGAGGGCCCGGCCGAGATCCGCCGCCACGGGCGGGATCTTGACCGAGACCACCCGAGGCAGCGCGGCGACCTCGGTGAGCACCTCACGGGTGAAGGTGAAACCCGTGGTGGCCGGGTTGTCGTAGACCACCACGGGCAGGTCGGTCTCCGAGGTCACCGTCTTGAACAGCGTCACGACCTCGGCCGGGCGCAGCGGCTGGTAGCCCAGCGGCGGCACGAGGATGCCGGCCGCGCCCGCGTCTTCCGCATCGGCCACGTGCCCGAGGATCTCCCGGGTGGTCAGGGCCCCCACGCCGACGATCACCGGCGTGGATCCGGCCGCACGCACGGCCGTCCGCGCGAGCGCGCGACGGTCACCGCGCTGCAGGTAGGCGAACCCACCCGTCGAGCCCAGAGCGCCGATCGAATCGACCCCCGCCGCCACCAGTCGCGCGACCAGTCGGGCGTACGCGCCGAGGTCGGGCACGCCCCCGCTGTCCGGGCCTGCGCCGGTGAACGGGGTCAAGGGAAATGCACTCAGTCCGCTGAACACGTCGACCACTATGCCCCTCTACGCGCCCGGAGAGAAAGCAAGGCCCGCCTCGCCCGAATCGCCGCACTCGCGTTCGCCACCGATGCGCTCGATGCCGTCGTCATCGTCGTCGCCCTTCGCCCCGTCGGAGGCGTGGGCAGAGGCTAACGTCGACGCCATGAACGACTCCGCGTCGCCGATCCAGCGGGCGCAGCACTTCGAGCACTTCACGACGTGGCCCGTCTTCTTGGCCTCGATCCTGTTCTTCGCGGCGACGGTGGCGCTGGTCTCCGGATCGTTCCACGACCGGGACCTGGTCAACGCGACCCGGCTCGCGGCAATCGCCTGCTATGTGCTGGTCCTCATCGACTTCCTCATCCGGGCGGTGCTCGCCCGCAAGGACCCCCGGGCGTTCTTCCATCGCTACCGGTTCGAGATGGTGTGCCTGATCCTGCCGCTCCTTCGGCCGTTCGTGATCCTCATCTATCTGTGGCGGCTCCCGGCTTTCCGGCGGTCCGGCACCACCCTCCGGGCGAGGCTCCTCCTCACCACGTTCCTGTTCATGCTCCTGTTCGTCTACTTCGTCGCCTCGGTCGTCTGGCTGTTCGAACGCGGGGCGGACGGGGCCAACATCGTCGATCTCGACGACGCGATCTGGTGGGGATTCACCACCCTGACGACCGTCGGCTACGGCGAGTACTACCCGGTCACCTTCCCCGGGCGCGCTCTCGCGGTGGGGTTGATGCTGGCCGGGATCGCGATCGTCGGTACGACCACTGCCCTGGTGGTCTCCGTGCTCGGCGAGCAACTCACGCACCGCAAGGAGGCCCTCATTCACCCTGACGCGACAGGCAGCCAGCACGGGCCCGACGGGCCACGCGAGCCCAGCAGACCGGCGACGCAGTGACGCGAGCAGCGGGCACGGTCTAACGACACGGCGAGCTCCCCCCGCAAGCCGACATACTCGAACACATGGCACGTACCTGGCTTTCGATCACGGTGGAACTCCTCGGCGGCAGGGGCGACGATCTGTGGCCGCCACCCGGCCGGACTTTCGCCGTCGGCCCGTCGCACACGTTCATGGATTTCGCTAACGCCATCAACACCGCGTTCGCTCGATGGGATCCCGCGCATCTCTCGGAGTTCACGCTCTCAGACGGGACAACCGTCGCCGATCTCGAGAGCAGTCTGGACTTCGTGTCGTCCGGTTTCGGCCCGGTCCAACTCCTCGAGGACATCGAACGGACGAAGGTCGCCAAGACCGTGGGACTCGGGGATGAGTTCCGGTTCGTCTTCGATCTCGGGGACAACTGGGTGCACCGCTGCGAGGTGCACCCGATCAAGATCGACCCGATCGAGATCCTGGGGAGCCGGCCCAGAACCCCCCTGCCCTACTGGGGATGGGGAGACATACCCGACCAGTACGGGCGCAGTTGGAGCGACGACGACGGCGAGTCCCAGCCGGGCGCCCGCCCCGACCAGCCTGAGCCCATGCTGGATCCTCGGTGGCCCGCGGCGCCGACCATCTCCAGGGGCGATCTCCACGAGGTACGACGG
Source organism: Dietzia aurantiaca (assembly GCF_021033825.1). Lineage (GTDB taxonomy): Bacteria > Actinomycetota > Actinomycetes > Mycobacteriales > Mycobacteriaceae > Dietzia > Dietzia aurantiaca. Next base: position 150,088 of record NZ_JAIFXZ010000007.1, read on the forward strand.
GCCCTTTCGGCCCGGGGTGGTGATGCCCTCCTGTCGGCGATCGCAGGGCGTCAGGTCGACGACGCGCTACAACAGATAGCCGTCGGGGCTGCGCTCCTGTTGGAGTCCGGCGACGCGAGGATGGAGGCCCTCGTACTCTCCTTCGTCAACAGGCTGAATGCCCGTGGCCTCCCGGGAGACAAGGTATTGGGTGAGGAGCTCCTCGCTCGGATGCGGGGCGACACGTCGCCCGGGCGGGAGGCCCCCGTCGATCTCGACATGCTCGCCACGATGCTCGGCGATTCGGAGCACCTGACCGGCGCCTACGTCGACCTCGAGACCGGGGCGGTGATCCCCGTCGGGGATGGGCTCCCGGACGCCGACGACCCCGTTGACGTGGAGACCGATCCGGATCGATTCCTCTGGCTGGACCGGTACGAGGCCGACGACCGATGGAACGACAGGATGGCCTTCGCCGCGCAGCAGCGCGACCGTGATCTACGCCGACGGCTCGAGACGGCGTTGGACGGGAAAGGGGCGCTCCAGACGTTCCGGAGCGCGATCGACGAGGCCGACCTGGTGGAGCGGTGGCTGGTGTTCTCGACGGATGCCGAACTGGGACGCGCGCGTGGGCGTCTCGCGGAACACGATATCCGTCCCGCGCTGCCGTGAGTCGGCATAGACGAGGGTGACCAAACGGCGCCCAGACGAACGAACTGAGGCCGTCCCGCGATTCGCGGGACGGCCTCTGGCCTGCCACTTCTCTTGTGGAGCTAAGGGGAATCGAACCCCTGACCTTCTCGATGCGAACGAGACGCGCTACCAACTGCGCTATAGCCCCTCACCGCCCTCACGGGCAGTGAATCCACCCTTGCGGGCGGGAGTGCCACCCTCTCAGGCAGCGTGGAATACCTTACCAGTACGCCCCGCCCGCCAACCAAACCGGCAGGGCCGCCGGTCACCGAACGCCCGCCACCGCGGCCACCGCCTGCGGCCTCTTTGCCGGACCAGCAATATCCCTTGCAGATGCCGCACAGCTGCCCGCAGACTGCACCCATGAACGAAACCCGAGAGAGCAAGGACCCCGGTCGGCGCGACGCCGATGGCGCGGCCCGGACGCCCGAAGACCCGACACACCAGGACGCGGCGGCACACGGAGATCCGTGGGACGCGATCGTCATCGGCGGGGGTGCCGCCGGCCTGTCCGCGGCTCTCATGCTGGGGCGCGCCCGCCGCCGCGTGCTCGTGGTGGACGCCGGCGAGCCCCGCAACCGCTTCGCCGCCCACATGCACGGCGTGCTCGGCGACGACGGCACCGACCCGGCCGAACTCCTCCGCCGTGGGCGCTCGGAGCTGGCCGCGTACGACGTGACGATCCGTCCGGACACTGTGACCGGCGTGGAAGACAACGACCCCGACGACGACGAGGCCGGCCTCACCGTCCGGTTCGCGGACGCAGCGCCCGCGTCCGCGCGTGCACTGATCCTCGCGACCGGGATGACCGACGGTCTGCCGGACATCCCCGGCATCCGGGAATTCTGGGGCTCCAGCGTGCTGCACTGCCCCTACTGCCACGGCTGGGAGGTCCGCGGCCGCAGGCTGGCGGTTCTGGGCACGTCCGAGATGTCGCTGCACCAGGCCCAACTGGTGCGCCAGTGGAGTGACGACCTGATCTTCTTCACCGCGGCCCTGGGCGAGATCGAACCTGACGTCGCGGCGCGACTGCGCTCGCGTGGGGTGGTGGTCGTGGACACCCCCGTCGCCGAGGTCCTGTCCCGCGACGGCCAACTGAGCGGCGTGCGTCTGGCCGACGACAGCGAGGTGGAACTCGACGCGATCTTCGTCGCCTCGCAGGCCCTCCCCCACGACGACGTCGTGGCACGCTTCGAACTGGAGCGGGCCACCAACCCGATGGGGTCGTTCCTCGCCACGGATATGACGGGCAAGACGAGTCATCCTCGCATCTGGGCCGTTGGCAATGTGGCCAACCCCGGAGCGACCGTTCCGGTGTCGATGGCAGCGGGCGCGATGGCCGGTGGGATGGTCAACATGGCCCTCGTCACCGAGGAGTTCGACCGGGCGGTCCGGAAGGTGTCGGACCCCGCCCCGCCCGCCGAGCCCTCTCCCGCCGAGCACTGGGAGAGCCGCTATGCCGGGGGCGAGGTCCGCTGGTCGGGAGATGTCAACGCCAGCACCGCCGCCGTGGTCAGCACACTCGAGGCCGGCGACGTCCTCGAGCTGGGATGCGGGGAGGGCGGCGACGCCGTCTGGCTCGCCGAGCAGGGCTGGCGGGTCACAGCCGTGGACATCTCTCCCACCGCCACCGCCCGGGGCGCCGAGGCCGCTGCCGCACGCGGGGTGTCGGCGGACATCGACTGGGTCGCGCACGACCTGTCCACGTGGGACACAGATCAGAATTTCGACCTGGTGACGGCAAGCTTCTTCCACTCGGAGGTAGAGCTACAGCGCATCGAGATCCTGCGCCGGGCCGCCGGGTATCTCCGGCCCGGCGGGCTCCTTCTGCTGGTGACGCACGTCTTCGAAAGCGAAGACGACATCCCGCCGTGGGGGCGCGACGCCTCGCGGGAGCGGGCGGACGCCGTCGGCCACGGCCACGGCCACGCTGTCCACACCATGCCCACGCCGGCCGAGGAACTCGAGGAACTCGCCCTGGATCCGGCCCTCTGGGACGTCATCACCCAGGAGATCCGCCCGAGGGAGGTCACCTCCCCCGACGGCACTCAGACGGCCACGATCAAGGACGGCGTGCTCCTGCTACGGCGTCGCGCCTGACGTCGCGACCGAGACGACGACGCCGCGGCCCTCATTCGGGCCGCGGCGTCGGTGCTCGCAAAGGGGGGGGGGGGACGGGCCCGGGTCAGCCCACCGCGCGGCGCAGCGGCTCGCGGTGCGTGGACCGGCGGTCGTGATGGTCCGGGCCGCTGTCGAGGTCGCGATCGTAGGTGTCCAGCACGTCGAACGCGGGGTCCTCGTCGTCGATCTCGAGGACCACCGCGCCCGGGCGGCGCAGGCGCGGCGGGACCACCGACAGCTCGTCGTCCTCACGCGACTCCACGCCCAGCCGGGCGCGGCGCATCCGCTCGACACGGCGACGGCGCAGGCTCTCCTCGAGCCGGACCTGGCGGCGTAGGTAGGTCAGGTAGGCGGCCAGCAGCAGCACCGTGCCGCCGGCGAACCACCACACGGCCGGGACGGTGAGCAGCGCTGCGATCACGGCGACCACCGCCAACCCGACGAGCAACAGGGCCGTGCGCTGGCGCGCGTGCGCCCGCTGCTCGGCGGCCTGACGATCCGCCATCGGGTCGTAGGCCCCGCGCCCACGACGCCGCTCGGCGAAGTCCAGATCGGCATCGGTGAGCTCCACCTCGGGCTCGGCATGACGACGACGACCGCGATGCAGGTGGACGGCCTCGGCGTCGATGCCCGCCGCGTCCTCGGCGTGATCCACACGCCCCGTGGCCGGACGGGCGGCGGGGCGCTCGAGCAGCTCGCCGTCGACGACCTCGGGCCGCACCGAGTCGGCGGCGTCCCGGCCCGCGACAGTGCGTGCGTCCCCGGCCCGGGCGTCCGCGGTGCGGATGTCGGCGGACCGGACCTCGGCGGTGGCGGTCCCCGCGGCCACGGCCGATGCGGTCCGCTCGTCGACGGAGGCGACGGCCTCTGCCGCCTCGTCGTCATCGGACACGACGACCGCAGGGATCTCGGAGGTGATCTCCTCGGACACCTCGCCACCGCCCGCGGCGGCGCTGCGGCGCTCCTCCATCGCACGGCGGACGGCCTCGCCGCGCCGACCCGCCGCCTCCCGGCGAAGGGTCTGCTCGAGCGTGTGCTCCCAGGTCTCGGTGTCGAGCAGCTCGGCGTCGGTGGCGCCGGCGCCGGTCGGCAGACCGAACAGCGACTCCTCGGGCTCGGCCTGCACCGGGTCCGCGGCGGCGGGCCCGCGACTGGGCACGAGTCGGCCCGAGCCTCCCGAGTACAGCGTTCGAGTCTGGGCCAGCGCGTCACCGGTGCGGCGGATGGGATTGCGCGACCGGATGAGCATCGGCGCGAGAACGAACAGCCAGACCACCACCAGCAGGATGATCAGCAGTGAGCTCGACATCGATCAGGCCTCCTCGAGCGTCTACCCCGACTCGGGACGTCGTGGTGAGGTCCCAACCGTAACGGCGGTCGAGCCCGGCTTCGTGGCGGCGCGCCGCAGGTCACGATGCTCAGGACATACTCAGACGCGCTGCGCGAATCCGGCGTCCACGAGCGCGGCCACGGCCCCCCTGCCGTGCTCCTCCCGGGTGCGCGCCACCAGCAGATGGTCCCGCCAGGCGCCGTCCACGTGGAGGTAGCGCCGCAGCACCCCCTCCTGCCGTAGACCGCAACGCTCGAGCACCACGCGGCTGGCCGCGTTCTCCGGGCGGACGGTGGCATCGATGCGGTGCAGGGCGCCCGGCCCGAGCGCGTGATCCAGGCCCAGTGCCAATGCCGCGGTGGCCACGCCCGTACCGACGAAGGGCCGGCCCACCCAGTAGCCGATCCACCCCGAGTGCAGCGCGCCGCGCACGATCCCGCCCACGGTGAGCTGGCCGCAGAACGTGCCGTCCAGCTCGATGGCGGCGGGGATCGTGGCCCCCGCGCGGGCGTAGCGGCGCAGCTGCGAGTGGATTCCGGGCCAGGCGCGCGGGGTGTTGTTCTGACTCCACGGGCCCTCGACCGTGGGCTCCCACGGTTCCAGGTACGCCCGCTCGCCCAGCCGCAGCGCCGACCATTCGCGCGCGTCCCTGCGGCGCACCGGACGCAGGGTCACCACCCCGCCGCGGACACGGAGCGGGCCGGCCTCGATCGGCCAGCCCGGATGGTTGACGGTCTCGCCCGCCAACGCGCTCCACACGGTCGCGCCGCTCAGCCGCGCTGGGCGAGGAACATCACGTCGACCTCGTCGCCGGCCCGCACCGCGTCGACCTCGGGGTCGATCACGACGAGGCAGTTCGCCTCGGCGAGAGAGGCCAGAAGGTGCGTGGAGGCGCCCTGCGCGCCGCCGAGCGCCCGGACGAGGTACTCGCCGGTGTCTGTGTCGCGCATAAGCTGCCCACGCAGATATCCGCGGCGACCCTCTACCGAGGAGATGGGGGCGACGGTCCGGGCGCGGACCGTGCGGCGCATGGGCTGACGCTTTCCCAACGCGATGCGGATCAGCGGGCGCACCATGATCTCGAACACCACCAGCGCGCTGACCGGGTTCGACGGGAGAAGGAAGGTGGGCACCTCGTCGCGCCCCAGCCGGCCGAACCCCTGCACGGAGCCCGGGTGCATCGCCACGCGGTTGACCTCGATCTCACCGAGTTCGGCCATCACCTGCCGGATTCGGGTGGTGGCCTCGCCGCCCGCGGCGCCGGAGACCACCACGAGTTCGGAGCGCACGAGCTGCCCCTCGAGCACCTCGCGCAGGCGTCCGGGCTCGGTGCTGGCGATGCCCACCCGGTGCACGTCGGCGCCGGCGTCGCGGCCGGCGGCGGTGAGCGCGTAGGAGTTGACGTCGTAGACCTGCCCGGTGCCGGGGCGGGCGTCCACGTCGAGGAGCTCGTCGCCCACCGAGATGACGGACATCCGCGGCTTGGGGTGCACGAGCACCTTGGCCCGGCCGACGGACGCGAGCAGGCCCACCTGCGCGGGCCCGATGATGCTGCCGGCGCGCACCGCCACGTCGCCCGGCTGCACGTCGTCGCCGATCCGCCGGACGTAGTCGCCGGTGCGGACGCCACGGGTCGGGGTGATGTGCCGTCCCGACGCCTCGGCCCAGCCCACGGGCAGGACCGCGTCCGCGAGTGTCGGCAGGGGCGCTCCGGTGTCGACGCGGACCACCTGGCCCGGCTGCAGTCGCGTGGGCTGCCGGGAGCCGGCGGTGATCTGCCCGACCACCGGCAGCGTGGCGGGGCCGGACTGCTCGCCCTCGCCGCGGCCGTCTCCGGAGCCGCCGACCCGGACGTCGACGCTGCGCACCGCGTAGCCGTCGATGGCCGCCTGATCGAACGACGGGAGGGGTCGTTCGGCCACGACCTCCTCGGCACACAGCAGACCCTGCGCCTCGGAGATCGACACCCGAACCGGGCGCGGGGCGACCGCGGCCGCCGTCACCAGAGCCAGCTGTTCCTCGACGGAGCGCACCAGTGCCCCCTTCCCGTACCTGTTCCGGCCGAATCAGCCCGCACCCGCGGGGCGGTGCTCGCCACCGCGCCGCGGGGCCGGGCCCCCGGGTCTCTGTGGGAGAGGGTAGCGGCCATATGCCCGACTTCCGCGGCGGCGCCGCCGAATCCGGGCGTGTTCGCCGCCCGCGGGCGAGGTCTCGACTACGCCCGCCGGACCACGTCCGTTCCCCCGGCGGCCGGTGCGGGCCCCAGGGGCCGCTGTCGGCGGCGGGGCGGGCCGGTGTCAGGAACCGAGCCGGCCGGCGAGCCACTCGCGCAGGTCGTCCGCGTACGCCGGGTTGTCCAGCGCGAAGTCCACGCACGCCTTGATGTAGCCACCGGGGTTACCCAGGTCGTGGCGGGCGCCGTCGTGCACCACCACGTGCACGGGGTGCCCCTCGTCGATGAGCATGTCGATCGCGTCGGTGAGCTGCAGCTCGCCACCGGCGCCGGGGGTGATCCGCCGCAGCGCGTCGAAGATCACCCGGTCCAGGACGTACCGGCCGGCCGCGGCGAGGTTCGACGGCGCGTCCTCGGCAGCCGGCTTCTCGACCATGCCGAGCACCTTCTTCACGGCCGGATCATCGGTGTCCTCAACCTCGAACACGCCGTAGGAGGACACGTTCTCCGGATCCACCTCGAACGCGCACAGCACGCTGCCGCCGCGCGCGGCCCGCACGTCCGACATCTGGCCGAGGATCCCGAACGGCAGAACCAGGTCGTCGGGCAACAGCACGGCGATGGCCTGCTCGTCGGCGCCCAGCTCGGACTCGACCTGCGCGACCGCGTGCCCCAGCCCGAGCGGTTCCTCCTGGCGCACGTCCACGACCTCGATCAGGCCGGGCGCGCGCCGCACCTTGTGCAGCAGCACGTCCTTGCCGCGGTCCTCGAGCGTGCCCTCGAGGACCGGGTCATCGGCGAAGTGCGCCATCACGCCGACCTTGCGCTCGGAGGTGACGATCGCCAGGCGCCCCGCGCCGGCCTCGGTGGCCTCCTCGGCGATGAGCTCGATACCGGGCGTGTCGACGACCGGCAGCAGCTCCTTGGGCACCGTCTTTGTGGCGGGCAGGAACCGGGTCCCGAGGCCTGCGGCGGGCACGACGGCGGTCCGGAACTGCGAGTCGGACGAAGCGGTGGACGTCATGGGCATCACTGTAGACGCAGGACCTGGTTCCCCAACGCCACGCCTCGCCCCGAACCCGGCGCCTCTCCTTCGAGACGGTGCCCCTCTGTCGCCAGGCAGACTGGCGCCATGGACAAGTCCGAACTAAGGCGGGTGGTGCGCGCCCGGCGCGCCGCGGTGCCGCCGTCGGTGCGCGCCGAGCGTGATGGCGCGATCCTGGGCGGCCTGGGAGAGATCGTCTCCGCCGGGATGGTGGTCTGTGCCTATGTTCCCGACGACGACGAGGCCGGCGGCTCCGGACTCCTCTCACGTCTCGTCGACTCCGGCGCGCGTGTTCTTCTCCCCGTCTCCCCGGAGGTGGGCCCGTTGGGATGGGCGGAGTACGCCGGCCCCGCGGACCTGGCGCCGGGCCGCTTCGGCATCCCCGTCCCGTCGGCGCCACCGGGTAGACCGGAGACGATCGCCGAGGCCGATCTCGTGCTGGTGCCGGCCGTGGCCGTGGACCGCCGGGGCAACCGACTCGGCCGGGGCGGCGGCTACTACGACCGTTCCCTTCAGTTCGCGGGGCCACGCTCCCGCCTGCTGGCGCTACTGGATACCGAGAACGTGGTCGAGCGCGTCCCGGTCGAGGCCCACGACCGCACGGTGGATGGCGTGATCACGGAGGAGGGCCTTCTCGACTTCGGAACCTGGCACTCAGCGGAGTAGAGTGCCAGGCGTTGTCCCTGCTCCCCGGGAGGCCCCATGCCCACCTATTCGTACCGCTGCCGCGACTGTGACGTCGCGTTCGACATCCAGCAGTCCTTCGCCGAGGACTCGCTGAAGGACTGTCCGCAGTGCGGGGGCGGCCTGCGCAAGCTGTTCAACACGGTGGGCGTGGTCTTCAAGGGCTCCGGCTTCTACCGCACCGACAGCCGCGCCGGCGCGGGCTCGTCCGGCGGCACCGGCTCGTCGAGCAACTCCTCCGGTGGCTCCTCCTCGTCGGGTTCCTCCAGCAACGACTCTTCCAGCAGCGGGTCCTCGAGCAGCAGCCCGTCGAGCAGTTCGTCGGCTTCCAGCTCCTCCGGCTCGGGCACGTCCGGCAGCTCGGGCACCACGTAGCCTCGGCGTCGTCGTCGCACCCAGCGCCACCGCCTGCCGCAACCGGTTCTCCACAGGCCGCTCCCCCTCCACAGGCGCCGGCTCCCACGCCGTTTCCCACGGTTGGTCGGGGGCCGACCGCCGATACCGTCGGGCCCACGCCGCCGCCCTAGGCGCCGACCGACGGGGGAGTCACATGCGCCGGACCATCGCCACCGCGACCGCACCGGGTCGTTGGCGGCGCCGACGCACCGCTCGAATCGCCCTCGCGGGTGCGCTCGTCCTGGCCGCGCCGTTCGCCGGCGGGGCCGACGACGCCGAGGACGCCACCACCGGGGACCTCGCCCACGCTCACGGCGGCCTTCCCGGAAGCTCGGGAACCCTGTCGGACTTCTCCCCGCACCGCCGGCCGGCAGACGGCGAGGCACTGCGGGTCGTTCCCATCCCGCTCGCCGACCCCGCCGTGGCCGACGTCCTCAGTCCCGGGGACCTCGTCGACCTCGTGGCCGTCGCCGCCGCGGGCGCACAGGCGGCGAACACCGGCACGTCGCACGCTGACGTCGCGGGCGGGAATGCGGAAGCGACCCCGGACCACGATGTGGCCACCGGGGGCACGCCGGTGGTCGTGGCCCGGGCGGCCCGTGTCCGCGACGCTCCGCCCGCGCGCACGGGAGGTCGGTCGATCCTCGTCGAGGTCCCCGAATCCGCCGCGCCGGAACTGGCCGCGACCGCCGCCGGGGCGCCACTCGCGGTGATCGTCTATGGATGAAAACTACTGTTGACAGTGCTTCGGATCCGGTCGGAGGTGTTGGTACCATCCGTTCGCACCACACACGAACGCACGGCCATTCACATGATGGGCCGGGCACTGACAGGTAGGAGTGCGCGATGCTCAAGGGCTTCAAGGAATTCATCATGCAGGGCAACGTGATCGACCTCGCGGTCGCCGTTGTCATCGGTTCGGCGTTCGCCACCATCGTCGACGCCTTCACCACGGCGATCATCAATCCGCTCATCGCACTTCTCGGCGGCAACAAGGAGATCGGATTCGCGGTCCAGCTGCTGTCCGACAACCCCGAGACCATCATGGACTTCGGGATGCTCGTGACCGCGATCATCAACTTCCTGCTGATCGCCGCGATCATCTACTTCGTCCTGGTGGCGCCGATGAACTCGATGAAGGAGGCCGCCGCCAAGCGCAAGGGCGTCGAGGCCCCCGCGAGCGACAACGACCTCCTGGTCGAGATCCGCGACCTGCTCGCCGGCCGTCCCCTGACGCACCCCTCCGACCCGCAGAGCCCCTCCAGCAACCTGTGACCCACCGCCCGCCAGCACACCGGACCCGGGCGCTGGCGGGAGTTCCGCACAGCAGAGAACCCCTGCTCCTCACCTGGAGTCGCAGGGGTTCTCTGCGTGGTCGGCCGGGGGCCGCGGCTCAACCGTGGTGGGGTGGCCGCTGCTCACGCCACCAGTCGTCGTCCAGGTGACCGTCCCGCCCGCGCCGCTCGTCCGAGGTGGTCACGGGCAGGGTCTCGCCGAACACGGCGTCGAGCCGGTCCTTGTCCGGGCGGGTTCTATCCGACCCGGCTTCGTCCTGCCGGGCCGCGCTCCGGTCGATCACAACTCGTCGAGGTCCGACAGCTGCGCCACGACGTAGGAGACCAGCGGGCACAGGGTGGCCATACCGTCGCGGATCGCGGCCCGGCTCGGTGCCAGGTTGGCCACGACCGTGCTGCCGGAGACCCCCACGTAGCCGCGGGACACGATCGAGTCGACCGCGCCGGCGGTCAGCCCGGACGAACGGACGGCCTCGGCGATACCCGGCAGCCGCTGGTCGAGGATCTCCTCCGTCACCTCGGGCGTGATGTCCCGGGGCCCCACGCCGGTGCCGCCGATGGTGACCACGAAGTCGAAGCCACCGACGACCGCCGTCTCCAGCGCCTTACGCACTTCGGTCTCCTCGGCCGCGACCCCCACCACCCCGCCCACGAGGAAACCCTCTTCCTCGAGCAGCTCGGTGACCAGCGGGCCGATGGCGTCCCCGTGTTCACCGGAGCGGTCGGTCACGAGCACAACCATGGCGCGGCCCGCGATGCGCGGCTCCACGGGCTCGGCCGCCTCCGGATCGAACTCCACCTCGGTGGGCAGCCTGCGGCCTCCGGGCAGTGCCCGCGGATCGAATCTGGTGCTCATCTCGCCTCTCCCAGTACAACGTCGACGGTGGTCGGCTGCTCGCCCTCACGTGCAGCATAGGTGACGCTGATCGTCTCCCCGGGGGCGTGTGAGCGGATTGCCGCCACCAGTGCGTCGCCGTTCTCGATGATGCGTTCCCCGACTCGGGTGATGACCGCCCCGTCACGGATATCCGCCTCCGCCGCCGGACCGCCTGCCTCGACCCCGCGGACGAGGGCGCCGTCGCCCCCGGGCGCGTCACTGACCGAGACCCCGAGCATCGCCCGCGTGGCGAAACCCTGCTTGATCAGCTGATCGGCGATACGGCGGGCCTGGTCCACGGGGATCGCGAACCCGAGGCCGATCGACCCGGAGTTCCCGGAGCCCAGGGAGGCGATAGCCGAGTTGATGCCCACCAGCTCACCGTTCATGTTGACCAGGGCGCCACCCGAATTGCCGGGGTTGACGGCGGCGTCGGTCTGGATGGCGTTGATCACCGTGCTCTGGTCGGACTGCGCGCCGCCGGCCCGCACCGGGCGATCCAGCGCGGAGACGATACCGGTGGTCACGGTCCCTGACAGCCCCAGTGGCGAACCTACCGCCGCGACCGCCTGGCCTTCTTTGAGGTTCGCCGACGTGCCCAGGGAGACCGGCGTGAGCGCCTTGGACGTGTCCGCCTTGATGACGGCGATGTCGGTCGCCGGGTCGGTACCGATGATCCGGGCGGGCGCCTTGGATCCGTCATCGAACCGGACCTGGATCTCGCCGCCTGCAGCCGCCATACCGACCACGTGGTTGTTGGTGATGATCAAGCCGTCCTGGGTGAGGATCACCCCCGATCCCTCACCACTCCCGGTCTGACCGCGCACGGCGATCGAGACGACGCTCGGCAGGACCTTGTCCGCCACCGCCTCGGGCGTGCCGTCCGGCGCCTGACTCTCCGGCTGCGACATGCTGATCGGCGACGAGAGCCCCCCACCGGAGCCTCCGGCGACACTCGCTCCGACCCAGCCACCCAGACCGCCCGAGACCAGCATCGCCGCGATGATTCCCGCGACGAGCAGTCCCCGGCCGGACTTCTTCTCCCGCGGAGCACCAGCCGCCGACGGGTCCATGGTCTGCGGTCCGGTGGCGGGAGGGAACACCGAGGTCGGCTGAGGGCCACCTGGGCCACCGGGGAACGGCTGGGGACCGCCGGTAGTCGGCTGCGCGCCCCCGCCGGTCCAGCTTCCGCCACCCGCGCCCTGTGCCTGTCCCTGTGACGGGCCGGCATACGGGTTCTGCGGGCCGTGAGGACCCTGTCCCCCATGCGGATACTGTCCCGCCGGTTGCCGACCGTGACCGCCCGCTCCCGTACCTGTCCCCGACGCCCATTCGTCGCCGGACCCGGATGTACCCGGGACTCGACCGTTCTCGTTCTCCATACCCGCCATCGTCCCCCACGGTGCTGTGTGTCCGCTGAAACGCGCCTGGAATCACGCCACCGGTCGGTTCAGACGGAAGACTCCTCGCTACCCGGAAGGGTCACGCGCACTTCAGCACCGCCCCCCTCGGCTTCGCCCACCTCGACGGTGCCTCCGTGCCGCGTGACGACCTGATGCACGATGGCCAGCCCGAGCCCGGACCCCGGCATGGCCCGCGCCTCGCGCGAGCGATGGAACCGCTCGAACACCAGCTGTCGGTCCGACTCGGGAATCCCCGGCCCCTGATCCGCGACGGTCAGCTCCATCACCGCCTCGGAGATCGGGCGCATGCGCACTGTGACGGTCCCGCCACGGGGGCTCCACTTCGCGGCGTTGTCGCAGATGTTGAGCACGGCCCGCTCGATGCCGGCGGAGTCACCGAACGAGTACCAGGGAACGAGTTCGACCCGGAAATCGACGTCGTGTCGCCGACGCCGGACGCGCTCGAGCGCACGCTCGACGGCCTCGGAGACCGCGACCGGCTCCAGCTCGACCTCTCCGGAGTCCTCGCGCGCCAGCTCGACCAGATCGCCGACGAGCTGGCTCAGCTCGGAGATCTGCCCCACCACGTCGACCGCGAGCTCCCGGCGATCGTCGTCCGGGATCGACGGCGCGCCCGGACGACTGGCCGCGATGAGGAGTTCCACGTTGGTCCGCAAGCTGGTCAGAGGGGTCTTGAGTTCATGGCCGGCATCCGCGACGAGTCTCGCCTGCCGCTCCCGACTCTCACTGAGCGCGATCAGCATCTGGTTGAACCTGGTGGTCAGCCGTGCGATCTCGTCGTCCCCGGTGACCGGGATGGGCCGTAGGTCGTCGGTGCGCGCGATCCGCTCGACCGCTCTGGTGAGCTTGGCCACCGGCGCCAGGCCGGTCCGCCCCACCGCGGTGCCCGCGACCGCGGCCAAGGCGATCCCCGCCGCCCCGACCAGAGTGAGAACAATCGCGAGCCTGTTCAGCGTCGCCCGGGTGGGGCCGAGGTCCTGGGCCAGGATCAGGGTGGAGCCGTCGCGAACGCCGACGGCATAGATCTGCTTACCCCCGGAGGCGCGCAGGCTCGACTCCGCCTCGCCCCGAACCACTCCGATTTCGGGTGCGCCGATCTGGAACGGCTCGCCGGTCGCGGTGCGACCGCCCGACGGGGCGATGATCTGCGCGTCGAGGTTCGGGTTGAACGCCCGGAGCGCGATGAGCGTACTCCGGGACTGCAGCGCGAACTCCGAGGCGAGCTGGCTGTTCACCAGCTGGTCCGCCTGCTGTTGGAGCCGCTCGTTGACGCCCTTGTACAGGGACCCGGACACGACGAAGTAGGCCGCGACGGCCATGAGGGCCACCGCGACCCCCACCGAGCTCGCCGCCAGTAGGGTGACCCGCTGGTGTAACGAGATCGGTGTGGAGTTCCTCCCGACCGTGCCGGTTGCCACCGCTACGGCGTCTCGCGAAGCACGTACCCGACACCACGAACGGTGTGGATGAGCCTGACCTCTCCCTCTCCCTCGGTCTTACGCCTGAGGTAACCGATGTAGACCTCGAGCGCGTTGCCGGAGGTCGGGAAGTCGTAGCCCCACACCTCTTCGAGGATGTGGCTGCGAGTCAGCACTCGCCGCGGGTGGTGCAGAAGCAGCTCGAGCAGCGAGAACTCGGTGCGGGTGAGCTGGATCCGCCGTTCGCCTCGCGTGACCTCCCGGGTCGCGAGGTCCATGCGCAGATCCTCGAACTCCAACACCTCGTCGGCGTCCTCGGACTCGGGACCCCGGCGGCGCAGCAGTGCCCGCAGACGCGCCAGCAGCTCCTCCAACGCGAAAGGCTTGGGCAGGTAGTCGTCGGCGCCGGCGTCGAGCCCGGCCACCCGCTCGGACACCGCATCACGCGCGGTGAGCATCAACACCGGCAGGTCGTCGCCCCGGCTACGCAGGATCCGGCACACCTCGAGACCGTCCCGACGGGGCATCATCACATCGAGAATCACGGCGTCGGGACGGTCCTCGTCCACCATCTCGATGGCCTCGATCCCGTCACCGGCCAGGTCGACCTCGTATCCGTTGAACGTCAGCGAGCGTCGAAGCGATTCGCGCACCGCCTGGTCGTCGTCTACCACGAGGATCTTCATGACGATCAGTCTCGCGCACGCGCCTGAACCCCTGCTGAGGAATCACAGGGTGACGCTGAGGACGGCCCCTCAGACGCCGACGAACCCGGTGGCTCCCTGAGGATCCACCGGGTTCGTGACGGGCGTGTGCGTGCGGCGCGCCGGGCACCGCCGTACTCAGCTGATCGGAATCAGCCGGAGGCGGTTCAGCGGTCGAGGTCGACCAGGCCGAGCTTCGCGGCCTTCACCAGACGACGGGGAAGGACGACGGCGCGGCCGTCGACCTTGGTCTCCTGGAGGGCGACGTTGTCCGCCTTCCACTGCGAACGGCGGGAATGGGTGTTGGCGCGCGAGAGGCGGCGCTTGGGAACTGCCATGATGTGTGTCCTCGGGTTAAAAGGTGGATCGGGGCGCGGGCGCCCCGCGGCTCACTTGGCGCGGCGGGTGCGGTTGCCGTAGCGGCGCTGGAACTTCTCGACGCGGCCGGCGGTGTCCATGACACGCTGCGCGCCGGTCCAGAACGGGTGCGACTCGCTGGTCACGTCCACGACGATCAGCGGGTAGGACTGGCCGTCCTCCCACTCGACCGTGCGGTCGCTGGTGGCGGTGGAACGGGTGAGGAACTTGGTGCCCGTGCCCGAGTCCTGGAAGACCACCGGGTGGTAGTCGGGGTGGATATCGTTCTTCATAACTGGATCCCTCTAGCTCGGTAGAAGACTGTGGGTCTGGCGCTCGCCCCACGGGTGGGGCGCGCTGTGGCCAGTGGCCGAGCCGGGGATTCCGGTCTCAGCACACGCATCGGTAGATCGTACCCGTATGATGGCCGAGCACCCAATTCGAGCACTGACGCCCGCCGTCCGGCACAGCGTGAGCGGCGGCGATACCACCACTGACGTGCCGATTACCGTTTCGGGCCACCGGCTGCGTAAACTAGACCATCGCTGTTGTCTGCACGTTTGCAATCGCCTCTCAAGGTGTTCGCGACGTGGCGATCCGCTCTTGCTCCGGCCCCGGCCGGAGGACGAGCGTTCCTCCGCCGCGCGCCACCGAGGACGGGGCGGAAGGAGAACCACGCCATGTCGGCGCATTGCCAGGTAACGGGACGGAAGCCGGGTTTCGGCAAGTCCGTCTCGCACTCACACCGCAGGACCAACCGTCGCTGGAACCCGAATGTCCAGCGTCGTAGCTACTTCCTGCCCTCCGAGGGTCGTCGCGTCACGCTGACGGTCTCGACGAAGGGCATCAAGACCATCGACCGCGACGGCATCGAGGCCGTGGTGGCCCGTATCCGTGCCCGTGGGGAGAAGATCTGAGATGGCCCGTAACGACATTCGTCCCATCATCAAGCTGAAGTCCACGGCCGGTACCGGGTTCACGTACGTGACCCGCAAGAACCGTCGTAACAACCCGGACCGCATCGTCCTCAAGAAGTTCGACCCGGTCGTCCGTAAGCACGTCGAATTCCGAGAGGAGCGCTGACCCGTGGCCAAGAAGTCCAAGATCGCGCGCAACGAGCAGCGCAAGGCCAAGGTCGCCCGGTTCGCCGAGCGCCGCGCCGAGCTCAAGGCAGTCATCAAGAACCCCGAGAGCTCGGACGAGGCACGTATGGATGCCCAGACCGCGCTCAACAAGATGCCGCGTGACGCCTCGCCCGTGCGGGTGCGTAACCGCGACGTCGCCGATGGCCGCCCGCGCGGCTACCTCCGGAAGTTCGGCCTTTCCCGCGTTCGCATGCGCGAGATGGCCCACCGTGGCGAGCTGCCCGGTGTCACGAAGTCGAGTTGGTGAGTAGGTAATCATGGCTAAGGCACGTAGCACCCCGTCCAAGAAGGCCCGGGCCCAGGAGGGCCGCCGGCCCAAGAAGAACCCCTTGAAGGTCGCCGGCATCGAGACCGTCGACTACAAGGACGTCAACACCCTCCGCACGTTCATCTCCGATCGTGGCAAGATCCGTTCGCGCCGCGTCACCGGCCTGACCCCGCAGCAGCAGCGTCAGGTCGCCGTGGCGGTCAAGAACGCCCGCGAGATGGCTCTGCTGCCCTTCACCAGCCGCTGAGTCGCCGCTAGGCGCGGTCAGACAGCGCCAGCTCGTCCTGCGCGTGCCCACCGGGCCGCCGACTTAAGGCAACAGCAACCCGATCGGGGCTGTGCCTCCTGAACAAGGAGCGCACGGCCCCGATCGGCGTTACCGCTGGTCTCCCCCGCGCCCCTCCCGCCGCCCGATCCGAGGAGCTCCCCACCGTGGCAGGTGTCCTGAACGGCTTCGCCGTGATCGTCGCACTCGTCGCCCTGGGCTGGTTCCTCGCCCGGACCGATGTTCTCGGCAGCGACGCCCGGCTGGTCCTCAACCGGCTGGTGTTCTTCGTCGCCACCCCGGCGCTGCTGTTCGACTCGCTCGCCCGCACCACGCTCGACCAGGTCTTCACCGGCGTGTTCGTGGTGTCCGCGGTCTCCGCGATCATCATCGCGGTCCTCTACATGGCGATCGCCCGGATGTGGCTCCGACGGCCCGCGTCCGACCTGGTGATCGGCGCGTTGTCCGCCGGGTACGTGAACTCGGCCAACCTCGGCATCCCCATCGCCCTGTACGTCCTGGGCGACCTCGGGTTCGTCATGCCACTGCTGTTGTTCCAGGTGGTCGTCCTCCAGCCGATCGCCATCGCGGTCCTCGAGCGCGCCCAGGCGCGGGCTGCCGACCGGACGGACGGCACACACGGAAACGTGGGCGCCCTCAGCGGTGCCCTCGGCGCACTCGTGCAGGCCATCCGCACCCCGATCGTCCTGGCGGCGCTCGCCGGAGTCGTGATGGCCGCCTTGCCGTGGACCCCGCCGGAGACACTGCTGGAGCCGGTGAAGCTCATCGGCCAGATCTCCGTCCCCGGCGCGCTGTTGGTGTTCGGCATGTCGCTCTACGGTGTGAAGGTCCTCGAAGCCGGGGCGTCACCGCGCCGCGAGATCTGGCTCGCGAGCGTCCTCAAGCTCATCGCGCACCCGCTCCTCGCCTACGCTCTCGGTGCCGGGCTGCTCGGGATGCAGGGCCACGAGCTGCTCACCGTGGTGGTGGCGGCCGCGCTGCCCACCGCGCAGAACGTGCTCGTCGTGGCCACGCGCTACGGACACGGGATACTCCTCGCACGGGATTCGGCGGTCATCACCACGCTCGGTGCGCTGCCGGTCCTGCTCCTGGTCTCCGCGCTGCTCGCCTGAGGCCGGGCCCGGCCCGGTCCGGTCCGGTCCGGTCCGCGGTCAGAGCGCCCCGGCCCCGGCCACCACACCCGTGAACACGATCGCGTTGTTCACCCCGTGCAGCACGATCCCGGGCACGATCGACCGGTACCACTCGGCCATGGCGCACAGCGAGATCCCCACCACCAGCAGGTAGGGCAGCGCGGGCGGCACGAAGTGGACCGCCGCGAACACGCCTCCCGCGAGCGTGATGCCCACCGCGGCCCGGTACCTCGCCCGCAGGGCCGGCAGCACGATGCCCCGGAACACGATCTCCTCGACGACGGGTACGAGAACGGCCACGGTGGCCAGGCCCAGCATGACGTAGGCCGGGCCGCCGGAGACGAGGTCGCCGAGCGCCTCCGAGGCCGCGTCGTCCCCCGTCGCCCCGGCGGGGGCGAGCGGGATGAGGACGAACATCGAGGCCACCATGCCCGTGCCCATCACCGCCGGGATCTGCCACAGCAGATGTAGAGGAGATCTGTCCGGACGTCGCAGGCCGAGGTCCGCCCATCTCAGCCGTCGTCGGCGCAGCAGGTGGGTCCGGACGGCGGCGAGCGCGGCCACCGCGGTGCCGGCCAGCACGGTGAGGGCCAGCGGGGCGGCGGGTGGTCGTCCGCTTCCCCACTCCCGCACCGCGAGCATCCCGAGAAGGACGACGACGACGGCCCCGGCGATGTAGACCAGCACCCAGCCGAGAGCAGCCACCGCGACCCGTCCCCGGATCGGTGTCGTCCAGAGTCCCGGGGCGCCGTGTGGTGCGCCGGTGGCCGGAAGCGGCTGTCGAGGCCCGGGGAGGTTGTTCACGGCCTCCAGTCTGCCCGGGCAGCCGGCCCCGGCCCGGAAGGGGTGCGGCCCGCCGATTCGCGGGCCGCACCACGCCGGCGCCCCGGCCGGCACGAGGGTGCCGACCGGGGCGCCGGTCCCGGGCCCGGCCGCCGCCGGGGTCGGTGTCACTTCAGGTGGTCGGCCACCTCGAAGGGTGCGTCCGTGGCGGCCGTGATCT
>NZ_JAIFXZ010000008.1 GCF_021033825.1 Dietzia aurantiaca
CCCGGAAGCTAAGCCTGCCAGCGCCGATGGTACTGCACTCGCGAGGGTGTGGGAGAGTAGGTCACCGCCGAACACAACTTCACACCCGAGAACCCCAACCCCTAACCGGGTTGGGGTTCTCGCCATTTCACCACCCCACCTCCAACCAACCCCACACCCCGCCAGCACCAGCCCGCCAGCCCCGGCCACTACCCACCACCCACCCCACCCACAGCGGCGAACACCCGCTTCGGCAAGCCACTGCGCACCACATCCTCCATCAGCAGGGCCCGTCCCTCCGCATCTGCCAGAGGTACCGACCAGTTGGGGTACTCGGTCGAGGTGCCGGGCATGTTCACAGGTCTGCGGTCGCCCACCAGATCAGCGAGCGAGACCGTGAGTAACAGCGACGGCGACGTCGCGAGGAAAGCGTGCATCGCGACGATGAGGTCGTCGGGGGAGTCACCCTCGAGTAACCCGCGCTCACGAACGTCAGAGACGAACCCCGCCACCTCCGCGGCAGCGTCCCTGCGCTCATCGGCCACATCGCGGGTGAGTTGGCCGAGCTCGTCCCGGATATCGACATGGACGAGATCGATGTAGCCGGCTGTCGGCGCCAGGTCATGGGTGGTCACGGATGCCATACACAAGCGGCGGTATTCCTCCGGTGGCAGTGGCCGAGCGGGAGCGCTGTCGGTGTCGCCGGTCTCGCCGGCGTCCTCGGTCTGTTCAAACCACATCACCGACGCCCCCAGCACTCCGCGCTCGGACAGGGACTCGCGCACGCCCGGGGCAACGGTGCCCAGGTCTTCGCCAACCACCACCGCACCGGCACGTGACGCTTCGAGGGTGAGGACGGCGAGCATTGCGTCGCTGTCGTAGTGGACGTAGGTGCCATCGGTGGGTGGGGACCCGGCGGGGATCCACCACAGACGGAAGAGCCCGAGGATGTGGTCGATGCGCACGCCGCCCGCATCGCGCAACGCGGCCCGGACGATATCGCGGAACTGTCGGTAGCCGTTGTCGGCCAACGCGTCCGGCCGGAGCGGAGGCTGCGACCAGTCCTGCCCCCGTTGGTTGTAGATATCCGGGGGAGCGCCGACCGAGACCCGGCGCGCCAGCGAGCGGTTGAGCGACCATGCATCGGCGCCCGAGGGATGCACGCCCACCGCGAGGTCATGCAGGATGCCCAGTCGCATCCCCGCATCGAGCGCCGACCGCTGCGCGCGCGCCCGCTGCTCGCCGGTCACCCACTGCAGCCACTGGTGGAACTCGATCTCCTCGGTGTGGGCTGAGGCGAAACGGTCGACCGCTTCGGAGCCGGGATCGCGCAGGTCGGTGGTCCAGTTCGCCCAGTCCGGCCCGTACTCTCCGGCCAACGCGCACCAGGTGGCGAAGGATCGGAGCCCGGGCCCCCCATCGCGGACGAAGCGGTCGAACTCTGCGGCCCGGTCGGGCTTGCAGGGTACTGCGAACACCAGGCGTAGAGCGTCGACCTTGGCGGCCCACGAGGCGTCGCGGTCGAGGAGATCCGACCTGTTGGCCTCGGTGCCGGCGGCGAGGCCGGCGAGCTCGTCGACGCGGGCCCGCTCGGACTCGGGAAGGTCGGCGTACTCGGGCAACAGTTCAGGGCGCAGGTACAGGGGCGAGGCGAAACGACGCGTAGTGGGCAGGTACGGCGAGGGACTCACCGGCGGGAACGGTTCGCCGGCGTGCATGGGGTTGACCAGGACGAAGTCGGCGCCCAGTTCGCGGCCGCCCCATGTGGCGAGGTCCATCAGGTCGGCCAGGTCGCCCATGCCCCAGGACGTCGCCGACCGCACCTGGTACAGCTGTGCCGCCAGCCCGACCGCGCGGCGCTCGTCCAGACCGGCCGGGACGGGGATGCTCGCCGGCGCGACGAGAAGCGTCGCCGTGTACGTCGTGCCGGGGTGGGCTCCGTCGGGGCGGGAAGTGTCGGTGAGGGCTGTCGTCGCGGCGTCGGTGGGGGAGACGCCGGGGTCGACGACGACAACACGCAATCGATGCCACCCCGCCGGCAGGTCGCCGGGCACACTCACGGAGATCTGCTCCATCGGTGTTCCGTCGACCTCCCGCTGGATGCGGTCGCCGCTGAGCGGGAGCAGGGGGATCGGATCGGCAGGCCCGGCGGTGGTGAAGGGCGTCTCCTCGAGATGGGCCGAGACGGTCACGTTCGCACCCAACGGGACATGGATCGGGACCACACGAGTGGCGCCCTCGGTGGCGACCACGGTCGGCGCGATCACACGACGCCACGGCGCGAGGCGCACCTCCTCGAGGGCGGCCCGGTCGTCGGTGTCGGTGGCGCGGGTGGCGGCGTTGTCGTCGTCGTGGTCGTCATCTTCCGCGGCGACGTCGGCGCGACTCCCGGCGCCGATGCCCATCGCGGCGAGGACTGCGCGCACGGTGCGCTCGGGGACGTCGCGATGGACGCCGTGCGCATCGGTGTACCCCGTGGCCACACCGCATTCCGCGGCGAGCTCGACCAGGGCTTCGGGAAGGGCTGGGGGAACGTCGGATGTCGCGGTCACACCCCCACTGTGCCAGCCTGCGACAGGCCGCGCGGGGCAAAAAACGGACCGCACTCCACGGCGTGTGAGGGGCGACACGTACCCTAGCCGTGAACACGTACCAGTTCCGCCCAGAGAAAGGCCGTGGACCACCCATGACCGAGGCATTCATCTACGACGCGATCCGCACACCGCGGGGTAAGGGCAAGCCAGGCGGCGCCCTGCACGGGGTCAAGCCCATCGATCTGGTCGTCGGGCTCATCGACGAGACCCGTCGCCGCTTCCCGGATCTCGACGAGAACCGCATCTCGGACATCATCCTCGGGATCGTCAGCCCGCTCGGCGATCAGGGAATGGACCTGCCCCGCATTGCCGCGCTCGCGGCCAAGATGCCCGACACCGTCGCCGGCGTGCAGATCAACCGCTTCTGTGCCTCCGGCCTGACGTCCATCAACATGGCGGCTCAGAAGATCCGCTCCGGTTGGGACGAGGTCGTCCTCGCCGGCGGCGTCGAGTCGATGTCGCGCGTGCCCATGGGCAGCGACGGCGGCGCCTGGGCCATGGACCCGGCGACCAACTACGACACCTACTTCTCGCCGCAGGGCATCGGTGCCGACCTGATCGCGACCCTCGAGGGCTTCTCCCGCGAGGACGTCGACCGCTACGCCGAGCGCTCGCAGCGACTCGCGGCGCAGGCGTGGGAGGAGGGCCGCTTCGACAAGTCGGTCGTGCCCGTCAAGGACATGAACGGTCTGACCGTTCTGGACCGCGACGAGCACATGCGTCCCGGCACCACCGTCGAGTCGCTGGCCGGCCTCAAGCCCTCGTTCGCCATGGTCGGCGATATGGGTGGCTTCGACGCCGTGGCGCTGCAGAAGTACCACTGGGTCGAGGAGATCAACCACGTCCACCACGGTGGCAACTCGTCCGGCATCGTCGACGGCGCCGCGCTGGTGGTCGTCGGTTCGGAGAAGGCCGGCCAGGAGATGGGGATGACCCCGCGCGCCCGCGTCGTGGCCGCCGCCACCTCGGGCGCCGACACCACCATCATGCTCACCGGCCCCACGCCGGCCGCCAGGAAGGCGCTCGCCACCGCCGGCCTCACCGCCGACGACATCGACCTGTGGGAGCTCAACGAGGCGTTCGCCTCCGTCGTCCTCCGCTTCCAGAAGGACATGGACATCCCCGACGAGAAGCTCAACGTCAACGGCGGCGCCATCGCCATGGGCCACCCGCTCGGCGCCACCGGCGCCATGATCACCGGCACCGTGCTCGACGAGCTCGAGCGCACCGGCGGCAAGCGTGCCCTCGTCACCCTCTGCGTGGGCGGCGGCATGGGCGTGGCCACCATCATCGAGCGCGTCTGATCCAGCCCGCCGACACCACAGCCATACAGGAGTAGAAAACCAGTGAGCGACAACATGTTCCGGTGGGAGCAGGACGGCGACGGCATCGTCACCCTCACCATGGATGACCCCGACCACGGCGCCAACACGATGAACGCCCGGTTCATCGAGGACTTCGCGCAGACCGTCGACCGCATCGAGGCCGAGAAGGAGTCCATCAAGGGCGTCGTCCTGACCTCCGCCAAGAAGAGCTTCTTCGGCGGCGGCGACCTCAAGTCCATGATCAAGGCCGGCCCCGCCGACGCCGAGGACATCTATGCCCGGTCCCTGGGCATCAAGGAGCGCATGCGCGCCCTCGAGACCTGCGGCGTGCCGGTCGTGGCGGCCATCAACGGCGCGGCCCTCGGTGGGGGACTCGAGCTCGCGCTCGCGACCCACCACCGCGTGATGGCCGACGCCCGCGGCGCCAAGGTCGGCCTCCCGGAGGTCACCCTCGGCCTGCTGCCCGGCGGCGGCGGCATCGTCCGTACCGTCCGCATGTTCGGCCTGGCCCAGGCCGTCCCGAACATCCTCATGTCCGGCAAGTCCTTCGCCCCGGCCAAGGCCCTCGAGGCGGGACTGGTCGACGAGGTGGTCGAGCCCGAGAAGCTGATCGACGCCGCCAAGGCGTGGCTGGCCACCGGGCCCGAGGCCTCCCAGTCGTGGGACCGCAAGGGCTGGAAGCTGCCCGGGGGCACCATCAGCGACCCGGCTCTGGCCGGCGTGCTGCCGTCCTTCCCGGCCAACATGCGTAAGCAGACCAAGGGCGCGCCCTCCCCGGCACCGCGCGCCATCATGGCCGCGGCCGTCGAGGGCTCGCAGGTGGACTTCGCCACGGCCGAGAAGATCGAGGCCCGCTACTTCGTCGAGCTCGTCACCGGCCCCATCGCGAAGAACATGATCCAGGCGTTCTTCTTCGACATGCAGCACTGCGCCTCCGGCGGCGCCCGACCCAAGGCCGCCGACGGCTCGGAGATCCCCCGCACAGAGTTCAAGAAGGTCGGCGTCCTCGGCGCCGGCATGATGGGCGCGGGCATCGCGTACGTGTGCGCCAAGGCCGGCATGGAGGTCGTCCTCAAGGACGTCGAGATGGCCGGCGCCGAGAAGGGCAAGGCCTACTCCGAGAAGATCGAGGCCAAGGCGCTCGAGCGTGGCCGCACCACCCAGGAGAAGTCCGACGCCCTCCTGGCCCGCATCACGCCGACCATCGACCCGCAGGATCTCGCGGGCTGCGACACGGTCATCGAGGCCGTGTTCGAGTCGCCCGAGCTGAAGAAGAAGGTCTTCCAGGAGATCGAGGGCATCGTCAACCCCGACGCCCTGCTCGGCTCCAACACCTCGACCCTGCCGATCACCGACCTGGCCACGGGCGTCCAGCGCCCCGAGGACTTCATCGGGATCCACTTCTTCTCTCCGGTCGACAAGATGCAGCTGGTGGAGATCATCAAGGGCGAGAAGACCACCCCGGAGGCGCTAGCCCGCGCGATCGACCTCACGCTGGCCATCCGCAAGGTGCCGATCGTCGTCAACGACTCGCGCGGTTTCTACACCTCGCGCGTCATCGGCACGTTCGTCAACGAGGCGATCGGAATGCTGGACGAGGGCATCGAGCCTGCGACCATCGAGCAGGCCGGCCGCATCGCCGGTTACCCGGCCGCCCCGCTGCAGCTGTCGGACGAGCTGAACCTCAACCTCATGGTCAAGATCCGTCAGGCCACCCGTGAGGCCGAGGAGGCCGCGGGCAAGGAGTACGTGCCGAGCTCGTCGGACCGCGTGGTGCTCAAGATGGTCGAGGAGATCAAGCGTTCGGGCCGCGCCGCCGGCGCCGGCTTCTACGAGTACGCCGACGGCAAGCGCACCGGTCTGTGGCCGGGCCTGCGCGAGGCGTTCACCACCTCGCCGGACAACGCCCCGCCGCTGCAGGACCTGATCGACCGCATGATCTTCGCCGAGGTGCTCGAGACGCAGAAGTGCGTTGACGAGGGCGTGATCGTCGACGACGCCGACGCCAACATCGGCTCGATCATCGGCATCGGGTTCCCGGCGTGGACCGGCGGCACCCGTCAGTACGCCAAGAACTACTCGGAGCCGGGCGCCAAGGAGGCCTCGGGCTACAAGGGCTTCGTCGCCCGCGCCGAGGAGTTGGCCGCGAAGTACGGCGAGCGCTTCGCGCCCACCGAGTCGCTGAAGAAGCTGGCGGCCGATCAGGGCTGATCGGCAGCTCGCCCAGCGCGAGAGATTGCGGCGGCCGCTCCGGGGACGTGTTCCCCGGGGCGGCCGCCGTCATCGGTCTTGTCGGCCTCACTGCGATCGATCCGGCTTGCCGCCGCAGTGCTGCAGACATTTCCCGCA
Organism: Dietzia aurantiaca; assembly: GCF_021033825.1. GTDB lineage: Bacteria > Actinomycetota > Actinomycetes > Mycobacteriales > Mycobacteriaceae > Dietzia > Dietzia aurantiaca. The sequence goes on from NZ_JAIFXZ010000008.1 coordinate 6,248, forward strand.
GTGAAGTAGACAGTTCGGGTGAGAAGGTTCCGGCTGGGCACCCGACATGTGACCGGGGCTATCTTTTCTGTCGCGCGTCGAAGGGAAAGCGCTGTGAACTGCGGGTTTACAAATTAGGTAAGCCTTGGCGAACCTAGGTTAGGCTTGCCTCAATTCAAATGCTACTGTTCTGCCCATGCTCAGACAGCGCACAGGATCGGCTCGCGGAGCCGGCGCCCGCGGAACCTTTCGCCTGGCCGCAGCCGCGGTCCTCGTCGCCTCGTTGACGGCCTGCGGCGTCGCGGCCGGGGGCGGTGGAGACGTGGAGAAGGTCTCCGGTATCCCGCTGGCCTCCGAGGTCACCGCGATCGATGATCCTCGTTCCTATCAGGGCGAACTTTCTCTTCAGCTCGTCGACGACCCGGTCGCGCCGGTCGCGACCGACCCCGTGCCGCAGTTGCCGGCAGTGGTCACTGATAACCAGGGCACCGAGGTCGAGGTGGCCGACGTCTCGCGCATCCTGCCGTTGGACATCTACGGCACACTCTCGCGGATCGTCTACGAGCTGGGGCTGGGGGACAACGTCATCGGACGCGACGTCTCGTCCTCGTTCCCGGAGATCGCCGACCGTCCACTGGTCACGACCGACGGGCACCAGCTCAACGCCGAGTCGATCCTCGCGCTCAACCCCAGCGTGATCATCACCGACACCTCGCTCGGACCGTGGGATGTGGTGCTTCAGCTCCGGGACGCCGGAGTGCCCGTCGTCGTCGTCGACTCCCACCGTTCACCCGAGAACGTCGAGGCCCTCACCGAGGCGGTCGGCGCGGCGCTGGGCTTGCCCGACCAGGGGCGCGAGCTCGGCGAGCGTACCCGCGCGCAGATCGTCGAGGCGGAGGAGTCGATCGCCACGATCACGCCGGACAGCGAAACCCGACAGCTGCGCACCGTGTTCCTCTACGCGCGAGGCAGCGCCGGCGTCTACTACATGTTCGGCGAGGACAGCGGCGCCGACGCGCTCATCACCGCCGCCGGCGGCTACGACGTGTCCTCGGAAGTCGGCTGGAAGGGCGCCAAGCCCGCGAACGACGAGGGACTCATCGCGGCCCAGCCGGACGTGATCATCATGATGAACAAGGGGCTGGAGTCGGTCGGCGGCGTGGACGGGCTGCTCGAGAAGTTCCCGGCCATGGAACAGACGCCGGCCGGTGCGAACCGTCGGGTGATCTCGATGAACGACGACCTGCTGCTCTCGTTCGGCACCCGCACTCCGGCGGTGCTCAACGCACTCGCCGTGGCGCTCTACGCCCCCGACGCGCTGTGACCGTCACCGAAGAGCGGCCCACCGCGGCACGCTCCGCGCGACGGTCCACCACGGACGGCCCGGCCAAGGGGACGGCCGGATCGGCGAACCGGCTGCTCACCGGGGGGCTGTTGGTGGCGGGCCTGCTGGTCGCGCTCGTGGTGCTCGCGGTGGTCGCCGCGGCCTCGGGGCAGCTCGCGATCCCGCCAGCGGAGGTGGCGTCGGGGTTCCTGCGGGGCCTCGGCCTGGACGTGGGGCCCGTCGAGAGCCACCCGCGCGCCGACGCGACGCTGTGGAGCGTGCGGTTCCCGCGCGTGGCGATGGCGATCGTCGTGGGGGCGGCCCTGTCCGTGGCGGGTGCGCTCATGCAGGGCGCGTTCGGGAACCCGCTCGCCGAGCCGAGTGTGGTGGGCGTGTCCGCTGGCGCGGCCGTGGGCGCCGCGTCCGCGATCGTGTTCGGACTGACCGCCTTCGGCGCGTGGACCAGTGTGCTGTGCGCGTTCGTGGCCGGGATCATCACCACGGCCGCCGTCTACCTCTTCAGCCGTAGTAACGGCCGGACGGAGGTCGTCACCCTCGTCCTGACCGGCATCGCCGTCAACGCGGTGGCCGGCGCCGCGCTCGCGTTCCTCATGTTCCTCGGCGACACCCAGGCGCGCGAGGAAATCGTGTTCTGGCAGCTGGGCAGCCTCAACGGCAGTCGGTGGGACCACGTGTTCGTGGTGGCGCCCCTGGCGTTGCTCGGTGTGCTGCTGGCCGCGCGTCTGGCCCGCCCGCTCGACCTGTTGTCGCTGGGGGAGCGGCCCGCCCGCCACCTCGGCGTGAACGTGGAGCGACTGCGCATCTTCTCCATCGTGCTGGTGGGGCTGCTCACGGCCGCCGCCGTGAGTTTCTGCGGCATCGTCTCGTTCGTCGGATTGGTGGTGCCGCATCTGATCCGCATGGTCGCCGGCCCCGGGCACCGACTGTTGCTGCCGGCGTCCGCGCTGGGAGGAGCCGTCTGCCTGCTCGCCGCCGACATGGTGGCGCGCACCGCGGTCAACTACGCGGAGCTGCCGCTGGGCATGGTCACCGCGGCGGTGGGCGGTCCGTTCTTCTTCTGGCTGCTCCACCGGACGCGCCGCACGGCAGGAGGTTGGGGATGAGCGCGCACCAGTCCCGGTCGCCGGTGCTCTCGGCGGAGGAGATCACGGTCCGGATCGGCGGCCGCGTTCTTCTGGACAACGTTCGCCTGGATGTTCATGCCGGTGAGGTGCTGGCGCTGGTCGGCCCCAACGGCGCCGGCAAGTCGACGCTATTGGGCGTGGTCGCGGGTGATACGGAGCCCGCGTCCGGACGCGTTGTGGTGGACGGCCGGGACCTGCGCCAGTGGAAACTGGGGGACCTGGCGCGCCGCCGCGCACTGCTGACCCAGGCCAACTCGGTGGCGTTCCCGTTCACCGTGCGGGAAGTCGTGGCTATGGGCCGCGCCCCCTGGGCGGGGCATCCCGAGGGCGACGACGACGAGATGATCATCGACGAGTCGATCGCCGCCACCGACACCACGCATCTCTGCGACCGGACCTTCCCGACGCTGTCGGGCGGCGAAAAGGCTCGGGTGTCCCTATCGAGGGCGCTGGCCCAGAGCACGGGCATCTTGCTGCTGGACGAGCCGACGGCGGCCGTGGATCTGCGTCATCAGGAGCTCGTCCTGGGCCGGGCCCGCGATATGGCCGACGCCGGTGGCGCGGTGGTGGTGGTGCTCCACGACCTGGCGTTGGCGGCCGCGTGGTCGGACCGGATGGTGATGATCTCGAACGGGCGCATCCGTGCAGAAGGGTCGCCCGCCTCGGTCCTCTCCGCCGAGTTGATCGAAGAGGTCTACCACCAGGCGGTACTCATCCATCGGCACCCCCTGACAGGCGACCTGCTGGTCACGCCGGATCGGCGCGGTCTGCGGCTGCCGGGATCCCAGGGGCTCGAGGTTACTGTTCCCGATTCCGATCCCGCTCTCGTCAAGGAGTTCTCGTGACACACCCCAGAGTCCGTCCGGCGCAGGAACTGGCGCGCCGGCTCGTGGTGGCCGCCGTGGTGGCGCTGTTCGGTGCCGGCATCCTGACCGTCGCGACCGCGGCGCCCGCGCAGGCCGCGGCCCGGTTGAGTGTGTCGAGCTCGCTGGGCGGTGCGGTCGCGTCGAGTTCGGGTCCCACGACGTTCACCGTGTCCGGGTCCGGTTTCCAGGCCATCGACGGTGGCTTCGGTGGGGTATATGTGGGCTTCGGCTGGGTCAACGGCTCCAGCTGGGGCCCGTCGAAGGGTGGGACCACCGGGAACGCCTACGACTACGTCCCCGACGATCAGTCCAAGAACAACAAGGGCTACCAGGCGTTCGTGGCGTTCCCCGGCTCGTCCACGGCCGGGGAGGCCCAGGGCACGATGGGAAGTGACGGGTCGTTCCGGGTCCAGCTCACGGTTCCCGGCCCCACGTTCACCGGTGCCGGCGGCAAGCGCATCGACTGCCTCAAGATGACGTGCGGTTTCTTCACCTGGGGCGCGCACGGCGTGCGTAACGGGGCCAACGAGTCCTTCACGCCGGTGACCTTCCAGGGCGGGGCGGCACCGGCCGCCGACGAGGGGACCGCGGCCCCCGCGGGCGAGGCGCCGGCAGCGCGGGTCGACAACGGCGGACAGTCCGGGCGCTCCGCCGCGGCCGGGCGGGCCTCGGGTCGAGCGCAGGGCTCGGTGTCGGTGCGGGGATCGGTTTCCTCGGGTTCGGCGGATGCGGGTGCGGGTCAGTCCAGCGGTGATGGCGACGCTGTCGCGGGCGAGGACGGCGCCGCCGAAGGGCCGGTGGACGCCACCGGCGGAACGCAACTGAGCGGGGCTGCCGTGGTGGAGGTCGACCGCAAGTCGGCCCGCCCCGGTGGCGCGATGGGCTTCGCCGCTGCCGGATTCTGGCCGGGGGAGCAGGTGTACGTGGTGCTCGGTGAAGGCGACGCGGCGGTCGGACCGGTGATCGCGGGCGTCGACGGCGAGGTCGCCGGCGTGATCGTCCTGCCCGAGGACTTGGAGCCGGGAACCCACGAGATTCGCGCGGCCGGTGCCGGATCCGCCCTGGAGGCCGTGGAGCGGTTCCCCGTCCGGGTGGACATCGCCCCTGCGGCATCGTCCTCGGGACTGCAGAGCTCGTTCAAGTGGATCTTCCTCGCACTGGCGGCGCTGATGCTGCTCGCCGTGGGCGCGTTGGTCATCAAGCGTCGCCAGGCGGCGGCCGGTTCCGAGTCACCGGATGACGAAAGCGATGACGACGACAACGCCTCCGACCCGGATCTCCACACCGGCCCGGACGCCGGACCCGAGGCCGCAGGCTCCGCATACGAGGCGTATTCGCCTACGTCGACCCCGTTCCCGCACCCGGCGATGGCGGGCGGCGGCGACTACTCCACGACCGAATTCGAGAAGAAGGATCTGCGATGAACCGGCAATCACAGTCGGCCCTTCGGCACGGCTTCGCCCTGGCCATGGCGCTAGCGCTGGTGCTGAGCGTGCTGCTCGGTGCCCCGCTCGCCCGGGCTCAGGACGGTGGTGACGACACCTCAGCCTCTGAACTGACGTTGGATAACGCAGAGCTCCGGTGGAGTCTGAACGCTGAGAGTGCAGGTTATAAGACCCACTTCGGACACAACTTTTTCTCCGCTGGGGATGTGTCCGAGGTATTGACGGGCGCGGGTCAGGAACTTACGGAAGGCAAGTGGGTCCGGTCCAACGGCAATGTTCGCGTTGAGAGGTCGCCGGGGACGCTGGCCACGTGGAGAGATGTAACACCAGACGGCACGGACCCCACGGGTATCGAGATGGTCTTCACGAAGGGGACTGGAACAGTCGATCCGTCCAACGGCACAGGTTCAATTTCGTGGTCGGGGACCGCGAGCGTCATTTATTACTCGGGGCAGTCGATCTTCTCGATTAGTAATCCCGAGATAAGTATCAGCAATGGCGCGGCGGTCGTGACGGCGACGCTCAACGGAATCAAGTCTGCCCAGGGCTCTTCTGAATGGAAAGAGCTGGAAGAGGAGGAGGGCATTGTTATTGCCAACATCTCGCTTGCAGACAACGAGATTGGTTCAAGCGGATTCTCGAAGGCGCCCAATTACAAAGGCGTGACGTATCCTGGCGGAGAGCAACAAGGTGACACGTATTTCGGATCATTTCCGGCTCCGTTCGTTGACTATCTAATTGACACCGGACTCGGGGGATACTTTTATTCGACGGGCGGGGTAGCAGACCCAAAGAAGTTGCCGCTACCCATGACGGTTAGCTGGGATTCAGACGACCGGACCGACATCGATGACGACGGCGGCAGCTCCAAGGGCATCCTCGGCCAGGTCTTCGACGACACCCTCGAGGACATCCTGCGCTCGGCCGGAACCGACGTCTCCGACACCGCCGCGGCCTGGATGGACGAGGCATGGAAGCCGCTCCAGCCAGGCGCGGCCAACGCTGACCAGGGGGCTCAGGGCGCCGGGGGCAAGACCGCGGTGGTCGACTCCACCGTTAACAGCGAGCTGGTGGTGGACGAGGAGTTCGCGTACGAGTACGAGGAGTACTACAGCGCTGGAACCCCGATGACCGCCGGCACGGTGGGCGCAGTGGCCGCGAACTCGAGCGGTGGTTCCGCTGGGGGCAGCACCCCCGCGGCGGCGAGCGCGGCGCCTGCTTCTGTCGCGGACCCCGGCACCGTGCCGGTCGCCGCGAACCTGCCGCTGACCGACGTCGTCTACTCCAATACTTCCGCCTCGTCAGACGCGGGAAACACCCTCCCACAGTGGCAATGGTGGGTCGGTGGGGTCCTGCTCGCGCTCGCGGCAGGCCTCTTCTACCAAGCGGTTCTCAGAAAGGACTGATGTGAAGTCTTCCTCCGATAGGTTCGCCCGCGCAGCTCGGCGGAGCACCGCGCTCGGCGCCGTCGCGTTGATCGCTGGCGTCGCACTGGCCCCCGCGGCCAACGCCGACAACGCGACCACCGGCACACTGGCGGACACGCTCCTGCAGTCCATCGCCTCCGCCTCCACGGCGGGTTCCGGCGAGGCCCCACAGGACGAATCTCAGCAGGCCCATGGCCCGCGAGTGACCCTCTCGAAGTCGGTGATCAGCGCGAACGGCGAGCACGAGATCACCGTCACCGGGACCGGCTTCACGGACGCCGGGGTCGTGGGAGCCCGGCCGCCGCTCGCGGGCAAGAACCCCGGCATCTACGTGGTCCTAGGCAAGTTCGCCGATGAGTGGAAGCCGTCCGAGGAGGCACCGCCCTCCGCACGAAAGATCATCACGCAGCATTGGGCCGTCAACGCCGAGGACGTCGAGACGATCGGCGGCGCCGAGAAGGGCGGGATCGTGCTGGGCACCGACGGCAGCTTCACTGCGACGTTCACGGTGTCCAAGGCGCTAGTCGAGGACAAGGCTGGCGACGCCGCCGGCAATCTTGGTATCTACACGTACGCAGGCAGTGGCGCGAAGCACGCAGCGTGGGAGACCTATCAGCCGATCAGCTTCGCCGAGCCCGCGACCAGCTCGCTCGGCAGCCTGACAGGGCTGTTCCCCATCTTCTGACCGGGACGCCGGTCAGATCGCACTCGGCCCCGACACCTCCTGAGTTGGTGTCGGGGCCGCGGTGTCTCTGCAGGTAGCGGGTGGTTGAGCAGAGTGGGACGACGACGACAACGCCCCGAGTCCGTTCACCGGTCCCGGGGCGTTGCCTCGCGAAGCGTTACTTGACGCCGGCGGCCTCCAGGTCGAGGAAGATCCGGTGATTGAGGTCGAAGGCGCGGGTGGCGGCGTCGAGCGCCTCCTGCCGGTCCTCGTCGCTCAACGGGAGGGTGTTGAGCGCGCTGCGGTAGTTGTCCTTGTAAACCTTCGGCTTCTCGATCTCGAACTCATAGAAGCTCAGTCCGTCCTCGAGCCCGTAGTGGCGACGGACCATGGTCTTGATGATCTGCCCGCCCGACAGGTCGCCGAGGTAGCGGACGTAGTGATGCCCGATCAGCGCGGCCGCGTTGCCAGCGCATGCACGCAGCTCGGCCACGTAGTCCTCGACGGCGGGCACGATTGCCTCGAATGTCCGGCCCTCGACCCGATGGAACTCAAGGTCGGCTCGCAGTGCGGCAGTGCGGTCGAGCCGAGAATCGAGGATCGGTGTGATCCGTGGATCGGGGCCGACTTCTCGGCACGCGTTCTCCAGTGCCTCATAAACGGGCAGAGACTGCCGAAGGAGGGCCACCAGGCCGTCCGGCGAGCCTTCCCCGCCCATCAATCGCGTGATGAAGGTGGCTGTCTCGGCGCGCTCATGTGCGTCCATCGTGGAATCGTGAAGCGCGGCGGACAGGGGGGCGGGAATTGTGGTCTCCATTGGTTCTCCATGCTGGTGAGGTTTGCCTAATGAGAATACGTTATCGGCAGCGATGAATCCATAGTGAAATATCGGATCGAGTTGGCAGTCGACGAGTGTTATGACGATAAGGGTCGGCCTCCGAATGGGGTGAATTCTCAGATGAGTCCACTCCGCATTCGGAGGCCGTCCATTGTCACGCGGGAAAGCGCGTTATGTTATTCGGCGGGTCAGAACCCAAGGGATCCGAAGATGTTGCCAAGCGAGCCGAAGATGCCGCCACCGGTGTTGTCATCGTCGTCACCGCCGTTATCGTCACCGCCGTTGTCTCCACCACCGTTGTCGCCGCCGCCGGGCTCGCACGCGCTCGACACCTCGAGATTTAGGGTGACTGGGTCCATCTCGGAACCGGCAGCGTAATTGCCCAACGCCGGGACGAACTCGGAATGGAGGATTGAGCGGTCCGAGCCGACGGTTACCGTTCCTGCCTTGTGGAAGGTGCCGGCTGCGTTCAGGTCGAAGGTGGCCGCGACGACCTGGGTGCCCTCGGTGTACACGGGGTCAGCGTTGGGGTCCATGTTCAACTCTGTGCCCCGGTAGTCCATCTTGAGGACGCCCTCATCTCCATCAATCTCGACGGTGGGGTTACTGATCCGCGTGTCGAGTGCTCCGTGATGGCCGTGCAGGTGGACCTCGCCCTCGCCCGAGGCTGCGGCGGAGTTCTGTGAGGTGACGGCTCCGCTTGTAACAGGCCAGATGAAGCGCCCGTCGGCTCCGGTGGGCGCCCCCTGGAAGGTCACTCCTTCGCCGAGGTTCCAGCCACCCTCGACGAACGGCATGTTGAGGTAGTTGCGGAACGACTGCTTGACGCCCCACTCGATGGTGCCGCCGGTGACGGAGTAGGTCACGTCCTCGGGGGCGCAGACGGTGTCGTCAGCAGCGGCGACTGCCGGGATGGCGAGAGCGGACAGGCCCATGAGGGCGGCCGAGGTCAGTGCGACGGCGCCGGAGCGGGAGGCAGAGCGGAGCATGGATAGATCCTTCGTGTTGGTCGTACCGGGCATCCGATGCGCCCGGGTCGGCAACCTCAACTGAGGCGAGCCTAACCTTAACCATAGAAGGGGAGCCTAACCTTAACTAGCGATGTGTGATTTGCGACACACGTCGGCCCGGGCGGGTCGGGTCCACGTGGGCCGAGAGAGTGACTCGGTCGGCGTTGTGGCAGCTGGGAGGCATGAAACCCGCAGCAGAACGGTGCGGCAGAGGAACCGGCCGCTGTCGAGAAAGATCCGCAGAAGTTACTCAACAGGAGTTGCGAGATATCCGAGAATCTCGCGAATCCTGTCGAGCAACCTCCGTGTGTGGGGCGCGTGTGCGGGCGAGGGCGTCGTCGCAGAGGCGGACGCCGGTGGCGGCGCGGCGGGTCAGTGGGCCGCGGCGACGCGCCCCATCCGCACGAAGGCCTCGGTAAGAATTTCCTCGGAGCACGCGAAATTGAGGCGAACGAAGCCCTTGCCCTGAGAGCCGAACGCGGGCCCGGGGCTCAGTGCCACGCGGGCCTCGTCCAGGAACACCGCGGCCGGGTCGTCGCCGAGGCCCGGGTACGCGCGCAGGTCGATCCACGCCACGAATCCGGCATCAGGGCGACGCCACCGGGCGCGGGGCAGGTGCTCGGCCAGTAGCCGCTCCATGAGGTCCAAGTTCGAGGCGAGCGCCGCCCGCATCTCATCCAGCCAGTCGAGCGAGTCGGCCATTGCGGCCTCGCCGGCGAGCGCGCCGAAATGTCCGACCGCGCCCGACAGTGCCGAGCGCGGGACCGCGAACTTGCCGGGATTGCCGTTGATCACGAACGCGCACTTGAGCCCAGCCAGGTTGAACGCTTTGGACGCCGACGAGATGGCCAGCCCCACCTCGCGGGCGGTGGGCGACACGGCCAGGAACGAGCGGAAATCGACTCCGGGCATGGCCAGCGGCGCCCAGATCTCATCCGAGACCACCACGGCGTCGTACTGCGCGGCCAGGTCGGCGAGCTCGGCCAACTCGGCATCGGAGTGCAGCACGCCGGTGGGGTTGTGCGGGTGGCTCAGCAGCACGGCACGTGCGCCCTCGGCCAGGGCCCGCTCGATGCCGGGGAGATCGAGGCGGGGGTTGTCGTCGTCGTGGTCGATCAACGGCACCGTCACCGGTGACATCCCCACCCGCCGGATCCACGGCCCGAACGGCATGTACACCGGCGGCGTGTACACGACGCCGGCGCCCACCGGCAGGGTCCGCGCCAGCGTCTCGCGCACCCCCACGCCCACGTCGTTGACCGGCACCACGGTCTCCTCGGGCACCTCATAGCCGAACCGCGAGTAGAAGCGCGCGCACACCCCGGCGAACCGCTCGATCTCGGTGAAGTAGCCGGTGTCCCCGTCGGCGACCGCGGCGGTCAGCCGCTCCTGGATGGCGGGCGCGAGCAGAACGTCGGTCTCCGCCACGAACAGCGGCAACACGTCCCCGGGGTAGGCCTGCCACTTCTGGCTCCGCCGGTTGCGCAGCACGGACTCGGGGACATCCAGGGGAAATGGCACGTGGGGGTCCTTTCGCAGCGGGTTCGAAAATCCCAGGTTACTCAGCTGCCGGGCACGAACCCCGGGTACACCCACACGTCGAAGTTCCGGGAGTCGGCTCCAAACGGGGCGAGTGGCATGAGCGAGACCCATGTGTCGGTTGTCGAACCGGGGACGGTGCCGGCGGGGATTCCGATGCCGCCCGAGGTGGTGGGCCACCCTCGCTCGCCGGCCAGGCCGTATGCGCCCCGAACACTCCCGTCGGCTGCGGACCCGGTCGATCCGGTGATCACGTCCGAAAGCGCGAGGACACGGTGAAGCCGGTGTGGCGTCCCCGCCAGGTCGCGTTGCCAGCAGTCTGATCCCAGGGAAACGTAGTTCGAACACCAGATCTCGGTGTCCGTGCCGAACGGGGAGAGTACGCGCATGGGTGCGCCGTTCGGGGCCCAGAACTGCGGATCCGACGGCGCGACGGCGTACGGCCAGTGTGAGAGCTCGGCCCACCCGAACGGGCCCTCGGTGGCGGGCGGGAACGGTCGGTCGGCCGGCCAGGCGGGATCGTCCAGTGACTGAGCGAGGGCAGCGGGCGCGGTCGCGACAGGACCGAGAAGCGGCGCGGCCAGGATGACCGCTGCAAGAGCAGTGCGGCGGAATCGTGTGACGATGCGTGACATCTACTCAGTCCACCACGACGACGGACCCCTCACGGCCCGAACGCGCCCAGGTGAGCACACCGTGACGGCGCCGTCATCGCCCGTATCGCCGGGGAAACAGCGGCTCCCTACTGTCAGCGGACGCAGCGCGCCGGGTCCGGCGCCGACGACGAGCGGGAGGGTTGCGGCATGACGCGTTCACACGTCATCGAGAACTGGGATCCGGAGGACACCGGCCAATGGGAGTCGGGCGGGCGGCGCATCGCCATGCGCAATCTGCGCTGGTCGGTGTTCGCCGAGCACGTCGGCTTCTCCGTCTGGACACTGTTCGCCGTGCTGGTGCTGTTCATGCCCGAGGACGTCTACGGCCTCGACGCCCCGGACAAGTTCCTCGTCTCCGCGGTGGTCACCCTCACCGGTGCGGTCCTGCGCGTCCCGTACACACTGGCCACCGCGGTGTTCGGCGGTCGCAACTGGACCATGTTCTCGGCGTTCGTGCTGCTCATCCCGGCCACAGCGATGCTGTGGATCATGGCCAACCCGGGGCAGCCGCTGTGGACGTACCTGGCGGCCGGCGCGATCGCGGGCCTGGGCGGCGCCAACTTCGCCTCCTCGATGACCAACATCAACGCCTTCTTCCCTCAGCGCCAGAAGGGCTGGGCGCTGGGCCTCAACGCCGGCGGTGGCAACCTGGGCGTGGCGACGATCCAGGTGGTGGGGCTGATCGTGATCGCGCTGGCGGGCAACCGATCGCCGCACTGGGTGATCGGCCTGTACCTGCTTCTGTTGGCGGTCGCAGGTATCGGAGCGGCGCTGCGGATGGACAACTTGCCGCACCAGCCGGTCGACGTGCAGTCCATGAAGGACGTCGCGCGCGACCGGGACGGCTGGGTGCTCTCACTCCTCTACATCGGTACCTTCGGCTCGTTCATCGGCTTCAGCTTCGCCTTCGGTCAGATGCTCACCATGACGTTCATCGGCAACGGCCAGACCCCGGGCCAGGCCGCCCTCCACGCCGCCCAGCTCACCTTCCTCGGCCCGCTGCTCGGCTCGCTCACCCGCATGGGCGGCGGCCGGCTGTCAGACCGGCTCGGCGGGTCGCGCGTGACGTTCTGGACGTTCTGCGCGATGGCCGTGACCACCCTGGCGCTGGTGTACACCTCGACGCTGCAGGCGGGCGGCGACGGCACCCTGTCGGGTGGCGCGCTGGTGCTGTTCTTCGCCGCGTTCCTGACGCTGTTCGCGCTGACCGGGATGGGCAACGCCTCGGTGTACACGATGATCCCGGCGGTGTTCGAGGCACGCAGCCGCGGCCTCGGACTGGGTGAGTCCGAGCGGGCCGCGTGGTCGCGGGCACACGCCGGCGCGTTGATCGGGGTCGCCGGGGCGGTGGGAGCGCTCGGCGGATTCGGCATCAACATGACGCTGCGCGCGTCCTATCAGGCGTCGGGGTCGGCCACGACGGCGTTCGTGGTGTTCGCGGGGTTCTACGTGATCGCCGCGCTGGTCACCCGGGCCGTGTACCTGCGCCGGCCCGGGGCGGGCGAGGTGCCGATCACGATGACGACGACGCCGTCGACCGGGTCCCCGCTCACCGGTGACGAACCGGCGGCGATTCGATGACGCGAATCGCAGAGGTGCCGACCACCACCGCCGGGCACACCCACTGTCCGTACTGCGCGTTGCAGTGCGCGATGACGGTCAACGCGGGCGCCGGGCACGCGCCCGCACAGGTGAGCCCGGCGTGGTTCCCCACCAACCGCGGCGGGCTCTGCCGCAAGGGGTGGACGGCAGCCGAGTTGCTCGACCACCCCGACCGGATCACCACCCCGCTCGTGCGCGTGGGCGGTGAGCTCGAACCCCGCGACTGGGACACCGCGCTCGAGCGGGTCGCGGACGGCATCCGCCGTGCGCAGGCGACCGGCGGCCCGGACGGAGTCGCCGTCTTCGGCGGCGGCGGGCTGACCAACGAGAAGGCCTACCAGCTCGGCAAGTTCACGCGACTCGCGCTGGGCAGCCGGCTGATCGACTACAACGGCCGCTGGTGCATGTCGAGTGCTGCGGCCGCCGCCAACCTGAGCTTCGGCCTGGACCGGGGACTGCCTTTCCCGGTGACCGACCTTCCCCACGCGCGGGCCGTACTGCTGATCGGCGCGAACCCCGCCGACACCATGCCGCCGTTCCTCCAGCACCTCGACGGCGCGGCTGCCGCGGGTGGCCTGGTGGTGGCCGACCCGCGGCTCACCGCGACCGCCCGGCGGGCCCTCGACGGCGGCGGGGTGCACCTTCGTCTGCGACCGGGCACCGACGCGTCGCTGCTCCTGGGGTTACTGCATCTCGTCGTCGTCGGCGGACACCTTGACCCCTCCTACATCGCGGCACGCACCAGCGGCTTCGACGAGGCGTGGGGCCACGCTGCCGCGTGGCTTCCGGAGCGCACCGAACGGGTGACCGGCGTGTCCGTGGCACAGCTCGAGCGGACCGTCGCGCTGCTCGCCGAGGGGAAACGGGGCCATGGCGACCCGGCCTGCAGTGATCAGCGCTGCGACGCGCATGGCGGTTCATACGTCCTCACGGCGCGTGGGGCGGAACAACACGCCGACGGCAGCTCCGTGGTGAGCGCGGCGATCGCGCTGGCGCTGGCGCTCGGACTACCGGGACGGCCCGGCAACGGATATGGCACGCTCACCGGCCAGGGCAACGGACAGGGCGGCCGCGAGCACGGACAGAAGGCCGACCAGCTTCCCGGATACCGGTCGATCACGGACCCGGCTGCCCGCGCGCACGTCGCCGACGTGTGGGGCGTGGACGCGGCGGAGATCCCGGGGCCGGGGCTGTCCGCATTCGAACTGCTCGACTCGCTCGGTACGCCCGGAGGGCCCTCGGCGATGCTGGTGCACGCCTCCAACCCGGTGGTCTCGGCGCCCGACGCGGACAGTGTCGTGGCCCGGCTGCGGGCGCTCGACACCTTGGTGGTGGCCGATTTCGTGCTCTCGGAGACCGCGGCGCTCGCTGACGTGGTGCTGCCGGTGACGCAGTGGGCCGAGGAGGAGGGCACGCTGACCAATCTCGAGGGGCGCGTGCTGCGCCGGCGCCGCACCGCCACCCCGCCGGCCGGGGCGCGTGACGAGCTGTGGATCTGGTACGAGCTCGCCCGGCGGCTGGATCGCGGGCCGGAGCGGTTCCCGGTCGACCCGCGCGCGGTGTTCGACGAGCTCGCCCGCGCCTCCGCCGGCGGTCCGGCCGACTACTCGGCGATCGACTGGGACCGGCTCGATGCCGGGGAGTCCCTTCACTGGCCCTGCGGCGTCGACTCTCCCGGCGGCACACCGCGGTTGTTTCTCGACCGGTTCGCCACCCCCGACGGCCGTGCCCGCTTCGCGCTGGACGGCGTGCGGCCACCCGCCGAGCCGCCGGACGCCGAGTTCCCGCTGCTGGGGACCACCGGCCGGCTGCTGGCGCACTACCAGTCCGGCGCGCAGACCCGGCGCGTGACCGAACTCGCCACCGCCGAACCGCGGATGTGGGTGCAGGTCCACCCGGTGGTCGCGCGGGCGGCGGGCCTGGACGACGGCGATCCCGCGCAGGTGGTGTCCCGGAGGGGGAGCGTCCGGGCCGTGGTGCGCTGCGATGAGGACATGCGCACGGACACCGTGTTCCTGCCCTTCCACTTCGGCGGTGACGGGCGGGCCAATCGGCTCACCCTGCCCGAGCTGGATCCGCGGAGCCGGATGCCCGAGTTCAAGGTGTGCGCGGTCCGGTTGGAGGCGGCATGAGCGCGCCGACGCAGGTACTGCAGCCGACGCAGGTACCGAAGCTGTCGCCGTCGCCGACGTCGAAGTCGTCGCCCACGCGGGTCGTGGTGGTGGGCGCCGGGATGGCCGCCGCGCGACTTGCCGAGGAACTGCGTGCCGGGCAGCCGGACCCGCACAGGCTGGCGGTGACCGTGCTCGGCGCCGAACCGGAGGAGCCGTACAACCGGATCATGCTCACCCAGGCCGTGGTCGCCGACCGTGTCCACCTGGCCCGGCTCAAGCCCGCCGGCTGGTGGGAACGCAACCACGTCCTGATCCGCACCTCGACATCCGTTGTGGCGATCGACCGGGTGGCCCGGCAGGTCGAACTCGCCGGCGGCGAACGCGTGGACTACGACCACCTCGTCCTGGCCACCGGCGCCGCGCCTCGGATCCCGCCCATCGACGGCATTCGCGGACCCGATGGTCGGCTGGCCGCGGGCGCGTTCGTCCTCCGGGACGCCGCCCACTGCCGCGAGCTGACCGCCCATCTGGCCGCACACCCCGGCCCGGTCGCTGTGGTCGGAGGGGGTTTCATCGGTCTGGAAGTGGCCTGCGCGCTGGCCGCGGCGGGCCACGACGTCGTCGTCGTCCATCCCCGCGCGTGGCCCATGAACGGGTGCCTCGACGCCGGCGCCGGCGCGGTCCTCGTCCGCGCCCTGGACGCGCTGGGCGTGCGCGTGGTGACCGGGGCGCGGGCCACCAGGTGGGACGGGGCCTCGCTCGTGCTCGACGACGGCGAGGTCCGCTGTAGCACAGTGGTTCTGGCCGCAGGGTCGGCGTCCCGTGCCGAGCTCGCACAGGCGGCCGGGCTCGAGGTGGGCGACGGCGTGGTGGTCGACGACGAGCTGGCGACCAGTGACCCGGCGATCAGCGCGATCGGCGACTGTGCCGAGCACCGGGGCGTCGTGAGCGGGCTGGTGGCGCCGGCGTGGGACCAGGCGGTCACGCTGGCCGCGCGGTTGACCGGCTCCGACCCCTCGGCGCGATACCTGGGCGCCGCGTCCGTGACCAGGCTCAAAGCCGACGGGATCGACGTGGTGGCCCTCGGCGAGCTGGCCCCCGACCCGGTCGCCGCCGACACGGCGGTCACCACCATCAGCGAACCCGCCCGCGGCCGCTACGCTCGCGTCGATGTGGCCAGCGGACGCATCTTGGGCGCGGTGCTGGTGGGGCATCCCGAGCCGGTCGGCGTACTGACCCAGCTATACGAGAGCGCGCTACCGGTGCCCGACGACGTGGTGTCGGTGATTCTCGGTCGGGCCGAGGCGGTCTCGGCTCCGTCCCCAGCGACGATGCCCGCCGTGGCCGTGGTGTGCCGCTGCAACGGGGTGAGCAAGGGAGACCTCGTGGCGGCGTGGCGCGACGGCGCCAGGGATCGGGTGGGGCTAGCCGAGCGGACGCGCGCGGGCACCGGGTGTGGCGGATGCTCGGCGGCGGTCGAGGGGATCTGCGGCTGGCTACGCGAGGCCGGCTGAACTCGCGCAACATGCCAGCGAGTCGGGTGAAACACGGCGGAAATACAGGTGGGCCATGATGGGGGCGTGACCGATGCCGAAGACAACGCTTCCGAGCCCCGCCGACCCGCAGCCGACCCGGCCGGCGAGCAGCCGCTGCTGGGGCGCACCATCGCTGTCACCGCCGCGCGGCGGTCGTCGGAGCAGCGCACCCTCCTCGAGCGTCGCGGCGCGACCGTGCTGCACGCGCCCGCGATGCGGATGATCCCGATCGCCGAGGACGAACTGGTCCGCGAGGCCACCGAGCGCACGCTGGCCGCTCCCGCCGACATCATGGTCCTGACGACGGCGGCGGGCGTGCGCTGGTGGTTGCAGGTCTGCGAGGAGTGGGGTTTGGCGGACGACCTGCTCGAGCTGATGGGCCGGATCCCGCTGTACTCGCGCGGACCCAAGACCACCGGCGCGATCCGGGCCGCGGGGCTGCGCGAACACGCCTCCGCCGCCAGCGAGGCCAGCCCCGAACTGCTGGAGATGCTGCTCGAGCGTGGTGTTTCCGGCCTGACGGTCTGCGTCCAGGTGCAGGGCGCCGGCTCGGGGTGGAACCCCATGTCCGTTCTGCTCGACGGGCTGCGGGCGGCGGGCGCCGAGGTGATCGAGGTGCCGGTCTACCGCTGGGAGCTGCCGGAGGATCTCGACGCGCTGGACGATCTCGTGCGCACGATCGCGCGGACGGGCGTCGACGGCGTGACGTTCACCGCGGCGCCAGCGGTCATCGCCGTGCTCGAGCGGGCCGGGGCGATGGGCGTCCACGACGATCTGCTGGACGCGCTCAACGGGCCGGTCGCGGCGCTGTGCGTCGGCCCGGTGACCGCGGCCCCGCTGATCGAGCGCGGGGTGGCCTTCACGGCGCCGGACCGGATGAGGCTCGGCTCGCTCATGCGTCACACGACCGAGGTGGTCGCCGAGCGGACGGCCCCGATCATTGTCGCCGGCCACGAACTCTCGGTCTGCGCGGCCGCTGTTCTGGTGGACGGCCTCCCGGTCGAGGTGTCCCCGGCTCAGTTGGCGCTGATGCGGGCGCTGTCCCGCCGGCCGGGGGCGTGCGTGAGCCGCGCGGATCTGTTGGAGGCGCTGCCCGGCGACGGCACGGATCCGCATGCGGTGGAGACCTCGATGGGCCGATTGCGCCGGGCGCTCGGCGTCGCGGACATGGTGTCCACGGTGGTCAAGCGCGGCTATCGCCTGAACATCTGATCGGCCGCCCGGTGGCGGGGCCCCCGAGGTTTGGTGGCACCACTGCGAGGAGGGGCCAGTTTTTTCGCCGTGGTGTCGGCGAGAATCGCAGTGATGTCGTCAAGGTGGAAGGTCGGCGCTCGCGCCCCGGGTTCACGGCGGAGAGGCAGCGTATCCGGAGCTGGATGTGCTGCCTCTCGGCCGTGGTGGGCGGCGGCGTTCAGGGCACCGCCGCCCAGGGGAAGCGGCTCAGGCCGCGATGGAATACCGTACGGCGGCTTCGGTCGCGATGACCACCGTGCCGTCGCTCGCCACCCGGGCGGGGAAGACCGAGATGCCGCGCGAGGGGTCATCGAGTCCGCGGCCGTCCGCGAGCGCGTAGGCCTGCTTGCCGATGGGCGAGATGACCGCGGGCACACCGGCGCGGTCGCCGACCAGGCCCCGGCTCATCACGGCGGCGCGCGCGACCGGGTCGATGTTGCAGAGGGCGTGGATCTCGTCGTCGACCAGATATACCGCTACCTGGCGACCGTCGGGCAGCAGGGCGGCGACACCGCGCCCACGGATCAGTCGGTCGACCGGGCAGACCGGGATCTCGATGGTGCCGTGGTCGGCGCGGTCGGCGGGGTCGGCGGGGTCGGCGAACGCGGCGGTGGTGCGGCGTAGGGAAGTGGTCATCGGGAGTCTCCTCGGGTTGTTGCGGGGTCGGAGGCCACCAGCGGGCGACCATGGGGCGTGCGGCCGCCGCGCGGGCGGCCACGGCCCGGGTCGTCGCGGCGGGAGCCGCAGGTCAGGTCAGGCGGGCGCCGGCATGGCGGGGGAGCCGAGCAGTACCGGCACCTTGCGTCCGTCACGCTGTTCGAACTGCACGGTCGGGTCCGGCGCGCCGGGCGCGTTGACGAACGAGACGAACCTGCCGAGCTTGTCGGGGTCGTCCAGCACGGCCGACCATTCGTCCCTGTACCCGGCGACGTGCGCCTCCATCCGTCCCTCGAGTTCGGCGGCCAGGCTCAGGGAGTCGTCGCACACCACGTCGCGCAGGTGATCGATCCCGCCCTCGAGCGTCTCGAGCCACGGCGCGATGCGCTGCAGCCGCTCGGCCGTGCGGACGTAGAACATCACGGTCCGGTCGATGTACCGGATCAGCTGGTCATCGGTGAGATCGCCGGCCAACAGGACCGCGTGGCGGGGCGTCGCGCCGCCGTTCCCACCGATGTAGAGGTTCCAGCCGGTCTCGGTGGCGATCACGCCGACGTCCTTTCCGCGGGCCTCGGCGCACTCGCGGGCACAGCCGGACACGCCCATCTTGATCTTGTGCGGCGCGCGCAACCCGCGATACCGCGTCTCCAGCAGGACCGCCATCCCTACCGAGTCCTGCTGCCCGTACCGGCACCACGAGGTGCCCACGCAGCTCTTGACCGTGCGCAGCGACTTTCCGTACGCGTGGCCGGATTCCATGCCGGCGTCGACGAGCCGCCGCCAGATCGCGGGCAGCTCGTCGACGCGCGCGCCGAACAGGTCGATGCGCTGGCCGCCGGTGACCTTGACGTACAGGTCGTAGTCGCGGGCGATCTCTCCGATCACGATGAGCTGGTCGGCCGTCACCTCGCCGCCGGGCATCCGCGGCACCACCGAGTAGGTGCCGTTCTTCTGGATGTTGGCCAGGAAGTGGTCATTGGTGTCCTGCAGCGATGCCTGCTCGCCGTCGAGGACGTGATCCGAACTGGTCGAGGCGAGGATCGAGGCGACGGTGGGCTTGCAGACGTCGCAGCCGGCGCCGCGGCCGAACCGATCGATCAGGCCGGCGAACGTGCGGATGCCGGTCACCGTGACGATCTCGAACAGCTCCGAGCGGGACTGGTCGAAGTGCTCGCACAGCGCGGTCGATTGTTCCACGCCCTCCGCCTCGAGCACCTTCCGCATCAGCGGCAGGCATGAACCGCACGAGGTCCCGGCGCGGGTGCACGACTTGAGCTCGGCGACGTCGCAGGCCCCGCCGCAGATCGCCTCGCGCAGGTCGCCCTTGGTGACCGCGTTGCACGAGCAGATCTGGGCGTCATCGGGTAACGAGTCCACGCCCACACCGTCGCCGCCCGTGGCGGCCGGGGTGAGAAGGGACAGGGGCGACGACGACGGCAACGCCCGCCCCAGCAGCGGCTTGAGCAGCTGATACGGGCCCGCGTCTCCTACGAACACGCCGCCGAGCAGCGTCCGGGTGTCGGGGCCGAGGACGAGTTTGGAGTAGGTGCGGGCGACGGGATCGTCGACCGTCACTTCGAGGCAGCCCGGCGTTCGAGCATGGGCGTCGCCGAAGCTGGCCACGTCCACGCCCATCAACTTGAGCTTGGTCGCGAGATCGGCACCCGTGAACTCGGGGCCGTCGTCGGTGGAGTCAGCCGCGAGCGCGCTCACGATGCGGGCGGCCGCGACCTCGGCGGAAGCGTAGCCGGGGCCGACCAGGCCGTAACAGGTGCCCTCGATCGCCGCGCACTCGCCGATCGCCCAGACCTGCGGGTCCGAGGTGCGGCACGCGCTGTCGGTGAGGATGCCGCCCCGATCCGCGAGCACCAGGCCGGCGTCGCGGGCGAGTTCGTCGCGGGGCCGGATCCCGACCGAGAACACCACCACAGCGGCGTCGACGGTCGCCGTCCGGCCCTCACCGGTCAGATGGACGCGCAGTGCGTCGGCGCGGGTGGCGGCGTCACTGCGGGTGTGGAGATCGTTGTCGTCGTCGTTGCGGTCACCCTGCTCGATCACGGTGTCGGTCACTCCCGGGTGCACGGTGATGCCGCGGTCGTGGATGAGGTCGCCGAGCAGCGCGCCGCCGCGGGCGTCGACCTGCACCGACATGAGGCGATCGTTGCGCTCCACTACGTGCGGCGTCAGGCCGAGCTGGCTGAGCGCGTTGGCCGCCTCGAGTCCCAGCAGCCCGCCGCCGATCACCACGCCGTGGGCGCCGGGCCGAGCGCGTTCGGCGTCGGCGCGGAGGGCGTCGAGGTCGTCGAGCGTGCGGTAGACGTGGCATCCGGGCAGGTCATGACCGGGGACGGGCGGCACGAACGCGCGCGACCCGGTTGCCAGGACCAGGGTGTCGTAGGACAGGCACTCGCCCGAGTCGAGCTCGACGGTCCGGGCGGCGCGGTCGATCGCGGTGACGAGCCGGCCGGAGCGTACCGTCACGCG
Organism: Dietzia aurantiaca; assembly: GCF_021033825.1. Classification (GTDB taxonomy): domain Bacteria; phylum Actinomycetota; class Actinomycetes; order Mycobacteriales; family Mycobacteriaceae; genus Dietzia; species Dietzia aurantiaca. The sequence continues at coordinate 26,766 of NZ_JAIFXZ010000008.1, forward strand.
CGGGTCGGCGCTGTGGAGGGCGTCCTCCATGTGGAGCGAGGGGCGATCCCAACCGCCGATGTAGGCCGACAGCCCCACCCGGTCGTAGGCGGGGTCGGCTTCGTCGCCGAGCACCGTGATGGCGACGTCCGCGTGGGTGTACCGCGTGCCGAGGGTGGAGACGAAGCGGTGGGAGACCATCCCGTGTCCGACGACGACGATGTGCTCGCTCATGTGTGGGTCCTCCTTCGGGCCTGTGCGGATCAGGCTAGGAAGACAGTGTTGCGCCGGTGTGGCGCCCGATCACGGGTCCGTGACGTTCCGTTCACACCGCCGCGGGGCTGGGGTGAGGGCCCGCCGCGCTGTGCGGATGTTCAGTCGAGCGGGAGCATCCGCGTGACCTCGGCGGAGACGTCCCCGACCTTGTCGACGTTCTGACGCAGCGTCTCCCACTCGCCCTCGGGGATCTGCTCGGCGGCATCGCGCCAGACGGCCTTGTCCGGGGTCGCCCACGCGACCGGCATGGGGGAGACGAACTGGTAGAGGTTGTCGCGGCCGCGGGCGCTGCGGTTACCCACCACGGCGACGCAGGCCACGCGCTCGCCGACCTTCGACGGGATGCCCTCGATCGGGGCGCAGGGCCTGGCCACCAGGACCGGGATCTTGCCGGCCGAGCGCTCGACCGCCTGGTCGGCCAGCGCCAGCAGGGTCACGCCACGTGGCCGGACCTCGGCGATCACCGCGGGGATCAGCTCGGAGGTGTCGTAGGTTGACTGCACCGAGCCCATGCGGCGGGGGATGTAGATGATCATCGCCAGGCAACCGACCGCGAACGCGATCGCCATCCCACCCACGATCCAGCCCCACGCCGCCATTTCGGAGTAGATGAGGACCCCGGCGCCGGCCGCCAAGACGATCAGGCCCAGGATGGCGGCCGACCACTGCAGCCGCCGCACCTCACCGAGGTTCTGGTTGTGCTTGCGCGCCCAGGCGTCGTCGACGGGGATCCGGGCGAGCCGGTATTTCTCGTGCGGGTTGCGCGGGGCGCCGCGCTTCTTGCTCGCGTTCGCGGGGCGGGGATACTTGCTGGGGGTGTTCTTGCGGGCTTTACCGTCGGCGGCCATGCCCGCCAGTATCCCAGGCCCGGGATCGTCGGGCGATCGGCCGGGGTGCCCCCGGTGGGCGAGGCCAGGGTTCCGCCGGTGGCCGCCTCGGTCGAGCGGCTCAGCCGACCTCGGCGCTCAACCCATCTCGGAGCTCAGCCGATCTCGGGGAGGGGCGGGCCGAGGATGTCGTCCGCGTCGACGATCCGGTAGGCGTAACCCTGCTCGGCGAGGAACCGCTGCCGATGGGCGGCGTACTCGGCATCGAGGGTGTCGCGAGAGACCACCGAGTAGAAGTGCGCCTGCCCGCCGTCGGATTTGGGCCTCAGCAACCGGCCGAGCCGCTGCGCCTCCTCCTGCCGCGAGCCGAATGTCCCCGACACCTGAACGGCCACGCTGGCTTCGGGCAGGTCGATCGAGAAGTTGGCCACCTTGGACACCACCAGCGTGGTGATCTCGCCGGCGCGGAAGGCCGCGAACAGCTTCTCGCGCTCCTTGTTGGACGTCGAGCCCTGGATGACGGGCGCGTCGAGCTCCTCGCCGAGCTCCTCGAGTTGGTCCAGGTAGGCGCCGATGACGAGCGTCGGCGCGCCCGCGTGATTGGCGAGGATCTTCTTAACCACGGGAATCTTGGTGCGCGCGGTCGAGCACAGCTTGTACTTGTCCTCGGCCTCGGCGGTCGCGTACAGCATCCGTTCGTTCTCGGTCAGGGTCACGCGCACCTCGACGCAGTCCGCGGGCGCGATCCAGCCCTGCGCCTCGATGTCCTTCCACGGGGCGTCGTAGCGCTTGGGGCCGATGAGGGAGAACACGTCGCCCTCGCGCCCGTCCTCGCGGACGAGGGTCGCCGTGAGACCCAGACGACGACGAGACTGCAGATCCGCGGTCATTCTGAACACCGGTGCGGGGAGCAGGTGCACCTCGTCATAGATCATCAGTCCCCAGTCGCGGGAGTCGAAGAGCTCGAGCGCCCGGTGCACGCCCTTCGTCTTGCGGGTGATCACCTGATAGGTGGCGATCGTGACGGGGCGGATCTCCTTGCGCTCGCCCGAGTACTCGCCGATCTCGTCCTCGGTGAGCGAGGTGCGGGCGAGCAGCTCGCGCTTCCACTGCCGGCCCGCGACCGTGTTGGTCACTAAGATCAGCGTGGTGGCCTTGGCCTTGGCCATCGCGGCGGCTCCGACCATGGTCTTGCCGGCTCCACAGGGCAGCACCACCACGCCCGAGCCGCCGGCCCAGAACGAATCGGCGGCCATCTGCTGGTAGTCGCGCAGTTCCCACTGCTCTTCCTCGGTCGACAGCGCGATCTCATGCGCCTCTCCGTCGACGTACCCCGCGAGGTCGTCGGCGGGCCAGCCCACCTTGAGCAGCTCCTGTTTGAGGCGGCCACGCTCGGAGGGGTGCACCACCACGGTGTCGGCGTCGATCTCCGCGCCGAGCATGGGGGCGATCTTCTTGTGCCGCTTGACCTCGGCCAGTACCGCCGGATCGAGCGAGACCAGGGTCAGGCCGTGGACGGGGCTCTTGACCAGCTGCAGCCGGCCGTAACGGTCCATGGTCTCGGCGATGTCCACGAGCAGCGGCTGCGGCACGGGGAAACGCGAGTAGGTGATCAGCACGTCGACGACCTGTTCGGCATCGTGACCGGCGGCGCGCGCGTTCCACAGCGCCAGCGGGGTGATCCGATAGGTGTGCACGTGCTCGGGGGCGCGCTCGAGTTCGGCGAACGGCGCCAGCGCCTGGCGGGCGTCGGCGGCCTGATCGTGGTCGATCTCCAGCAGCACGGTCTTGTCGGACTGGACGATCAGCGGTCCACCACTCACTACGGGCCTCCTCGATAACTCTCGCCGGGTCCGCGTGGGCCCGACTTATCCAGTGTCCTGGAAATCGCGGAACCGCGTCGGGCCCAGCCGTATCGGCCGCGTGCCGCCGGCCGTCCGCAGTTCCCTGCCCCGCCACCGCAACGGGGGCTGCGCATCACGGCACGCGCCACCTATCAGATTTTCGCGCCACCTATTGCAACGCGCGCCACCCATCGGATCCGATAGGTGGAGCGCACTCCGATGGGCGGCGCGAAAATCTGATAGGTGGCGAGGTGCGGAAGGGCGGTCCCGCGATACGAATCGACTTCCGGCTGTCGGCGCGAGCGCAGACAGCGGCAGGGCGGTGGACGCAGACGGCGGCGGGGGCATCAGGCGAAGGCGCAGGCATCGGCCGCCCGCCGTAGGCGCGCCCCGGCCGGCTCAGCGCGTCGGGTCGACGTCCGCCACGGAGATGACCCGGTGCAGCGGCAGGGTGACGGCCTCGGCGGTGTCGGGCTCGATGCCCTCGACGCGCCCTCCGCCCACGGACGCCGGCACGATCAGCCGCGCGGTGGACCGGCCCTGTGCGTCGACCACCGAGACGGTCACCGCGGACCCAGTGGAGGCGGCCTCGTGTAGGCGGGCGATCGCAGCCTCGCCGGTGTAACCGCCCGCCCCGCCGGGGCCACCCGCACCGGTGCGGGCGGCGCGGACCCGGTCGGCCGAGCGCATCGCGGCCACGGCAGCACGCAGGTCGGCGGGCCCGGGAGCGCGCGCGGGGATGCGCGGTGCGCGCCCTGGGCTGGAGGCGTGGACTCGCGCGACGGGCCGGCTCAACGCCACGACCGCCCCGGAGGTGTCCTCGACGACCGGCGCGTACCCGTCCTCCCGCAGTGCCTCGACCAGGTCGAGCGGCCGCGCTTGCGAGATGAGCACGGTCGGGGCCACCATCCGGAGAGCGCATTTCTCGGCGGCGGGCGAGCCGAGGACCTGGGCGACGAGCGACGGGTCGTCGCAGCGCACGAACGACAACGCCGTACCCACCCGCAGCCGCCCGTGCCGGCGCGCGACGTCCTCGACGAGGTAGTCCAGCGACTGCGGCACCGGCGTGACGGAGGTGCGGGCGAGGAGGTCGTGGACCCCGGAGGCGGTGCGCCCGGCGTCGAGGGCGCGCCGCAGCGAGGACTCGGTGACGCGGTAGGTGGTGGCGGCGCCGGCTGACTCGACGTCCGCGAGCAGCGCGAACTCGGCCGCGAGCTCGGGAACGAGGGGCCCGGGCGCGAGGATCGTCAGGTCGGCCTGGACGATCACCTCGGAGACCGGGTGGGGCAGTGCCGCCGCCAGGACGGGCTCGAGTTCCTCGACGGTCGGTGCCGTGCCGGGTGCGCCGGCGGTGGCGGCGGCGGGGGAGCCGTCCACCAGCATGCGGGCGGCGCTGGTGGCGGTGGTGACGACGACGAGGCCCAGCCGCCGTGCTTCGGACACCGTCTCGGTGACCGGTGACCCGCCGGCCCGGGAGAACCACACCGGCGAGAACCAGCGCACCACCTCGGGCAGCAGGGTGTCCCCGGGTTCGGCGGCCGGGTCGAGGCGCGCGAGGGCGCCCAGGACACGCGCACGTTCGGCGGCGGGAGGCGGGCCGACGGGATCGCCGAGGGCCGGGACGGTGCCGCCGCCTTCAAGCTCGGCGCCTACCCGCCACGGCGCGCGCGGCATGGACCACCACGCCAGGACCAGCTCGGCCCAGCGCCGGGCGGGCTCCCGGGCGGACCAGATGTCGGCGGTCTCGGTGGGAGCCCACACAGAGTCGTAGGCGATGTCCCCGACCTCGGTGTCGCCCACGGCGATGAGTCCGGCCGCCGCCAGGACTTCCAGTAGCAACGGGAGCTCGGACTCCTCCAGCTGCGCGGCCCGGGCCACGCGGCGCAACTCGCGCACGCCGACGCCGCCCGCTTTGAGCGTGGTCAACGGGATCGTCGACAGGGCGGCGAGGACGGAATCGCAGCGGTGCAGCAGATCGAGGGCGGCCACGCCGCCCGAGGCGTCGGCGTTCTTGGCGGCCTTGCCGGTTCGTGGCTCGACCGGGTCGGCCCACCCGGGTAGGTCCAGCAGTGACGGGGGACGTGCGCCGTGGCGCGCCCGGTCCAGGGCGTGGGCGCGCGGGATGACCACCTCGCCGGGGCCCGACCCGGCCCGGTCGCCGGCCGGGACCCGGCCGCCGGGTCCACCGGCGCCTGCGTCCCCGCCGGTGGTGATCTCGGCGAGGCCCGCGGCGGCGAGCTCGGCGGACGCGGCCCGGACGGACTCGGACGCGCCGGACCCCAGCGCACCGACCGGGGAACGGCCGCGGGCGATCGCCTCGAGCACACCCGACGCCGGAGCGGACAATCCCGCCCACGCCTCCTCGAGCGAGGGCCCGGCGGGTTCGCCCGGGTGCGGCGCCACCACAGGTGCGGCAGCGATTGCCGACGCGGTGACCGGAACCAGCCGGGCACCGTCCTCCTCTCCCCAGATCAGGGCGAGGTCCCGGAGACGGGCGACGGCGGTGGGGAAGGGGGCGGTGTCGTCGTCGTTCTTGCGGTTTTTCTTGTTGATGCTGACCCCGAGACGCTCCGCGACCGCCGACAGGGGAACGGCCCCGGAATCGGCACCCAACGCGGCGGCCGTGGCCAGCACCAGCAGCTCCGGCCACGACAGCGTGCCCATCGCCCGCGCGGTGGACGCCGGCAGCCGCAGCCGCGAGGCCAACACCTCCAGCGACGCGGGGGCGGGCGTGGCCACGTCCGGGCGCAGGGTGCACATGCGCACGAGGGCGTCGTCGGACTGCTCGGCGAGCCAGGCGGGAAAGCCCGGTTCGCCGGCGCTCGGGCGGGACGTGGCGCGGGAGGTCGACATGATCCGTCCCAGCCTAGTGACGTCGGCGCGGGTGTGCGCGCGTGCGCCGGGCGAAGGCCGCGACGGTATCCGACCCACTTGCTGACACAGTGCGCCCGAGGTGAGAGACTTGCAGCGTGGCTGCCAAGAAGAAACTGACCTATGACAACCCGGGATGGCCCGACGCCTCGTTCGGCGAGCACCCGGTCACCGAACTCGCCGCGCTGGTCGCGGGCGGACTGTCGCCGTTCGGCGAGGAGCGCTTCCCGCTCCCGCACGAGCGTCTGCACTACGTCCACCCGGAGACCGTGGTCAACAAGACCGTCCGGGCCTGACGCGGCGCCGACACAGCGGACAACGAAGGGCCGCCACTCCCTGGAGGGGGTGGCGGCCCTTTCGTGTGCGTCCGAACTAGGACGCGAGGCCCGTCGCGCCGTGGGTCGGTGGCCGACCCACGGCGTCGGGCATCAGTTCAGGTAGGTCGCGAAGAAGTTGTCGACCGCGTCCTGGTTGGCGGCGTAGGCGCTGTCGATGGCGTCCTGGTTGGCCTCGTAGGTCGGCAGGACCGGCAGCGCGATACCGCGGGCCACGGCCTCGTCGTGCAGCGTCTGGGCGTGGTCGGCGGCGGTGACGGCCTCGGGGGCCTCCTCGGCCGCGGGAGCGGCCGGGGCCGGAGCCGGGTTCGGGGTGAGGTTGTTCACGTCACGCGGGGTCGGCGCGGAGTTCAGGCCCAGCTTGGACGAGCAGGCGGGCCAGGCGCCCCAGCCCTGGCCGGCCAGCGTCTTCTCGGCGATCGCGATCTGCTGCTCGCGCGAGGCCTGGTTGGCGGTCGGCGCGAACTGGGTGCCACCGTAGGCGGCCCAGGTGCCCTGCGAGAACTGCAGGCCGCCGTGGTAACCGTTGCCGGTGTTGATGCCCCAGTTGCCGCCGGACTCACACTGCGCGAGGCGGTCCCAGTCGGAATCCGGGGCGGCGTTGGCGCCGGGCGCGAAGGCCAGGCCGGCGGCCGAGAGGGCGGTGCCCGCGATGACGGCCTTGACGGCGGTCTTCGGCGCGGAGGAGGTGGTGGCGGCGCGGTGGCGTCCGGTGTTCGAGGTCATGTACGCGTCAGTCCTTTTCACTCTGTGCCTACGGGGTGAGCTGTCGGGTTCGGACGAGTGTGTCCGGCCGCCGCTGGCGGCTTCACCCCAAGGCGACCGTCTGGCCGCCGGGCCCGGCGTGGGCCCTGTCGGGTCCCCCGTCTCCGCCCGGTTAATGGATTGGTCACATCGGCCGCAGGGCGGAGTTCGGGGGTGCGTCCGATGCCAACTCGCTGACGAGTCTGGAAAGAACTGTAGCGGTTCGATGCGGGATCGTCACCATTCTGAAATAAAACCTGGTGGGACCGCGCGAATCGGTGAGTTGTTATCCCCCCGTTACCTGGGGCGTTACCACAAAGGTGCCGTTTGTCACACCTTCGGCGGACGTGAACCCAGAATCGCGTACAGGAGTCCCAGGACGAATCCGGTCGGTGTGAACAGCATCGCGACCAGGTAGAGGATGGTCGGCGCGTCCCGGCCGAGGATCAACGGGGTGCCCGCAGCGATGATCGTGAAGATCACGCCGATGCTGAAGATCACCATTGCGGTGATGAAGAGACCACGACGACGAGGCGCCGTGCTGCTCGCCCCGGTCACGGAAGGGGCGGCCTCGGACCCGGCCGGGGCCCAGGGGTCGGTGGCGTCTGTCGGGCGCTGGTCGTCGGAGCTCACAGGGGGCAGGGTACCGCCCCCGCCGGGACGGGTACCAACGCGGATGGCTATGTGGGTAGGGGTATTGTCGGAGCATCAGTTGAGGTCGTGGTCGCGCAGGTGCGCGCCTGTGTCTAGAGGGGGATCGCGGTGCCCAGCGGCAAGGTGAAGTGGTTCGACGCGGAGAAGGGCTTCGGCTTCCTGTCCCAGGAGGGCGGGGAAGACGTCTACGTGCGCGCCGACGCGCTGCCCGCCGGGGTCGAGACGCTGCGCCCGCGTCAGCGCGTCGAGTTCGACATGGTCTCCGGCCGCCGCGGCCCGCAGGCACTGCGCGTCGTGGTCCACGACGAGCCCGCCACCGCCGGCGCCGAGGATCGAACCCCGCGTACCGGCCCCCGCCGCTCGGCCGACGAACTCCACGGCATGGTCGAGGACATGATCAAGGTGCTCGAGTCGACCGTGCAGCCCGAGCTGCGCCGAGGCCACCGGCCCGACGCCAAGGTCTCCGGCCGGGTCGCCTCCGTGCTCCGCGCTGTCGCCCGCGAACTGGAGCCGTAGGTTCCGGCCGGGTAGCGGCCAGATAACTGAATACAGATGCCGTGACGGCGCCGATCGAGATGATCGGCGCCGTTTCGCGTACCGGGTCAGTCGGCCGCGGTACCGGCGCTGGCGCCGGCTGCGTCGGCGTAGAGAAAGCTCATCGACCACTCGCCGTTGAGGATAGTCGGCTCGCCGTCGGCGTCGTAGACCACCGGGACCGAGCGGATGGCCAGGCCCTCGATGCGGCCCTCCTCCACGGTCTCAACCGGGATCAGTAGCTCGCTCGCACTGTTCGCCTCGACCGTGAAGTCGCGGGTACCGCCCTCGCGCACCTCGTAGACGTTCAGCGTGGAGTCCTTCAGTTCGGTCGGCAGACGCACCGTCAGCGTGTGCTCACCGTGGATCAGGAACTCGGGCACCGGGTTGGTGTATGAGTTGCCGTCCAGGTCCGTGGCGGTGAACGGCAGCGCCGACTGCTGCCCCCGGTCGGTGGCCACGGTGATCTGCGGCAGCACCCCGAAACGCGCTTCTGACCCCTTCCACGCACCGACGATCGCGGAGATCATGATGATCACCCACGCCAGGATCGCCCAGGTAATCGGGCGGACGCGGAGGCCTGTCGACTCGGAATCGCTGCTGGAGGTCACGGCTCTATTCTGCCGACGTCGTCGTCGTCGGACTCATGGGGGTCACCAGGGGTGGGGTCCCCTGGGACGTGGGGGACGCCGGGCGCGCGGGGTGCGCCGGGTGCGCCGGCGACGCGCGGCTCACCGGGGAAGCGGGGCCGGTTGCCGCCGAGGCCGGGCACGAGGGTCGAGCCGCGCGCGGTGAGCAGCGACTGGGTGAACATCAGCGCGGACACCACGGCGACCACCGAGAAGCCGATCGTGAAGTCCGGCGGCAGCAGCACGCCCAGCGCCCCGCCGAACACCCAGGCCAGCTGCAGCGCCGTCTCCGAACGGCCGAACGCCGACGAGCGGGCGGCGTCGGGGATGTCGGTCTGGATCGAGGAGTCGAGAGCGACCTTGCCCAGCGCACTGCCGATCGCCGCGACGAGGGCGAACACCGCCGCCATCCAGAGGGAGCCCAGGAACGCGGCCACGACCGCCGTCGACAGGGCGGCACCCGCGGAGACGGTGGCGATCCGGCCCGGTCGGCCCAGCGGCAGACGCGCGCCCACGGCGTTGCCGGCGAAGGTCCCCAGGCCGCCCGCGGCGCCGGCGATGGCCAGCAGTCCGGCCTGCTCGATGGCCGAGGCGTTCTCCTGCGCCTTGGCCACGAACGCCAGGAACAGGGTGAGGAAACCGGTCATGAACCGCATCAGCGCCTCGGCCCAGAGAGTGGCCAGCACGCCCCGGCCCAGCGGGCGCGTGAGCACCGCCTTGAGCCCGCGCGTCAGCGAGCCGCGCTCCACGCGCAGGGTGGCCGACTCCTCGTCGTGGGAGGCCTCGGCGCGCGGGGGGATCGTCATGGCGACGTACGCGGCCACCAGCGCGACCGCGGCCAGCAGCCACAACGCGGCCTGCGAGTGCCAGATCCACGCCACCGCCGCGGCGGCCGCGCCCGCCACGACGCTGCCGCAGACGTGTCCCAGCACGGTCAGCCGCGAGTTGGTGCGCACCAGGTCCAGTGCGGGCGGCAGCACGTGCGGCGTGATGGACGCCTTGACCACCCCGAACGTCTTGGACAGCACGAGCATCCCGAGCGCCAACGGATAGAGCAGCCACGAGTCGAAGTTCAGTGCCAGGATCACCGCGAGCACCGCGCGCAGGGTGAACGTCAGCGACACCGTGAGGCGGCGGCCGCTGCGCAGCCGGTCCAGGGCGGGCCCGATCACCGGTGCGATGAGCGCGAACGGCGCGACCGTCACCAGGAGATACAGGGCGACGTTGCCGCGCGACTCGGCGGTGGCGGCGGAGAAGAACAGGGTGTTGGCCAGCGCCACCGCGAGGATCGCGTCACAGGCGAAGTTCGCGACCGTGACGTAGCTCAGTGGTGCGAGCCCGGAGCGGTCGGCGCCGTCGGCGTGGAAGACGCGGCGGGCGCCCCGGCCGACCGAGCCGGCGGCGCGGCGCGTCGAGGCGGCGGCCCGCCGGGAGTTGCCCGCAGCGCGGCTGTTGGGGCCGGTGGCGGCCTCACGCACCGAGGCGCACCTCGTACATCGTCGGCCACATCTTGCCGGTCACCAGCAGGTTTTCCGAGTCGGGCAGTGCGGCGATGCCGTTGAACACCGCGTCGGTGTGGTCCGGCCGGGGCTGCTGCAGGTGCGACGCATCGTAGATGTCGGTGACCACGCCCGTCGCGGGGTCGATGCGGATGATCTCGTTGGTCATGAACACGTTCGCCAGCACGGAGCCGTTCACGCACTCGAGCTCGTTGATCCACGGCACCGGCTCCCCGCCCGCGGTTACGCTCACGGCCCCGGTGGGCTCGAAGGTCGCCGGGTCGCGGAACGTCAGCTGGTCGGAGCCATTGCTCATGATCAGCTGCTCGTCGTCGTAACACAGGCCCCAGCCCTCGCCCTCGTACCGCACCTCCTCGCGCACCTCGAGAGTCTGCGGGTCGCGGTTGTGCGCGACCTGGTTCTTCCAGGTCAGGGTCCACAGAGTGTCGGGGGTCAGGGCCAGACCCTCGCCGAACTCGCGGTCCGCCATCGGCACGGACACGGAGACGTCTCCGCCGTCCAGCGGACGGCGCTGGACCTGGGAGCCGCCGTAGGTGCCGGTCGACTCGTAGATCTGTCCGTCCGCCACCTCCAGACCCTGGGTGAAGAGCTCCGGGTCGTGGGGCATCTCGCGCACCACCTCGACGGTGCCGCGGTTCGGCTGCGGCTCGTCCCCGCCCACCACGACACTGGGCGGCCAGGGTGAGACCGCCTGTCCGCCACCGCTACCGCTGCTGCCGGCGCCGACGGGCGCACTCGACGACGCGAGCGAGGCCTCGGTCTCGGCGGGAGCGGGCTCACCAGACGAGCACGCGGTGAGGCCCCCGACGAGGGCGAGGGACAGCATGAGCGGACCGACGGGGCCGAGGAACCTGCGCATGACCCCAGGATGCCGCACGACGGGCCGGAACGTGACGTCCCGCCGCGGATGCGCATAATGGGAGGGGTGAACACCGAGGTAAGCACGGATCAGGAGGCGGGCGTCGTGGACGTCGACGACCAGTCGGCCGCCGCGGGCACCGACCCGGAGTCGGGCTTCGACGCGGCGCTGCGTGAGCGGCTGGCCTCCGGCGTGGAGGTGGCCCGCTCGGCGGTCGAGGAGTTCGCCGGCGCCGGCGTGGGGGAGCACCTCGGGTCCGAGGTCGAGGCCGCGTTCACCACCACCCATCGTTTCGGCGCGGACCTGTCCGGGTACCGCGGGTGGTACTGGGCGTGCGTGCTGGCGTTGGTGCCGGGCGGGGAACTGACGGTCGACGAGATCGCGTTGCTGCCCGGGGACGAGGCGCTGATCGCGCCCGAGTGGGTGCCGTGGGATCAGCGGGTGCGTGCCGGCGACCTCGGTGCGGGGGACCTGCTCCCGCCTGGTGACGACGACGAGCGGCTCGTGCCCGGGCACACGCTCACCGGTGACGAAGCCCTGGACGAGCTGGCCGGACCCATCGGTCTCGGTCGTGAGCAGCACCTGAGTCGGGAGGGCCGGGCCCTGGCGGCCGAGCGGTGGTCGGCCGTTCGCGGGCCGGACGCCGAGATCGCCCGCAGTGCCAAATACCACTGTGGGAGCTGCGGTTTCCTGGTGCCGGTGGCGGGCTCGCTGAGCACCATGTTCGGGGTGTGCGCCAACGAGTTCTCGGCCGACGGCCAGGTGGTGCACCTGCAATACGGCTGCGGCGCCCACAGTGCGGTGGAGAAGCCGAAGGACACGAGTCCCGCGATTCCCGAGGCGTTCGACGACGCCGCCGTCGACGTGGTGGTCCTGCCGCAGCAGCTCAAGGCCGCCGCACAGGCGCGCGCCGAGGCCGAGGCCAATGCCGATTCCCAGCAGCCCGCCAGCGCCGACTCCGAGCAGCCAGCGAATGCCGAGCATCCTGACGATAAGTCGACCGGCCAGGACTCCGACTCCGCTCCCTGAGCCTCGACCCTCGCCCGTGTGGTGGACGTCCTGCTCGGGGATTCGCGGACGGTCGAGCTGGACGTCGAGTGAACCCGGGGCGACCGCTGAGCGGTGGGTGGCCGGGGACGGGTGATGGCGTTGTCGTCGTCGGATGCGGCGGTGAGCGGCGCGTGAGGTCAGTTGCCGGCGGGCTGATCGGCGACGCGGTCGAAGTCGAGGCCCTCCTGCGCGCCCGCACTGCCCGCGATCACCGCGCGGCGCTGGAGTGCGTACACCGCGGTGCCGACCGCGCCCACGCCCACACCGACCGCGCACAGGATGACCGTGCGCATGTCGCCGTCGAAGAACAGCATCTGCGCCAATAGCGCGATCGTCCACGCCAGGGTGCCGATCAGCATCGGCGGCCGCGGATCCAGCAGGTACGACGGAATCGGCGGCACCCGACGCTCTGGCCGGGGGTGTTCGGGGGCGGGGGACGCCTCGGACGCGGACGGGCCGTGGGGCTGCTGAGGCACATGGTGCGCCTGAGGCTCCGCTGAGTCGTCCGTCATGACCGCGACGCTACCGCAGGCCGACGGACGGTTACTCTATGACGGTTCCTCAACTCCTCGCCTGGAAGGCCGGCAGATGTCGCAGAGCACCGGGGCCCCCTCACAGCCCCCCGCGCAGATCGGCGCGCTCGATCGCTATTTCAAGATCAGCGAGCGTGGCTCGTCGGTGTCGCGCGAGGTGCGCGGTGGCCTCGTCAGCTTCTTCGCGATGGCCTACATCATCATCCTCAACCCGCTGATCCTCGGATCCGGGACGGACGTCGAGGGTAACCAGCTGTCGATCGTCGAGATCGCGGCCGTCACCGCTTTCACGGCCGGCGTCATGACGATCGCGTTCGGCGCCATCGCGCGGTACCCGTTCGCGTTCGCCACCGGCCTCGGCATCAATTCGCTGGTCGCCGTGACCATCGCGCAGCAGGTGACTTGGGCGGAGGCCATGGGGCTGGTGGTGATCGAGGGCATCATCATCGTGATCCTGGCGATCACCGGCTTCCGCACCGCCGTGTTCAACGCCGTGCCGCCCGAGCTCAAGGCGGCCATCGCCGTGGGTATCGGTCTGTTCATCGCCATGGTCGGCGTCGTGGACTCCGGGTTTGTGCGCCGCATCCCCGACGCCGCCGGCACCACCGTGCCCGTCGGACTGGGCATCGGCGGCTCCATCGCCTCCTGGCCGACCTTCGTGTTTGTCGTGGGCCTGTTGCTGTGCGGCGTCCTCGTCGCGCGCCGGATCCGCGGCGGCCTGTTCATCGGCATCGTCGTGACCGCGATCTTCTCCGTGATCGTCGAGGCCATCGCCGGCGCCGGGCCGTCCTTCGTCGACGGCGAGCCCAACCCCACCGGCTGGAGCCTCGCCGTGCCGGGCATCCCCGACTCGCTCGGCGGGATCCCCAACCTGGCGCTGATCGGCCAGGTCGACCTCATCGGTGCGTTCACCCGCATCGGCCCCCTGGCCGCCGGGTTGTTCGTCTTCACCCTGCTGCTCGCCAACTTCTTCGACGCCATGGGCACGTTCACCGGCCTCGGCAAGGAAGCCGAGCTCATGGACTCCAAGGGCAACCTGCCCAACATGAAGGCCGCGCTGGTCGTCGAGGGCTTCGGCGCCGTCGCCGGCGGTCTGACGTCGTCGTCGTCCAACACGGTGTTCCTCGAGTCCGCCTCGGGCATCGCCGAGGGCGCCCGGACCGGCCTGGCGAACATCGTCACCGGCACGCTGTTCCTGCTCGCCATGTTCTTCACGCCGCTGTACGAGGTCGTGCCCGTCGAGGCGGCGGCGCCCGCGCTGGTGATCGTCGGTGCGCTCATGATCTCGCAGATCAAGCAGATCGACCTGACGAACTTCGCCGTGGCCCTGCCCGCGTTCCTCACGATCGTTGCGATGCCGTACACCTACTCGATCGCCAACGGCATCGGCATCGGGTTCATCGCCTGGGTCGTCATGGCCACCGCGACCGGGAAGGCGCGAACCGTGCACCCGATCCTGTGGATCGTCGCGGCCGCGTTCGTGGTGTTCTTCGGCATCGGGCCGATCACCGACGCGCTGGCCTGAGGGACTGAGTGACTGAATTACCGAAGGACTCGGCGGGGTCGGAGTGACCGGGATGCGAGTCGTTGACATCACCGACCCCGCCGACCCGCTTCTGGACGACCTGCGGGATCTCAACAAATCCGACCGCCGGCCCGACCTGCCCGGCGGCCGCGGCCTGGTGATCGCCGAGGGCACCTACGTCGTGGGGCGGATGCTGCTCTCGCGTTTCGACCCGCACATCATGCTGGGAACCGACTCGCGACTGGCGCAGCTGCGACGCGAGTCGGCCGCCGAGGGCTGGGACGCCGATGAGCGGGCCGGCGACGCGGTATACATGCGGGCGTCGAAAAATCTGATCAGTGAGGTGATCGGGTTCCGGTCCAGTCGCGACATCCTCGCCGCCGCCGACCGGCCCGAGCCACTGTCCGTCGACTCCGTGGTGGACGGGGCGCGGACGCTCGTCGTGCTAGAGGGCGTCAACGATCCCGAGAACCTCGGCGCCATTTTCCGCAACTGCGCGGCCCTCGGCGTGGACGGCGTGCTGTTCGGCGCCGCCGCCGGGGACCCGCTCTACCGCCGGGTCGTGCGGGTGTCGATGGGGCACGTGCTGCGGCTGCCGTTCGCGCACCTGCCGGGTACCCCCACCACGTGGCAGCGGTCCCTCGAGGGACTGCATGAGCAGGGATTCAGAACCGTCGCGTTGACGCCCTACGCCGATACGCCCCTGTCCCGGGCCGTGGATGCCGAGAAGGTCGCGTTCCTGCTCGGCGCCGAGGGGCCGGGACTCACCGAGCACGCGATGAACGCCTGCGACGTCCGGGCCGCGATCCCCATGGCCGACGGGACCGACTCGCTCAATGTGGCCACGGCCGCCGCGGTGGCCTTCTACGAGCGGGCGCGCGAGAGCTGACGAGGCGCGGAGGCGCGGCGTCGCCGGGAGCGGTGCGGGCTGGCTGGCCAGCGGCGGGCCGGATGGCTGGCGGCCGGTGGGAGATATGCGCCCGGAATGCGACATTCCGGGCGCGCACCTGTCGACAATCCGGGCAAAGAGGGCGCGTAAGTCGATTGGGTCGGGCGGGGCCGGGTCGGGGGGGCGTAAGGCTGGGGCCGGGCGGGGCCGGGGTCAGCGGGGGGCGTACATGATCACGCCGACGCCGATCAGGCAGAGGAGCGCGCCGGAGATGTCCCAGCGATCGGGCCGGAAGCCGTCCATGGCCATCGCCCAGACCAGCGAGCCGGCCACGAAGACGCCGCCGTAGGCCGCGAGGATCCGCCCGAAATTGGCATCAGGCTGCAGCGTCGCCACGAAGCCGTAGGCGCCCAGCGCCGCGACGCCCAGGCCGATCCAGATCCAGCCGCGGTGCTCGCGCACGCCCTGCCAGACCAGCCAGGCGCCGCCGATCTCCAGCACCGCCGCGAAGCCGAACAACAGGATCGACTTGGCAACGGTCATGCGTGGTCCCGGTCGTCGGGGTGATGCCCATGGTCCCGGTCGCCGGGGTGACTTCTGCGGTCGCGCGTGCCGGCGGAGGGATCGTTCCTCCCGCGGCGCAGCGGGCCGGCGCCCTTGCGGACCACGTCGCCCACGCGACCGGCGAGCCCGCCAGCCAGGCCACTCGCGAGACCGCGCAGGCCGCGGCCCGAGGAGCGGGCCCGGTCGGCGAAGGGGATGCGCTCGTAGTCGTCGTCGTAATAGGGGGAGGCGGTGGTGTCGTCGTCCTCTCCGGCGTCGCGACGCGCGGCGGCGTGCAACTCCGCTCGGCCCGGGCCGTCGGCCAGGTGCAGGGCGGGGCCGGGAGGCGTGTGCTGGCGGACCTCGCGGCGGCCATCGGTGGCGAAGCCGTCGACCGGCACGTCCAGCCCGCCGGGCTCGAGGTCGAAGCCCAGCCAGTCGCGGTGCGCGGCGTGCAGGAGTGCGGAGGCGGAGAAGGGCAGGGCGAGTGGGTTGTCGTCGGCGCCCTCGAGCGGGAACTCACCTGCCCAGTACGGGCGCTCGAACGGCAGGGGCATGCCCTCGTCCTCGACGATCCTGTCGTCGGCGGCCGCGAAGGAGCGCACCAGCGTGCCCGACTCCCAGCGGCCGAACCCGCTCACGCCCGAGTCCGGATCGTGGGAGAACTCCAGCACGGTGGGGGTGTCGACCAGCCGCAGCCACACCGGGTCGGTCTCCGAGGGCTTGACCGGGTGGCTGATCGGCGTCTGCACCACGGTCAGGCCCGGGAACGACCCGATGTAGATCTCGCCCGCGCCCGCCGAGGCCGAGCGGTTGAGCGGGAAGTGGCCGAGCGAGGCCACCGTGATCTTGGGATACAGCCGCGACAGCAGACGCCGGGCGAATCCCGGGTCGGAGCGGACGCCCGAGCGGAACAGCGCGGCGGGGTCGTCTGTGGACAGGTACCAGAAGGTCGCGACGTGATGGCCCATGGCGCGGCGTCAGTCGTCCTTGCTCCGGACACCGAGCAGGACGTCCTCCCAGGACGGCATCGTCGGATGACGGCGCGAGGGACGACGCTCGGGTTCGGTGGGGGTGTGCCGGAGGAAGTCGTCGGCGTCGTCGTCGGACTCCTCTCGGTCCTTGTCGGAGGCGCCGGCGCGCCGGGGCTCGCCAGCGGCGGGTGCGGGACGGTCATCTCGGTCATCCCGCGAGACGCCCGGGCGCGGGGAGTCCGACCGCTCGGATGCGGGGCGCTCGTCGCGGGAGTCCGGCGGCGTCACGGCGGCCGGCGGCACGGCCGCGGGGCTGCCGCCGGCCGACGACAGCCGCGGCGCGGCGGGAGGCTCGACAGCGGGGGTGGGCCGATCGGATTCCACGCGGGCCAGCGAAGGAACGGAGCGTACCGGCGGCGGGCCGGCCGGCACCGGGGGCCGCGAGGACACGGTGCGCAACGCGGCAGCCTTGGACGGATCGAGGACCCGCTCGGCCTCCTCGTCGAGAGGACGAGCCGAACCGCCGTGGGAGTCGGGGACGAAGGACCAGGTGGCGCGGGCGTCGTCCGACAGCCCGGCTGGCCACGAGATCGCCACCACCCAGCCGCCCGAGCGGTCGCGCCAGGCGTCCCACTTCACGAGCTCCGGGTCGATGCCGCGTTGGTCGAGGGCCGCGTCCACCTTGTCGGCGAGCGTGTCCAGCGACGGCCCGTCCGACATCACCGGATGTGCCGACCGGGCCAGATCAGCGGCGTTCGAGCGCTCCAGCAACACCGGGATCGCGAAGCCCTCGATGCGGGACAGCGACACCCCGGCGTCGGCGGCCACCTCCTCGGGCGAGGCGCCGTGCCGGATGCGGTCCTGGATCTCGCGGGGCCGGAGCGTGCCGGTCACCGGCGCACGATCAGCTCCGCCGCCGGCGACGTACTCGCCACGGGCGGCAGCACGGAAGCGGTCGTCGAGCGGAACGGAGAACTTCTCGCCGGAGTCCGGGACCTCGCACTCGACCAGCGATGACTCGGTGTCGACACCGATGATCCTCAGCTTCCGCATGCCGCCTCCTGACTCCTCACGGCCCCACCGGGGACTCGAACGGTCCACTACCCGGGGCCTGGGCGTTGGACCACATGGTAGGGCAGCGCAGCCCACCCGGCGCGCGGACGGGCCGGGTGGGCTGCGGAAATCTGCAGAACTAGCGCGACAGGCGTCAGGAAAGCTCGCCCACCACGTGGTCGATGCAGCGGGTCAGCTGCGTGACGTCCTCGGGGTCGATGGCCGGGAACATGCCGATGCGCAGCTGGTTGCGGCCGAGCTTGCGGTACGGCTCGGTGTCGACGATGCCGTTCGCGCGCAGGGTCTTGGCGACCTTGGCGGCGTCGATCTTCTCGTCGAGGTCGATCGTGCCCACGACCTGCGAGCGGTGCGCCGGCTCCGTGACGAACGGGGTGGCGTACTCGCTGGCCTCGGCCCAGTCGTACAGGCGCGAGGAGGAGTCCTTGGTCCGCGCGACGCACCAGTCGAGGCCGCCCTGGGCGTTCATCCACTCGACCTGGTTGGCGAACATCAGCAGCGTCGCCACGGCGGGGGTGTTGTACGTCTGATTCTTGGCCGAGTTGTCCACGGCGGTGGGCAGCGACAGGAAGTCCGGGCACCAGCGGTCGGTCGCGGCGATCTCGGCCACGCGCTCGAGCGCGGCCGGGCTCATGATGGACACCCAGATCCCGCCGTCGGAGGCGAAGCACTTCTGCGGGGCGAAGTAGTAGACATCCGTGTCCGCGATGTCGACGGGCAGCCCGCCGGCACCGGAGGTGGCGTCGATCGCGACCAGCGCGTTCTCCGAGCCCGCCGGGCGGGACACGGGCAGCATGACGCCGGTCGAGGTCTCGTTGTGCGCCCAGCCGATCAGGTCGACGGACGGGTCGGAGGTCGGCTCGGGCGCGGAGCCCGGGTCGGCCGAGATGACGATCGGGTCCGCCAGGAACGGCGCACCGCCGGTGACCTTGGCGAACTTCGAGGAGAACTCGCCATAAGTCAGATGCAGCGACTTCTCGCGCACGAGCCCGAACGCGGCGGCGTCCCAGAACGCCGTGGTGCCGCCGTTGCCCAGGACGACCTCGTAACCCTCTGGGAGGGAGAACAGCGACGACAGTCCATCACGCACGCGGCCCACGACGTCCTTGACCGGCGCCTGGCGGTGGCTGGTACCCATCACGGTGGTGGCGGCCTCGGACACGGCCTCGATCTGCTCGGGGCGGACCTTGGACGGGCCGCAGCCGAAGCGGCCGTCGGCTGGCTTGAGGTCGGCGGGGATGGTGGGCAGCTGATCGCTCATGCTTCTGGGGTGCCGTTCCTTGTCGAGGGTTGGGATAAGGACATCGTAGTCGGGGGTCGCCCCAGCGCCGAGTAGCGTCTGAGGGCATGGAGGAATCCGCCCCCGATCGGGTCGCCGGAGACGACGTCGTCGTCGTCACTCCGGAGGCCCCCACCGACGTCCTCGAGCCCACCGACTTCGACACGATGCGCGTCGGGTATGGCCTGCACGAACGCCTGGACGTGGCCGACCTGCACGGCGGGTGGTTGCCGCTGTTCACCGACTGGCTCGACGAGGCCGGGCGCCGCGGCGTGCGCGAGCCCAACGCGATGGTGCTGGGCACCGTCGCGGACGGACGGCCGTCGACCCGCACCGTCCTGTGTAAGGGTGCCGACGAGCAAGGGGTGACCTTCTTCACGACGACGACGTCGCGCAAAGGCGCCCAGTTGGCCGCCTCGGGGTTCGCGTCCGTGACCTTTCCGTGGCTGGTCGCCGAACGGCAGGTCCACATGGAAGGGTCCTGCCATCGGATGAGCCGTGTGGACTCGCTCGCGTACTGGCGCACCAGGCCGCGTGGATCGCAGGTGGCGGCGTGGGCCTCGGAGCAGTCGCGGCAGGTCGGGTCGGTGGCGGAGTTGGAGGCACGGTTCGCCGAGGCCGAGCGGAGCTTCGCGGGGGACCAGGAGATCCCGATGCCCGACAGGTGGGGCGGCTACCGACTCGAGCCCGAGCGCGTGGAGTTCTGGCAGGGCGGGCGCGACAGGTTCCATGATCGCGTGGAATGCCGGCTCGACGACGGACGGTGGGTGGTCGCGCGGCTGCAGCCGTGAAGACGCGGGTGTAACGGGTGGGGCGCCTGTGGCGATCGGGGGGAATGCGTGCCAACGCTCTTCGAAGGGTGGGTAGGCGTCACGGTAGGGTGTGGCACAGCACATTCGTGGCGGGACACAGGCCGCCGGGACCAGTCGTCGGAGAGGTAATCGCGTGACCGCAGGCTCGAACGGTTCGGACCGCAATGCAACACTGTCGTACCCCGGCGGTGAGCTGGAACTTGACGTGGTCGACGCCACCTGCGGGAGCGATGCCGTCCAGCTCGGCCCGATGCTGGCCAAGACGGGGATGACCACCCTGGACGTGGGTTTCGTCAACACGTCCTCGTGCACGTCGTCGATCACCTACATCGACGGTGGCGAGGGCATCCTGCGCCACCGCGGTTACCCCATCGACCAGCTGGCGGAGAAGTCCTCGTTCCTCGAGGTCTCCTACCTCCTCATCTACGGCGAGGACCCCACCGAGGCGCAGCTCGCCGAGTTCACCGAGAAGATCATGGGCGAGACGGCCCTGCCCGGTCAGATGATGCCGCTGCTCAAGGCCTTCCCGCTGGACACCCACCCCATGCCCGTGTTTTCGGCCGGCGTGAGCCTGTTCGGCACCCACGGCGACGACCTGGACATCGATGACCCGAAGGCTGTCGACCTGGCGACCGCGCGCCTGCTGGGCCGCGGCCCGACACTGGCCGCCGCGACCGAGCGGATCCGTACCGGCAACGAGGCCATCGATCCGGATCCCTCGCTCGGCTACGTCGGCAACTTCCTGCGGATGACCTTCGGTCCGGAGTACGAGATCACGGACGAGGTCGTCAAGGCGCTGGACATGCTCCTGCTGCTGCACGCCGATCACGAGCAGAACTGCTCCACCTCGACCGTCCGCATGGTCGGCTCGTCCGAGGCGCCGCTGTACGCCTCCATCACCGGCGGCGTCAACGCCCTGTACGGCCCGCTGCACGGTGGCGCCAACCAGGCCGTGCTCGAGATGCTCGAGCGCATCCAGTCGGAGGGTGGCGACGCCACCGATTACATGGACCGCGTCAAGAACAAGGTCGACGGCGTGAAGCTCATGGGCTTCGGCCACCGCGTCTACAAGAGCTACGATCCGCGTGCTGCGATCGCCAAGAAGCACGCGCACGCGCTGCTGTCGAAGAGCAACGATCCGCTGCTCGAGATCGCACTGAAGCTCGAGGAGACGGCGCTGGCCGACGAGTACTTCGTCGAGCGCAAGCTCTACCCGAACGTAGATTTCTACACGGGCCTGATCTACCGCGCGATGGGCTTCCCGACCGACATGTTCACCGTGCTGTTCGCGCTCGGTCGCATGCCGGGTTGGATTGCGCACTGGCGCGAGATGCGCGAGGATCCTTCCACCAAGATCAACCGCCCGCGCCAAGTCTACACCGGCCAGGACGAGCGGAACTTCACCCCGATCAGCGAGCGCTGACCGGACTTGTGTCCGGTCGGCCAGAAGCCGGGCGGACCACGACCCGGTCGGCCTGGCGTCGATCGGACATGATCCCGGGCAGTTCACGCTGACCTCGGGACCCCGGACTCCAGGAGGAGAGACCATGGAGAAGCCCGAGATCGACATGCCGGAGGGCCCCGCGCCCACCGAGCTCGTCACCGAAGACATCACGGTGGGCGAGGGCAACGAGGCCGTCGCCGGCGGAAACGTCACCGTCCACTACGTGGGTGTCGACTTCGAGAACGGTGAGCAGTTCGACTCCTCCTGGGATCGTGGTGAATCCATCACCTTCCCGCTGAACGGCCTGATCCAGGGCTGGCAGGAGGGCATCCCGGGCATGAAGGTCGGCGGTCGCCGCAAGCTGGTGATCCCGCCGGACAAGGCCTATGGCACCTCCGCGGCCCTGCACCCGCTGGGTGGAAAGACGCTGGTCTTCGTGATCGACCTGCTCGACGCCTGACCTGCCGGCTGCTGTTAGCGGCCAGGACCGGCTCGTCCGGCCACCGCTGGTTTCGCCCAGCCCCCGCACGACACGACGCCCCGCTTCCTTCCGAGGAGGCGGGGCGTCGCGCATGTGCCGGGGCAGGGCGGGGCGGGGGCCGGCCTGGGTGCGTCCCGTAAGGTGCGCGTCGAAAATGCGCGCATACGCTGGAGTTACGCTCCCAGAATGTCGCAAAGAGGGCGCGCAAGTGCCGCGGATCCGAGCAAACAGGACGCGCAAGTCCCCCCAGGGGCGACTCGGCTGGCGGGGCGGCGGGCGCGGCTAGCCAGACGGGGGTCCGGCGAACGCGGTCCGAGCACGCCCGCGGGGCGAGGGAGCGCCCGTGGGGACGGCTACGTCTCCCCGCGGAGGAACGGCGCGAGGGCGTCCAGCACGGCCGGGTCTTCGATCGTCGACGGCACAGCCACGTCCTCCTGGCCGTCCGCGATCTGCCGCATCGTCTTGCGCAGGATCTTGCCGGAGCGGGTCTTGGGCAGCCCCTGCACCACCGTGCAGTCCCGGAACGTGGCCACGGCGCCGATCTCGTCGCGCACCATGGCGACCAGCTCCGCACGGAGTTCTTCGGGATCGCGCACCTCGCCCGACTTGAGCACGACGTAGCCGACCGGCCGCTGCCCCTTGAGCTGATCCTTCACGCCGATCACCGCGGCCTCGGCCACGGCCGGGTGCTTGGCGATCACCGCCTCCATCGACCCGGTCGACAGCCGGTGCCCGGCCACGTTGATCACGTCGTCGGTCCGCCCCATCACGAAGACGTACCCGTCGGAATCGATGTACCCGCCGTCACCGGTCGCGTAGTAGCCCTCGAAGGTGGACATGTACGAGCTGATGAACCGCTCGTCGTCGTTCCACAGTCCGGCGAGCGTGCCCGGCGCCATCGGCAGCCGGATGGCCAGGTTGCCCTCCTGCCCGGCGGGCACCTCGATGCCCTCCCCGTCGAGCACGACCAGCGCGTAGCCGGGCACGGGCACGGTCGGCGACCCGGGCTTGATGGGCATGGGCTCGAGTCCGCGCAGGTTGGAGGCGATGGGCCAGCCGGTCTCGGTCTGCCACCAGTTGTCCACGACGGGCACGCCCAGCTTGTCGGTGGCCCACTGGTAGGTGTCGGGGTCGAGCCGCTCGCCGGCGCAGAACAGGGTGCGCAGCGCGGACAGGTCGTACTTGCCCACCTCGACGCCCTCGGGGTCCTCCTTGCGGATGGCCCGTACGGCGGTGGGGGCGGTGAACAGCGCGGTGGCCTCGTGCTCGGCGGCGACCCGCCAGAACGCGCCGGCGTCGGGCGTGCCGACGGGCTTGCCCTCGTAGATGATCGACGTGGCGCCGACGAGGAGCGGGGCGTAGACGATGTAGGAGTGGCCCACCACCCAGCCGACGTCGGAGGCGGTCCACCACACGTCACCGGGCCGGACGCCGTAGACGTTGCCCATGGACCACGCGAGGGCCACCGCGTGGCCGCCGTTGTCGCGGACGACGCCCTTGGGCAGGCCGGTCGTGCCGGAGGTGTAGAGGATGTAGAGCGGGTCGGTGGCGGCGACCGGCACGGGGTCGGCAGGAGTGGAGTCGACGACGACGTCGTCCCAGTAGCTCCACGTGGTTCCCGGGGTCTCAGGCAGCGTCTCGTCCGGGAACTGCTCGTGCCGTGGCGCCACGATGACCGCGCCCGGCGTGTGGCTGGTCAGCTCGAGCGCCTTGGTCACCATCGGGAAGTAGGGCACCTTGCGGGTGGGCTCGATCCCGCCGTGGGAGGTGACGATGACCTTGGGCCGGGCGTCGTCGATGCGGATCGCCAGCTCGGGGGCGGCGAATCCGCCGAAGACGACCGAGTGGACGGCGCCGAGGCGGGCGCAGGCGAGCATCGCGATGGCGGCGCGGGGCACCATCGGCATGTAGATCACCACACGGTCGCCCTTGCCCACGCCCTCGGCGGCCAGAGCGCCGGCGAACGCGGCGACCTGCTCCTGCAGCTGGGCGTAGGTGATGGTCTCCTTGACGCCGGTCACCGCGGAGTCCCAGATGTAAGCGGCCTGGTCGCCGCGGCCGGCGGCCACGTGCCGGTCGACGGCGTTGTAGCAGGTGTTGAGTTTGCCGTCGGGGAACCAGTGGTAGAAGGGTGCCTCGCTACCGTCGACGGCCCGCGTGGGCGGGGTGTCCCACTGGATCTCCTCGTGGGCGACCCCGAGCCAGAACGAGTCCGGATCCGTGATCGACTGCCGGTAGGCGGTGGCGTAGGCCGACGAGGCGGTGGTGTCCGACATCGCGTGTTCCCCTCACATGCGCGGGTGCGGCCGCCGACTACGCCGACGGTCTTGTGACGGGCTTCACTCTAGTGGCAGTCCGAGGCCGCGATAGCGGGAGATCCGTTCCGCATACCTCCGCTCAGGGGGACGCCGGCGCACCTCCACGACGGCGTTCGCCACGGCGTCGGCCAGGCGGTCGCAGAAGGCGTCGGGCTCGTCGGCGGCGTCGGGGCGCTCGGGCACCACGACGTCCACGATCCCGGCCTCCTGCAGGTCGGCGGAGGTGATGCCCTGCGAGCGCGCGACCTCGGGGGCGCGGTCGGTCTCGTGGTACAGGATCGCGCTGGCGCCCTCGGGCGGGAGCGGGGCGAGCCAGCCGTGGCGCGCGCAGAGGACCCGGTCGGCCGGCAGGAGCGCGAGAGCCCCGCCGCCGGTGCCCTGGCCCATGATCACCGAGACGGTGGGGGTGGGCAGCGTGACGAGGTCGGCGAGACTACGGGCGATCTCCCCGGCCAGGCCACCCTCCTCGGCCTCGCGGGACAGCGCGGCGCCGCGGGTGTCGATGAGCAGGACCAGAGGGACGCCCATCTCCGCGGCGATCCGCATCCCGCGGCGAGCTGAACGCAGTGCGGAGGGGCCGAGCGGGTTCGTCTCGCTCTCGGCGTCGCGGTCCTGGGCGAGCACCACGGCGGACTGGCCCCGGAACCGGGCCAGCGAGAGCAGGAGTGCGCCGCTGTCCTCGCCCTGGCCGGTGCCCGAGAGCGGGACGCGGTCGGGGGCG
The DNA here is from genome assembly GCF_021033825.1 of Dietzia aurantiaca. Classification (GTDB taxonomy): domain Bacteria; phylum Actinomycetota; class Actinomycetes; order Mycobacteriales; family Mycobacteriaceae; genus Dietzia; species Dietzia aurantiaca. Next base: position 51,478 of record NZ_JAIFXZ010000008.1, read on the forward strand.
ACGCGGGCCAGGAAGTCACGGGCGCCGGGGCGGTCAGGCCGGCGGGAGCGGGTGATGGCGTCCCAGGCGTCGGGCCGGGCGGGTTCGTCTGCCGCAGCGGCCCCGGCAGGCACGGCATCGGCGGTCGGGCCGGTGAGCGGGCCGCGGGGAGGGGCGGGCTCGTCGTCGCTCGGCGGGTCCTGGCACAGCACGCGCAGCGCGCGGGCGGTGAGATCGCGGACCCCCTCGGGCGGCAGGACGCCGTCGATCATCCCGCGCTCGGCGAGGTTCTCCGAGACCTGCACGCCCTCGGGGAACGGCGCGTCGTACAGGGCCTCGTAGACGCGGGGGCCGAGGAAGCCGATGAGCGCGCCGGGCTCGGCCACCGACACGTGCCCGAGCGAGCCCCAGGAGGCGAACACGCCGCCGGTCGTGGGGTGGCGCAGGTAGACGAGGTACGGCAGGCCGGCGGATTTGTGGCCGGCCACAGCGGCGGAGATCTTGACCATCTGCAGGAAGGCCACGGTGCCCTCCTGCATGCGCGTGCCGCCGGAGGTGGGGGAGGCCAGGATCGGCAGTCCCTCGGCCGTGGCGCGCTCGATCGCGGCCACGATCCGCTCCGCGGCGGCGATGCCGATCGAGCCGGCGAGGAAGTCGAACTCGCACGCGATGATCACCACGCGCCGACCCTCGAGCGTGCCCTCGCCGGTGATCACGGACTCGTCGACCCCCGACTTCTCCGCCGCGCGATCGAGCGACTCGGAATAGCCGGGGACCGAATCGACCTGCGCGGAGCGCAGCGGCGGGCCGTCCCAGGAGTGGAACGAGCCGTCGTCGAGGACCAGGTCGAGGATCTGCCGCGCACCGATACGAGCCATGTCCACAATCGTACGGCGGCGCCCCGTCACCAGCGCGGACGGTCGATCCGCCGCTCGTGCCACGGAATCCGATTCGCGGCCTGTCCCGCGGCGCCGCTCCACCGAAGTATCGTTTCGGTCATGATCGTCTCCCGCCGAGATGGCGCCGTCGTCGTCGTCACCATCGACCGTCACGAGTCCCGCAACTCCCTCGACGCCCGGGTCTGTACCGCCCTACGTGAGGCCGTCGAGGCGGCGGCCACCGAGGCCGACGCCGAGGATCCCGTGCGGGCGATCGTCATCACCGGCGCCGGGACCGCGTTCTGCGCAGGCGCGGACCTGTCCGGCGGCGTCTACAACTCGGACTTCGTCGACGCCCACGCCGCCATGCTGCGGGCCGTCGAGGCGGTGCCGGTGCCGGTGATCGCGGCGGTCAACGGGCCGGCGATCGGCGCGGGCGTCCAGCTGGCCCTGGCCGCGGACCTGCGCGTTGTGGTGCCCGGTGCGGTCTTCGCGGTGCCGGTGGTCAAGGTGGGGCTCGCGCTGGACAACTGGACCATCAAGCGCCTGGCCAACGTCGTGGGTGGCGGGCACGCCCGCTCGGTGCTCATGACCGCGCGTCCGGTGGGGGCGGAGGAGGCGGCCCGGATCGGGCTCGCCAACGAGATCGGCGACCTGGACACCGCGATGGAGCTCGCCGCGGAGCTCGCGCGCTCCGCGCCGCTGAGCCTCCGGCACATCAAGACCGTGATCAACGACGACGACGCCCGCCTCCTCCCGCGGGACGAACACACGGAGCTGCAGCAGAGGGCGTGGTACAGCGAGGACATGGCCGAGGCCCGGGCGGCGCGGCAGGAGAAGCGGCCGCCGGTCTTCCGGGGACGCTGACCGGCGCGGAACCGCTCCCCGCGGTAGGTGCCGCGCTCGTCTCCTCCGCGCGCGTAGAAAGAGGTGGTGCCTCCGGTGGCGCGACACGCTGGGTACTATTCCAGCGCCCGACCCGGATCCCCCTGACGTGGGCGAGTGGCACGGCCCCGGGTACCGCGTGATCAGAAAGGCCGCCACCTGATGGCCAGGCACTCCTCGTCGCCGCAGAGCTCCAACCCGACCGCCCGGCGGGTCGTGATCGTGGGGGCGGTGATCCTCGCCGTCGCACTGGTCGCAGGGCTGGTGGTCTCCGGTTTGGCCAAGGCGGGGATCGGCGGCTTCTGTGGCGATTCCGCCACGATCAGTGTGGCCGCGGAGCCGGACATCGCCGAGCATGTACGCACACTGGCCGAGCAGGCCGACAGCTGCCACGACTTCCGGGTGGAGGCCCTGAGTTCGGCCGATATCTCCGCCCGCGTCGCTGACCGCGGGGAGCTCCCCGACCTGTGGGTGCCCGATTCGGCGGTGCGGCTGTCCCAGGTCTCGCACGAGGTGCAGGTGCCGTTTGTCACCGTCCTCAACTCCGTGGCCGCCACGCCCGTGGTGATCGCCGCCCGCGACACCCCGCTCGACTCCTCCACATGGGCCGCCGCACTGGCCACCCCCGGCCTGACGATGGGCGACCCGGTACGCTCCGGCATCGCCGACGCCCCGATCCTCGCCGCCACCTCCGAGGTCGAGGCGATGCGCTCGACCGACGACGCCCTGGGGGCGTCCATGGCGGCGCTCGCCCAGGGACAGGCCGGCCGTAGGGAGGTGCCGCCGTCCCAGCGTGAGATGCTCGACGCCGTGGTGGTCGACGGCGGGGCCGCGGTGGTGAGCGAGCAGCAGGCGGTGCTGGTGCAGAAGGACGCCCCCGACGCCGGGCTCGAGTTGGTGCTGCCCAGGACCGGCGCGGTGTTCCTCACCTACCCGATGGCCGTGACGGTCCAGGACCCCACCCGTCGGGACGAGGTGACCGGCGCGGCCGAGGCACTGCGTGCGGCCACCACCTCCGAGGAGCACCTCGAGGCCCTGTCCGCGGACGGGTTCCGCACCGCCGACCGCGCTCCGCTCCCCGACGGTGCCGGGGTGGGCGAGGTCGAGGCGCTCGTGGTCCGCGACCCCAACAGGGTGCACACCACGTTGCAGCGATGGCGGCTGCTGTCCATGCCGGGCCGCTCGTTGGTGTTGGTGGACACCTCCGGCTCCATGGACTTCGTGATGCCCGGCACCGACCAGACCCGCATCCAGGCGCTGGTGGGCACCGCCACTGCCGGGCTGGGGCAATTCCCCGACGACGCCGCGCTGGGTCTGTGGGCCTTCGGCGGGGCCGCCGGCCGGAACGGGCTGCCGTATTCCGAGGTGGCGCCGCTCCAACGACTGGACCTCCCCGTCGACGGCGGTGGCACGTACCGCGACACGCTCGCCGGCTCACTCGGCACGCTGCCGGGCCTGGTGGGCGGGGAGACCGACCTCTACCGCACCGTGCTCGATGCCTACGACATGGTCCGGGACTCCTACGACCCCAACATGATCAACTCGATCATCGTGATCTCCGACGGCGCCAACGACGCCACGTCCTCGCTCGGCCGGGAGGACTTCCTGGCGCAGCTGCGCGAGCGCGTGGACCCCTCCCGCCCGGTCGTGGTGGTGACGATCGGCCTGCTCGAGGACGCCGACCCCGCGACCCTGGCCGAGATCGGTCAGGCCACCGGCGGCAGCAGCCACATCGCCAGGACTCCGGAGGAGATCGTCAGGGTGTTCGCCCAGGCGATCGGCCAGAGGGGCGGTGCCTGAGGCATCCTCAGGTAGCCCTCAGGGCGAGCCCGCCCCCATGTGAGGTGGCCGCATCCCCACGATGGGGGTGCGGCCACCGGGCATTTCGCGGCGGTCGGCGGAAACTGTGCGTTTTGTGTGGGCGTCATCATGTGCTGCGTGTCACACTTCCCGGGTCAATGTCTGTGAGTCGCATCACTACCGCGGTGTGGCTTGAGAACCCGAAACGGAGGATCTCCGTGTCCCAACCACAAGACCCGTCGGCCGGGGGCGCGTCACGGCGCACACCGGATGCGGCGGAGTTCGCGGCCATGCAGGCCAGCCCAGAGTTCCAGGAACTGCGCAGCAGATTCCGGTCGTTCGTGTTCCCGATGACGATCGCGTTCCTCGTCTGGTACTTCCTCTACGTGCTCCTGTCGATCTACGCGACGGGCTTCATGGGCACCAAGGTGTTCGGCAACATCACCTGGGGCCTGATCATCGGCCTCGGGCAGTTCGTCACCACCTTCCTCATCACCTTCCTGTACATCCGGTTCGCCAACCGGCAGATCGACCCCCGCGCGGAAGCCATCCGCCTCGAGCTGGAAGGTGAGGCTGCCTGATGGACTGGCTGATCAACATTCGTGAACTGGCGCCCGGCGAAGAGGTGGGCAGCACGCTGCTCAACATGGTCGTCTTCGGCATCTTCATCGTGGTGACCATGGCCCTGGTACTGCGGGCCTCCAAGTCCACCAAGTCCGCCAAGGACTTCTACACCGGTGGCTCGAGCTTCACCGGGCCCCAGAACGGCTTCGCCATCGCCGGCGACTACCTGTCGGCCGCCTCGTTCCTCGGCATCGCCGGCGCCATCGCCATCAACGGCTACGACGGGTTCCTGTACTCGATCGGCTTCCTCGTGGCCTGGCTCGTCGCCCTCATGCTGGTGGCCGAGCTCATGCGCAATACCGGCCGCTTCACCATGGCCGACGTGCTGAGCTTTCGTCTCCAGCAGCGGCCCGTCCGCATGGCGGCCGCCCTGGCCACTCTCGCGGTGTGCCTGTTCTACCTGATCGCGCAGATGGCGGGCGCCGGCGGCCTGGTGGCGCTGCTGCTCAACATCAACGACTCCACCGGCCAGGCTCTCGTCGTGGCCGCGGTCGGCGTCCTGATGATCGTCTACGTCCTGGTGGGCGGCATGAAGGGCACCACCTATGTGCAGATGGTCAAGGCGGTCCTGCTCGTCGGCGGCGTGCTGATCATGTGCCTGCTCGTGCTGGTCGCGGTTCGCGGCAACTTCTCGGCGCTGCTGGGTGAGGCCGTGGCCAACTCCGGTAAGGACCTTCTCCAGCCGGGCCAGCAGTACGGCGCCACCGAGACGTCCAAGCTGGACTTCATCTCGCTGTCCATCGCGCTGGTCTTCGGCACCGCCGGCCTTCCGCACGTGCTGATGCGCTTCTACACCGTGCCCACGGCCAAGGAAGCCCGTCGTTCGGTGACCTGGGCGATCGCGCTCATCGGCGCCTTCTACCTCTTCACCCTCGTCCTGGGCTTCGGCGCCGCCGCCATGGTGGGGCCGGAGGTCATCAGCTCCGCGCCCGGCGGCGTGAACTCGGCGGCCCCGCTGCTGGCCTTCGCCCTGGGCGGCGAGATCTTCCTGGGCATCATCTCCGCGGTGGCGTTCGCGACGATCCTCGCCGTGGTGGCGGGCCTGGCGATCACCGCCTCGGCCTCGTTCGCTCACGATATCTACAACGGCGTGATCAAGCACGGTCAGGCATCGGAGCAGTCGCAGCTGCGGGTCTCGCGGATCACCGTGGTGGTGATCGGCATCCTGTCGATCGTCATGGGCATCGGCGCCATGGGTCAGAACATCGCGTTCCTCGTCGCCCTGGCCTTCGCCGTGGCGGCCTCGGCCAACCTGCCGACGATCCTGTACTCGCTGTTCTGGAAGCGGTTCAACACGACCGGCGCGCTGTTCTCCATGTACGGCGGCCTGATCAGCACGCTGGTGCTGATCGCGCTCTCGCCGGCCGTGTCCGGCAGCGAGAAGTCGATGATCTCGAGCGTGGACTTCTCGATCTTCCCGCTCTCGAACCCGGGCATCATCTCGATCCCGCTGGCGTTCCTGCTGGGCATCATCGGCACGTTCCTCGGGAAGAAGGACGAGTTCCCCGAGAAGCGGGTCGAGATGGAGGTCCGGTCCCTCACGGGCGTGGGCGTGGAGAAGACGATCTCTCACTGATCGCCCACTCCACACGGAGATTCCCCACCGGCCCGCCCGGTCGTCACGAGACGGCCGGGCGGGCCGCGTCATGTCGCGAGGTGGGTGTGAGCGACTACCCTCGGTGAGCACCACAGGAGAATCGGAGGCGGTAAGACGATGTATCCCGGACAGGACGACCAGACCCGACGCATGGGGCACCAGCCTGATTCGCGCGCCTATTCGCAGATGGGCGGCGGCCAGGGTTACGACGACGGCTACGCGACAGGTAGCTACCCGGCCGATGATGGCTACGAGCCGGCCCCCGAGCCCAGGCGTGGCCCGCCGGTGGACGTGGGCAAGTTCATCGGCAGCGTGGTGGCCACCGCGCTGGTCGCGGCAATCGCCGGCTGGCTGATCGCCTGGGTGGTGGAGGCGGTGTTCAACCGTTTCGGCCAACCGTGGGCCAATGGCGGTAATACACCCACCATGTACGCGATCTACGGTGCGGTGGCGGCGATCCTGGCCGGTCTGCTCTGGTACCTCCTGTTGGTGGGCACAGCCAACCCGCAGCAGTTCTTCTCCTGGACCGTGGGACTGCTGACCGTGGCAGCGGTGGCGCTGCCGCTGCTACTGACGGTCCCGTTCCTCGACGGTGTGGCGGCGGCGATCGTCAACCTGTGCATCGGCCTGCCGATCCTGGCGCTGACGAGCGCGTTCTCGTCGACGATCAGGCGATAGTCACCGCCAGCGGCCGAGCCCGGGGTGAGAACTACGCCAGGTGGGATTGGAGAGTCACTAGGTCGACACGTCGTCGTTGGCCAGTGTCCGGATGGGTCTTTGCCCGTCCAGCAGTCGCCCCACCTCATCGTAGGGATCCACCGGGGTCAGGATACGGGTGCAGGGGACGGCCGGATTCAAGAATGCCGGGGCTGCTGGCCCCAGCACAACGTTCACGGCCTAGGGCAGAGCGCGGGCGTCGCGAGCGGTAGATGGTGCGAGCCCTCGGACGGGGAAGGGTCTTCATTCACCCTGGTATGGAGCTGATCAGGCAGTGGGGCTGATTCCTTGACCAGCGATCATTACTCCGCGGAGATGCGGAAGGCGTCGCCGACGATGTGCTGGTGGAGTCGCCCGAAGAGGTCGGCGTGCTCACGTGCACGGTCGGCGAGAGAGGTGAACAGTTCCACCGGCAGGCCCAGGTCCGGCGCTAGCGCGGCGAGGGTCTCCCAGCCGCCGAGTTTGCCCACCACGGCGCTACGCATGAGCTCCACCTCCAGCACCGGGGTCATGGGGGAACTGGTCAGGCGTTCGTTGAGCTTGAGCCGTCCCCCTTTCTCTGCGACCGCGGCCGCGGCCTGCCGGTGGGGACGCCGCTGCAGGTGTAGGGATTCGATCAGCTCGGCGAGGAACTGGCGCTCGCTGGCGATGTCGTCGGCGACCGTGGCCAGGTCAGGGCCCAGATCGGTGTCCGCGAAGTCCCGCGCCATCCGGCGGGCCCGGCCCAGTCCGGCCGTCGCGCCCGTGAGGTGGTCCGACAGGTACAAAGCCAGCACGTCCCGCTCCAGATGCGCCGGCAGGCGATGGGCCGAGGACTCCTCGCGAGGGCCCGTGACCCCAGACGGATCCGCCCCGCCGGGAGGGGACTGATCCACCGGCCACTGCTCACGTGGCCGCATCGGCGGGCTCGCGGTGCCCTGTCCGTCAGCAATCCCGGTCAACAACTCACGCAGCGTCTCCGCCGCCTCATTCCGCGGCCGCCAGCCCAACTCGTCGCGGGCCCGCGAACAATCCATCAAGGGAACCCGCATCCCCATGTCCAGCCAGCCCGGATCCGCGGCCACCGCCCGGGCCTTCCACGCGACCGCCACTGCAGGGCGGATGAGCGCGGCAGGCACCTCGAGGAACCGGCCGCTGTCTACGACGTCGGCCAGTTCCTGCGCCCGGAGTACCGGCTCCGTCGCGACGTTGAACGCCCCCGCGGCCCGCTGCACCAATACCCGACAGAACGCGTCGGCCAGATCGTCCGCGTGTACCACCTGCACCCGGATCCCCGCTGGCACCGGCAACAGTGGGAGAGTGCCCGGCCGCAGCGCAGCCGCCGGTGCCAACGCGCCCAAGAAGTAGCGGGTGATCTCCGCGCCGGCGTCGGCATCGAACACCAGCGCCGGGCGGACCCGACTGATAAGCAGGTCAGGATGCTCGGCCTGCATCTCGTCCAGGACCTGCTCCTGCGCCGCTTTGTCCACTGCGTAATGCGACGACTCCGCGGCGCCGCCCACTGGCCACGACTCGGGGCGTGGGTCGTCGTCGTCGACACCCGAGTACGCTCCCACCGACGACGACACCACCAGATGCCCGACACCCGCTCGCACGCAGGCATCGGCCACGCGGCGCGTGCCCTCCACATTCACCCGGCGCAGCAGCTCGCGCTGGTGATTCGGCTGGATCAGCCACGCCAGATGCACCGCCGCGTCGCAGCCCCGCAGCACCTCGGCCAGGTGGTCGACCACCCGGTCCTCGTCCCGGTCATCGCGCGTGGGGACGGCCAAATCCACCGCCTCCCACCGCGCCTGGTCGTACGGCGCACTGGCCGCGTCCGGGAGACGGCGGGCCACGCCCAGCACCTCCGTGACCTCTGGCTCCTCGCCCAACGCCCGTACGAGGGCCGTCCCGACATTGCCCGTCGCCCCGATGACCGCGACCTTCATGACCGCCACCCCTCACAAAGTTGGCTGTTCGCTGCTGCGCGTGGTTTCAGTGTGCGGGTGAGCGGGCCGGTGAGCATCCGGTCGAGAGGGTTCGCGTACTGGCCGGTATCGCCGATGGTCGGGGTTGTCATCGTCGTCATCCCAGGCGAAACCGGCGCGGCCGCACAACGCTATGCCTACGCTTGTAGGCATCACGCCCGCAGAGTTTGGGAGATCGATGAGACACCGTCTCCAGTTCGTCGCCGCCGCCGGTGCTGTTGCAGCGTCGGTTGGTGCACTGGGAGTTCTCGGGGCCGCGCCGGTCGGCGCCCAGCCCGCCGCCCCGCCGATCCCGCGTGGGATACCCATGGTGGTCAGCGACGTCATGGGGCCCGGCGATCCCGGGTTCTGGGATCCGGCCGTTGTCGGCACACGCGTGCTCACCCCGGTCGAGCCCGGCGTCAAGGTGGCGTGCGCGACCGGGTTCGAGCCTGTCCTCTCCTGCAGCACCCTCGACATGCGCGAGCTGGGTTCCCCGCAGCGGACGCTGCAATTCATCGACGTGCCCACCCTCGGCGAGCCACTGCGCATCTGGTTCGACTACCCCCGCTGGGGAGACGGCTCCACGGCGGCGGTAAACGAGCGGATCATCGGCTTGTGGATGGAGCGGCGCTGAGCCTGGGGTTGCTCGGTGGCGCCGGTTCGACCGGGTCCGGATCGGGATCCGTCCGGTCCAGCGGAACAGTAGCTGGCTACGGACAATCAGCTGGCAACTGGGTTAAGACGACGAAGGTCGGCCGCTGCTCGATGGTGGCAGCCGATCTTCTCGTCAGGGTTTCGCCCCGTCCACCTCGTGCGCAGGCGCATTGTCAGCTGGTGACTGCGGGGCTAAGTAGCCCTGCGTTGAGGGGCCTGCGCTCGTCGACGTGCAGGGGAACAAACCTCCAGCGAGAACCTACCTAGACGCGGACTGCTGGTCGGGAGGCGTTGTCGTCGTCAATCTCACCGTCTCGTCTTTCGCTGCGGGCCCCGTCGTGAGGTGGGGCCGGTCATCGCGATCACCGCGGACGTCCAATTCGTCGACCAGTGGCGCCTTCGGAGCTCGCGCGTAGGGTCCCGGACATGACCGAGCTCGTCCTTCTCCCTGGCCTGCACGGCGATGCGCAATCGTGGTCTCCCGTGATCCATGCCCTGCCGGAGGACCTCACGGCGAGGGCTCTGGACCTGCCGGCGGTGCCAGACCTCGACGTACTCGTGGACGAGGTGGCGGGACAGATCGCTCCGGGCAGTGTGGTGGTGGGACATTCGCTCGGCGCGGTGGCGGCCATGCACCTCGTCGAACGGCACCCGACTCTGGTGGCCGGGCTCGTGCTGGTGACCGCGCCCGTGGGGGCGGAGGACCCGGACGCGGCTGCCGCCCGGGCGGCTCGGGCGGCGGGGCTGAGCTCGGACGCGTATGAGGAGATCGCCCTCGACGGCATGAAACTTGTGTACTTCGACGACCGTGGCCTGGACCCGCAGGTGCGGGCCGAGCGGCTGCGCGCAGCACGCGGGTACGGCCCGGCGCGATTTGCGGCCCATTCAGTGGCGCTGGGGGCGCGGGCGGATCGCAGCTCGTTCCCCGCGCAGGCTCGGTGTCCCGTGCTGATTGTGGGTGCGTCCGACGACCAGGTGGTGCCGACCGCCGCGCAGCGGGCGTGGGCAGTGGCTAATGAAGCTTGTGGAGGGGGCGGCACGGTCTCGTACGTGGAGATCCGCGAGACCGGGCACATGCTGCCGGTGGAGGCACCGGAGGAACTGGCTCTCGAGATCCACGCATGGGTGCGCGAGGAATTGAGCTGAGCCCGGCGGTTGCTCGCCGGTGGTCGCGGGTTCCGTCCTATTCCGGTCGGCGACCCCACCTGCCACCGCGGCGTACGTTTGGCGGCAGCACACCCATCACGAAGGAGACTGTCATGGCAGACGCGTTGTACTCCGTCGAGGCACTGTCCACCGGCGGAGGCCGGGACGGGCACGTGGCGACCGCCGACAACGCCGTGGACCTGGAGATGGCCCCGCCCACAGAACTCGGCGGGTCAGGCAAGGGCAACAACCCCGAGCAATTGTTCGCCGCAGGCTTCGCCGCCTGCTTCCACTCGGCCCTGCAGAGCGCCGCGAGGACCAGGAAGGTCGCTATCGACGGCTCGTCCGTGGGCGCGCGGGTCTCGCTCCTTCGCTCCGGTGAAGCCAGCATCGACCTGGCTGTGGACCTCGAGGTGATCCTGCCCGGCGTCGAGACCGAGCAGGCGAACGAGCTGGCCAAGCTCGCCCACGAAATATGCCCCTACTCCCGGGCCACCGCCGGCAACATCGAGGTCTCCGTGAGCGTCGCCGAGGACTGACTTCAATCAAGCCAGACCGATTGCGTTCACCTGCCCCGACAGCCGGATCACGTGCGCCGGCGACACCGGCAGACGCTCCGGCAACCGCACGCGGACACCGTCGTCGTTGGCGGTGATCTCCAGCGGCTGCCCCGTCGACACCAGCAACGCCGAGGCATCCGGCCCGGCAGACACCCCCGGCACCACCAGCTCACGAGAGGCGGGGGTTCCCAGGGTGATCACGTTGACGTCCGTGCCGGTGAGGGTGAACCGCAGCTGGGTGCCCTCGCTCGCGGTGGCGGCGGGACGGACCCACGGGCGGCTGCCGCGAATCGCGCTGCCGTTCTCGTGCAACCACCGCCCCAACGCCCGTAGAGGGGCCTGCTGCTCGGTCGGAACCGACCCGTCCGGCAAGGGGCCCACCCCGATCAGCAGGTTGCCGTTCTTGCTCACCACGTCCACGAGCATGTGGATCAACTCATGCGCCGGCACGATGTCCGCCGGATCCTCGTTACGGTTCGCGGCGAAGGAGTTGCCGATCCCGCGCGTGGTCTCCCACTTCTTGGTCACGATCTCCTCGTAGCGGGCGTACTCGGGAGTCGTGAAGTCGTGGTGCGGGGTCGCGGGGAAGGTCAGCTCGCGGTGCTCTGCCGGGATCAGCTTCCACACCAATTGCACCAGGCCGGCCACCCCGCGGACCACCGCCTCGGTTCCGCCGCCGCGCTTGAGATCCGTCTGCGCCCAGCGGTCGTTCACCACCCCGTCGGGTACCGCGTCGTAGAAGTCGGAGAACAGGCCCGGCAGGTCGGTTGTGGCCGGCCAGCCGATGTCGTTCCACAGGATGGCGGGGGAGTAGCGCTCGATCAGCTCGCGGATGTGGTCCTCGGCGTAGCGGGCGTAGGCCGGATCGGCCGGCACCGCGAGCACCGAGTCGGCCGGGCCTGTCAGGACCGCATCGTTGAACGGCCAGTCGTAACCGCCCGAGTAGTACAGCCCCGTGCGCATGCCGCGGGCCCGGACGGCCCGGTCGACGTCGCCCACCAGGTCGCGCGGCGAACCGTACGTACCGAGCTTCGGGTGCGGATGGTCCGACGGCCACAGCGTGTAGCCGTCGTGGTGCTTGGTGGTGAGCACCACATAGCCGGCGCCCGCAGCTTGGGCCAGCTCGGCGATCTGGTCCACATCCGCCGTCTGGGCCTGACGCGAGAACTCCTCCGAGAAGCGGCGGTAGCTGTAGTCGGCGCCGTACGTGGCCTCGTGATGCTCCTGGGTAGGACTGCCGGGGATCTGCATCGTGTTGAGGTACCACTCGGCGTACGGGTTCTCCTTGAGCATCTGGCTCGGCCCGCCGTCGCGCAGCAGTTCCTGGATGTCCGGCACCCGCGGCGCCCACCGGGGCACCGAATACGGGCCCCAGTGGATGAACACGCCGAGCTTGACGTCGTCGTACCAGGCAGGGAGTCCGCGGCCCTCGAGCCGCTCCCAACCGGCGGCGTCACTCATGCCGACACGAGGGTGTTGTGGCGCTGCTCCAGGAACTCCGACGCCGACTGTCCGTACGCCAGCACCAGCGCCACCACGTTGGCGGCCAGGAGCAGCCACGCCGAGACCATCGTGAAGTCCGCGAGCACGCCCAGCAGCGAGAAGAACGCGAACACCGACAGGACCAGCCGGGCCCAGACAGCGCCGTCACGGAGCTTGACCGCGGCTACCACCTGGACGGCCATCGCGACCATCGCGGCGATCGCCAGCATCCAGCCGAACCAACTGAACGCCTCGCCGGGCGGGAGGTCGTCCATGCCGGCGTTGAGGTCGGCGAAGACCACCAGGATCTCGGTGGCGGTGAGGATGTTGGCGACGGTGAATGTGGTGAACAAGGCGGTGAACATCCAGATCCAGGACGCTGCGGAGACGGAAGTGGGGCGTGCCATGAGAACTCCTCGAGAGGGGAAGGGGTCGCGCCGGGCCCGGGTCGATCGTCTCGATCGCCGGACCTGGCGCGGTAAGAGTGAACTCATCCTGCGTGGGGGGACAGGCGCGGGTATAGAGTGCGACACACCTGTTTTTCCTCGCCGGACGGGAGAGCCGACTGTGACCGCGTGGAAGAGAACCCGTGCGGTACTGCGGCCGGACACCGTGTCGCGGGCGGTCGCCCTGGCCGTCGAAACACGCCGTGGCGTGCTGGTGGTGGGCCCGCCGGGCACCGGCGCCAGTGGATGCGCGGCCGATATCGCGGACGGCCTGCGCACCGCCGGCGTCCCCGTGGTGTTGTGGGACGACCTCGACCGCCGCGCCCCGGCTTCGCCCGAGCTACCCGACCGCGCCGTGGTCGTGGGGTCCGCGCGGCTGGGCGCCGCGCTCCCGCCGGGCCTGGCCGATCAGGTGTCCGCCCGCACCACGCGCCTGCCCCTGCGCGCCCTCACGCGCGGAGAATCCGAAGCCGCGGTCTCCGCGGCCGTGGGACGATCCCTCTCGACGCGCCTGGTCGAGGCACTCTGGGCGGGATCGCACGGCAACCTCACCGCGCTCCGCGTGACGTTCGACGACCTCGCCGCCCGCGGCCTCGTCCGCCGCGCGGGTGATCGCCTGGACCTGACGGTGGACCCCACCGCGGCCGTCGCCGGCGTCGCCGCGGATCCACGCCGGTGGGTCGACGACGACGACGACAACCTCACCACCACGACCACCGCTGCACTCGCCCGGCGGATCACTCTCGCCGAGCTCGAGGCGATTCACGGCGAGAGCGCGGTCAGCGACGCGGTGGCCCGCTCTCTGCTCGTCACCCGCACCGATGACGGAGTGGAGATGCTCACCGTGCAGCCGCCGGTCCTGGCCGGTGCGCTGCGGGACGGGGCCGATGGTCTTCGTCGTCGTCAGGTCTACGACGCAGTTCTCCGCGGCGCGGCGATCGGCGGCACGGATGACACCCGCGGCGAACACGGCGGCGCCCGCGGCGACCACGGCGGCCTCCTTGGCGTGCACCTGCGGCCGGGTCGTGCGCTGCCGGACCCGCGGATCATCCTGTGGGCGCTCGCGCAGGGGCGCGACGTCGACGCCGCGACCACCCTCGCCGCCGCCCGCGCTGCGCTCGACGCGCACGACTATCGCACCGGCGTCGACCTCCGCCACGCCGCCCGGCGCGCGGAGCTCGACATGACCGCGCTGCAGGAGGCCGAGCTCGCGCTGGTCGGCGCCTCGTGCCTGCGACTGCTCGACCGGCTGCAGGAGACCGCTGCCGCGCTCGACGAGGCGCAGGCGTTACTGGAAGGGATCCGCGGCGCCGACGTCGACGGCAGTGAATACGTCCGCGTGCTGATCGGCACGGTCACCGCGCGTGCCGACCTGGCCCACTACCGCGACCGCCACCCCGACACCGCCCTGCCCATGATCCGGGATGCCCACCGTCTCCTCCCGCCCGGACATGAGGCCCATGCCGTGCTCGACACCCTCACCGTGGTGCACCTGACCTACTCGGGGCGGCACCGCGAGGCGGCCCGCGCCTACGCCGAGTTGACCTCCCCGCCGCCGGCCGACTGGGAGCGGCGTCTCGAGGCGGTCCACGCGCTGGCGCTCGACGCGCTCGGCAGGCCCGACGAGGCGCTGGCCGTCCTGCGTCGGCTCGCCCGCCGGGCCCGCACGATGGACCATCATGCGTGGGCGTCGGAGGAGTACCTGTCGGCGCTGTTGTCCGTGGTATTGCACGGCTACGGGGTCACCGCGCTGCTGGCCGAGTTCGCGCCGTTCTACGAGGTGGAGCAGGACGCTTCCGTGCGCATCGACCACGGCATGCGCCGCGTGGCCGAGGCCGAGATCGCGCTCAGTGCCGGGGACCTGACCGGCGCCGTGGCCGCCGCCGCCGACGCCGTGGACACCATGGAGGTCGACGGCCCCGAGGACTTCCTGCCCCGCGCCGTCTCCCTGTACGCGCTGGCCTGCGCCCAATCCGGCCGGCGCGCCGACGCCCGGGAGGCGCTGCGCCGGGTGCACGCCGTGCCCTCGTACACCAACTCACCCGTCGGGCCCGAGATCCGAGCGGCCGAGGCGGGGGTGCTCTACTGCGAGGGGCGGGCGGACGACGCGCGCGGGATCGTCCGCGAGCTCATCGCCGACGGGGTCCACGGCGCAGCGGTGCGCGCGGCGTGGATCGGCGTCCTGATGGGCGATCCCGAGACGTGCCGGATGGTGGGGGAGGTGGGCGTCGGCGGTGATGTGGCGCCGCTGATGCAGGACCTGGCGGCGATGGCGCTCGCGAACCCCCGACGACTCCTCGACGTGGCCCGGCGGGCCCGCGGATTCGGGCTGCTCATGGTGGCCGCGGCGGCTGCCGAACGTGCCCGCACGCTGGCGACGCCGGGATCGCAGACGTGCACTCTGGCCGAGCGGATGTTGGCGACCACCGAGATCCGCGGTCCCCACGCCGGCCTCGTCGGGCTGGGCGGGCCGGCCGCGACGATTCCCGCAGGGGTCTCGCTGACGCGCCGCGAGTCCGAGATCGCCGACCTTGCGGGCGGGGGCCTGACCAACGCCGAGATCGCAGCGGAGCTGCATCTGTCCAAGCGCACGGTCGAAGGGCACCTCAACCGCATCTACACCAAGACGGGGACGCGGCTGAGGGGGTGACCGGCTGGGGAGTTCTCGTGCGGCCGGACGTGGTGCCCTCGAGAGGAATCGAACCTCCGACACCGGCTTTAGGAGAGCCGTGCTCTATCCACTGAGCTACGAGGGCGGGAACCGGGGAGAGTCTAGCGGATCCCCGTGACGACTTGGAGGTGGAGGCCTTCGGTCGGTAATGTAGACCCTCGGCGTTCGTGTCGGCCCCGCTTGTCGGGACCGGTCGATCGCCTCGCGCGGGTCACCACCGGCCGCCGCGCGAGGGGGAGAGCGCCCGACCGGCCGGCAGCCCACTAGACAGACAGAGGTATCGCCTGTGTCCACGTACACCCCCAAGCCCGGGGACGTGACGCGCGCCTGGTACGTCATCGACGCCACTGATGTGGTGCTCGGTCGACTCGCCGTCCAGGCCGCGAACATCCTCCGTGGCAAGCACAAGCCGCAGTTCGCCCCGAACGCCGACACCGGCGACTTCGTCATCATCATCAACGCCGACAAGGTCGCGATCTCGTCGAACAAGCGCGAGCGCGTGAACCAGTACCGCCACTCGGGCTTCCCCGGTGGCCTGAAGTCGCGCACCCTCGGTGAGGCCATGGACTCGCGTCCGGACCGCGTCGTCGAGAAGGCCATCAAGGGCATGCTGCCGAGCAACAAGCTCGGCCGCTCCGTCGCCTCCAAGCTGAAGGTGTACGCCGGTGCCGAGCACCCGCACGCCGCCCAGCAGCCCGTGCCCTACGAGATCAAGCAGGTGGCCCAGTGACCGACGAGAACATCACCCCCGAGGCCGACGTGGCCGATGACCTGGTGGCCGACCTCGCCGCCGAGGTCGCCGAGGACTACTCCGAGGCCGACTACGCCGGTGGCTCCGAGTTCGTCGCCGACGTCGAGACCCAGCTCGTCTCGAGCGGGCCGGCCCAGGCCGTCGGCCGCCGCAAGGAAGCCGTCGCCCGCGTGCGCCTGGTTCCCGGCTCCGGTCAGTTCACGCTCAACGGCCGCACCCTCGAGGAGTACTTCCCGAACAAGGTGCATCAGCAGCTCGTCAAGTCGCCGCTGGTTCTCGTCGAGCGCGAGGAGCAGTTCGACATCGTGGGCCTGCTCCACGGTGGCGGCCCGTCGGGCCAGGCCGGCGCGATGCGCCTGGCCATCGCCCGCGCCCTCACCGAGTACTCGGGCGAGGACCGTCCGGCCCTGAAGAAGGCCGGCTTCCTCACCCGTGACGCCCGCGCCGTCGAGCGCAAGAAGGCCGGCCTCAAGAAGGCCCGTAAGGCCCCGCAGTACTCGAAGCGCTGATCTCCCCGAGATCGCACACTCCAGAGCAGGTTTCCGCAGCTTCGCGGGGGCCTGCTCTGGGGCGTTTCAGGGAGGGGAGCCGAGCGCTCACCGCGCAGTGGTTATCCTGTCTGGACGTCTCGACCAGCCCGGTCGAAAGCCGGCGGCCGCGCCTCTGCGGTCGCACACCAGTGGCCGCTCAGCGGTAGGGCACCCACGACCCCGGAGGAATCCACCACATGACCCGACTGTTCGGCACCGACGGCGTCCGCGGACTCGCCAACAGGACGCTCACCGCCGACCTGGCCCTGCGTCTCGGCGCCGCGGCCGCAGCGGTCCTGGCGGCCGAAGCCGACCCCGCCCGCGCGGGTGGCGCCGCCACCGGGTCCTCCCGCCCCCTCGCGGTGGTCGGCCGCGACCCGCGGGTCTCCGGCGAGATGCTCGAAGCCGCCCTCTCCGCCGGGCTGGCCAGTCAGGGAGTCGACGTCCTGCTCGTGGGCGAGCTGCCCACCCCGGCCGTCGCCCACCTGACCGCCCAGCACGGCGCGGCCCTCGGCGCGATGATCTCCGCCTCGCACAACGCCATGCCGGACAACGGCATCAAGTTCTTCGCCGCCGGCGGCCACAAGCTCGGCGACCACATCGAGGACGCCATCGAGTCCGCGCTCACCGACGAGCCCATCACCGGACCCACCGGGGACGCGATCGGCCGGATACGTCGTGCCCCGTCCGCAGACGCCCTGGACGGCTACGTGCGGCACCTCCTGACGTCGACGCCGGGCCGGTTGGACGGTCTCGTCGTCGTCGTGGACTGCGCCAACGGCGCCGCCAGCGAGGCCGCGCCCCGCGCCTACCGCGAGGCCGGTGCCAGGGTCATCGAGATCCACGCCGCGCCCGACGGCTACAACATCAACCACGAGTGCGGCTCCACCCACCTCGGCGCCGTGCAGGCCGCCGTGCGCGAGCACGACGCCGACCTGGGTCTGGCGCACGACGGCGACGCCGACCGCTGCCTGGCCGTCGACGCCGACGGGAACGTCGTGGACGGTGATCAGATCATGGCCATCCTCGCCCTCGCCATGCGCGACGCCGGTGAACTCGCCGAGGACACGCTCGTCGCGACCGTGATGAGCAACCTGGGCCTCAAGGTGGCCATGCGCGCGGCCGGGATCGAGATCGCCGAGACCAAGGTCGGCGACCGGTACGTGCTCGAGCGGCTGCGCGACGGCAACTACAGTCTCGGCGGCGAACAGTCCGGACACCTCGTGCTCCCGGGGCACGCCACCACGGGCGACGGACTGCTCACCGGGCTGCGGATCATGGCGCGGATGGCCGAGACCGGCAGGTCACTCGCCGAACTGGCGGGCGTGATGACCGTGCTGCCGCAGATCCTCGTCAACGTCCCGGTCGACGACAAGGCCGCCGTGGCCGCGTCGGGCTCGGTGGCCGAGGCCGTGGCCCAGGAGGAGGGTGCGCTCGGCGCGACGGGGCGCGTGCTGCTGCGACCCTCGGGCACCGAGCAGCTCGTGCGCGTGATGGTCGAGGCGCAGGACCCCGACCTGGCGCGCGAGGTGGCCGAGCGGCTCGCCGGGGTCGTCGCGGCGGTCTGACCGGGCCAGGGCTCCACCCCGGCTGCTCACCGCTTCCGCCCGGGCGGCTCACCGCCTCCACACGACCCGGCGATCCTGGCCGGCCCCGAGCCGGGCGGTTGCAAGACCTCCCATCCCGATTGCACGACGATCTGTGCGAAGTTCTAGCCAGAAATCGCACCTGAGGTCAGGCAACCGGCGACGCGTGTCTTGCAACCGCCGTGGGTCAGCCGCCGGTGAACCCCTTGACCAGCTTGAGCAGCGGGGGAGCCGACGGGACCAGATCGTCGGCCTCCTCGGCCAGCATCTCCTCGGTGACCAGGACGGAGTCCTTGAACTTGGCCTCCGGATCGGCGAACGCCGCGTAGTCGTCGTCGTCGCCCAGGGTGGCCAACAGGTAACCCGCCAGGAGCGGGCGGACAGTACGGTGCGTCCGGCGGTCCGGATCGGCGAGGCCGACGCCCTGGAGCCATGAGTTGCGCTCCACCAGACCCGTCTCGATGGCCTTCTCCAGGCGGCGGTGCACCAGCTCGCCGCGCCAGGCCTCGTGCAGTGCGCGGGCGTCCTCGCCGTGCACCCCACCCGCTGCGGACAGCAGCAACGCGGGGGAGTCGATCAACATCGCGCGCTCGGCGGCGGAGGGCACCGTCTCGGTGGGGAAGACCATGGCCACCGCATCGATGTCCGTGCGTTGGGAAGCGAGCAGTGCGGCCACTCCACCACCGAGGCCGTGCCCGGCCACCGCGATGCGACGCGGATCGGCGCGGACCTTCCCGCGCCCGAGCCGGGCCTGGAGGACGTCCTCGATCGCGTTCGACAGGTGATCGGCGAAGTGCTGGTGGTTCGGCCGGCCGCCGTGATCGGTGGCCGGCGCCACCACCACGAAACCCCAGGACGCGAGGTGCTTGAGGGTGTCGGTGTAGTACCGCGGCCCCTTGGTCCAGTCGTGGGCCCAGCCCACCACCGGGGCGGGCGACGGGGCGCCTCGCGGCACGAAGACCGCGCCCGGGGTGCCGGTGAAGCCGAGATCGCCGATATCCACCCCGTAGGGGCCGCGCCGACCCACCTTTGCGTGCAGTTCCTTGGTCTTGATGGCCACGGAAGTAACAGTATCCCCTCTCGCAGGGTTGAGGGTGTCAGGGCGGGCGACAGGGCTGGCTACACTTGGCGACCATGTGCGGAATCGTCGGTTATGTGGGCCAGCAGGCTGCTCTTCCTGTCGTCGTCGAGGCCCTGCGGAGGATGGAATACCGCGGCTATGACTCGGCGGGAGTCGCCATCCTCGACGGCGCCGGCGAGGTGCGGGTCGAGAAGAGGGCGGGCAAGCTCGCCAACCTCGAGGAGGCGCTCGTCGCGGACGGCGGCGAGGCCGGATTCGTCGGCACGACCGGCATCGGGCACACGCGCTGGGCGACCCACGGCCGCCCCAACGACCGGAACGCGCACCCGCACGTGTCCGGCGACGTGGCGATCGTCCACAACGGGATCATCGAGAACTTCGCGCCGCTGCGTGCCGAGCTCGAGTCCGCCGGCGTCGAGCTGGTCTCGGACACCGACTCCGAGGTGGCCGCGCACCTGCTGACACGCGCGATCGAGTCGGGCGGGACCGCCGGCGACTTCGTGGCCTCGTGCCGCGCGGTGCTGGCCCGCCTGGAGGGCGCGTTCACCCTCGTTTTCAGCCACGCGAAGCACCCCGACGTGCTGGTGGCCGCCCGCCGCTCCACCCCGCTCGTGCTGGGCGTCGGCCAGGGAGAGATGTTCCTCGGCTCGGACGTGGCCGCGTTCATCGAGCACACCCGCGACGCGGTCGAGCTGGGCCAGGACAACGTGGTGGTGATGCGCGCCGACGGGTACGAGGTCACCGACTTCGACGGCGAGCCCACCGAGGGGCGCCCGTTCCGCATCGACTGGGACCTCGAGGCCGCCGAGAAGGGCGGATACGACTACTTCATGCTCAAGGAGATCGCCGAGCAGCCCCAGGCCGTCGCCGACACTCTCCTGGGTAAGTTCCAGGACGGCCGGATCGTGCTGGACGAGCAGCGCATCTCCGACCAGGAGCTGCGCGACATCGACAAGGTGTTCATCATCGCCTGCGGCAGCGCGTACCACTCGGGGCTGGTCGCCAAGTACGCGATCGAGCACTGGACCCGGCTGCCATGCGAGGTCGAGATCGCCTCGGAGTTCCGCTACCGCGACCCGGTTCTGGACCGCTCCACGCTCGTCGTGGCGATCTCGCAGTCCGGCGAGACGGCCGACACCCTGGAGGCCGTGCGGCACGCCAAGTCGCAGAAGGCGCGCGTGCTGGCGGTGTGCAACACCAACGGTTCGCAGATCCCGCGCGAGGCCGACGCCGTGCTGTACACCCATGCGGGCCCGGAGATCGGTGTGGCCTCCACCAAGGCCTACCTCGCCCAGATCACGGCCAACTACCTGGTCGGCCTGGCGTTGGCGCAGGCGCGCGGCACCAAGTTCCCCGACGAAGTGGCCGCCGAGTTCCGCCAGCTCGAGCGCATGCCCGAGTCCATCCAGCAGGTCGTGGACTCCCTCGAGCCGGTGCGTGAGATCGCCCGTGAGCTCGCCGACTCCAAGTCGGTGCTGTTCCTGGGCCGCCACGTCGGCTACCCGACGGCACTGGAGGGCGCGCTCAAGCTCAAGGAGCTCGCCTACATGCACGCCGAGGGCTTCCCGGCCGGCGAGCTCAAGCACGGCCCGATCGCCCTGATCGAGGACGACCTGCCGGTCTTCGTGGTGATGCCGCCGGTCGAGGGCCGCGGGGTGCTGCACTCCAAGCTCGTCAGCAACATCCAGGAGATCAAGGCCCGCGGCGCGCGCACCATCGTGATCGCCGAGGAGAGCGACGAGGTGGTCAAGCCGCTGTCGGACTACTTCATCCCCATTCCGCCGTCGACCACGCTGCTGCAGCCGTTGCTCGCCACCATCCCGTACCAGGCGTTCGCCGCCGAGGTCGCGGCCGCGCGGGGCTACGACGTGGACAAGCCGCGCAACCTGGCCAAGTCCGTCACGGTGGAGTAGGAACCGTGGGCGTGACGGTCACGGTGGGCTGACGGGAGGGACGACGACGATGCGACGTGCGCACCCGGTCGAGGTCATTCGGGCCGCGGAAGCACCTCTCCTCGCGGCCGCCGGTGCCTCAGGGGACCCCGACGTCGTCATGCGCCGGGCCGCCGCCGGCGTCGCCCACCACACCGCGGCCCTGCTGCGCGAGCGCACGGGCGGTGTCTATGGCCGCGCGGTGGAGCTGCTCGTGGGCGCCGGTGACAACGGGGGTGACGCCCTCTACGCCGGCGCCATGTTGCGGGCCCGCGGCTGCCGCGTCGACGCGGTTCTGCTCGACTTCGACCGCGCCCACCCCCGGGGATTGGCCGCGCTACGCCGTGCGGGCGGGCGGATCCACCGCGCGGAGGACCTGGGTTCACGCGTTCCGGTCCCGGACGTGGCTGTCGACGGCGTGGTCGGACTGGGTGGGCGCGGCCCGTTGCGTGCGCCTGCCGATCGGATCGTGACCGGCCTGGCCGAGGCCGGCGTCCCGTGGGTGGCCGTCGATCTGCCCAGCGGCGTGGATGCCGACACCGGCACCGCCTACGACGCCCACGTACCCGCCACCCTCACCGTCACCTTCGGTCTGCTGCGGCGCGCGCATCTATTGGCCTCGCCGGTGTGCGGCCGAGTCGAGGTGGTGGACATCGGACTGTCCGACCCGCCGATCGGCCCGGAGACCGTCTACGCCCCGGACACCGCGGACGTGGGCCGCAGGTGGCCGGTGCCCGGACCCGCCGACGACAAGTACACCCAGGGCGTGGTGGCCATCCGCGCCGGCTCGGAGCGCTTCCCGGGCGCGGCGGTCCTCTGCACGAGCGCCGCCGTGGCCGCGACCTCCGGCATGGTCCGCTACGTCGGCTCCGGCGCCGATCCGGTGCTCGCCGCGCGGCCCGAGGTCGTGTGTCACCCGTCGGTAGCGGAGGCCGGAAAGGCGCAGGCCTGGGTGGTGGGCCCGGGCGCCGGCACCGGTGCGGAGTCGATCGCCGACATCGACGCCGTCCTGACCCGCGGCCGCCCCACCCTGTTGGACGCCGATGCCCTGACCTGCGTCGCCTCCCATCCGGTGCTCCTTCGCAGCGCCACCGCGCCCGTGCTGCTCACCCCGCACGGCGGCGAGTTCGACCGTCTCACCGGTGGTTGGGACCGCGCCGATCGCCCCGGCGCGCTGCGCCGGTACGTCGCCGGACTACGCGAGCGCGGGATCGAGGCCACGGTGCTGCTCAAGGGTCGCGTCACACTGATCGACGACGGCGAGACCACCTACTCCGTCGACGCCGGCTCGTCGTGGGCCGCCACCGCGGGTTCCGGGGATGTTCTGTCCGGAATCACGGGGGCACTCATGGCCCACGTTGCGGCCGCGCGGGATTCGGCGGCCCCGGACACGAAGCTGGACCTCGCCCGCGCCGCTGCCGACGCGGCGACGCTGCACGGCGAAGCCGCCGGCCTGGCCGCGCACCGGCGTGATCCGAGGCCCAGCGGAAGCCACGCCGGCCCCGGCGGAGGGCGGGTCGCAAACCACACCGGCGAGAGGCCCGGTGTGGACGTCGATGCACCCCGCGGTGGCGGTGGGCGGCCGCGTGCCGAGGGGCCCGGCGCACCGATCGGCGCCTCGGATCTGCTGGCCGCCGTGCCCGCAGCGGTTGCCGCCCTGCGCTCTTCGCGGTAGCCCCGAGGTCGTCTGCGCGGTCAGGGCCACGCTCGCCTATCCGATGTCGCGCCACCTACCGGATCACGTAGGCGGCGCGACATCCGATAGGTGAATCGGGGGCGGCCGACCGGTCCATCGGGCTCGGTCGACACGGGGGCGGCTCCGCGTGGCGGCCCCGCTCTGCACGGCACCCCCGACGCGGCACCACGGCCAGCGTTGCCGACGTCGCGGGGCGCGGAAATCGCCCCCCGTCGGCCCGTTTGGCAGAATTGACGAAATGGCTCCGATTGTCCCCCCGGCTCCGTGCCGTGTCGAGATCGATCTGGACGCGGTCGAGCACAACGCCCGCGTCCTGGTCCGGCATGCAGGCGGCGCCCGGGTCATGGCCGTGGTCAAGGCTGACGCCTATGGCCACGGCGTCGTCCCCGTCTCCCTCGCCGCCCTGCGCGGCGGCGCGACCGCGCTGGGCGTCACCACGATCGGCGAGGCGCTGGAACTCCGCTCGGCCGGCATCGACGCCGAGATCCTGGCCTGGCTGTACCTGCCGTCCGACGACGCACGGGCGGCCGTCGAGGCCGACGTCGACCTGGCGATCCCCAGTCCCGCGCACCTGGACACTGTGCTGGAGGCGGCGCGCCGCTCGGGCCGCAGGGCGCGCGTGACCCCCAAGATCGACACCGGCCTGGCCCGCTCCGGCATCTCTCTGGAGGAGTGGCCGGCGGTTCTCGAGCGGCTGGTCGCTGCCACCGCCGGCGGTCTGGTGGAGGTCACGGGCCTGATGGCGCACTTCGCGCACGCCGACGACCCCGGCAACCCGGTCATCGACCTACAGGTCGCGCGCCTGCACGAGTGCGTGGCTCAGGCCCGCGCCCGCGGCCTCGAGTGCCCGGTCAACCACCACGCCAACTCAGCGGCCACGTTGACCCGGCCCGAGGACGGCTTCGAGATGGTCCGCCCCGGGATCGCCCTGTACGGGCTCGACCCGGTCGGCGACCTGGGTGCGGATCTGATCCCGGCCATGACCTTCTCGGCCGACATCCTCATGGTCAAGCGGCTGGCGAAGGGGCAGGGCGTGAGTTACGGCCACACCTGGTACGCGCCGCACGACACGACGGTGGCGCTCATCGCGGCCGGGTACGCGGACGGTGTCTGGCGGATGCTGTCGGGCCGCCTGGACGTGGGCATCGCCGGCCGCCGCTACCCGAACGTGGGGCGGGTCTGTATGGACCAGTTCGTCGTCGACCTCGGACCCGACCCCGACCGCACCATCCGCGCGGGCGACACCGCCGTCCTGTTCGGTACCGGCGCGGGCGGGGGGCCCACGGCCGCCGAGTGGGCCGACGAGTTGGGCACCATCCACTACGAGGTCGTCACCGCCGTGCGGGGGCGCGCGAGCAGGGACCACGTGCTCCGGGGGCGCCACGCCACCGGGTACCGACAGGGGGATGCACGATGACGGGGTTCGAGGGGGCCGACGGCGAGGCCGCCGGAAAAACTGCTGACGAGACCGCCCGCCAGGGTGGGATAGAGAACGACGACGACAACGCCTACACCGAGGGCGCTCCCAAGCGCGGTCGGCCGCGGCTGAGGTTCCCGCGGCGCCCGTCGCGGTCGTCGACGCGGACCCCGGTCGAGGTCCGGCCACCGGAGGTTCTCGGCGGCGACCCGGACGAGGTCGAGGCGGTCGCGGAGAAGATCCGCACTCCCGGCGGATTCGCGGCGGGGATGAGCGCGCTCGGCGCCGCGACCCTCGGCTCGGTCGGCACGCTCATGCCGGGCCGGAGGGCGAGCGACCCGTGGGCCGGTGAGGACATGGACGAGCTCGGCGTCGACCGCGGTTCGATGGTCGCCGCCACCGACGGCGTTCCGTTGGCGGTGCGTGAGGCCGGGCCCACCGACGCGCCCATGACCGTCGTGTTCGTGCACGGCTACACGCTCACCATGGACACCTGGCATTTCCAGCGCCGGCACCTGGCGGACCGGTTCGGCTCCGAGATCCGCATGGTGTTCTACGACCAGCGTGGCCATGGACTCAGCGGGAAGAGCTCGATCGAGAACTCGACCATCGACCAGCTGGCCCGCGACCTGAGCACCGTCATCTCGGCGACCGCGCCGACCGGGCCGGTCGTGGTGATCGGGCACTCGATGGGCGGCATGACCGTCATGGGCTACGCGGTGCGGCACCCCGAGGCCGTGCGCGACCGCGTGATGGGTGTGGGGCTGGTGGCCACCGCCATGGCGGAGCTTTCGGAGTCGGGGCTGGGCTCCGTACTGGACAGCAAGGCCATGGCCCGGGTAGCCGCGCTGATCAATCGCTCGCCGGGCGTGTTCACCAGTGGCCGCAAGGCGCTCGGCGCGATCATCTCGCCGTTCATCTACGGCGGCTCGTTCGGCGATCCCGCCTCGATGAGCCCCACGGTGGCACGGTTCGTCGACAAGACCATCAACTCCACCGATGTACTGACCATCGCGAACTTCTTCGAGACGCTCACGCAGCACGACGAGTCCGAGGCGATGCCCATCCTGCGGAACGTACGCACCACCGTGCTCTGCGGTGACCGTGACCTGCTCACCCCGCTCGACCGATCCGTCGACATCGTCGAGGAGCTGCCCGACGCCGAGTTCGTGGTGGTCCCGGGGTCCGGCCACATGGTGATGCTCGAGGAGCCCGCGCACGTGTCCGAGGTGCTGGGCGATCTCGTGGCCGACGCGATCGTCGAGTGGCGCGAGCGTGAGCGACTCGCGGAAGCGGGCGGACGCAGCCGCGACTCCGGCCGGAGCGCGAAGGCCTCGTGACACTCCAGGTGCCGGGCCGACGCGAGCTGGCCACCGTCGACGACACCCGCGCGCTGGGCGAGGAGATCGCCGGCCTGCTCTCGGCCGGTGACGTGGTGATCCTCGACGGACCGCTCGGCGCCGGCAAGACCGCGCTGACCACCGGCATCGCCGCCGGACTCGGGGTGCGCGGGCGGGTCACCTCGCCGACCTTCGTGATCGCCCGTCGGCACGCCCCGGCCACCCCCGGCGGCCCCGGCCTCGTGCACGTCGACGCCTACCGACTGCTCGGCCAGGACCCCGACGGCGAGCAGCCCACCCGCCGCGACCTCGCCGACGAACTCGAGTCCCTCGACCTGGACTCCGCGCTCGAGCGCGACGTGGTTGTGGTCGAGTGGGGCGCCGGGTTCGTCGAGTCGCTCGTCGAGGCCCCGCTGATCGTCACCCTGCACCGCGGAGACGAGGGCGACGTCCGCTCCGCCGCCTGGCACCGCGCCGGTGGACCCGCGGCACCGGCGGTACCCTGACCTCGTGCTGGTCCTCGCCCTCGACACCTCCACCCCCGCCGTCACCGCGGGGGTGTGCCGCCTCGAACCCGCTGGTTTGGGTCACACCGCAGGCGAGACCGGACTCGTAGGCGGGGCCGAACGCGCAACTGGGGCCGGCCCACAGGTCACGACCCTGGCCACGCGGGTCACGGCGGACGCCCGGGCCCACGCCGAGCTGCTCACCCCACACATCCTCGAGTGCCTGGACACCGCTGGGCTGACGGCCGCCGAGCTGGACGCCGTGGTGGTGGGGGTCGGGCCCGGCCCGTTCACCGGACTGCGCGTGGGGATGGCCACCGCGGCGGCGTTCGCCGATGCGATCGGAAAGCCCGTTCACGGGGCCTGTTCGCTCGACGGGCTCGCGGCTCGGGCGCGCGCCGCCGGGGTGGAGGGGGACCTCGTCGTCGTCACCGATGCCCGGCGCCGCGAGGCGTACCACGCCCGCTACGACGGTGAAGGCGTGCGGACCTCGGGGCCGATCGTGGGGCCCGCAGCCGAGATCGTGCTGGACGGCGCGCGTGCGGTCGGGGACCCCGCGAGATTGGCCGAGATCCCGGACGTCGGATCCTTGACGGACGTCGAGGCCGCGGTGGCCGTGCCGACCTACCCGGACCCGGCCGGGCTCGTCTCGGTGGCGGCCGCGGGTCTGCTCGCCGGCGACACGCCCGACCCGCTCGAGCCGCTCTACCTGCGGCGACCCGACGCCGTTCCGCCCAAGCGCGTCGAGCCGTCGTCCGCACTACGCGGGGTGCAGCGATGAGCGCGGCGGACGCCGGCGCCGGTGGGCCGCGATACGGCTCCACCCCGACCGGCGTGCAGTACGGGCCGCTTGTCGCGGACGACGCGATGCGCTGCGCCGAGCTCGAGACGATCCTGTTCGCCGGGGACGGACCCTGGTCGGCGGTCGCGTTCGTGTCCGAGATCTCCTCGCGGCACAACACGTGCTTCGCGGCGAGGCTGAACGGCGAATTGGTGGGCTACTCGGTGCTCGCGGGACTCGGGCCGGTCGGCGACCGCGACTTCGAGGTGCACACCATCGGCGTGGACCCGCAGCGGCAGGGGCTCGGCATCGGACGGACGCTGCTGCGCCAGATGCTGGACGTGGCCGACCGCGAGGGCGCGCCCGTTGTACTGGACGTGCGCACCGACAACGTGCCCGCGCGGACGCTGTACGAGGCGCACGGATTCGAGATCGTCGGTGTCCGGCCGCGGTACTACCGGCCGAGCATGGCCGATGCATATCTGATGACGCGGCCGGCCCGGCCCGCTGCCTCCGCGGGCCCGGGCGCAGGTGCCGGGACGAGCCCGGGTGCGGGGCCGGCTCCGGGTGCGCGCGAGAACAGGGGAGAGGTGGGCGGCTCGTGAAGACCGTCATGGGGATCGAGAGCTCCTGCGACGAGACCGGCGTGGCCGTGGCGCGGATCCACGACGACGGGCGGGCCGAGCTGCTGTCGGACGTGGTCGCGTCGTCGATGTCCGAGCACGCGCGGTTCGGCGGGGTGGTGCCCGAGATCGCCTCACGTGCGCACCTGGAGTCGCTCGTGCCGACCGTGCGCGCGGCGCTGGCCGAGGCCGGGATATCCCGGCCCGACGCCGTGGCCACGACGATCGGGCCGGGGCTGTCGGGCGCACTGCTCGTCGGCTCGTCCGGGGCCAAGGCCTACGCCGCAGCGTGGGGGGTGCCGTTCTACGCCGTCAACCACCTGGTCGGACACGTGGCCGTGGCCGGTTTCGACGGCGACCCGCTGCCCGAGTGCGTGGCGCTGCTCGTCTCCGGCGGCCACACGCAGCTGCTGCACGTGCGATCCCTGACCGAGCCGGTGGTGGAACTGGGCTCGACCGTCGACGACGCGGCGGGCGAGGCCTACGACAAGGTCGCCAGACTGCTCGGGCTCGGGTATCCGGGTGGGCCGGTCATCGACCGGCTCGCGGCCACCGGCGATCCGGCCGCGATCGCGTTCCCACGCGGGATGACCGGGCCGCGTGACGCCCGGCACGACTTCTCCTTCTCCGGCCTCAAGACCTCCGTGGCCCGGCGGATCGAGGCGGCCGAACGAGACGGTGTCCAACTCGAGGTGGCGGATGTGGCGGCGTCGTTCCAGGAGGCCCTGGCCGACGTGCTGACGATGAAGGCCGTGCGCGCCTGCACCGACCTCGGGGTCGACACGCTGCTCATCGGCGGCGGTGTGGCGGCCAACTCGAGACTGCGGGAACTGGCTGGACAGAGGTGTGCGGCGGCAGGGATCACCCTGCGCGTGCCGCGGCCCCGGCTGTGCACCGACAACGGCGCGATGGTCGTGGGCGTGGCGTCCGCGTTGCTAGCCGACGGAGTGGCGCCCAGCCCGTTGACCGTGGCCGCCGACCCGGGGCTGCCGGTCGAGACGACGCAGGTGGTCTGACGACGACGTCGTCCGGGGACGTGGGCGCGTGTTCGCCGATCGCGAACGCGTCCCGATCGGGCACACGGGACACTTGAGTGCTGGCACTCGCGCATATAGAGTGCCAATAGGCATGGAACCGGCGGCGTCACCCGCGACGACGCTTCTCCGGACCCCGCCGCACATTCATCAGCCATCTACACACGGAGGATCCATCGTGGCGATCAAGCCGCTTGAGGACAAGATTCTCGTCGAGGCCACCGCTGCCGAGACCACCACGGCGTCCGGCCTCGTCATTCCGGACACCGCCAAGGAGAAGCCCCAGGAGGGCACCGTCGTCGCGGTCGGCAAGGGCCGCTTCGACGAGGACGGCGACCGCATCCCCATGGACATCAAGGAGGGGGACAAGGTCATCTACTCGAAGTACGGCGGCACCGAGATCAAGTACGAGGGCAAGGAGTACCTGATCCTCTCCTCGCGTGACGTGCTCGCTGTCATCGACTGACGTGAGCTGCTGAACCCCGCCCCGACGGCGCCGGCCAGAACGCCGGTCCCGCCGGGGCGGTGGTGTCTCACGCCTGCCGAACCGTCTGATCAGACCCCTTCTTCCTCCCAGGAGTTCCATCCATGTCCAAGTTGATCGCATTCGACGAGGAGGCCCGCAAGGGCATGCTCGCCGGTGTCGACGAGCTCGCCGACACCGTCAAGGTCACGCTCGGCCCCAAGGGCCGGCATGTCGTCCTGTCCAAGGCCTTCGGCGGCCCGACCGTCACCAACGACGGCGTCTCCATCGCCCGCGAGATCGAGCTCTCCGATCCGTTCGCGAACCTCGGCGCCCAGCTGGTCAAGAGCGTCGCCACCAAGACCAACGACGTCGCCGGCGACGGCACGACCACCGCCACCGTCCTGGCACAGGCCCTCATCCGTGAGGGGCTGCGCAACGTGGTGGCCGGCTCCAACCCCATGGCCATGGGCAAGGGCATCGAGAAGGCCGCTGCCGCCGCCGTGGAGTACCTGCGCTCGGCCGCGACCCCCGTCTCCGGTTCAGAGGCCGTCGCGCAGGTCGCCACCGTGTCCTCGCGTGACCCCGAGATCGGCCGCATGGTCGCCGAGGCCATGGACGCCGTCGGCGTCAACGGCGTCGTCTCCGTGGAGGAGTCGCAGGGCCTGCACACCGAGGTCTCCGTGACCGAGGGCATCGCCTTCGACAAGGGCTACCTGTCGCCGTACTTCGTCACCGACCCGGACGAGCAGAAGGCCATCTACGAGGATGTGCTGATCCTGCTGCACCGCGAGAAGATCAGCTCGCTGCCGGACCTGCTGCCGCTGCTGGAGAAGGTCGCCGAGACCGGCAAGCCGCTGCTCATCGTCGCCGAGGACGTCGACGGCGAGGCGCTGTCGACCCTGGTGGTCAACTCGATCCGTAAGACCATCAAGGTCGTCGCGATCAAGGCGCCGTACTTCGGTGACCGCCGCAAGGCGTTCCAGGAGGACCTGGCGATCGTCACGGGCGGCCAGGTCATCAGCCCCGACCTGGGCATGAAGCTCGCGGAGAGCGGCCTCGAGGTGCTCGGCGGCGCCCGCCGCGTGACCGTCTCCAAGGACGAGACGATCATCGTCGACGGCGCCGGCGAGCGGGCCGACGTCGACGCCCGCGTCGCCCAGCTCCGCCGCGAGGCCGAGGCCACCGACTCGGACTGGGATCGCGAGAAGCTCGAGGAGCGGATCGCCAAGCTCGCCGGAGGCGTCGCGGTTCTCCGCGTCGGTGCCGCCACCGAGACCGAGCTGACCGAGCGCAAGCTCCGCGTCGAAGACGCCGTCAACTCCGCCAAGGCGGCCGTTGAGGAGGGCGTCATCGCCGGTGGCGGATCGGTGCTCGTGCAGGCCGCAGCGGCCCTCGAGCGGCTCGCCGCCGACACCACCGACTCCGATGAGGCCGTCGGCGTGAACGTCGTGCGCAAGGCGCTGGTGGCGCCGCTGTTCTGGATCGCCGCCAACGCCGGCGAGGACGGCGCCGTGGTGGTGAGCAAGGTCACCGAGCTCGGTGCCCGCGACGGGTACAACGCCGCGACCGGCGAGTACGGCGACCTGATCGACCAGGGCGTCATCGATCCGGTCAAGGTCACCTCCTCGGCCGTCGTCAACGCCTGCTCCGTGGCGCGCATGGTGCTGACGACCGAGACCGCGATCGTCGAGAAGCCGGCCGAGCCGGCCGCCGACGCGCACGGCCACCACGGTCACGCGCACTGAGCCAGACGCTCGCGTCAGTCGGCTCACCCGACATGGCCTAGTGAGGATCCCGGGCCCCGCCCCCCGTGTGTCGGGGAGTGGGGCCCGGTGCCGTTCCGGGGCTGTTGTGTGGTCGTCTGACACCCCCAGCAGTTACGCTTGGCGCTCAGCAGTACTCCTACGACACAGGGGTCACGTGCCTCACGCCAGGCACCCACCACGTCGATCGCTCCAGCGTTCGACGAGTCCCCGCCGCGACCTGCGTCGCGTCTACGAGAGAAAGGCCGTGCCCCGCAACACACCCGTGTAACGCGAGGCCCCCCGAATTCGATGACAGGTACAGCAGACGAGTTGGAACTCTCCGTCGCCGCAGCGGTCAAGGGAGACCGAACCGCGGCTGCACGGGTCCTTGAACTCGTTCAGCCCGGTGTGGTGCGGTACTGCCGTTCCCGCGTCGGCGGCTCGGAAAGAGCCAACCTGTCTGCTGACGATGTCGCCCAGGAGGTGCTGATCGCGGTCCTCTCGGCTCTGCCGGGATACCGGGACCAGGGACGCCCCTTCATGGCCTTCGTGTACGGGATCGCGTCCCACAAGGTCGCGGACGCCCACAGGGGCAACGCACGGAACAAGTCCGATCCCGTGGAGTACCTCCCCGAGGTGCTCTCCGATGACACGGGGCCGGAGGAGTACCTCCTCGACGGCGAGGTCTCCAAGGCGGTCAAGTCGCTTCTGGAAACCCTGCCGGAGAAGCAGCGGGAGATCGTCCGGCTACGTGTCGTAGTGGGACTGTCTGCGGAAGAGACCGCGGAGATCGTCGACAGTACGGCCGGAGCCGTGCGCGTCGCCCAGCACCGGGCGATGAAGCAGCTTCGCGCAACGATCGAGAAGGATGGAGAGGAGCGATGGCGATGAACGACGACGATGTCGTCCGGGGCACCCGTGACGATGCCGCCTCGCTCGACGCGCATGACGTCGACCCCGCCCGGGTCGACCATGACGACGAGCTCCTCGATCTTCTCGGCAGTGGCGAACGACCCGGCGGTGATGACCCCCTTCTCGCGCTGCTCGCGGACTGGCGCGCCGAGACCGGGGCAGCGGAACTGCCCGCGCTCCCGAGCGCCGAAGAGATCGAGGTGGCACTGGCCCCGAACGTGACGCAGTTGCGGCCGCGTCGGGGATGGACGCGCAACGGTGATCACCACCACGGCAAGCGTCCCGCACTCTGGCAGGCGGCGACCGGCGCGGCCGCTGTCGCCGCACTGATCGTCGGCGGACTGTCCGTGGCCGCGCACAGCGCGATGCCCGGTGACCCGCTGTGGGGCGTGTCCAAGACGATATTCTCGGACCGCGCCGGCGAGGTGGAGCTGGTCAACGACCTGAGCGAGTTCCTGGCCAAGGCGGACGACGCCGCCCGTGGCGGCGACCACGGGGAGGCCGAGCGTCTCCTCGACGAGGTGAGCCAGCGGCTCGACGAGGTCTCGGATGCGTCGGAGCGTGTCGAGTTGATGAAGCGCCGGGACGCGATCCGGCGTGACCTGAGCAGGGTCACCCCGAGCGCCGTGCCGTCGCCCGCGCCGGCCCCCGAGTCCGCGCCACCGGCGGGTCCGGCCACGCTGGTGCCCGGTGCGCCGGTGCCGCTGCCGACGCACCTGATCCCCACGGCGCCCCCGGGTGCTCCGGTGATCCCGCTCCCGCTCGACGGTCTGCGGATCTCCACGACGCTGCAGATCCCGATCGACACCCAGCGGCTGCAGGACTTCCTGGCACCCACCACAGGCCAGCAGGACCAGTTGGATGAGCGGACGATGATGCACCAGCAGCCGTCGCAGTCGCGCACCACCATCACCCAGGTGCCCACGACGACGCAGCAGCAGCCGAAGTCGACCAACAATCAGCAGCCGGCGCCCACGAGCCCGCCCACCTCGGGCGGCAACTGAGCGACCCCCGGGGTGCCGACGCCCTGAACGTCGGCCCCCTCCGGTCATGCTGACCGGGCGCAGACGGGCACAGAGAAACGAACCGGCCCCAGCTCCTCCTCATGAGGGCTGGGGCCGGTTCGGCGTATCGGGCGCCGGCCCGGGCGGATCAGCGGCGCCAGTTCAACTTGCGCGGGGGCCGCAGCGCGCGGGCCGCATCCGCGTAGCCGCGGCAGTACTCCCACGTCACATAATCGTCCGGGACGGGATCGAAGGCCGGTTCGTGCGGCAGGAGAGAACCGTCCTGGAGGAGCTGCATGAGGTTCGCACGCAGCATGTCCCACTCGTGGTAGTGCTCCTCGGCGCAGTCCTCGCACTGCACGGCCACGCCCTTGACCCCGATCGGGGCGAGCAGGCGGCGGAACTCCGCGAGATCCGCCAGGTCCTCCTCGATGGCCAGTCGCTCATCCGGATCGAGAGGGCCGGCCGGGATCTCGTCGTCAACCGGGTCGAACTCGGCCAGCTCCGCGGCCGGATCATCCGGGTCGCCGGCGAACGGGTCGGGCGGCATGCCATGCCGAAGGGGATCGTCCACGACTCCACCGTACCCGTGCGCACCTGCCTGTGGGGACCACGGACCACGCGCATACGGGGTCGACGGTTCGAGCCTGGAGCCCGGAAGCCACTATCCTCGGAACGACTACCGAGACGACCCCCAGGAGGACGGCAGATGAGCGAGTCGCATGGCCCCGTGCGCACCGGCGGCGACGACCCGACCAAGGTCGCGATGGTCGGCCTGACCTTCGACGATGTGCTGCTGCTCCCGGCCGCTTCCGAGGTGGTCCCGAGCGAGGTCGACACGAGCACCCAGTTGACGCGCGAGATCACTCTGCGGGTGCCGCTCGTCTCGTCTGCCATGGACACGGTCACCGAGGCGCGGATGGCCATCGCGATGGCCCGACAGGGCGGCATCGGCGTGCTGCACCGCAACCTCTCGGTCGCGGACCAGGCAGCCCAGGTCGACACCGTCAAGAGGTCCGAGGCGGGCATGGTCACCGACCCGGTCACCTGCAAGCCCTCCAACACGTTGGCCGAGGTCGACCAGCTGTGTGCCCGCTACCGCATCTCCGGCCTGCCGGTGACCGATGAGCGCGGGGAGCTGGTGGGCATCATCACCAACCGCGACATGCGGTTCGAGGTGGACAAGTCGCGCCGGGTGGACGAGGTCATGACGCGAGCGCCTCTCGTCGTCGCCCGCGAGGGGGTCACCGCTGAGGCGGCACTGGGCCTGCTGCGCCGCCACAAGATCGAGAAGCTCCCGATCGTGGACGGCGGCGGTCGACTCACCGGCCTGATCACCGTCAAGGACTTCGTCAAGACCGAGAAGCACCCCGATGCCACCAAGGACGCCGACGGCCGCCTGCGTGTGGCCGCCGCGATCGGCACCGGTGAGGACGCCTGGCAGCGCGCCGGCGCCCTCGCGGAGGCCGGCGTCGACGCCCTCGTCGTGGACACCGCGCACGCCCACAACCGCAACGCGCTCGACATGGTCGCCCGCGTCAAGCGTGAGTTCGGCGACCGTGTCCAGGTCATCGGCGGCAACCTCGCCACCCGCGGCGCCGCGCAGGCCATGATCGACGCCGGCGCGGACGCCATCAAGGTGGGCATCGGCCCCGGCTCGATCTGCACCACCCGCGTCGTGGCCGGCGTGGGAGCACCGCAGATCACCGCCCTGCTCGAGGCGTCGGTGGCGGCCAAGGCGGCGGGCATCCCCGTGATCGCCGACGGCGGTATGCAGTACTCGGGCGACGTGGCCAAGGCGATCGCCGCCGGGGCGTCGGCCTGCATGTTCGGCTCGCTCCTGGCCGGCTGTACGGAGTCGCCCGGCGAACTGATCTTCGTCGACGGCAAGCAGTTCAAGGTCTACCGCGGCATGGGCTCGCTCGGCGCGATGCGCGGACGTGGGAAGCCGGGCGCCGAGCAGTCCTTCTCCAAGGACCGCTACTTCCAGGACGACGTGCTGTCCGAGGAGAAGCTGGTGCCGGAGGGTATCGAGGGACGTGTGCCGTTCCGCGGCGATGTGGGGCAGGTCCTCCACCAGCTGGGCGGCGGACTGCGCGCGGGGATGGGCTACACCGGCTCCGCCACGATCCCCGAGATGAACCGTGCACAGTTCGTCCAGATCACGGCCGCGGGGCTCAGGGAGAGCCATCCGCACGCGATCCAGATGACCGTCGAGGCACCCAACTACAACGTCAAGGACTGAGACCACCGTGCGAGATGTCGTTGAGATCGGCCTGGGTCGCGAGGCCCGCCGCATGTATGGGCTGGGCGAGGTCGACCTCGTCCCGTCGCGACGCACCCGCAGCTCCAAGGAGGTGTCGACCTCCTGGCAGATCGACGCCTATCAGATGGACATCCCCGTGATGACCCACCCGACGGACGCGGTCGTCTCGCCGTCGTCGGCGGTGGCCTTCTCCAACCTGGGTGGACTGGCCGTGCTCAACGGCGAGGGCCTGTGGGGCCGCCACGCCGACCCCGAGGCGGCCATCGCCGAGCTGCGCGACATCGCGCTGGAGGACATGACCGGCCACCGCGCCGTCGCGCGGCTGCAGGAGCTGCACCGGGCGCCCATCGACCGGGAGCTGCTCGCCGGCGCCGTCCAGAAGATCCGCGACGAGGGGGCGACGGTCGCCGTGCGCGTCTCGCCGCAGCACGCGCGTGAGCTCACGCCCGGCCTCATCGCGGCCGGTATCGACATGCTGGTCGTGCAGGGCACGATCATCTCCGCCGAGCACGTCAGCGGCGAGGACGAGCCGCTCAACCTCAAGGATTTCATCGGCGGGCTGGACGTGCCGGTGATCGCCGGTGGCGTGGTGGATTACAAGACCGCGCTGCACCTCATGCGCACCGGTGCGGCCGGGGTGATCGTGGGCTACGGCGGTGTCGAGGGCGTCACCACCACCGGACCCGTGCTCGGCATGGAGGTCCACATGGCCTCTGCGATCGCCGACGCCGCCGCCGCCCGCCGCGACTACCTCGACGAGACCGGCGGGCGCTACGTCCACGTGATCGCCGACGGCGACATCTACACCTCCGGTGACATCGCCCGCGCCGTCGCGTGCGGCGCCGACGCCGTGGCGCTGGGTCCGCTGCTCGCCGGCGCCCTGGAGTCCCCGGGCCGGGGCGTGTACTGGGACGCCGTCTCCGCGCACCCCAACGTGCCCCGCGGCCACGTGGCCGAGACGGATGACGAGAACCACCTCGCGCCGCTCACCGAGGTGCTGGAGGGGCCCACGAACGTGCCCGACGGCACCCGCAACCTCATGGGCGGTCTGCGCCGCGCCATGGCCAAGTGCGGCTACACCGACGTCAAGGGCTTCCAGAAGGCGGACCTGTCGGTCCGCACCTGACACCCCGGTCGACTTCGCGCACCCCGCAGCCGCCACGGCTGCGGGGTGCGGCCGTTCGGGCGACGCAGAGGAGGGGCGAGCCGAAAATGGTCGTGTGTCCAGTTGATCGCGGGGTGCCTGACAAAACACGACCTACTGTCGGGTAGGTTCAGGTGACCGGGTAGTAATGTGACCCACACCATTGATCTCGATCCGGAGAGTTTCGCCATGACGTCGTCCCCACAGCAGCCAACCGATCCCGCGGCCACCTCGTCCACCGACACGGACGTGATCGTCGTCGGCTCCGGCTTCGGTGGCAGCGTCACCGCGCTGCGGCTGACGGAGAAGGGCTACCGGGTCACGGTCGTGGAGGCAGGCCGGAGGTTCGCCGACGCCGACTTCGCCAAGACCTCCTGGCGGCTCAACAAGTTCGTGTGGGCCCCCAAGCTCGGCCTGTTCGGGGTGCAGCGCCTACATATGCTGCGCGACGTGCTGGTCATGGCCGGGGCCGGCGTGGGTGGCGGCTCGCTCAACTACGCCAA
The DNA here is from genome assembly GCF_021033825.1 of Dietzia aurantiaca. Taxonomy (GTDB): domain Bacteria; phylum Actinomycetota; class Actinomycetes; order Mycobacteriales; family Mycobacteriaceae; genus Dietzia; species Dietzia aurantiaca. The sequence continues at coordinate 88,185 of NZ_JAIFXZ010000008.1, forward strand.
CACCCTGTACAAACCGTCGGAGCCGTTCTTCACTGATCCCCAGTGGGCACACATCACCGACTGGGACGAGGAACTGTCCCCGTTCTACGACCAGGGCCGCCGCATGCTCGGCGTCGTCACCAACCCCAGCCACACGCACTCCGACACGGTCGTCAAGGAGGTCGCGCGCGACATGGGGGCCGAGGACACGTTCGTCTACACCCCGGTCGGAGTCTTCTTCGGCGAGAAGACCGGCGGCCAGGGCAAGCCGGGCGAGACCGTTCCGGACCCGTTCTTCGGCGGCGTGGGCCCGGACCGCACGGCCTGCATCGAGTGCGGCGAGTGCATGACCGGCTGCCGTCACGGCGCCAAGAACACGCTCGTCAAGAACTACCTCGGCCTGGCAGAGCGCGCCGGCGCCCGCATCCTGGACCGCACCACGGTCAGCGGGCTGCGCGAGCGCGGCGACGGCACGTGGGAGGTGACCGTCGAGCGCACGGGCGCCTGGACCAGGCGAGGCAAGCGAGCCGGCACCATGACCGCGGCCCACGTGGTGGTCGCCGCGGGCACCTGGGGCACCCAGCACCTGTTGCACTACGCCAAGGACGACGGCTCGCTGCCGCGGTTGTCGGGCGCGCTCGGCGGGCTCACCCGCACCAACTCCGAGTCGATCCTCGGGGCGATGGGTGACGAGTACATCCCGGAGCGGGACTTCTCCGAGGGCGTGGCCATCACCTCCTCGTTCCATCCCCGCCCCGACACCCACATCGAGCCCGTCCGCTACGGCAAGGGCTCCAACGCCATCGCGATGCTGCAGACCCTGCTCACCGACGGCAAGGACGGCGTCCCGCGCTGGCTGTCGCTCCTGCTCGAGATCGTGCGCAACCCCCTGCGGGCCGCCAAGATGTTCAACTACCGCCGGTGGAGCCAGCGCACGGTGATCGTGCTGGTCATGCAGAACCTGGACAATTCGCTGCAGACCTTCGTCAAGCGCTTCGGGCCGTTCCGGTACGTCTCCAGTAGGCAGGGGCACGGCGAGCCCAACCCGACCTGGATCCCCCAGGGCAACGAAGCCACCCGGCGGATAGCGGACAAGATCGACGGCACGCCGGGCGGCACTGTCGGCGACATCTTCAACATGCCGATGACTGCGCACTTCCTCGGCGGCTGCGCCATTTCGGACTCGCCCGAGAGCGGCGTGGTGGACCCGTACCACCGTGTGTGGAACTACCCGACCATGCACATCGTCGACGGTTCCGCGATCTCGGCGAACCTCGGCGTCAACCCGGCGCTGAGCATCACCGCGCAGGCCGAGCGCGCCATGTCGCTGTGGCCCAACAAGGGCGAGGCCGACTCGCGGCCGGTGCAGGGCGAGGCCTACCAGCGGATCGCGCCGGTGGCGCCGAGGTCGCCGGTCGTGCCCGAGGCGGCGCCGGGCGCGCTGCGCCTGCCGATCGTCGGGGTGAGCTGAGCTCCGAGCGTGACGTGGGGGCGTGGGGGCGGGCGGGGACGGCCTGAGTACGACGACGACGACGTGGCGCATAGACTCGGGCGCGTGGCCGAGAACGCAACGACCGATTCCCAGCTCACCGCAGAGGCGGCGGCACCGCGACCGGTGCTCGTCGTCGACTTCGGCGCCCAGTACGCGCAGCTCATCGCGCGGCGCGTGCGTGAGGCCCGCGTCTACTCCGAGGTGATCCCGCACACCGCGACGGTGGAGGAGATCCGGGCCAAGAACCCGGTCGCCCTGATCCTGTCCGGTGGGCCGTCCAGCGTGTACGCCGAGGACGCGCCGTCGCTCGACCCGGCCGTGTTCGAGCTGGGCCTGCCGGTGTTCGGCATCTGCTACGGCTTCCAGGCGATGGCCCGGGCGCTCGGCGGCGAGGTGGCGCAGACCGGGAACCGCGAGTACGGCCGTACCGACATGACGGTGGACGGGGGCGTGCTGCACGCGGGGATGCCCGGGCACCACCCGGTGTGGATGAGCCACGGTGACGCCGTGACCGCCGCGCCCGCCGGGTTCGAGGTGACCGCCAGCTCCGCCGGTGCGCCTGTGGCCGCCTTCGAGTGCCCTGAGCGCCGGATGGCCGGGGTGCAGTACCACCCCGAGGTGCTGCACTCGCCGCACGGCCAGCAGGTGCTGAGCCGCTTCCTCACCGAGGTCGCCGGACTCGAGCCCTCGTGGACCGCGGCCAACATCGCCGAGCAGCTCATCGAGGCCGTGCGCGAGCAGGTCGGCGACGGCCGCGCGATCTGCGGTCTGTCCGGCGGCGTGGACTCCGCCGTCGCGGCCGCGCTCGTGCAGCGCGCGATCGGCGATCGCCTCACCTGTGTGTTCGTCGACCACGGACTGCTGCGTGCGGGGGAGCGGGAGCAGGTCGAGACCGACTTCGCCGCAGCCATCGGCGCCCCGCTCATCACGCTGGACGATGCGGACGTGTTCCTCGGCCACCTGGCCGGGGTCACCGATCCCGAGACCAAGCGCAAGATCATCGGCCGCGAGTTCATCCGGTCCTTCGAGCGCGCCGTCGCCCGGGCACTGGAGCTCCAGGGTGACGACGCCGAGTCCGTCGACTTTCTTGTCCAGGGCACCCTCTACCCGGACGTCGTGGAGTCCGGCGGCGGCACCGGAACGGCCACCATCAAGAGCCACCACAACGTGGGCGGCCTGCCCGACGACGTGGAGTTCACCCTCGTCGAGCCGTTGCGACTGCTGTTCAAGGACGAGGTCCGGGCCGTGGGCCGGGAGCTCGGCCTGCCCGAGGCGATCGTCGGCCGCCACCCGTTCCCCGGCCCGGGGCTGGGGATCCGCATCGTCGGCGCGGTGGACAAACAGCGGCTCGACACGCTGCGCGCTGCCGACGCGATCGCGCGCGAGGAGATGACCGCCGCCGGCCTGGACTCCACCGTGTGGCAGTGCCCGGTCGTGCTCCTGGCAGACGTGCGCTCGGTGGGCGTGCAGGGCGACGGCCGCACCTACGGACACCCGATCGTGCTGCGGCCGGTGAGCTCCGAGGACGCGATGACCGCCGACTGGACCCGGGTCCCGTACGAGACGCTGGCCCTGATCTCGAACCGCATCACCAACGAGGTCCCGGACGTCAACCGCGTCGTGCTGGACATCACGAGCAAGCCGCCGGGGACCATCGAGTGGGAGTGACGGCTCCGGCCTGACCCCCGGCACCCACCCCGCGACGGGCATCCGCTCCTGCGGATGAACTCGCGCTCGCGCGCTTGCCCGTTCACACCGCAGCCGCTCCTGAACATGGCATCTCGCGTGCGCACAGGCTCACGCGAGACGCCATATTGGCGTGCGGCTGTGGGGCGGATGGCATCGCATGGGGAGCCCGGCCCTCAATCGCCCCCGGCGCCTGCGATGGGAGATCTCGAGCGGCAGACGCTAGACGTATCCCAGCGCCCCGCGCCCCTCGGTGGAGAGACGGGCCCAGGCACCCGCCGAAGCTATCGCCGCCTATTGGAAAGCGCGCCACCTGCGCAATCTGACAGGTGGCGCGCTTTCCGATAGGCGGCGTTGCGTCAGGCGGCGGCTGAGCGACGGGCGGTCGGTATCGGGGCGCCGGGCCGGCGCGATTGCCGCGAGCGGGGCTGTAGCTCAGCGCCGGACAACCATGATGAGCCCCACGAGCACGGTGAGCACGAGCCCGCCGGCCAGCAGGACGGTGGGGGTGATAACCGGCCCGCCGAGGATCGCCCACACGGCCACCGCCATCGAGAGGAGACCCGCCGCGGCCAGGATCGGGGACCCGGCCCGCTTGCGGTCGGTCACCTCCGCGGCTCTCCCGGTCGTGCCCGCCGCCGCCACCCCGAGCTCCACCGGCCCGACACCGAAGCCCAACGGCTGCGGGTTCGAGAAACCGGTCCCGTACGGCAGCGGCTCGTACAGCGGTTGCTCGGGGAACGGTTGTTCGCGGAATGGTTGCTCGGGGAACTCGTTTTGCGGGTTCATGGTGTTCATCGGGTCACCTTCACGCTTCCCATCTCGGTGGAGACATCCAGGGTCAGTACGGGGCCGTCCGGGTTCTCGGACGGGGCGGGGCAGTCGATGCTGCCCACCTCGACGCGGCAGTTCGTGTTCACCGCGAGGCCCTCGGGCAGTTGCACGCGCACCTCGCCGACCTCGTTGGAGATGCTGTAGGTGCGGTCGCGGTCGAGTTCGAGTTCACGCAGATCGACGCGGACCGAGCCGAGCTCATGGGCGACCGGGACGTTCAGCTGCTCGGGGGAGGTGATCTCCACCCGCTTCTCGCCGATCGTCTCCCAGCCGCCCTCGGGCACCTGGACGAGCGAGGCCAGCAGCACGAACCCGGCGAGCGGGCCGGCCACCACCAGCAGCCCGTGACCGCGGCGGGTGAACGCGCCGATGAGCAGTCCACCGGCCACCACGGCCAGGGCGACCGCGGCGATGCGCGTCGCGTCGAGCCAGGCCAGACCGCCGATCGTGGACAGGCCGGCGGCGACTGCCGCGGCGATGAGCGCCAGACCGAGCGTGATCTTGGTCAGTCGCGACCTGCGGGCGGGCTGTTCCTTGTCGGCGACGTGGATGCCGGGCTCGGGCAGGTCCCACGCGAAGGGGGCGGCGCCGAGCGGATCCCACGACGGCGGTACCGGCGGGCCGTGCGGGGCGTCCGGGCCGGAGCCGGGCTCCTGCCACGGGCCGGGGGCGGCGCCCGGGTGGGTCGCGCCGGCCGGACCGCCGGCGCCGTACCCTGCGCCCGGGGCACGCGGCGCGGACACGTCGGCCCAGCCGACCGGCGGCTCGGGGGAGCGTCGGAACAGCCCGTACCAGCCGGCCAGCATCGCCGCGGTCATGAGGAACCCGGCGCCGAGCAGGAAGGTCTGCCCGGAGCCGCCGAAGGTCGGAGCCGAGATGAGGACGACGACGACGAGCGCCACCGCCGTCAGCTTGGACCCGGACGCCCGGCCCCGGCCGATGAGCGCCTCGCCCTTGGACGCCTCGTCTCCGGCGGCACGGAGCAGCAGCCACATCAGCGCGTAGAGGAACACGCCCGCGCCACCCCAGAGGGCGGCGATGACGAACGCGACGCGGATGAGCACCGGGTCGATGCCGTAGCGCCGACCGAATCCGCCACAGACGCCGGCGATCTTGGAATCATCCGGGGTCCGGACGGGACGGGTCCGCCACAGGGAGCGGAGTTCTGCTGACAGGTCGTGGGTACTCGTGCTGGACATGACTCACATCGTGCTCGGCCGGGGGCCCGGGCACATCGGGGACCGACCCTGATATCCGGACCCCGGGAATCTCAGGGTCGGCCCCCGATGCGGACCCCGGGACGATCTGTGACCATTGGTTTCATGAGTGAGAACGCGACCGACCCCGCGCCGGTCGAGCCCGTGCGTGCGTCGGACGCCGAATCCGCGGGTCCGCCCGCTCCGGCAGACGGGCCGGTGACGCGCCCGGGGCCGCGCGGGCCGGTGCCGTCGGGTGCCCCGGCGCTGCGTCCGCCCGGCGCCGTCCCGGTCGGCTTCCGGTGGTACCCGCGGCTGTCCCGGGTCACCGACGCCTCCGTCGTGGGCGGCGTGTGCGCGGGCCTGTCCGAGCACCTCGGCGTCAAGGTCACCCACGTGCGGCTGGCCATGGTGCTGTTCGCCACCCTCTCCGGTGCCGGCGTGGCCCTGTACTCGGCGCTGTGGGTGCTCCTGCCGTCCGCCCCCGCCCGCGCGGATGCACCCCCCGTCGATCCGCGCGAACGCCGACACGGCAAGGCGCTGGTCGCGGTCGCGATGGTGGGAGCGGTGCTGTCGTTCATGCTGACCACCGCCACGGGACTGAACGTCATCGTCCCCGTCCTCGTGGTGGCCCTGGGCGCCGGGCTCGTCTGGCAGCAGTACGACCGCGGGGGAAAGGTCTCACCACGGTCCGCCTTCGACTGGGCCCGCGTCACGGCAGGGGCGACTCTCGTCGTCGTCGGACTCGCGGTCGTCGTCCTGGGACAGGTCGAGTTCGCCGCGCTCCGGTCATCTCTCCTCGCGGTGGTCGCGACCCTGGTCGGCGTCGGACTGCTCTCGGTCCCGGTCGGCCTGCGGCTGTGGCACTCGCTCGAGGAGGAACGTGCCGCACGGATCCGGGAGGCCGAGCGCAGCGACATCGCCTCCCACCTGCACGATTCCGTCCTCCAGACCCTCGCCCTGATCCAGAAGCGCTCCGACGACCCCGCGCAGGTCGCCCGTCTGGCCCGACGTCAGGAACGCGAACTGCGGCAGTGGCTGTTCGGCGCCGGCTCGCGCATGTCGTCCGGGGCGACCACCGTGGCCGGGGCGGTCGAGGTGATGGTCGGCGACCTCGAGGACGCGTACGGACTGCGCATCGACCAGGTGGTGGTGGGCGGCGACGGCGCGGTCGGCGACACGGAGGAGGCCGTCCTCGGCGCGGTCCGCGAGGCGCTGGTCAACGTCGCCAAGCACGCCGGCGTCGACACCGCGGACGTCTTCGTGGAGAACGACGGGCGGGTGCTGAGTGCGTTCGTCCGAGACCGCGGCGCCGGCTTCGACCCCGACGCGGTCTCTGACGACAGGCACGGACTCGCGCAGTCGATCCGGCACCGCGTGGAGAGTCGCGGGGGCACCGTCACCGTGCGCAGTACGCTCGGGCGGGGGACCGAGATCGGGATCGAGATGCCGCTGGAGGGCGAATGATGCAGGTGCGCAGGTGACGGGTGAGCCGGTGGTGGGCGGCGCGGCTGGTGCGACTGCGGCTGGTGGGGCCGGCGCGGCCGGTGGTAGGGCGTGCCGCGTCTTTCTCGTCGACGATCATGCGGTGTTCCGCAGCGGCGTGCGCGCTGAACTGGGTGGCCAGGCCGCGATCGAGGTGGTCGGCGAGGCCGGCTCCGTGGCCGAGGCGGTAGCCGGGATCGGGCGCGTGCAACCCGATGTGGTGCTGCTGGACGTCCACATGCCCGACGGCGGCGGCGTGGCCGTGCTGCGCTCGGTGCTGGCGTCCGGTGCTGCTGGCCCGAGCGCTGTTGGCCCCGGCGCGACGTCCGGCAGTGCGCAGGCGGAGGCCGCGCATGTGCCGACATTCCTCGCGCTGAGCGTCTCGGATGCAGCCGAGGACGTGATCGCCGTAATCCGCTCCGGCGCCCGCGGCTACGTCACCAAGACCATCTCCGGCGACGAGCTGGCCGATGCTGTGCGCCGGGTGGCCGACGGCGACGCCGTGTTCTCCCCGCGACTGGCCGGCTTCGTGCTGGATGCCTTCGCCCGCGCCGCCCCCGGGCCCGAGGACCGCGGCGAACCCGTGCACGACCCCGAGGTCGACTCCCTCACCCCGCGCGAGAAAGAGGTGTTGCGGCTGCTCGCCCGCGGCTACACGTACAAGGAGATCGCGGAGGAGCTGTTCATCTCGGTCAAGACCGTGGAGACGCACGCCTCGAACGTGCTGCGCAAGACCCAGCAGTCGAACCGGCACGCGCTGACCCGCTGGGCGCAGTCCCGGCACCTCGACTGATCGCGGGCCAGCCGCCCGATCGCCCGGCGCTCCCGGCTTCGCCCGGCCTGCTCGATTTCGCTCGGTCCGCCGCCCGGCCCGCCCGGCCCGCTGCGCACGTACCCGCAGCCTCCGTCGAGTCCCCGGCGAGTGGTCCCACCCGCTCACGTTCTCCCAGGTCGCGGCATGGGTTTCGTCGCATTTGTGACCGCTCGCCGCCGCAGAGCGCAATATGACTCATCGGCCGAGTGGCCGTGCACGAATTCCTGTCGACGACGCTACTGTGACGTCGTGAGCGAACCCCGCGACCTGCCCGTGTGCATCATCGGCGACTCGTTCGTGGCCGGTTATGGCGACGAGACCGGCCGCGGCTGGACCGCGCTCCTGGTGGAGGCAGCCGCCGACGAGGATCTGCACCTACATGCCGCGGTCGCGGGGATCGGCGGGGACACCTCCGAGATGATGCTGGCCCGCTGGGATGAGGTCGACCGGCGTCGGGCCGCGTTCCCGACCACCGCCGTGATCGCCGAGTTCGGGGTCAACGACGTCATGCATGTCGCGGGGGCCGAGCCCGGTGTCGAGGTCGAACGGGTGGATGAGCAGGGAACGGTCGCGGCGCTGCGCGGCATGATCGACCGGGCCCCGCGGGGGCGGTTCCTGGTGGTCGGCCCGCCGCCGGTCCTGTGGGACGAGGTCAATGCGCGCACCGCGGCCCGCGCGGAGGCGATCGCGTCCGTGTGCGCCGAGGCGGGTGTGCCGTTCGTGCCGACCTTCGATGCGCTGCGGCCCGGTGGGGCGTGGATGCGCGAGGTGGCCGCGGGGGACGGCGCGCACCCCGGCCCAGGCGGATACGCGCAGTTCGCGGAGGCGATTACCCGCCCGGTCCTGGACTGGCTGCGCGCTCTCCCGGACGCCGAGCCCGGCTAGAAGCAGAGTCCGGCAACCCGGAACCGCCCGCCAGAACCGAACCCGTCCCGATCCGCATCGGGTCAGCGCGAGCTCCTCATCGCGGCTTTGACGGTCACCGCTGGATCGGCTTCCAGGTCGGCCACGCGCTCGGAACCCATGGGCAACAGCGCGATCCGCCCGGCGGAATCGAAGTGCAACGCCCACCCGTAGGTTTTGGCCAGCGGCGAGGTGCGCAGGCATGGCTGCCCTGTGGAGAAGAACTGCGCGCGTACAGCGGGCCGGTCGGCTTCGGCGATCCCCTTGCGCTGGCAGTGCACGTCGAAGATCAGGTCGTCGCTGGTCCAGACGTAGTCGCCGGCCGAGAGCCGCTCGTACTGCAGCTCGCCGATCGATCCCTTACCGGCCGGCGGGGCCGTCGCCGCCTGTGCCTTGGTGTCTGGCGCGGGAAGGATCAGGGTGTCGGTGTAATCGGTGGTGTGCACGGTCGTCTCCCTCTCTCGGTCCCATCGTTCACCTGATCGCGTCGGACTGCCCCCGAATCCCCGGATCGAGCCGGGCCGCCGAACGTCCGACCAGCTTCTTCCACCCGCTGAATGCCTCCTGAATCCCACCCGCGTCCATTCGGTTGAAGCCACCGCGCTGATCGGTAACGTGGACCACGTCGCACGCCCCGGTGCGGCGGGAAGAAAGTGGTGCATGTCGAATCCGCAGAACTCTGACCACGCCGAGAACAAGTCCGAAGAGAAGGACGAGCGGGACAACCGCCCGAACTCGAAGGACGAGTTGGCCGACGAGTGGGGCGAGGAGTCGTTCCCGGCCAGCGATCCGCCCGGAGCTCCCTGACTCAGCGCAGGACCTCGAACTGCTCCGACACCGCCCGCAGCGCACTCGCGCTGCGGGCGAACTGTTGCCGTTCGGTCTCGTCGAGTTCCAGTTCCACCACCCTCTGCACGCCGGTCCGCCCGATCACGGCGGGCACGCCGATGTAGATGCCTTCCTGCCCGTACTCGCCCCGCAGCAGGGTCGAGACGGGCAGTGACACCTGCTCGTTGCGCAGAATCGCGCGCGTGATGCGGGCCAGCCCCATACCGATGCCGTAGCTGGTCGAGCCCTTGGAGTCGATGATCCGATAGGCGGCGTCCCTGGTCTCGGTGAAGATCTGGGTGAGCCGTTTCCGCTTGGCCGGGTCTCCGTCGAGATCGCGCCGCAGGGGCACCCCGGAGACGTTGGCGGAGGAGAAGACGGGCAACTCGGTGTCACCGTGCTCGCCGATGATCGAGGCGTGCACGCTCATGGGGGCGACGCCGTAGTGCTCGCCGAGCATGAACCGGAACCGTGCGGAGTCGAGAACGGTGCCGGAGCCGATCACCTGGCTCGCGGGCAGCCCGGAGTACCGCCAGGCGGCCTGGGTGAGGATGTCGACGGGGTTGGTGGCGACCAACAGGATGCCGTCGAAGCCGGTCGCTATCACGTCACCGACGATCTTTTCGAACAGTGTCATGTTCTTGCCGACGAGGTCGATTCGGGTCTCGCCGGGCTTCTGGGCGGCACCGGCGCAGATCACGACCATGGTGGCGTCGGTGCAGTCGGAGTAGGTGCCCTCGGTGACGAGGGTGGGGGAGGGCGCCCAGACGACGCCGTGGTTGAGGTCCATGACCTCGCCGACGAGCTTGTCGTGGTCGATGTCGATGATCGCCAGGTGGTCCGCAAGACCCTGGTTGACCAGGGCGTACGCGTACGCGATGCCCACGTCCCCGGCGCCGATGAGCACGATGCGATTCCCGATGGAGGCCTTCATGGTCACCGAGGGTAGGCCCCCGGTACGACATCGTGGGTGGAGTCCGGATGAACAGCAGGATCGACGACGACAACGACGACGACAACGCCCACACCGGGCCCTTCCGCCTCACCGGAAACGGCCATCCCGGGGGCGACCGCGACAGGAACCGTTATCGAACAGGCGTTCTTGCGCAGTGTCGTACCCGTAGTGTTCACTGTTCGTCACAGTCGAAAAATAGTTCGATTTAGGCGTTGGCGGCGTGTCGCTCGTGGCGGAAGGTTCTGATGATGGTAGTGCGCGGTTCTGCTGTCGACCGTTCGGGTGCGGACCTGTCGGAGCTCGGTACTGCTGATCGGGTGGCTGAGCTGCGGCGTCGCCTGGCATCCATGCCCGGTGGCGGACTTCCGGCCGCAGCTCGGTCGGTCCCGGGTGCCGCGGCCTTCCCGTCGCCCGGGGGTGCGGAGACATCTGAAGGTACTGGGGCCTTTCCCGAGGCTTCGGGGGCCCCGTCGGATTCGGCGGCGGCGGCGGTGATCTCGGCAGGGCGGTCTGCTGCTCCCGGGGATCTGCCGGCTTCCCCGCCGCTCGCGGTGTCGGTGGCATCGGCGCCGCCGGTGGTTCCCACAGTGCCCGCAGTGCCCGGGGTGCCCGTGCCGGGGTCCGTGGCCGGGCTCCTGCCAGGCGGTGTGCTGCCCGCGGGGCGGGTCACGGCGGTCGGCGGTAGCGCCACGCTGCGGATCGGGCTGTTGGCCGCGGCCACGGCCGCCGGGGTCCGGTGTGCGGTCGTGGGGTGGCCGGAGCTCGGGGTGGCGGCGGTGGCGGAGCAGGGCGGCCGGCTGGACTGCCTGGCGCTGGTCCCCGACCCCGGGCCTGACGCCGCGGCGGTCGTGTCCGTACTGATCGACGGACTGGATCTGGTCCTGCTCGGGCCCGATGTCGCGGCTGTGGCCCCCTCACGCGCGCGGGTGATCGCCGGCCGGGTGCGGGCCGCGGGCGCGGTGCTGCTCGTGGGCCCCGGCTGGCCCGGGGCGGAGCTCACGCTGGCGGGCCGGCACTGCCGCTACGGAGGGCTGGGCGCGGGTGCGGGCCGGCTGGCCTCGGTCTCCACCGTGGTGCGCTGCTCCGGCCGCGCGGCCCCCGCCCGGACCGCGGAATGGGTGGCGGCGGGATGAGCGCCCGGGTCATGGCGGTGTGGTGCCCGGACTGGCCGGCGGTCGCGGCGGCCCGGGCCGAGGGGCACGGCCTGCATCTGCCGCTGGCGGTCGTCGGGCCCCGTGGCGTGCTCGCGTGTAACGCCGTCGCGCGGGCGGTCGGGGTGCGTCGCGGCCTACGTCGACGTGAGGCGCAGTTCCGGTGCCCCGAGCTCGTGGTGGTCGCGGCGGATGAGGCCCGCGATGCCGCCTGGTTCGAGCCCGTCGTGCAGGCGTTGGACGCGGTGGTCCCGGGCATCGAGGTATTGCGGCCCGGGTTGTTCGTGTTCTCCGCCGCCGGCGCACTGCGGTTCCACGGCGGGGTGGAGGAGGTTGTCACCCGGGTCATGGACGCGGTTGCGGCGGCCGGGGTGGAGTGCCAGGTCGGGCTCGCGGACGAGTTGCCCACGGCGGTGCTCGGAGCCCGTGGATCGGCGTTGCTCGAGCCGGGCGCGGATGCCGAGTACCTGGCGGACCTGCCCGTGGGGGCTCTCGTGGTGGAGTCCGCGCTGGGGGATCTCGAGGTGCTGTCCGAACTGGTCGGGCTCCTGCACCGGCTCGGCGTGCGCACGATCGGTGACTTCGCCGTGATCGCGCCCCGGGACGTGGCCACCCGGTTCGGAGAGGCGGGCACCGTCGCGCACCGAATCGCTCGGGCTGTGCCGTGGCGCCCGCCGTCGGTGACCCCGGTGCCGGCCGGGTCCGCGGTCGAGCACCGCTGCGACCCGCCTCTGGAACGCGTCGACGAGGCGGCATTCCTCGGACGGCGGTTGGCGGGCGAATTGCACGAGACGCTCGCGGCGGCGGGGGTGTCCTGTCTGAGGCTGTCCATCACTGCACACGTGGAGGACGGGCGGGAGGTCAACCGCGTGTGGCGATGCTCGGCGCCGCTGACCCCGGAGGGCACTGCCGACCGACTGCGCTGGCAGTTGGAGGGCTGGCTCACCGGTACCGCGATCTCCGGCGGGGTCGGGGGAGCGGTCACCGCGCTGGCCCTCGAGCCGGTGGAGGTCGTCCCCGCCGGTCACGTGCAGGAAGGGCTGTGGGGTGAGGCGGGCCTGGCTGAGGCCCGGGTCCACCGCGCGCTGGTGCGGGTGCAGGGCCTGCTCGGGCCGGAGGCGGTACGCATCCCCGTGGACGCGGGCGGGCGTGGGCCGGCCGAGCGCGTGCAGTCGATGCCGTACGGGGACGCTCCCGCGGAGCCCGTCGCCCGGGGCCCGTGGCCGGGTGCGCTACCGGCGCCGTCACCGTCGGTGGTGTGGCCGGGGCCGGGTTATCTGCTGGAGATCCGCGAGAACGGTGACCCGGGAGCCGCCGTCGCTGCGCGGGTTCCGCTGTCCGGGGGAGTCCTGCTGCGCACCGAGATCGGGGCCGCCGTGGGGGTGACCCTGCGGGGCCTGCTCAGTGGTCGGCCCGCCGTCGTCGAGGTGGGCGGGCGGCGCTGCCCGCTTCTGGGCTGGTCGCGCCCGTGGACCGTCGACGAGGCCTGGTGGGAGCCCGTGCCCGAGGGCAGGTCGCGTCGGCCCCGGGCCCGGATACAGGTCGTCCCCGAGAGGGCGGCGGCATTGCTGCTGTGCCGCCCGCTCGGGGACGAGCCGGGGGGATGGGCTGTCGAGGGGGTCTACGAATGAACAGTCAGTCAGGTGTCCCCGAGGCGTCCGGGGACTCAGCGCTCGATGTCGACCACCAGGCGGGTCGGGTTCTGCAGCAGGAACGCGGAGAATCCGCGGTCCGTGCCCTCCAGTCCGATCACGGCCTGGGCCTGCCCCTCGAACTGCCCGGCAAAGGCCACGCCGGTGACCCCGGCCGCGGCATCGCCGGTCATCACACCCACAGGGACCTCTTCCATGTCGGTCTCGGTGGGCAGGACCTGACCGTGGATCATCACCTGGAGGAACGAGTCGCCGGAGACCTCTACGGGGAAGCCGCTGCCCTGCTGGGCAGGTGCGTCCACGTAGTCCACCGTGTAGCTGGGGGCGCCGCTGCCGTCGAGCTCGAAGACCACGCGGTCGTTGCCCTGGAAGTCGCCCATGCGGATCTCGGAGACGACCAGCTGCGTGCGATCGGGGGAGGATTCGTCCGCCTCCGCGCTCTTGGGCGAGGAATCGGACGGGCCGTTCGACGGGTCGGCGGCCTCGGTCTCGTCCGGCGACAGGATGTCGGCCAGGGCGGCGGGAGACGAACCCGCGGTGGTGGTCTGACCGGAGACTGGGGCGTCGGTCGAGGAGTCGGCCCCGCACCCCGCCAGCCCCAGCGACGCGGCGGCGGTGAGAGCGGCGGCCGCGGCAAGGCGGCGATGTCGAATACGCATACTCCCAGGCTAGATCCCTCCAGTCACTTTTGCCCCACAAGGTGGCTACAGTTACACATCCTTGTTCCGTGGGGCACCATGGGGGCGTGTCAATCATCGATTCCGCCGCACAGCCGAGCTGGTGCTCCTTCCAGTCCGACGACGAACCACCGGCAGGGACCGCCGCCCACGAGACCTCGTGGATCCTCCTGGAGGTTCCCGGACGCTGGGGACGCGACATCTTCGACGGTGAGGCATTGGGCGAGGAGCTGTCCGAGCGGCTCAAGAAGCACGTCGCGGACTGCGGATCCCGCATGCTGTTCATCCGGCGCCCCGGGCGCGAGGGCCAACGCATCGACCGCCACCGCTTCTATCTCTGCGACACCCGGCCGGGTAGCCGCAGCATCCGCGTGGGCAGGGTCGAGGGGCCTGAGGACATGCTCGATCTGGATCTCTCGGCCGGCGGAGACGTGCCGGGCACCCGCGAGGTCATGGCGCCGGTCCCGCTGGTGTGCACCCATGCCAAGCGCGATCAGTGCTGTGCCGTTCGCGGTCGACCCGTCGCGGCCGTACTCGACGAACAGGTGGGGGAGCGCCTGCGCGATCTCGATCCCGAGGCCGCGGTGTGGGAGTGCTCGCATACCGGAGGGCACCGCTTCGCCCCGGTCCTGCTGCTGCCCGGTACCGGTTACACGTACGGCCCCGCAGAGACCGACCTCGCGGTCCGGATCGTCGAGGCGGAGTTGGACGGCAGGGTCGTCACCGAGCATCTGCGTGGTCGCAGCACGTGGCCGCCGGCCGGACAGGTCGCGGAAGTGGCGGTCCGGGACGCCGATGTGGATGCGGGGATCGACGACCTCGTCGTCGACATCGACCCCGATAGCCCCCACATCGCGGTTGTCCGGCACACCGACGGGCGTGCGTGGCGCGTCGAGACCGGCACCCGGCCCCTCCCGGCCCGCTCGCAGAGTTGCCGCAAGCCGCCCACCGATGCCAAGGCATGGGTCGTGGAGTCCCTCACCGCGCTCTGACCACGGACACTCTTCCCGCCGCGGGCTGCACCCGCAGCGGGCAGGTGGTGCACGGTGAACTGGTACCACGGACCCAAGAGCTGGTCGGAACTCGAACGGGTGCTGTCCGGCCGGCCCAACCCGCGCGGGCCCGAGAATCCACATCCGGGTGACGGCGGCGACACCCCGGCCTGGTCGCGTAAGCGGGGCGCGTACAGGGCCCCGGACCCGGTGGAGTCGAACGGGCAGGGCCGTGTGCCGTACGCGGAACTGCATGCGCACACCGCGTTCAGCTTCCTCGACGGGGCCTCCTCTCCCGAGGCCATGGTCGAAGCCGCCGTCGAGCAGGGGCTCACCGCGCTCGCGATCACCGACCACGACGGGATGTACGGGGTCGTGCGCTTCGCCGAGGCAGCCGCGGAGCTCGGGCTGCCCACCGTGTTCGGGGCGGAACTGTCCCTGCCCGGAGACGAACACCTACTCGTCCTGGCCCGAGGGCAGGAGGGCTACCGACGGCTCTCGCGTGCCATCGCCCACGCCCACCTGCGCGGCGGGGCCAAGAGCGAACCACGCTACGAGATCACCGAACTCGCCGAGGCCGCCGGCGGGCACTGGTACATCCTCACCGGCTGCCGACGCGGCCGGGTGCGACGTGCCCTCGAGAGAAACGGGGCCGCAGCCGGCCACCACGACGTCGCGGCGGCCCGCACGGCGCTGGGCCAGCTCGTCGACCTGTTCGGACGGGACCGGGTGATCGTCGAGCTGACCTGCCACGGCGTTCCAGAAGACACCGAACGATGCGACGCGTTGGTCGGGCTCGCCGAGGAGTCGGGTCTTGTCGTCGTCGCCACCACCGCCGCACACTGCGCCGGCCCCCGTGACGCGCGTCTGGCCTCGGTCATGGCCGCTCTCGGCGCCCGCGACGCGCTGGAGAGCCACGCCGCCCACCTGCCCGCCGCCGGGGGTGCCTATCTGCGTTCGGGAGAGGAGATGGCCGACCTGTTCGAACGCTGGCCCCACGCCGTGTCCGCCGCTGACCGGCTGGGCCGGGAGTGCGCCTTCGACCTCGCCCTCATCGCACCCGAACTGCCGCCCTTCGACGTCCCCGCAGGCCACACCGAGGACAGCATGCTCGCCCACCACGCCTACGCCGGTGCCGCCCGCCGCTACGGCACCCGGGAACAGGCCCCACAGGCGTACGCGCAGATCGATCGCGAACTGGAAGTGATCGCCGATCTCGGCTTCCCCGGGTACTTCCTCGTGGTCCACGACATCGTCGAGTTCTGCCGACGAGAGGGCATCCTCTGTCAGGGGCGGGGCTCGGCCGCCAACTCCGCCGTCTGCTACTCCCTGGGCATCACCAACGTCGACCCCGTGGGCGCCCACCTGCTGTTCGAGCGGTTCCTGTCCCCGGAACGCGACGGTCCACCAGACATCGACGTGGACATCGAATCCGGCCGGCGGGAAGAAGCCATCCAATACGTCTACGCCCGCTACGGGCGCGAGCACGCCGCGCAGGTCGCCAACGTCATCACCTACCGCGGCCGGTCGGCCGTACGCGACGTCGCCCGCGCGCTCGGCTACTCGACCGGGCAGCAGGACGCCTGGTCCAAGAGCGTCGACCGCTGGTCAGGGCTGAGGAACCATGACCGGGAGACGGCCGAACGCACCATCCCCGAGGATGTGCTCGCGCTGGCCCGCAGACTCGTCGGCCTGCCGCGGCACCTGGGCATCCACTCCGGCGGCATGGTCATCTGCGACCGGCCCGTGGCCGATGTGGTGCCCGTCGAATGGGCGCGCATGCCCGGGCGGACCGTCCTGCAATGGGACAAGGACGACTGCGCTGCCGTCGGGCTGGTCAAGTTCGATCTGCTCGGGCTCGGGATGCTCACGGCCCTACGCCACGCCATCGACCTCGCGGCCGAACACAAAGACCTCGACGTGGATCTCGCCCAACTCGACCTGGCCGACCCGGAGGTCTACGAGATGCTGTGCCGCGGCGACTCGGTGGGCGTGTTCCAGGTGGAGTCCCGGGCCCAGATGGCCACCCTGCCCCGACTCAAACCGCGCAACTTCTACGACCTCGTGGTTGAGGTCGCGCTCATCCGGCCGGGCCCCATCCAGGGCGGCTCCGTCCATCCCTACATCCGACGGCGCAACGGTCTCGAGGAACCGGTCTTCGACCACCCCGCGCTCAAACCCGTCCTCGGCCGGACCCTGGGCATCCCGCTGTTCCAGGAACAACTCATGCAGATCGCCACCGAGATCGCCGGCTTCACCGGAGCCGAAGCCGACCAACTGCGCCGCGCGATGGGCGCTAAACGCTCACCCGAGAAGATGGCCCGGCTGCGCGAGAGGTTCTTCGCCGGCATGCGCGACCTGCACGGCATCGGCGCCAGCCCGCCCGGAACCCCCGACACCGGGCCCGAGGTGGGGGAGCGGATCTGGGAGAAGATGTGCGCGTTCGCCAACTACGGCTTCCCCGAGAGCCACTCGCAGTCCTTCGCCGCGATCGTCTATTACTCCGCGTGGTTCAAATGCCATCACCCGGCAATCTTCTGCGCCGCCCTGCTGCGCAGCCAGCCCATGGGGTTCTACTCGCCCCAGTCCCTGGTCGCCGATGCCCGGCGGCACGGAGTCACCGTGCACAGGCCGTGCGTCAACCGCTCCCTCGGCGGTGCCACCTGCGAGAACCAGGGAACCGAGGTGCGGCTCGGACTGGAATCGGTACGGGCCATCGGCTCCGACCTGGCCGCCACCATCGCCGACCAACGCGACAGTCACGGTCCGTACACCTCCGCCGGCGACCTCGCCGGACGCACCGGTCTGAGCGTCCGGCAGATGGAGGCCCTGGCCACCGCCGGCGCACTCGACTGTCTCGGCACCGGTGGGCGGCGGGCGGCACTGTGGTCGGCGGCCACCGCGGCCCGTGAGAAGCCCGGCATGCTGCCCGGTCTCAGTCAGGTCGACGCCCCTGCACTACCCGGGATGAGCGTCCTCGAACTCACCTCCGCCGACCTCACCGCCACCGGCATCAGTCCCGAGGAGTACCCGACCATCCACGCCCGCCCCTGGCTCGACTCCCGCGGCGTGTGCACCACCGCCGGCCTCGCGCACGTCCCCGACGGCAGTCGTGTCCATGTGGCCGGGGCCGTCACCCACCGGCAGCGGCCCGCCACCGCAGAAGGGGTGACCTTCCTCAGCCTCGAGGACGAGACCGGCATGACCAACATCGTGTGCTCGGTCGGGCTCTGGGCGCGCTACCGGCCCGTCGTCTCCTCGGCCCCGGCGCTCATCATCCGCGGCACCGTCGAGAACCGCTCCGGAGCGGTCAGCGTCGTGGCCGACAAGGTCGAACGGCTCCATCTCGGGCTGGCGATCGGGCGCAGCCGTGACTTCCGGTGACGGGGAAAGCGCGGAGCGGGATCAGGCGTGGTGGGGCGCCGCGATGGCGCGCACGCTGGCGACCGCGCACAGCAGCCAGATGGCGATCAGTACCGCCACAGTCAGCAGGCTCGCCCACTGCCAGCCCAGGAAGTACGAGCCCAGCCCGCACGTCGACAACGGATAGGCCATCGCCCACCAGCCGGTGTTGAACGGCATCCGCGCCACGAACCCGCGGACCGTCACGAACACCGCATACGCGCCCAGGCCCGCGCCCGCGACCAGCACCACCGCGCTGTACACACGGGCGAGGCCGGCCAGTGACGGGCCCGACAACACCTGCGCCGCGGCCGCCGATTGGCCGATGATCCCCAGCGGAATCCACGTGGTGGTCGACAGTGCCACCGGCACGGGAGTGCGGAACCAGGCGTGGTGGTAGGCCAACACGATCACCGCGACGCCCAGAACCAGTGCCACCACGAAGCAGACCACACAGGCGCCGACCAGGATCGACCGGATCGCCTCGGACTCGTCCTGTCTTGCGATCACCCCGCCGGCGGTCGCCGAGACCATCGGCGGCACCATCGGCAACGCCCAGGTGGGGAGCGGATGGGCAGGGCGTCTCGAGATCAGCCACACCGCGAAACCCAACGCCGTGGCCAGACCGAGCACCGTGCCGGCGCCCCAGAGCGCGGCATCCACCCCGAACGCGACGGACGCCAGAGACGGAGCCCGGGCCTCGATCACGACGAACGTCGCCGACCCCACCGCCAACAGTCCCATCGAGACCATGCCCCACAGCGGCACCATCGTGGCGTCACGAACCGACCGAGACCACTCTTGCGGATCGCGGGCGATCGAGCGGGCGAACCCCGAGCCCAGGCCGATGAGCATCACCCAGCCGAGGACGAGCATCACGACGGCACCCATCGCGAACCCCGGCACGGCGTCCGCGTGCAGCTGCAGCAGAGTCGACAGTCCACCGGTGCCCATGACGGCCCCGAACCACGCGGGGCCGGGACCAGGTACAGCGGTCCCCGGGACTGACTGTCCTGCTCCGGGGGTCGATGGCACCAGGACACTATGCCCGCACCGCGTCGTCGTCGGGACACTGGGGGCGGCCGGCGGGATCCACGCGTGAGGACGCCTCGGCGGGGGAGAAACTCGTCGATGAGACAGTCGACGCCGGCGCGCCGGCGTAGGTTCACACGACATGAGCGCCTCCACCGCTGACAGTGCCGCCGACCATGACGCCGCGAGTCACGGTGTGACCGCCACCGAACTCCACGAGTTGCGTGCCCGACTGGGCGATACCCAGCTACTCACCGACCCCGACGTGCTCGAGGGCTACCGCCAGGACTGGGCCAAGGCGCCCGACCCGGGCATGCCGCTGGCAGTCGTCCGCGCCCGCGCCACCGAGGACGTCCGGGAGGTCATGCGCTGGGCCAGCACCCACGGCGTGCCCGTCGTCCCCCGGGGTGCCGGCTCGGGCCTGTCCGGCGGCGCGACGGCTGTAGAGGGCGGGATCGTGTTGTCGACGGAGTTGATGCGGGCCATCGAGGTGGATCCCGTCACCCGTACCGCCACCGTGCAGCCGGGCCTGTACAACGCCGAGGTCAAGGCGGCCGTCGCCGAACACGGTCTGTGGTACCCGCCGGACCCGTCGTCGTACGAGATCTGCTCGATCGGCGGCAACATCGCCACCAACGCCGGCGGCCTGTGCTGCGTGAAGTACGGCGTGACCACCGACTATGTGCTGGGCATGACCGTCGTCCTGGCCGACGGCACCGTGGTCCGCCTCGGCGGCGCGCGCCTCAAGGACACCGCCGGCCTCAGCCTGACCAAGCTGTTCGTCGGCAGCGAGGGCACGCTCGGGATCGTCACCGAGATCATCGTGCGACTGCTCCCGGAGCAGCCGCCGCGCTCCACCGTCGTGGGGATCTTCCCCGACGTGGTGGCGTGCAGTGAGGCGGTGCTGGCGATCACCAGCCGCATCCGGCCGGCGATGCTCGAGTTCATGGACAACGTCTCGATCCGCGCCGTCGAGGCCGACCTGCGGATGGGGCTCGACACCTCGGCCGGGGCGATGCTGCTCGCCCAGTCCGATCTCACCGGCGCCGATCGTGCGGCCGAGACCGAGCTCATCTCTGAGGCGTTCCGCGCGAACGGCGCCACCGAGGTGTTCGCCACCGACGACTCGGACGAGGGCGAACAGTTCACCGTCGCCCGCCGTGCTGCGTTCACCAGCCTGGGCAAGGTCGGCTCGCTGCTGCTCGAGGACGTCGGCGTGCCGCTGCCCGCGCTTCCGCAGCTCGTCGCCGGCATCGAGGAGATCTCCGCCCGCCGCGACATCCCGATCGCGCTGGTCGCCCACGCCGGTGACGGCAACACCCACCCGATCATCGTTTTGGAGGACGACGACCCTGACCGGGCCGCCCGCGCCCAGCTGGCGTTCGGCGAGGTCATGGACCTGGCGATCGGCATGGGCGGAACCATCACCGGGGAGCACGGCGTCGGCCGGCTCAAGGCCCCGTGGCTGCCCGCCCAGCTCGGCGAGGACGTCATGGACCTGAGTCGGCGCATCAAGACCGCACTCGATCCGCATGGCATCCTCAACCCGGGCGTGATGTTCTAACCGAAACCGCCCCCGAGCCGCAGTGCCGCAGGGCCGACTGGCCGACGGACGGGGCCGAAAGCCGAGTTGCAAGACATGCACACGGAGCTGCAAGACCGCAGGTGCGATTAGAGGAGCTGAGAACGCGCCAGAAGTCTTGCGACCGGGATGGGACGTCTTGCAACCGGGTGGCGCGGGGCCGGGCTGCAGGGCCGGGCCAGGCTGCAGGGCCGGGCAATGCTGGGCCAGGCCGGGCGGTGTCGTGCGAATGGCGGGAGAACCGCCGACCGCAGCAGAGGCCCTAAGACGCAAAGGCCACACTGACACGAGCGGCCCTCGCACCGCCGGGCCCGGATCTCAGGTGCGAACCGGGGGATCTCCCCGATGTGCCCGATGACCCCGCCGGGCGACGATACCGACCATGGCCATCGATCGACTCCACCTGCTGCTGTACCGGGCGCTGTTGCTGACGACCGCTGTCGTCGCGGCGATCCTGGGCGTCACCGCCGGACTCGAGGCGTCCACCATCACGCCCGAGTTCCAGCTCACCGGCTACTGGCGAGCGTACGGCCTGCTCGTCTTCGCCGCCCTGTCCGCATATCTCGGTACCACCCCGCCCGGCGCCGCCGTGCTGTGGCTCGTGGTGATCTTCCACAAGGCATCCATGACGATGACCGCCGTGCTCCTGCTGCGCCACGACGTCACGGGCGCGCCCGCGGCTGCTCTGATCGACGGGGTGATGGTGCTCGCCACGCTGGTGGCGCTCGTTTTGCGACGGCCGGCCGCGCGGGCGGCCCGAACTGACCGTCCGGCGTCGGTCACGACGCCTGGCCCCCCGCGTCCTTACCATGGCCGGCCACTCCTCACGAGTGGCCGCGGGGCCACCGACTAGCAGGTGGTCTCGCCGTCGACAGCAGCGACGTCGACGCCCGCGGGGTTGCCGCCGTCGGCCGGTGCGCGCACCGCGCTGACCACCGGCGTGCCCACCTGACTCGCCTCACCCCCGAGAGCCACGGCGATGGTGTCCGACGAGGCCTGCCCGGACTCTCTCGCTCGCTCTGCCGAAGTGGTGGACCGGGCGGTGTGAGACACCGCCTTTCGTGTCGTGGTCTTTGACGGTTATTTCCGCGCGACTTCGTCTCCCTGCACGGTCAATGATACGGGTAGACAAATGATAAAGTTCGGGTGGCCGAAATCCGGCTGGGGTAGTCCGTTTGCGCCCCTGTCTCTCTGTGAAAGGTTCCGCAGTGTCCTATCTCCTTCCCGATTTGACGTACGACTATGGAGCGCTTGCCCCCGCCATCACGGGCGAGATCATGGAGCTCCACCACAGCAAGCATCACGCCGCGTACGTGACGGGCGCGAACAACGCCATCGACGCGTTGGCCGAGGCGCGCGACCGCCGCGACACCGCGTCATTGCCGGGGCTCGAGCGGGCGCTGGCTTTCCACCTGTCCGGACACGGACTCCACTCGCTGTTCTGGCAGAACCTCTCGCCCGAGGGGGGTGGCCGGCCGGAAGGCGAGCTGGCCGCCGCCATCGACGAGTTCTTCGGAGATTTCGATGGCCTTCAGAGTGAACTCAGTGGTGCCACCAGCACCATTCAGGGCTCAGGGTGGGGCGCGCTGTCCTGGGATCCGGTCGGATCCCGTCTGGTGGTCCACCAAGTGCATGACCATCATGCCAATGCCGCGCTGTTGAGTAGCCCAATTCTGGTCTTCGATGCCTGGGAGCACGCTTTCTACCTGCAGTACCGCAATGTCAAGGCGGATTACGTGGACAGGCTGTGGGATCTGGTCGACTGGTCGGACGTTGCGAAGCGGTTCGACGTGGCGAGAACAACGACGGTCTCGTTGAACCTGCCGTCCGAGGGTTCACGATAGTGGGTGTCTCCAATAACTCACGGGAGAGCCTCTGGCGTGAATCGATTGAATTATTCCGATCGGCGTATCGCGGAGACCACCTCGCCGGACGAGTCGTTCTCGATACCGTGTCTGACACACGTCGTCTGACTGAGGGACTATTGCAGCTTCTCCAAGTGCACCTCATTGATGTCGATGAGAGGTCGATGACGCGGTTCCTCTCGATCGCCGAATCCACCGGCCCGCCACCGCAGTACGGGTCCCGGCCGCTACCGACGTTCCGAGCGCTGCCGTCCCACCCGGGCCAGGAGGCGTCATGACCGGCGGTCGGCCCGTGAAACGGGAACACGCGATCAACTGGAATGAGATCCCCGATCCCGTCGACAAGGACGTATGGGATCGTCTGACGACCAACTTCTGGCTGCCCGAGAAGATCCCGGTCGCCAATGACCTACCGACCTGGCGGCAACTCGATCAGTCGCACCGGAACCTCACGGTCCGGGTATTCACCGGGTTGACCCTCCTGGACACCGTCCAGGCGACGGTGGGCGCGGTCAGCATGATGGCGGACGCGGCCACCCCTCACGAGGAGGCCGTCTTCACCAATCTGGCATTCATGGAGTCGGTTCATGCCAAGAGCTATTCCACGATCTTCTCAACCCTGTGCTCCACACCGGAGATCGAAGAGGCGTTCGCCTGGTCGGTGGAGAACGAGCTGCTGCAGAATAAGGCGCGGATCATCACGTCGCACTATCGCGAGGACAATCCGTTTCACAAGAAGATCGCGTCGGTGCTTCTGGAATCTTTCCTGTTCTATTCCGGCTTCTTCCTACCGCTGCGGTTCGCCTCGCGGGGGATTCTCACGAACACCGCCGATATCATCCGTCTCATCATCAGAGACGAGGCGGTGCACGGTTACTTCATCGGATACAAGTTCCAGCGGATGATGGCGGACGCGTCGACTGGGGAGCGGCGGGCATACGAAGACTTCGCGCGTAGCCTTCTCGACGAACTCTTCCGCAATGAACTGGAGTACACCGCCTCGCTGTACGACGCGGTGGGGTGGACACCCGACGTCGTGCCCTTCCTGCGGTTCAACGCCAACAAGGCGTTGGCGAACCTCGGATTCGCCCCGATGTTCTCCGCAGACGACTGCCGCCCCGACCCGGCGGTTCTGGCCGCGATGGATCCGGGTGCCGGTGAGACCCACGACTTCTTCTCCGGCGCCGGCAGCTCCTACGTCATCGGTCGCACCGAGCCGACCACTGACGAGGACTGGAGCACCTGACGCTCTCCATCGGAGCTGAAGGTGACAAGCGGCCCGGGGCGATCGCCCCGGGCCGCTTGTCACGGGAGGTCACTGCCACTCAGGTCTCGAAACCCGTGCCGTCTTCTGTGTCGACCCCACCGTCTACGCGGTCGCTTCCTCGGGTCAGTCGGACCCGCACTGCGGCGGCCACCGGCGTTCCCAGCGCCACCGGCTGCCCGTCGAGGACGATGGTGATGATGCCCAACTCGATCTGTCTTGACCGCACCTCTACGGGACTGTCGGGACGCAGTCCGAGCTCCCCGACATAGCGCAGAACAGTATTGTCTCGATCCGAGACCCTTGTCACGACAGCCGTCGAGCCCTCGGGTGCTTCGTCCAACGGCACGTCGCCGAGCGAGTCCAGACGGCCGTCCCGAGTGGGGATCGGATCACCGTGTGGGTCGCGTTGTGGGTGGTCGAGAAAGGCGTCGAGCGCGTCGACGAACCGGTCCGACACGACGTGCTCGAGTGCGTCGGCCTCGGCGTGTACCTCGTCCCACGAGTAGTCAAGACATTGCGCGAGAAATGTCTCGAGAATGCGATGACGCCGGACCATGGCTACAGCCAGGGCGCGTCCGGTCTCTGTGAGCTCGACCGGGGCGTACGGCCGGTGATCCGCCAGCCCGAGGGCGACCAATTTGCGCACTCCTTCGGTGACCGTGGACGGAGATGCTCCCAGACGATCCGCGAGAGCCCCCGAGGTGACAGTGCCCCCGCCCGCCCCGATCGCGTGCACCGCCATGAGGTAGGCCTGCATCGTCGGAGTGAGGTCGGTGAGTCGGACGGGGGGCACGTCGGTCATGCCGCCAGTGTCTCAGATCGCCGGGAGACCAGATTCGAGACAGCGCGAGTCACGATTCCGCGGTGCGGTGCGAACAACTGCGCTGCGGTGAACAGTGTGGCCTGGGCGATGACCACAACCGGGCCCGGGGGGAGGTCGGCGTAATAGCCGATGTACACGCCCGCCACGCCGCCGACGAGCGCCACGATCACGGAGACCATCATGAGGCTACGCATCGTGTTGGTGAGCAGCTGCGCGGTCGCACCCGGGATGATCAGAGTCGCAACTACGAGGATCACCCCGACGGACTGGACGCCGGCGACGGTCGCGGTCGCCAGGGTGACCAGCAGGATTCCGGTGAGCATCTTGGTGCGGAGCCCGAGCGTGTGCGCGTGCAGTTTGTCGAACGCGAGCAACACGAGGTCGCGACGGAACGCCAGCAACACCACGACGGTGAATGCCGCGACGATGACGACCTGTACGAGCTGCTGGTCGCCGACTCCGAGAAGGCTGCCGAACAAGATGGTGTGCAGGTCCTGCTGGCTGGGGAAACGGGCGATGAGAACGAGGCCCACAGAGAAGAGCGCGGTGAACACGATGCCCATCGCGGCGTCCTCGCGGACGGTCCCGCTTTCGCGGACCGCGCCGATGAGGGCGACGGCGATCAGGGCTGCGAGAAACGCGCCGATGGCGAACGGCATGCCGATCATGGATGCCACGGCCACGCCCGGAAGAACAGCGTGCGAAACGGCGTCACCCATGAGCGCCCAACCCATATGGACGAGCCAACAACTCAGCAGGGCCCCGGCGAGGCTGGCGGCGACCACAACCACCAGAGCGCGCCACATGAAGTCGTACGCCATCGGCTCGAGCAGGAAATCGATCATGTGGACACCTCGTGCGTCAGATCGCGGTGGCTCGTCGAAGTGGGTTCGGGGGCAGGTGCGTGCGGATGCCGGGCACCCAGCAGTGTGGCGAGCATCTCGGGTGTGGTCGTCTCGGCGACGGAGCCGTGCGCGACTAGGCGCCCGTCCAGTAGGGCGACCGAGTCCGCCAACCTGTCGACAGTGTCGAGGTGGTGGGTGGACACCAGCGTGGTCCGGCCCTGCGCCGCCAGCTCGCGCAGAACGTCTACGTACACGTCTTCGCTGCCGGCGTCCATGCCGTTAAACGGCTCGTCGAGTAAGAGCAGGTCTGCCTCCTGGGCGAGGCAGCGAGCGAGCAGGATTCGGCGACGTTGCCCACCGGACAGAGCATTGATCCGACGTCCCGAGAGGTCCGAGAGGTCGACGCGGTCGAGCGCCGACTCGACCGCGTCGCGATCGGATCGGGAGGCTCTCCGCCAGGCGCCTGTGAAGGGCCGGCGCCCCTGCATGACCACGTCGCGGGCGGTGACCGGGAAACCCTCGTCGATACCGTCGGCCTGTCCGACCGTCGCGACCTTCCCAGAACTCAGCGCGGCCTTGACCGATCCACCCAGTAGCCGGACTTGTCCGCGTGTAGGTCGGACCAGTCCCAGCAGTGCCAGTAGTAAGGTCGACTTGCCCGACCCGTTGGGCCCCAGCAAGACGGTCACCGATCCACGGGGCACCCGGATCGACACGTCCGATAGTGCGCGGACCTGTCCCCGGTCGACTGTGAGATCAGAGACGTCGACGGCGAGTTCGGTCGTGGTACTCATGAGCCGGTCAGTCCCTTCGTGATGAGGTCGATGTCGTGCTCGATCAGGGCGATGTAGCTGGGGACCTCTCCGTCGGGTTCGGAGAGTGAGTCGACGTAGAGCGTTCCCCCCATCTCCGCGCCGGTGGCACGCGCGACCTGACGCATCGCGGTGTCGGAGACGGTCGATTCGCAGAAGACCGCCGGGATCTGCTGATCACGAACAGCGTCGATCAAGCTGGTGACCTGCTGTGGCGTGCCCTGTCCTTCGGTGTTCACCGCCCACAAGTAGTGCTCGTCGAGCCCGACATCCCGCGCGAGGTATGAGAATGCGCCCTCACAGGTCACGAGAGCACGGTGGTCCGGCGGCAGTGACTCCACCGATCGTGCGGCTCGCTCTTGTACTGCATCGAGCTCTGCTTCGTACTCGGCCGCACGGTGCCGGAATTCTGCCGCACCGTCGGGATCGAGCTCGCTCAGTGCAGCGGTGATGTTCCGGACGTAGGTCTTGCCCTCCCTGGGAGATATCCAGGCGTGAGGGTTGGGCCTGCCCTCGTACTCGCCGGAGACGATCGGGATCGGCGCCACACCTTCGGCGGCTACCGCGTGCTCGGCGCCGGACTGGAGAAACCGCGTGAGCCAGTCGTCAACGCCCAGGCCGTTGGAGATCAATAGGTCGGCGCCCGCCACCCGCTTGAGGTCACCGGTCGTGGGCTCGTATTGATGGATATCTGCGCCCACCTGAGTGATCGACGCGACCCGCACCCTGTCGCCCCCGATGCGTTCGGTCATGTCGGCGAGGATCGTGAACGTGGTCGCCACGAGAGGACGGTCGTCCTCGGAAGGCTCGGAACCAGAGTTGGCGCACGCGGACAGGAACAACGGCAGCGACAGGAGGGCCGCGAGAGTTCGACGATGGGTGGGGCGAGCTTTCGTCATGCCGAAATATTAACTGGTGATTGGTCGGTCTCCAAGTGTCGGCTGGTCGCAGCCGGCTAGTGTGTCGCCCGCATACCCCTGCTGCCGCCACGCCTCGTAGACGGCCACCGCGGCGGCGTTGGACAGGTTCATCGAGCGGCGGCCCGGAAGCATGGGTATGCGAACTCTCGCGGTGACCCTGTCGTCGTCGAGCACCTCCCGTGCCAACCCCGTGGGCTCCGGTCCGAACAGCAGGACATCGCCCGGTTCGAACCTCACCTCCGGTAGCGACATGTCGGCGCGCGCGGTGAACGCGACGACCCGCGCCGGCAGCAGGCGCTCGTATGCGGCCTCGAGGTTCTCGTGGACCTCGACATGGGCGAGGTCGTGATAGTCCAGCCCCGCCCGACGCAAGTGCTTCTCGGACAGGTCGAAACCCAACGGGCCGGCCAGATGCAGCTCGCAGCCCGCGCCCGCGGCCATCCGGATCGCATTGCCGGTGTTGGGCGGGATGCAGGGTCGGTCGAACAACACTCGTACAGCCGCTCCGGTCATGTCCGGCATTCTCGCAGTGCCGTGCCTGCGCGTCCGCCGTGGAGTGGGATACTGGCAGCCGTGACCGCGATCAAGCTGGACGGCAAGCTCACCCGCGACGAGATCGTCGCCGACCTCACCACGCGCGTGGACGCGCTACGGGACAAGGGAATCACCCCCGGGCTCGGGACCGTGCTCGTAGGCGACGACCCGGGCAGTCAGTCCTACGTCAGGATGAAGCACCGCGACTGCGAGCAGGTCGGCATCGCCTCCATCAGGCGCGATCTGCCGGCCGAGACCACGCAGGCCGAGCTCGAGGCCGTGATCGACGAGCTCAATGCCGACCCCGCGTGTACCGGGTACATCGTGCAGCTGCCGCTGCCGAAGCAGCTGGACGAGAACGCGATCCTCGAGCGCATCGACCCGGCCAAGGACGCCGACGGGCTCCACCCGGTCAACCTCGGCAAGCTCGTGCTGGGCGAGCCCGCCCCGCTGCCGTGCACCCCGAACGGGTGTATCCGGCTGCTGCGTCGCTTCGGCGTGGAGCTGAACGGCGCGCACGTCGTGGTGATCGGCCGCGGCGTCACGGTCGGGAGGCCGATCGGGCTGATGCTGACCCGCCGCAGCGAGAACGCGACGGTCACGCTGTGCCACACCGGCACCCGCGACCTGGCCGCCGAGACCCGCCGCGCCGACGTGATCGTGGCCGCCGCGGGCGTGGCGCACATGCTCACCCCGGACATGGTCGCCCCCGGTGCCGCCGTGCTCGACGTGGGCGTGTCCCGCCTCGACGGCAAGCTCGCCGGCGACGTGCACCCCGACGTGTGGGAGGTGGCCGGCGCGATCTCGCCCAACCCCGGCGGCGTGGGACCGCTGACCCGGGCGTTCCTGCTGAGCAACGTGGTCGAGCGCTGCGAGCGGCTGGCCGCCGAGGCGTGAGGCCCGAATGACCCATCCCGCCCCCGACCGGCAGCGGCCCCAGCGTGCCGATGCCGGCACTTCGCGGACGCGGCCGGCCCGGCTGACGTGGGCGCAGGCACGGGCGCAGTGGCCGCTCGCGCTGGTGCTCATCGGTGTGGCGGTGGCACTCGGATTCGTGATTCTCGAGCGGTGGCGACGCGGCGCGTTCGTGCTGGGCATCGTGGCACTGGCGGCGGCGGCACTGCGGCTGGGCCTCTCGGATGAGCGGGCTCGGCTGCTCGGGGTGCGCTCCAAGCGCTTCGACGCGGCGTTCTATCTCGGCATCGGGGCGGTCATCCTGTGGCTGGCCACCTCGGTCGACTCCCTCGGCACCGGCTGACCCCGGTCTCCCGAGCCCTTCATACGTTGCCCTTCAAGTCCGCCGCCACCCATCCGATATCGCGCTGCCTGCCAGATCTGGCAGGCAGCGCGATATCGGATGGGTGACGTTCAGCCGGCGGTGCTCAGGGGTCACGCTGCGGCGTGACGAAGCACCCGCTTGATTCGTGTAGCGAGGGCATGGGGCTCCTCGAGATCGCGCCATCGCCAGTGCAGAATCCGGTAGCCGAGAGCCATGAGTTCGGCGTCCCGATCCTTCTCCTTGCCCAGGCGGCGCCGCGTCTCGGCGGGGGACAGCCCGTCGAAGTACTTACCGAAGCCGTCACATTCTCCGATCACCCCGTACTCGGACCAGAGGAAGTCCACGCGGGCGATCAGTACCCCGCGGGGGTTGCGGATCTCGACCTGTGTCTCAGGCTCAGGCAGCCCGAAGTCGCGAAAAGTCAGTCGACTCAGAGTCTCGGCCACACTCTCGCTTCGTCCGTCGACGAGGCTCATCGAGCTTCGGGCACGCTTGATCCCGCGGCGACCCGCAGCCCCGTCCAGCGCATCATCGAGCGCCTCCCTCGTGACGATCTCGTTATGCAGCGCAGCGTCGGCGGTCGTCACGGAGGTGTCTCTGTTCGTCGACATCGCAATGTCCGTCACCGTCCGCGCAGGGGTGGTGACCCGCAAGCCGTCGACTGTCATCAGATGCCCCGACAGCTCGGGCACGGAGCGGAACGTGGTCAGTGCAGAGCTGCGCGTACGCGGCTCCGGCCCTTCCTCACACACTGTCACCTTTCGAAGCGGGAGCCCCCAGTCCGGGAGCCCGTGGATCAGCGCCGCGGAGGAGTGGGAGAACACCGGCGCGTCGAGGGCGATGTCCGCAGCGAGAACCGCCAGGAGATGCCGTTCACGTCGTTGGAGTTCACGAGCTCGGCCGTTGACAAAAAACCCGGGTCTGAGCCGGATCAGCTCGCCGGACTCCACCGCGCCCCTCACGGTGTGAGAAGTCATGCCCCGACTGAGGAGCTGATCGGTGGTGAGAAGCATTGCGAGGAGATCTTCTGGAAAATTCACACCCTCGATGATCTCGACCGCCCAGCTGAGAACTCCCCTGAAAGAAACCGGCGAACGACCGCCT
Source organism: Dietzia aurantiaca (assembly GCF_021033825.1). Taxonomy (GTDB): domain Bacteria; phylum Actinomycetota; class Actinomycetes; order Mycobacteriales; family Mycobacteriaceae; genus Dietzia; species Dietzia aurantiaca. The sequence continues at coordinate 118,294 of NZ_JAIFXZ010000008.1, forward strand.
GTGGAGAATGCCGGCACTGTGAATCAACCAGGCCGGCTCTGCGATACGGGTCAGAGCAGCGGGAAGCGTGGTGCCCACGAACTTCAAAGGGACGATCTGACGAGACGGCGCACCGCTATCTCGCAGTTCGCCCATCCGATGTCGCGCCACCTGCCAGATCGCGTAGGCGGCGCCATATCGAATAGGCGGCGTTGCGGAAGGCGGGGAGTGGCCCTGTGATGCCGAAGGCGGGCGGGATGCGGCGGGGCGGGATGCGGCGGAAAGATCGCGGCGGGGCGAAAGCGCGGGCAGAACGCGCCGGAGCAGGCCGCGTCAGCGGAGGCGCAGCGGGACGCCCTCACGGATGTGCTCGCGGACATCGTCCGAAGTGATCAGGTAGCCCATCGCGACCAGCGCGAGCAACGAGAACACGGTGCCGACCACCGAGATGAAAGTCAGACTGTCCAGCACCATGCGGGCCGCTGAACTCAACGCCAACAAAGTCACGGCGGAGCTGATCACCACCAGCGACGCACGGTGGGCGCGCCACAGCAGCACCGCGCCGACGATGAGCAGCAGCCCCAGCACCAGCGAGGACACGGCGGAGATGATCATCGGCCCGAAGCCGGAGGTGTCGAAGCCGCCGGAGGCGGTGGCGGTCACGCCCAGCACGGTGGCGAAACCGATGGACACCCCGATGATCCCGAACCCCGCAGACAGTCCGGTGAGCACCATGGCGGTGGGCCGGGGGGTGTGGTCCGGGTCGCGGCCGGCTCCGGGGTGGGCGGAGTCGGGGTGGACGTTGTCGTCGTCGTCATATTCCGGCACGGTCACGCCAGTCCTCGGGAACGCTCGATCGTGTCCTGTTCGGACAATTCCATGGTGCGCGCGAGCATCGGGCCCACCACGTCGTCCTCGGTGAGGAAGCCGTCGTGCCCGGCGGGGCTCTCGATCACGACGAGGGGATCGGCGCCCGGCAGCAGCGCGGCCAGCTCCTCCTGCTGACGCAGCGGGTAGAGCCGGTCGGTGGTCACGCCGCCGATCACGCACGGCACCGGGCAGGAGTGCAGTGCCTCCTCGACACCCCCGCGGTCCAGACCCACGTCGTGACGGTTGAGCGCGTCGGTCAGCAGCACATAGGTGCAGGCGTCGAAGCGGGAGACGAGCTTTCCGGCCTGGTGGTCGAGGTACGACTGCACGGCGAAGCGGCCGGACATCGACAGGTCCTCGGCGCGCGGATCCTCACCGGGCTGGGGCCGGTTGGAAAAGCGTTCGTCGAGCTCCACCTCGCCGCGGTACGACAGGTGGGCGATGCGGCGGGCGATGCCCAGACCGGTCACCGGCGTGCGACCGGTGCCGTGATAGCCACCCTGCTGCCAGTGGGGGTCGGAGGTGACGGCCATGATCTGTGCCGTCTGGATGCCGATCTGGTCGGCGGAGGCGCGGGCCCCCACTGCCAGCACACAGGCGGCGCGGACACGCTCGGGATGGGTGATCATCCACTCGAGCGTGCGGGCCCCACCCATCGACCCTCCGATCACCGCAGCCCAACGCTCGATACCCAGCAGGTCGGCGAGCATCCGCTCGGAGGTGACCATGTCCCGCACGGAGACGGCGGGGAAGCGGGCGCCCCAGTAGTGGCCGTCGGGGTGCAGTGAGCTCGGCCCGGTCGACCCACGGCACCCACCCAGGACGTTGACGGACACCACGCAGTAGCGGTCGGTGTCCAGCGGCAATCCGGGCCCCACCAGCCCGTTCCACCAGCCCGGGGTGGGGTGCAGTGAGTCGACAGGCCCCACGACGTGCGAGTCGCCGGTCAACGCGTGCTCGACGAGCACGACATTGGACCGATCCTCATTGACCCGCCCCCACCGCTGCACGGCGAGCGTCACCGCCGGGAGGACGACACCCGTGACCAACGTGATGTCGCCGATGGCGACGTGGCCGAGGGTGCCGTCACCCGGAGGGAGCAGCGCGAGCGGATCGGAGGCGGAGACCATGGGCGTGTGAGATCAGGAGATCGCGGCGAACCCGAGCTCGAGGTCGGCGATGATGTCCTCGACAGCCTCGATGCCCACCGACAGGCGGATGCTGGAGATGGACACACCGGCGTTGGCGTTGGATTCCGGGGTGCCCTGCGAGTGGGTCGTGGTGGCCGGGTGGCTCACGAGCGACCGCACGTCACCGATGTTGACGAGGCAGGAGTGCAGCTTGAGCGCGTCGATGAACGACCAGGCCCGCTTCTTGAGGTCCTCGTCCGAGGCGCCCTCGGGTGAGGTCAGCTCGAATGTGACGATCGCGCCGGCGCCCTTGGGGGAGATCTTCTTCTGGATGGCGTTCCAGGGCGAGGACGCCAGGCCGGCGTAGGAGACCGACGCGACGTCGCTGCGGGCCTCGAGCCACTCGGCGATCGTCTGCGCGTTGGACACATGCCGCTCGACGCGCAGGCTCAGGGTGTCGATGCCCTGCGCGATGGCCCAGGCGTTGAACGGGCTCGGCGCGGCGCCGGTGTCACGCAGCAGGGTGACGCGGGCCTTGAGCGCCAGGGCCGGCGCGCCGAGGTCGGCGTAGACGGCGCCGTGGTAGGCGGGGTCCGGGGTGGTGAAGGACGGGTAGAGGTCCTCGCCGTCGCGCTGCGCGCGCCAGTCGAAGGAGCCGCCGTCGACCAGGACGCCGGCCAGCGAGGAGCCGTGGCCGCCGAGGTACTTGGTGGCCGAGATGACGACGACGTCGGCGCCCAGCTCCAGGGGACGGACCAGGTACGGGGTGGCCGTCGTGTTGTCCACGATGAGCGGCGCCTGGTTGCGGTGCGCGATCTCGGCGATGGCCGGGATGTCGAGCACGTCGTTGAGCGGGTTGGAGATCGTCTCGGCGTAGAAGGCGCGGGTGTTGGGCCGGACGGCTGCCTGCCACGACTCGGGGTCGTCCGGGTTCTCGACGAACGTGGTCTCGATGCCGTACTTGGGCAGGGTGTGGCGGAGCAGGGCGTCGGTACCGCCGTAGAGGCGGGGCGAGGCCACGACGTGTCCGCCGGCCTGGAGGATCGACTGGATCGCTGCGGTCTCGGCGGCCTGGCCAGAGGCGAACATCGTGGCGGCGACGCCGCCCTCGAGGGAGGCGATACGCGCCTCGACCGCGGCGACGGTCGGGTTGGTGATGCGCGTGTAGATGGGGCCCATCTCGGACAGGGCGAACCGGTTGGCGGCCTGCTCGGCGTCCGCGAAGACGTACGAGGTGGTCTGGTAGATCGGAAGGTTGCGGGCGCCGGTGTCGGAGTCGACGGGCTGACCTGCGTGAACCTGGCGCGTCTCGAAGGCCCAGTCGGGATTGCTGTTGTCGTATGTCATAGGGGCCTGGCCCCTCCTCTCGTCAGAAGGGTCCGGCCGCTGAAGGACAACGGACCCGCGCTTGCCTGCCACCGTATGTGGTGTGGGCCAGGTCGTCTCCCGGGGCACCCCACCGCGGTGGAGGGTTGCCGTCCAGCGAGCCGGGGCTTGTCGCTGGAACTCATGACCTGGGGTCAGGCTAGCCTAGGCCGTTTACCGCCCGCAACGAGGGGCTACGTGACCGGCTGACTGATCCGGTCCCGTAGTCCGGAGTGTGGCCACCGCGACCCTCGGACGTGGGATATCGTCACCGGTCAGTGGTCCAGATCACAGGCGGCCCTTCCGTCGACGGACCGAGGACCGGAGGAGACCCCCGTGGACCAGAGTCCCCTGATCGAGATCGGCCTACCCATCGCGCTGGCGATCATCATGGTCGGCATCGGCCTGAGCCTGACCAAGGAGGACTTCGCCGTCCAGGCCAGGTCCCCGTGGGCCACCATCGTCGGCCTGGTCGCCCAGTTGATCCTCGTGCCGCTCGTGGGCATCGGGGTCACGATGATCTTCGACCTCTCGCCACTGCTCGCGCTCGGCGTCATCCTCGTGGCCGCCTCACCTGGCGGCGCCACATCGAATCTCATCACCTACCTGGCCCGCGGCAGCGTCGCGCTGTCGATCATCCTCACCGCCATCGCGTCGGTCGCGGTGATCCTCACGCTGCCGCTGTGGTTCGACATCGGGGCTCGTGTCATCCCCGGGGCCACCGACTACGACGTGACGGTCCCGCTCGGCCAGACCTTCGGGCTCCTGCTGGGCGTCATCCTCTTCCCCGTCGCACTGGGCATGCTCCTGCGAGCCCGCAAGCCGGCGCTGGCTGACCGGATCGAGCGGTTCGTCGGCGTCGTCGGGCTCGTCGTCCTGGTGGCGCTCATCGTGGGCATCGTGCTGGGGGAGCGGGACCGCATCGTCGACCTGGTCGCCTCCGTCGGCCCCGCGGTGATCGTCCTCAACGTCGCGGTGATCATCCTGGGTGGCCTGGTCGCCTGGGTCTGCCGCCTGGGCCGCGCCGAGCAGATCGCGATCGCTGTGGAGCTCGGGATCAAGAACACCACGCTCACGATGCTCATCGCGTTCACCGTGATCGGAATCGAGGAGGTCGGCCTCGCCGCGGCGGTCTACAGCATCGTCATGTACATCACCACGTTCGTATTGGTCTGGGGCGGCCGCCGGCTCATGCGTACGGCGCCCTTACCGGCGTCAGCTACCCCGGCAGGACTCGCCGCCCCCTGAACGGGTTGACCGCCACGGGAGCCGCCCGGCCCGCGGCGTAACCTGCTGCGGTGCCTCAGCCCGTCGCCGAACACCCCGGTTTCTCGCCTGCCCGCGTCCAGCTCGCGATCCTCGCCCTCGCGCTGGGCGGGTTCGGCATCGGCGTCACCGAGTTCGCCGCGATGGGCCTGCTCCGCTCGATCGCGGACAGCTTTGACATCTCCGAGCCGCAGGCGGGCACCGTCATCTCCGCCTACGCCCTCGGCGTGGTCGTGGGCGCCCCGCTGCTGACGGTGTGGACCTCCCGCTGGCGGAGGCGGACCCTGCTCATGGTCCTGATGGTGCTGTTCACGGCGGGCAACGTGGTCGCCGCGTTCGCGCCCACCCTCGAAACGCTGGTCGCCGCACGTTTCCTCGCCGGCATCCCGCACGGCGCGTACTTCGGCGTCGCCTCACTGGTCGCGGCCTCTCTCGCCGGGGCCGGCAAGCAGGCGCGGGCCGTGGCCCAGGTGCTGCTCGGTCTGTCCGTGGCGAACGTGATCGGCGTGCCGGTGGCCACCTGGCTCGGGGAGGCCGCGGGCTGGGAGTCCGCGTTTCTCGCTGTCGGAGTGATCGGCGCCGCGACCGTGGCGGCCATCCTCGTCGTCGTCCCCGAACCCACGGGGGGCGTCGTGGTCAGGGCGCGCGAGGAGTTGGCGGCGCTCGCCCGCCCGCAGATCCTCGCCACCCTCGCGGTGGGCGCCGTGGGCTTCGGCGGCATGTTCGCCATCTACACCTACATCCAGTGGACGATGGTCGACGTCGCCGGCATCGACCGCGCGTGGATGCCCGCTGTGCTGGCGGTGTACGGGCTCGGCATGGTCGCCGGCAACGTGGTGGGCGGCATCATCGCCGACCGCGACCTCGACCGTGGCCTGGTGGTCATCGGAGGCGTCATGACGGCCGTCCTGGCCCTGTTCTCGCTCGCGGCGCACAATCCGGTCACCGCGGTGATCGGGCTCTTCCTCGTGGGCGCCACCGGCTCGGCGCTCGTGCCCGGCCTGCAGACCCGACTCATGCGCTACGCCGGACGCGGGCAGACGCTGGCGGCCTCCCTCAACCACTCGGCGCTCAACGCCGCCAACGCGCTCGGGGCGTGGATCGGCGGCGTGGTGATCGCCCTCGGGTTCGGGTACACCTCACCGGCGCTGGCGGGTGCTGCGCTGGCCGCGGTGGGACTTGCGATCCTGGCGATCGCGGTGCGGGCCACACGCAAGGGAGAAACCGCGGCGCGCTGAGATGTCGTAGTGGTCTGAGAAGGTGTGCTCACGCGGGCGAGACAACCGACTCTCGTCATCAATTGAGAGGCTGTCCATGGACAACGCCGTACACGCCACACCGGGTCATCCAGCGTCGGAAGAGATCTTCGGACGCCTCGGGATCACGAAGCATGCCGTGATCGACGCAGTCCGAGACGGTCTAGCGGAAGGGCTCAGACTCGATGCCGCTGCGCCGAAGATCGCTCCGGGTTTCTACGCCTGGACGGGAACGGTCGCATCGATCCGTCGCCACCTCGTGACCGACGGTTGGAGACCGGCGGACAAGCAGAACCTGCCCACGATCGTGTCGCCGGACGGGCGTGTGCGCCTCATCGTGGCGAGTGGCGACTCGGGCACAGGTGACCCCGCGGCGACTCCGTCAACGTCGAACCCGAAAGGACGTGCGGTTGAAGAACACGTCCGGTCGAACGACCCCGGACGGCATCAGCAGATCCAACTCGCGCTGGACATCGACGTGGAGTCGAATCGAGACGAATCGGGAGCGTGCCAGACCTGGATGCTCTTGTACCGGCACGACATCGCGCGACTGAGAAGTGTCGCTGAGGTGTCCCTTCCGCTGGCGATCGAGGGTGGCAGGGTGACCGAGTGGGGTGATCGTGCCATCATCGAAACCCCCATACAATTCCCGGAGATGGAAGTGAGGCCGACCGATGTCTCCGCACTCGACGACGTCGACTTCGAGATCCATCCGGCACGAGAAGGCTGATGGATCGAGGCTGGCGGTCGCCCGGGTACGTGCGGGGATGACCAGGCGAGGCCTCGCGGATGCGGTGGGCGTCGCGCCGGCGACCGTGCGGACGTGGGAGGGCGGAGGCGTCCCGATCGAGCGATTGGATGCTCTCGCCACCGCCACCGGGGTGTCGCGGGTTTTTCTCGAACAGGACGAGCCGGACCCGCTCGAACAGAATGAGATTCACTTCCGATCACGGCGGACGGCGTCGGCGTCGTCACGGGCTGCGGCGGCAGGGGACGGGCTCGTCGGCATCGAGTTCTATCGCGCACTCGCGAGGCGGCTCGCGTTGCCCCCGGTCGATGTTCCGGTGCTGTCAGACGTCGGGGGCCCGGAGGAAGCCGCACGGGTCCTCCGGTCGGCATGGACCCTTGGGCCGGGGCCTCTTCCGAACCTCGTCCAACTGGCGGAGGCACACGGGGTGCGAGTGATGGGCTTAGAGGGGCGATCCGCTGACGTCGATGCCTTCAGTCTGTGGCGAGACCGCCGCCCGTACATCTTCCTCTCCCGACTGAAGACCCCGGAGCGATCGCGTTTCGACCTCGCCCACGAACTCGGCCATCTCGTTCTCCACGCTCATGAGCCGTATCCCACGGTCGAGTCGGAAAAAGAAGCCGACGCGTTCGCGTCCGAGTTCCTCCTTCCCGCGCTCTCACTACAGAGTGCAGGTCGGCCGGGTGCCGGAGTGGACTCGATCCTCGCCGCAAAACTCACATGGGGCGTGTCCGCGATGGCATACGTGGCCGGCCTCCGGCGAGCCGGGGTGGCGGGGGACTCCTCGGCCACCACGATGTTCCGTGATCTCTCCGCCAGGGGATACCGGCGAGCGGAGTCGGGCTCGTCGATGCCGTGGCCCAGATCCAGAGTGTTTGATGCGGCCCGGGAGATCCTGGGGCGGTCGATCGCGTCGGAGCTCGCGGCAGAAACCGGGCTGTCGCCAACGGACATCAACACACTCACCTTCGGCCAGCTCCCGGCGGTGGCCAGGCCCGGAGGTGGGCCCTCGGTTCCGGGCCCGGAACCGGTGGGCGGAGATCGTCGCGGCAGCGGACTTCGGCTGGTCGTCGGGGGCGCGTAGCTTCGCAGAGGCGGCTCGACCGGGGCCGTCGGCTCTCCCCGTGCCCTGCTCCCGGCGCGGCGGGCGGTGTCAGACTCGGCCCGGCCCGGCCCGGCGGTGTCGGGGGTGGTGGCTACGATGGCGGCCGTGAGCCTTACCGTGTCGACCGTCAACGTCAACGGGATCCGCGCCGCCGTCAAGCAGCGTTCGGAGACCAACCTCGGGTTCCTGCCCTGGCTGGAGGCCAGCGGGGTGGACATCGTCGCCCTGCAGGAGGTGCGCGCCGACGAGGACCAGACCCGCAAGGCGCTGGCACCCGCGCTCGAGGCCGGGTGGCACCTCATCGGGTCGCCCTCGTCCCTCAAGGGGCGTGCCGGCGTGGCGCTGTTGTCGCGGCAGGAGCCGGCCGAAGTGTGCGTCGGCCACGGGGACCCGGAGTTCGCCGAGTCCGGGCGATACATCGAGGCCGTCTACCCGGGCGCGGTCGACGGCGAGACCGTCACCGTGGCGAGCCTGTACCTGCCGTCGGGCTCGGCCAACACTCCCAAGCAGGACGAGAAGGACCGCTTCCTGGCGACCTTCCGGGAGTTCCTCGCCGAGCGGGCCGCGACCGTCGGGGCCCGTGACGGCCACGAGATGATCATCTGCGGCGACTGGAACATCGCCCACCGCGAGGAAGACCTGAAGAACCACAAGGGCAACCACAAGTCCTCGGGCTTCCTGCCGCACGAGCGCGAGTGGATGACCGGTGTGTTCGCCGAGGGCAGCGGCTGGACCGATATCGTCCGCCACCGCCGGCCCGACGAGGTGGGCCCGTACTCGTGGTGGTCTCAGCGCGGCAAGGCGTTCGACAACGACGCGGGCTGGCGCATCGACTACCACGTGGTGACCGACGGCCTGGTCGACCGCGCGGTGTCCGACCGGGTCGATCGGGCGAGCGCCTACGACATGCGCTGGTCCGACCACGCGCCGGTGACCGTCGTATACGAGTGACTGCGGCGCACCGTCGACTCTCGTAGCCTCGGGAGCATGACGAAGTACGCCACCGCCGAACGTCCCGATCGCACCGCGCTCGTCGAGTTCCTCTCGTCCCGCCACCGGGCCGTGCTCATCACCCGGCGGTCGTCTGGTGGCCTGCAGACCTCGCCGGTGACCTGCGGCGTCGACTCCGAGGGGCGGCTCGTCGTGGCCACCTATCCGCAGCGGGCGAAGGTGGGCAACATTCGCCGCGACCCGGCCGTGAGTGTGTGCGTCCTGTCGGACGACTGGAACGGCCCCTACGTTCACCTCGACGGCACCGCGGAGATCGTCGACCTTCCCGAGGCGGTCGAACCGCTGGTCGAGTACTTCCGCAGCGTCGCCGGTGAACACAGTGACTGGGACGAGTACCGCGAGGCGATGGTCCGCCAGGGCAAGAGCCTCATCCGCGTGACGATCGACGACTGGGGGCCCGTTGCCACGGGCGGTTTTCCGCCGCCGGTGGATTAGCCCCAGCGGACGGCGAACACCAGACTATCGATCCAGATCAACGGCGGTCAGAGACTGATCGCTCTGAAAATCAAAACCGAACTCACGGAAGCCGAAGTACTTGGGGACTACGCTCTCCGGGACCTCATACCGCCATGTCATGGGCACTGTTTGACCGGGCTGCGTGTTGGCATTGCAGTCCGGATTGCCGGGAACTCGGTACAGTTCGTCGACAGATGCGAACTGGCGTTCTTCAGGATCGAATAGAGTCGCTTGGACTGCTGCTCCGCACGTCAGGTCCCACGGCATCTTGCCAGTGTTCTCCACCTCGGTCATGATCGTGATGAACTTCTGACCCGGCGCCGCGTCAGTTGTGAGAATTTCGGCGACATCAGCGCGACGACCCTCTTCGCGGATGCTGGCACTCGGGCCCTCCTCGACGTTCAGGACGGTTAGTGTCACTCCGGTCGCTTCGACGGCGACGTTCTTGCCAGGAAAATCTCGGCCCGGCTCCGCGTTCTCATTCGGCTCCGAACTCGATTCGTTATTTGAAGCACGGGGAGACTCCGAGTTCGTCACTGATGAGTCGCCGTCAGAGGCTCCGATGACAAATCCCGCGATTCCTCCGATGATTAGTCCGAGCACTAGGCCTCCGACGCCGGTAGCCAGCACGGGTCCCTTTCCAGCGCTTCCAGCGGACGGGTGACCACCCGGAGTATTTGCTGCGTGCCCGCGAGCGTCCATGCGCATGGGAGTTGACTGCTCGTGCGGTTCGGCCATCTTGTGCTCCTAATCCTGACTTACCCTTCAGGTCGATCCTGAAGGGTAAGGAAAAGCTACTCGAAAGGTCGGACATTTGCGGCAGATGGGCAGCGCGCACAACGGTCAGGCCGGACGTGTTCCGAGATGTGAGGAGAGAAGCCGAACCAGTCACGCGGTGATTGGGTACCGATCACTTCGATAAACGCGTCGTATCACTCCGGCCAAGCCAGATCTACGGCGGCACCTGCCCGGTTCGATGAAGGGTCTGGGCTCACCAGTTGGCCGACCTCTGGAAGCAGTGCTCCCGGCGGAACGCGCAGAGCAAGTGCGAGCCTGTAAACAGTGTCCAGCCGAGGATTGGCGGGTGTTCCCCGGTGGCGTACGTTCGTCTCGATCGCGGAAATGATGTTGCGGCTCACACCGGACGCGTCTGCGACCACCGCTGCCGCCCGAGATCGCCGAGCTCATCGCTTAACTCGAAGCCTCATGACTTCCGCACTAAATTGAGCCAAGCCGGGGCGATCGTGGCGAGGGGCTTCTGGATGTGCTCCCGGACCAGTTGCGCGGCGGTCCGTCCCACGAGTGCTCGCCAGTACGGACGTCCGTGGAGGTCCTTGTGGTAGGAGCTTAAACCTGGATAGTTCCGATTCCGTATTCACTTATGAGTATCAGCTTAATTGTACTAATAGCATGCGCTTAGCGGAACATAATTGCAATAGCGAAATGCGGCGGAATTGGTCGGGGTGTGAAAGACTCAGTCTTTCTTGTCGTTTTTCCTTGACGGGATCAGCGCCGTCGAGCCTTTTTTGCCGGCGCGTTCGATCGCTCCTACTGCTCCAACCTCGAGTGCTAGCTCTGCCGTCGGGTTCATGGCTATTCCCATTTGCCAGTGGATGACTAAAAAAGTCCCGAACAGCAGGAGGTAAAGAATCCACTTAACAGTGTTTTGAGCCTGATCCGGCGTGAGGTTTAGGTAACTGACGAAGTAATTCTGGACGTACTTAACTACGAAGAAAAGTTCATCGTCTGCAGCGAGTTCATTAGAGAGTTTTTCTCCTGCGGCCTCGGGCGGTGCCGTGTCGGCAAACTTCCGGACCTGATCATCTTGTAGTGTCCGCGCCTGGAACAAGAAGGAACGTGCGGCGGGGGAGGACTTCAGGGATTCATTGAAGTTGAGTGCTGCCCTCAGAGAGTTGAACGACTCCCCGAAGTTCGAGAGTGCTCCCGTGTTGGCCAACCGCCACTGCTCGACGATCTTGCCGGCAGTATCGGCCAGGCCAGTTAGCCCCATGAGGGCCTTCGTGTCGACCCGGGTGCCAAGCTGTTCCGCAATGGTCGGTTCGTTGAAGGAGAAGAATGAGGTCGCGTTGTTCTTGACAAGGTAGTCGGCGATGGTTGGAGTCTTGAAACCGTAGTCAAGACTGGCCTTGAGTTGGGAGGGGAAGTCTGGGCGGGGAAACAGGTCCTGGAACGCTGCCTGTGCCGTTAGTCGTCCGCCCATCATCTCTTGCAGCTGAGCGTCGGCCATGGTCGTCGTCCCGAGACGGCCTGCAGTCTGCTTGCTAAGATGGTCCATCGCGTTTAGCTGGGGCGTCGCGAGCTTGGCGATCTCGAACGCGGGTTGGTTGATCTTCGGAATCATACCGGTGATCATCTGCTGCCGGGTTTGCTCCAAGAGCCGGTAGGTTTGGCCGCCCATGTAGTCCCGATAATCCACGCCGCCCCCTGGTTGTTGTCATATCGATCATACGGGGCGGGTACGACAGGCTTCCGTTACAAGTTTGTCCCGTCAGCTTCGTCCCGATGTACGACGTAGTACAAGCGAAACAGTCCGTCGTGTTCGCGGACTGTTTTAATGACGTGGCCTTCGCCGCGCAGATCGTGGATGCGGGCGCCGTAGCGGAACGAGAAGGTGTTCAGCGGCCGGTTCGTCGCCGAGCGCTGCTTCTGCAGCAGCTTGACGGTGCGGGCGTGCGTTGATTGTGGTTGGTGGCGCGGCTTCTTCGCGAGAGAAGATGGTGCTGTCATTGCTCACTCCGTTCGATCCGCACCTGCGCCAGATCCAATGCTTCGAAGCTCATCTTCGTCCCGAATTGATCTGACCGCCGACCAGGTGATCGACTCTTACCGGCAGCTGTTGAAAATCGAGAAGTCGTCCCGCATGTCCAAGTCGGATCTGAAGGCGCGGCCGATCTAACACCACAAACGTGACTCCATCGAGGCGCACCTGACCGTGGTGACGGTCGCGATGGCAGCGGGGCATCTGCTTGAGCAACGCTCCAGACTGTCACTGAAACGCCTGTTCAGGGTGCTGAAGTGGTACCGCCCCTTCGAGCTGACCATCGCCGGCCAACCCGTCCACGCAGCCTCGCCGCTACCGCCCGAGATCGCCAAGCTCATCGCCCAACTCGAAGCCTGATGACTTCCGTACGAAATTGACCTAAGTCGGGAATCGTGCAGCCAGGCCCGTTGATCAGTCACTATTATGATCGCGTCGGCTGGTCACCGCCGCGGAAGAGATCATCCCGCAGGATGATTCGGAGCGCGTTCGGGCCGAACTACAGTGGCGGGCATGTGTGCCGCCACAACTCCGCCTGCGCCGCCGAGTGGCCGCGTCGAGCGAGTTCTGGCGTTCCTGGAACGGCACCCCTGGATCACAGACGCTCTCTTCGTGGCGATCCCGTTGAGCCTGCTGACGTTTGCTGCCAGTCGCGACTCCTTCTACGGGCAGAACCCGCTCCTGCCGGGCTGGATCGAGCTGGCGGTGGCGCTCACCATGACCGGTGCGCTGGCGTTGCGCCGCACGTGGTTGGTCCCGGCCGCGATGACGGTCGCGGGAACGGCTCTGCTCATGGTGGTGCTGCTCATCCCTCCGTCCATCCAGATCGTGGCGGTGCCGATCACCGTCTACACGGTGGCGAAGTTCGGCAGCCCCAAGGTCTCCAGAGCGTTCCTGGGTCTCGGGCTGGCGGGCGCCGTGCTGGTGCTCGTGCCCTATGCGGCCAATGTGTTCTGGATCGGACCAGCGGACACCGGACCGTCCTCGGTCCCGACGCTCGGCTTCCAGGAGATCATCGTGGCGACCGTCGTCGCCGGCTTCTGCGCGTCCACGGTGATGGTCGCGTGGATGCTCGGCGAGGTCGGCGCCCGCGGCCACAGGCGTCTCGCCGAGATCGAGGAGCGCAATCGACTACTCATCAGGGAGCGGGCACACGAAGCCGCGGCCGCCGCCACCGACGAGAGACTCCGGATCGCGCGCGACATGCACGACGTGGTCTCCCACTCCCTGTCGGTGATGATCGCGCAGGCCGACGGTGGCCGGTACGTCGCGAGCACCGATCCACGGGCCGCCGAACGCGCATTGGGCACCATCGCGAGCACTGGCCGCGAGTCGCTGGTGGAACTGCGCCGGATGCTCGGGGTGCTGCGCAGCCCGGAAGATCCGGTGGACCATCGGCCGCAACCCAAGGCCACCGACCTCGCCGAGCTCGTCGCATCGGTGAGGGCCGCGGGACTGCCCGTCGCGTACTCGCCCCCTGACTGGCTGGGGGAGTTGCCCGAGGGGCAGTCGCTCGCCGTCTACCGGGTGGTGCAGGAAGCGCTGACAAACACGCTCAAACACGCTGGCCCTGACGCGCGCTCCGAGGTGGTCATATCCACCGTCGGCTCCGACCTCCTGGTCGAGGTCGTCGATCACGACCCGCAGGTGCGCGCCGGCCATTCCGGGTCCGGCGCCGCCACCGGGGGCGCGCGAGACGCGAGAGGCACCGACCACGAGCGTCCCGGTTCGGGAATTGAAGGAATGAAGGAGCGGGTCGCGCTGTACTCCGGGACGGTGGACGCCGGGTTCCAGGGCACGGGATTCGCGGTCCGCGCCCGATTCCCTCGCCCAGGACGACCCGCCAGCACGCCCAGGGAACGCCTCGCCGCCGGGGAGGGTCGGGGATGAGCCCTATTCAGGTCATGCTGGTGGACGACCAGCATCTGCTGCGCGCCGGCTTCGCGATGCTCATCGGATCGCAACCGGACATGGAGGTCGTCGCCGAGGCCGGAGACGGCGCCCGTGCGGTCGATCTCCTCCGCGAGCGGCCGGTCGACGTGATCCTCATGGACGTGCGCATGCCGGTCAAGGACGGCATCGCCGCCACGGAGGAGATCCTGGCGATGGTCGACGCCGGACAGATCCCGGCGGTCCGGATCGTCGTCCTCATCACCTTCGACACCGACGAGTACGCGTTCGCCGCGCTCAAAGCCGGCGCCGCCGGGTTCCTCCTCAAGGACGTCCCGCCCGAGACGCTGCTGGCCTCGATCCGTCAGGTGCACGAGGGCGGCTCCGTGGTCGCGCCGACCACCACCCGACGCCTGCTCGAGCACGTCGGTCCGATGCTGGTCACCTCCGACGCACCCGAATCGCCGCGCGACCGGGCACGACGGGCAGGGCTGACCGACCGCGAGACGGACATTCTCCTGGCAATGGTCACCGGCGACTCCAACGGTGAGATCGCCGGGCGGATGTATCTCTCCGAGGCGACGGTCAAGACCCACGTCAGGCGGGTCCTCGCCAAGTTGGACGCCCGGGACCGCGTGCAGGCGGTGGTCTGGGCCTACGAGCACGGGGTGGCGGGCCCGGGCGCTGTCCGCTGACGTAGAGCCGCCCCGACACGTCGGCGCGGCCCGCCGCCGCTGGACCGCCCCGTGGTCGGCCCGCCAACGGCGGATCGCCTCATCCCCGCGAGGGTGCGGCGTCATCCCACAGGATGAGCCCCGGGCGCGGAGGAGAGCCTCTAGGAGGATGTCTGCGCAGGTCACGGCTCCATACGGTGGTCATCGTCAACAACACCGCCAAGGAGAACACGATGACCGAGACCTCAAGCGGCTCCGGAGGGACCGCCTCCGTGCGGGCCGCAGACGCCACCGGCCACGCCGCCGTCCGGGCCGCAGACGTCACCCGCCGGCACGGCAGCGGCGAGAACCAGGTGCTCGCCCTCGACGGGGTCAGCATCTCCGTCGATGCCGGCCGGTTCACGATGATCATGGGCCCGTCGGGGTCCGGCAAGTCCACGCTCATGCACGTGCTGGCCGGCCTCGACTCGCCTGACGAGGGTCGGGTGTTTCTCGGCCGTCGCGAGATCACGGGGATGAGCGACAAGGCGCTGACCACACTGAGACGCACCCGCACGGGATTCGTCTTCCAGTCCTTCAACCTGATCCCGACGCTCAGTGTGCGCCAGAACATCGGCCTGCCGGCTCAGCTGGCCGGCGAGAAATTGGATGCCGGCTGGGTCCGGACCGTCACCGACCGGCTGGGTATCGCGACGTTGCTTGATCGCAAACCCCATGAACTGTCCGGTGGGCAGCAGCAGCGCGTGGCGGTGGCCCGGGCCCTGGTGACCCGGCCCGCAGTCGTCTTTGCCGACGAACCCACAGGCAACCTCGATTCGGCCTCGGGGGCGGAGGTCATGCGCCTGCTCTTCGCCGCGGTTCGCGAGTTCGGGCAGACCGTCATCATGGTCACGCACGATCCCGGGCTCGCCGCGTACGCCGACAGGGTCATCATGTTGGCCGACGGCCGTCCGGCCGCTGATCTCGCCGCTCCGACCCCGGAGGCCGTCGCCGACACCCTGCTGCGTCTCAATCCGGGGCCGAGCGACGAGACCCTGCCGTTCGTCGAGCAGGAGGCACTCGCACGATGAGAACCGTTCTGATGTCCACGTTCCGCTCCGGCGGCGCCCGGCTGCTGGCCGCGGGGCTCGCGATCGCGATCTCGGTGGGTTTCGTCGTCGCGACCCTGGCCACGATGGACTCCTTCCAGTCGAGCATGCGCACCCAGCTGGCCGGCGAGTACGCCGGCGTCGGCGCCGTGGTGGATTCCCAGGGGCTCGACGACGACGACATCGGCCGCGCGCTCACCGCCCTGCAGGAGCACGGGGGTGTCGGGAGCGCCGGTGCTCACTCGACATCGTTCTTCCAGACGCAGATCGATGGTCGGCAGTACAGCACTGTGGCCCGGAACCTGCCGAATGCCGACCTGCGTGCGGAAGAGTTGGCCGCCGGCCGGTGGCCCACCGAGCGGCACGAGACCGCCGTCGACGACGCGACCGCGCAGGACCTGGGACTGGCGGTGGGGGACACGCTGACGCCGACGGTGTACGACGACGCCGGCCGCGAGCAGCCGGGCCCTTCTCTCAAGATCACCGGTCTCTACGCCGGCGTAGGGGTGTCCCCGCTGCCGACCGTGTTCGTCCTCGCCGAGGACCTGGCGGAGCTGGGCCGGGTCTCGACGACAGAGATCAGGATCGCCGCCCCGCTGGCCGGAGGTGACCACGAGGCACTCAAGGCGTCGGTGAGCGACGCAATCGAGGTGGCCGGAGTGGACGCCACCGTCCTCACCCAGCAGGAGATCGTCGACCGCGAGACGGAGAGGTTCTTCGGTGACGCCGCGATGCTCGCCGTGATCGTGCTGGCCTTCACCGTCATCGCACTGCTGGTGGCGGCCCTGGTGATCATGAACACCTTCGATGTGCTCATCGCCCAGCGCACCCGGCAGCTGGCACTGCTGCGGTGTCTCGGCTCGACCTCCGGCCAGGTCAGGCGACTGGTGCTGCTAGAGGGAGCGTTGGTCGGCGGCGTCGCCTCCCTGCTCGGCACGGCCGGCGGCTTCGGACTCGGACACGTGCTCGCCGCGGTGAGTGGGAGTGTGCCGGGCCTCGCCGCGCTCGAACCGCCCGTGCTGCACTGGTGGATCGTCGTGGTCGGGATGGTCCTCGGCGTGGCGGTCACCCTGCTGTCCGTGTCCCTGCCGGCCCGCAAGGCCATGCGCACGTCGCCTCTGATGGCGATGCGCCCGCTCGAGGCGGTCGCGCCCGAGCCCCGATCGCGCATGTGGACCACGATCCTCGGCTCGGCACTCTTCGTCGGGGGCATCGCGGGGATGGCCGTCGCGGTCGCGGCGGCCCGGATGGTCATCGCCATACCTGCCGCAGCGGTCACGGCGATCGCTTTGATCGTCCTGCTCCGAGTGACAGCGGCCCCGATGATCGCGGGACTGGCGGGCATGGTGCCCGGGAGGTGGCTGCCGTTCCGGCTGGCCGCTCTGAACTCGAGGAAGCACCCGGGGCGCACGGCGACCACCACGATCGGCATGGTCATCGGCGTGACCATCGTCACCACGATGATGGTGGGCGCGGCACTGGCCCAGGGGTCGATCTCCAGGGAGATCGATGCGCAACGCCCCATCGACATGTTCGTCACCAGTGAGGAGTCACGATTCCTTCAGCCGGCCGAGGTCGCCGCGGTCACCGATGCGGGGGGCGTTGTCCACGCCGAGGCCGTGCCGGGCACCCTCGCCCGCGTCGGCGACGAGGAGGTGCTGGTGCTCGGGGTCGACGAGTCCGTCGGGGAGACTTCCCGCCGGGACGATCCGGTGCCGGCCGCGGGCACCGCAGCCATCGGCGACGAACTGACGGACGTGGTCGGCGCCCCCGGCCCTCCGTTGACCCTTTCCGTCGCGGGCCGACGGGTGACCGTGGAGACGACCGCCGCCGAGTCCCCGTGGGCCGGCTCGATCCTGGTACCTATGGACACCCTTCTGGAGCTGGACCCCGGCGCCGACACCATGCAGATGTGGGCTCAGGTCGAGGACCTTTCGTCCGCGCGGCTGCAGACGCTGGCCTCGACGATCTCCGGCGATACCGGGCTGCAGGCGGAGGCCGGCCCGGCATTGGAACGGGCGATGATCGAGGAGATCATCACGACGATGCTCGGCATCGTGTTGGCCCTGCTGGCGGTGGCGATCGTGATCTCGGTGATCGGCGTGGCCAACACGCTCTCGCTGTCGGTCATCGAACGTACGCGGGAGTCCTCGTTGCTGCGGGCGTTGGGCCTGACCAGGGGGCAGATGCGCATGATGCTGGCTTGCGAGGCGGTCCAGATGACGGTCGTGGCTGCGGGAATCGGCATCATCGCCGGGACCGGCTTCGGCGCGGTCGGGATCGCCGCCCTACTGGGCGAGATGGATGTGCCGCTGGCCTTCAGCCTCCCGTGGGTCCAGCTGCTGCTGGTCGTCGGCGCGGCATTACTGGCCGGGCTCCTGGCCTCCGTGCTCCCGGCCCGACGGGCGGCGAGACTCTCACCGACCGTGGGGCTGGTCGCCGGCTGAACTCCGGCCAGGGTGGCTGCCGCCGTCGGTCGGCCGAGGCGGAGCCACCCGGGCGTGGGAAGATGGACGCCATGTCTGAGCAGTCCTCCTCCGCAGTGCCCACGCCCGCGAAGCGCCAGCGCGTCCTGTCCGGAATCCAGCCCACCGCAGACTCGTACCACCTCGGCAACTACCTGGGCGCCGTGCGGCAGTGGGTTGAGCTGCAGGACGACTACGACGCCTTCTACTTCATCCCGGATCTGCACGCGATCACCGTCAAGCAGGATCCGAAGGAGCTGCGGGAGCGTGTCTTCCGCGGCTGCGCGCAGCTGCTCGCGCTGGGTATCGACCCCGGGCGTTCGGTCCTGTTCGTGCAGTCGCACGTCCCCGAGCATGCCGAGCTGTCGTGGGTGTTGAGCTGCATCACCGGGTACGGCGAGGCCGCCCGCATGACCCAGTTCAAGGACAAGGCCGCCAAGCAGGGCACCGACGGCACCACCGTGGGACTGTTCACCTACCCGGTGCTCATGGCCGCCGACATCCTGCTCTACCGCCCCCACCTCGTGCCGGTCGGCGAGGACCAGCGACAGCACCTCGAGCTCACCCGTGATCTGGCGATGCGGTTCAACTCGCGTTACAAGAAGACCTTCGTGGTGCCCGAGGGCAAGATCCTCGAGGGCTCGGCCAAGATCTACGACCTGCAGGACCCCACTGCCAAGATGAGCAAGTCGGGCGCGAACCCCAAGGGCATCGTCAACCTGCTCGATGACCCCAAGGTCTCGGCCAAGCGCATCCGCAGCGCCGTGACCGACTCGGACGGCGACATCCGCTACGACCGCGAGATGAAGCCTGGTGTGTCCAACCTGTTGGTGATCCAGTCGTCGTTCACCGGGCGGCCGGTCGCCGACATCGTGGCCGACTACCAGGCCGCGGGCGCCCAGTACGGCTCGCTCAAATCCGATACCGCCGATGCTCTCGAGGCGTTCGTCACCCCGCTGCGAGGCCGGTTCGACGAGTTCATGTCTGACCGAGGCGAGCTCGAGCGCATCCTCGCCGACGGCGCCGAGCGGGCCCGCGCCGTCGCGAGCCCTGTTCTGTCCAAGGTCTACGACGCAGTCGGATTCACCGCGCCCCGCCGCGGCTGAGCCAGCTCGGGCTCCGAGGCGTTGGCCGCGCCGTCCCACCGACCGCACGGCTGCGCCTCCCGCGGTTGCAAGACATTGATCTCCGGATGCCTGACAAGAGGTGCGTTTTCGGGCTCCGGATTAGCAGCAAATGTCTTGCGAGCTTGAGGTCGTGTCTTGCAACCGCGGGCAGCGGGCGGGGCTGGCCGCGCCGGGCTGAGTCGGCGGGGCTGGCCGGGCTCGGGCCTAGCGGGCTGGCGCGGCGAGGCCGGGCCGTGACCTTCCGGGCCGGGTCCGGGCTTTGGCCTGCCGGGCCGTGGCTCAGGCCTCGCGGGTGCCCTGCTGGTAGACCTGCTTCCAGTCATCGCCCGTGCGCTGCCAGATCGAGCTGTGCAGCGACGACGCCCCGCCCGGGCTCGTCGCGCGCCAGAGCAGCAGCACCACGTCGTCGGAGAGTCGACGGGTCTCCAGCACCTCGAGTTCGATGCCGGCGAGGGAGGCCTCGGAGTCGCCGAGCTCGCGGCGGGTCCACGTCCGGCCCGCCGGGTCGACCTGCCGCCACCGCACATCGAGCAGCCGCGTGAGCTGTTTGCGGTCCCGACGGACGGCATCAGTGAGCAGCGACTGTTCGAGATCCACCACGAGCTCCTCGATCGCGGGCCCGGCGGCGGGCGCCCCGGGCCGCGAACCCGTCGCGCCGGGGGAGCCGGGCTCGCCAACCGAGAAGAGGTCGGGCTCGGACGTGTCGGCGGACCTCGTCGTCGTCGCCGGCACGGCACCACCGTCGGCGGCCGGGGGGACGGCCGGGTCGTCGCCCGCACCGACCGCGGTCGCGCCCGGGAACCCCGGGCCGGCCTCCGGCTGCTGCTTGGACGCGTGGGCCTTCGAGGCGCCGTTGGCCAGCGCGTCGGCCTTCTCGTTGAGCGCGTGACCGGCGTGGCCCTTGACCCACTCGAAGGTGACCTCGCGGCCCCGCATCGCCTCGTCGAGGGCCTTCATCACCTCGACGTTGAGCACCGGCTTGCCGTCGGCCTTCTTCCAGCCCTTGCGCTTCCAGCCGGCCATCCACTTGGTGATGGAGTTGATGACGTACTGCGAATCGCACAGCACGTGCAGTGGCTCGTCGACGTGGGCGGTCTGGCGCAGCAGATCCAGAACGGCGGCGAGCTCGCCCTGGTTGTTGGTGCCGCGCTTCCAGCCGCCGCAGCGCCAGCGGGCGTCGTCGATGTACCAGGCCCAGCCGGCGGGGCCGGGGTTTCCGAGGGCGGAGCCGTCCGCGGCGGCGATGATCGTCACGGGATGCGATCCTGCCACCGTGGTGGGCGTCACCGCACACCGGCCGCCACGCCGGCGAGGCAACCGGCCCGCTACCGGCGAACCGAGGCGGGCCGGAGGTGCGAAGCTACTGTCCGGCCGCCACCTCGCCTATCGGATGTCGCGCCACCTACCCAATTCGGTAGGTGGCGCGACATCCGATAGGCGAGGTGCAGCGCGGGTGGGGTTCTCCTGGCCGGATTGGCCGGATTGGCCGGATTGGCCGGATTGGCCGGCACCGCGGCGGGCGCGACGCGGCAGGTCAGCCCTGGAGGTCGCCGTCCTCGATGTCGTCGAGGTCGATCGGCCAGCCGGCCTCTTTGCCGTCCTGCTTCTCGGCCAGGCGGGCGGTGCGGGCGGCCTCGCGCATCTCGATGCCCTCGGTGACGAAGTCGCCCACCTCGCGGACGATCGACCCCACCGCGTCGGTGATGATGACCGTGATGCGGCCGACCAGCGACGCGCCCGCCTGGACGCCCGCCTGGATCTGGTCCTTGTTGCGCTCGAAATCGCTCATCGGGTGCATCCCCTCTCGTCCGTGATGAACCCGAAGGTACCCCGACCCGGGCCGGTGGTGAGGCTCTCCCCGGCTCAGGCGGCCGACATGTCCGTTGACGCCGTGCGACGCTCGATGATCACGGCGGGCGAGTCGGCCGGGGTGGGCGGCAGTGGGAGCGCGAGGCGGAACATCTTGGCCCACACGTTCGCCACCTGCTTCCACAGCGGCCCGGTGTTGTACGGCAGCCCGTGCTCCTCACAGATCCGGCGCACCTCGACCGCGATCTCCGGGTACCGGTGCGCGGGCAGGTCCGGGAACAGGTGGTGCTCGATCTGGTGGGACAGGTTGCCGGTGGCCAGGTGCATCAGCGGGCTGCCGGAGATGTTGGCCGAGCCCAGCATCTGGCGCACATACCACTCGCCGCGGGTCTCCTCGGCCGTCTCCTCCTGCGTGAAGACCTGCGCTCCGGAGGGGAAGTGACCGCAGAAGATCACCGAGAACGCCCACACGTTGCGGACCAGGTTGGCGGTGAGATTGCCGGCGAAGGTCAGCGGAAACAGTGGGCCGGTCAGCGCCGGGTGCACGATGTAGTCCTTGGCCACCTGCCCGCGGACCTTGCGCCACCAGCCGGCCACGAGCCCCTTGACGTCGGTCCACTTGCGCTTGCCCTTGAGCACGTTGTCGTACTCGAGGTCGTGCAGCATCACGCCCCACTCGAACAGCATCATCAGGGCGAACGCGTACACCGGGTTGCCCAGGCGGATCGGGTTCCACGGCTGCTCGTACTCCATACGCAGGATGCCGTAGCCGATGTCCCGGTCCAGGTCGAGGATGTTGGTGTACGTGTGGTGCATGTAGTTGTGCGAGTGCCGCCACTGGTCGGAGGGGCACACGTTGTCCCACTCGAAGCTGGATGAGTGGAGCATGTCGTCGCGCATCCAGTCGTACTGGCCGTGCATGACGTTGTGGCCGATCTCCATGTTGTCGAGGATCTTGGACGCACTCAGCGCGGCGACGCCGGCCAGCCAGGCGGGCGGGAGGAAGCCGAGGAACATCAGGCCGCGTCCCGCCAGTTCGAGACGACGTTGGGTGCGGACGACGCGCAGGATGTAGTCGCGGTCGGCGGTGCCGAGGTCGACGACGACACGGTCGCGGATCGCGTCCAGTTCGCGGCCGATGATCTCGACGGACTCCGCCGAGAGCACGATCGGCTCCGGCGCCGCGGCGGCCTCGGCGCGCTTGCCGGCTTTCGGGGCCTTGGCGGACTTGGTGGCCGCGGGTGCCTTGGCGGTCTTCAGGGTGGGCAGATTCAGGATTGCCATGGTGGGTGTCCTTCCGGGTTGGGTCCGGGCGGTGGGAGGCAGGTGGTCTAGAGCTCGATCTGGACGTCGCCGACCGGGGCGGAGACGCAGATCTGGACGCGGCAGCCGGGCTCGGAGTCGACCTCGCCGGTGCGCAGGTCGCGGGTCGCGCCGGAGACGCGCACGGCGGTGCAGGTGTGGCAGATGCCCATGCGGCATCCGTGCTGCGGGCTCAGCCCCGCGGCCTCGGCGCCCTCGAGCAGGGTCGTACCGGGATTGTCGGCGGTAACGCCGCTGGTCAGGTGTGTGACGGCGCCGCCGTCGGTGTCCGGGACCTCGGCGACGGTGGCAGTGAACCGCTCGCGCAGGACGCCCGAGAACCGTTCGGCGCCCAGCACCTTCTCGAGCCCGGTGGCCAGGCCCTCTGGTCCGCACAGGAAGACCGTGGCCTCGGGGTGCCAGGGCGCGGTCTCCTCGAGATGATCGGAGCTGAGGTGGCCGGCCAGTCCGGGGTGCGTGATCGCGCGGCCCTCGGTCGTCGCTCCGGCGCTGTGCTCGCCGGCGGTGGGGATCACGTGCACATCGATCCCCTCGCAGGACAGCTCGCGGAGCCGGTCGCGGAACGGCACATCGGCGGTGCTACGGGCGTAGTGGATCCACGACACGCGGCCGGGCCGGGTCGGGGCGGCGGCCGTGTCGGGCCCCGCGGTGCCGGCGTCCCGGCCGACGCAGTGGCCCTCGGCGGCCAGAGTGGAGGCGATCGACAGCATCGGCGTGATGCCGCTGCCGCCGCTGACCAGCAGGATGTCGGACGGCCGCGTCGCGGGCAGGGAGATCTCCCCGGCCGGGTTGCCCAGCAGAAGTCGCATGCCCGGTTCGGCTGCGGCCCACAGGAACTCCGAGACCACGCCGCCGGGATGGCGACGGACGGCGATCGTCGCCAGGCCGTCGGCGCGGGAGGCCGGGTCGACGGGGGAGTAGTGCCGGCGATGGACCACGCCGTCGACCACCACGCCGATCTCCAGCGCGGCGCCGGGCTCGGGCCGTGCGACGCCGGCGGGGAGACGCAGTGTGAGCACCGTGACGTCGGAGACCGGGCGGTCGACGGACACGACGGTCGCCCCGGTCGGGTCGTCGGACCAGGTCACGCCCAGCGAACGGGCGTAGTGCTCGACCGGGTGCGGGGTGAGCAGCGTGCGGGCGAGTTCGCCGGAGAACAGGCTTCCGGCCAGGCCGCGACGCGAGAGTCGGCCGGACGTGAGAAGTCGGCGGGTGAAGGACGGGTGGACGGGCGGAGCTGTCATCGGGACCTCCGTGGAGAACGTGGTCGGTGTGGTCGGCCGTCGACGGACGCCGCCGCCCCGGTCTCGAGTTCCGCGCCGCGCACCGGTGGGTGCGGTCGCGCTGAAGGGGGCGCATCCGTCCGGCGCGACCACCGGACGGAACTGAGTGTACAGATGTTCTCTGAAATGAAAAGCCCCCGGTGTGGGACAGCCGGGCTACGGGGCCACAAATGCGAACGACATGCGATTATTCACGTCGATCGCTAGAATCGTCGGCGTGACGGCGCCCAGATCTCGAGCAGAACAGAAGCGGCACACTCGTGCACTCATCGTCGACGCGGGTCGTCGAACGGTGGCGAGCCGCGGCTTCTCGGGCCTCGTCGTCCGCGAGCTCGCCCGCGAGGCCGGCATCGTGCCCACGGCCTTCTACCGACACTTCGACTCGGTCGAGGAGCTGGCCACCGAGCTCGCTGGCGCAGCCGCCGACGCGCTGAGCGAGTTCATCGACTCGCTGGTCTCCACCCCGACGCAGGACCCGGCCTCGGACTGGCCGCTCCAGGCCAGTGCCCGGGCGGCCGAGAACCCGCAGACCTGGTCGGTGCTCGCGCGCGGACTGGTCGACACCGCGGGTCCGGATCACCGCGTTCTCTCGGCGGCCGTCGACACCGCACGCCGGCGGCTCGGGATCACCCTGGGCAGGCTCGAATCGTTGTCCGGTGCGGACGAGGCGGTGGTGGATGTGACGGCCGACCTCGTCGTCGTAGTCCTCGTCCGGCACCTCATGGACGTCGCGGCCGGACAGGACGCGCGCACCCCGGACGGGGACTGCGCCGCGCGCCTGCGAGTGGTCCTCGCCGGGGCTGCCGCGCAATAGCCGGGCGCCGCGCAGTGGCTCAGCGACGCCGCAGTGTCAGGACGGCGCCCGCGAGCACCACCAGGGCCGCCGCGCCGGCCGCCATCCACGTTCCGTACTCCTCGAACAGCGACCCCGCTGCGGTCGTCTCCGACGCCCCCGACCCGCCCAGCGGGCCTGACGCCAGCGCGGTCACGTCGTCGTCGGCCGCGCTCAGTCCGTCGCCCAGCCGGCCGACGCCGTCCTCGGCCGCGAACCCCGAGTCCAGCAACATCGCCGCCTGCTGCCACGGCGCCTGCGGCACCCGCGTGCCGTCCAGCAGCACCACGGCCAGCCGCCTGCCGTCCCTCTCCGCCGCCCCGATGAAGGTGTGGCGGGCGTCGTCGGTGAAGCCGGTCTTCCCGCCCAGCGCGCCGTCATAGTTGAAGAGGAGCTGGTTGTCGTTGGCCAGCACGAAGCCGGGGTTGACCACCTCGCCGTCCTCGCGTGTGGTCGGGCCGGTGTAGGGGGGCGGGTCGACGGGGTCGGGCGGACCCGCGCCCTCGCCCGCCGGGTAGCCGGGGAAGCCGGTCAGCTGCGTGGAGACGATCTCGGCGAACTCGGGCCGGGTCATGGCGTCGCGGAAGATCAGCGACATGTCGTACGCTGACGACATCATCCCCGGCCCGTCCAGCCCGCTCACCGTGGCCACGTGCGTGCCCGCGGCACCGAGCGAGGCGGCGCGCGCGTTCATCGCCTCGAGCGTGTGGTCCATGCCGCCCATCTCGTGCGCGAGCACGGCCGCCGCGTCATTGCCGGACGACATCAGCAGCCCACTGAGGAGCCGGTGTACCGAGTACCTGCCGCCGGGCCCGACGCCGACGAGGCTGCCCTCGGCACCCTCCAGATGGGCGTCGGTGACCTCCACGATCTCGTCGCCGTCCAACTCGTCGAGGGCGACCGATGCGAGCAGTGTCTTGATGATGCTCGCCGGGCGGTAGCGGCCGTGCGGGTCCTTGGCGGCGACGATCTCGCCGGTGTCGAGGTCGGAGATCATCCAGGCGCTCGCGGTCACCTCCGGGGGCACCGCGAAGCCATCGGGCGCCACGACGTCGCAGCCGGCGAGGGCCTCGCCGCCGGCGGGCGTGGCGGGCACCGGGGGAGGGGCGGGCGAGGACTGACCGGGCAGCGGCACCTCGGACTCGTCGACGGGCGCGGGTGGAGTCGTCCGGTACGGGCACCCGGTGAGGTCGCGCGGGGTGTCGAAGTACGACGACGACGTCGTCGACGGCAACACCGCAGCCGGCGGCGGCTCCGAGAGCGGGAGGGCGGGGTCCGGCTCCACGGCCGCCGCCGGGCTCGCTGCAGCGAGGGGCATCAGGGCGACGAGGGCGGCGGTGGCGAGGCCGGCGGTACGGCGGGCGGGCCCTCGACGGTGGCTGATCACGGATGTCGAGTCTACGTCCGGGGGCGGCTGGCGCTCCGCCTGACCCGCGACGGGCGACCGGAGAACGCCACCTATCGAATCGCGTGTCGCCTACGGATCCGATGGGTGGCGCACGATCCGATGGGTGGCGATCAGCAGAACGCGGGCCGATGCGGCTCGAGGCAGTTCGCGGGCAGGCCGCTCGCCGCCGCGGAAATGCGACTCGGGCCGCACCCTCGACAAGAGGATGCGGCCCGAGCCGACGATCTGTGGCGAGATCAGCGCGCGAAGAGCAACGCGCGCTTGACCTCCTGGATCGCCTGCGTCACCTGGATGCCACGGGGGCACGCGTCGGTGCAGTTGAAGGTGGTGCGGCAGCGCCACACGCCCTCGGCGTCGTTGAGGATCTCCAGACGCTCGGCGGCGCCCTCGTCACGCGAGTCGAAGATGAACCGGTGCGCGTTGACGATCGCCGCCGGCCCGAAGTACGACCCGTCGGCCCAGAACACCGGGCAGGAGGTCGTGCAGCAGGCACAGAGGATGCACTTGGTGGTGTCGTCGAAGCGGGCGCGGTCGGTCGGCGACTGGATGCGCTCGGCGGTCGGCTGGTTGCCGGACGTGATGAGGTACGGCATGACGTCACGGAACGACTTGAAGAACGGCTCCATGTCGACGTACAGGTCCTTCTCCACCGGAAGGCCCCGGATGGGGGCGATCGTGATGGTGATGGACTTGCCGTCCTTGGGCAGCATGTCCTTCATGAGGACCTTGCAGGCGAGGCGGTTGACGCCGTTGACCTGCATCGCGTCCGAACCGCAGACGCCGTGGGCGCAGGAGCGGCGGAACGCCAGCGAACCGTCGATGTAGTTCTTGACGTACATCAGCAGGTTGAGCAGACGGTCGGACGGCAGCGCCGGGACCTCGAACTCCTGCCAGCCCGCCGAATCCGGATCCTCCGGATTGAACCGGGCGATCTTCAGCGTGACCATGGTGGAGCCGGGCGGCACCGGGCGGCTGCTCGTGCCGTCGGTGGCTTTGGTGGTGTCGACTGCGGAACTCATCAGTACTTACGCTCCATCGGCTCGTAGCGGGTCTGCACAACCGGCTTCCAATCCAGCCGGATGTCGGAGAGCAGGTCGAGACCGTCCTCCTTGAACGCCATGGTGTGCTTCATGTAGTTGGCGTCGTCGCGGTCCGGGAAGTCCTCACGGGAGTGACCGCCGCGGGACTCCTTCCGGTTGAGGGCACCCACGACGGTGACCTCCGCCAGCTCCAGGAGGAAGCCGAGCTCGACGGCCTCCAGGAGTTCGGTGTTGAAACGCTTGCCCTTGTCCGAGACGGTGACCTCGGCGTAGCGCTTCTTCAGGGCGCGCAACTCGTCGCGGGCCTCGGTGAGCGACTGCTCGTTGCGGAACACCGACGCCTTGTCGTCCATCATGGCCTGCATCTCGCTGCGGATGTCCGCGGCGTTCTCGGTGCCGTGCGGGGCGAGCATGCGCTCCATCCACTCGCGCACCATCGTCTCGGGCTCGGCGGGCAGCTCCACGAAGTCGTGACCCGCGGCGTACTCGGCGGCGGCGATGCCGGCGCGGCGGCCGAACACGTTGATGTCCAGCAGCGAGTTGGTGCCCAGACGGTTGGAGCCGTGCACGGACACGCAGGCGCACTCACCGGCGGCGTACAGGCCGGGGACGATGTCCTCGTTGTTGCGCAATACCTCGCCCTGGACGTTGGTCGGGATACCGCCCATGACGTAGTGGCAGGTCGGGAACACCGGGACGAGCTCGGTGACCGGGTCGACGCCCAGGTAGGTGCGCGAGAACTCGGTGATGTCCGGGAGCTTCTCCTCGAGCACGTCGGCACCGAGGTGGGTCACGTCGATGTAGACGTAGTCCTTCTCGGGGCCGGCCCCGCGGCCCTCGCGGACCTCCAGGACCATCGAGCGGGCGACGATGTCACGCGGCGCGAGGTCCTTGATGGTGGGGGCGTAGCGCTCCATGAAGCGCTCGCCGTCGGCGTTACGCAGGATGCCGCCCTCACCGCGCACGGCCTCGGAGATGAGGATGCCCAGGCCGGCCAGCCCTGTCGGGTGGAACTGGTGAAACTCCATGTCCTCGAGCGGCAGACCCTTGCGGAAGACCACGGCCATGCCGTCACCGGTGAGAGTGTGGGCGTTGGAGGTGGTCTTGTACATGCGGCCCGAGCCGCCGGTGGCGAACACCGTGGCCTTGGAGTGGAAGACGTGCAGGTCGCCGGAGGCCAGCTCGTAGGCGACACAGCCGGTGGCCACGGGGCCCTCGGGGGTCTCGGTGAGGCACAGGTCGAGCACGTAGAACTCGTTGAAGAACTCCACGTCGTGCTTGACGCAGTTCTGGTACAGCGTCTGCAGGATCATGTGACCCGTGCGGTCCGCGGCGTAGCAGGCGCGACGCACGGGCGCCTTGCCGTGGTCACGCGTGTGGCCGCCGAAGCGACGCTGGTCGATCTTGCCCTCGGGCGTCCGGTTGAACGGCAGGCCCATGTTCTCGAGGTCGATGACGGCGGTGATGGCCTCCTTGGCCATGATCTCCGCGGCGTCCTGGTCGACGAGGTAGTCGCCGCCCTTGACCGTGTCGAACGTGTGCCACTCCCAGTTGTCCTCCTCGACGTTCGCGAGGGCGGCGCACATGCCGCCCTGCGCTGCGCCGGTGTGGGAGCGGGTGGGGTAGAGCTTGGTGAGGACCGCGGTGCGGGTGCGCGGACCCGCCTCGATGGCGGCGCGCATCCCGGCGCCGCCGGCGCCGACGATGACGACGTCGTACTGGTGCTGGTGGACCTGACGATCGGTCATGGTGTTCTCAGTGCTCGCTTTCGAAATGGTGAAGTCCGCGGACGAATACTGCCGGCGATCAGATGTCGTAGGCGAGGCCGAAGATGGCGTAGGTGCCCAGGACGAGGACCAGGACGGTCGCGGCGATCAGGATCGCGTTGAGCCAGAACCGGGTGGAGTCCTTGCGCGAGTAGTCCGCGATGACGGTGCGGACACCGTTCGCGCCGTGCAGCTGGGCCAGCCAGAGCATGAGGATGTCCCACGTGGCCCAGAACGGGCTCTGCCAGCGATCGGCGACGTATGCCCAGTCGATGCGGTGGACGCCGTCGTCGATCATCAGGCCCACCGTGAGGTGGCCGATGGTGAGGAAGACCAGGGCCACGCCCGAGTAGCGCATGAAGATCCACGCCGTGCGCTCGAAGTTGCCGCGGGAACGCAGGCGGGGCGAGCGGGGCTGCGCCAGCGAGGCGGGCCGGTCGTAAGAGGTCTGGAGAACAGGTGCGTCTGCCATGATGATCGTTCTCCTTAGATGTGCTCGAAGAGGAGGAAGAGAAGGCGTGCGGTCGCCGCGGCGAACACCACGACCCAGATCGCCAGGACGGCCCAGAGCATCTGGCGCTGGTACTTGGCGCCCTTGGACCAGAAGTCCACGGCGACGATCCGCAGACCGTTGAGGGCGTGGAACAGCACCAGGGCCACGAGCCCGATCTCCATGAGGCCGACGATCGGGTTCTTGTACGTGTCGATGACCGCGTTGTAGCTCTCCGGGCTCACGGTGACCAGGGCGGTGTCGAGCACGTGGACAAAGAGGAAGAAGAAGATCGCGACGCCGGAGATGCGGTGCGCGACCCACGACCACATCCCCGGGTCACCCTTGTAGATGTTGATCTTCTTTGTGGGTGCCGGACGCGCCGGCGCCTGCGCAGTACTCATGGGCTTGTCGTGCCTCCAGTTCGTCTGGGCGTGATGCCTACGGCGCGCGGTTCGTCCATGACAACACGGCGGGCGCCTACAAGGACTTTAGACCTGAGAGTGAACTGATGAGAAGCAGGGTGGGTACCGTGGTCCGAACAGGTAATCCCTGTTAGGGGACCCTAAATGAAGTTACCCGGGGGTAGATGAAGGTGTCCGGCGACGAAACCGCAGCACAACGGCTCATAGACTTCGACATGCTCCGCGAGCACGCCCTTCGGGCGGCCAGGAGCGCCTATCGGCCGTACTCGGGGCTGGGGGTGGGTGCCGCGGCGATCGCCACCGCTCCGTAGCGAGAAGCGGCCGGCACGGACTCCTCCGCGGCGAACGGGACCAGCGCGCGAATCGTCACCGGCTGCAACGTGGAGAACGCCTCCTACGGGCTGACGTTGTGCGCGGAGTGCTCACTCGTGTCGGACCTCCACCGGACGGGAGGGGGCCGCCTGCTCGAGGTCGTCGTCGTCGCCCATTCCGGCGAGCCCCTCGCCCCGTGCGGGCGCTGCCGACAACTCCTCCACGAACACGGTGGCCCCGACCTGATCGTGCACGGCGCGCGCGGACCCGTCCGCCTCGGTGCCCTGCTGCCCGACGCCTTCGGCCCGGAGGATCTGACGTGAGCGGGATAGGCGACGCCGCGCGGCGCCACGATGCGGTCCGGATCATCGAGGCGAAAAGGGACGGGAGGGAGCTCGACGACGACGAGGTCGACTGGATCGTCGACGGGTTCACCCGCGGGACGGTCGTCCCGGAGCAGATGTCCGCGCTCGCGATGGCGATCTACTTCCGCGGGATGAGCGATCGGGAGATCTCCCGGTGGACCACCGCGATGGTGGGTTCGGGCCGCCGTCTGGACCTGGCCGGGCTGTCCCGCGGAGGCCGGGAGGTGCCGACCGTCGACAAACACTCCACGGGCGGGGTGGGTGACGCGATCACGTTGGTCCTCACGCCTCTGCTGGCGACCTGGGACGTGGCCGTGCCGCAGTTGTCGGGGCGGGGGCTCGGGCACACCGGCGGCACGCTCGACAAGCTCGAGGCGATCCGCGGCTGGCGCGCGGACCTGAGCGGGGACGAGATGCGGCGCATCCTGTCGGACTCCGGGGCCGTGATCTGTGCGGCCGGGGCCGACCTCGCCCCCGCGGACCGCGCCCTGTACGCCCTGCGGGACATCACCGGCACGGTGCCCTCGATCCCGATGATCGCGGCGTCGATCATGAGCAAGAAGATCGCCGAGGGCACCGGTGCGCTGGTCCTCGACGTGAAGTTCGGGTCCGGGGCGTTCATGACCTCACGTGCGGATGCCGAGGAGCTCGCCCGCGTCATGGTGGGTATCGGCACCGCCGCCGGAGTACGGACCAGTGCGCTGGTCACGGCCATGCACACCCCGCTCGGGCGGGCCGTGGGCAATGCGGTCGAGGTGGCCGAATGCCTGGAGATCCTCGACGGCGGGGGACCCGCGGACATGGTCGACCTGACCTGCGCGCTGGCGGAGGAGGCTCTGTCCGCGGTGGGCATCAACGACGATCCGCGGGCCCGACTGTCGGACGGGCGGGCCATGGATTCCTACCGGGCGATGATCTCCGCCCAGGGCGGCGACCCGGACGCCGAACTCCCGCGGGCCGCGAGCGTCGAGCAGGTGCGGACGCCCGCCGCGGGCCGGATCACCTGGGATGCGCTCGGGGTGGGCCGGGCGTCGCGGCTGGCGGGAGCAGGACGCAGCGCACCGGGCGAGGCCGTCGACCACGCCGCCGGGGTACTGCTGCACCGGGTCGAGGGCGACGAGGTGCGGGCCGGCGAGGTGATCGCCACCGTGTACGCCGGCGACGCCGGCCGGATCGCGTCCGCTCTCGGCGAGCTGGGGGCCGCCCTCGACGTCAGCGACCCCGGCTCCGCTCCCGCACGCGGCCCCGCGGGTGCGGTCGTGCGACGGCTCCGGGGCTGGTGAGGGGGCCGGATACCCCGGAGGGCGCCGGGCTCAGGCCATGTCCGGGGTGGTGACCAGTTGCTCGACGTCATCGACGAGGTCCCGCCACTCGGAGGCCTCGTCGTCGTACGGCGCGGTGGGCTCGAGCAGCGTGGCGTCGTCCGGGTTGAGCACGTAGTGCATGTACCGGCGCAGCGAGGATCCGCGTCCGGTCACCGACGCCTCCAACTCCGCGTCGCCGACGTAGTTCGCCATGTCGGTGATGAGTTCCACCGCCAGGCCGAGCTGGCCCGGGTCGACCATGGACGGCCCGATCTCGATGTCGCGATCCAGCCCGGCGAGCACGTACACGTTGTCGTCGGTGGCCTGGACGTCGAGACTGCCGTCGGTGGCGGCGATCTTGATCTGCTCGTACGTGGCGACCCGGCTCAGCGTGTCGTCGTCGTTGTCCGCCAGGTAGCGGCCCAGGCCGCGACCGCTGGTGAACACGTACACCTGGTCGCCGTCGCCCAGGAAGACCGGGCGATCGCCCAGATAGCAGCGCAGGCTCAGGAACTCCTGGTCCCCGAACACGATCTGGATGGGGTCGATGCCCACCTTCTCCCAGATCGAACCCTCCGGGTAGCCGGTCCGGGCGGTCTCCTCGGCCTCCGGCTCCTCCTCGGGCAGGGCGGCCTCGGCGGCCTCGAGATCGCGGCGGGCTTTGTCGACCTCGCCCTTGTCCAGAGCCGGGGCGGTGATGACCTCCTGGATCGCATCCAGCACGTCGTCCCAGCCCTTGGCGACGGTCTTGCGGATGGACTTCCACAGCTTGAGGCCCTCACGGCCGTAGAACTCGTCCATGCCGTGGGTGACGGTGGCCAGAATCGGGTTGCCGTTGAAGAATTTGGTGACCGTGACCAGCTCGCAGACCTCGCCGATCGAGCGGGCGATGGCGAAGGACTGGTCGATCTCGTCCACCGACGACTCGGTCGGATCGTCGCCGAGGAGTTCGAGGACGCCCACCAGGTCGTAGCAGTTCTCGTCGGCGGCGCGGAAGTCGAGCACGTCCGAGTTTGCGAACTGCTCCCACGACGGGTGGTCCTGCAGGTCCTGCTCGGCCCCGCTGCGCACCAGAGCCAGCAGCTCAGCGGTCGAATCGAAGGCGTAGAGGTCCTCGTCGAGGCCCAGGAACGCCTCCCAGTCGTCGTTGTCCTCGCGCCAGCTGGGCGCCCAGAGGGTCGTGACGTCTCCCTCCGGGAGACCGAGCTCGATCGGGACGATGTCCTTGGCCATGTCGGCCAGCATATCCAGGCGTGGTCAGCTGGTGCCACGGCCGGCCGGGCCAGTCGCGCTGTCGGCCCGCAGCGCGTCCTGCGCAGCCTGCTTCCGTCCGCCCACGGCCAGCGCCACGGATCCCGACACCAGCTCGGCCCGCCGCGAATTGGCCTGCATCACCGCCCGGGCGGTGGCCTCGAGGATCGACGCCGACACGGTGTCCGACCCGTGCCGGCGCAGCCCCGCCGCCAATCGGAGATCCACCACGGTCCCGCCGGAGTCCGCGGTGGCCGTGGCCAGTTGATCCCGGCTGGTGGCGACCGCCCGCAAGGTCTCGAGCTGATCGTGGGCCGACTCCCACTCGGACGCTATTCCCCGCAGACGGTCGAGGAAGGCCTCGACGTCCAGCCCGCCGGCGGTCAACGGACCGACTCCAACACCCCGTCGTCGTCGACACCCTCGGGGGTCCAGCCGCTGCCGTCCCATTCCTCCTCGGCCCGGCGCTCCAACAACTCGCGGGCCTCGCCCGCGGCCGCGGTGAGGGCACGCAGCACCGCTCGCGCCACCTCCGACGGCGTGCGGTCCAGAAGGCGGTCGGGCACGGCGAGGCCGACCGGCACCCCGTCGGTGCCGACCTCGGCGACGACCCCCGACATCGGGTCGGTGTGGCGGCAGGTGTCGGGCGTCATCCGCCGGTAGGACGGTAGAAGCCGTAGAAGGACATGCCGATATTGTCGGTGCGCAGGCCGGAAACCGCTACAGGGTCCCCTGCCTCCACGATCTGGTCGTTCCCGATGTACATCGCCACGTGGCCGTCCCAGACCAGCAGGTCGCCGGGCGCGAGATCCTGCTGCGACACCTGGACCCCCACCCCCTGCTCCTGCGCGAGGCGGGGGATCTCCACCCCGGCATCGCGGTAGGCCCACTGGGTGAGCCCACTGCAGTCCAGTCCCTGCCCCGGCGTGGTGCCGCCCCACACGTACGGCACGCCCTGCTGGCTGAGGGCGTTGCGTACCGCGCCCGCGGCCTGCTCATTCGGTGCGGTGGCCGAGGACCCGTCCGGAAGCACCACCTGGACTCCGCTGCCGAGGAAGCCGGACCCCGCGTCGCCCACGCCGGCGGCGCCCGGCGTCGACACACTCCCGGAGTCGGAGCCGCCGGCCGAGGCTCCGACTCCGCCTGCGACTGCGCCGGCACCTGCCGCGCCGCCGAGGCCGCCCCTCCTCGGGCAGGGCGGCCTCGGCGGCCTCGAGATCGCGGCGGGCTTTGTCGACCTCGCCCTTGTCCAGAGCCGGG
>NZ_JAIFXZ010000009.1 GCF_021033825.1 Dietzia aurantiaca
GTGCCGGGCCCGGGTGCGCCCACCTCGGTGGGTGAGCCGCCGACCGCGGTGGCGGCGCCCGGCCCGGATCCCGCGTACGCCGCGGTGGTGGCGTTGATCGCGCCCGCCGCGCTCGTATCCGCGCCGAGCATCCCGGGCATTCGGGGCGCGCCCGGGATCCCGGCGGCGATCGCGTGCATCTCCGCCGTGGGCGCCCTGAGCTCGGTCTGGACCCGCTCCGCGACCTGGATGCCGCGCGCCAGATGCTCGGTGGCCAACGCGAGGAGCGCGGCCTGCCCGGGCGGTGTCACGAGGGTGGGTCCGAGGGCGGCGGCGCGCGCGATGAACTCGTTGACGATCCCGATCACCTCGATCGTCCCGCGCACGACGATCTCGGCGGCCACGGCGGTGACCCGCGCGATCTCCACAGCGGAGTCGGTGAGCGCGCCGACGGTCCGTCCGACCTCTGCGATCGACTGGGCGGCACCCAGGGCGGCGAGGGAGTCCCACGACTCGGACAGCAGCCGCTCGAGGGGCGGCCCCAGCTGCTCGGCCACCTCCAGGCAGTCGCTGACCGGCCGCATGACGTTCTGCGTCTCCGCGGGGACGAACTCCTCGGTCGAGAGCAGGTCGAGGACCTGCCTGATGGGGCCGACATAGGCCAATGCGTCCGCGATCACCGGATCACACCGTCCATTCGGTCAAACCCTGGCCGGCCGCGCCGATGGCCCGGGCGCCCGCGGCGTCGGTGTCCTCGAACAACCGGGCCGACTCCAACACCAGATCCCCGGCCGCATCGGTCACCCGGGCGACCCCGGCGAGCACCTCCCGGTGGCGGGAGGTGGCGGCCAACAGGGCCGACATGAAATCCGCCCCCACCGGCCCCACCACCGGCACCACCGCCGCGAGCGGCAGCGAGTCGACCGCGTCGAGCGCTCCCCCCAGCGTCTCGGCCAGGGTGGTCAGCCCCGTGCCCAGCTCACGTAAACCGTCGACATGGACCTCGATCGCCCCGTCTGCCATGGTCGCGCCCCCTTGTCCTGCCTTCTGTCCCGTCACAGGGTTCGACGAGCAGGGGAGACGGTCCGGTTCCAGCACCCGCGAAAATCTTCTCGTGTGGAATCCTGACGGGCATGGACATCATCGTCGTGGACCACCCCCTGGTCGGGGATCGCCTCCGTACGCTGCGCGATTCCGGCACCGATACCGCGGGTTTCCGGGCCGCGATGGACGCTCTCGGCACCATGCTCTGTTACGAGGCCTTCCGTTCGGTGCCGACGGTAGAGATCCCCGTGACCACCCCCGTGACCGAGACGACCGGTGTCGCGGTGGACGGCGTCCCGCTCATCGTGCCGGTGCTCCGGGCCGGGCTCGGCCTGTTGGAGCCGGCGACCCGCCTGCTGCCCGGCGCGCAGGTCGGCTTCATCGGCCTGGCGCGCGATGAGCAGACCCACGAGCCCTTCTCCTACCTGTGCTCGCTGCCAGATGACCTCGCCGGCAAGCACGTGGTGGTGCTCGACCCGATGCTCGCGACCGGCGGTTCGCTGGTCACCACCCTGGAGACGCTGACCGCCCGTGGCGCGACGGGCATCACCGTGGTGTGCGTGCTGTGTGCGCCGGAGGGCGTCGAACTCGTGCGCGGCTCCGGGCTCGCGGGCACGCTCGTGACCGCGACGATCGACGAGCGACTCGACGAGGCGGCCTTCATCGTCCCGGGTCTCGGTGACGCCGGCGACCGTCTCTTCGGTCCGCGCTAACGCGCCCGGCCGGCGATGGCGTCCGCGACCTGACCGGCCAGACCCGCGAGCCGCTGTTCGACCCCGGCTCGGTCCGCCGGGGAGGGCGCCGGCGGTGTCCACGCCTCGACGTAGGTCTTGAGCAGCGGCTCGGTCCCCGAGGGGCGGATCACCGCGCGGGCGCCATCGACGTCCACACGCAGGCCAGCGGTCCCGTCGAGGGAGTGAACCGCGGGCCGGGCCCCGCCGCCCGCGCCCCCGAGCAGCGTCGCGGCCCTCGCCAGCGCGACGGCGGGATCCGCTCCGACCGCCAGTGGCAGCGTCTCGTTGCGCCGGACGTGCACGCCGAATTCCCGCCCCAGCGCGTCGATTCGTTCACCGACAGTGGGCCCGCCGGCCCCGACCATCGCGGACCAGAGCGCGGCGGCGGAGATGCCGTCCTTGTCGGCCACGACCTCCGGCAGCACGCAGTGCCCGATCGCCTCCTCGTACGCGTACCGCAGCGGCCGTCCGGCGCGCACGAGCCACTTGAACCCGGTCAGCGTCTCCACGTGGCGACCGCCGCGCGCGGGAACGATGAGCGATGGCAACCGCGACGACACGATCGTCGATGCCACCACCGGGAAGTCCTCGCCGACGCCTGCCCCCGGCAGCGGCGCCCGCAGCAGGTGGTCGGCGAGCACGGCACCGGTCTCGTCGCCGTCGAGCATCCGCCAACGCCCGTCCGGCCCGGCCACACCCACGGCACACCGGTCGGCGTCGGGGTCGAGCGCGATCGCCACATCGGCCTCGATCTCCGCCGCCAGCGCGAGCAGCCGTTCGGTGGTCTGCGCGCGCTCCGGGTTGGGGGAGTCGACGGTCGGGAAGTCGGGGTCGGGCTCGGCCTGCTCGGCCACCATCACCACGTCCCGCACCCCGATCCCGGCGAGAACGCGCCGGCAGACCTCGCCGCCCACCCCGTGGACGGGCGTCAGCGCTACGCGCGGAGGCCGGGCGGGAGCGGGGATCCGGGCCACGACGGCGGCGACGTAGTCGTCGACCAGCGCCGGGTCTACCCGCACCTCACCGCGACCGGGGTTGACCGCGGTGCCCCCGCGCGGCGCGGTCTCGTCGTCGTTCCATTCTGACGCGACGGGGACGGTGACGCCCTCTCGCGCGGCCGCCACCAGGTGCGCCTCGATGTGGGCGTCGGTGGGCGGCACGATCTGCGCGCCCCCGCGCCCGTAGACCTTGATGCCGTTGTCGCCTGCCGGATTGTGCGACGCGGTCACCATGAGCCCCGCCGCCGCGCCACGCGACCGAACCGCCGCCGCCACGACGGGGGTCGGGACCGGGCCCGGGGGAACGACGACGACGAAGCCGGCCGCCGCCACCACCGCAGCCGCGACCTCGACGAACCGCGCCGACCCGTGGCGTGCGTCCCCGCCGACGACGACCGTCGACCCGGGCGGCTCCTGCTCACGCAGGTGGCGGGCGACGGCGGTCGCGACCAGGGCGACCGTCCCCTCGTTCATCCGGGCGGGGCCGTCCCCGAGTGGGGCGCGGACACCCGCCGTGCCGAACCGCAGCGGCGCGAGGTCGGGGGCGGCGTCGGAGGTCGGGTCGGGGGGAGTGGGCACGGTCGGCCTCGCTCAGGCGCGGGCGACGGCCGGCACGAGGGCGCGGAGCGCCGTGGTGAGGCGGGTGGCACCGGCCGCCCCGGCGGCGAGCACCTCTGTGTGGTCCAGCGGCTGCCCGGTGACCCCGGCGGCGAGGTTGGTGACCAGGGACATCGCGACCACGTCCAGGCCCAGTCCGCGGGCGGCGATGGTCTCGGGCACGGTCGACATCCCCACCAGGTCCGCGCCGAGCACACGCAGCATGCCGATCTCGGCGGGGGACTCGTACTGGGGGCCGGGCATCGCGGCGTACACGCCCTCGCCCGGGCGGGAGTCGGTGACCCCGGCGGCGGCATCGGAGGCGGCGATGGCGTCGGCGGCCGCCTCGCGCAGAGTCGGGCGGTAGGCGTCCACCAGATCGACGAACAGGGGGCCGGTCAGCGGGGAGCGGCCGGTGAGGTTGAGGTGGTCGCGGATGAGGACCAGGTCGCCCACGGCCAGGCCGTCGCGCAGGCCGCCGGCGGCGTTGGTGAGCACCAGCACGCGGGAGCCGGTGGCGGCGGCGACGTGGGCGGGATGGACGACCGGCTCGGTGCCGCGACCCTCGTACAGGTGTGTGCGGCCGGCGATCGACAGGAGGGTGACGCCGTCCACCAGGCAGCTGGTGACGGTCCCGCGGTGACCGACGGCCGACGGCGTGGCGAACCCCGGCAGCTCCGACACCGGCATCGTCACCGCGGTGCCCGGGTCGGCGAGTCCGGTCACGACCTCCGACCAGCCCGAGCCCAGCACCAGGGTGACCTCGTGCGAAGGGCGGCCGGTGGCGCGGGTGATGGCGTCGGCCGCCGCGGCGGCGTCGGCGGTGGGGGTCAGGAGCGGGGCCACCTCAGGCGCCGGGGCCGACGTTGCGGGACTCGCGGGTGCGCAGCTCGCGCACGTACTGTTCGGGCGCGCCCGCGCACTCGGCGGCGTCGGCCAGCAGGCCGAGGTAGCGCGCCGACGGCAGCCCGCCCTCGAACGCGTCCATCACGTACAGCCACGCGAGGACGGTGTCCTCGGCGGCCGACGCGGCACCGGGCCCGTCCGCCGGGCCGGAGTCGACGGCGAACTCCGACTCCTGGGCGCCCACAGGGGGGCCGTCCGGGACGGTCGGCTGGCGCGTGATGCGCACGCGGATCTTCCGGGCGGGCATCTGGTCGGTGCCCTCCCAACGGTCGAGGGAGAGCGCGTCCTCCTCGGGGACGTCGTAGAGCACGACGAACACCCGCGAGTCACGGTCCTGCACCAGGGTCGCCACCGCGCCCTCCCAGGTGGGGTCGTCGCCGGCGAAGGTGAGTCGCCAGCCCTCGAGCCACCCCGACCCGGCGAAAGGGGAGTGCGGCGCGCGGGTGGTCATCTGATCGGGATGCATGTTGGTCCCGTACGCGGCATAGAGAGGCACGACCCCGACTCTAGTCCGTTCGGCAAGCCCGGTCGGCGCACACTCGGGCCCGGCGCGGGTGGATCGGGTGGCGGATCGGGTGGGTCCGCCACCCTCGTCCACCCGTCTGACGCGGGCCAGTCGACTACCGTGTACGGCGGACGCGACGAGTTCTGCCACCGCGGAACCGGCGCCCGGCCCTGACACCCCGTGAGCCGTGGAGGAATCTTCAGTGACGCAACGCATCATCATCATCGGCGGCGGACCCGCCGGATACGAGGCGGCGCTGGTCGCCGCCCAGTACGGTGCGGATGTCACGATCGTCGACGCGGACGGCATCGGCGGCAACTGCGTCCTCTACGACTGCGTCCCCTCCAAGACCTTCATCGCCACCACCGGCGTGCGCACCGACATGCGCCGCGCGGAGGAGATGGGCGTCCAGGCGCACTTCGACCCCACCGCATACCGGCTCGGCCAGGTCAACGGCCGCGTCAAGTCACTCGCGCGGGCCCAGTCCGCGGACATCCGAACGCAGCTCCAGCGCGAGGGCGTCCGCCTGCTGTCGGGGTGGGCGAAGGTCCACGACTCCCAGCCGGGCATGGCCTCGCACCAGGTCGCCGTGACCTTCGAGAACGGCCAGCAGAAGATCCTCGACGCCGACGTGGTGCTCATGGCCACCGGCTCCAGCCCCCGCGTGCTCTCCGGTGCGGAGCCCGACGGCGAGCGGATCCTCAACTGGCGTCAGCTGTACGACCTCACCGAGCTGCCCTCGCACCTGGTGGTCATCGGTTCCGGTGTGACCGGCGCCGAGTTCGTCTCCGCGTTCACCGAGATGGGCGTCAAGGTCACCATGGTCTCCAGTCGGGACCGCGTACTGCCGCACGAGGACGCCGACGCCGCGCTGGTGCTGGAGGAGGCGCTCAGCGAGCGCGGTGTCTCCCTGGTCAAGCACGCCCGCGCCGACGCCGTGGAGCATCACGAGGACGGCATCATCGTCCGCCTCGGTGACGGCCGCACGGTCAAGGGCTCCCACGCCCTCATCTGCGTCGGCTCGGTTCCCAACACCGACGGACTCGGCCTGCAGAACGCCGGAGTCGAGCTGCAGCGCAGCGGCCATATCAAGGTCGACCGCGTCTCCCGGACCACCGCGCCCGGCATCTATGCCGCCGGCGACTGCACGGACCTGTTCCCGCTCGCCTCCGTGGCGGCCATGCAGGGCCGCATCGCCATGTATCACGCGCTCGGCGAGGGCGTCAGCCCGATCCGCCTGCGCACCGTCGCCTCCGCGGTGTTCACCCGCCCGGAGATCGCCACCGTCGGCATCTCGCACGCTCAGATCGAGAGCGGTGAGGTCCCCGCCCGCGTCGAGGTCATGCCGCTGTCCGGAAACCCGCGCGCCAAGATGCGCAGTCTGCGCCGCGGCTTCGTCAAGCTCTTCTGTCGCCCCGCCTCGGGCGTGGTGATCGGTGGCGTCGTGGTGGCGCCCACGGCCTCCGAGCTCATCCTGCCGATCTCGGTCGCGGTGCGGAACCAGCTCACCGTGGCCGACCTCGCGGGGTCCTTCTCCGTCTACCCGTCGATGACCGGGACCATCACCGAGGCCGCCCGCCAGCTCATCCGCCACGACGATCTGGACTGATCCGCCTCGGTGGGCCGCCCGGCCGGTGGCCGCCCGGCCGGTGGCCTGCCCGGCCCGCTGGTGCCTCCCGCCCCACGTGACACTGCTCCGGGTGACACTGCCCCGAGTGGGGTGCGTGCCCGGAATGCACCTTTTCCACCCACTTGTGCGCCCTGTTTGCTGCAAACAGGGCGCACAAGTCGGTCTGCATGCTGCACACAGGGCGCACAACCCGGCGGTGGCGGGCAGCGGTGGCGGGTGGGCGCGGAGGCAGGAGGCTCAGCCCTCGGCGTCGGCCCAGCCCAGCGTCCGCTCGACCGCATCGCGCCAGCGGGCCATCAGCCGCTCCCGCTCCTCCTCGGGCATCTCCGGCGACCAGCGGTGGTCTTCCCGCCACAGCTCACGCAGCCGGTCGATCGAGTCCCAGGTGCCCACGGCCAGCCCGGCCGCGAACGCCGCGCCCAGAGCCGTGGTCTCGGTGACCTCGGGGCGCACCACGTCGACGCCCAGCAGGTCGGCCTGGAACTGCATCAGGTACCCGTTGCCGACCATCCCGCCGTCCACCCGCAGCGAACCGGCGGCCTCGCCCGCGTCCGCGCACATGGCGTCGACCATCTCGCGGGTCTGGAACGCGGTCGCCTCCAGCGCCGCACGCGCCATGTGGGCCTTCGTGTGGAAGCGAGTCAGACCCACCAGTGCGCCCCGGGCATCCGGACGCCAGTGCGGTGCCAGCAGACCCGAGAACGCGGGGACCAGATAGCAGTCACCGTTGTCCTCCAGTGACATGGCGAGCCCTTCCGTCTCGGCCGCGGTCGAGATGATCCCGAGGTTGTCGCGCAGCCACTGGACCAACGACCCGGCCATCGCGACCGAGCCCTCCAGCGCATAGACCGGATCGGCGTCACCGAGTTGGTAGGCCACGGTGGTGAGCAGCCCGTTGTCGCTGGTCTGGGGCGTCGTGCCGGTGTTCAGCAACAGGAACGCGCCGGTCCCGTACGTGTTCTTGGTGTCACCGGGCTCGAAGCAGGTCTGGCCGAACAGCGCCGCCTGCTGATCGCCGAGAATCCCCGAGATGGGTGTCCCGCCGAACATCCGGCGCCTGGTGACGCGCCCCAGCACACCGGACGAGGGCACGATCTCCGGGAGCATCGCCAGGGGAACGCCGATCTCGCGACAGATCTCCTCGCTCCACTGCATGGTCCCCAGGTCCATGAGCAGAGTACGGGACGCGTTGGTGACATCCGTGACGTGCAGGGCGGCCTCGCCGTCGTCGTCACCACGCCGCCCACCCGTGAGGTTCCACACCACCCACGAATCCATGGTGCCCGCCAGCAGTTCCCCCGCCTCGGCCCGCTCCGTCCCGCGCTCGCCCCGCTCGTCCAGGTGGTCCAGGATCCAGCGGATCTTGGGGCCCGCGAAGTAGGTCGACAGCGGCAGCCCGGTCGTCTCCCGGAAACGATCGGCGCCCGCCGGGTGGCCCTCCGCCAGGCGCGCGCAGATCCCCGACGTGCGCGTGTCCTGCCACACGATCGCGTTGTACACCGGCTTCCCGGTGGCCTTGTCCCACACCACCACGGTCTCCCGCTGGTTGGTGATGCCGATCGCCCGCACCGACGCCGGCTCGAGATCGGCGTCCCCGGCCACGTGCCCCATCGCGGTCCGCACGTTGGACCAGATCTCCATCGGGTCGTGCTCGACCCAGCCCGCGCGCGGCAGGATCTGCGAGTGCTCGATCTGCGCGGTGGCGGTGGCGACAGGCAGGCCCTTCTCATCGAACAGGATCGCCCGCGTCGAGGTGGTGCCCTGGTCAATGGCCAGAATGTAGGTGTTGCGACTCACATCCCCGAGACTACGTCCGCGCGGGCGTAGAGTCGGCCTCGACCGGCCGGAACACCTCACCCCGGCCGCGGAGGGAGACCCCATGCCCACGATCAGGTCCCGGTCCGTCCTCGGCCCCGAACGCCGCGCCGAGGCGTGGCGCAGGCTTTCCGAGGAGACGTTCGACGTCGTGATCGTCGGCGGCGGCGTCGTGGGAACCGGCAGCGCAGTGGACGCGGCCACCCGCGGACTGAACGTCGCGATGGTCGAGGCCCGGGACTTCGCCGCGGGGACCTCCTCGCGCAGTTCCAAGATGTTCCACGGCGGTTTGCGTTACCTCGAACAGCTCGACTTCGGACTCGTCGCCGAGGCACTGCACGAGCGCGAACTCAGCATGACCCGACTCGCCCCGCACCTGGTCACCCCCCTGAAGTTCCTGTTCCCGCTGACCCGCCGCTTCTGGGAACGCCCCTACATGGCCGCCGGCTTCGTCCTCTACGACGTCATGGGCGGCGCCAAGAGCGTGCCCCCACAGAAGCACTACAGCCGCGCCGGCGCACACCGCATCGCCCCCGGTCTGCGCGAGGACGTGGTGGTCGGCGGTATCCGCTACTGGGACACCCTCGTCGACGACGCGCGGCACACCCTCACCCTGGCCCGCACCGCCGCGCGGCACGGGGCGGTCGTGTCCAACTCGACCCAGGTGATCGGCTACCTGCGTGACGGTGAGCGGGTCACCGGGGTGCGGGTCAGGGATGCCGAGACGGGCGCGGAGACGGACGTGCGCGCCGGGGTCGTGCTCAACGCCGCCGGCGTGTGGACCGACCAGCTGCAGCGCATGCTCGGGGACGAGGGCGGCTTCACCGTCCGCGCGTCCAAGGGTGTGCATATCGTCGTGGACCGCGACAAGGTCGACTCGGAGGCCGCGCTGATCCTGCGTACCGAGAAATCCGTGTTGTTCATCATCCCGTGGGGCGAGTACTGGATCATCGGCACCACGGACACCGACTGGCAACTCGACCTCGCGCACCCGGCTGCCACGAGCGCGGACATCGAGTACATCCTCGGCCACGTGAACTCCGTGCTCACCGAGCCGATCACCCGCGAGGACGTGCGCGGCGTGTATGCGGGGCTGCGGCCGCTGTTGTCCGGCGGCGCCGACTCCACCGCCAAGCTGTCCCGCGAGCACGCCGTCATGACGGTCGCCCCGGGCGCAGTGGTGGTGGCCGGCGGAAAGTACACCACCTACCGGGTGATGGCCGCCGACGCCGTGGACGCCGCGGTGGCCGAGATGGGGGAGCGGGCCGAGGAGGTGCCGTCGTCGACGACCGAGCGGATCCCGCTCATGGGCGCCGACGGCTACCCGGCGATGGTCAACCGCGCGGACCGGATCGCGGACGACTACGAGATCCGTGAGGAACAGGTCGAGCACCTGCTGGGCCGGTACGGGACCCTCACCGAGGAGGTGCTCGAGATGGCCGCCGATCGTCCCGAGCTTCTCGAGCCGCTCGCCGGGGCGGAGCGGTATCTGCGCGTCGAGGTGGTCTACGCGGCGGCCGCGGAGGCGGCGCTCCATCTGGAGGACGTCCTGGTGCGGCGCACCCGCATCTCCATGGAGTACCAGCACGGCGGGGTTGCCTGCGCGCGCGAGGCCGCAGAACTCATGGCCGGGGTCCTCGGCTGGGATGCCGGCCGGGTCGAGCGTGAGGTGGGCCTGTTCGAACAGCGGATCGCCGCGGAGGAGGCGAGCCAGGTCACCGAGTCCGACGACGAGGCCGACCGATTTCTGCGCAATGTGCCCGAGGCCCGCGAGTTCCTCACGGACACCTCGTTCGATCCGGCGGTCGCGGAGCCGGTGGTGGCCGGGTCGGTGGCCGCCGACTGACAGCCGCGCGGTCGACACGGCTGCGCTGCGGCAGGCGCCTGAAACACGAGAATCCGCTGCCCCGGATCAGACGTCCGGGTAGCGGATTCTCGCGTGTGCCTGGTCAGGCGGGGGCGACGGCGCCGACCGGCAGGTCCGGCGCCGTCAGCAGATCACTTGATCTCGCAGAGCACCGTGCCCTGGGTCACGGCGGCGCCGGCTTCGACGGACAGGTCGGTGATGACACCGTCCTTGTGCGCGGTGACC
This sequence comes from Dietzia aurantiaca, assembly GCF_021033825.1. Taxonomy (GTDB): domain Bacteria; phylum Actinomycetota; class Actinomycetes; order Mycobacteriales; family Mycobacteriaceae; genus Dietzia; species Dietzia aurantiaca. The sequence continues at coordinate 10,301 of NZ_JAIFXZ010000009.1, forward strand.
GGGTTCTCCATCTTCATGGCCTCGAGCACGGCGACCATCTCGCCGGCCTTGACCTCCTGGCCCTCCTCGACGGCCACCTTGACGACGGTGCCCTGCATGGGGGCCGACACGGCGTCACCGGACGCGGCGGCACCGGCAGCGCCGCCACGGGTGCGGGACTTGGCCTTGCGACGGACCGTGCCACCGTTGTGCGAGCCGCCGAAGGCGAGATCACCGGGCAGCGAGACCTCGACGCGACGGCCGTCCACCTCGACGACGACCTTCTTGCGCTCCACGGGCTCGTCCTCGTCAGCCGGGGCACCGGTCGGCGTCCACGGCTCGATCGGGTTGTCCCACTCCTCTTCGATCCACTTGGTGTAGACGTCGAAGCTCTTGCCGTCACCGACGAACGCCGGGTTGGCGACGATGTGAGCGTGGAACGGCACGACCGTGGCCATGCCCTCGATCTTGTACTCGGCCAGGGCGCGGGCCGAGCGGGCGAGCGCCTGGTCGCGGTCCTCGCCCCACACGATCAGCTTGGCGAGCATGGAGTCGAACTGGCCACCGATGGTGTCGCCCTGCTCGACGCCGGAGTCCATGCGGACGCCCGGTCCGGCCGGCTCCTCGTAGGTGGTGATGGTGCCGGGGGCGGGAAGGAAGCCACGGCCGGCGTCCTCGCCGTTGATCCGGAACTCGAACGCGTGGCCGCGGGGCTCGGGGTCCTCGGTGAACTCGAGCACCTCGCCCTCGGCGATCTTGAACTGCTGCAGCACCAGGTCGATGCCAGCGGTCTCCTCGGTGATGGGGTGCTCCACCTGGAGGCGGGTGTTGACCTCGAGGAACGAGATCGTGTCGCCCTGGACCATGTACTCGACGGTGCCGGCGCCGTAGTAGCCGGCCTCCTTGCAGATGCGCTTGGCGGACTCGTGGATCCGGCTGCGCTGGTCGTCGGTGAGGAACGGGGCCGGGGCCTCCTCGACGAGCTTCTGGAACCGGCGCTGCAGGGTGCAGTCGCGCGTACCGGCCACGACGACGTTGCCGTGCTGGTCGGCGAGGACCTGCGCCTCGACGTGGCGGGCCTTGTCGAGGTACTGCTCGACGAAGCACTCGCCGCGGCCGAAGGCGGCGACGGCCTCACGGGTGGCCGACTCGAAGAGCTCGGCGACCTCCTCCATCTTGTGCGCGACCTTCATGCCGCGACCGCCGCCACCGAAGGCAGCCTTGATGGCGATGGGCAGACCGTACTGCTCGGCGAACTTGACCACCTCGTCGGCATTGGCGACAGGGTCCTTGGTGCCGGCGGCCATGGGGGCCTCGGCGCGCTCGGCGATGTGGCGCGCGGTGACCTTGTCACCGAGGTCGCGGATGGCGTGCGGCGGCGGGCCGATCCAGATCAGACCGGCGTCGATGACGGCCTGCGCGAAGTCGGCGTTCTCGGAGAGGAAACCGTAGCCGGGGTGGATCGCGTCGGCGCCGGACTTGGCCGCGGCGTCGAGGATCTTGTCGAACACGAGGTACGACTCGGCGGACGTGGTGCCGCCGAGCGCGAATGCCTCATCCGCCAGCTTGACGAACAGTGCGTCGGCGTCGGGCTCGGCGTATACGGCCACGCTGGCCAGACCGGCGTCCTTCGCCGCACGGATCACACGGACGGCGATCTCGCCGCGGTTGGCGACGAGGACCTTCGTGATATGAGAGCTGGCATGACTGGGCACTCAGGGCCTCCTGATGATGGACGTCTGAAACGACGGTGTCCCCGATGGGCCCACCGATATTCCTTCGCAGTCTAATGAGAGGCCTCCCTCATGTGTGGTGTTGGGGGTCACCGGGTGCGATGGCGGGGGAGGGGCCGTGAATCCGCTATCGCTCTGACCTGCGGCGCGGCCGACGCGGCGTCGATCTCACGGCCGCAACTCGGGCCGCCAGAGGCTGTGCGCGTGTATCCCGGCGTCCTCGAGGAGCCGCCGCAGCAACGGAAGGCTGAGCCCGATGACGCTCGACGGGTCGCCGTCGATGCGGTCGATGAACCAGCCGCCGAGCGACTCGATCGTGAACGCCCCCGCGCACTCGAGAGGTTCGCCCGTGCGGAGGTAGACGTCGAGGTCCGCATCGGAGGGTGCGCCGAAATGGACCGTGGTGTCCGAGGTGTCCGCGCCGGTGTAGGTGACGACGACAACGCTGTCGTCGTCGTCACCTACACCGGGAACAGCCCCGCCGCCGAGGTCGGCGACCAGCATCGCGTGTCCGGTGAGCAGCACCCCGTGCCGGCCGCGCATCCGGCGCCACCGCTCCATCGCGCGCTCGTAGGTGTGCGGCTTGCCCTCCAGTTGGCCGTCGACCAGCAGCATCGAATCGCAACCCACCACGACCAGTGAGGTGGCCCCGGCGGCGCGGGCCTCGGCGGCGAGCGCCGCGCCCTCACGGTCCATGACGTCCTGCGCCTTGGCCCGGGCCAACTCCTCCACCACGCGGACGTGCGGCGTGCCCGGCGGGAGGGAGGCCTGGAGGGCGTCCTCGTCGACACGGGAGGGTCGGACGACCGGATCCACCCCGGCCTGCTCGAGGATCCGCAGGCGGGACGGGGAGGCGGAGGCCAGGACGAAGGAGATCATGGGCTCAGCGTAGCGAGCCGCTCACTCACGCGGCAGGAGCATCGTGACGGTCAGCGTGGTGGGCTCGAGGGCCCGCACCCGGTGACGCAGCTTAGGCGTGAGGTGCAGAATCTCGCCCGGTCTTAGCCGGATCGTGCGATCGGGGAGTCCGAAGTCCACCCGGCCCCGCAGGATCTGGATGAGCACCGGGTGGAACGCCGCGTGGTCAGGTAGTTCCTGGCCCTCGCCGAACTCGAACGCGACGATCTTGGTGGTCTCGTCCTGGTGGACGATCGAGGCCCCGGGGCGCTCGGGCGCGGGATCGGCCCGGCCGATCACGTCCGTGTGGTGCGTCGCGGTGCCCTCGTCCGTTCCGGCGCGGCGACCGTGCTCGCGATCCTCGCGGCCGGGTTCGCGGGCGGCCGCGGCGCTGTCGGCCGTGCCGGGTGCCGGGGCGGCGTCTTCCGTGGTCATGTCGGGTCCTCCTCGGGGCCGGATATGCGCCAGCCTACTGCCGAGTGGGGGCCCGGAAACGGCGGCGGCCCCGGCCTCCCTCGTGGGGGAGGCCGGGGCCGCGGCGTGGACCGGTGGGTCCTCTCTCACCGACTGACCGTCAGTACTGCCGGCGGTTGAGGAACGAGCTCGGGTTGTAGCCGAACGGTGGCCGGAGGCGGTCCTCGTAGGAGCCCCAGTCGTTCTTGATCCCGTTGTGGCTCTCGCCCGCGTGCGCGGCGTTGCCCTCGGCGGTCGCGAAGACCGCCGTGAGGATGCCCACCTCGACCGCGGACGGGTTGCCACCGACGACCTGGAAGAACGGCTTCTCCTGCTTGGTGGCGTCGCCCGTGTCGGCCGTGCTCTGCTCGCCGGTCACAGCGGGATGTTCCCGTGCTTCTTGGCGGGCACCTCGACGACCTTGCGGTCGAGCAGGCGCAGCGCCTGGGCCACCTGGAGGCGGGTGTGCGACGGCGGGATGACCGCGTCGACGTACCCGCGCTCGGCGGCGACGTACGGGTTGACGAGGGTGTCCTCGTACTCGGCCTGCAGCTTCAGACGCAGTGCGTCGACGTCCTCACCGTTCGCCGCGGCCTCCTTGAGCTGCGGGCGGTAGACGAACCCGACGGCGCCGGAGGCGCCCATGACGGCGATCTCGGCGGTGGGCCAGGCCAGGTTGATGTCCGCGCCCATGTGCTTGGAGCCCATGACGTCGTACGCGCCGCCGTAGGCCTTACGGGTGATGACGGTGACCTTGCCGACCGTCGCCTCGCCGTAGGCGTAGAGCAGCTTGGCGCCGCGACGGATGATGCCGTCGAACTCCTGGCCGGTGCCGGGCAGGAAGCCCGGAACGTCGACCAGGGTGAGGATCGGGACGTTGAAGGCGTCGCAGGTGCGGACGAACCGCGCGGCCTTCTCGGAGGCCTTGATGTCGAGGCAGCCCGCGAACTGGGTGGGCTGATTGGCGACGATGCCGACGCTGCGGCCCTCGACGCGACCGAAGCCGACGATGACGTTCATCGCGTACTGGCCCTGGACCTCGAGGAACTCGGCGTCATCCACGATGTGGCCGATGACCTCGTGCATGTCGTACGGGCTGTTCGACGAGTCCGGGATGATCGTGTCGAGCTCGAGGTCCTCGGGGGTGAGGTTGTCCTCGATGGCGCCCTCGGCGACCGGGAACGGGAAGCGCGGCGCCTCCGCACGGTTGTTGCTCGGCAGGTACGAGAGCAGGTCCTTGACGTAGTCGAGGGCGTCCTGCTCGTCGGCGGCGGTGTAGTGGGACACGCCGGACTTGGTCATGTGCGTGTTGGCCCCGCCCAGCTCCTCCTGGGTGACCTCCTCGCCGGTGACCGTCTTGATGACGTCCGGGCCCGTGACGAACATCTGCGAGGTCTTGTCGACCATCACGGTGAAGTCGGTGAGGGCGGGGGAGTAGACGTGGCCGCCGGCTGACGGGCCCATGATCAGGGAGATCTGCGGGATGACGCCGGAGGACAAAACGTTGCGGTGGAAGATCTCGCCGTACAGGCCGAGCGAGACGACGCCCTCCTGGATTCGGGCGCCGGCACCGTGGTTGATGCCGATCATCGGGCGGCCGGTCTTGAGCGCCAGGTCCATGACCTTGACGATCTTCTCGCCGTAGACCTCGCCGAGCGAGCCGCCGAACACGGTGGCGTCCTGCGAGAAGATGCACACGGCGCGGCCGTCGATGGTGCCGTAGCCGGTGATCACGCCGTCGCCCAGCGGGCGGCGCTCGGCCAGTCCGAAGGTGGTGGCGCGGTGACGGGCCAGCGCGTCGATCTCCACGAAGGAGCCCGGGTCGAGGAGATTCTCGATCCGCTCGCGGGCCGTCAGCAGGCCCTTGTCGTGGGTCCTGTCGATCGCGGCCTGTCCCATCGGGGCGCGGGCCTCGTCGAGGCGGCGCCGCAACTCGGACAGCTTCCCGGCGGTGGTGTGGATGTCGGGGGTCGCGGCGTCCGTGGGGACGTCGGCGCTCACGTCCGGTTCTGAGGCAGTCGTCATGTTGCAAGACTCTAACGAGTCAGTCCCGTCCGTGGCGACGTGACCCGGCCTACATCCCCCGACAGGCGACCCCGCCGCCCTCGTGAGGGAGCCCGTTCAGCCCCGGCGGGGCGCGTCTGACCGGGCACGGGGCGCGCGCGGGCGCGGGATGTCGTACCGGCGACCTACATTGGAAGACGTGCATGCCGACCCCGCAACCGTCACCCCGCCCAGGCTGGACGCCGCCGCGCTCCGCCACGCCCTGGTGGAGGTCGCCGGTGCGCCGTACACCTCTCTCGACGTCGTGGACGAGATCGGATCCACCAACGCCGAGCTGCTTGCGCGTGCGGCGGACGGGGCCCCGGACCGGAGTGTGCTGTTGGCCGAGTACCAGGCCTCGGGCCGCGGTCGACTCGGTCGCGAGTGGACGGCCCCGCCCCGGACCCAGGTCGCCGTGAGCATCCTGCTGCGGCCCGGTGCCGTCACGCCCACGCTCTTCGGGTGGCTGCCGCTGGTGACCGGCCTGGCCGTGCGGGACGGGCTGCGCGAGGCCGCCGGGGTGGACGCCACGCTCAAATGGCCCAACGACGTCCTGATCGAGGGGCGCAAGCTGTCCGGCATCCTCGCGGAGATGACCACCGTGCCCGCGGCCGGGGACTTCCGGGTGCGGCTGCCCGCGGTCGTGGTGGGCGTCGGAATCAACATCTCGCTCACGCAGGACCAGCTCCCGGTCCCGCACGCCACCTCACTCACGCTCGCCGGGGGCTCGGCGGACCGGGACGCGATCGCCCGTGCCGTACTGGAGGCACTCGCGCTGCGTCACCAGCAGTGGCGGGAGTGCGAACGGGGCAGCGGTTCGACCATCTCGGACGAACTCATGTCGACCTACACGGAGGCCTGCTCGACCATCGGGGCCGAGGTCCGCGTCGAGATGCCCGGGGACATCGTCAGGACCGGACGGGCGGCGAGGGTGGACCGGGAGGGCCGGCTCGTCGTCGTCCCCCACGAGGGCGGGGCCTCCGGCGAGGAGTTCGCCGTCGCGGCCGGGGACGTCACCCACGTCCGCGGCGCCGGCGGTCGGTGGGGCGGCTGACCCGTGGGGTTCGTCCGAACGGTCGTCGCGCCGGGGGAGGCGCTGATCGTCCACACCCACCCCCACTGGCGGCAGCTCATCCGACCCGCGCTGGTCGCCGTCGTCGCCGCCGGGCTGGCCGGGATCGCCGGCGGGTTCATCGAAGCGCAGATCCCGGACCCGTCCGACCGCAGCGTCACCTGGGCCATGGTCGCGGTGATGTACCTGCTCGTCGTGCTGCGACTGGCGCTGTGGCCGGCGGTCCGCTGGGCGCGCACAGACCTGATCGTCACCGACGAACGCGTGCTCTACCGGCCGGCCGGCTCGTCGCGAAAGTGCGTCGACGTGCCGTTGCGGCGCATCAGCGCGGTCCGGTTCCGGCACACCCTCAGCGACCGCGCGATGGGCACCGGCTGTCTGATCCTCGAGCTCGGACACCTGCCGCCGGTGGAGATCGAGGACGTTCCCGAGGTGGCCCGAGTCCACGCCGCCGTGTACGACGAACTTCTCCGGCTCCCGCCCCCGCCGCCGCCCACTCCGCTCGCTCCGGCGCCCCGGTTCCGCTGGGGGCTTCCGGGGCGTAGGTGAGCACCCCGCTCCTCGTGAGACGATGAACGGCGTGAACGACGACTCGCGCATCCGCCGCAATCCGCTCGGTACCCCAGTCGTGGCGATGATCGGCGGCGGGCAGCTGGCCCGCATGACCCATCAGTCCGCCGTGGCCCTCGGCCAGACCCTGCGCGTCCTCGCCGCGGACCCGCAGGATCCGGCCGCCCAGGTCACCCCCGACGTGGTGATCGGCGCCCACGACGACCCGGACGCGGTGCGCGCCGCGGCCGAGGGCGCCGACGTGATGACCTTCGACCACGAGCACGTCCCACCGCAGATCCTGCTCGCGCTCGAGGCGGACGGCATCGCCGTGCGGCCCCGCGCCTCCGCGCTCATCCACGCGCAGGACAAGCTCGTGATGCGCAACGCGCTCGCGGAGATCGGCGCGCCCGTGCCCGCCTTTGCCGGCATCGACTCCCTCGACGATGTGCGGCGGTTCCACGACGAGCAGGAGGGGCGGATCGTCCTCAAGGCCGCGCGCGGCGGATATGACGGTCGCGGGGTGTGGATGCCCGACTCACTCGAGGAGGCCGAGCGCATCGCCGCCGAGCAGCTCGAGGCCGGCGTGCCGATGATGGCCGAAGCCCGCGTGCCGTGGACCCGCGAGCTGTCCGCGATGGTGGCGCGCTCGCCGTTCGGGCAGGGCGCCGTGTGGCCGGTCGTGGAGACCGTGCAGCGGGACGGCATCTGCGCTGTGGTCGTCGCGCCGGCCCCCGGCCTGCCCGACGACCTGCGCTCCGCGGTCCAGGCCACCGCGCTGCGCCTGGCCGAGCACCTCGACGTGACGGGGGTGATGGCGGTCGAGTTGTTCGAGGTCGTCGGGTCCGACGGTCGACCGGGCGTGCTGATCAACGAGCTGGCCATGCGTCCGCACAATTCCGGGCACTGGACCATGGACGGCGCCACGACCAGCCAGTTCGAGCAGCACCTGCGGGCCGTCCTCGACTACCCGCTCGGCTCCACCGTCCCCACCGCGCCCGTCACGGTGATGGCCAACGTGCTCGGCGCCGCCGAGACGCCCGAGATGAGCATGGACGAGCGCGTCCACCATCTCGGAGCCCGGTTCCCGCACGCCAAGGTGCACCTCTACGGCAAGTCCGAGCGACCCGGCCGCAAGATCGGCCACGTTAACGTCCTGGGCGATCCGGGGCTCGACCCGGACGACGCGGATCAGGTCGCGGCTGTGCGCTCGGTGGCCGAGCTCGCCGCGCACTGGCTCTCCCACGGGCGTTGGGCCGACGGGTGGGACCCCCACACGGGGGCGCCGGTCGCAGACTTCGAACGCTGATCCTGCGAGCGCTCAGCGGAACATCACGGTGACACCACCTCGACGAAAGGCGACGACATGACCGCGCGACAGAGCGGGCCGCAGGTCGGTCTGATCATGGGCAGCGACTCCGACTGGCCCACCATGGAGGCCGCTGCCGAGGCGCTGGCCGAGTTCGGGATCCCCTTCGAGGTGGGGGTCGTCTCCGCCCACCGCACCCCACAGAAGATGCTCGACTACGCGCAGTCGGCCGCCGGCCGCGGCATCAGGGTGATCATCGCCGGTGCCGGGGGAGCAGCGCACCTGCCGGGCATGGTGGCCTCGGCCACGCCGCTGCCGGTCATCGGCGTCCCGGTCCCGCTGAAATACCTCGACGGCATGGACTCGCTGCTGTCGATCGTGCAGATGCCGGCGGGCGTGCCGGTCGCGACGGTGTCGATCGGCGGGGCGCGTAACGCGGGTCTGCTGGCCGTGCGCATCCTCGGGGCCTCCGACCCCGCTCTGCTCGAGCGCATGGAGGCCTTCCAGGCCGACCTCGAGGCGATGGTCGAGCGCAAGGACCAGGCGCTGCGCGACCGTCTCCTGGGCTGACGCCCACCATCGGTTCCGCGATGCGGAACGAGCTGGCTTTCTCCGGCGGGAACCACAGTTAACCGCTGGTAACGTGGGCGCCTGGGTGCAGCCTGGGATCCCCGGGTCGACATCGGTGCCGGCGAACGACGGACACCTCGGACGGCTCGGCTCGACGCCCGCTGCGCGACCAGCACCGACGATTCCCTCATGGAGGCCCGCACATGTCCGGCAACCCCGATTTCGACCTGTACCGCCCGGCGGAGGAGCACGAGGAGCTCCGGGCAGCGATCCGCGCTCTGGCAGAGAAGGAGATCGAGCCCCACGCCGCGGACGTCGACGAGCAGGAGCGGTTCCCCCAGGAGGCGCTCGACGCACTCAACGCCTCGGGCTTCAACGCCGTCCACGTTCCGGAGGAGTACGACGGCCAGGGCGCCGATTCGGTGGCCGCCTGCATCGTGATCGAGGAGGTCGCGCGTGTCTGTGGTTCGTCCTCGCTGATCCCGGCGGTCAACAAGCTCGGCACCATGGGTCTGATCCTGGCCGGCGACGACGCCCTCAAGAAGCTGGTCCTGCCGGAGATCGCCGGAGGCAAGATGGCCTCGTACGCGCTGTCGGAGCGTGAGGCCGGTTCGGACGCCGCCGCCATGCGCACCCGCGCCAAGGCCGACGGCGACGACTGGATCCTCAACGGCTCCAAGGCGTGGATCACCAACGGCGGCAAGTCGACCTGGTACACCGTCATGGCCGTGACGGACCCGGAGAAGGGCGCCAGCGGGATCTCGGCGTTCATGGTCAACGCGGCCGACGAGGGCTTCGGTGTCTCCAAGACCGAGAAGAAGCTCGGCATCAAGGGCTCACCCACTGCCGAGCTGTACTTCGAGAACGTCCGCATCCCCGGTGACCGCATCATCGGTGAGCCGGGCTCCGGGTTCAAGACCGCCCTGCAGACGCTCGATCACACGCGCCCCACCATCGGTGCGCAGGCCGTCGGCATCGCCCAGGGCGCGCTGGATGCGGCGATCGCCTACACCAAGGAGCGCAAGCAGTTCGGCCGCGCGATCTCGGACTTCCAGAACACCCAGTTCATGCTGGCCGATATGGCGATGAAGGTCGAGGCCGCACGCCTGATGGTCTACACCGCGGCCGCCAATGCCGAGCGCGGCATCGCGCCCGGTGGTCAGAAGCTGGGCTTCCTGGCCGCCGCCTCCAAGACCTTCGCCTCGGATGTGGCGATGGAGGTCACCACCAACGCCGTGCAGCTCTTCGGCGGCGCCGGCTACACGCGGGACTTCCCGGTCGAGCGCATGATGCGCGACGCCAAGATCACCCAGATCTACGAGGGCACCAACCAGGTCTGCCGCATGGTCATGGCCCGCCAGGTCCTGAGCTGATCCCGGAGGCGTACGCGCCTCGAACACCCGCCCGCCCGGAATCCGCTACCCGAGCACCGGATCCGCTACCCGCATTCGGGTAGCGGATCGGGACGCAGGGTAGCGGCTTCCGGCATTTCGGGGCAGTGCGAGCGCAGCGGGCGACCTCAGCGGCGTGGAAACACCCGGCCGGGGCGGGAATCAGGGCCGCGGACGTCTGCCGGGTGGCCTCAGAGTGTCAGCGTGGTGCGTTCGGTGGCGGCGACGTCGGCGACGCCGTCGTCGTCGGCCCCGGCACCGGTGACCAGCACGGCGGTGCCACCGGAGGCGAAGACCCGGGCGAGCACCGACACGATGTCGGTGCGGTCCGGGCCGGGCACGAGGACGCGCGCAGCGAGCTCCGCGTCGACCAGATCGGCCAGGGCGGCGCCGTCGAGTGCGAGAGCGCCACCACCGGAGGGGACGAACGCGTCGGGGTGGATGCGGCACGCCTCGGCGAGGTCGGTGACGCCGGGCGGCACGTCGACGCCGGCCGCCGCGAGCGGCCGCCCCATCGGGTCGGTGGTCATGAGGAGGGTCTCGACATCCGCGGGGTGGCGGTCGAGGCGGTCGGGGGTGGTGATGACGACGACGGCGTCGTCGGCGTCGCGCGTGCAGACCTCGGCACCCGCCCACCACGCTCCGAGCAGGACGCCGGCGGTCAACCAGTGGGCCGGGAGGTCACACACGATCCGCTCGCCCGGCGTCACGCCGATCTCGTCGCGGAGCAGTCCCGCGATCTTGGCGGCCCAGTTCGCGGTGGACGTGACCGACAGCTCGATCCGGGACGGTGCCGCGAGATCGTAGTGCGTGATCATCGGCGCGCCCGGATCGGCGGCGAGGAGCGGCTGGAAGACGGTGTCTGCGGCGGTGTTCACTCGGGGGCCTCCGGGGCTCGGCGGGTCAGTTGACGCAGGGGACGTCCGTTCCGCCTGCATCGAAGGTGGGCCGCTGTGCGATCGACGGCGGCAGCGGGGCGTACGTGGTGGTGGCGGGGGATGCGGACTCGATGCCCGCGGCCTCGCCGGTGGGGCCGCTGTAGTCCTCTGCCAGGACCACCCGGACCGCGCCCGCGGGGATCGCGGGGTCGACCTGGACGGGCAGGCCGCCGAGCGCGTCGGAGACGGCGAACGCGGCGGCGTCGCCGGCGGACGGGGCCGCGACGTGCGAGGTGTAGGCGGCGGCCGGGTCGGTAAGCAGCTCGCCCGGGGCGTAGCCGAGTTCGGCAAGCGATCCGGACACGCGCGAGGCCAGGCCGTCGATGGCGGTGGTGTTGACGACGGCCACGGACACCTCGGCGGGGTCGATGCCGGGGGGCACGGCGGCGGAGGTCTCCTCCTCCACGGCATCGTTCTCGCCCTCTCCGCTGGCGAACCCGGCCACGAACTCGGTGACCTGCTCCGGGTCGGCGGTGACGATGGATTCGCCCCACTCGGTGACCGAATCGATGCTGGTGACCGGGATGGTCTCGAAGCGGACGCTGCCGCCGCTGATGTCCTTGAGCTTGAGCGCGAAGTCCACGAAGTCCCAGTTCTCGTCGATCACGAACGAGCGGCGGGCGGCGTCGATGAGCGCGCCGAGCTTGGTGGGGTCGGCGAGCGTGCCGGCGGACAGGGTCTTCTTGACCAGCTGCGACATGAACGCCTGCTGGCGGACGATCCGGTCGAGGTCACCGGCGGGAAGGTCGTGGCGCTGGCGGACGAAGCTCAGCGCGTCCGACCCGGAGATCGTCTGGACGCCGGCGTGGAAGTTCGCGCCGGACAGCGGCTCGTCGACGTCGGTGTTCAGGCACACCGGGACCCCGCCGACCGCGTCGGTGAGCAGGACGAAGCCCAGCAGCCCTATCTCGGCGTAGTGGTCGGCCCGTACCCCGGTGAGATCCTCGACGGCGCTGATGAGGCCGTTCCGGCCATCCTGAACCGCGGCGCGCTGGTCGTCCTCGGTGAGCGCGCCGTCCGGGGTCGAGGCCACGGCTTCGGCGAGCGAGGCCTCCTTGGAGGCCCCGTACACGCCGTTGATCTTGCTCGGGCCGATCGTGCTGGTCTCCACGTACACATCGCGCGGGATGGAGATCGCGGTGGCGGAGCTGCCGTCCTCGGGGATGCGCACGAGCAGGATGGTGTCGGTGTTCTCGCCGTCCTCCTCGCCGGTCCGGATCGTGGCGAGCTCCTCCTGGCTCAGCGGGTTGCCCTGGGCGTCGGTCCGGTTGTCGGTGCCGACCAGCAGGATGTCGACGGCGCCGTCGAGACCACCGTCTCCCACCTCGAGCCCGCCGGCCGATGACAGGTCGGAGCTGAGGCCGTTGAACAGGGACCACCCGATACCGGTGACCACGAGGCAGAGGACCGCGACGATCGAGGCGACCGCCCGGGCGATGCGCGCGGGCACGGGGCTCGGGGGCGTGGCCCGCCGTCGGCCCTGCGCCCGGCCGGGGGCGCGACGGGGCGTCGCTGGCTGCTCGGCGCTCATCCACCGTCCTTGTCGTCGAGGTCGTAGATTCTGAGCGCGCCAGAAAGTCGGCGGCTCAAGATTTCCCCACGTTACCGCGCCGCGCGCCGGGCGTCGGAATCGGAGGCGCTCGCCGTAGGGTGTTTCGCGTGACGAGCCGACTACCCGTCGTGACGGTGACCTATTCTCCCGGCGACCATCTCCGCGCCTTCGTCGACACGTTGCCCGCTGCCACCGGGCGCCCTGTGGGGCTGGTGATGGCAGACAACGGGTCGACGGACGGTGTTCCCGAGGCGGTGGCCGCCGATTACGACTTCGCCGAGTTCTTCCCGACCGGTGGGAACCTGGGATACGGGACAGCCATCAACCGCGCGGTGACGGAGATCTCCCGGCGCCCCGAGGAGTTCGACCAGGAGTTCGTCCTCGTCGTCAACCCGGACGTGACCTTCGAGCCCGGTTGCGTGGACGAGCTGTTGGCCGCCGTCCGGCGTTGGCCGCGCGGGGCGGCGTTCGGCCCGCGCATCGCCGAGACCGACGGTTCGGTCTACCCGTCGGCGCGGTCGGTGCCGACTCTGGGCGCCGGGATCGGGCACGCCGTGCTCGGCCCGGTGTGGCCGGGTAACCCGTGGACGTCGCGATATCTCGCCGATCAGGACATGTCGACGGAGCGGGCCGCCGGCTGGCTGTCCGGGTCGTGCCTGCTGCTTCGCCGGTCCGCCTTCGACGCCCTCGGCGGTTTCGACGAGCGCTACTTCATGTATCTGGAGGATGTCGACCTGGGGGATCGGCTCGGGCAGGCGGGCTGGCAGAACGTCTACGTGCCGTCGTCGGTCATCCACCACGACCAGGGTCACGCGGCGAAGACCGTGCCGGAGTTCACGCTCCGCGCCCATCACCGCAGCGCCTACCTGTTCCAGGCGGACCGGCACCCACATGCATGGCAGGCGCCGATACGCTGGGCCCTCAAGGCGGGGCTGGAGCTCCGGTGCCGCCTCGCGATCCGATCCGCCGAGCGCGCCCTGCGCTAGTGGGCCGGACCTCAACGACACGAACCGGCCCGCCGGGACCGCACCCGCGCGTCCCCGGGCCCACGAGAGCGGGAGCAGACACGTGACCTCGACGATCTCCGGGAGCGCCGCGGACGACGACCTCATCGCGGACACCGAGGCGGTGGTACTGGTGGGCGGCAAGGGGACCCGCCTGCGGCCCCTGACCATCTCGGCGCCCAAGCCGATGCTGCCCACCGCGGGCCTGCCGTTCCTCACGCACCTGCTCTCGCGGATCCGGGCCGCCGGCATCCGTCGCGTGGTGCTGGGCACCTCGTTCAAGGCCGAGGTCTTCGAGGAGCACTTCGGGGACGGCTCGGAACTGGACCTGGAGATCTCGTACGTGGTGGAGACCGAACCGCTGGGCACCGGCGGCGGTATCCGCAACGTACTGGCCGAGCTCTCCGCGTCCACCGTCATGGTCTTCAACGGCGACGTCCTTGGTGGCACCGACCTGCGGCAGGTCCTCGACCTGCACCACGCCAAGAACGCCGACCTGACGATGCACCTGGTCCGTGTCTCCGACCCACGGGCGTTCGGTTGCGTCACCACCGACGACGACGGCCGGGTCCAGGAGTTCCTGGAGAAGACCCAGGATCCGCCGACCGACCAGATCAACGCCGGCTGCTACGTCTTCCGTCGCGAGATCATCGAACAGATCCCCGAGGGGATCCCGGTCTCGGTCGAGCGCGAGACGTTCCCGCAGCTGCTCGCCGAGGACAAGCGCGTGTACGGCTTCGTCGACTCGGCCTACTGGCGCGACATGGGCACGCCCGAGGACTTCGTCCGCGGCTCGTCGGATCTGGTGCGCGGCATCGCGCCCTCGCCGGCGCTCGAGGGTCACGAGGGGGAGGCGCTCGTGCACGAGGGTGCCGGGATCGGTGCCGGGGCCGTGCTCGTCGGCGGGACCGTGGTGGGCCGCGGGGCGGAGATCGGCGCGGGAGCTCGGCTGGACGGCGCGGTCGTGTTCGACGGCGCCAAGATCGAGGCCGGAGCGACCGTCGAGCGCTCGATCATCGGGTTCGGTGCACGCATCGGTCATCGTGCGCTCGTCCGCGACGGAGTGATCGGCGACGGCGCCTCGGTGGGCGCCCGCTGCGAGCTCCTGCGCGGGGCCCGGGTGTGGCCGGGTGTGGAGATCCCGGACGGAGGGATCCGGTACTCGACCGACATGTGATCGAGCCGTCCGGCCAGCCCCGCCAGTCAACCCTGCCCGCCCGGCCCGCCGACGCCGCCTATCGGATAGCGCGCCACCTACCGGATTGCGCAGGTGGCGCGACATCGGATAGGCGGCGTGGGTCTGGGTCTGGGGCTAGGGCGAGGTCTGAGGTGAGGGCTGGGGCTGGGGCCGGGCCGGGCGGAGGTCCGGCCCGGCTGGTGTACTGCTGCCGACTCACCCGATGGTCAGGTACGCGTCCCCGGCGGGCCGGGGCACCCGCGGCGGGGCTGGCTCGGCCGGCATCCCCACGGCAACGGCGCCGAGCGGCCGCCACGACCCCGGGACGGCCAACTCGCGGCGGGTTGTGTCGGCGGCGAAGATCGTCGACCCGATCCAGCACGAGCCCAGCCCGCGGGCGGCCAGCGCCACCAGCAGCGACTGCACCGCGGCACCTCCGGCCACGGTGAACATCGTCTCCTCGCAGGCGTTGCGGCGCTCGTCGGGGTAGTCGTGCGCGCCGGCGGCGTCGTCGACGAACGGCACGATCAGCTCGGGACAGGTGCGCAGGAGGTCCCCGCGCCCCAGCCGGCGGGCGAGCACCTCGCCGGTGTGTCCGTCGGCCCGCAGATCGCGCTCCCAGTCCTCGCGCAGCGCGGCGAGCAGCCGCGTGCGCGCCTGCCCGGTCACGCGCACGAACCGGATCGGCCTGCTGTGGTGCGGCGCCGGCGCGGTCAGCGCGTCCGTCACGGCCTCGGCGAGCAACTCGGCGTCGACGGGCTCGTCGGCGAAGCTGCGGACCGAGCGGCGCGCGGGAACGGCCTCTCGCCGCCCCTGCGCCAGCGCCTCGCTGGTGCCCAGCCGGAACAGGTCGAACTCGCCGTCACGCACGAGGTCCCGCGCCCGCCGGGGGATGTCGGCATTGTCGTCGTCGTGGGGCCCGGCACTGCTCCCAGCCGCACCGCCTCCGACCGCACCGCTCCCGCTCGCATCGGCTCCGTCGGCTCCGTCGGCGCCACGCGCGGCGCCGAGGCCCTCGTCGTCGAGCATCAGGTGCGCCAGGCCGCGCACCACGGCGACCGGCCGCCCGCCCAGCTTGCCCTTGACCAGGTCGGCGGCCGCCGCAACCTCGTCGGCCACGGCTACGTCGGTCACCAGCAGTTCGTTGCCCTGGCGGTCCACGGCGCCGTCGTATCCCACCGACACCCGCATCCCCGCCGCGCCGATCGCCAGGTCGATCTGGCCGGTACGCCACGCGCGACCCATGGTGTCGGTGACGATCACGGCCACGCGCGCGCCGGTGAGGCGGCGCAGGTCCGCGGCGAGTGCGCAGGCGGAGGCGTCGGGGTCCTCGGGCAGGAGCGCCAGTTCACCGGCCTCCACGTTGGAGCCGTCGACGCCCGCGGCGGCCTGCACGATCCCCAACCGGTTCTCGGTGATGAGCGTGCGGTTGACGCGGGCCACCACGCGCACGGACTCGTCCTCCACGAGGTGCCGCCGGAGGGCGTCGCGCTCAGCCGGGTCGGTGGGGGCGGCCACGATCCGCCCCTCGGTCTTGGACAGGACTTTGGAGGTCAGGACCACCACGTCGCCGTCGGTCAGTCCGTGCGGGTCCGTGGTGAGGGACTCGGCGAGGATCCGCGCGAGGTCGTCGCCGGGGCGGAACTCGGGTAGCCCGTCCGGGGCCCACATCGTGACGTCGGAGGGGGCGGCGTGCTCCGCCGTCCAGCGTCGGATCTCGGGAATCGCGGCGTCGGTCACCGTGCGGCCCGCCCGGGCACCTCGAGGCCGGCCAGGCGGATCGCGGCGGCGAGCATCTCGGCGGTGGCCTCGGGGTCCGTCATGAGGAGCGGTGCCTCGGTGACGGGGACGCCGTCGACGTCCACGACGCCGGTGTCCGCACCCTCGGGGCCGTCGCCGGGGGCGACCAGCCAGCCGTCGAGGAGCCCCGTGCCCGCGCGCGCGCCGAAATGGCGGGCCACGGCCAGGGCGTCGGTCTCCACGCCGATCGCGGTCAGACACGCGTCGCCCATGCCGCGCAGGACCGCACCGCCGATCACGGGGCTCACGCCGACGACCGGCGCCGAGGTGGAGCGCAGCGCGGCGCGGATCCCGGGGACCGCGAGGATCGCGCCGACGGAGACCACGGGGTTGGAGGGGGCGACGACGACGAGGTCCGCGCTCTCGATCGCCTCCAGCGTCTCCGGGGTGGGGCGGGCCTTGTCGGCTCCGATGTGGACGAAGCCGGACGCGGGCAGTTGCGCCCTGTGCTTGACCCACCACTCCTGGAAGTGGATCGCGCGCGGGCCAGCGGCCGGAGCGGCCCCGTCGGTCGAGTCATGTGCGGCCGTGGATCGCGCTCCGGCTTCCTCCGGGCAGTCGGTGACCACGACGTGCGTCTCGCAGCGCTCGTCCGTGACGGGCAGCAGGGCGACCCCGGGGGACCAGCGTGTGCACAGGGCCTCGGTCACGTCGGTGAGTCGGTAGCCGGCGCCGAGCATCTGGGTGCGGACGAGGTGCGTGGCCAGGTCCTTGTCGCCGAGGCCGAACCAGTCCGGCTGCACACCGTATGCGGCGAGCTCGTCGCGGCAGTTCCATGTCTCACCGGCGTGGCCCCAGCCGCGCTCGGGATCGATTCCGCCGCCGAGGGTGTACATGCAGGTGTCGAGGTCCGGGCAGATGCGGACGCCGTGCATCCACGCGTCGTCCCCGACGTTCACCACCGCGTCGATCCGGTGCGGGGAGTCCGCACGCGCGGCCACCTCGTCCAGTCCGAGAAGTCGGCGGGCGCCGAGCAGGAAACGGGCGCCACCGACGCCACCGGCCAGAACACAGATCCTCACAGCGCTCAAGGGTAGTGACCCGGTCCGACGGGGTGGTCGGCGCCGTGGGGGACGCGAAGTGCCGGGGCGGGGCGGCACGGCGAACCCGGTCGGAGAATCCACCTGACCGGGTGGCAGAAGTGTCCCACGCCACATTTTTGACGGCGTGTCAGGGGGGACCGGGGGATGTGAGAAATGCTAGGTATCTCGGATTTCGCTTGACCCGGGCGGCTTGCATGTGTGTAATCACAGGTGTGTCATTCCCTGGTGGGTGACCCGAAGAACGCTCCGTTCGCGTCAGAGCGAATATTCAAACACCCAAGCAGTTCACCATGCGTATGCAGCTCACAACGAAGGGATGACCGTGGATCGACAGGCACGCACCGTGGCAGGACCCGACCTGGCCCTGGTCGACCTCGGCGTCCCCGGCCTGTTCGCTGAGGACGAGGAGGAGAGCTGGCAGGATCGCGCTCTCTGCGCCCAGACGGATCCCGAGGCGTTCTTCCCCGAGAAGGGCGGCTCCACCCGGGAGGCCAAGAAGATCTGCACCGGCTGCGAGGTCAAGGCGGAATGCCTCGAGTACGCGCTGGCCAACGACGAGCGATTCGGCATCTGGGGCGGCCTGTCCGAACGCGAGCGGCGTCGGATCAAGCGCGAAGCCGTGATGTGAACCGCGTCGGCGAGTCCTCGCCGACCGGCGGCGTCGCAGCCGCCTGTTTCTGACCGTCCCGCGGGGCGGTCACCAGTCATTTTCGGCCCGGCCCTCCGACGATCGGCCACGGGCAGCCCGGCGCCCGCCCTAGGTGCGGTCGGGGCCGGCCTCGACCTCGTCGGGCGAGATCTCCAGATGCTGCGAGACCAGCTCGACGAGGACCGAGTACACGAGGTCGCGCAGGTCGTCGCCGTCAGGCGCGCGCCGGGTGAGTGGCTTCCGGAACAACACGAGCCGGGCGCGGGTCGGCTGTCCGCTGCGGTCCACCCCCGCAGGGACCAGACGGGCGAGGGGGACATCGCCGTCCGCCACGACCTCCTCGGGCCATGTCTCCCCGGGGCGTAGCCGCATACGGGGCACCATGTCCACGGCCAGATCGAGGTGGACCAGCTGGCTGTGCCAGTGCTGGTCGATCTCGGCGAAGGCCTCGAGGGCCGCCGCGTCGAACTCGGCCGAGCGGCTGCGCCACCGCGGGACCTCCGGCGGCAGGATGGGGCCACGGGGGCCGTGGCCGCGGCGTTCGGCCCGGCGGGAGGTCACCACGCGGGGGCCGCTACGCCCCGGGTCGCCGGGGAAGTCCCGGACCGAGATCCGGCTCCCCGCGGCCACGTCGGTCTGGCCGGCGCCGGGGATCGCGGTCCCGGTCGGCGGCCGTCCGGGAACATGGGAGCTGGGAGTCATGGCGCGAGGATAGCGCCGTCCGCTCCCGGCCGGCCGGAGCGGACCGGGTGGATCGCCTCGGCGTGTCGGGCGGGTCGGGGGGTGCGTCGGCGTTCGTCGGGGCTACGCTGGGATCTCGTGAGTGAGAACCGTCGTTGCTGCCGCCCGGGATGTCCGAATCGTGCGGTCGCCACGCTCACCTACGTCTACGCGGACTCCACCGCGGTGGTCGGACCGCTGCCCGCGGTGGAGGAGCCGCACGCGTGGGACCTGTGCGCCGCCCACGCCCTGCGCATCACCGCACCTCGTGGTTGGGACCTGGTCCGGCACCCTGACATCGACACCTCCGCCGAGGACTCGGATCTCACGGCTCTCCTCGACGCCGTCACCGGCGGACCGGTCGGTGGTCGTCGCACCGGGGCCGCGCTCGTCGACGCCGAGCGCCTGCGCCGGTTGGGGGTGTCCGAGCCGGGCCCGCTGTTCGCGGACGACGCACCCGAGTTCCCTACCGGACGTCCCCACCTGCGCGTGGTTCCGGACGCCCCGGAATCCGCGGGCAGCGCGGCGGGCGGGCCCGGCGACGGCCCCGGGGAGCCGGGACCGGGGATCGGTTGATCCCCGCCCGCGAGGCGGATCCGTCGGGGGATGCGCGCGGGTAGTGTCGCGGGTGACATTCACCCGCCTCATCCCTGGAGCAGCACGTGGCACGCAGCGCCGAGTCCGTCCGAGCAGTCATCAAGGCCTACGACGTCCGTGGGATCGTCGGTGAGCAGATCGACGAGGATTTCGTCCGCGAGGTAGGCGGCTCCTTCGCGCGCCTCATGCGCTCGGAGGGGGCCGGCGCCGTCGTCGTCGGTCATGACATGCGGGACTCGTCCCCGTCGCTGTCGGCCGCATTCGCCGAGGGCGTCACCGCCCAGGGCCTGGACGTGGTGGCCATCGGTCTCGCCTCCACCGACCAGCTCTACTACGCCTCGGGACTGCTCGACTGCCCCGGCGCCATGTTCACCGCCAGCCACAATCCCGCCCGGTACAACGGCATCAAGCTGTGCCGCGCGGGCGCCAAGCCGGTCGGCCAGCAGTCCGGGTTGCAGGTCATCTCCGAGGAGGTGACAAGCGGCGTCCCCGCTTTCGAGGGAGCGGCCGGCACCGTGTCCGAGCGCGATGTCCTCGACGGGTACGGGGAGTACCTGCGCGGGTTGGTCGACCTCTCGGGCATCCGGCCGCTCAAGGTGGCCGTGGACGCGGGTAACGGCATGGGTGGGCACACCGTCCCCGCCGTCCTGGGCGGGCTCCCACTGGAGATCGTGCCCCTGTACTTCGAGCTCGACGGCAACTTCCCCAACCACGAGGCCAACCCGCTCGAGCCGGCCAACCTCGTGGACCTGCAGGCCCTGGTCCGCGAGAGCGGCGCCGACATCGGGCTGGCGTTCGACGGTGACGCGGACCGGTGCTTCGTCGTGGACGAGCGCGGTGAGCCCGTCGCCCCGTCGGCCATCACCGCCCTCGTCGCGGAGCGGGAGCTGGCCAAGGATCCCGGCGCCACGATCATCTACAACCTCATCACCTCCCACACGGTGCCCGAACTGGTCGAGCGGCAGGGTGGCGTCGCGGTGCGTACGAGGGTGGGCCACAGCTTCATCAAGGCACAGATGGCCGACACCGGCGCGGTGTTCGGAGGCGAGCACTCGGCGCACTACTATTTCCGAGACTTCTGGGGCGCCGACTCCGGGATGTTGGCGGCGATGCACGTCCTGGCCGCGCTCGGCGGGCAGGACGGCACGCTCTCCGACCTCATGGCCGAGTACACGACCTATGCCGCCTCGGGCGAGATCAACTCGACCCTGAACTCCGCCGAGGCACAGGCCGAGCGGATGGAGGCCGTCGTGGCGACGTTCACCGACCGGGCCGTGTCCATCGACCGGCTCGACGGCGTGACCGTCGATCTGGGGGAGGGCACCTGGTTCAACCTGCGTGCCTCCAACACCGAGCCTCTCCTGCGACTCAACGCCGAGGCGCCGACCAGCGAGGGTGTCGGCGCGATCGTCGACGAGGTCCTCGCGATCGTCCGTGCCTGACCTGTCGAGCGACACCGGATCCGGCCGGATCGATCTCGACGACGCCGAAGCGCTCCGCGCGGCGGATGCGACCGGGGCGCTTCTGCACGCCTCGATGGGGGGCGCGCAGGTCCGGACCGTCGCGACCGCGGTGGCGGCAGGGCTCCTCGACGAGCTCGACGGCGTGCGGCCCAGGGCGGTGGTCTGGGTCGGTGGCCGGTCCGCGCGCGCCCGTCAGGCGGCCGACCTGGTCGTCGCGCTGACCGAGGCCGTGGGCGGCCCGGCCGTCCCGCCACTCGTGGTGGCGCACAGCCTGCCCGCCTGGGTGGGTGCGCTCGACGTGGTTCTGGTCTCCGGCGACGATGCGGGGGATCCGGGGCTCGCCGCGGCGATCGACACCGCGGCCGGTCGTGGCGCCGCCGTGGTGGTGGACGTGCCCCGGGAGGGGCCGGTCGCGGAGTCCGGCCGGGGGCAGGTCATGTGGCTCGAGCCCCTGCCGTACCTGCCCCCGCATCGCGGGGTCCTGCGCCATGTCGCCGCCGGCATGGCGGTGCTGACCGCACTGGGCGCCCGGGGCCTGGATGTCACCGCCGCCGCCGACGCGATCGACGTCGAGCTAGAGAGCCTCGGCCCTGAACTCTCGACCCCGGTCAACCCGGCGAAGCTTCTCGCCGCCACGGTCGCGGGGCGGGACCCACTGGTGTGGGTCCACGCCGACGCGGTCTCGGAGGCCGTGTGCGCCCGCGCGGTCGCGGCGTTCTGCGACGCCGGCCGGGTCACCGCGACGACCTCCGTCTCCGATGCGGTGCGAGCGCAGGCCGAGCGGGCCCAGGGCCGCCCGCCGGCGGACCCGCTGGCCAGCCTTTTCCACGACGACGAGCTGGACGGGCCGCGGGATGACCTACCGGCGCGTCACCTCGGTATGGTGTTGAGCGCGGACGAGGATCTCGTCCGGCTGGCCGCGGGCCCGCTCGCGGATGTCGAGTGGATCACCGACCGTGGTCAGGACACGGTCGGCGATGCTCCGACCCCGTTGAGCGGAAAGGTGGCCGCGTTCATGGCCCGGACCGAACTGTCGGCCGCATACCTCCTGGTCGGGGGGCTGTAGGCCAGTGGTGGCACTCAGCCCGGTGGTCCAGGCGTACGCCTGGGGCTCCCGGACCGCTCTCCCCGAGCTGTGCGGGACGGCCTCCCCGGCCCCGCACCCCGTCGCCGAGCACTGGTTCGGGGCCCACGACTCGGGCTCCTCGCTCTGCACCGACGGACGCGGTCTCGACGCCAGGATCGCCGCCGATCCGCGGGGTGAACTGGGGGACAGGGTTGTCGACGAGTACGGCGGAGGGCTGCCGTTCCTCGTCAAGCTGCTCTCCGCCGAGCAGGCCTTGTCGCTGCAGGCGCACCCGTCGCCGGAGCGGGCGCGCGAGGGCTATGCGGCCGAGGACGCACGCGGGATCGCCCTGGACGCGAACAACCGCAACTACCGGGACGTCAACCACAAGCCCGAGATCCTGGTCGCGCTGACCGAGTTCCACGCCCTCGTCGGCTTCCGGCCCGTCGAGCGCACGATCGCCCTGTTCGACGCCCTGGACGTGGCTCTCCTCCGCCCCTATCGGGACATGCTGGCGGGTCAGCCGGATGCGGAGGGGCTGCGCGCTGTGTTCACGACCTTCGTGACGATGCCGCACTCGGCCCTCGCCGATGTCGTGTCGGACCTGGTCGGATGCGCTGTCGGCTATCTGTCCGCACACGGGGTCGACGGTCCCTGGTCGCCCGTGGCCGCCACGGTCACCGAGCTCGCGGAGCGCTACCCCAGCGATCCCGGCGTGTTGGCGGCGATGCTGCTCAACCGGGTCAGCCTGCATCCCGGCGAGGCCGTCTACCTGGGCCCCGGGCAGCTTCACGCCTACCTGAACGGCGTCGGCGTGGAGGTCATGGCCAACTCGGACAACGTCCTGCGTGGTGGCCTGACGCCCAAGCACGTGGACGTCCCCGAGCTCATGCGGGTGCTCGAGTTCACCCCGCTGCCCGACCCCACGGTGCAGCCGACGCCCGTGGACCGCGGCATCCCCGGCGAGGTCGACTACCCCACGCCGGAACCTGATTTCGCCCTGTCGCGTATCGACCTTCCTGCCGGAACCGAGTCCGTGTGGTGGCGGCCCGAGGGACCTGAGGTGCTGTTGTGCACTTCCGGATCCGTCCGGGTCCACGACGGTGACTCGACCGAGGTCCTCGGCGCCGGGGGCGCCTGCTGGGTGCCGGCGTCGGCGAACACGGTCACGCTGTCCGGTGCGGAGAGGGCCACGGTGTTCCGGACCCGCGTCGGGGACCGGTGACCGGACCACCGGCGCGGGAGGACTCCCGCTAGTGTGGTGCGGAAGTCTTCACAGAGATCGACAAGGAGCTGGTCGCACACATGTCCGCTGATCTGCAGGTGCAGTCCGTCAACGGTATCGAGTTCAAGGTGGCGGATCTCTCGCTCGCGGAGGCGGGCCGCAAGCAGATCCGTCTCGCCGAGCACGAGATGCCGGGTCTGATGGCGCTGCGCGAGGAGTACGCGACCGAGCAGCCGCTGGCCGGCGCCCGGATCGCCGGATCGATCCACATGACCGTCCAGACCGCGGTCCTCATCGAGACCCTCACCGCGCTCGGCGCCGAGGTGCGCTGGGCGTCCTGCAACATCTTCTCCACCCAGGACGAGGCCGCCGCCGCCGTCGTGGTGGGCCCGGAGGGCTCCCCCGAGGCGCCGGCCGGTGTGCCGGTCTTCGCCTGGAAGGGCGAGACGCTGGAGGAGTACTGGTGGTGCACCGAGCAGATCATGACCTGGCCGGGCGAGGCCCCCAACATGATCCTCGACGACGGTGGGGACGCCACGATGCTCGTCATCAAGGGCACCGAGTTCGAGGCCGCCGGCGCCGTGCCGTCGGATGACGAGGCGTGGTCCGCGGAGGAGAAGGTCTTCCACGCGCTGCTGCGCGAGTCGGTCCCGGCGCACCCGGGCAAGTTCACGGCGATCGCCGAGTCGGTCCAGGGCGTGACCGAGGAGACGACCACCGGCGTGCACCGTCTGTACCACTTCCACAACGAGGGTGTGCTGCCGTTCCCGGCGATGAACGTCAACGACGCCGTCACCAAGAGCAAGTTCGACAACAAGTACGGCACCCGCCACTCGCTGCTCGACGGGATCAACCGCGGCACCGACGCCCTGATCGGTGGCAAGAAGGCCCTGGTCTGTGGCTACGGCGACGTGGGCAAGGGCTGCGCCGAGGCGCTCGCCGGCCAGGGCGCGCGCGTCCAGGTCACCGAAGTCGACCCGATTAACGCCCTGCAGGCGCTCATGGACGGCTTCGACGTGGTCACCGTCGATCAGGCGATCGCCGACGCCGACATCGTCATCACCGCCACCGGCAACAAGGACATCATCACCTTCGAGCACATGAAGGCGATGAAGAACAAGGCCATCCTCGGCAACATCGGCCATTTCGACAACGAGATCGACATGGCCGGTCTCGAGTCCGCCGCCGACGTCACCCGAATCAACATCAAGCCGCAGGTCGACGAGTTCGTCTTCGAGGAGGACGGCCGTTCGATCATCGTGCTGTCGGAGGGACGCCTGCTCAATCTCGGCAATGCCACCGGACACCCGTCGTTCGTGATGTCCAACAGCTTCTCCGATCAGGTCATCGCCCAGATCGAGCTGTTCACCAAGGCCGATCAGTACCCGGTCGGCGTGCACCTGCTGCCCAAGATCCTCGACGAGAAGGTCGCCCGGCTGCACGTCGAGGCGCTCGGCGGCACGATCACGCGTCTCGCCAAGGATCAGGCCGAGTACATCGGCGTGGACGTCGAGGGCCCGTACAAGCCCGAGCACTACCGCTACTGATCGACCGGATTCCGGACCGGGGGCAAGGGCAGTGAACGGCAGGCTCGCTGTCATCGAAGGGCTGGACGGCGCGGGGAAGAACACCCTGACCACCGCGCTCGCCGCGGAGCTGACCGGCCGCGGACTCACGGTGGGCCGCCTGGCCTTCCCCCGCTACGGGACCCTGCATGCCGACCTGGCCGCCGATGCACTGCACGGCGGCCAGGCCGGCACCGCGGATTCCCCGCACGCGATGGCGCTGTTGTTCGCGATGGACCGCCACGCCGCATCGGCGGAGTTGTCCGCACTGGCCGAGGCGAACGATGTGGTCCTGCTGGACCGGTACGTGGCCTCCAACGCCGCCTACACAGCGGCCCGACTCGGCGCGGAGCGGGCCGATGAGGCCGTGGAATGGATCGGCGCGTTGGAGTTCGAGCGCCTCGGCCTGCCCGTCCCGGACCTCCAGATCCTGCTCGACACCCCCGTCGCGGTCGCCGCCGAACGGGCGGGCTCCCGCGAAGAGTCCGATCCGGGCCGCGCCCGCGACCGGTATGAACGCGACTCGACCCTCCAGGCCGACACGTCCCGGGCCTACCGACGGCTCGCCGAGACCTCTTGGCGTTCGCCCTGGACGATCCTCGGGGCCGAGCCCGACGTACAGGAGTTGGCCGACGTCGTCGTCGGACTCTAGATCCCCGCGCGTACTCCGGCGGCGCGAACACCGGCCGCTCCGGCCGGCGGTGGGCTCGTCTCGGAGGTCGAGCCGTGCCCACGTGGTGTCGGTCCGGGCGGGTAAGGTCTGTATGAGCAGGAACACGACCCGTGGAGCGTTCCGACGGTCGCGTGCGCCTGCCGCCCCGACACGATACGCCGACAACAAGTGGTGACAATGACCCCCAAGATCCTCGTCGTCGACGACGACGCCGCGCTGGCAGAGATGCTCACCATCGTCCTGCGGGGCGAGGGGTTCGAGACCGAGGTCGTCGGCGACGGCGTCCAGGCCAGCGAGACGTTCCGCGCTGCACAGCCTGACCTGGTGCTGCTGGACCTCATGTTGCCGGGCAAGAGCGGGATCGACGTGTGCCGGGAGATCCGCGCGGAGTCCCGCGTCCCGATCGTCATGCTCACCGCCAAGACCGACACGGTCGACGTGGTGCTGGGCCTGGAGTCCGGCGCCGACGACTACATAATGAAGCCGTTCAAGCCCAAAGAGCTGGTGGCCCGCATCCGGGCCCGGTTGCGGCGGGGCGAGGACGAGCCGAGCGAGGTGCTGCACATCGGCGACGTGACGATCGACGTGCCCGCGCACACCGTCACCCGCGAGGGGACACCGATCCCGCTCACGCCGCTCGAGTTCGACCTGCTCGTGGAGTTGGCGCGTAAGCCCCGACAGGTGTTCACGCGCGAGGTCCTCCTCGAGCACGTGTGGGGCTACCGCCACTCGGCCGACACCCGCCTGGTCAACGTCCACGTCCAGCGTCTGCGCGCGAAGATCGAGAAGGATCCGGAGAACCCCGAGGTGGTCCTCACGGTTCGTGGAGTCGGCTACAAGGCGGGCGCGGTCTCGTGACCGCCGCTCGCCCGGGCGACGCGGCGGCGTCCCCCGGGGGCGAGCGCGACACCCGCGACCTGACGGACGCGTCGCCGACCCTCCGCGAGAGGCTGGCGGACCTGGACCCGGGGGCGCTGGGGCTACGGATCGCTCGGCTCTGGCGGCGCTCACTGCAGTTGCGCGTCGTCACCTCGACCCTGGCGTTGTCGATGGGCGTGATCCTGACGATCGCGTTCATGCTCCAGAGCCAGATGACCGCGCAGTTGCTGTCAACCAAACTCGACGCGGCCGTCGAACAGGCGGGCCGTCTGCGGCTCACGGTGGAGGCGCAGATCGCGGCCACCGACGAGGGCACCAGCGAACAGTCCAGGCTCGACCAGGCCCGCAGCGCACTCGGCGAGCGCGGGCTGGCCTCCGGCGGGGACTCGGTCCACGCGGGCACCTTCGACCCGATACTCGTGATCCCCGACCAGACCGGCCGGGGGCAGGTCGTCAGCCCTGCCGGGGCGCAGGTCCCGCCGGAACTGCAGTCCCTCGTCCAGCGGGGCCGGATCGCCTCCCAGTACGTCACCATGGATTTCCGTGGCGAGCAGGTGAAGGCGCTGATCATCGGCACGCCCACCGACTCGTCGATCCCGGGGCTCGAGCTGTATCTGGTCTATCCGTTGATCGCCGAGGAACAGACGCTCGGGATCATGCGTGGCATCGTCGCCACCGCGGGGCTCGCCATCATCGTGCTGTCCGCGGCGATCGCCTGGATGGTCGCCCGACAGGTCGTCCTGCCGGTGCGGCAGGCCGCCTCGATCGCCCAACGTTTCGCCAACGGGCACCTCAAGGAACGAATGGTGATCCGCGGCGAGGACGACGTGGCGCGACTGGCGATGGCGTTCAACGACATGGCACAGAGCCTGTCCGACCAGATCACTCAACTCGAGGAGTTCGGTGACCTGCAGAAGCGGTTCACCTCCGATGTCTCCCACGAGCTGCGCACCCCGCTGACCACCGTCCGCATGGCCGCCAGCATCATCTCCGACTCGGCGGAGCACCTCGACGCGCCCACCAAACGAGCGGTCGAGTTGCTCGAGTCGGAGCTGGATCGCTTCGAGAGCCTGCTCACCGATCTGCTCGAGGTCTCCCGCCACGACGCCGGTATGGCCGAGCTGTCGGTGGCCGAGATGGACGTGCGTAACGCCGTTCAGGATTCAGTCGAGACCGTCGCCCACATCGCCGAGTCCGCGGGGGTCGAGGTCGAGGTCGACATGCCGGACGATCCCGTCATCGCCGAGGTCGACTCGCGACGTGTCGAGCGGATCCTGCGTAACCTCATCGCCAACGCCCTGGACCACTCCGAATCGAAACCGGTCAAGGTGACGATGCGGATGTCCGACGCCGCGCTG
Organism: Dietzia aurantiaca; assembly: GCF_021033825.1. Taxonomy (GTDB): domain Bacteria; phylum Actinomycetota; class Actinomycetes; order Mycobacteriales; family Mycobacteriaceae; genus Dietzia; species Dietzia aurantiaca. The sequence goes on from NZ_JAIFXZ010000009.1 coordinate 38,006, forward strand.
GCGGTCTCCGTCCGCGACCGGGGCGTGGGACTCAAGCCGGGGGAGGAGGCCCTGGTCTTCAACCGTTTCTGGCGGGCCGACCCCTCGCGGGTACGCCGCTCCGGCGGGACCGGTCTGGGCCTGGCCATCGCGCTCGAGGACGCCAAGCTCCACGGTGGCCGACTGGACTGCTGGGGCAGCCCGGGCGAGGGCTCCTGCTTCCGACTCACCATCCCCAGGCAGCACGGCGGAACCCTGACGTCCAGCCCGCTGCCGCTGACCCCGGAGGACGAGGCGCGGCAGATCCGGTCCGATTCGCCCACCCCGCTCGACCGTGTCCCCGGGACCGCGGACGGTGAGGGATGACCAGGGCCCGGCTGCTGTCCCTCCTGGTGGCGCTCGTGAGTGCGACCGGGTTGGTGGCGACGGGCTGTGCGACGCTGCCGTCGTCGTCGTCTCCCCAGGTCATCGACACCTTCGCCCCCTCCTCGCCCGACCTGTCGGTTCCCACGCCGGTCCCGGACCAGGAGCCCGACCTGCTGGTCCGCGACTTCATCAAGGCGGCGGCAATCGCCGACCAGCGGCACGCCGCCGCCCGCCAGTTCCTCACGCCGGAGGCAGCGGAGCAGTGGGACGACTCCGCCGAGACGACCATCGTGCTGCGCGCCGATCTCAGCGCCGAAGGCGGCCGCTCCGCCGACCGCGCGGAGTACACCCTGCGAGGTGAGAAGGTCGGCACACTCGACCCGGGCGGGATCTTCCGCGACGACACGGGGCAGGTCGAGGTGACCATCGGACTGACCCGCGCCGATGGGCAGTGGCGCATCGACGAGCTCCCGCCCGGCGTGGTGATCGAACGCACCGAGTTCTTCTCCACCTATGCGCAGCGTGAGCTGTTCTTCCTCTCCGGCTCCGCCGATTCCCTCGTCCCCGACCCGCGCTGGACCGCCGCCGACCGCACCGATCTGGGGTACTCGCTCGTCAATCTGTTGGCAACCGGGCCCCGGCCGGCGTTGGACGGGGCGGTGCTCTCGCGGGTCCCGGACTCGGTGTCCGTCCGTCCGACCGAGTCCGCCGACGACGGGGACCAGCCCGGAACGACCATCGATTTCACCGGACTGCCCGTGTTGAGCAGCCAGGCCACCACCCAGTTCGCGGCCCAGGTGGTCTGGACCCTCGCCAGATCGGACGTTCCGGGGCCCTATCGGCTCGAACGCGACGGCGCCCCGCTCGACGAGCGCTACGCCGAAGGCTGGACGACGGAGGACGTCCGCGACTTCGATCCCTACCCACCCGTCGAGCCCATGCGCCACGCCCTCACCGCCGCCGACGGCCTGGTGCGACTCGACGCAGGCGGCGCCCGCCCGGCCGACGGGCCCTGGTCCGCGGTCCGCGGGGGGCGGAGCGCCGCCATGTCGTATGACGGTCGCACCGTGGCCGTGGTGGCCGGCGACGCGCAGACCGGACCGCGCCGCCTCATGGTGGGCGCACTCGACGCGGAGCCCGTCGAGGCGATCAGCGCCCGCACGGTGGCCGGCCCGACCTTCCACCCCGTCGACGGACGGGTCTGGGCGCTGGTCGACGGCAGCCGCCTGGTGCGGATCGGGGTCGGCGGAGACGACCCGTCGATCCAGGAGATGGACGCGCGACCAATCCTGGAGCTCGGGTCCGGGGTGTCGGACCTGCGGATCGACCGATCCGGTGCCCGCATGGCCGTGGTGGCCGACGGCAAGGTGTTCATCGGCGCATTGTCGGACGAGACCGGGCAGCCGCTCGCCGGCTCGTTCCGCCAGATCGGTCGGACCCTGGGCGAGACCGTGACGTCGGTGGCCTGGCGTGACCGGTCGACCGTCGTGGTGGGACGCGATACCGCGGAGGCGCCGGTCGTGACGATCTCGGTCGACGGGGCGATCACCGAGCCGCTCTCACAGCGCAACATCTCCGGCCCGGTCACCGACGTGGCCGCCGCCGGCCGCGAAGTGTATGCGGTGGACCAGCGCTCGCTCCTGCGCCTGGACACCGCCGCCGAGACAAGTGATCGCTACTGGCGCGAGATCAACGGGCTCGCCGCGATCCGCGCCGAGCCGGTGGTCGCGGGCTGATCCGGTCGTGCCCGAACCCGGCCCTCCAGGGGAGCCCGCGCGCCCCGGACGGTCCCACTCCGACACCGTCCGCCGCGGTGAGGGCGGCGGGAAGGGCCGTCGTGGCTTCACCTGGGGCGCCGCCCTGGCGGACCTCGTCGTACCCCTGGAATGCGGCGGTTGCGGAAGGCCGGGGGAGCGGTGGTGCGCCGGCTGCGCGGAGACCCTCGCGGGGCCGCTGCTGCGGATCCGTACCCGCGCCGATCTGACGGCACCGGCCTGGGCGCTGGCACGGCACACAGGGGCGGCCGCCCATGCGGTCTCCGCATACAAGGACCGGGGACGGGCGGACCTGGCGCGGACGTTCGGTGCGGCGCTGGCGGTCGGCATCGATCGCCTTCGTGCAGCCGGGGAGATCGCAGAGGCCGGGGAACGGCCGGTGGTGCTGGTTCCCGCACCGGCGTCCGCGCGGGCCCGCCGCCGGCGCGGGTTCGACCACATGCGGGTGGTGGCGGACGCGGTGGCCGCCGACCTCGTCGGTTCGGTCCCGCCGGACACGGCGGCGGTGGCGCCCCTCCTCGAGGTGCGGGGGCGGGTGCGCGACGCCTCCGGGCTCGGGGCGCAGGCGCGCACGGACAACCTCGCCGGCCGGATCAGGCGACGTCCCGCCGACACGGCGCTCCGGGTCTCGCCCGGGGCGCCGGAGACCGTCGCCGCACTGCTGTGCACTCCGGCGACGATCCTCGTCGTGGACGACGTGGTGACGACCGGGGCGACCGTGGCGGCGTGCGTGGCGGCGCTGGGTTCCGGGGGGCTGAAGGTGGCCGGGGTGCTCGCGCTGACGGCCGCCTGACACCTCGGGTGGGCGACTTCTGCGGGACCCGCGGCCGACCTCCAGATGACCGGGTAGGGTGGGTTTCGGACGCGGTTCACCAGCACGTTCACTGTTATTGGTGGTTGGTGGGCCACGTCCGAGAGTGTCCACTCAGCCATGTGGGTTGACCCTTCGGCCGGTTTTCCGGGCGGTGTCCGGGAGCGGCCGGAGTGGTCCGCCGCAGGCCCGATGAGGAGGAGCTTCGATGGCGAAGACCCCCGCAGTCCTGCTTGACCCCGCCACCTTCGACGGTCCCGTGACCGACGATCCCGGCACTCCGGACGCCCCGGTGACGATCAGGGGCCGGAATGTCGAGGTACCCGAACACTTCGGGGCCCGGATCAACGCGAAGCTCGCGAAGATCGAGAAGATCTCGCCGACGAACATCCAGCGCTTCGACGTGATCCTGTTGCACGAGAACAACCCGCGGTTGTCCAAGGTGAGTCAGCGCATCGAGATCACCGTCAAGGGCAAGAGCGGCGTCGCCCGTGCGGAGGCGGCCGAGGATACCTTCTACGGCGCTCTCGAGTCGGCGGTCGCCAAGCTCGAGCGCCAGATGCGTAAGGCGCGGACCCGGCGCAAGATCAGCCATCAGGGGCACCGCCGTCCGCAGTCGGTGGCCGAGGCGACCGCCGAGCTCGCCTCCGACGCGGCGCCGGCCGAGGTGCTCGACGAATACGCGGACGCGATCGAGCACGACGAGCAGCTACCCGGCCAGATCGTGCGCCGCAAGGAGCACGACAGCTCGCCGATGACCGTCGACGAGGCGTTGGAGAGGATGGAACTCGTGGGTCACGACTTCTACCTGTTCCGTGACTCCGAGTCCGGCCGCGCCACTGTCGTCTACCGGCGCCATGCGTTCGACTACGGTCTGATCACCCTGACCGAGTAAGCGGGGCCGGCAACCCGCTGTCCGCACCGCACGAGGGCGGTCCGATCCGAAGGGACCGGACCGCCCTCGGCGTGTACGGACGGCCCGGAACACCTAGGATGTGCGAGGGACCGGTGTGGTAACACGCCGGTTCGTGAGAACCCCGACCACATCCCCGACCACGAGGACGTTCGAGACTGTGTCCATCCTTTCCAAGCTGCTCCGGGCCGGCGAGGGGCGAAAGCTCAAGAAGTACACCGCTCTCGCCGACTACGTGGACTCGCTCTCCGCTGACGTGGAGAAGCTGAGCGACGACGAACTCCGTGCGAAGACCGACGAGTTCAAGAGCCGGGTGGCCGAGGGTGAGACGCTCGACGCGCTGCTGCCCGAGGCCTTCGCCGTCGCCCGTGAGGCGGCTTTCAGGGTGCTGGGCCAGCGGCCCTACAAGGTGCAGATCATCGGCGGCATCGTGCTGCACACCGGCGCCGTCGCCGAGATGAAGACCGGTGAGGGCAAGACGCTCACCTGTGTGCTGCCCGCCTACCTCAACGCGCTGTCCGACGACGGCGTGCACGTAGTGACGGTCAACGACTACCTGGCCAAGCGTGACGCGGAGTGGATGGGGCGGGTCCACCGGTTCCTGGGCCTGTCCGTCGGCGCGATCCTCAGCGGCATGACCCCGGCCCAGCGTCGCGAGTCCTACAACGCGGACATCACCTACGGCACGAACAACGAGTTCGGCTTCGACTATCTGCGCGACAACATGGCGCACGACACCGCCGAGCTCGTCCAGCGCGGTCACAACTTCGCGATCGTCGACGAGGTCGACTCGATCCTCATCGACGAGGCGCGGACACCGCTCATCATCTCCGGCCCCGCCGACGGTTCGAGCAAGTGGTACGGCGAGTTCGCCCGCATCGCGCCGCTGCTCGAAGAGGGCACGCACTACGAGGTCGACCGCAAGAAGCGCACCATCGGTGTGACGGAGCCCGGCGTAGAGTTCGTCGAGGACCAGCTGGGTATCGACAACCTCTACGAGGCCGCCAACTCGCCGCTGGTGAGCTACCTGAACAACTCGATCAAGGCCAAGGAGCTGTTCACCAAGGACAAGGACTACATCGTCCGCGACGGCGACGTGATCATCGTCGACGAGTTCACCGGTCGCGTCCTGGACGGTCGCCGCTACAACGAGGGCATGCACCAGGCCATCGAGGCCAAGGAGCGTGTCGAGATCAAGGCCGAGAACCAGACGCTGGCCACGATCACCCTCCAGAACTACTTCCGGCTCTACGAGAAGCTGTCCGGCATGACCGGCACCGCCGAGACCGAGGCGGCCGAGCTGTACTCGATCTACAAGCTCGAGGTCATGCCGATCCCGACCAACCGCCCGATGGCCCGCCAGGACCAGGGTGACCTCATCTACAAGACCGAGGAGGCGAAGTTCGGCGCCGTCGTCGAGGACATCGCGGAGCGGGTGGAGAAGAAGCAGCCGGTGCTCGTGGGTACCGCTTCGGTCGAGCGCAGTGAGCACCTGTCCCGACTGCTCACGCGCAAGGGGGTCAAGCACCACGTCCTCAACGCGAAGTTCCACGCCTCGGAGGCGCAGATCGTCGCGCAGGCCGGTCGCCCCGGTGCCGTCACCGTCGCCACCAACATGGCCGGCCGCGGTACCGACATCGTGCTCGGCGGCAACGCCGACATCATCGCGGACCTCAACCTCCGCGAGCGCGGCCTCAACCCGGTGGACACCCCGGAAGAGTATGAGGCCGCCTGGGATGAGGAGATCGAGCGCATGCGCGCGCTCACCAAGAAGGAAGCCGACAATGTCCGCGAGGCCGGTGGCCTCTACGTACTGGGCACCGAGCGGCACGACTCCCGACGGATCGACAACCAGCTGCGTGGCCGCTCCGGACGTCAGGGCGATCCGGGCGAGTCCCGCTTCTACCTGTCGCTCGGTGACGAACTCATGCGGCGCTTCAACGGCGCGGCCGTCGAGGCCATCATGAACCGGCTGAACCTGCCGGACGATGTCCCGATCGAGGCCCGGATGGTCTCGAATGCGGTGAAGAACGCCCAGACCCAGGTCGAGTCGCAGAACTTCGAGATCCGCAAGGACGTCCTGAAGTACGACGAGGTCATGAACCAGCAGCGCACCGTGATCTACAAGGAGCGCAAGCGGATCCTCGAGGGCGAGGACATCACCGACCAGGTCGAGTCGATGATCTACCAGGTGGTCAGCGCGTACGTCGACGGCGCGACCGCCGAGGGTTACGTCGAGGACTGGGACCTGGAGAAGCTCTGGGATGCACTCGGGCAGCTGTACCCGGTGTCCATCAGTGCGGAGGAGGTCCTCGACGGGGACGAGTACGGCGCCGCCGGTGACCTCAGCTCCAAGAACCTCCGGGACGCCGTACTGGACGACGTGTTCGCCCGCTACGACGAGCGCGAGGCCGAGATCGAGGGCATCGGTGGCGAGGGCGCGATGCGCCAGCTCGAACGTTCGATCATGCTGCAGGTCCTCGACCGCAAGTGGCGCGAGCACCTGTACGAGATGGACTACCTCAAGGAGGGCATCGGTCTGCGGGCGATGGCCCAGCGTGACCCGCTCGTCGAGTACCAGCGCGAGGGCTACGACATGTTCTCCGGGATGATGGACGGGGTGCGCGAGGAGACGGTGGCGTTCCTGTTCAACGTCAAGGTCGAGGCCAACCAGCAGCGCAACACCGTGGCGGCGCCGTCCGCCACGCAGGCTGCCGCCCTGGCCGGCGCCAACCCGATCCTGCAGGCGGCAGGGACCGGCCGTGACGTCTCCGACGAGCAGATGCAGTTCTCGGGGCCGTCCGAGTCCGGCGACGCGGAGCTGGTCGACGAGTCCGGTGCGGGCAACCGCGCCGACCGTCGCGCCCAGGACAAGAAGGAGCGCGCCGAGCGGCGCGAGCGTGCCGCCCGGTCGGCGGGCAAGGGGCGCAAGGACTGACCCCTGGTCGCGCTCCGGGTCAGACCATCCGGAGCGCGACGCACGAGGCCCCTGTGGGGGTCACCCGGATGCGGGCCGCGACTGCGAACAGTCGCGGCCCGCGCGCGTATGTGGCGCAGACCTCGTAGTCGGTGGACCGTGGGTCCGCTTCGCCTCCGGCACCGCCACCGGCGTCGGCTGTGTGGCCCGCCCCGGTGCCCCCGTCCCCGGCCGGGGCGGGATCCGCCCCGGCCGGATGGATGTGGAGGCGATGGATGCGGGCGGGGCCCAGCCGCCTGCCGGGGACGCCCGTGCGCGCCAGAGTCCGCAACATCTCCACCAGATGCTCCGGGAAGGCCCCGCGCATGTTGTTCGGCGAGCGTTTGCGGTCCACCACCTCGAGCGCCATGACCACCAGCGCGTGCGCCGATCGCCGGGCCGGGACGGGAACCCCGCGCTCCGGGGCCGGTCGCGGGCGCCTCGGCCGACCCTCGACCGGACGACCGGAACGGGCTCCCGGCGACGGTTCCGTGGAGGGAAGAGGACGGACCCCGTCGTCGTCATAATCCTCGTCGACCCCGGGGCGGACAAGGCGCTCCCGGGCGTCGATCCGCCCCGCTCCGGGCCGGGTCACCTGCGTCGCGGACATGTCAGCTCTGCTCCCTCCACCGCCGGACCGGGGACGGTCCGGCGTCGTCTAACCCCTATGACGGGCCGGGAGCGGCGCGTGGTTCCACCTCGCTTACTGCGTCATGGCCCCGCGTTGCCTAGGCTGTTCTCATGCGAGGACTGATTGTCGACTACTTCGGGGTGCTGGACGGCACGGAGGAGGACCGCGAGAACTGGCGGTCCATCCTGACAGGTGCCAGGGAGAATGATGTCCGGCTCGCTGTTCTCAGCAACGAGCCCGAAGGGCCGGGGGCGGAGCGGGTCCGCGAGGACGCCCGCGCGTACGGGATCGAGCACGTGGTGCTCAGCGGTGTGACCGGTGTCGAGAAGCCCGAGTCCGAGGCGTTCCTGGAGGCGGCACGCCGGCTCGAGTTGGAGCCGCGTGAGTGCGTGATGGTCGACGATGCGATCGAGAACGTCCTCGGCGCCGTGCAAACCGGAATGATCGGTGTGTTCTACCAGGTGTTCGACCGGGCGGCCGTGGAGATCCGCGGGCTGCTGGGATTGGATGAGGTGGTCTGACCCGTGGCGACCAGGCTGGCGACGGCGGACGCGGATCTGCTGCTCGGGGATGCCGCGCGTTCTCGAAGCCGTCACTCGTGCTCCCTGGCGCTGGTCTCGAGGGACCGGCCGTGGGACATCGATCGGGTGATGGAGTTCGTCGACGCCCGCCTGGCTGATGCGCCGCGGTTCCGGCAGCGGATCCGACAGGTGCCGTTCGGGCTCGCCAGAGCCGTCTGGGTGGACGATCCGGAGTTCGACCTGAGTTTTCATGTGCGGCGTTCCGCACTGCCGGCCCCGGGTGGGATGCGGCAGCTCGCCGACCTGGTGGCCCGACTCGTCGACCGGCCGCTGGAACCCGACCGCCCGCTGTGGGAGCTCTATCTCATCGAGGGCGTGGAGGACGGCAAGCTTGCCATCCTCACCAAGACCCACCACGTGCTCCTCGGTGGCCCCAACGCCGTGGACCTGGCCCAGGTGCTGACCGCCGAGTTCCAGGCCTCAGCGGACGCGCACGAGGTCGCCACGTGGACGCCCATGCCGTCCCCCGGGGACGGGGTGCTCGTGCTCGACGCCCTCATGACCATCGTCTCCGACCCGCTGGAGCTGGTCCGCCGCTCCGCGCGGCTCGTCCACGCGATCGAGCGGACGACCCGGGGCCTGGCGGGAGCGGCGAGCTTTGCGGTGCTGCGGTCGGGGGGCGGGCTGTCGGAGATGTTCCGCACCGAACGCGCCCGGGGCAGCCGCGTGGGCCTGGCGTCGTTCCCGCTGTCCACGGCCCGGGAGATCGCCCGGGCCCACGGATGCAAGGTCAACGACGTGGTGCTGGCCGTGCTGTGCGGGGCACTGCGTTCGTGGATCCTGTCGTGCGGGCATCCGCTGATCACCTCCGACGTCCTGCGGGTGATAGTCCCGATGGCGGTGACGTCCGAGAGCGACCCGGGTGAGGACCACCGGGACGTGACCTCCGCGGAGATCGCCTCGGCGCTCATCTCGATGCCGGTGGGGGAGCCCAATCCGCGTATGCGGCTGGCGCAGATCGCACGCGAGACGGCGACCCAGCGCAATCCCCGCGAGGCCGTCGGAGCCAAATCGCTGGCCCGGCTGTCCGGCTTCGCGCCGCCGACCCTGCACGCGCTGGGCTCGCGCGCGGCGATCATGCTGCCGTCGGACAGCTACGACCTCGTGGTGACTAACGCGCCCGGGCCCCAACACACGATGTTCTGGGGCGACGGGGAGCTCGTCGAGGTCTACCCGATCCCGGCGCTGCTCGAGCACAAGGCGCTGGCGGTGTCGATGAGCAGCTACTCCGGCATCGTGTACTGCGGATTCACCTCCGATCGTCAGGCCGTCCCGGATGTCGAGGAGATCGGTGAGCTCATCTCCGGCGCGCTGGAGGAGCTCGTCGGCATTGCCACCTGATCGGTACCCGCGCGGCGCCGCCGACCCGGACGGCGTCGCCCACTGACCGTCCCGGTCGGACCGATGACGCCGACTGACCGCCACCAGCACTTCGAGGAAGGCCCCACCATGCGCTTGTTCATACCCGCCACGTTGCCGATGCTCGAGACCCTGCTCGCCGACGGGGAGATGCCGGTGCGTAGCGGCACCGCGTTCGCGGCCACGCCGGCGCTCATCGAGTCGTACGCGGAGGGCGATCTCGAGGAGATCGAGCACGTCGCGTTCCTGGAGGCCGCCCGCGCCTCGCTTCGGCTGCTCGGAGGCGAGATCGACTCCGGCGCCGCACACAGCACCCACCCGCACCGACGGGTGGTGGTGAGCGTGGACCTGCCCGACGAACGGATCACGCTGCGCCCGGACCTGGACACCGCGGTGGTGCGGATCAGCGGCGGGACCGTGGAGTCGTCGGACATCGCGGCGGTGCACGTGGATCTCGCCGGGGCGGTGGACCTGGTCAGGGACGCGATCGACGCCGTGGATCGTGCCGATCTCGGGGACGAGGATGCGGAGCTCACCGTGGGAGACGCGCTCGATGTGGATCTGGCCTGGTACGACGCGGCGGAGTTGCCGTTCCTGTTGACGCTCCTCTGAGCACGGTGCAACGGTTGTACAGGGCCGATGACGAGGGCCAGCCGACTGTCGCGAACAGCACTGTGGTCTCCCGTCCGGGTCTAACCTACGCTACCGTAGGTTGGTGTTCGTCAACGCCGACCCGACCCTCGGGCGAGCGGGCGGCCGGACGTCGAGGGAGGCACCAGTGTCGGAGTCGAAGAGTGGACTAGGCCGGATCCTGCGGGCAGCCGCCGCGAGGGTCCCCGAACCGCGCACCGCGCACCGGTTCCTCAACCGGCTCACCCACCCGCTGCGCGTGGACGACTATTCGTCGCTCGTCTACCCGCTGTGGTCCTCGCGCGAGCTGCGCGGCGAGGTGGTCGCAGTGCGACGTGAGGCCGACGACGCGGTGACGCTCGTGATCAAGCCGGGCTGGGGCGCCACCCCCACCTACCGCCCGGGTCAGTACCTGGGGATCGGCGTGCTCGTCGACGGCCGGTGGACCTGGCGTTCGTACTCGCTGACCTCCGCGCCGACCAGCGGGCGGGGCGAGTACTCGGTGACCGTCAAGGCGATGCCCGAGGGCCTGCTGAGCAACCACATCGTCGGCACGGTCGAGCCGGGCACGATCGTGCGCCTGCAGGCCCCGGCGGGCGACTTCCACCTGCCCTCGCCCACGCCGGACAAGCTCATGTTCGTCAGCGCCGGCTCGGGCGTCACCCCGGTGATGGGCATGCTCCGGTCGATGGACCGCCGCTCCGGTCAGGAGCGGTTCCCGGACGTGGTGCACGTGCACTCGGTCCGTACCCGCGAGGACGCCCTGTTCTACGACGAGCTGCTCGCCCTCGAACGCACCCAGCCCGGTTACACCCTGCACCTGCGGGTGACGGCGGAGGAGGGGCGCATCAACGCCGCGCAGATGTCGGAGCTGGTCCCGGACTGGTCGGAGCGGCCGACCTGGGCCTGTGGCCCGTCGGCGATGCTGGACGAGCTGGACGAGCACTTCGGTGCGTCCGGCCGCGAGGACCTGTACGTCGAGCGGTTCACCGTCAACCGCGACGCCGGCGCCTCGGGCGGCACGGTCACCTACGGCTCGACCGGCAAGACCGTCGAGTTGGACGGCGCCACCACGATCCTCGAGGGCGGCGAGAGCGTGGGCGTGCAGATGCCGTTCGGTTGCCGGATGGGCATCTGCCAGACGTGCGTGGTCCCGCTGGAGGACGGCCATGTCCGCGACCTGCGCAACGGCACCGATCACGGCCCCGGAGAGCGCATCCAGACCTGCGTGTCGGTCGCGCTGGGGGACGTGGAACTCAACCTCTGACGGCGGTCGCCGGCTCAGGCCGGATCATTTCTGTCCTGCCCCAGCTCCCACGGGTCGTTGGACTGCAGCGCGCCGAGCAGCTCGCGGACGGCCAGCGCGCGCCGGTGCGTGGCCGGGTCCTCGATCGCGTCGAACGCGCACTCGGGATCGGCGGGCGGCCCCTGGTGGGTGCAGCCGCGTGGGCAGTCCTCGGCGATCTCGTGCAGGTCCGAGAAGGCGGCAACCACGTCGTCCGGGGAGACGTGCGCGAGTCCGAAGCTGCGGATCCCGGGGGTGTCCACCACCCAGCCGCCCGCGCCCAACTCGAGCGCCACCGACTGGGTGGATGTGTGCCGACCCTTGCCGACCCCGGAGACCACGCCGGTGGCCCGGCCGGCGTCGGGGACCAGGCGGTTGACCAGGGTCGACTTGCCGACGCCCGAATGGCCGATCAGTGCCGAGATCCGGCCGTCGATGGTCTCGTGGAGCTCGGCGAGGTCGTCGTCGACCCCCACCATCAACACCGGGACGTCGAGCGCGGTGAACTCCGCGGCGAACACCGACGGATCGTCGAGGTCGCCCTTCGTCAGGCACAGCACCGGCGTCAACCCGCCGGTGTAGGCGGCGACCAGCGCGCGGGCGACGAAGCCGGCGCGCGGCGGCGGATCGGCCACGGCCACCACGATGAGCAGACGCTCGGCGTTGGCCACCACCACCCGCTCGTACGGGTCGGAGTCGTCGGCGGTGCGGCGTAGCACCGTGGAACGTTCCTCCACCCGCACGATCCGTGCCAGGGTGTCGCGCGCGCCGGTCAGGTCCCCGACCACGCCCACGTGATCACCCACGACGATCGGTGTGCGCCCGAGCTCGCGGGCGCGCATCGTCACCACGCGCGTGCCGGCGGCGTGGGTGGGCCCGTCGTCGAGCAGCACGCACCCCCACCGTCCGCGGTCGACGCTGACGACCATCGCGGCGGCCGCGTCGTCGTGGCTCGGGCGCAGCTTGGTGCGCGGCCGTGAGCCCTTTCCGGGCCGGATCCGGACGTCGGACTCGTCCCATCCGCGTGCGCCGCTGGTGCCCCGTCGGCCCGCCATGGCGGCGCGTCAGCCCCGCCCGGCGAGCATGTCGGACCACATTCGCGTGAAGCCGGGCATGGTTTTGGAGGTGGAGTCGATGTCGTCCACCTCGACACCGGCGGTGACCAGGCCGATGATCGCGCCGGCGGTGGCCATGCGGTGGTCGGCGTAGGCGCGCCACGGGGCGCCGCGCAGGGGGGCGGGCGTGATCACGAGGCCGTCGGCCAGTTCTGTGACCCCGCAGCCCACGGCGCCGAGCTCGGCGGCCAGGGCCGCCAGGCGGTCGGTCTCGTGGCCGCGCAGGTGGGCGATCCCGGTCAGGCGGGAGGGGCCGTCGGCGAGCGCGCAGAGCGCGGCGACGGTGGGGGTGAGCTCACCGATGGCGGACAGGTCCATCTCGACCGGGGAAAGGCGTTCGGGTCCGACGACGACGAGGGTGCCGCGCCCGGCCCCGTCGGCGCTCTCTCCGGAGCCGTCGTCCGCGTTCTCGATAGTGACGGTCGCGCCCATGGCCTGCAGGATGCCGCGGATGGCATCGCCGGGCTGGGTCGTGGTGGTCGGCCAATGGGGGACGCGGACGGTGCCGCCCGTCACCGCGGCGGCGGCCAGGAACGGGGTGGCGTTCGACAGGTCCGGCTCTACCACACGGTCGACCGCGAGGATCGGGCCCGGGGCGACCCGCCACGAGGACGGGGTGGGCTGCTCGACGGCGACCCCCGACTCGCGGAGCATCTCCAGCGTCATCTCGATGTGCGGACCCGACGGCACGGGGGAGGCGGCGGTGTGGACCAGCTCGACGCCCTCGTCGAAGCGTGCTGCCGACAGCAGGACGCCGGAGACGAACTGGGAGGAGGCGGAGGCGTCCATCTCGACCCGCCCGCCCTTCAGCGTCCCCGCGCCGGTGACGGTGAACGGGAGGGTGTCGCCCTCGATGTCCGCGCCGAGCGCGCGCAGCGCGTCGAGCACGGTGGCCTGCGGGCGCACCCGGGCGGCCGGGTCGCCGTCGAAGGTGGAGGAGCCGGTCGCCAGTGCGGCCACCGGCGGGACGAAGCGCATGACCGTCCCGGCCAGACCGCAGTCGACGTGGGCGCCCCGCAGCTCGCCCGGCGTGATCACCAACTCGGTGTCGCCGGCCGCGAGCGGGCGGTCCGGGCCCTCGATCCGGGTGCCCAGTGCCTGCAGCGCGGCGATCATCAGGTCGGTGTCCCGGCTGCGCAGCGTGCCGGTCAGCCGGGAGGGGCCGTCGGCCAGGGCTGCGAGCACGAGCGCGCGGTTGGTCAGCGACTTGGATCCGGGGATCGCGACGTCGGCATCGACGGGCGCGGCGGCGACAGGGGCATTCCAATGACTCACCTGGCCATTGTCGCCCATCATCTCGTTCTCCGGCCGATCCGGGTGCGAGGATGTCCGGTATGTGTGGACGCTTCTCGCTCTCCTCCGACCCGGCTCGGCTCGCGGTGGAGCTGGACGCCGTCGACGAGGCCTCGGCGCCACCGCCCGGGTTGGCGCCGGCCGAGGGTCCGCTCGCACCGCGGTTCAACATCGCCCCCACCACGACGATCGCCGTGCTCGCGCTGGACACCCCGCGCGAGCGCTACGAGGAGGGGCGGGCCGGTGCCGCGGCCGGGGCTGTAGGTGGGGCTGACGCCGCGGCGCCGACGCGGGTGATGCGGGCGATGCGCTGGGGGCTGGTCCCGTCGTGGGCGCGTGACTCGCAGAAGCTGCCCAACCTGTTCAACGCGCGGGTGGAAACGGCGTTCGAGAAGCCCGCGTTCCGGGCGGCGGTGAGACGCCGGCACTGCGTCATCCCGATGGACGGCTGGTACGAGTGGGTGCCGGGCGGACCCGCAACCCCCGGTGGCAAGGCGGGGCCCAGACAGCCGTTCCACATGAGCATGCCCGGTGACCGGGGGTTGCTCATGGCGGGGCTGTGGGAGACCCGGCGGGATCCTGATGACGAGTCCGTCACCCAGCTGTCGTGCACGATCCTGACAACCGAGGCGGTGGGTCCGCTGCGGCAGATGCACGAGCGGATGCCGCTGGTCGTGTCCCCGGACATCCTGGCGGACTGGCTGGACCCGGGCGTGATCGGCGATCCGCGGGCGCTGGTGGACGGCGCTGGCTATGACCTGGCGCAGTGGGCGGACGCGGTGGAGATCCGTCCCGTCTCGCGGGCGGTATCAGGCGTCCGTAACGACGGCCCCGAGTTGGTGCGGCGCGTCGACCCGGACGAGGGCATGCTCTTCTGACCCGCGGGGTCGTCGAAGGCGGCGCTGACCGGGCGCGGCGTCGGCGCTATCCGGTGCGGACCGCCGTCACGGGCGCGGTGACCGCGTCGGTGAGTGCCACCAGGTCGGCTCCGGCCAGTTCGATCTCCCAGCCGCGGCGACCCGCGCTGCACAGGACGGTCGGGTGCTCGAGGGCGGAGGAGTCCACCACGGTGGCCAGAGCGCGCTTCTGGCCGAGCGGGGACACCCCGCCCACCACGTAGCCGGTGGTCTTCTCCGCCACATCGACCGGCGCGAGGGTGACCTTGCCGCACCCGAGCGCGGCGGCCGCGGCCTTCAGATCGAGCGAGGACGTCACGGGCAGGATCGCCACCGCCAGCGACAGCCGTGACCCGGCGGGCGGGCGGGCTGTCGCCAGCACGAGGGTCTTGAAGATCCGACTCGCCTCCACGCCGAGGCGCTCGCCCATCACGCGGGCCGCCTCGTCGCCGTAGTCGCTGCCGGTCGCCTCGTACGTGTGCACGGTGTGCTCGACCCCGGCTGCGCTCAGTGTCGCGATCGCGGGGGTCGCGGCAGCACCGTCTCGTCCTCTGTTCCTGGCCACGCGTCGACACTAGTGCGCGGACGGTGCGGAATACCGGGTGGCGGGGTGGCGTTGATCTAGATCGAGAGCCCGGGGGTGGCACCCGGGATCGGGAAGGAGGGTGCGATGCGGACCGCGGTCCTCGACGCCCCGGGCGTGCGACTAGACTCCGGGAGACCAACAGGTGAGGAGTTCCGGTTGCCGACCGAGTTGCAGCCCGACGAGGCAGACCAGCGTGCGGAGCAGTTCGAGGAGTTGGCGATGCCGCTGCTCGATCAGCTCTACGGTGCCGCGCTGCGGATGACCCGGAACCCGGCGGATGCCGAGGACCTGGTGCAGGAGGCCTACGCGAAGGCCTTCGCAGGATTCCACTCGTTCAAGCAGGGGACGAACTTCCGCGCGTGGATGCACCGCATCCTCACCAACGCGTACATCAACCATTACCGCAAGCGGCAGCGTCAGCCGGCGCAGTACCCGACGGACGAGATCACGGACTGGCAGCTGGCGGCGGCGGCCGAGCACACCTCGACGGGCCTGCGGTCCGCCGAGGTCGAAGCGATGGAGTTGCTGCCGGATGACGAGATCCGGGCGGCGCTGGCCGAGTTGCCGGAGGAGTTCCGGATGGCGGTGTACTACGCCGACGTCATGGATCTGCCCTACAAGGAGATCGCCGAGATCATGGACACCCCGCTGGGGACCGTGATGTCGCGCCTGCACCGCGGCCGAAAGCAGCTCCGCGAGCTGCTGCGCGACGTCGCGGCCGACCGTGGTTACGGACGCGATCGCCAGGAGGGGGAGAACTGATGAAGGAACACGATCCCCGCCTCGACGAGATCGACTGCGGAGCGGCCCTGCGGGACCTGTCCCTCCTGGTGGACCTGGAGTGCGACGACGCCTGCAGGTCCCGCCTGGAACACCACCTGGCCGGCTGCCCCGACTGCCGCGAGAAGTTCCTCTCCGAGCGCCGGCTCAAGGCCAAGCTGTCACGGTCGTGCTGTGAGAAGGCGCCCAGCGGTCTGCGCGAGCGACTGATGGTGGAGATCCGCCGGACGACCGTCACCACGACCGACGCGGACGGAACGACAGTGGTCCACCGTCGCACCACGGTGGAGCGCCGGGACCTTCGCTGACAGCGGCTCGAGAAATGCCATGAGGGGCGGGCACCGATCAGGTGCCCGCCCCTCATGCGGTCAGTAGTCCGAACTCAGCTGTTGGGACGCTTGCCGTGGTTGGCGTTCTTCTTGCGGCGATCCCGCCTCTTGCGGCCACGCTTGCTCATGGTCAGCTCCTTTCGTTCTGTGCGTCCAAGTCTCCCACGTCCGGGCCCGTGTGGTTGCATTGGAGTTGTCCGGGGGCCGTCGTGGAAGAAGCAGAGGAAGCAATCTTATGGCTGAACAGGTCCGTGCCGAGATGGTCGCAGGCGTCATGGAGGTCGTCGCGGCCGTCGGTGCCGAGGTGTCCGAAGGCGACACGATCGTCCTCCTCGAGTCGATGAAGATGGAGATCCCGGTGCTGTGTGAGACCTCCGGCACCGTGACCGAGGTGGCCGTGGCCCCGGGTGACGTCATCCAGGCCGGCGACCTCATCGCCGTGATCGACTGACCCGCGTGATCGACTGACCCGGTCGGTGGGCTGCCGCCGTGCCGCGTGCGCGTGCTGGCGGGCCCGGTGATCGGAGACGACTGAAGGCCGGTTCCCCTTCCCGGAGGAGGAGAACCGGCCTTCTGTGTCTGTCTGTCTGCCTGTCTGTGGATCAGACGGTGGTGCGGGTGCGGGCGCGGCGACGCTTGAGTGCGCGACGCTCGTCCTCGCTCATGCCACCCCAGACGCCGGCGTCCTGGCCGGACTCGAGGGCCCAGGAGAGGCACTCCGCGGTCACGGGGCAGCGGTTACAGACGATCTTCGCCTCGGCGATCTGGGCGAGGGCGGGACCGGAATTGCCGACGGGGAAGAACAGCTCGGGATCCTCGTCGCGGCAGATGGCCTTGTGGCGCCAATCCATGGGGAACTCCTTGTTGTGTGAGACCGTGGTCGGATGCGCCGGGCAGCACGAAACCACCGTCGTCGACGCGCAGACCGGTACGATCTACGGATAGACGAGCGTGATGTCGACACCCGGCGGGGTGGTGGGGATGTACCCGCTCCGCGGGCTCACTCCGTTTCGGAGAGGCTCCCGGTTAAGGCAAGGCAAACACGGTGTGTCTGCGCTGTTACGAATGATCGTCCCACGATTTGCGGACAAGTCAACCCTCTTCGGCGGCGATGTGGTAAAGGTCACGCGGTTTGTCAAATCACGCAGAAAGCGCACCACAGAGCACGTAATCGGTGTTACGGATCGCACTCCGACCGGCCGGTACGCCCTCCCCGAACCGCGGCGGCCTAGTCTTGGGTGGTGAACACCAGGCGACCTGATAACCACGGCCACCCGGCCGATCCGCGAACCGCGATCCCGGCCCCGGTCCGACTCGCCGGCTGGATCTCCTCGGCCCAGGGGCTCATCGGGCTGGTGACGGCGCTCGCGTTGATCGTGCGCGCGATCGGCGGCCACCGCGAGGAGACCGTGGTGATCAGTGGCTACGCGACCGCCGGTTGGTTCGTGATCCTCGGGGGCGGTCTCATGGCCGCCGGGATCGGCCTCCTGACAGGTCGTCGCTGGGGCCGCGGCCTGGTGCTGATCGCCGAGCTGCTGATCCTGGTCGCGGTGGGGTCGAGCGTGTTCGGAGCCACCGGGTCGGCGATCTTCGGCGAGGTGGGACTCGTCCTGTACGCCGGTGCCATCGCCCTGGCGGTGTCGTGTGCGGTCGCGCTGGCGTCCCTGCTGCGGCGCGAGGCCGTCGAGTGGTACGCGGCCTGATCCCGGAGCCGTGTGGGCAGCCCTCAGGCGTGCATCTTGTAGGCGTGGATCTCGCCCGAGCGGCGCTCGTAGAGAATGTCGCCGATCTGTGACAGGCCGGTGATGTCGGCCTCGTCGTCGTCGTTCTGGAGGGCTGCGCCGGCCCCGTGGTCATCACCGCCGCCGTCACCGCCGTCGTCGGCGGGCGAGGCGTCCAGTCGCCGGATCTCCACCCCGGAGCCGTGGTCGACGGCCAGGAACCCGCCCGCCCGCGGGACCAGCACCCAGTCGCGCGCCGTGCGATCCTCCGGGTCCGGCGACCACCCGCCCGTCAGACCGGGCCCCGTGGTCTCGAGCGCCGTCCACACGTACGCGCCGGTGCCCAGGTCGAAGACGTGCGTGGCGGCGCCGTCGAACCAGCGGAGCTGCTTGTCGTCGCCCGCCACCGCGGAAGGGGAGGGCAGACGCCCGGGCTCGCCGGGAAGAGCCAACACGGGGGAGTAGTCCGTCGGTGAGGTGAACCATTCGACCGCCCAGTCGTCGCCGCGGCGTGTCAGCCCCAGCGCACCGTCGTCGGTCGTGCCGAGCACCCACAGCTCGTCCGCCCCGGTCACATCGGAGGCGATGTCCTCCGGCTTCCGGTTGTCCTCCGGCACTGTCTCGGACAGCGTCAGGCGCGCGGAATCGTCATCGGGGCAGCGCTCCGCCACGACGAAGCGTTGGTCGGTGAGGGCGGCCGAGCCGAGAGTGCATCCGCTACGGGGCTGCATGCCCGCCTCCTGCGGCGCGTCCACGGCCCCGTACTCGATCGTGCGGACCAGGTCGTCACGCCAGATCTCCAGGCGCTCGGGGCTCATCGCGAGCGCGTGCCGCCAGGTGCTGGTCAGCTCCATGGTGTCCGGGAAGGCGCTCTGGCGGGTGCCGGCGTAGTGCTGGGCTGTCGGGTCCAGTGAGGTGACGTCGCTGCAGCCGGCCGCCCCGTCGAAGGCCGCGACGAGCACGTCGGAGTAGAAGGTGGCCGCGCAGAAATGGCCGACGTGTGAGTAGGACCAGCGCTGCTCGCCCGAGCCGGCGTCGCGGCCCACGAGCGTGCCGTCGGGGCTGACGGTGACGAGGTTGCCCTTGGTGGTGAGCGGGGCGCCCGTGCCCGCGGAGCCGTGGGACCAGAGCGGCTCGAGGGTGGACGGGGTCGCGGTGGCCGGACCGTAGACGGGCTGCTCGACGTCGGCGGGGGCGAATTCGGACCGGGTCGCCGAGCCGTTGACCAGGATGAGGCCGGCGGTCACCGCCATGACTAGCGCGATGGTCCCCGCGGTGACGAGGTCACGCCGAGTCCGCCTCTCGGAGGGGACGCGGCGTCGCGCCGCGGGGGTGGGATCGTCCGGGGCGACGGGGCCGTCCGCGTCGGCGCGGTCCGATCCCGACCCCGCGGGTGGTGCGGAGCTCAGCCCTGGCTCGCCTGGTCGCCGGCGCCACCCTGACCGCCGGAAGAAGGACGACGACGCCGCCGACGCCGCCGCGGGGAGCTTCCCTCACCGGACGAGGTGCCGGGGTCCGATGAGTCGGGCCCGGCCCCCGAGTCGCTGGCGGGGGGCGAGTCGTGGTCCCGGGTCCGGCCCGGGGTGCCGTTCTCGCCGGAGGGCCCTCCCCGGGTACGCCGGCGGCGCGGCTGCGACCCGGAGTCGCCGCCCGCGCCGCCCCCGGTGGTGCCACGCTGGCTCTGGTCGTCGCGGCGACGGCCGGAGCCGGTGCCCGTCGGGGCGCCGATGCGGCCACCCGCGCTCTCCGGGATGCCGAGGTCGGCGCGCAGGTGCGCCGAGGTGGAGTAGGTCTCGGCGGGCTCGCCGAAGTCCAGCCCGAGCGCCTTGTCGATCAGGCCCCAGCGGGGCAGGTCGTCCCAGTCGACGAGGGTGATCGCGACGCCCTTGCGGCCGGCGCGGCCGGTCCGGCCGATCCGGTGGACGTAGGTCTTCTCGTCCTCCGGGCACTGGTAGTTGATGACGTGCGTGACGTCGTCCACGTCGATGCCGCGGGCCGCGACGTCGGTGGCCACGAGCACGTCCACGTCACCGGAGCGGAACGCCTTGAGTGACTTCTCGCGGGCGCCCTGGCCGAGGTCGCCGTGGATGGCGCCGACCTTGAAACCGCGCTCCGCCAGATCGTCGGCGAGCTTCTGGGCGGTGCGCTTGGTGCGGCAGAAGATCATGGTGGCGCCGCGGCCGTCGGCCTGCAGGATGCGGGCCACCACCTCTGGCTTGTCCATCGAGTGGGCGCGGTACACGTGCTGCGTGGTGTTCTCGTGCGTGGCGCCCGAGTCCGCCGCCTCGGCCCGGATGTGCGTGGGCTTGGTGAGGAACGTGCGGGCCAGCGTGATGATCGGCCCCGGCATGGTGGCGGAGAACAGCATGGTCTGACGCTTCTCGGGCACCGAGCGCAGGATCTTCTCGATGTCCGGCAGGAAGCCGAGGTCGAGCATCTCGTCGGCCTCGTCGAGCACCAGGACCTCGACCTTGCCCAGGACGAGCTTGGACTGGTTGGCCAGGTCGAGCAGGCGGCCGGGGGTTCCCACCACCACGTCGACGCCCTTGTCCAGTGCCTCGATCTGCTGCTCGTACGGGGTGCCGCCGTAGATCGAGAGCACCTTGAGCGGGCGGGTGCCCGAGTCGGTCGGGGCGGTCAGGCCGGTGGCGGCGATCTTGAGGTCCTGCGTGACCTGGATGCACAGCTCGCGGGTGGGGACGATCACCAGCGCGCGGGGCGTCCCGTCGAGTGGACGGGTGGCCTCACCGGTGGAGATGCGGTGCAGGAGCGGGACGCCGAAGCCGTAGGTCTTGCCCATGCCGGTGCGGGCCTGACCGATGAGATCGGAGCCCCCGAGCGCCAGCGGGAGGGTGAGTTCCTGGATGGCGAAAGTGTGGGTGATCCCGCGCTCGCCGAGCGCGGTGACGATCTCCTCCCGGACGCCGAGCTCGGCGAAGCTGGGGGAGGAGTCGGTGGACGGGGCGTCGACGACGGCGGTCGTCGTGGCCATGCCGTCGACCTCGGTGGTGGTGACATCTGTGGTGGACAGGGCGGTGCCTTTCTCGTCTCGCGCGCTTGGAGTGAGTCGGGCCGAGCAGGTCGGCCTCGCGAGCGGGGCGCGCACATTTCCACGGGGATCAGGCGATCGCGGGCGACTGTAGGGCCCGGACCCGGGTGTGATCCACGTCCACACATCCTATCCCGTCCCGCCGCCGAACCCCGGGATCGGGCTAGCCTTGACCACGAGTATCACCGAGGACGGCGTGGCATGCGCCGACGATGAGAAGGGCAGGCACCGTGGAGGTCAAGATCGGCATCGCCGACAGTAATCGTGAGCTCGTGTTCAAGACCGGGATGACGCCCGAGGACGTGCATAGCCGCGTCGAGGCAGCCCTCACCGCCGAGGCCAAGGCCGTCCTCGAGCTCGAGGACGAGAAGGGGCGCCGCTACCTGGTGTCCACCGATCGCGTGGCGTACGTCGAGATCGGCGAGTCGGCCAGGCGTCCGGTGGGCTTCCTGTCCTGACGGGACGGGGAGCGTCGGCGTGAGCGACGCCGGTACCTCCGGTGTGTGGTTCGCCCGGGTCCTCAGGGGCCCGGGCGTTCGCCGTTCTGCCGCGGGATCTTGGACAACCCGCCCCAGCAGAGGGCGACGGTCATGGCCACCGCATCCGCGCGGGGAATGGGCCGCCCGGCGTCCAGCCAGTGCCCTGCGCTGACGCGGCTCGCGCCGACCAGTCCCACGGCCAGCAGCCGCGAGCGGTGCGCGTCGAGACCGGAGTCCCCCCGCACGAGGTCGTGGACGGCGTCGGTGCAGCCCTCGGTGGCCCGTTCCAGTTCCCGGCGCACGGTCTCGTCGCCCGGCTCGGAGGCGAACACGAGCCGGAATCCACGGGTGTCGGTGTCGGCATAGGCGAAGAACGTGTCGACCGCCGCCTCGACGCGGCGGCGGTTGTCGGAGGTCGAGTCGAGCGCCGCGCGGATCCTGGCGAGCAGCTGGTCGACGTGGTGTCGCAGGACCTCGAGATACAGGTCCCGTTTGGAGTCGAAGTGCTGGTAGAGGACCGGCTTGGAGACCCCGGCCAGGACCGCGATGTCGTCCATCCCGGCGGCGTGGAAACCCTGGTCCACGAACACCACGCCGGCGGTGTCGATGAGCTGGCGTCGGCGGGCGCTGCGGGGGAGCCGGGCCGCCCTGGCGCGCGCCGTTCCCGTGGGAAACGGTCCGTCCGGGCTGGTCATCTTGTGGCTCCTACTCCGCCCGGTCGGAAGTCGACAGGCGTCCGGGCCAGACGGACAATACCCGCATCGGCAGTGTGCCGGATGAGGCGGTCGTCGGACGTGTGGGATCGTGGAGGCCTTGAATCGAACGGGACGCGAGGGGTGAACGGATGAGCGACGGGCGTCGCCCGGGTACGGGCGAGGGGATCTCTGATCCCGGGGCGCGCGGAACCGACCGTGCGCCGTACTACCCGCCGCACGGCGAGCCGCTGCGTGCGCCCTGGGATCCGGAGGAGTCCACCCCGGGTCGCCGTCGTTCCGTCCCGGGCTCCCGGGACCACCTGCGCCGCCAGTCCGCGCTGGGGCGCTTCCTGTCCACCTGGGGCTGGCGCGCCTACGCGATCCCGGTCCTGGTGGTGCTCACCGCGCTCGTGATCGCCGATGCCGTGGTGTCCTCGCGCCCGTCGGACGACGGGACCCCGGCCGCGACCGAGGAGAGCACCGAGATCATCGGCGTGCCCCTGCCCGGCGAGATCCCGCCGAGCGGCGACCTGCCCGAGGGGGGCCCGTTCGTCGACGCCGGCACCGGCGGTTTCCGGATCTTGCCGGGCGGAACCGACGTGGTGGGGCGCCCCACCGCGGAGCTGTTCTCCTACTCGGTCGAGGTCGAGAACGGCATCGACACCGTGGAGTTCGGCGGCGACGACTCGGTGGCGCGGATGGTCGACGCCACCCTGGCCAACCCCAAGAGCTGGACGGCGGACGGGGCGGTGGCGTTCCAGCGGGTCTCGGACGCCGAGCCGTCGTTCCGGGTCACACTCGCCAGCCCCATGACGGTCCGCGAGAGCTGCGGGTACGACATCGAGCTCGAGTCCAGCTGCTACAACTCGACCACCGGTCGCGTGTACCTCAATCTCGCCCGCTGGGTGCGGGGCGCGCGCTCGTTCCAGGGCGACATCGGTTCGTACCGGCAGTATTTGGTCAACCACGAGGTCGGGCACGCGATCGGGTTCCCGGCGCACGAGCCGTGCCCGGCGGACGGCGTCCTGGCGCCGGTGATGATGCAGCAGACGTTCGGCGTGAACAACAGCGAGATCCACCGTCTGGACCCGGAGGGCGTGGTGCCGGACAACGACGACACCTGCCGCTACAACGCCTGGCCCTTCCCGGACGGTGTCCCGGCCGCGTGATGTCGATCATGGCAGGCTTCAGTACCGGACCGGACGAGCAGAGGTGGAGCGATGGACGCCGCAGGTGGGACCACGGGGGAAGCCGCCGAGCAGGGGCTGCCGCCGTTGGTGCGGCCGGTCGCCGAACTCAGCGCGGACGAGCGGGCGCTGTACTCGCGCCACCTGCTGTTGGGCGCGATCGGTGACGAGGGGCAGCGCCGCCTGCGCGGCGCCTCAGTGTTCGTGGTCGGTGCGGGCGGCCTGGGCGCGCCGGTGCTGTTGTACCTCGCCGCCGCGGGCGTCGGGAGGATCACGGTCGTCGACGACGACGAGGTCGATCTCGGCAACCTCCACCGGCAGGTGATCCACTCCGTGGCGGCCGTGGGCCAGCCCAAGGTCGAGTCGGCCCGGGAGCGGCTGGCCGGGCTGGCGCCCGGGGTCCGCGTCGACGCCCTGCACACCCGTCTCGACGCGTTGAACATCATGGCGCTGCTGGAGGGCCACCACCTGGTGGTGGACGGCAGCGACAACTTCGCGACCCGGTACCTCGTCTCGGATGCCTGCGAGGTCGCCGGTATCCCGTTGATCTGGGGGACCATCGATCGCTTCCGCGCGCAACTGGCGGTGTTCTGGTCGCGTCCGCCGGCGCCCGCCGAACCGGTGTCGCTGCGTGATCTCTACCCCTCGCCGCCGCCGCCCGGCTCGGTACCCAGTTGTGCGGAGGCCGGGGTCATCGGCGCGCTGCCCGGGACCGTGGGGTCGATGATGGCGATGGAGGCCGTCAAACTCATCACCGGCGCCGGTCGCCCGCTGCTGGGCCGCCTGGTGCTGCTGGACCTGCTCGAGGCGACCAACCGCACGGTGAAGATCCGACCGGATCCCTCGCGGGAGCCGGTGACCGAGCTGCCCGACGGCTCCGATGACGCCTCGTGTGAGGTGCGGTCGCCGGAGCTCGCCGAGGTCCCGACCGTGACGGCCGTCGACCTCGGGTCCGAGCTGGCCGGCCGACCCGGAGCGGTGGCCCCGGTCCTGGTCGACGTGCGGGGGGCCGGCGAACGCTCGATCGCGCGGATCGACCCCTCGGTGTGGGTGCCGCTCGACACGGTGGCCGAGGACGCGGCCGACCCGACCGGGCTGCTCGGCCGGGCCGCCGCGCAGGGACCGCTGGTCATCTACTGCAAGTCGGGGATGCGGTCCGCGCGCGCGGCGGCCACGCTGGCGGCCGCGGGGTTCGCGGGGGTCCGGTCCCTCGAGGGCGGTATCGACGCGTGGACGCGCGACGTCGACCCGTCCCTGCCCGGGTACTGACGGAGGAGGTGGGTACCGTGGTCGACGTGAACGACGAGAGCCTGCCCGCGCACGTACGGGCCGCATTCGGTGCGACGGACGGCAGCGCCGTCCCCGTCGTGGCCGGATCGGGGACCGGCTGGCTCGTCTCGGCGCCGGGCGGACCGGTGGTGTTGCGTCCGGTCGCGGACACCGCGCTGGCCAACTGGGCGGCCCGCATACGCGAGAACCTCGAGGTGACCGGCCTGCGCGTGGCCCTGCCGGTGCGCTCGACCGACGGGCGGCACGTCGTCAGCGGGTGGCGCGCGGACCGGGCGGTCTCCGGTCGTCCGGAGGCCCGGGCCGACGAGACCATCGCGTGGTCGGTCCGCATCAACGCCGCGCTGAGCGAGGTCGAACGCCCCAGGGTGGTGCGTCGTCCGTCGACCAGGCCGTGGGTCGAGACCGACCTGTTCGGTGTCGCCGAGGCCGCGGCGTGGGACGGCGACCCGGAGCGGGATCTCGCCCCCGGCATGGAGGACCGCGGCACACCGTTCGCCACTCATCGCGCCGCCGCCCTGCTCGGGGCCAAGGGGCTCATCCGGCACCGCCGACCCGTCGAGGTGGCCACCCCCGGGCTGGTGCACGGGGACCTCGCCCGCGGGCTGCTGTTCGACGCCTCCGCGGAGCCCGCACTGACCGACGTCGTGCCGTACGTCCGGCCCGCCTCGTGGTCCGCCGCGCTCGTCGCGGTGGACCACCTGTCTTGGGGGACCGTCGACTCCGGCGTCCTCCTGCGGTGGGGTCACCTCGAGGAGTGGCCGCAGATGGTGCTCCGGGCAGCGGTGTTCCGGCTGGCGGTGCACGCGCTGCACCCGGGCTCGCGACCGGCGGCCATGGACGGCCTGCAGGCGATGGCCCGTCAGGTCGGCGAGTTCGTCGGTGACGCCGCCTGATGCCGACTGGTCCGCGTCGAGCGAACAGTCGGTCCCGCGCGGTGGCCGTCCCTGTCGTGGCCCTCGTCGGGGTCGTCCTCGTCTCACTCAACCTCCGCACCGCCGTCACCTCCCTGAGCCCGCTTCTCGGGGTGATCGACGCCGAGATCGGTCTCGGCGCCGCCGGCATGGGCCTGCTCGGGATGATCCCCACCGCGATGTTCGCGGTCTGGGGCGTGCTCACCCCGGTGGCCCTGCGTCGCATGGGCCTCGAGGCCATGACCGTTCTCGCCATGGCCGCGGCCGCCATCGGCCAGCTGGTGCGTGCGGTCGCCCACGACCCCTGGGTGATGGGCGCGGGTTCGATCATCGCCCTGGCCGGCATGGGGATCGGCAACGTGGTGGCCCCGCCCCTGGTCAAGAAGTACTTCCCGCGGCACGTGGCCGCCGTGAGCATGGCCTACATCACCGGCCTGCAGCTCGGGACCGTCGTGCCCGCACTCGTGGCGGTGCCGGTGGAGGAGGCCGCCGGCTGGCGGGTCTCGATCGGGTGGTGGGCGGTCCTCGCCGTCGTCGCCGCGATCCCCTGGATGATCGAGATCCTGCGGCCCGGAACGCCCACCGGCGGCCCTACGGCGTCCGCCGCCGGCCCCACCGGGCAGCCGCAGCGGATCCGTCCGTGGCGCTCGCCGGTCGGCGTGGCCCTGGCTCTGTTCTTCGGCACCAACTCGTTGAGCACGTACGCGTTCTTCAC
This sequence comes from Dietzia aurantiaca, assembly GCF_021033825.1. Classification (GTDB taxonomy): domain Bacteria; phylum Actinomycetota; class Actinomycetes; order Mycobacteriales; family Mycobacteriaceae; genus Dietzia; species Dietzia aurantiaca. The sequence continues at coordinate 64,338 of NZ_JAIFXZ010000009.1, forward strand.
CTGGCTTCCCGCGGTGGCCGAATCCATCGGGATGTCGCGTGCCGAGGGGGGTCTCGCGCTGGCCGTGTACTCGGCCATCGGCCTCATAGCCGCGTTGGTCGTGCCCTGGGTGGCGGGTCGCTTCGAGGATCCGTACGCCGTCGTCGTCGTCTCCGTCGTGGCCTACCTGGCCGGCTTCGCAGGCCTGCTCTGGGCGCCCGGCGTCGCGCCGTGGCTGTGGATCTGCCTGCTCGGCGTGGGCCCCAGCACCTTCCCGCTGTGCCTGACACTCATCAACCTGCGCACCCGTACCCAGGCCGGCTCGGCGGCGCTGTCCGGCTTCTCCCAGGGCGTCGGCTACACCGCCGCGTGCCTGGGCCCGATCGTGTTCGGGATGTTGCTCGACGGCCCCGGCCTCGCCGCGGGACTCGGATTCCTCACGGCCGTGCTGGCCGTCATGACCGTGGTCGCGCGCACCGCCTGCCGCCCGGTCATGCTCGAGGACACGCTGCGCTGACCCGCCGTCGTGCGCGGCGGGGCCGGGACCGCGGCGCAGACGTCGGGGGTTACGGATGCGGGGCGGGGGGATGTCGTAGGCGTGTGGTCTCATCGAGCCGTGACAGAGACCGCCTCCACCGCCACTGACGCGACCACTGCTTCTGACGCGCCCGGCGCCCCCGACCGGTCGAGCCGTGCCGTGGGCGGAGCGCGCTCGTGGCCAGCGGAGGTGGCGGAGCTCGTCGGTCGTGACTGGTCGGTTCCGCAGCGGAGGCAGGAGCGGTGGGTCGTGCGCGGCGGGCCGGGGAGCGGCAAGACCTCGCTGATCGTCGACATGCTGCGTGAGGCGGTCCTCGCGGGCGTGGGGCTGGACGGCGTGCTCGTCCTCGCCGGTTCCGCGCGCGCGGCGTCCGACCTGCTCGAGGAGACCACCCGCGGGCTGCCGCCGGGGCTCGTCGTGGGCACGGACACCCCGGTTCGGACGGTGCACTCGCTCGCCCACGCGGTCGTGCGCCTGGCCGCGGCGCGGGTGGACGCCCCGCCGCCGCGGCTGCGCACGGGCGCGGAGCACGACGCTGTGATCCGCGAGACCCTGCTCGGGGAGCTGGCGGACGGTGCGCCGCACTGGCCCGAACAGATCCGTCCGGCACTGTCCACGGTAGGGTTCGCGCGCGAGCTCCGCGACCTGCTGCTGCGTTCGCTGGAGCGGGGGATCGGGCCGCGTGAACTGGCACGGTTGGGCAGGAGCGCGGGCCGGCCCACATGGGTCGCCGCGGCCGGGTTCTTCCGTCGGCACGAGGAGCAGATGGCGCTGCGCTCCGGCGTGCGCGGGGGCGAGTCCGACGTGCCCGAGGCGCTCAACGCCGCCGAACTGGTGGGTGCCGCGCTGGACGCCCTGACCGCGGACCCGGACCTGCGTGATCTGTTCCGTTCCCGCCGCCTCGTGGCGGTTGATGACGCGCATCACCTCGATCCGCTGGCCGCCGAGTTCGTGGCGACCATCGGCGGTGGGGCGGACGTGCTGGTGGTGGCCGAGGACGGGGACCAGTCGGTCTTCCGCTTCCGCGGCGCGGACGGCGGCCTGGCCCGGGCCGTGATCGACCAGGGCGGCCACGCGGTCGATCTCGCCGTGGGGCATCGGATGCAGCCCGAGGTGGCCGCGGTCGCCGCGCGGGTCGCCTCCCGGCTCCCGGGCTCGGCCCGGCACCGGCCGCGGGAGCACGGGGTCGGGCCGGGCAGAGCCGTCGGTTCGTCGGGAGCGCCCGGGCGGGGCGGGGCCGTGCAGGTCGCGGTCGCGGGGTCCGCGGCGGCGGAGGCCGCGCTGGTCGCGGACTTCCTGCGCCGTCGGCACGTCCTGGACGGGGTGGACTACTCGGAGATGGCGGTCGTGACCCGCTCCCTGCCGCGGGTCGCCGATGCACTGCTCGCCGCACTGGACGCCGCCGGGGTGCCGGTCGTGGACGCGGGGGCCGAGCTCCCGCCCGCGCACGACCCGGTGGTCGCGGCACTGCTGCTGCTCCTGCGCTCGGTCGCGGAGGGGGACGAGTTCACCGACGAGGACCGGATCCTCACCCTGCTCGCGGGACCGATCGGCCGGGCGGACGCCGTGGCGATGCGGCGCCTGCGGCGCGGGATCCGTCGTTCGGGCATCGGTGGGGCGGAGCCGAGCGCCACGACGCTGCGGCGGCTGGTTCTCGCGGACGGGGACGAGACACCCCCGGGACTGACCGTGGTGGAACTCGCGCCCATCACGCGGATCCGGTACGCACGCGCCGCGGTGGCCGAGCGGCTCCGCGCGGGCGGAAGCGCGGAGGAGGTGCTCTGGGAGGCCTGGTCGTCGGCACGTCTGGAACGCCGACTCGTCCGCCAGGCTCTCGCCGCCGACGCGTGGTCCCGGTCCGCGGACCGCTCGCTCGACGCGGTCGTGTCGCTGTTCGATCACGCAGCGGACTTCGTCGATCGGGTGCCCGGCGGTTCCGTCCCGCTCTTCTGCGACATCGTCTCGGGCGCCGATCTGCCCGCTCCCCGCCGCGCCGACACCCGGGGCCGGGCCGGTGCGGTCAGCATCCTGTCGGCCCACGCCGCCGTCGGCAGGCAGTGGCGGTCGGTCGCGGTGTGCGGCGTCCAGGACGGGGTGTGGCCCGCCCCCCGCCGTCGCTCCGGCCTGCTCGGGGTCGACGAACTGGTGGACCTCACCGAGCTCGCGGGCGACGGGCCCCTGCCCTCGGAGGCCGAGCGTGCGGTGTCCTCCTCGGCCGCGAGGTCGGCCGAGGAACGCCGGCTGTTCTACGTGGCGTGCTCGCGCGCCCGCGACCACCTCCTGGTGACCGCCGTGGAATCTCCGGACGAGGGGGACGTGGCGCCGTCCCGGTTCGTCGACGAGATCGCCGACCTGGCCACCGCGGGGCACCCGTCCGGCCAGCTCGGGCCGCTGCCGGGTCCCGCCCGGCACGCGCCGACGGTGTTCACCCTCCCGCACCTGGTGGTCGACCTCAGGGCGGCCTTGCTCGACCCGGCCACCGATCCCGCCGACGCCACGCATGCCGCGGGACTGCTCGCGGGCCTGCGGGATGCGGGGGTGGCCGAGGCAGACCCGGGGGCCTGGTTCGGCGCCGCCGAGTCCTCCACCAGCACCCCGGCGTTCCCGGCCGCCGAGGGTGAGTCCCTCGCGGTGCTCTCCCCCTCAGGTTTCGGGACGCTCGAGGAGTGCCCGTTGCGCTGGTTCCTGCAGAAGATCAAGGGCGACTCCACCGACTCGGGCTCCGCGGCGGCGCTCGTGCGCGGCTCCGCCGTCCACGCCCTCACCCAGGCCGTCGAGGGCGGGGTCCCCGAGGACGCCATCCGTGCGGTGGTGCGGCGGCGGGCGGAGGCACTCACGCTCGCACGCGGCTGGTTCGCGGAACGCGGAGCCGAGGAGATGGCCGAGATGGCCGAGACGTTCCGCCGCTGGCGTGGCGCCACCCGCGGCGAGTACACGACCGCCGGGGTGGAGGAGCCGTTCCAGTTCGACGTTCCCGGTGATGTCCGGGTCCGTGGACGGATCGACAGACTCGAGGCAACCGAGGCGGGACAGGTCGTCCCGGTCGACATCAAGACCGGCCGAAGCGCTGTCACCAAGGCCGAGGCGGCAGCCCATCCGCAGTTGGCGCTCTACCAACTCGCCGTCGCGCGCGGCGCGGTCGCCTCCGCCGGCGATCGCGAACCGGGCGGGGGCCTCCTGCTGTACCTCGCCGGGCGTGAGGGCAAGCTGCCCACCGACCGGGTCCAGGACCCGCTGGGCCCCGAGTCCGCCGCCGCCCTGGACGAGCGGGTCGTCGAAGCCGGACGCTCCACTGTCGGGCCGGAGTACACCGCCCGGGTCGGCTCATGGTGTGACCACTGCGACGTGAGATCGAGCTGCCCGGCGCAGCCAGAGGGAGAGCAGGTCACCGGATGAGCGCCCGCATCAGCCCCGCCGCGATCGCCGACGCCCTCGGCATCCACCGGCCGACGCCGGAACAGGCCGAGGTGATCGCCGGCCCCTCCGAGCCCACGCTGGTACTCGCGGGTGCAGGAGCCGGCAAGACCGAGACCATGGCCGCCCGGGTGGTGTGGCTCGTGGCCAACGGTTACGCCCGACCCGGGGAGATCCTGGGCCTGACCTTCACCCGTAAGGCGGCCCAACAGTTGTCGAGGCGGATTCGTCGACGCCTCGAGGCGCTCGCGAGGAGCCAGCTGTGCACGGGTCCCGGAGCGGATCCGGCGATCGCCGAGGCCATCCGTACCGAGGACCCGCAGATCTCGACCTATCACGCCTTCGCCGGGACCCTCCTCGGTTCCTACGGACTGCTGGTGCCGGTCGAGCCGGACTCCCGGCTGCTCACCCCGACGGCCGCGTTCCAGCTGGCCCATGACGTGGTCTCGCGGTGGGAGAGCCCGCTGACCACCGGCTCCGGCTCGGCGAAGATCACCCGTGATGTGCTCGCCCTCGCGGGCCAATTGTCCGACCACCTGGTGACGACCGACGATCTGCGCGCCCACCCGGACCTTGTCACGACGCTCATCGCCACGCTCCCGCCCGGGCCGCGGCAGAAGGACACCCCGACGGCCTGGCTGAGTGGCTGCGCCGACGTGCAGGGCCACCGCGACGAGCTCGCCGACCTCGTGGATGCCGTCGCGGCGCGCATGCGCTCGGAGTCGGCGTTGGACCACGCCTCACAGATGGCGCTGGCCGCCACCGTCGCGCGGGACCATCCGGAGGTGGGCCTCGCCGAGCGGCGGGCGTTCCGGGTCGTGCTGCTGGACGAGTACCAGGACACCGGGCACTCCCAGAGGGTCCTGCTGTCCTCGCTGTTCGGGGAGGGGGCGGATCCGGTGCCGGCGGTGACGGCCGTCGGCGACCCCATGCAGTCCATCTACGGATGGCGGGGGGCATCGGCCTCCAATCTCGACAGGTTCCGCGAGGATTTCCCCCTGCCCGACGGCAGCGGGTCGCACCTGCGGGAGCTGACCACCTCGTGGCGGAACCCGCCCGAGGTCCTCGAGTTGGCGAACCGGATCACCGAACCGCTACGCGGACGCCCCGGCTCGATCCGCGTGCCGGAGCTCAGGGCCAGGCCGGGCGCCGAGCCGGCCGACCTGCTGGTGGCGGTACACGACACCGTCGACGACGAACGGGCGTGGCTCGCCGACCAGATCGCGGCGCGCTACCGGGCCGCGATCGACGCCGGGCGGGTGCCCACCGCGGCTGTACTGGTGCGGCGCAACGGCGACTCGGCCGCGATCGCCGACGCCCTCGAGGCACGCGGCATCCCCGCCGAGGTGGTGGGCGTCGGCGGGCTGCTCGACATCCCCGAGGTCGCGGACGTGGTGGCACTTCTCACCGTGGTCGCGCGGCCCGGAGCCGGGGCCGCGCTGCTGCGACTGCTCAGCGGATCCAGGTTCGCCCTCGGCGCCACCGACCTCGCGGCCCTCGCGCGCCGCGCCGCGCTTCTGTCCCTGCGTCGTTCCGTGCCCGCGACAGGTGTCGTGACGGACCTGCGCGCGCTCGAGGAGATCCTCGACGACATCGCGCGCGGCGAGGAGATCGACACCGCCGGATTGGCCGATGCCCTGGCAGACCCGGGCCCGGAGAAGGACTACAGCGCTGCGGGCGCCGCCCGCATCGACGAACTCGCCGGGATCGTCTCCGCGCTCCGCTCGCGCGCGTCCGCACCACCGGCCCGACTCGCCGCCGCAGCCGAGAAGGCCCTCGGTCTCGACGCCGAGGTGCGGTTGCGTCAGCGGACGGGTGGAGGCGACGCCAGAGAACAGCTCGACCAGCTGCAGGAGATCGCGGCCGGATTCCGGCCCGAGAGCGGGACAGGCCTCGACGCGTTCCTCGCGTACCTCGATCTCGCCCGCAGTGTCGACGGAGGGCTCGCCCGCGGCGAGGTCGTGGCGGCTCCCGGACGCGCTCAGATCCTCACCGTCCACTCGGCCAAGGGGCTCGAGTGGGAGATCGTCGGGGTGCCCCACCTGTCCACCGGGATCTTCCCCTCCGGCCAGGCGCCCGAGACGTCGCTCCGGACCGCGACGCAGCTTCCCGAACAGCTTCGCGGGGACCGGGAATCGGAGGAGAACCCGGGCGGGGTCCCCGTGCCACGACTTGACGACGTCACCGACCGCAAGCTCTTGGAGACCGCGCTGGGCGGCCACATCGACCGCGTCAGACGGCGTTCGCTCGATGAGGACCGGCGGCTGTACTACGTGGCGGTCACCCGGGCCGAGCAGACGCTCCTGCTGTCCGGGTCGCACTGGGTCGGCGCAGCAGCCGCGCCCCGCGGGCCGTCGGAGTTCCTCGACGAGGCTCTGGAGGCGTGCCGCGGTGACCGGCCGGTGGGCGTGATCGACCACGTCGTCGTCGCCCCCAGCCCCACCAACCCCGCCACCTCGCGGAGGATCGAGGCGACCTGGCCTCGTGAGGTGGCTCCGAACCTCCTGGCCACGGCCCGGGCCGTCGACGCCGCGGCTCCGGTGGACCCCGAATCGCAGGACCCACCCGATGCCGGGCCGGCGCGGCGCTGGCACCTCGAGGCCGCGCCGCTATTGGCCGACGCCCGGCGCACCGCCGAACTGCGCGACCAGGTGATCCTGCCCCGGCGCCTCACCGCAGGGGAGGTCGTCGCCATGGCGGCGAACCCCGAGGCGTTCGCCGACCGCCTGCGCCGGCCCGTGCCGTTCCGCCCCGATCGCTTCGCGCGCCGGGGGACCCGATTCCACGCCTGGCTCGAGCACCGGTTCGGCGCCACCCATCTGCTCGACATCGACGACCTGCCCGGGGCGGGCGACCAGGGGGCCGACGACGGGCTGTCCGAGGCGGACTTCACCGCACTCCAGGAGGCTTTCGAGAGATCACGATGGGCCCGGAAGACACCGCACGCGGTGGAGGTGCCGTTCGAGGTCGGTCTCGGTGAACACCTGCTGCGGGGTCGGATGGACGCGGTGTTCGCCGACGGCGACGGGTGGGTCGTCGTGGACTGGAAGACCGGGCGGGTCCCCGCTGAGGCCGACATGCCCGCCATCGCCCTGCAGCTGGCGGTCTATCGGTTCGCGTGGGCGCAGATCCTCTCCGGGAGGCAGGGGCGTGAGGTGCCTCTGGAGAAAGTGCGCGCCGCGTTCCACTATGTGCGGCCGGGCCGGACCATCGAGCCCGCCGACCTGCCGGGCGCCGACGAACTCCTGCGGTTGCTGTCCGACGGGCCGCGCCGCGCGTCCGGGGGCGGGGCAGCGATAGGGCAGGGGTAGCGATAGGGCGGGGGCCGGCTCTCCGGAGGTCTACGTGCGGTGCCTCTCCGCGACGGGGCCGACCCGGTTGTTGTCCGGGGGGCGAGCCATAGGAAACGATTGTCCGTCTAGAGTGAGGCGTCTCGGAAAGAGACCGTCGCGGAAACGGAGTAGCCGATGGTGAGGAAGCGCGTGCTCGCGTCCCGGTTCCGTGACAGTGACCCGATCGACGAGAGCCCGGACCACATCCTCGTCGGCGTGGTGAGCATCCCGGAGAACGCCGAGAGTCCGTGGCGGCTCATCGGCAAGCGGATCCTCATCGCCGTTCTCGCACTGCTGTTGGCGGCCGTGGTCGTCTACCTCGATCGTGACGGGTACGACGGCGGCGGGGGAGCCGACGGCCACCTCACGGTCATCGACTCGATTTATTACGCGACGGTCTCCCTGTCCACCACCGGCTACGGTGACATCACCCCGGTCACCCAGCAGGCGCGGCTCATCAACACGGTGATCATCACCCCGCTGCGCCTGGTCTTCCTCATCCTGCTCGTCGGTACGACACTGTCCGTGCTCACCGAACAGTCCCGACAGGCATTCAAGATCCAGCGCTGGAGGAGTCTCGTGCGCAATCACACCGTCGTCGTCGGCTACGGCACCAAGGGCCGGTCGTCGGTTGCAGCCATGCTCGCCGATGAGATCTCGCCGGAGGACATCGTCGTCGTCGACACCGACCCCCAGGCGCTCAAGGCCGCGGCCGCCCGCGGGCTCGTCACCGTCCAGGGCTCGGCGACCCGGTCGGACATCCTCAAACTCGCGGGTGTCAGCCGCGCGGCGGCCGTCGTGGTGGCCACCAACACGGACGACACCGCGGTGCTGGTCACCCTCACCGCCCGCGAGCTCGCACCGAACGCCAAGATCGTCGCGACAGTCCGCGAATCCGACAACAAGCACCTGCTCAAACAGTCCGGCGCGGACTCCGTGGTGGTCTCCGCCGAGACCGCCGGACGACTCCTGGGCCTGGCCACCATCACCCCGACCGTCGTGGGGATGATGGAGGACCTGCTGACCCCCGACGAGGGCTTCTCCATCGCAGAACGCCGCGTCGAGGAGGCGGAGATCGGCGGCTCACCGCGACATCTGGCCGAGCTCGTCCTGGGGGTCGTGCGCAAGGGGCAGCTCATCAAGGTCAACGAGCCCGAGGCCGACGCGCTGGAGTCCGGGGACAGGCTGCTCTACATCCGGATGGTCTCCGGCTGACACCGGTCGCGGACTAGGCTCGTCGCAGCCCCCTCGACCCGTGATAAGGACTCATCTGCGATGCCACTGGACTTCATGCTCGACTCCGACCCGGTGCTGTCCGTGGCCGCTCCCGAACGGGCCGCGAACCTCCGACAGAACGCCGAAGCGCTGGCCGGAGGCTGGGTTGACGCGCGGGTGATGCGCATCGACCAGCGCAACCGGTTCGCGGTCGAACCCGCCGGAGACGGCCGGCAACGCATCCTGTTCGAACCGGCGATGCTGTTCGCCGAGACGCTTCCCGACGACGCGGTCTTCCTCGGCTCCACCGATGAGGGACGCCACATCTGGGCGGTCAGCGCCGAGGACCTGCCCGACGACCCGGCGGTGACGAACCTCCGTCGATGCGGAGCCGACCTGATCGAGGGGCACGGATCGCTGGCCTCGCAGGCCGTCGCGGTCCTCGGCTGGCACCGCGACAACGTCCGCGGGCGCGAACCTCAGCACCATCCGAAGCGGGTCGACGCGGGGTGGGCGATCGAAGACGCCTTCCACGGCGGCCCCGAGTACCCGAGGACCGACCCGGCCGTGATCTGTCTCGTCCACGACGGGGGCCGGCAGGTTCTGCTCGCGCGGCAACCGATCTGGCCGGCCGGGATGTACTCGCACGTCGCCGGGTTCGTCGAGGCGGGCGAGTCACTCGAGGGCTGCGTGCGCCGCGAGGTCGCCGAAGAGGTGGGCGTGGCGGTGGACAGGGCCCGCTACCTAGGCAGCCAGCCGTGGCCGTTCCCGCGCTCGCTCATGGTGGGCTTCCAGGCCCTGGCGGACCCGGCTGCGCCGATCGCCCTCGAGGACGAGGAGATCAGCGAGGCCAGGTGGTTCGACGTGGACGAGGTGCGCGCGGCGCTGGACGGCCACGGGCAGTTGATGGTGGCGCCGCCGGTCTCCATCGCGCACGTGATGCTGCGCTCCTGGGTCGCGGCGGTCGATCGCGACGGCGGCGCCTGACCGCTCCTCGATCAGGCTCCGGCGAGCTCGGCGAGCTTGGCCCGCACCTGCGAGGCCGGGGGGTTGGTGGCGGTGGTGCCGTCCGAGTACAGGGCGGTCGGCACGACCCGGTTTCCGTCGTTGACGCTCTCGACGAACGCGGCGGCCTCGGCGTCGGACTCCACGTCGATCTCCGCGTAGCCGATCTCCTTCTCGTCCAGCAGCTTCTTCAACCTCGTGCAGAAGGGGCACCACGTGGTGGTGAACAGGGTCAACGGTCCGGTGGTCTCGGGTGTCGTCACTTCACTCATGTCCGGATCCAACGCCCGCGCCCCGGCGAATCATCCCCGGGGGAGGCCGGGGGCATGATGTCGGACGGGGATGCCACGATGGGGGCGTGAGTGACATGCAGCGGGCAGGTGGGGGAGGCAGGGCCGACTGTGAGCAGGCCGGGGAGCGGGTAGGACAGCAGTCCGGCCCGCACCGCGATGTCGGGCGGGCCGGGTCACGTCCGGGCGGTGCCGGATCCGTGCTCGAGGGCCTCGATCCCCAGCAGCGTCACGCCGTGCTCGCGCCGCGCGGACCGGTCTGCATCCTCGCCGGCGCCGGCACGGGTAAGACCCGGACCATCACCCGGCGTATCGCGCACCTGGTCAACACGGGTCACGTGCGGGGCGACCAGGTCCTGGCCGTGACGTTCACGGCTCGCGCGGCCGGAGAGCTCCGGATGAGGCTTGCCGGGCTCGGCATCGCGGACGCGGGAACCGGGCCCGTCCAGGCGCGGACCTTCCACTCGGCGGCATTGCGGAACCTGTCGTACTTCTGGCCCCGGGTGTACGGGGAGGAGCCGTGGCAGCTGCTGGACGGGCAGTTCCGGGCCGTGGCCCAGGCGGTGCGCAGGGTGGGCCTGGATCCGAGCACCGAGACCATCCGAGACGTGCTCACGGAGATCGGCTGGGCCAAGTCGAGCCTGCTCACCCCGGACACTTACGCCGAGCAGGCGCTCGCGCTGGGGCGTGATCTGCCGGTCCCCGCTCCCGAGGTCGCGCGCGCGTTCCGGGCGTACGAGGATCTCAAGGTCTCGGGCCCGGTGCGGATGCTGGACTTCGACGATCTCCTCGGGCACATGGCGGATCTGGTGGAGGACGTCCCGGCGATCGCGGAGGAGTTCCGCGATCGCTACCGTTGCTTCGTCGTGGACGAGTTCCAGGACGTCACCCCTGCCCAGCAGCGCCTGCTGAGCGCATGGCTCGGCAGACGTGACGATCTCACAGTGGTGGGGGACGTCAACCAGACCATCTACTCGTTCGCCGGGGCCGAGCCGGACTTCCTGCTGGGCTTCGCCGACCGGTACCCGGGTGCCACTGTGGTCCGGCTGGAGTCGGACTACCGGTCGACTCCGCAGGTCGTGGACCTGGCGAACGACGTGATCGGCGCCGGTGCCGGTCGCTTCCGTAGTGCCGGGCTGACGCTGACGGGTATGCGGCCGCCGGGCCCCGAACCGCAGCTGAACGAGTACGCCGACGAGGATTCGGAGGCAGAGGCCGTGGCTGGCGCGGTCGCAGACCTCGTCCACGGCGGCCTGGACCCGTCAGAGATCGCAGTGTTGTACCGGGTCAATGCCCAGTCCGAACGGATCGAGGCCGCGCTCGAGCAGGCCGGGATCGGCTACCGGCTCAAGGGCGGGGAGGGCTTCTTCGAGCGGCCCGTGATCCGACGGGCCATGTCGACGATCGACCGGATGGTCGACGGTTCCGACGAGGCGACCGTGCAGGCGGGCGCCCGGCTCACCGACCCCACCGAGGTGGTGGCGGCCATCAGGCGGGTGCTGGAACCCATCGGGTTGACCGCCGCCGAGCCGTCCGGTGCCCAGGCCCGCGAGACCTGGAACGCCCTGACCGCACTGGTCGGGCTGGCCGAGGAGATCGCCACCGCCGAGTCCCGGCCCGGCGTGCTGCCGGTGGTCGCCGGGCTCCGCGAGCGGGCCGCCGCACGTCACGCCCCCGACGAGCGAGGGGTCACGCTGGCATCGTTCCACGCGGCCAAGGGCCTGGAGTGGGACGCGGTGTTCCTCATCGGGGTCCACGAGGGCAGTCTGCCCATCAGCCACGCGATCAACGCCGGGCCGGATGCCATCGAGGAGGAACGCCGGCTCCTGTACGTGGGCATCACCCGGGCCCGGGAGCACCTGTCGCTGTCGTGGAGCCGTAGCCGACGCGCGGGAGGCAGGGCGACCCGGCGACCGAGTCGCTTCCTCGATCCGGTTCGCCCGGCAGGGGCCCCGGCGGCGCCCAGGCGCAGCTCGGACTCCTCGGACAAGGGCCGGTGCCGGAGCTGCGGGGAGAAGCTCACCGGGCCCATGCATCGGGCGCTGGGTCTGTGCCCGGACTGCGCCGTCGAGGTGGACACCGGCTTGTTCGAGCGGTTGCGGGACTGGCGTAAGGACACCGCGGAGCGGATCGGCAAGCCCGCCTACACGGTCTTCACCAATGGCACCCTGGCGCAGATCGCGCGCGACAGGCCGGCCGACACCCGGGCCCTCGGCCGGATCGGCGGGATCGGGGCCCACAAGTTGGGCGAGTACGGCGACGATGTGCTGAGACTAATCCGCGAGGGCTGACGCGGGGGCGAGCGTTGCCACCACGGCGAGCGCTGGTCTGAGACCCGCCTCACTCCTCCTCGGCGAAGATCTCCGGCATCCAGCGCCGCACGATCTGCTGGTACGGGGCGGTCGCCTGCAGCTGGCACAGCATGCCCACGGATGCCGACAGGACCCGGTGGATCAGCACATACTCGCGCGGCAGGGTGAATGAGCGCGACGTGCGGAACTCCCGTCCCGAGACGTCGCCGTACACCGCGAGGATGCCCTGCATCCAGGCGCGATCGAAGTGGAACGTCGGCTCGCGCATCGGCTCGATGAACGGGCCGAGGAACGCCATCGCGTCCTCCGGCTCGAGCCCCCCGCGGCCCACGTAGCCGGCCCGGGTCATCAACGCGACCAGGTCGTCGCTCCGGTTCTGGAGAGCGAGCCGCATCATCGAGGTCAGCGCCGGAGGGAACCCCTCGGGCAGCGGGATGGACGCGCCGAAGTCCAGTACGACCATCCGGCCGTCGTCGTCGAGCACGAAGTTCCCGGGGTGTGGGTCGCCGTGCATCAATCCGACCCGGGCCGGGGAGCTGAACTGGAACTCCGCGAGCAGTGCCGCGGCCCGGTCGCGCTGCTCCTGCGAACCCGCCACGGAGATTTTGCTCAGCGCACGGCCGTCAGCCCATTCGGTCACCAGCACCTTGGGGGAGGACGCCAGCACCGAGGGGACGCGGATCTGCGGGTCGTCGGCGAACACGGTGGCGAAGACGCGTTGCGTGTCGGCCTCGTGGCGGTAGTCGAGTTCGGAGACCGCGCTGTCGTACAGCTCGTCGATCACGCCCTTGACGTCGGTGCCGGGATTGAGCGGCCGGAGCAGTGGGGCGAGGCGGCGCAGCTGCCGCAGGTCGGATCGCAGTGCCTCGTCGGCGCCCGGGTACTGGACCTTGACGGCCACCTCGCGGCCGTCGGACCAGACGGCGCGGTGCACCTGACCGATCGACGCGGCAGCCGCGGCCTCGCCGTCGAACTCCGTGAAGCGGTCGCGCCACTTCAGGCCCAGCTGGGCGTCCAGGACCTTTTCGACCTCGTCCGCGGGAAGCGGCGGTGCCTCGGCCTGAAGTTTGGTGAGCGCCTCCCGGAACGGCTCGGCGTACCTGTCGGGCATGCCGGCCTCGAAGACGCTCAGTGCCTGCCCCACCTTCATGGCGCCGCCCTTGAGCTCGCCCAGGACCGCGAAGACCTGCTCGGCGGCCTGATCGGCGAGTTCCTCGGTCAGGTCGCCCTCGCCGCGGCCCAGAGCGCGGCGGCCCAGGGAGCTTGCGGCGCGGCCGGCGATGCCCAGCGGCAGCCCCGCGAGTCTAGCTGCACGTCGGGATGAGGTGCGGGGGAGTTCTGACACGACACAATCATGACAGAGGACGCGCCTGCGTCGTGGCCCCACAGTCGCAGCCCCGGTCAACCGGCCATTCCCGACGTTTCCACAGACCTTCCGCGGGATTGATCTCGACGGTGGCGCCGACCGTCTGGAGCGGCGCGTCGGGCTGGCGGGTCGCCGACACCTCGGCCAGCACCAGTGCGGCGGCCGCGGTGAGCGCCGGGACCCCGGCCTCGGAGGCGTGGTCGACGAGCTGGGCGGCGACGAACGGCCACCGCGGGTCCTGCCGCGCCCGGAACAGGTCGGTGCATCGCAGGCAGGGGCTGGCCCCGGGCACGACCGTCGGGCCCACCACGACCCGTCCGTCGCGGCAGTACGCGTGCAGGTGCGTCTGCCCGGATCGGTTGAGCACAGCGGTCACAACAGGGTCCACAGCGACGGTGTCGGTGAGGATCACCAGGTCGGGGGCGGGGCCGCGGCGAAGCCACGGTGGCCGCTCGGCGTCGAGGGTCAGGCCCGGGCTGGCGCCGGTGGTGACCCGGCAGCCGTTCACCGACAGCGGCCCGCGGAGGATCTCAGAGATCTGACCCGCCCCCTGGATATGCACTCGCCGTACCGGTGCGGGTCTGGGCCCCTCGCCGGACGGGAGCGGGCCGTCTGGCGCCGCGGGGTTGTCGCGCGAGGCCCGCCGGCCGGTGCGGTGGAGCCGAACGTGGCCGAGGTCCGCCAGACGTAGAAGAATCCGGGCGACCTCGGCCGTCTCGTCGTCGTCGACCCCGACGCGGGCGGCCGCCGACTCGATGGTGCCGCCACCCTTCAACCCGGTGAGCACCGCGGCCAACCCGCGCGCCCCCAGGCGGGCGGGCGCGCGCACGACCACCGCGCGGTCGGGCGCCAGGCCGACCTGCACCGACCCGGGGTCGCGGACCACCACGACGGTCCCGGGCCGCAGGCGAGCCCGGACGGGGGTTGCCACTGTCGAGGGCGCAGGCGGGGAGCTCATGCGGCCATCGTGGCACGAGGTCGCCCGCGGAACACCTCGGAGAGACCAGGTTATCCACAGGGGCGCGGTCCCGATCCGGCCTGTGGATTCGTGCTGTCGGCGAGGTCGTCTACGGTGGTCGCCGTGCCGCCCACGACCGCTGACCACACCGGACTGCCCACGAGCCCTGACGATCCGCGGATCGACGTGCGTCGGTCGAAGCGCCGCAAGCGCACGGTGTCGGCGCGGGTCGAGGGAGAGACGGTCGTGGTGCTCATGCCCGCAGGTCTGCCCCGGTCGGAGGAGCATCGTCTCATCGCGCAGATGCTGGCCAAGCTGGCCCGGTCGGGTCGCCGACGTAGGACGCGGTCCTCGGACGCCGAGCTGATGGAGCGTGCGGGGGAGCTGTCGGAAAAATGGCTGGGCGGCCGGGTGGTGCCGGCGTCGGTGCGGTGGGTGCCGGCCATGAGCACGCGCTGGGCGTCGTGCTCACCGGGCTCTCGGGAGATCCGGATCAGTGAGTCGCTGCGGGACGTGCCGCCGTATGTCCTGGACTACGTGGTGGTTCACGAGCTGGCGCACCTGGTGGTTCCGGGCGGGCATCCGCCGGAGTTCTGGCAGCTGGTGCGACGTTTTCCCCGGACAGAGCGGGCGATGGGTTACCTCGAGGCGTACTCGCGGGCGCTGCGGTCCGGCGCAACCAGCGAAGGATCGGCTGGCGAGGGGGACGAGGAGCCGGGCGAGGGCATGGGAGATCTCATCGACGACAGCGCGGGGTAGGCGCCGATGCCCGGCGCCGACGCCCGCGGGAAGTAGAGGAGAACCACGACGACGAGACGACGACGGGCCGGCCGCCGCCGGCAGCCGGCCCGTCCCGGGGCGTCACCTCTCAGGCCGTGTCCTGCGGCCCTTCGGAGTCGGAGGCGTCGTCACCGGCGCCACCGCCGGATTCGCGCAGGAACCGCTCGATCTCGTCGACGCCGCTCGAATCGCCGGTGGACTCGTCGAGCAGCCGGTCGATCACGGCTGCCGGGTTCTCGAGGTCCTCGCCGACGGGCAGAAGATCGGGATGATGCCACAGGGCGTCACGACGCTCGGTGCCGACGGCCTCGCCGACACGACGCCACAGCTCAGAGGCCTCGCGGGCCTTCCGCGGCCGCAGCTCGAGCCCGACGAGGGTGGAGAAGGCCTGCTCGGCGGCACCGCCGGTGGCGCGGCGGCGCAGCCACATCTCGCGCAGCTTGTCGGCGCTGGGCAGCCGGTCGCCCACCGCGGCGGTCACTACCGCGTCGACCCAGCCCTCGACGAGCGCCAGCAGCGTCTCGAGCCGGCCGAGCGCCGCCTCGTTGACGTTGGTCACCTTGGGACCGATCGCGCCCTCACCGCCGGAGAACAGCTCCTGCAGCTTGGCGGGGTCCTGGAGGATCGACGGGTCGAGACCGGAGGCCAGATCGTCGAGCCCGGAGGTGTCCACGCGGATCCCGCGGGCGTACTCCTCGACGGTGGCCAGGAACCGGGCGCGTAGCCACGGGGCGCCGGCGAACAGTCGCAGGTGCGCGGCCTCACGGGCGGCGAGGAACACCACGACCTCTTGGCGGGGTAACTCGAGCTCGTCGGCGAACGCGTCGATCGCGGTGGGGCAGAGCGCGGCGACTCCGTCGTCACCGAACGGCAGGCCCACCTCGGAGGAGAACAGTACGGCGGGTGCGAGCTTGCCGAGCCCCTGCCCGAGTTGCATGCCGAAGCCCATGCCGCCCATCTGGTCGAGCATCCCCAGCAGCGGACCGGCGATCTGCCGCGCCTCCTCGGGCATGGCGCCCTTGGTGGCGGAGTTCATCTGCTCGGCCACGGGGGTGCAGATCTTCTCCCAGGTGGGCAGCGACTGCTCGACCCACTGCTGCGGAGTCCACGCCTCGGTGCGGTGGACACCGGTGGGGAACACGGTCGTGTCGTCCAGCCACAACTCGGCGAGCCGGACCGATTCCTCGGCCGCGGTGCGCGAGTCGTCCGTGACCACGGGCGTGCGGCCGAGCGCCTGCAGGGCGACGGTGCGGGCCAGCTGGTAATTGACCGGGCCGGAGCTGCCGGGGCCGGACATCGCCGAGCCCATGGAGCCGAGCATCTGTCCGAACTGGGAGATCATCTTGCCGAGGTCGCCGAACTGCGAGGGGTCGAAGCCGCCGGGGCCACCGAAGCCGAAGCCACCGGGCCCACCCGGGCCGTCGGAGCCGCCCGGGCTCTTGTCCCGGTCGTCGCCTCGCCCGTCGTCGTCGGAGGCAGAGAAACCGAAGGGCTGGTTCATGCCACAACGGTACAGCGTGCAGGGGCGCGGGGTCCGGCCGCGACGCCACCGGTCGGGGGAGCGGACTACCCTGTGCTGGGTGAGTCGCCGCTTGTTCACCCTGTTCGCCGCGTTGGTCCCGGCGGTGCTGTTGCTCGTCCTCGCGACGTCGGCGACGGTGCCCCTCGTCTCGATGGGACCCGGCCCGACGTACGACACACTCGGCCGGGCGCAGGTGGAGACGGAGGGCGGCGGCGTCGAGGAGGTACCGGTCATCGAGGTGACCGGGCGTGAGACGGATGAGACCACCGGGTCGCTGCGGATGACCACGGTCGCGGTGCGGGACCGCCTGACCCTGATGGACGCGATGCGCTTCTGGCTGGATCCGGCGCAGGTCGTGGTCCCGCGGGATCAGGTGTTCCCGCCGGACCGCTCGCGCGACGAGGTACGGGAGTCCAACGTGGCGGAGATGGTGGGGTCGGAGAACAGCGCGGAGGCCGCGGCCTACCGGTACCTGGGGATCCCCATGCAGCCGCGGGTCGAGGGAGTGGACCCGGACGGTCCGGCGGGGGGCCGCCTTGAGCCGGGCGACATCCTCACCTCGGTCGACGGCGCGCGGGTGTCCGATGCCGCCGAGGTGGTGGAGGAGGTGTCCGCGCACCGCCCGGGTGACGAGGTGGGTATCGGCTTCCTCCGTGCCGACGAGGAGATGACGACGACGACGACACTGGCCCCGGCCGGTCCGGATGGTGATCCCGAGCAGGGCCGTCTGGGCATCCTCGTCGGGGACACCCCTGCCGACGGCACGGATGTGCAGATCTCGGTGGCCCCGGACGTCGGCGGGCCTTCCGCCGGGCTGATCCTGGCGATCGCGATCGTCGACCGGCTCTCGCCCGGCGAGGCGACCGGGGGTGCGGACGTCGCCGGTTCCGGCACGATCCGACCCGACGGCACCGTCGGCTCGATCGGCGGGATCCGCCACAAGATCCGGGCCGCCAGCGAGGAAGGGGCCACGGAGTTCCTGGTTCCGGCGGCCAACTGTGGGGAGGCTGTGCAGAGTCCCCCGGAGGGCATAAGGCTCATCGAGGTCTCCACGCTCTCCGGCGCGCTGGAGGCGCTGGAGACCGCGGCTTCCGGGGGCGAGCCACCGACCTGCGGCTGAGGCGTGGCATTTCCGTAAGGTGGGACCAACGAGCATGTCCGCCCCAGCAGTCCAGGAGCAACACCTGTGTCCGTCCGCCCACCCGGCAATTCGCCCGGCCGGCCTCTCGCGATCTCGCGTCGCGGCCGTGCCGTCGCCATCGCAGTCGTCGTCCTCATCGTCCTCATCCAGGTCCTACCCAGGCTCAACTCCACCTACACGGACTGGCTGTGGTTCGGAAGCGTCGACGCCACCAGCGTGTTCCGTACCGAACTGCTCACGCGGCTCGGTCTCTTCGTGGTGGTGGGCCTGTTCATCGGTGTCGCGGTGGCGACCGGCATCGTGCTGGCCTTCCGCTTCCGGCCGGTGTTCCTCGCGCAGGCGGGCCTCCCGGACCCGCTGACCCGCTACCGGGCCGCGATGGGCGGTTCGCCGGCCAAGACCGTGGTCTGGATCCCGATCGTGCTCGGTGTCCTGGCCGGTGCGGTCGCGCAGACCGGTTGGCAGACCGTCTTGGCGTTCTTCAACTCCACCCCGTTCGGTCAGACGGACCCGCAGTTCGGGCTCGACATCTCCTTCTACGCGTTCCAGTTGCCGATGTGGCGCTCGATCGTCACCTGGGTGATGGTCGCGGTGGTGCTGGCATTTCTGGCCAACCTGCTCACGCACTACATCGTCGGCGGGCTGCGGCCCGGCGCGCGTGAGGGTGCGCTGACGCGCGCGGCCCGGATCCAGCTGGTGACGCTGGCCGGCATCTTCGTCCTGGCCAAGGCGGCGGCGTACTGGCTCGACCGGTACGAGCTTCTGTTCCGCGAGAACGCCACCTTCACCGGCGCCGGTTACACCGACGTCAATGCCGTCATGCCGGCCAAGATCTTCATGTTCGCCGTGGCGCTGGTCTGTGCGGTGGCGTTCTTCTCGGCGATTGTCATCAAGGATCTGCGGATCCCGGCACTGGCGACGGTGCTGCTGCTGTTCTCCGCGCTCGTGGTCGGCTCCGCGTGGCCGCTGGCGGTCGAGCAGTTCTCGGTCAAGCCCAACCGTGCCGAGAAGGAGCGCGAGTACATCGCCCGGAACATCGAGGCCACCAGGGCGGCGTATGACATCGGCGACGACCGGGTCACCTACATCGAGAACTGGGGCGCGGCCAACCCCAATCCGCGCGAGGCGGCCTCGGACATCACCACGCTGTCGAACGTGCGCGTGCTCGATCCGAACGTGCTGTCCCCGACGTTCACCCAGCAGCAGCAGCTACGCAA
Source organism: Dietzia aurantiaca (assembly GCF_021033825.1). Lineage (GTDB taxonomy): Bacteria > Actinomycetota > Actinomycetes > Mycobacteriales > Mycobacteriaceae > Dietzia > Dietzia aurantiaca. The sequence continues at coordinate 83,407 of NZ_JAIFXZ010000009.1, forward strand.
CTTCTACGGTTTTCCCGAGACCCTGAGCATCGACCGGTACACGATTGACGGCGAGATGCAGGACTTCCTCGTGGCGGCCCGTGAGCTCAACCCGTCCTCGCTGCAGGCCAACCAGCGGGACTGGATCAACCGGCACACCGTCTACACCCACGGCAACGGCTTCGTGGCGGCGCCGGCCAACCGGGTCAACGAGATCGCGGACGACGCGGGCTCGGACCGGGGTGGTCTGCCCAACTACCAGGTCTCGGACCTCGACGCGATCAACAACGACCAGGAGATGATGATCCCGGTCACGCAGCCCCGCATCTACTTCGGCGAGCTCATCGCCCAGTCGGATCCGGACTACGCGATAGTGGGTAACAACGGCGACGGCCCGCGCGAGTACGACACGGATACCGAGCAGTACACCTACACCGGTGAGGGCGGCGTCCCGCTGGGTGGTTGGATCAACCGCACGGCCTATGCGCTCAAGTTCGCCGAGCGCAACATCCTGCTGTCCGGTCTGATCGGCGCCGACTCGAAGATCATCTACGACCGCGATCCGCGGGACCGCGTGCAGAAGGTGGCCCCGTGGCTCACCACGGACACCAACACCTACCCGGCCGTGATCGACGGACGCATCAAGTGGATCGTCGACGGTTTCACCACCCTCAAGACCTACCCGTACGCGGAGCTGAGCTCGCTCGAGGCCATGACCTCGGATTCGCTCAGCGACGGCGGTGGCCGGGCGTTGCCGGACGAAAAGGTCTCGTACATCCGCAACTCGGTCAAGGCGACGGTCGACGCCTATGACGGCACGGTGGATCTGTACGCGTTCGACGAGTCCGACCCGGTGCTGCAGACATGGATGAAGGCCCTGCCCGGCATCGTCCAGCCCGAGTCCGAGATCTCCGAGGAACTGCGAGAGCATTTCCGGTACCCGGAGGATCTGTTCAAGGTGCAGCGTGAACTGCTGGCCAAGTACCAGGTCGACGACCCGGGCCAGTTCTTCACCAACGACGCGTTCTGGTCGGTGCCGTCCGATCCCACGGTCACCTCGTCGATCCAGAACCCGCAGACCCCGCCCGCGAGCGGTCCCATCGGCGGGCCCGCCGGCGGCAACACCGGTGGTGCGGGAGGCGGCACGCAGACCGCCGAGCGCGAGGGACCGAGCCAGCCGCCGTATTACGTCGTGGCGTCGGACCCGTCCGACCCGGACTCGGACACGCCCTCATTCCAGCTCATCTCCGCATTCCGCGGGTACGAGCGCGAGTTCCTGGCCGCGCACATGTCGGCCAGTTCGGACCCGGAGACGTACGGCGACATCACGGTCCGTGTGCAGCGGCCCACCGAGCCGCTCGCCCAGGGCCCCAACCAGGCGCAGGACATCATGATCGCCTCGCCGGCCATCGCCCAGGATCGGCGTCTGTGGGGCGAGACCGCGGAGATCACCGAGGGCAACCTCCTGGCACTGCCGCTGGCCGGGGACTCGGTCCTGTACGTGGAGCCGATCTACACGCAGCGTAAGGACCAGGACTCGGCGTTCCCGCGTCTGCTGCGCGTGATGGTCACCTATGACCGTGCGGTCGGCTACGCGCCCACCCTGTACGAGGCACTCCAGCAGGTGGGGATCGAGACCGACCCGGACGCCGTCCGCATCGATGAGAGCGGCGCGGCCGAGGCGGAGGCGGAGGAGAACACGTCCCGTCCCGGTGGCAGCAATGAGGGCTCGGCGCCCCGTCCGTCCACCCCGCCGGCGACCGGCGGGGGCGAGGGTGAGGGCGCTGACCGCGCCGCCGCGGTGCGCGAGCTCAACTCCGCGTTGGCGGCTGTCCGGTCGGCGCAGAGCAGTGGCGACCTCGGCGATCTGGGTCAGGCGCTCGATGACCTGCAGGCCGCGGTCGACGCCTACCAGGCACTCGGCAACGGGTAGCTGACGCGGCATTCGGGCCCGCCCGGGTCGGTCCACCTCACGGAGACCGACCCGGGCGTCGTCGTTGGCGGGCCCGACCCCAGCGCGTTCACCTGCGGCGATTCAGGTTCCTGTGTGCGTTCGGTCACGTTCTCGTCGATTCGCGTTCACCGATTTGCTTTGTTCGCCAAGTGGCACGTAGTGTCATACACGCAATCGACGCGGGGTGGAGCAGCTCGGTAGCTCGCTGGGCTCATAACCCAGAGGTCGCAGGTTCAAATCCTGTCCCCGCTACCACTGAACGAAGCCGGTGCGAGAATTCCTCGCACCGGCTTCGTCGTCGTTGGCCCTTGAGTTGCCATTCCTTTCGGTAGGCGGTGCTGGTCAACTGCCGCCGCCTGTGAGCCGCGGTCCAACAGGTGGGGCGATAGGGATACGCGGGCGGTCGGCGAGCATTGCAACTACTGAGGCTCCAGGCGATTAGTGATGCGTCGACGGCTTTGGTAGCCTCAGAACTCCAACAGCAACCGGGAAAGCGGCTGATAGTCACCAGGTCGGAAGCTGTTGGAATGTCTGCCAGGTGATGGCGGACAGGCGACGCGGGGTGGAGCAGCTCGGTAGCTCGCTGGGCTCATAACCCAGAGGTCGCAGGTTCAAATCCTGTCCCCGCTACCACTCACTCAGGTCCGGTTCCCGACAGGGAGCCGGGCCTGAGGTCATTTGTGCCCCGCGTGCTTCGGCCACCATGCCGCCGGGCCTCCCAGGCCTCCCCGTCTGCACGGTGTGCTGCCCCTCGCGAGGGAGAGTCTTGTGGCCGCGTGGAGTGCCCCATAACGTGGACAGACGTCTAGGCAGGAGTCCGTCGACACTGTCGCGTCCATACTCGGAGGCCCCGTTCATGAAGACCCGTGCAGCAGTTGTCGAAGGTCCGGGGCAGCCCTTCCGGCTGTCCGAACTCCAGATCGACGAGCCCCGCTCCGACGAGATCCTGGTTCGCGTCAAGGCCGTGGGTCTGTGCCACACCGATATCACGATGACGATGATGCTTCCCGAGGAGATGTTCCCCCGGGTCTTCGGCCATGAGGGCGCCGGAGTCGTCGAGGCCGTCGGCGCGGATGTCCAGGGCGTGAAGGTGGGCGATCACGTGGTGATGAGCTTCCGCTCGTGCCGTGAGTGCGATCGCTGTCAGGCCGGGGCGGTCGGCTACTGCAGGCAGGCCATGGCGCTGAACTACCTGGGTTACCGGTCGGACGGGTCGACCACCTTCCACCGCGACGGGGCGGCAGTGGCCGGTTCGTTCTTTGGTCAGTCCAGCTTCTCCGAGCTGGCGATCGCCTCCCCGGACAACGTCGTTGTGGTCGACCCCGACGTGGACCTGTCGACAGCCGCCCCGTTCGGCTGTGGTTTCCAGACGGGCGCCGGCGCGGTGCTCAACACCATCGACCCCGACCCGGCCTCGAGTCTCGTGGTCTACGGCGCCGGCGCGGTCGGGCTGTCGGCGGTCGCCGCGGCGCGAGCCCGGCGAGTGCAGACGATCATCGCCGTGGACACCAAGGATTCCCGGCTGGAGGCCGCCGCTGGCCTCGGTGCTGTCGGCGTCAATCCGTCCGAGTTGCCCGACGGGTCGTTTGTCGAGCGTATCCGCGAGCTCACCGGTGGCGGGGCGGCCGCGGGTGTCGACACCACCGCGGTGCCGCAGGTCATCAAGCAGGCCGTCCGGGCGCTCGCACCGCGCGGGACCCTCGTCGTGGTGGGATTGGGGGCGCCGGAAATCGAACTCGACGCCGTGGACCTCATGCAGAACGGCAAGATCGTGCGGGGTTGTATCGAGGGCGACTCGGATCCCAAGACCATGATCCCGGAGCTGCTGGGGATGTACCGTGCCGGCGACCTCCCGCTGGGCTCGCTCGTCACCACCTATCGCTTCGACCAGATCAACGAGGCGGTCGAGGATGTCGAGGCGGGCAAAGTCGTCAAGCCCGTACTCGTCTTCTGACCCGCACACTCGCTGCGCTGCTCGGTGCGGCACCGCTCGGTGCGGCCGTCGGAAACCGCGCCGCGCACGGCGGCCACCTCCTATGGTGGACAGGTGTCTGTCCGCATGTCTGACGCGATGGACGAACGCCCGGTGACGGCAGGAGAAGCCCATGACCACTTCACTCGACCGCGACGCCCTGCTGATCGGCACGCAGTGGCGACGGCCGGAGACCGACGCGATGATCGAGGTGATCAGCCCGCATTCGGAGGACGTGGTCGCCCGGGTGCCCGAGGGCTCTGTCGCGGACATCGATTCCGCGGTGATCGCCGCCCGCGAGGCCTTCGATCGCGGGCCGTGGCCGCGGATGGCCCCGGACGAGCGGATCGAGGTGGTGGCGCGACTGTCCGCGTTGTACGCCGCGCGGCTCGAGGAGATGGCGACCGTGATCTCCACGGAGATGGGCTCACCGATCTCCTTCAGCAACCTCGCCCAGGCGCCGGCCCCCTGGATGATGATCGAGGCGTTCACGAAGATCGCGCGCGAGTTCCCCTGGGAAGAGACCCGCGCCGGGGCACTCGGCGGCGAGGTGATGGTGCGCCGTGAGGCGGTCGGCGTGGTCGCGGCGATCCCACCGTGGAACGTCCCCCAGTTCACGGTGCTGTCCAAGGTCATCCCGGCATTGCTCGCCGGCTGCACGATCGTGGTCAAGCCCGCACCCGAGACACCGCTCGACAGCTATCTACTCGCCGGCCTGCTCATCGAGGCCGGCGTGCCCGAGGGGGTGGTGAGCATCGTCGCCGGTGGCCGCGAGGTGGGCGAGCACCTGGTGCGGCACCCCGGGGTCGACAAGGTCGCGTTCACCGGCTCGACCGAGGCGGGCCGGAAGATCGGCGCGATCTGCGGCGAGCAGCTCAAGAGGTGCTCACTCGAGTTGGGCGGCAAGTCCGCGGCGATCGTTCTCGACGACGCCGACCTGACGACCGTCGTCGAGGGTATGAAGTTCCTGGGCGTGATGAACTCCGGCCAGGCGTGCGTGGCCCAGACCAGGGTGCTGGTCAGCCGGGAGCGCCATGACGAGGTCGCCGAGGCATTGGCAGAGGGCATCGGCTCGATGGTCGTGGGCGACCCGCTGGACCCGGCCACCGAGATCGGCCCGATGGTCGCCCGACGGCAGCAGGAGCGGGTCAACTCCTACATCGAGATCGGCCGGCAGGAGGGGGCGCGGCTGCTCACCGGCGGAACCGGGCGGCCGGACGGATTGGAGAGCGGCTGGTACGTGCGGCCCACAGTGTTCGCGGGTGTCGACAACTCCATGCGTATCGCGCAGGAGGAGATCTTCGGTCCGGTCCTGTCGGTGATCGCCTACGACGACGTTGACGACGCCGTGCGCATCGCCAACGACTCCGACTACGGCCTCGCGGGCACGGTGTGGACCGGTGACCGCGACGCCGGTCTGGGCGTGGCCCGCCGCGTGCGGACAGGCACCTACGGCGTCAACACATACACGATGGATTTCGCCGCCCCGTTCGGCGGATTCAAGGCCTCAGGCGTGGGCCGTGAGTTCGGCCCGGAGGGGCTCGCGCAGTACACCGAACTCAAGTCCGTCTACCTCGGAGAGCCCGTCCCGGGCGCCGGCAGCTGAGGAGCTCCCCACGTGACCACGCACGCCGACATTCTCGAGGTGCACGACGCGGACCGTGTCCGCACGCTCACAATGAACCGTCCCGACGCGCTGAACGCCTTCAACGGCGCCCTTTATACGGAGCTGGCGCGTGCCCTCCACGCGGCTGACGAGGATCCGGACGTCGCCGTTGTCCTGCTGACCGGCCGCGGACGGGCGTTCAGCGCGGGCACCGACCTCGTCGAGATGGCCGAACTGGTCGCGGACGGCGGTGACAACCGGGCGAGCACCGAGGAGCACGGCTTCAATCTGTTGGTCGACGCGCTCATCGCGTTCGGCAAGCCCCTCGTCGCGGCGGTCAACGGGCTCGGCCTCGGCATCGGGGTGACGCTGCTCGGGTACGTCGACCTGGCGTTCGCGGCCGAGGGCGCCCGGTTCAAGTGCCCGTTCACCAGCCTCGGCGTGGCTCCCGAGGCCGCTTCGAGCTACCTGATCCCGCGGCTCGTCGGTCACCAGAACGCCGCCTGGGTGCTTTTGTCCTCGGAGTGGATCTCGGCCGAGGAGGCGCACGAGATGGGTCTGGTCTGGCGGCTGTGCGCACCGGAGGAGTTGATGGCCGAGGCCACCGCGCACGCCACCCGCCTGGCCGCGCTGCCGGTCTCGAGCCTGCGCGCGGTCAAGAAGGCGATGACCGAGCCGATCGCCCGTCAGGTCACCGAGGCGCGGCAGCGGGAGAACCGGTTGTTCGCGGAGTTGCTCGGTGGGCCCGCGAACTCGGAGGCGCTGGCGGCATTCGCCGAGGGGCGAAAGCCCGACTTCACCTCGCTGCCGGACGGCGCCTGACCCGCCGGCGCGTCCCCGTGTGGCCCGGGTGGGCCAGGATGGCGGGGTGACCACCTCGCACCCGCCCGCGCCCCGCCCGGTCGACGTGGTGGTGATCGGCGCTGGGCAGGCCGGGCTCTCGGCCGCCTACCACCTGAAGCGGCGGGACTTCGTATCGGTGGGCCGGGCGAGGTCGGGGGATCGTACCTTCGTGGTGTTGGACGCCGAGGACGGTCCCGGCGGCGCCTGGCGGCACCGGTGGGAATCACTCACCATGGCCACAGTCAACGGAATCTTCGAACTGCCCGGGATGGCCGTCCCGGGCGTCGACCGCACCGCCCCGAGCCGCCGGGCACTGCCCGTCTACTTCGCCGACTACGAGAAGCACTTCGACCTGGATGTACGGCGGCCGGTCCGGGTCAGATCGGTACGGCGGGGCGGTGACGGGCCCGATGACGGGGCGGGGGAGCACCTCGTCGTCGTCGCGGAACACGGCTCGGACACCCACGCCGGCGCGGACCCGTCCCGCGGCTCCGGCGCCGAGCGTTGGGCGGCGGGGTACGTCATCAACGCCACCGGCACCTGGTCCCGGCCGTTCTGGCCCCGTTACCCGGGCCAGGAGACGTTCCGCGGTCGCCAACTCCACGTCCACGACTACGTCGCCGCCGAGGAGTTCGCCGGGCAGCGGGTGGTGATCGTCGGCGCCGGCATCTCGGCCACGCAGCTGCTCGAGGAGATCTCGCTGGTCGCCGACACGTTCTGGGTGACCCGCCGCCCCATCGAGTGGGAGACCGGACCCGCGCCCGCGAATTTCTCGGCCGCGATCGACCGTGTCGCCGACCGGACCCGCCGGGGGCTGCCGCCGGAGAGCGTGATCAGCGTGACCGGCCAGTTCCGCGGCCCCTGGATCGAACGGGCCGAGGCGCGCGGCGTCCTGGTGCGTCACCCCATGTTCACCCGCATCGAGCCCGACGGCGTCCGGATGCCCGACGGGCGGCTCGAGGAGGCGGGCGTCATCCTCTGGGCGACCGGGTTCCGGCCGGCGGTGGCGCACCTCGCGCCCCTCGGCCTGCGGACCACCGAGGGCGGGATCCGCGTGGACTCCGGGCGGGCGCTCGACGAGCCCAGGCTCTTCCTGATCGGCTACGGCCCGTCCCAGTCGACCGTGGGCGCCAACCGGGCGGGCCGTGACGCCGTACGCGCGATCGTCGCCGACACCCGCCCCTGACGCAGCAGATCCGCTACCCGGCTGGGCGATGCGCTCCCCGATGGCGGGTAGCGGACCGTGCAGCCGGGCACCGGATCTGGCGGGCGAGGACGGGATCAGAGAGTGCGCGAGATCAGTTCCTTCATGATCTCGTTCGTGCCGCCGTAGATCTTCTGCACGCGCGCCGAGGCGTACATGCGGGCGATCGGGTACTCGGTCATGAAGCCGTAGCCGCCGAAGACCTGCAGGCTGCGGTCGATGATCTCGCACTGCTTGTCGGTGCAGTAGTACTTGGCCATGGAGGCGGTGGCCGGGTCCAGCTCGCCCCGCAGGTGCAGGCCGATGCAGTGGTCGAGCAGCGTGCGGGCGGCCAGGGCCTCGGTCTTGCACTCGGCCAGCTCGAAGCGCAGGTTCTGGAACTTGAGGATCGGCTTGCCGAACGCCTCGCGTTCCTTGGCGTACTCGGTGGCCAGGCGGACCGCGGTCTCGGCGGCGGCCACGGCGGTCACGGCGATGATGAGGCGTTCCTGGCCCAGTTGCTGCATGAGCTGGATGAAGCCCTGGCTCTCGCCGGCCTCGCCGCCGAGGATGTCGCCGGCGGGCACGCGCATGTCGTTGAAGAACAGCTCCATCGTGTCCTGGTACTTCAGGCCGATCTTGTCGAGCTTGCGGCCGCGATCGAAGCCGGGCAGGTCGGCGGTCTCGGCGACCAGCAGTGACAGCCCCTGGGCGCCCTCGCCGCCGGTGCGGGCCACGATGATGACCAGGTCGGCGTGCATGCCGTTGGAGATGAAGGTCTTGGAACCGTTGACCACGAAGCTGTCACCGTCGCGGGTGGCGGTGGTTCGCAGCGCCTGCAGATCGGATCCGGCGCCCGGCTCGGTCATGGCGATCGCGCCGACCATCTCGCCGGTGGCGAGCTTGGGCAGCCAGCGCTGCTTCTGCTCCTCCGTGCCGTACTGGAGGATGTAGTGCGCCACGATCGTCGAGTGGACCGAGTTTCCCCAGCCGTCGTCCAGTGCGCGGGTCTGCTCCTCGGCGATGACGGCCTCGTGGGCGAAGGTGCCGCCGCCCCCGCCGTACTCCTCGGGGATCGAGATGCACAGCAGGCCCGCGTCGCCGGCCTTGTTCCAGAACTCGCGGTCCACGGCGCCCTGCTCAGCCCAGCGCTCGAGGTTGGGGACGGTCTCCTTCTCGAGGAATGCCCGGGTGTGGGCGCGCAGAGCGTCCAGGTCCTCGGTCATCCAGGGGGAGCGGAAGGGGGCGGGCTCGAACACGGGGCGACTCCAGAGTGGTGCGTATCGGGGCCGTTGCGGCCTTGACTTCCGCCACTATACAACTGCATGGCATGCAAGTGTATGGTCGGTCTTCGAGTGGCGCCGTCGGCGCCGGGGCACACAGGGGAGACGAGGTGGGGACAGTGGCCGGGGACGGAACCGAGCAGGCGGCTTCCTGGACGAGCGCCGCCGCCGGCGATGCCACTGCGCGGTCGCGGATCCGCCGGGCCGCCCTGGAGCTGTACGCGGAGTACGGCGAGGACCGCGTCTCCATGCGTAGGGTCGCCGCGGAGGTCGGGGTGACGATCGGCCTCATCCAGCACCACTTCGGGACCAAGGACGGGCTACGACGGGCCGTGGACGAGGTGGTGGTGGAGAGCGTGGTCCAGACACTGGCGACCGTCGACCACTCGGGGCCGGCCGCGGAGGTCGTGGCGGCCCGCGACGCGGCGGTCCGGGAGATGCTCGAGCGGAACCCCGTGATCGTGCAGTACCTCAACCGGGCGCTCCTCGAACCGGGCGGACGCGGCGGACCGCTGCTCGAGGCGATCGTGGACCTCACCACCCGCGTGGTGGAGGGACTGCGCACCGAGGGCCTGGCGTCCACGCGCAGTTCGGACAAGGTGCAGGTCGTACGAACCCTCATGGGTCAGGTCGGGGAGTTGTTCCTCGAGCCGGTGGTCTCGGCCATCTGGGCGCATATCGACGGCGAACCGGCACTGCGGCCGACGATCCGGATCACCGTCGAGGGTGCGTGACACCAGCAGCGGTTGTCAGACGGAGGTAGCGGAACGGAGTGACGATGTGCGCTGTGCATACCGGCCGACCTGCCGCTACGCTGTCGGGAGCGTAGACCCCGCCATTTCGGCCGGGGTGGGAAGGACACGCTCATGAGGTTCACCCGTCTGGCGCGGTTCGCCGCGGCGACCATGATGGCCGGCGCCACCGCCCTGGTCGCTCCTGCCGCGGCACAGGCTGCGGTCCCGGTTGGAGGCGGCACGCCCGTCCTCGTCGGCGGAACGGCGGGCTGCACGATCACCGCCGCGGGGTTCGATTCCACCGGCGCGCCGGTCGCGTTCACCGCTGCCCACTGCAGTGACCGTATCGATTCCCCGGTCATCCTCAAGGACAACGAGGGTGCCGGCGTGATCGGCACCATCGCCACCCGCAACGAGATCCTCGACTACTCGGTGATCCGCCTGAACCCGGGCACCGCCTTCCCGGTGCGACAGCAGGGCGTCACGGGCCGCGGGCCGGCGCCGCAGTTCGGCGACATCGTCTGCAAGGACGGTCTGTCGACCGGGCACACCTGCGGCATCACGTGGCAGCGCGAGGGCGTTCGGTTCTGGAGCCAGGCGTGCGCCGGTTACGGCGATTCCGGCGGTCCCATCACCCGTGACGGCCGTCTGGTGGGCCTGGTCTCCGGTGGCCACATGCCCCCGGCCGCCGGTGCGGTCGGAAGCGTCGGCCCGATCCTGCCGTCGTGCGTCCACCCCGCCCAGTCGCCGTTCTTCCTGCCTGCCCTCGGCTACTCGTTCGACGCGATCGTCGACGATGCCACGGCACGCGGCTGGCCCGGCCAGGGCTTCCAGATGGCCTGACACGCCCGCGGATCCGCCAGGACCCGGCACCGGACTCACGGTGCCGGGTCTTCGCATGTGAGGCGCCTGCAGCGAGAGCCTTCACGTCGAACGCCGAACGCCGAACGGGGAACGCCCCCACGGACTCGGGGTCCGTGGGGGCGTTCGGCGATCTGGATGCGGGCGGGCGCCCGCATCAACTCACTTGAGCTCGGCGCTCGACAGGTCCAGGATGCGGCGCGCGATAACCAGCTGCTGGATCTGCTGCGTGCCCTCGAAGATGTCGAGGATCTTGGAGTCGCGCGACCACTTCTCCAGGAAGCTACGCTCGGAGTAGCCGTACGTGCCGGCCAACTCGACCGCGCCGAGGGTGACGGCGGAGCCGGTACGCCCGGCCTTGGCCTTACACATCGATGCCTCCTTGGTGTTGGGCATCTTGTTGTCCGCCATCCAGGCCGCGCGCAGCGTGAGGAGGTAGGACGCCTCCCAATCGGCCTCGAGCTCGAGGTACTTGGCCACGGCGGCGGGCTGGCTGGTCGCGGGACGGTCGTAGTCGATCTCCAGCCCGGCCTCCTCGAGGAGCGTGCGGATCTCCTCGAGCGCGGCACGCGCCACGCCCACGGCCATCCCGGCAACGAGCGGACGGGTGTTGTCGAAGGTCTGCATGGCGCCGGCGAAGCCCTTGTCCACGCGGATCTCCGGATCGCCCAGGAGGTTCTCCTTGGGGACCCGGCAGTCGGTGAATGAGATCTGCGCGGTGTCGGAGGCGCGGATGCCGAGCTTGTGCTCGAGCCGGTCGACCGAGACGCCGGGGTGGTCCCGCGGCACGACGAACGACTTGATCGCGGCGCGGCCCTTGCTCTTGTCGAGGGTGGCCCACACGACGATGTGGTCGGCGCGTTCACCGGAGGTGACGAAGATCTTGGTGCCGTTGATGACGTACTCGTCGCCGTCGAGTCGGGCGGTGGCCGACACCGCGGCCGAGTCGGAGCCGAAGTCGGGCTCGGTGATGGCCATGGAGGCCCACACGCGGCCGAACTTCTCCATCTGCTCGTCATCGGCCACCGCGGCGATGGCCGAGTTGCCGAGCCCCTGGCGGGGGATCGACAGGGTCAGGCCCACGTCCCCCCAGCAGGTCTCGATGATGTTGAGCAGCGACTTCATATTGCCGCCGTTGGCCACACCCTCCCGCTTGGGGGCGCCGCCGGATCCCATGGTGGCGCCGGAGGCGGCCTGGCCGGCGTCCTCCATGGCCTCCATCATGGCCTTGAGGGTGTCCAGCTCGACGGGGTACTCGTGCTCGGCGAGGTCGTACTTGCGGGAGACGGGGCGGAAGATCTGTGTGGCCACCTGGCGGGCCTGGTTCGCGCCCGCCTGGAGCTTCTTGGGCAGTTCGAGGTTGATCATCGCGTGGAGTCCTTGGTCCGGGTCGGGTGGGTGGCGGGGCGATGGGTGGTCACAGGACCACCACGCCCTCGGCCACTCCGACGGCGCGCAGGTCGCGGTACCAGCGCTCGACGGGGTGTTCCTTGGTGAAGCCGTGGCCGCCGAGGAGCTGGACGCCGTCGAGGCCGATCTTCATGCCCTTGTCGGCCGCGATCTTGCGGGCCAGCGCGGCCTCGCGTGCGAAGGACAGGCCCTGCTCGGCGCGGGAGGCGCCGCGCCAGGTGACCAGCCGCATTCCGTCGAGCTCGGTGGCCATGTCGGCCACCGCGAACGCGACAGCCTGACGGTGCGCGATGGGCTCGCCGAACGCCTGTCGCTCCTTGACGTACGGGGTGACGTAGTCGAGCACCGCGTGGGAGGTGCCCACGGCGAGGGACGCCCAGCCCAGACGCGACAGCCGGATGACGTCGGCGTAGGCGCTGGCGCGATCCTCGGCGGACACCTCGGGGCCGCCCAGAACGGCGTCGGCGGGCACCGAGACGTCGGTGAGGACGATCCGGCCGAGGCCGCCGGCGCGCAGACCCATCGACGGATCGGCCTCGATGACCAGGCCGTCCGTGTCGGACTCGACGACGAAGAACGTCGGCGCGCCGTCCAGGGTCGCGGCGATGATGAAGAGCTCGGCGCTACCGGCGGTGGGCACCATCGACTTCACGCCGCTGAGGGTGAAGCCGCCGGCGACGCGTGTGGCGGTGGTGGCGAGTGCGAACGGGTCGAACAGCGGACGCGGCTCGGTCACCACGACGGCGGCGGCCGGGACCTTCTCGGAGGCGAACGCCGGCAGGTAGGACTTCTGCTGCGCGTCGGAGCCGAACTGGGTCAGGGTGGTGGCGACGCCGGACGGGGCGAGGATCGGCAGTGCGAGTCCCATGTCTCCGTAGGCGAGTGCCTCGGCGACCAGCGAGTTGGTCACCACGCCGCGCTCGGAGGCGATGCCGTCGAACTCCTCGGGCACGTTCAGCATCGTGGCGCCGATCTCGGCCGAGCGCTCCAGCAGCGAGGCGGGGGCCTCGGCGGCGGCATCGGCGTCGTGGGCGGCCGGCCGGAGGACCTCGGCGGCGAAGTCGCGCACGGTGTCGGCGATCATCTGCTGCTCGTCCTCGAGCGTCAGGTCGAACAGGTCGGTGCGCGCGCCGGTGTCGGCGTCGGGCAGGCGCTTGGGGGCGCCGCCGCCGGCGACCTTCTTGAACGACTTGGTCGCGGCGCCGAGGGTCTTGAAGCCGGTCCTTGTGGCCTCGTAGGTGACCCGGTCGACCTTCTGTCGAAGACCGAAGCGCTCGGCGAACTCGGACCCGGTGATGGTCGTGAGTGCGCGCATGGCGGCACCGATCGCGTCGATCCTGGTCGGGTTCAGGCCCGGTGTGGAGTTCTCACCGCGCCCGGTCGCGGACGGGGTCGTGGAGTTCTTGCTCATCATCACCAGCTGTTCTCGTGACGGAGTGGACGGTGTGGTCGAAGGAGACCTTACTCCGGAGTAAGTTACGAGCGCCAGACCTTCCCCCAAACCCGCTGCCGGGACGAGAAGAAGGCGAGGTCAGCCGCGTAGGAGTGACACGGCCTGTTCGACCGCGCCGGGGCGTCCGGCGACAAACCAGTCGTACCCGTTGACCTCGACGGTCGTGCAGCTGCCGCCGGCGCCCTCGACGAGGGCGCGGCCGGGCAGCCAGTCCCATTCCGGGCAGGAGTGCTGGGCCCACACCGTGTGGACGCCGCAGGCGACCGAGGCGAGATCGACCGAGCCGGAGCCGAGCATCCGGATGGTCGCCGCGCCCCGGCTGACGCGGTGGAAGGGGTCGGCCAGGTCGGGGTCGTCGAAGAACGGCGGGTGCAGGTAGGTGGCGAGGCTACCCGTGGCGAGATCGCCGGGGGCCAGGCGGGCGACGGGCACGCCGTTGCGGCGCGTGGGGATGTCGGAGCCACCGACGAACGTGTCGCCGGTGACGGGGCGGTGGACGGCTCCGAGCAGGTAGTCGTCGGGGCCGGTCAGGGCCACGGCCGAGCACCAGTAGTCCGAGCCGTTGACGAAGTTGTAGGTGCCGTCGACGGGATCGACGGCCCAGCGCCGGTCGTGGCTTCCGGGGACGAGGGTGCCCTCCTCGCCGAGGACACCGTCGTCGGGGCGGTGTCGCGCGAGCAGGTCGGTGATGTGGCGCTCGGCGGCGTTGTCCGCCTGGGTGACCACGTCGGAGACGGAGGTCTTGTGGTGGACGTCGAGGCCGTCCTCGCGCAGGCGTCGGGCCAGCGTGCCGGCGTCGACGACGAGGCGGGCCGCCAGGTCCGCGTCGGTCATCTCCGCGGTCGACGTGTCGGGCGTATATCGGGGTGTGCGGGTGTCGATTGCCATGAGCTACCTCTGCTGGGGGCCGTGTCGGCCCGCTGACCTCGGGCGGTAGCGGGCGTCAGGGCCCGACGCTACCCCCGCCGGGCGACGATCGGACGTGGGGCGGGTCACGGGTGGGAGACGGGTGTGCGAACGCGAGAAGACGTCCGGGCCGCGTAGAGTTGGATACCGTGCATCCTGACGTCTCCGCTGATATCGCCGCCCTCGACGCCACCATGACCACGGTCGAGAAGGTCCTCGACATCGAGGAGCTCGCCCGACGGGTCGATGAGCTCGAGCAGATGGCCGCCGACCCCGACCTGTGGAACGACCAGGACCGGGCGCAGAAGGTGACCAGCGAGTTGTCCTATGTGCAGGCCGACCTCCGCCGGTGCCGCGATCTGCGACAGCGGATCGAGGACCTGCCGCTCATGTACGAGCTCGCGGACGAGGCTCAGGCGGAGGGGGATTCCTCGGCCGTCGAGGAGGCGGATTCCGAGCGTGCCGCCCTGCGAGAGGACGTCGAGGCCATGGAGGTCAAGACGATGCTCAGCGGCGAGTACGACCAGCGTGAGGCCGTGGTCAACATCCGCGCCGGCGCCGGCGGCATCGACGCCGCGGACTTCGCCGAGATGCTGATGCGTATGTACATCCGCTGGGCCGAGAAGGCCGGGCACAAGGTCGAGGTGTACGACACCTCGTACGCGGAGGAGGCCGGCATCAAGTCGGCCACCTTCGTCGTGCGGGACCCCTACATGTACGGCACGCTGTCGGTCGAGCAGGGCACGCACCGCCTCGTGCGGATCTCCCCGTTCGACAACCAGGGCCGCCGCCAGACCTCGTTCGCCGAGGTCGAGGTGCTGCCGGTGGTGGAGACGGTGGACTCGATCGAGGTCCCGGAGAACGACGTCCGGGTTGACGTCTACCGGTCCTCGGGCCCGGGTGGTCAGTCGGTCAACACCACCGACTCGGCGGTCCGCCTCACCCACGTCCCCACGGGGATCGTGGTGACCTGTCAGAACGAGAAGTCGCAGCTGCAGAACAAGGTGGCGGCGATGAAGGTGCTGCAGGCCAAGCTGCTCGAGCGCAAGCGCCAGGAGGAGCGCGCCGCGATGGACGCCCTCGGTGCCGGGGGCAACGCGTCCTGGGGTAATCAGATGCGCTCGTACGTGCTGCACCCGTACCAGATGGTCAAGGACCTGCGGACCGAGTACGAGGTCAACAACCCGTCCTCGGTGCTCGACGGGGAGATCGGAGGCTTCATCGAGGCCGGTATCCGTTGGCGGATGCGGGAGGGGGCAGGCGCCGAGTGAGGCTACGCACCGACTTCAGTGGGATTCTGGGCTGGCTCAGTAACCAGGGACTCGAGGTCGTCCTCCTCGTCCTGGGTGCGGCCCTGCTCACGAGGGCCATCGGCAAGGCCGGCCGGATGTGGCTGGCCCGGATCGATGCGGAGAACGCCGACAAGGAACTGTGGTCGGAGCGTTCGAAGCATCTCCACTCGGTGGTCCAGGTGGTCTCCTACGTCGCGATCGGTGTGCTCTACGTCGTCTTCGGGATCCAGATCCTGCTGAGGTTCGGTGTCAACCTCGTCACGCTGGTCGCGCCGGCCACCGTGCTGGGTGCGGCGCTGGGCTTCGGCGCCCAGCGGGTGGTCCAGGACTTCCTCGCCGGTTTCTTCGCGCTCGCCGAACGTCAGTACGGTTACGGCGACATCGTGGAGCTCACCACCTCGACCGGTGTCGCGGCGGGCACCGTCGAGGACGTCACGTTGCGCGTGACCCGCCTGCGAACGTTGGACGGCGAGGCGGTCATCGTGCCGAACGGGCAGATCGTCACCGCCGTCAACCAGTCCCAGGACTGGGCGCGCGCGATCGTCGACGTGCCGGTTCCCAACAGCGCTGACATGGACGAAGCGCACGACATCCTCTCCCAGGTCTGTCGCGACATCGTGCACGACGACGAGGTGGGTGTCTACATCCTCGACGAACCGAGCGTCATGGGCGTCCAGTCCATCAAGCTCGAGCAGACCGTGCTCCGCCTCCTCGCCCGCACCAAGCCCGGGATGCAGTGGGAGGTGGGGCGCCGCATGCGCGCGGTGATCCTGCGCCGGTTCCGCCAGGAGGGCATCGTGCTGGAACCGGAGGCGATGGCCGCGATCCGCGCCGGAATGGTGCGACCCGACGACGGGGAGGGGGTGAGCTGATGTCCGAGAAGCCGAGTGACGTCCCTGACGGACCCGAGACGGCCGATCACACGTCCGTCAGCTATTCCTCCGTCGACGATGCCGAGCAGTCGGCTCCCGGCCAGCACGCCCCGTCGCACGCGGCCCGGCACCGGACCCGCCCCGAATGGCTGTCCGTGGTGATCGAGTTCTTCACGATGTCGCGTTCCACCCTGGTCCTGCTCGTCGCGTTCGTCCTCATAGCAGCGCTGTACAGCTTCGTGCGTCAGGACCCGGTCGTCGCGATCAACTCGCCGCCTCGGCCGGCCCCCACCCAGTCGGAGACCACACAGTCCGAGACCACGCGGACGGACGCCACCGAGACAACCGATCCGTCACCCACCGACCAGTCGACCGAGCCCACAGCCACGACCGACGCCGCGGAGACATCCGCTACCGGCACTCCGCAGACGTCCGTGCCGAGGGATTCGCGTCTGTTCGAGCCGGGGCAGGGAACGGGCGCTCAGGGCACCGATGGGCAGCAGCCCCAGCAGTCGGCACCGGGGGGTACACAGGCACCGCAGGGGCAGCAACCCCAGCAGTCCCAGCCGCCGCAACCGCAGACGCAGGTCCCGGCGCAGTAGCGGCTGTCCGAGGAGCTGCCCGCGTCTTGTGATGGCTGCCCGTGCGGTGGCGTCGTCGTCGTCACATGGCCAGCGGCGCGGCGGTGACAGCTCGCCGACGTCCCTCGCGCGGCGGGGCTCGTCGTCCCGACGTCACCGGTACCGGAGACGAGTTTCTCCCGCCGGGGGGTGGCGTGTGGCGGATGTGGCGCTAGGCTACGCGTGTGATCAGTGTTTCTCATGTGACCAAGTCGTACGCGTCATCGACGCGCCCGGCTCTGTCTGACGTGAGCGTGGAGATCGACAAGGGCGAGTTCGCGTTCCTCATCGGCGCGTCCGGCTCCGGCAAGTCCACGTTCCTGCGGCTGCTGTTGCGGGAGGACACGCCGGACACCGGCTCACTCGCCGTCGCCGGCCACGATCTCGTTCGGATGAAGCCGTCGAACGTTCCGCTGCTGCGGCGCTCTCTCGGCGTCGTGTTCCAGGACTTCCGGTTGCTGCCGGGCAAGACCGTCGCCGAGAACGTGGCGTTCGCCCTGCAGGTGATCGGCAAGTCCCGCCAGGCCATCGACAAGGTGGTGCCCGAGACCCTCGACATGGTGGGGCTCGGCAACAAGGCCAACCGGCGGCCGCACGAGTTGTCCGGAGGCGAGCAGCAGCGCGTCGCGATCGCGCGCGCGTTCGTCAACCGGCCGCTGCTGCTGCTGGCGGACGAACCGACCGGGAACCTCGACCCGGAGACCAGCGAGGACATCATGCTCCTGCTCGACAGGATCAACAGGATGGGGACCACGGTGTTGATGGCCACCCACGACCGACACATCGTGGACCGGTCGCGGCGGCGGGTCGTGGAACTCGTCGACGGTGAGGTCGTGCGCGACGACGCCCGCGGGACCTACGGGGTTGATCGATGATGGCCGCGAAGTTCATCGCCTCCGAGGTCGCCCAGGGGCTGCGGCGGAACCTGTCCATGACGCTGGCCATGATCATCACCACCGCGGTGGCGCTGGGGATGCTGGGCGCCGGCGTGCTCGTCGTGATGACCGCGTCGGCGAGCCAGGCCAAGTACGACTACCTCAACGAGTTCCGCGTCTACGTGGACCGGTCGATCTCCGCAGAGGACCCGGGCTGCGAAGCGGAGTGCGCCACCATCCGGGAGGAGCTCGAGGCGACCGACGGTGTCGCGTCCGTGGAATACAAGAACCCCGACGAGACCTACTCGGAGTTCGTAGAGTTGTTCGCCTCCACCGACCCGGTGCTGGTCGAGTCGACCTCGCCGGACGCACTCGGCTCGCGATTCACCCTCACGCTGGCCGATCCGACGCGAGCGGAGTCCGTGGCCGCGAGCCTGGCAGAGGTGGAGGGCATCGAGGTCGTGCAGGGGCAGGGCGAACTGGTCGGGCGGGTCTTCTCGATCCTCGACGGGATCCGCAACGCGGCGTTCACCATCGCCGTGGTCCAGTTGCTGGCCACCGTGCTGCTCATCGCCAACATGACGCAGATCGCCGCGTTCACCCGCCGCACAGCGGTGGGGATCATGCGACTGGTCGGCGCGAGTCGTCTGTACACCGATCTGCCGTTCGTCCTCGAGGCCGTGGTGGCCTCGTTGATCGGGTCGGTGCTGGCCGTGGGCGGCCTGCTCGGGGCGAAGAGCGTCTTCCTTGACCGGGTGCTCGCGGAGGCGTACCGCGCCAACCTGATCGAACGCATCACCACCTCGGACATCCTGTTGCTCGCCCCGGTTCTGGTGGTGGCCGGTGCCGTGGTGTCGGCGGTGACCGCCATGGTGACGCTGCGGCTGTCCGTCCGGCACTGACCCGTGCCGGCGAGGCAGGTCCTGTCTCGGGGCAGCTACTGCCCCGGGAGCCTGCTCATCTACACTGTGGGGTCTGCCCGACCGCGGAAAACCAGGAGGTGAGCCGGCGTGGCCAAGAAGAACAAGAAGAAGGGTGCGTCGTCCCTCGGTACCGACGGCAGCATCGTCGCCAGCAATCGCAAGGCCAGGCACGAGTACCAGATCCTCGACACCTACGAGGCCGGCATCGCGCTCGTGGGTACCGAGATCAAGAGCATGCGCGAGGGTAAAGCCTCGCTCGTCGACGCCTTCGCCACCGTGGACGACGGCGAGGTGTGGCTGCGCGGATTGCACATCCCCGAGTACTCGCACGGCAGCTGGACCAATCACGCGCCCAAGCGGGCCCGCAAGCTGTTGCTCCACCGCCGCGAGATCGACTCCCTGATCGGTAAGGTCCGCGACGGCAACGCGACCCTCGTCCCGCTGTCACTGTACTTCGTCGGTGGCCGGGTGAAGGTCGAACTGGCCGTCGCGCGCGGTAAGCAGGCGCACGACAAGCGGCAGGATCTCGCCCGTCGCACCGCGGAACGCGAGGCGGTCCGCGAGCTGGGCAGGAAGATCAAGGGCATGCGGGGATGATGCCGGTCGCGCTGGCGTCGACGTCAGCGGTGGCGTACGGCATCAGCGACTATCTCGGCGGCGTGGCCTCCCGGCGGGCGCGTGCGCTCCGGGTCGTCAGCATCTCCTACCCGGTATCGATCGCCCTGGTTGCGGTCGCCGCCATCGTCGCCGGCGGTTCCCCCAGCCTCGTCGGCCTTGCCTGGGGCCTGGCGTCCGGGGTGGCCTCGGGGGTCGCGGTATGGACGTTCTATGTGGCGCTCTCGCGGGGGCCGATGAGCGTGATCTCGCCGATCACCGCGATCCTCGCCGCGGCCGGGCCACTGGCGTTCGGCCTGGCCGCGGGGGAGCAGCCGGGCTCGGTCGCGATGGCCGGTATGGCGATCGCGCTCGTCGCCACCGTGCTGGCCTCGATGGAGGGGGAGCACGGATCGTCTGTGCAGCACGGTCGGCTGACCCGGCACCTGCTGGTGCTGTCCGTGGTCTCGGGTCTGGCGTTCGCCGCCTTCTTCGTCCTGCTGGCCCAGGTGCCGGCCGGTCAGGGGCTGTGGCCGGTGGCGGCGTCGCGGGTCGGGGCGACGGTCATCCTCCTCGCCGCCGCCGTCGCGGCCGGGGAGTCCTTCCGTTTCTCACGACGCCTCATCGCGATCGGCGTGGTGATCGCGGTCTTCGACGCGGTGGCCAACGGCGCCTTCTACTTCGCGGCGCAATCCGGGATGCTCGCGCTCGTCAGCGTGATCGCCGCGCTGTATCCGGCGTTCACGGTCGCCCTTGCGGTCACCCACGGCGGCGAGAGACTGCGGTTGGTCCAGATGGTCGGGCTCGCCTTGGCCGCCGTGGCGATCGTCCTGCTCGCGTTGGCGTGAGTAGCGATTCGGCGGAATCGTGCCCGCCCGGAGGATAGTGGGGGAGATACGAATCACCCTGGCGTAGCCCGGGGCGTGGATGTATGGTTGGGAGTCCGCCGGTGAGAATCGGTGGACCCTGAGGGGCTGATGTGGTTTCGACTACGTGAGTTGACGCAGGGGAAGCGTGCCGGTGCAGGCCAGAGACCACCGTGAGCGTCGTGGCAACCAATTACGCGCCGATACCAATCAGCGCGACTACGCCCTCGCTGCCTGATAGCGAGCCCGTAGTCTGTCGGCCCGGGGTAGCCCTCGCCCCGGTCCCCGGCATCATCTAGAGGGATCACCGGCTCACCCGGTCACGGGGTGAGTCGGGACATCACACAGTGACTGGGATCGTCATCACCAACACGTCCGCATGAGGGTGAGATCCGAGTAGAGGCCAAGGCGGACTGCGCACGGAGAAGCCCTGCCGAAGCTGCGGAGGACCCGGGTTCAATTCCCGGCAGCTCCACAATTCGGGCCCGCGTCCCCGGTCGATCATCGACCGGGGACGCGGTTCATTTCGGGGAACCCGCTCGGCGGCGACCGCGGAAGCACCGCCCACGGCGCGGCCCGCGGAATCCAGGGGAGTCACCACCTGCAAAGAGGGTGTGGGCCCGGGTTTCGGTACCCTCTCGATAGTGTCGGCCGCCGCGAGTGGCCGCGGATCTCCCAGCAGAGAAAGGCCCACGCACACGTGAACGCCAAGCCCCACAAGAGCGCCAAGGTGCTCCAGACGAAAAAGAACAACGGGATGCTCATCACCGTCGTCGCGCTCATCGCGGTGGCCGTGGTGGTGCTGGGTGGTGTCGTCTGGATGGCACAGCGGGGGTCGGAAGCCAACCCCATCACCTTCGGTGAGACCCAGGACGAGCTCATCGAGATCACCGACGCGGGTGTGATCGCCGTCGGCGAGGCGGGCGCGCCGACCATCCAGGTGTGGGAGGACTACATGTGCCCCGCCTGCGGCAGCTTCGAGGCGCAGTACGGCGCATCGATCGCCGAGGCGGTCCAGAACGGCGACCTGCGGGCCGAGTTCCACACGCTGAACTTCCTCAACGGCCAGTCCGGCTCCGGCGAGTACTCCACCCGCGCACTGGCCGCGACCCAGTGCGTGGCGGCGAAGGACACGCTGCCGGTGTTCTTCGAAGTCAAGGCGTCGTTCTTCGCCAACCAGCCGGGCGAGGGCGGCGGCGACCTCAGCGCGCGCGAACTCGCCTCCCTCGCCGAGGACGCCGGCGCCAACGGCGATGCCGTCGAGTGCATCAGCAACGTCGAGACCAATGGCGGGATGGACAAGGCCGCCGACAGCGCGGACAACGCCCAGCAGAGCATCCGCGACATCACCAGTCAGGTGTCGACCCCGACCGTCGCGCACAACGGCGAGGTCGTGGAGATCAGCAACGCCAGCTGGCTCGTCGACATCATCGGCTAGGCCTCCGCGCGGGTACTGACCTGCGCATATCGGGATGCCGGTCCCGCCCGCACGGGTGGGGCCGGCACCGATTTGGAACCTGTGCGGGTGGTCGTGTAACTTAAATCGGGCCGGTGACCGAGAGGGAAACGGCAAAGAAATCGAATACGGGGCTATGGCGCAGCTGGTAGCGCACCACACTGGCAGTGTGGGGGTCAGGGGTTCGAGTCCCCTTAGCTCCACCGGAACCGGATCCCGGGTCGTCATCATGACGGCCCGGGGTTCGTCGTTTCGCAGGCATACCGCTGGTCCGTGACGCGACCAACTCGTAGGGTCGGGGCGTGGACGTATTTGCCGCCGCCAGCAGCGCTCTCGATCAGGCCGTCGACGACGACCGGTTGATCGGCTACGTGTGCGGGGTCCGGGAGGCGGGGCGGTCCCGGATCGCCGCTGGTGGATCGCGAGCGATCGGCGGTGCGGAGATGGGCTCGGAGATCCTCTTCCCGCTCTCCTCCAACACCAAGCCGCTGGGCGGCGCGCTCGCGATGGCGCTCGTGGAGCAGGGCGTCGTCGGCCTCGATGAGCCAGTCGACCGGTATCTGCCCGAGTTGCGTGAGCTCCGTGTCCTGGCCCGCCCGGACGGGCCACTGGATCAGACGGTCCCGATGGACCGGCCCATCACACTGCGTCACCTGCTCACCATGACCGCCGGTTTCGGTTGGGTGGACGAGAATCCCGCGCTGGCCGAGGCGATGTCCGCGCGGGACGTCGGACCGGGGCCGTACGCCCCGCCCCTCGAGCCGAGAACCTACCTCGGCCGCCTGGCCGAGCTTCCGCTCGCGGGGCAGCCGGGTGAGGGCTGGTGGTATCACACGAGTAGCGACGTCCTCGGGGTGCTGCTCGCCCGCGCCTCGGGCCGGGCGGTGGCCGACCTGATGGCCGAGCACATCACCGGGCCGCTGGGGCTGGCAGATACGGGCTTCACCGCCGATCCGAGTCGCCTGCCCACCTCGTACGGCGCGGGGGAGGGCGGCCGTCCCGCGCCTCTGGACACCGCGAGCAGGTTCGTCGGGCCGCCCGCGTTCGAGTCACTCGCCTGCGGCCTCGTCTCCACCGTCGGCGACTACCTCACGTTCCTCGAAGCGCTCGTCGACGGCGGCCGGGTGCTCGGCCGGGACAGCGTCGGGCTCCTGGCGACCGACCACCTCACCGAGCCTCAACGTCGGGTGGCGAAGGGGATCATCGAGCCGGGGTGCGGTTACGGCTTCCAGGTGGAGGTCCGCCCAGGCGGGGTCGTGGGTTGGGCCGGAGGTCTGGGCACGATCGGTTACGTCGACCGGCGCACGGGGCGGTCTGCGGCGGTGTTCACCCCGCAGTCCTTCGACATGCCGGGAACTGCCGAGGCGTTGGATCAGGTGTGGCGACTGCTCGGTGGCTAGCTTTTCCGCCCACGCACGTCGTATGTAGACAGGCGGCAGGTCAGCGCCACCATGTGTCGAGCGGGGACGCCGGGACGTTCCGCTTGTGGCGCGAGTTGAGGAAGAGCTGTTCGATCCGCTCCGCGGCCGCGCCGGGGACGCCGTCGAGACCCTCGAGGTAGTCGTCGATCTGTTCGTACGTCACGCCCAGCGCCACCTCGTCGGGCAGGCCGGGGCGGTCGTCCTCGAGGTCCGCGGTGGGGGCCTTGCGCCAGGTCGAGTCGGGGGCGCCGAGGTGACGCAGCAGCGCTGCGCCCTGGCGCTTGGACAAACCGGTCAGGGGGGTGAGGTCGACGCCGCCGTCGCCGTACTTGGTGAAGAAGCCCGTCACCGCTTCCGCGGCGTGATCTGTGCCGACGACGACGAGGTTCAGCTGCCCGGCGACCGCATACTGGGAGATCATCCGTTCGCGGGCCTTGACGTTTCCGCGGACGAAGTCGCGGAGCGGGCCCGCCTGCTCCGGCAGCTCGGAGAGGGCTGCCGCGGCGGCCGCGGAGGACGCATCGGTGGCGGCCTTGACATCGACCGTGACGCAACCGTCGGGCCGGATGAACGCCAGGGCGGTCTGCGCGTCGTCCTCGTCGGCCTGGGTCCCGTACGGCAGACGCATGGCGACGAAGCGGGCATCCGGCATGCCATCGGCGCGGAGGCGCTCGACGGCGAGCTGGCACAACCGGCCGGCGAGGGTCGAGTCCTGGCCTCCGCTGATCCCCAGGACGAAGCCCGTGGCGGGGGTCGAGCGCAGGTAGTCCACGAGGAACGAGACCCGGTCCTCGACCTCACGGGCCGGGTCGATCCCGGGGCGGACCCCGAGCTGGGCGATGATCTCTGCACGGAGGCCGGCAGGGGTTCCGGTGGGGGAGGAGTCCATGGGGCCAGCATATGCGGCGGCCTCGTTCACGCCATTTGGAGTTCTGCTGGGCCCGTCCGTTACTATGGACCAGTTGTGTGTCGTGCATCCGCCCCTCGGGACGGACGTGTCGCACAGTGAATCCCAGTCGTGTCGGTGGCCATCGCGGCCGCCCCGAGAGCCTAAGGAGCGCCAGATGAAGGTCCGTAAGTCCCTTCGGTCGCTGAAGAACAAGCCGGGCGCCCAGGTTGTCCGCCGTCGCGGCAAGGTCTACGTGATCAACCGCAAGGACCCCCGGTTCAAGGCCCGCCAGGGCTGATCAGCGTCGCGTGAATTCTCACGCACCCCTCAAGGGCCCGTTACCGGTTCGCCGGTGGCGGGCCCTTGTCGTCGTCTCCCTGGGCAGTGGGTTCCACGTCCGATGGGACCCCTCCCGGCCGCCCCTCCTTGTTCGTTTCCGGCCCCCGGAGCCGGCTCTCGGAAGGGCGCGAGACCGTCCACCGACGCGTCGGGTGGGGGTGGTCGCGTGGGGTCCCGGATCGGCGGAGAAGTGGTCAACCTGTGGATGAAATGGGGACGGGTTGTGAGGGCTTTGTGGGGGCGTTGGGAGCTTGTTGTGGGTTGCCCGAACGGTGTTTCGCAATGCTCTTCGGGGTGCAACGATGGTGTGGTGCACCCGCCGGGAGGACCCCGGCGCGGTCGGTTCCAGATGGGGGCCGACAGCGTCCCACAAGGCGGGATCACGACCTGGGAATTCCAGCTATGTAAGACCAAAATGTTGTGGTCGGTTGACCTTCCAGGCACTAGGGGTAGTGTCTAGAGGCGTTGCGGCACCGAAGAATGCCAACCATGTGATTCGGGGCCATGACCACCAGCAGACATTACGGTGACCCGCCGTCCGCGCCAGAAGCGTCGGACCGGATCACCACCACGAGAAGAGCCCCTCGCGCCGCCGCGGCGCCTGTGCCGAAAGAGGTCCCCACACTCATGGTCACCGTCTACACCAAGCCCGCCTGCGTCCAGTGCAACGCCACCTACAAGGCGCTCGACAAGCACGGCATCGAGTACCAGCTCATCGACATCTCGGTCGACGACGAGGCACGCGAGTACGTCATGGCGCTGGGCTACCTCCAGGCGCCGGTCGTGGTGTCCGGTTCCGACCACTGGTCCGGCTTCCGCCCGGACCGCATCAAGGCCCTCGCCTCGGTCGCGGCCTAGCTTTCCGACAAGACCAGCAACACCAGAGTTCATGTGACTAGGGGGCAGCCATGGCGGCTCCGGATCCGGCCGATACGCCGGTGAGGATCGTCTACTTCTCCAACGTGTCCGAGTACACGAAGAAATTCGTCGATCGGCTCGGTCTTCCCGCGGTGCGCATACCGGTGCGGAGGACCGAGCCGATGCCGGCCGTGTCGGACCCGTATGTTCTTATCGTCCCGACCTACGGGGGAAGCCTCGAGATCACCGGGAAGAACGGGGCTGCGGTCCCGCGTCAGGTGGTCGCGTTCCTCAACGACGCGCACAACAGAAGTCTCTGCCGAGGCGTGATCGCCGGCGGCAACACCAACTTCGGATCCGACTTCGGTCGCTCCGGCGACGTGATCGCGAACAAGCTGGAGATCCCGTATCTCTACCGGTTCGAGTTGATGGGCACACAGGAGGACGTCATCCGCGTCCGAGAAGGATTGGAAGAGTTTTGGCAGCACCAACAATGACCTCCGAGAGCAGCGGCACCATGGCGACCGAGGGGCAGCGTCTGGACTACCACGCGCTCAACGCCATGCTCAACCTGTATGACGCGGACGGGAACATCCAGTTCGAGAAGGATCATCAGGCGGCACGCGAGTACTTCCTCCAGCACGTCAACCAGAACACCGTCTTCTTCCACAACCTGGACGAGAAGCTGGACTACCTGGTGGAGAAGGACTACTACGAGCGCGAGGTGCTCGACCAGTACACGCGTAATTTCGTGCGCGAGCTGTTCGACTACGCCTACGCCAAGAAGTTCCGCTTCCAGACCTTCCTCGGCGCGTTCAAGTACTACACCTCGTACACGCTCAAGACGTTCGACGGTAAGCGTTACCTCGAGCGCTACGAGGACCGCGTCTGCATGGTCGCCCTCACGCTCGCCGCCGGCGACGAGGTGCTGGCCCGGCAGCTCGTCGACGAGGTCATCGACGGCCGTTTCCAGCCGGCGACGCCCACGTTCCTCAATTCGGGCAAGAAGCAGCGCGGCGAGCCCGTGTCCTGCTTCCTGCTGCGTATCGAGGACAACATGGAGTCCATCGGTCGCGGAATCAATTCGGCCCTGCAGCTGTCCAAGCGCGGCGGCGGTGTGGCTCTGCTGCTGTCGAACCTGCGAGAGCACGGCGCGCCCATCAAGCACATCGAGAACCAGTCCTCGGGCGTCATCCCCGTGATGAAGCTCCTGGAGGACTCCTTCTCCTACGCCAACCAGCTCGGTGCGCGTCAGGGCGCCGGTGCGGTGTACCTGCACGCCCACCACCCGGACATCTACAAGTTCCTCGACACCAAGCGTGAGAACGCGGACGAGAAGATCCGCATCAAGACCCTCTCGCTGGGCGTCGTGATCCCGGACATCACGTTCGAACTCGCCAAGCGCAACGACGACATGTACCTGTTCTCGCCGTACGACGTCGAGCGCATCTACGGCAAGCCGTTCGCTGACGTCAACATCTCGGAGCATTACCACGAGATGGTCGAGGACAGCCGCATCAAGAAGACCAAGATCAACGCGCGGCAGTTCTTCCAGACCGTCGCGGAACTGCAGTTCGAGTCCGGCTACCCGTACATCATGTACGAGGACACGGTGAACCGCGCCAACCCGATCGCCGGCCGGATCACGCACTCCAACCTGTGCTCCGAGATCCTCCAGGTCTCCACGCCGTCGACGTACAACGATGACCTGACCTACTCCCACGTGGGCAAGGACATCTCCTGCAACCTCGGCTCGCTGAACATCGCCAAGGCCATGGACTCGCCCGACTTCGGGCGGACCATCGAGACCGCGATCCGCGGCCTCACCGCGGTGTCCGACCAGACCTCGATCGACTCGGTCCCCTCGATCGAGCGCGGCAACTCGGAGTCCCACGCCATCGGCCTGGGTCAGATGAACCTCCACGGTTACCTGGCCCGCGAGCGGATCTACTACGGATCCGAGGAGGGCATCGACTTCACGAACATCTACTTCTACACCGTGCTGTACCACGCGCTGCGGGCGTCGAACGCCATCGCGCGTGAGCGGGGCAGCTGGTTCGCCGGCTTCCCGGATTCGAAGTACGCCTCCGGCGAGTTCTTCGACAAGTACACCGACCAGGTGTGGGAGCCGGCCACCGACAGAGTGCGTCAGCTGTTCGCCGAGTCCGAGGTCACCATCCCCACCAGGGACGACTGGCACGCGCTCAAGGCGGACGTGCAGAAGTACGGCATCTACAACCAGAACCTGCAGGCCGTGCCGCCCACCGGGTCGATCAGCTACATCAACAACTCGACCTCGTCGATCCACCCCGTGGCCTCGAAGATCGAGATCCGCAAGGAGGGCAAGATCGGGCGCGTCTACTACCCGGCGCCCTACCTGACCAACGACAACCTGGACTACTACCAGGACGCGTACGAGATCGGCTACGAGAAGATCATCGACACGTACGCCGCCGCCACGCAGCATGTCGACCAGGGGCTCTCGCTGACCCTGTTCTTCAAGGACACCGCGGACACCCGCGAGGTCAACCGGGCGCAGATCTACGCATGGCGCAAGGGCATCAAGACCCTGTACTACATCCGGGTGCGCCAGCTCGCGCTGGAAGGCACCGAGGTCGAGGGCTGCGTCTCGTGCATGCTCTGATCCAGCGGCCGCAGGCCACCGCCCCTGCCCCCATCCGTCACCAGGAGGAGATCCGATGACCGCCGAGCTGCACGCTCCGGGTTCCCACAGCCCCGCCGCGGGCATCCAGCCCAAGCTCGTCGACCGGGTGTCGGCGATCAACTGGAACCGCATCCCCGATGAGGTCGACGACCAGGTGTGGGGTCGCCTGACGACCAACTTCTGGTTGCCGGAGAAGGTGCCCGTCTCCAACGACATCCCGTCGTGGCAGACGCTGACCGAGTACGAGCAGACGCTCACCGCACGCGTCTTCACCGGCCTGACCCTGCTGGACACCCTCCAGGGCACGGTCGGAGCGGTCAGCATGATCCCCGACGCCTCGACCCCCCACGAGGAGGCGGTGCTCACCAACATCGCGTTCATGGAGTCGGTGCACGCCAAGAGTTACTCGACCATCTTCTCCACGCTCTGCTCGACCCCGCAGGTCGACGACGCCTTCCGCTGGGCCGAGGAGAACCCGTACCTGCAGCGCAAGGCCAAGATCGTGCTCGGCTACTACGCCGGAGACGATCCGCTCAAGCGCAAGATCGCCTCGGTGATGCTCGAGTCGTTCATGTTCTACTCGGGTTTCTACCTGCCCATGCGGTGGTCGTCGCGCGCCAAGCTCACCAACACCGCCGACGTCATCCGGCTGATCATCCGCGACGAGGCGGTGCACGGCTACTACATCGGCTACAAGTACCAGCGCGCACTCGAGCAGGTCGATCAGAAGACCCGTGACGAGCTCAAGGACTACACCTTCGAGCTGTTGTTCGAGCTGTACGACAACGAGGCCGACTACACCGAGGACCTCTACGATCCGGTGGGCTGGACCGAGGACGTCAAGAAGTTCCTCCGGTACAACGCCAACAAAGCCCTGATGAACATGGGTTACGAGGGCATGTTCCCCAAGGACGAGACCGACGTCGACCCGGCCATCCTCGCGGCGCTGAGCCCCAACGCCGACGAGAACCACGACTTCTTCTCAGGCTCCGGGAGTTCGTACGTGATGGGCAAGGCCGTCGCCACCGAGGACGAGGACTGGGACTTCTGACCTCTCTTCGCGCGCGGTCAGGCACCTGACACCAGCCGGGCCCTGAGAACCTGTGACACCACAGGCTCAGGGCCCGGTGGCGTTCCTGCACCCAGGATATCGGCGTGCAGGGCGAAACCGCGTGCGGAGGTGGACGTCCGCTTATCATCGAAGCGATCCCGACGGCGTCCACGCCTCCTACGGCCGAGCGCGCATCCAGGGTGATATCCCCGCGTGAAAGGGAAATGCCATGTCGTCGCATGCGGGAGGCGCCGAGGCCGAGGTCTCGGTCCGGCGAGAGCGTGACCTCCTGGCCGAGGTGCATCTGTCCACCGAGGAGGGGATCTACGGCCTGATCCTCGTGGCGGGGCTCGTCGCGGTCGCCGGCAACACCGGTCTGTCCTCCGTTCGGGCGCTGGCGTTCGTCCTCGTCACCGTCGGCGTGTTCTGGGTCGCGCACGTGTACTCGGGGACCGTGGCCGCGCACAGCAGTCACGCGGGACTGTCCCTGAGGGCGTCGCTCCGGATGGCACGTAAGCGTTCCAGGGGACTGCTCGCGGCCGTCGTCCCGCCCGCCATCCCGCTGGTTCTGGGCGCGGTGGGACTGATCGATGATCTCGTCGCCGACTGGATAGCGATGTGGACGATCGTCGCCGTCCTCGCCCTGCTCGGCTACCTCACCTATCGACGTCGCGACGCGCCGCTGCGCATGTGTCTTCTCGCCGCGGTGTCCACGGCGGCGCTCGGGTTCGTCATCATCGTGGCCAAAGCGCTGCTGCACCACTGAGCCCGCCGACGCGGTGGCGACTATCCGTCGGGAGCGATCCCGTTGATCGACGTGCGGATGTCCTCCAGCACCGCGCGTGCCGCGACCGGTCCGGAGCCCTCCCACACGGCCCGATCCATCACGAAGATCCTGTTGGCGCCCACCGCATCCAGGTCGGCCCAGCGGTCGGAGGCGAAAACCTCGCGCGCCGCGTCCGCCTCCGAAGGGCCTCCGCCGACGATCGCGAAGATCACGTCGCCGTCCAGTTCGTCGCCGAGCGCGGGTGACTCGGGCAGGGGAGGGACCTGCTCGCCGTCTCGCGTGCGCTGGGCCGGAGGCCGGCCGGCTTCCACCGACTCGAGCAGCAACGAACCGAGCGTGGCCGGGTCCTGGACCTCCGCCCCGCCCGTGTCGGACACCGAGACCAGCGAGACCCGCGAGTCGGACGGGGTCGCCGCGCCGATCGTCATCCGCGTCCTCTCGATCACGTCCAGCAGTACATCGCCGCCCGCACGGGGCCTGCCGTAGGCGTCGGAGATCAGCTCGGTCGCGCCCGTCCAGGACGGGGGGTCGGCGTCATAGACGACCGTGGGGGCGACGGCGTCCAGGGCCTCCACGACCGCGTCATCGAGTCCGTCCGTGCCCGCCAGCACGATCAGGTCCGGATCGAGGTTCCGCGCGGTCGAAGCGGCCTCCGACGGGCTCGGTACCGACAGATCGACCTTGGGGAGGTCGGTCAGAGACGTGGGGAGGTAGACGTCCGCGTCCCAGGGCAGCCCGGAGGTGCCGACGACGAGCTGCTGCAGCCCGAGGGCACAGGCGACGTCGACGGCGCCCACACCGAGCGCGAGGATTCGTTCGGGGGACCGCGGCACCTCGACGGAGTCGCCGCCCGGCCCCTCGGACGGCACATCACGATCGCCCCCGCCCGGGAACTCGGCGGGCGCGGGCTGCTCGGCGCAGGACTCCTCCGGCTCGGCGGAGCGCTGGAGCTCCTCGCCGGCCATGCGCGAGGGCGTCGTCGTCACCGGGTGCTCGACCATGTCGACAGGGGAGGGGCCACACGCGGAGAGCGTCAGTCCGATCGCCAGCGGGGCCGCGAGGCCGGCGGTCAGTCGCCCGTACCCCCGCCCGGGGTGGCGGCGGAGTGATGGCGCGGAGTCGGTCATGGGAACACAGCCTAGGAGATCGCCCGACGGCCGTCGTCTCCGTGGAGGTCGGGGACGTCTCGGACGCCGGGCGTGAGTGCGGTGTGGATCACCGTCGATGTGCCGGATGACCACCGGAGACGAGTTCGGCGGGGTGGGTGGTTCTGGTTCTCAGGCGGGGGTTAGGATTGCGGTCACGCACTATTCCTATGCGTTCGACGTAGGGTCGGTGGTTCGACCCGCGACGTCGGGTGAGGCGTTCAGGAGGACCCTTATGACCGCAGTGGCCC
Source organism: Dietzia aurantiaca (assembly GCF_021033825.1). Lineage (GTDB taxonomy): Bacteria > Actinomycetota > Actinomycetes > Mycobacteriales > Mycobacteriaceae > Dietzia > Dietzia aurantiaca. The sequence continues at coordinate 114,495 of NZ_JAIFXZ010000009.1, forward strand.
CCAAGCCGGTCCACGATCTCGACCATCCACCGGGTGAACCCACGGGCGACGCCCGGCCGGGTTCGTTCGTGTGGAAGATGATGACGACGACCGATCACAAGCTGCTCGGTATGATGTACATCACCCTGTGTTTCGTCTTCTTCTTCATCGGTGGGCTCATGGCCCTGCTGATCCGTGCCGAGCTGTTCTTCCCGGGCATGCAGTTCCTGTCGAACGAGCAGTTCAACCAGATGTTCACGATGCACGGCACGATCATGCTGCTGTTCTTCGGCACACCGATCGTCGTGGGTTTCGCGAACTACATCATGCCGCTGCAGATCGGCGCCCCCGACGTCGCGTTCCCCCGCCTCAACGCGTTCGGTTTCTGGCTGTTTGCGGCTGGTGGCGTCATCGTCCTCACCGGATTCCTCACCCCTGGCGGTGCGGCGTCCTTCGGCTGGACCATGTACATGCCGCTGGCGGACAAGATCCACTCTCCGAATGTCGGCGCAGACCTGTGGATCCTCGGTGTAGCCATCGCCGGCATCGGCACCATCCTCGGTGGCGTCAACTTCGTCACGACCATCGTCTGTCTGCGTGCGCCGGGTATGACGATGTTCCGGATGCCGATCTTCACGTGGAACGTCCTGGTCACCTCGATCCTGATCCTGCTGATCTTCCCGCTGCTCACCGCCGCGGCGATGGGCGTGTTCTACGACCGCACCTTCGGTGGCCGTATCTACGACCCGGGCAACGGTGGCGCCATCCTGTGGCAGCACCTGTTCTGGTTCTTCGGTCACCCCGAGGTGTACGTCCTCGCGCTGCCGTTCTTCGGCATCGTCTCCGAGGTCTTCCCGGTCTTCTCGCGTAAGCCGCTGTTCGGTTACGCCGGCCTGGTCTTCGCGACCCTGGCCATCGCGGCCCTGTCGATGGCCGTGTGGGCGCACCACATGTTCGTCACCGGTGCGGTCCTGCTGCCGTTCTTCTCCTTCATGACGTTCCTCATCGCGGTTCCGACCGGCGTGAAGTTCTTCAACTGGATCGGCACCATGTGGAAGGGCAAGATGACCTTCGAGACGCCGATGGTCTTCTCCCTCGGCTTCATCGTCACCTTCCTGTTCGGTGGTCTGACCGGCATCATGATGGCCGCGGCGCCGATCGACTTCCACATCTCGGACACGTACTTCATCGTGGCGCACTTCCACTACACGCTGTTCGGCACGATCGTGTTCGCCACCTTCGCCGGCGTGTACTTCTGGTTCCCCAAGATGACGGGCCGGATGCTCGACGAGAAGCTCGGCATGTGGCACTTCTGGCTGATGTTCATCGGCTTCCACACCACGTTCCTGGTCCAGCACTGGCTGGGTAACCAGGGCATGGCCCGCCGCTACGCCGACTACCTGGCCACGGACAACTTCACCGTCCTCAACCAGATCTCGACCGTCGGTTCGTTCATCCTGGGCATCGCGATGCTGCCGTTCATCTGGAACGTCATCAAGAGCTGGCGCTACGGCGAGATCGTCACCGTCGACGACCCGTGGGGCGCGGGCAACTCGCTCGAGTGGGCCACGTCCTGCCCGCCGCCGCGCCACAACTTCGTGACGCTGCCCCGTATCCGCTCCGAGCGTCCCGCGTTCGAGCTGCACTACCCGCACATGAGCGAGCGCATGCGCGCCGAGGCTCACGTCGGCGGACGCGCCAAGTCCCACGACCCGCACTCGTCCAAGGACGTCGCCGAGCGCGGACCCTCGCCGCAGAAGGGCTGACCACCCCACCCGTACTCACCCACGGGCTCGGTTGCCAGGAACCCCGTCGGTAGGCTTGTCCACCGGCGGGGTTCTCGCGTGTCCGCTGCACCTTCGTCTGTTGCGCACTCCTCAGGCGACCACCGGGTGGCCCAGGCCGCCCACGACCTCCCGTCAGGAGCATCCGTGAGCACCACCGGAACCCCGGCACTCCTCACTGTCACCGGCCCCGACCGCCCGGGCGTCACCGCCCGTGTCAGCGCCGTTCTCGCCTCGCACGGCGCTGATCTCGTCGATGTCGAGCAGGTTGTCGTCAACGGCCACCTGTCCCTCGGTCTCATGACGCGGGTCGACGAGGACGCCGACGCGGTCGCCGTCGTGCGGGAACTCACCGAGCAGGTGAACGAGATGGGGATGCACCTCGACGTGCAGTTCGACGACATCGCGCCGGCGCCCCCGCCGTCCACCCATGCCGTCGTGATCCTCGGCAGCCCCGTCACGGCGTCCGCGTTCTCCGCGGTCGCCGGGGCCCTGGCCACTATCGGCGCCAACATCGACTCCATCCGGGGGATCGCCGACTACCCGGTGACCGGGCTCGAGCTCCACGTCTCCACCGCGGGCCGCGACTCGGCCGACGACTCGCACCTGCGCGAGACCCTCGCACCGCTGTCGGACGCCCACAGCGTGGACATCTCCGTCGACAAGGCCGGTCTCGGTCGCCGCTCCAAGCGGCTGGTGGTCTTCGACGTCGACTCCACCCTCGTTCAGGGTGAGGTCATCGAGATGCTCGCCGCGCACGCGGGCAAGGAGGAGGAGGTCCGGGCCGTCACCGAGCGAGCCATGCGTGGCGAGCTCGACTTCGCGCAGTCGCTTCACGAGCGGGTCGCCACGCTGGCGGGTCTGCCGGCGTCGGTTCTCGACGAGGTGGCCTCGAGCATCGTTCTCACCCCGGGCGCCCGCACCACGATCCGCACGCTCAAGCGACTCGGGATCCGGTGCGGTGTGGTCTCCGGCGGCTTCATCCAGGTGATCTCCGGCCTGGTTGACGAGCTCGGTCTGGACTTCGCGCGCGCCAACACCCTCGAGATCGTCGACGGCGAGCTCACCGGCCGCGTCATCGGTGAGGTCGTCGATCGCGAGGCGAAGGCCGAGTACCTTCGCCAGTTCGCCGGGGAGCTCGGGATCTCGCTGAGCCAGACCGTGGCGGTCGGCGACGGCGCCAACGACATCGACATGCTCACCGCCGCCGGACTGGGCATCGCCTTCTGCGCGAAGCCAGCTCTGCGCGAGGTGGCGGATGCGTCGCTGTCGAAGCCGTTCCTCGACGCGGTCCTGTTCATCCTGGGGATCACCCGGGACGAGATCGAGGCTGCGGACACGGCCGCCGGAACCTACCGTCGGGTCCCGCTGGCGTGACAGATGGGGCTGCGGCAGGCCCCGCGGGCATGGGTGGCGGCTCGGTCTCGGAGGGCACCGGTGTGATCGGGGGCCCGGGCACCGGCAGGGACCTCGACTGGTGCCACGACCGGCTGGCGGCGGGATCGTCCGGGGCGGAGGATCCCGAGGACCGGAGCACGGTGCGGTCGATGCCGATCGTCCTGCACCTGCCCAGAGGCGACCTGCCGTCGCGGACCCCGCTTCTCGAGGCAGCGGCGCGTGCGGTCGCCCTGGTGTGTGTGGACGTGCGCGTCGCACCCGGCGGGCCGTGGCACGAACCGTTCTCCGGCTGGCTGGATGCCCGGATGCGCAAGATCGCCCGGCGGGCCAGGGGAGCGCAGTGGCGGGCGGCGCAGGACGTGGACGGCGTGACCGTCGAGGTCGACGGCTGCGAGGCGCGGGCGTTCGTCCCGGGCCCGGTCGACGACATCGATCCGCGCCTGGCACGCCTGCAGATCGGCGGTACCGACCTCGAGCGTGATCATCCTGACTCGCCCCCGGCCGGGGAGCCGGTGATCTGGATCGATGAAGGCCTGGAGATGTCCGTCGGCAAGGCGGCGGCGCAGGTCGGCCACGGCGTCATGCTGCTGATGGCGGAGATGTCACGCAAGCGGCTGGGGGAATGGGTCGGCAGCGGCTGCCCCGTTGCGGTTCGTGAGGCCGATTCCTCTCGCTGGCAGGATCTGTCGGCGGCTGTGGCCCGCTCAGAGCCCGGCGTGGCCGCGGTCGTCGACGCCGGCTACACCGAGGTCGCCCCGGGTTCGCTGACGGTGATCGCCACCGACGTCCGGGCGTGATCGGCCGCGGTCCACGTCGGCAGGCGCCTCCTCAGGCCGCCGGAGGCAGGCCAGGGGATCGATTCTGAGGTCGTCGATCGGCGTGCCGCATTCCCGGCTGAGTGCACGGAGGAGCCCGGCTCGGTTCGCGAAACCTGCGCTCCGGGCCGCACTCTCACCGCTCGAGCCCCCGCGCAGGGCCCGGATCGCTACGTTGAGTCGAGTCCGTGTGCGCCACTGCTGGAACGTGAGCCCGGTTTCACCCAGGAACAGGCGCTGTATCTGACGCGGGCTGATCGAGAACCAGCCGCAGAGCTCGGCCAGGGTGGCGGAGGAGTCGGTCGCGACCTCGGCGATCTGGCGTGCCGTGGGGTGGGCGGGCGTGGGAACGGCGAATGCTTCATTGAGAAGTGCCGAGACGATGTCGTCGAGACTGTCGGTGAACAGTGTCACCTGCTCGTGCGTGTAGGGCTGGGCCGCGAGCCTGGCCAGCATCAGGTCGGTGAGGGCGGGGACGACCCCCAGTCTCCGGACTCGTTCGACCGGAGTGTTGCGCGGGGACAGGAACGGCCCCAGGGCGATCGAATGCTCGTCCAGGTCGAGCGCGTGGGGGACCCCCGGGGCGAGTAGTACCGATGCCCGCGGTTCGAGAGTGACCACCGAGCCGTCCACGGTCAGGCGCCCGCGGCCCATGACCATATGCACGATGTGCGGAACCTCGTGACTGTGCTCGGAATGACCGAAGAATCGCACCCGACTCTCGGGAACCGCCATCGCCAGTGCTCGTGTGAATCCCACAGATGACCTCGTTCTCTTCTTGTCCGTGACAAGTGTCACGTTGTCGCCTTCGGACCGTGACTGTGTCGCATCAGGCCTTCCGGGAGCACCCGCGACGATCTACCCTTCACCGGGGGCTATTTGGTAAGCCTCACCTAATTTTGCACCGGAGGACTGATGTCACACAACACCCGTGCGCTGATGCGCCCGATCATGGCCGCGGCGATGACACTCATGCTGGCCGCCACCGCGGCGTGTTCGACCGGAGAGGGGGACCCGTCCGCCGGCGCAGCGAGCGAGCCGGGCGGAACGCGCACGGTCAGCACGCCGAAGGGGGACGTGGAGGTGCCGTCGGACCCGGAGCGCGTGGTCGTGCTCAACTACGCACTCGCCGGGTACCTGTACGAACTCGACATCCCGGTGGCCGCCACGATCCCGGAGGACGCGAGCCAGGCCAACGGAGAGTTCTCCGAACTCTGGGGAAACGCTCCGGAAGAGGACGGCACCGAGTTCCTCCCGTGGTCCGCTGACGGATTCGACCTCGAAGCCATTCTCGCCACCGATCCCGACCTCATCGTGGCCGGCGGATGGGGGTTCCCCAACTTCCAGGCCGACGCGGCCTACGAGGACCTGTCGGCGATCGCCCCGACGGTCATGGTGGACAAGTCCTTCGTCGACTGGCGTGAACAGGCCGAGTTCCTGGCCACGGACGTGTTCGACCGGCAGGACGAATTCGACGACATGGTCGCGACCTACGACGAGCGGGTCACCGAGGTGGCCGACGAGATCCGGGTTCCCCCGCAGCCGACGTCGTTCATCAGCGTGACCGCGGACGGGACCCCGTACCTGTTGTTCGAGGACACCGGTCTTTCCGTGATGTTCGCCGAGCTCGGATTCCGGACCGACGACCTCGTCGCCCGGCACAACCTCGAGCCCTATCAGCCGGGTGGCGACATGGCGGAGCTGTCCACCGAGCAACTCGGACAGATCGTCGACAGCGAGACGGTGTTCGTCATGGGGTTCAACGGGGAGACGACGTCGGTGGCCGAACTGGCCGACAACCCTGCCTGGCGCAACCTCCCCGCGTTCGTCGGGGACAACGCGTACGACCTCCCGTACTGGGCGGTGCGCCACGACTACAACGAGGCGCTCGCGATCCTCGACATCGTGCAGGCGGAGTTCCCTCGATGAGTCTGACCGATCTCGTCATCCATCCCCTGGTGGTGCGGACTGCGCACGTGGTCTCGACGGAAGACGTTGACGGTCGCACTCGTCGTGTCCGCCTGGAAGGCGACGAACTCGGTGCGTTCGAGAGGGCGGGAATCAGCCACCCGGCCTTCGCCGCCCCCGGCTTCGACGATCACATCAAGCTGATCTTCGCCGCCGACGGAGACGTCGAGGCGGCGTTGCCCCGCCAACACGTCGACGGGATCGAGTGGACGCCCTCGGAGCACCGGTTGACCCGGGACTACACACCACACAGCGTCGATGGCCGGTCCGGGGGCTTCACCGTGGATTTCGTCCTGCACGGGGACGGCCCGGCTGTGAGCTGGGCGCGGCAGGCGACGCCGGGGTCGACGGTGAGTTTCGTCGGACCGAAATCGTCCCAGATGCTACCGGACGACGCCACGTCCATCGTCCTGATCGGCGACGAGACCGCGCTTCCCGCCGTCCGGCGGTTCCTGGACGAGCGGCCGCTGATGGTTCCGGCGCATGTGGTGGTGACCATCGGAGGCGAGGGTGCATCGACGGATCTCACGATCCGGGAGACGGATTCGATCCGGGTCGAGCTGATGCCGGAGCCGGACGGCGAGGCGATCGCCGCGTTGTTCGACACGGTGGACGAGGCGGAGACGCTCGGGGACCGTCCGTTCGTCTGGGCCGCAGGTGAGGCTCGGTCGCTGCTCCCACTCCGGCGTCGTCTGGCGGGCCGCGTCGAGAAATCTCACCGCAGTATCACCGGCTACTGGCACATCGAACACGCCGAGAAGGCGGGGGAGAGCGTTCCCGAACTGCCCGGGCCGCCGGTGGCCTGGTTCGCGGTCCGCGCCGCCCTCCGGACGGGCCTACTCGATGTACTGCGGGACCGTCCGATGTCGGTCTCGGAGGCATCCTCGGCGCTCGGCGTCCGACACGGACTCGACTCGCTCGTGGGCACGCTCGCCGCCGCCGGTCTCCTGGACGGTCAGCCCGACGGGCGCTGGGCCCTGACCGATCTGGCCGTATCCCTCGTCGACGACGCGCACTCACGGGACGAGTTCACGGGGACCGAGGCCGACCAGGTCCTCGCACTGCGTCATCTGGCGGATTCGCTCCGCAGTGGGACCCCCGGCTGGCAGTTGGACACCGGGCTGCCGTTCGCGGAGTCCGCGCTCACCGACCCCGAGGTGGCGCATCACCTCGAGCACGAATCCGAGTCGCTGGTCTTCCTCCAGCACGGCCTCCGGCGCGTTCTGACCGGACTCGCGAGCCCGGGGATCGTCGCGGTGGGCCCGGGGGCGGGCCTGGTGGCCCGGCTCGCGCACGGCGCCGGAGACGGCAGCGTCCACGTGGAGGTCGATCGAGAGCGCGGCGATGTGGTGGTCTCGGCAATGCTCCTGAGTCACCTCGATGACCAGTCGGCCCTGCAGCATCTGCGGGACCTGTCCGACATGGCCGGCCGCGCGCTGGTCATCGACTCGAGTACCCCCGACGGGCTGTCGCAGACCGCCGCTGACCAGGCGCTGCTCCGCTTCGTCACCACAGGGCGCGACCCTCGGACGCAGGACCGGGTCGGAGAGCTGGCCCGGGCGGCCGGATGGACCGCGCGGCAACGGCACACCCTCGGGTGGGGAGTCGTCGCGGACGAGTTCATCCGAGACGACGACGGTGCGTCCCGGCAGTGACCCCGACTCAGCCGACGACCTCCGAGCGTCCGGCGAACCGGTCCGCTCGGTCGGACGGGCGCACCGGCCGGCGGGCCGAGCGGGCCACCCGGTCGATCTCTCCGCAGGCCATCCACACAGATCCGCCACGGAGCGGGCACCGGACCGGACGGCGGATCATCGGCCTCGCGATCGGCGTCGTCCTCCTGGGGGCCGTCTGCGCCCTGAGCCTGTTCGTCGGGTCGGCGTCACTCGGACCCGGCGAGGTCATGTCGGCGTTGACGGGCACGGCCGACCCGATCATCCACTCGACCGTTGTGGAGATGCGACTGCCCAGGACTCTCCTCGGGGTCCTGGTGGGCGCGGCGCTCGGTGTGTCGGGCGCACTCGCCCAGGCTCTGACCCGGAACCCCCTCGCGGACCCGGGGATTCTCGGCGTCAACGCCGGTGCGGGGCTCGCGGTGGCGGTGGCCGTGGCGTTCTTCGGGATCACCTCGATCAGTGGCTACGTGTGGTTCGCGTTCGCCGGTGCGCTGCTGTCGTTCGTGCTCGTCTATACGATCGCCCTGCGCGGGCCACACGGAGCGACGCCGGTGCGACTCACCCTGATCGGGGTGGCCCTGACAGCCGTGTGCACCGGCATCACCCAGTCACTCGAACTGGTGCTTCCCCGTGTCTTCGACCAGATGCGGTTCTGGGGTGTCGGGAGCATCGCCGACCGACCCGAGGGGACCGTCGCGTTCGTCGCCCCGTTCATCGTGGTTGGGCTCGTGGTGGCCATGCTGACCGGGCGAGCGGTCAACGCCATCGCGCTCGGTGACGACCGGGCCCGTGCACTGGGGGTGCCGATCGGCCTCGTACGGGGCACCTCGGCCCTGGCGATCACGGTGCTGTGTGGCGCCGCCACAGCGGCCGCCGGGCCGATCGCGTTCGTGGGACTGATGATCCCGCACGCGGTTCGGCTGGTCACGGGCCCGGACCATCGGTGGATCATGGCTTACTCGGTGGTGGCCGCCCCGATACTGCTCGTTGTCGCGGACATCATCGGACGCCTCGTGGCCTGGCCGGCGGAGTTGCGCGTGGGAATCGTCACCGCATTCCTCGGGGCCCCGGTGCTAATCCTGCTCGTCCGCCGGGCGGAACGGGGAGGAATGTGACCGGCGAGCGGGCCGTCCGGCTGGGCCGATTCAGCCGTATCGTGACGCCCGGTGACATCCGGGTCGCGGGTCTTGTCGTCGTCGTCCTCGTCGCGCTGGTCCTGGCCTCGCTCATGGTCGGGGACCAGCTGATCCCCCTCGATCGTGTCGTGCGGGCATTCGGCCCCGAGGCCACGAGACTGGACTCGATGGTCGTGGTGCAGTGGCGGGCGCCCCGCGCCTTCGCCGCCGCGGTGTTCGGCGCCTGCCTCGGGATCAGCGGCGCCGTCTTCCAGTCGCTGACGCGCAATCCGTTGGGGAGCCCCGACATCATCGGCCTCAACACCGGCGCATTCACCGGGGTCCTGGTGGTCATCAGTCTGGGCGGGATGGGCTACGCCGCGGTCTCCGCGGGCGCCGTGGTCGGGGGAGTGGCCGCGGCCGGATTGGTGTACCTGTTCGCCTACTCCTCCGGGCTCCAGGGATTCCGCCTGATCATCGTGGGGATCGCCTTCAGCGCGTTCCTCGGGTCGATCAACTCATGGCTGGTCGTCTCATCCGAACTCGACGTGGCGCTGCGGGCCGCGGTCTGGGGCGCGGGATCCCTGAACGGCGTCCGCTGGCCACAGCTGCTCGGAGCAGGCGCGCTGGCCCTGGCCCTCGTGGCGCTGGTCCCGTGGCTGGCCCGACGAATCACCCAGCTCGAGTTGGGCGATGACGCCGCGAAGACGCGCGGGGTCCGGACAGAGCCGGTGAAGGCCGTCGCCGTCGTGGTGGGAGTGGCGCTGACCGCGCTGGTGACCGCGGTGACCGGGCCGATCGCGTTCATCTCTCTGGCCGCGCCGCAGATCGCGCGGCGGATCCGGCGGCGGTCGGGTGGCTTCGACCCGGTCGGCGCAGCCCTCGTCGGAGCGGTCCTGCTCGCCGGGTCCGATCTGATAGCCCAGCACGCGATCCCCGCCGCCAGTGTGCCGGTCGGCGCGGTGACGGTCTGTCTGGGCGGGATCTATCTGGTGTACCTGCTGGTGCGGGAGAGTGACAGGAGTTGAGTGTGGAATCGGCACTGGAGGCGCGCGGGGTGTCCGTGGCGTACCGGCGGGGCGAGAACGTGCTGTCCGATGTCTCGGCGAGCGTGCCGGCCGGCGAGTTCACCGCGATCATCGGACCCAACGGATGCGGAAAGTCCACCCTGCTCAGGGTGTTCACGAGACTTCTCACCCCATCGTCGGGTCAGGTCCTCCTCGGCGGCGAGGACCTCGCCCGCGTGCGTACGGCCGACGTCGCCCGCCGTCTGAGCCTGCTCCCCCAGGACTCGCCGATCCCGGACGGGATCCGGGTGGCCGAGCTGGTGCGGCGCGGTCGCTATCCGCACCAGACCCTGTTCGCCCAGTGGAGCGCCCGCGACGAGGAAGCAGTGACCACCGCCATGGAGTTGACCCACGTCGACGAGTTGGCGGACCGACTCGTCGACACCCTGTCGGGCGGGCAGCGCCAGCGCGTGTGGATCGCGCTGGCACTGGCGCAGGACGCGCCCTGCCTGTTGTTGGACGAGCCGACGACCTTCCTGGACATCGCGCATCAGGTGGAGACGCTGCGCCTGCTCGACGATCTTCGTGCGCGGGGCCGGACGATCGTGGCGGTGTTGCACGAGTTGGGGAACGCCGCCAGGTTCGCGACGCATCTGATCGTGATGAAGGACGGGCGGGTGGTGGCGTCCGGGCCTCCGGCCGAGCTCCTGACCGAGGAACTGGTGGGAGAGGTGTTCGGTCTGCGGTGCCGGGTGATTCCCGATCCGGACACCCGGGTGCCGGTCATCCTGCCGCGATGAGACCGGGCCATGCGCGGCGCTGACGCCCCGCCGGCGCCGCCTCCGACGGATCAGGAGTCGCGAAGCCGCTCCAGGGCGCCGAGCACCACGTCGCGGTTGGTGGTCTGCCAGAACGGGGGCAGTGAGGCGCGGAGGTAGCCGCCATAGCGGGCGGTGACCAGCCTGGAGTCGAGTATGGCCACGACGCCCCGGTCCTCGGTACGACGGAGGAGGCGCCCGACGCCCTGCGCGAGCAGGAGGGCGGCGTGGTTACCGGCGACGGCGAGGAAGCCGTTACCGCCGCGGGCAGCCACCGAGCGCTGCCGCGCCGACAGTAGCGGGTCGTCCGGGCGGGGGAACGGGATCCGGTCGATGACGACGAGGGACAGCGTCTTGCCGGGGACGTCGACCCCCTGCCAGAGAGAGAGCGTCCCGACCAGCGTGGTCTCCTCGTCCTCCGCGAACTGCGCGACGAGATTGGCCGTCGAGTCCTCGCCCTGGCACAGGACCGGGGTGTCCAACCGTTCGCGCAGGAGCTCGGCGGCGGCCTTGGCCGCCCGCATCGACGAGAACAGTCCCAGCGTGCGCCCACCGGCGGCGGCGACGAGATCCACGAGCTCGTCCTCCGCGTCGGACGAGGTCCCGTCGCGGCCGGGGGCGGGCAGGTGCGCGGCCACGTAGAGGATGCCGTTGCGGCGGTAGTCGAACGGCGATCCGGCGTCCATGCCCGACCAGCGCAGTGCGGTGGCGTCCTCGTCGGACGGCGGCTCGAGGGAGACGGCCGTCGCCGGGTCCGGGCGCGCGGCGGAGGCGGGCGGCAGACCCCAGCTGGCGGCCAGCCCGTCGAACTTCCCACCCGTCGTGAGGGTGGCGGAGGTGAGGATCACCGTGGACTCGGCGAACAGGCGGGTACGCAGGAGTCCCGCCACGGTCAGCGGCGCGACCCGCAGGATGCGCCCGCGTCGGTCCTCCTGGCTCATCCAGACGATCTCCAGGCGCTCGGCCACGGGCTTGTCGTAGGACCCGAGCATGCGGTCGGCGGCCTCGGCGATCTCGTCGAGCGCCGCCAACGTCTTCTGCCGGTCCGAGGCCCCCTGCGGGTCGCCGGCCGCCTCCCCGGGCTTGGGGCCGGGCACCGCGCTGCGGCAGTTCTCCGCGGTGTGGCGGACGGCGGCCAGCGCCAGGTCCGCCCCCTCGGGAAGGATGTCCCAGCGCCCCTCGGGGCAGATCTCGAGTAGCCCGGCCAGGCCCTCGCCGGCGGCGACCATACGGTCCGCGGTCTGCTGGTCGACGAGCTTGGCAGCCCGGCGTGCGGCCTGGATGACGGCGGCGCCGGTGAGTTCCGCGGTGGAGACACCGGTGACCCGATCCGACAGTTCGTGGGCCTCGTCGATCACCACGGCATCATGCTCCGGGAGCACCGACACGTCGGTCATGGCGTCGATCGCCAACAGCGCGTGGTTGGTCACCACCACGTCCGCGCGTCCGGCCTCCTGCCGAGCCAGTTCGGCGAAGCACTCGGAGAACTCGGGGCACAGCTGCCCCAGGCATTCGCGGCTCGTCACCGAGACCTGTCGCCACGCCGCGTCCGAGACGCCGCGGGGCAGATCGTCCCGGTCGCCGGTGTCGGTCTCCTGCGCCCAGTCGTGCAGCCGCGCGATCTCCCGGCCGAGCCACGAGGACGGGCCCGTGTCGCGGGGCGAAGCCTGCCGCGGGGTGCGTGCGGCCGTGGACTCGCCGCCGAGGGGGAGGTCGAACAGCTCCTCCGTCTCGATCTCCTCCGGGTCGGCCTCGTCGACCGGCCCGGTGCTCACGCGGTGGAGGCACAGGTAGTTACCGCGGCCCTTGAGGATCGCGTGGGAGGGCGCCACGCCGAGCGACGGTCGCAGCGCGGCGGCCAGGCGCGGCAGGTCCCGGTCCACGAGCTGGTTCTGCAGGGCGATCGTGGCGGTGGAGACGACGACGGTGCCGCCCGTCTCCACGGAGTGCCGCAGCGAGGGTACGAGATACGCCAGGGATTTACCCGTGCCGGTGCCGGCCTGCACGGCGAGATGCTCGCCGGTCGACAACGCGTTTCCCACCGCCTCGGCCATCATCAGCTGGCCGTCGCGTCGACTTCCTCCGAGGCCCTCGACAGCGGTGTCGAGGAGCTCGGAGACGGAGGGAAGCGAGTCGGTCACGCGGTAACCCTAGCCGCCCGATCCGACACGAGGTCAGCGGCCGGTGGGCGCGGACGCGGTCGCCGTCGGTCCTCCCCACGGGGCACGGACGGCCGGCGTATTACGAGGGGATGCCGTGCGGTGCGACGGTACGAACGGGGATGGCGGGATCCCCGGCACTGAGCGCGAGTCCCTCCCACGGCAGGCTCACCATCACGGCCGCGTGGTGGTCGCGGGACTGCTCGAGTGAGGGCAGATCCGGCACGGGCTCGCCGTCGCGGAACATGGGGATCATCAGCTCGCGCTGCTCGAGACCGGGCTCGTCGGGCGCACTGCCGGACACGGGGACCAGCACTTCCTCGACCGCGGTACCCGAGGCCCGGTGGTACCGGACCGCGCGCTTTGCACCGGGCAGCGTCTCCTTGTGGGTGGAGCGTTTGGCCACCGGGATGCCGTCGACCTCCACGAGCTTGTAGACCATGCCCGCCGTCGAGGCGCCGGAGCCGGTCACCAGTCGCGTGCCGACGCCGTAGACGTCGACGGGCTCGGCGCGCAGCGCGGCTATCGCGTACTCGTCCAGGTCCCCGGAGACGACGATCTTCGTGCGCTGCGCCCCGAGGGCGTCCAGCTGGTCCCGCACCTGCCTGGCGAGCACGCCGAGGTCGCCGGAATCGATCCGCACGCCCCCGAGTTCGGGGCCTGCCACCTCGACCGCGGTGGCCACGCCGGAAGTGATGTCGTAGGTGTCGACCAGCAGCGTCGTACCCACCCCGAGGGTTGCGACCTGCGAGCGGAAGGCGGCCGCCTCGTCGGGGCCGTCGGGCCCGGTGTGGAGCAGCGTGAACGCGTGCGCAGATGTGCCAGCGGAGGGGACACCGTGGCGCCGGGTGGCCTCGACATTGGAGGTGGAGTGGAAACCGGCGAGGTAGGAGGCGCGGGCCGCGGCCACGGCCGCCTCCTCGTGGGTGCGGCGTGAGCCCATCTCGATGATGCGGCGGCCGCGTGCGGCGGAACTCATCCGGGCGGCCGCGGCCGCGATCGCGCTGTCGTGGTTGAACACGGACAACACCAGGGTCTCGAGCACCACACACTCGGCGAAGCCGCCGCGGACACTGAGCACGGGGGAGCCGGGAAAGTAGAGCTCGCCTTCCCGGTAGCCGTCGATGTCGCCGGTGAACCGGAAGTCCCGGAGCCATCGGATGGTCCGCTCGTCGAGGGAATCCGCGACCACCGCGACCTCCTCCTCGGTGAACCGGAAGTCGGCGAGCCGGTCGAGCAGACGGCCGGTGCCGCCGACGACGCCGTACCGGCGGCCCGCGGGCAGGCGGCGGGCGAACACCTCGAAGACGCAGGGCCGGTCGGCTGTGCCGTCGGCCAGTGCCGCGCTGATCATGGTGAGCTCGTACTTGTCCGTCAGCAGCGCGGTGGAGGGCCGCCCCGACCGGGGTTCGGAGGCGGGCGATGTCGTCGGGGTCACGCGGCCGACTCTACGTCGTGGCCGCGGGGGCGGGAATCCGTATCCTGGGATGCATGCACCCAGTGACGACACCGCTCGCGGCCGTCCGGAGCACCGCCCCGTACATGGCGATGCCTTCGGCGGTGCCCGTGGAGTCCACGGATACGGAGCTCGACGGCGGGGTCGACAATCCGTGGCTCACCGTGGTCTGGGACGATCCGGTCAACCTCATGAGCTACGTGACGTTCGTGTTCCAGCGGGTGTTCGGTTACACCCGCGAGCACGCGCATGACCTGATGCTCAAGGTGCACAACGACGGCCGGGCGGTCGTGTCCTCCGGGGGTCGGGACAAGGTGGAGAACGACGTGCGGAAACTGCAAGAGGCCGGGCTGTGGGCCACCATGCAGCGGGAGGCGTGAGTCCGTGAAGGCCTGGCAGCGAAAGTCCTCCCTGGGCGGCCCTCGGATCAAGTCGGTGATGGAGAGCCACGAGGTGCAGATCCTGCACGCGCTGGTCTCCAACGTCGTGGACATGCTCGAGCAGCGCCGCGACTCCGCGCCGCGGGACGAGCTGGCCGAGATCACCGGCATGCGCAGTGGGCATTCCGCGCTGCCGGACCAGGCGCCGCTCGCGAGACTGCTGCCGGACTTCCACCGACCCGAGAAAGCGGACGGGCCGCAGGGACTGTCCGGGGCGGGGTCGGACGCCGGGGCCGTGGCGCGCGCCCACAACTCGGGCATGCGGATGATCCACGAGCCCGAGATCATCGACGCCAAGCTCGCGTCGGCGGCGGTGCTGCTGCGCTCGCTGCCGGCCCGCGGGGGGACCGTCTCGCTGACCATGGACCAGGCGCAGGCCTGGATGGGCTGTCTCAACGACGTCCGCCTGGGGTTGGGCGCGGTGCTGCTCGAGGCCGGCGAAGCGGACGGCGCCCCCGCGACCGACATCCCGGAGTTCGTGCCGGAGGACGATCCGCGCTCGGCGCAGCTGGACGTCTACCACTGGCTGACGTTCATGCAGGACTCCCTGTGTACCGCCCTGACCGGGGAATGAGGAGAACACCGTGTACCACGACCCCCGAGCCCCGATGACCCCCGGCGTCGGCGCCCCGGCGCCCGCCAGGCAGGGCCCCCGGCGTGGGCCGGCGCTCATCCTGTTGTTCTGCTTCGTCGCCCTGATGTGGGTGGTCGAGGCGGCCGATCAGGTTCTGATGTGGGCGACCGGCAACCCCCGCAACACGCTCGACGCGCACGGGGTCGAGCCCCTGTCGACCGACGGCCTCCTGGGGATCGTCTTCCAGCCCCTGTTGCACGGTGACTGGGCGCACCTGATCGGCAACTCGGTAGCCCTCCTGGTCCTCGGCTCGATCATCGCGATGTCCGGCGTCCGTCCGCTCATCAGCGTCACGCTCATCTCCTGGGTCGCCTCGGGCGTGGTGTCCTGGCTGCTCGGTGGCGTCGGCACCGTCCACATCGGCGCGTCCGGAATCGTGTTCGGCTACGTGGCGTACGTGATCCTCCGCGGCTTCTTCACCCGCAGGTTCCTGCACCTGGTGATCGGGGTGGTCATCGGGATCTTCTACGGCGTCGAGACCCTCGCCGGTCTGTCACCGATGCTCGAAGGCGTGTCGTGGCAGGGCCACCTCGGCGGTGCGATCGGCGGCCTGGTGGCGGCGTACGGGCTCAAGCGGGACCGCGGGTCGAAGCAGCTCCCCGCCGGGCAGCGGGGGTGACCGGCCGGAGTCTGGGCGCGCCGGTGACCTCCCGGGGCCGCGGCACGACGGGCACGCCGTCGGACCGGAATGCACCGATCGGGGTCTTCGACTCGGGGGCGGGCGGACTGACCGTGGCGCGCGCGATCATGGACCAGCTGCCCGACGAGTCGGTGGTCTACGTCGGCGACACCGCTCACGGGCCGTACGGGCCGCTGCGGATCGCGGAGGTCCGCGCGCACGCTCTGGCGATCGCCGACCAGCTCGTCGACCGCGGCGTCAAGGCGTTGGTGATCGCCTGCAACACGGCGTCGGCGGCCATGCTGCGTGATGCCCGCGAGCGCTACCCGGTTCCCGTGGTGGAGGTCATCCAGCCGGCGGCCCGCCGCGCGGTGGCCACCACGCGGTCGGGGAGGATCGGCGTGATCGCCACGCGGGCCACGGTCGCGTCCCGGGCCTACGACGACGCTGTCGCCGCCGCGGCCGGCATCGAACTCACGTCGGTGGCGTGCCCCAAGTTCGTGGAGTTCGTGGAGCGCGGCGTCACCAGCGGCCGCCAGGTTCTCGGCCTGGCCGAGGCCTACCTCGCCCCGATCCGCGACTCGGACGTCGATACCCTGGTGCTGGGCTGCACCCATTACCCGCTGCTGTCGGGCGTGGTCCAGCTGGCGGTGGGGGACGATGTCACGCTGGTCTCGAGCGCGGAGGAGACGGCCAAGGACGTGCTCCGGGTGCTCACCGCCGAGGACTTGTTGCGACCGCACGACCCGGAGCATCCGGCGACGCGGGAGTTCCTCGTCACCGGCGATCCTGATGCCTTTCGCAGAGTGGCATCGCGCTTCATCGGACCCGGGCTGGTGGCGGTCGGCCGGACGGCGGTGGGTTGAGCCGTGTGGGACACGCAACGTGGGTAGGGGCGCAGTCGGCACGACACGCGACCCGGCGTGGCACGATGGTGCCCATGTTTCTGACAGTCCTCGGGTGCTCGGGAAGTATCGGCGGACCCACCTCGCCGGCGTCCGGGTACCTCGTGGAGGTCGAGGGCGTGGCCCCCGTGGTGATCGACATGGGGCCGGGGGTGCTGGGCGCGCTGCAGCGCCACGCCGTCCCCGAGGACGCCGTGATTCTTCTGTCGCACCTCCACGCCGATCACTGCCTGGACGTGCCGAGCTTGTTGGTGCTGCGCCGGTACGGGCCGCACTCGGCCACGGCCGGGAGGGTGCCGTTGGTGGGGCCGTCGGGGACGGCCTATCGGATCGGCGTGGCGTCGGCGGAGGAGCCGGGCGCGGTGGACGACCTGTCGGACACGTTCGAGGTGTCGACGTGGGATGTCACGCCCGAGCTGGAGTTCAAGGACGACGACGAGGTGGCCCTGCATGTGCGGGCCGGCCGGGTGGACCATCCGCCCGAGTCGTACGGCCTGCGCCTGACCTCGGCCGACGGTCGCGTGCTGGTCTACAGCGGTGACACGGCTTATGGCGAGTCGGTGGTCGAGCTCGCGGCCGGCGCGGACGTCCTGCTCTGCGAGGCGTCCTGGACGCACCGGGAGGGGCACCCGCCGGGCATCCATATGTCGGGAATCGAGGCGGGTCGGGTCGCGGCGCGCGCCGGGGTCGGTCGGCTCGTGCTGACACACATCCCGCCGTGGACGGATCCCGAGGCGGTGCGTGCCGAGGCCGCGACCGAGTACACCGGCGAGATCCTGCTCGCCGTGCCGGACCTGCGTCTGGAGATCTGAGGGCCGGCGCCGGGGCGGTCGCCACGCGGTGTCGGGTGTCCGCCGCTAGGATCGGCGCTCGTGACATCTTCGAGCATCAGCAGAGCAGACGGGCGCGCGGACGGCGATCTGCGCGACGTGACCATCACGCGGGGCTTCACCTCGCATCCGGCGGGTTCGGTTCTCGTCACCTTCGGGCAGACCCGGGTGATGTGCACGGCCAGCGTCACCGAGGGGGTGCCGAGGTGGCGCAAGGGCTCGGGGCTGGGTTGGCTCACCGCCGAGTACGCGATGTTGCCCGCGGCCACGCACGAGCGTTCGGGCCGTGAGTCGGTGCGCGGCAAGGTCGGCGGCCGCACCCACGAGATCAGCCGCCTGGTGGGCCGGTCGTTGCGTGCCTGCATCGACCTGTCGGCGCTGGGGGAGAACACCATCGCGCTGGACTGTGACGTGCTCCAGGCCGATGGCGGCACCCGCACCGCGGCCATCACCGGCGCGTACGTCGCCCTGGCGGATGCGGTGACCTGGCTGCAGTCCAAGGGAGCGGTCACCGGCAATCCGCTCACCGGGGCGATCGCCGCGGTGAGCGTCGGCGTGGTCGACGGTCGCGTCCTGTGCGATCTGCCGTACGAGGAGGACTCGCGGGCCGGGGTGGACATGAACGTGGTCTGTACGGACGCGGGCGCGCTCGTCGAGGTGCAGGGCACCGCCGAGGGGGCCGCCTTCGGCCGCGACACGCTGAACGAGATGCTCGACTCGGCCCAGGCCGGCTGCGAGAAGCTGTTCGAGTTGCAGCGTCAGGCGCTGGCCGCGCCGTACCCGGGCGAGCTGCCCACGCCTCCCGGCGTGCCGGCGCGGCGGAAGTAGACCGTGGCCGTGCGCCTGCTGGTCGCCAGCCGGAACGCAAAGAAGCTCGCCGAGCTGCGGCGGGTGCTGGACGCGGAGGGGATCGTCGGCATCGAGCCGGTGGGCCTGGACGAGGTCCCCGAGTTCCCGGAGGAGCCCGAGGACGGCGCGACCTTCGGCGAGAACGCCCTCATCAAGGCGCGGTCGGGCGCGCGGGCCACGGGCCTGGCGTGTCTGGCCGATGACTCTGGCCTGGCCGTGGACGCGCTCAACGGTATGCCGGGCGTGCTCTCGGCGCGCTGGGCCGGCAGCCACGGCGACGACGCAGCGAACAACGCCCTGCTGCTGGGCCAGCTGACCGACGTGCCCGACGAGCGACGGGGAGCGGCGTTCGTCTCCGCCTGCGCGCTGGTCTGGCCGGGCGGGGCGCCCGGACCGGACTTCACCTCCGGGCCGGACGGCGCCGAGGTCGTGACGGAGGGGCGCTGGCCGGGTTCGGTCCTGCGCGCGCCGCGCGGGGAGGGCGGGTTCGGCTACGACCCGCTGTTCCGGCCCGAGGGGTCCGATCGTGCCACCGCCGAACTCACGCCGGCCGAGAAGGATGCGGCCTCGCATCGCGGCCGCGCGCTGCGTGCGCTGGCACCGGCGCTGCGAGTGCTCGCCGAGCAAACCTGACCCGGCCGTCGCCCGGCCTCAACCCGGGCCTGGCCCGGGCCTCAACCCGGCGCTCGCCCGGCCTCCACCCAGCCTCCGCCCGGCCCTCACTCGTCCTCGGCCCCGCCGCCTCCGCCAGCCGGGTCCACCGAGTGGTCTCACCGCCTCACAAAACGCCAAGACCGGGCCCGGCGCAGGCGGGAATCTCGACCACTCGCCGCGAGCGCACGACTCCACGAGTCCGCGGCCTGTGAACCGCGAGGCGCGTCCGCCTAACTGAAGGCGCAGAGCAGTTGCCCGGCGAGTTCCTGGCGGGTGAGGTAGAACTGCCGCTTGGTTACCTGGATGAACCGCCACCCGAGCGCTTCGAGACGATTCCGGCGCTCGACGTCCCTGGCATGTTGTCGAGGCTCGTAGTGGTGGTCGCCGTCGTACTCCACCGCGATCATGCGTTCCGGGTCCGCGAAGTCCAGACGATACGGAGTCCCCCGAACTTTGAACTGCGAGATGAGGTGGGTGATTCCCAGATCCACGAGGAACAATCTCAGTCGCGTCTCCATGGCGGACTGCGACTTCGGGTCGACCAACGTGCACCGGTCCAGTGCGATGCGCCGCCCCCTGAGTCCCGGGTAGTGGTCGAGGAGCGACGGCATCGCGAGCCGGGCATCGATTCCCGGGCCCATCCGCCAGGCACCGTCGAGCGCGACTACTGCCTCGTCGCGGTCAAGATTCCGGGCGAGATCGAACAGCGCCCATTCGGGAGAGGCGACCAGCAGAGGATTGCGATCTGCATCGAGAATGGTCTCGACCCGGTCGATCGGCACGTCGTAGCGGCGAGCTGTGATCCCCGGTCTTCGTACGCGCCGGAGACCGACGGCCAACTCGACGGGGTACTCGCGTGGTAGCCACGGGTGGCCGTGGATCGCGACCGCCAGCCACCCGGTCGCCACCGCGCCGGGGACCGCGACAGTCGCCGCGGCGAGGCGGGAGACCGGGGTCTGGCGGGTTTCTCGTGGCTCCCACACGCCGTGATGAGTGCGTCGGTAGCGGTCGGTGGCGCGATGGGCGCCGAACTCGGAGAGCAGATGGCCGTAGCGTCGCGGCCCGCCGGGAGATGTGGTCACGCGTCGACCATCGCGCATCGTCCGATGACGTCAGCCGATCTGTCCTGGCAAAACGTCTCGGTCTGTGGATACGGAGAGGCCCTGTGGAATGCGTGCGGCGACGCCGTCGACCACCTGGCCGGCCCGGGCATACGCCGACGAGATAGTTCCGCCGAGTGGTCCCACCGCCTCACAAAACGCCAAGCCGCGGCCCCGCGTCACCGTGACTACCGACCACTCGGCGGGATCTGCGACCACTGGCCGGGGAGGCGGCAGCAGGGCCGGGGGAAGCTCGCGCGGGTGGAGCTACTCGGCGGGAGCGCTCGGAGCGAGCGCCTCAGACTGCGAACTCCTCGCGGACGTCCTTCGTGCGCTTGTGCTCGAACCAGAACGACAGGAACGGGATCGTGCCCGCCAGCGCCGTGGCCAGGGTCCGCGAGGCCTTCCACCGGGCCTTGATCGCCAGGTCGAGGGTCATGAACAGGTACAGGATGTAGAACACACCGTGCGCCTGGCCGATGTAGGTGAACCAGTCCGGGGCGTCGCTCGAGCTCGCCAGGATAAGGTACTTGTAGATCATCTCGGCCGTGAGCACGAGCAGCCACACACCGGTGATCCAGGCCAGGATGCGGTAGCGCTTGAGCGCGCCGGAGATCTTGCCGTTCGGGTCCGGCTTGCGATCGTCGGTGGTCGCGGCAGTGGTGGCGGTCATGAAGCGGGCTTCTCCTGTGAACGATCGACGACGCCGTCCTGACGGGCCAGCTCGGCGAGATACGAGTTGTACGCGGCCAGGCCCTCGTCGCGGGGCCCGCTGTCCACCACGGATCGGCGCGTCGGCAGCAGGTCGGACGGGATCTCCGTCATAACCGGGCCCTGACGGCCACCGCGCCCGCCCGATCCGGCACGAGAACCGGCTGCGGGTGGGTGGGAGCCTGCGGCGGGGTTGTCGTCGTCCTCGTCGAGAGGGAACGAACCGACGGCGCCGGCGCCCGCGACGTCGTACCCGCCAGCGGCCCGGTCCTGCTCGTCGGCCTCGAGACGCACGTACTTGTAGTAGGCATAGACCAGGAATCCGGCCAGGAACGGCCACATGAACGTGTAGCCGAGGTTCTGGACGGTCCCGGAGGCCTCCTGGTAACGGGCCAGCTGCCAGAACCCCATCCCCAGGCAGACGATCGCACCCAGGACGACGAACGCGATCCACGACGGGCGGTGCCGGATTCTCGGCTGAGCCGAATCTCCGGAAGCGGGATCGCCTCCGGCCGCGCGGGGAGTCGGGTTGACGGACACGACTCCACGGTACCGCCGACCGCAGGCTAAACTCACCTCGCGGTACCCCCGGGTATCACGCGCCCGTGGCGGAATTGGCAGACGCGCTGGATTTAGGTTCCAGTATCTACGGATGTGGGAGTTCAAGTCTCCCCGGGCGCACCAGCATAAACACGGAACGAACAGCACAAACACCACCCCACTCGGACTACGTGGCCACATTTTGGCCTCACTTCCCGTAAAGCCGGTCCATCCTGTCCGCCAGATCCGACAGATCGTCGTCCCACAGGTCCGAGTACACGTCCAACGTCATCGCCGCGGACGTGTGCCCCAGCATCCGTTGCACGGCCAACACCGACGCCCCCGCACGCACCGCCAGAGATGCCGCGGTGTGCCGCAGATCGTGGATCGTCACCCTCGGAACTCCCGCCGCCCGTACAGCCCGGGCGTACCAGCCGCGCCGCACATCCGGCGTCCGCAGCACCCCACCGCCCGGACCGGGAAACAGCAGCCCCTCCGGTGAAGTCTCCGCCATCCGCTCCTCGATCACAGTCAGCAGGAACTGGGGTACCGGCACCTCACGGTTCGATCCCGGAGTCTTCGGCGGCCCCACCACCAGGTTCCGCGCCACCTCCGTCGCGGACCTGTGCACCACAATCCGGCCCCGCTCCGCATCCACGTCGACCGGTCGCAACACGATCGCCTCACCCCACCGCAACCCCGTGAACGCCAACGTCCGCACCAGCAGTGGATGATCCGACGCGTCGGCGATCTTCTGTGCATCCACCGCCGACAGATAGACCCGCCGCCGGGCCGCCCGATCAGGTAGCACCAAGCCCACGCACGGGTTCTCGACGATCCTGCGCTCGGCTACAGCCCGCTCACACGCGCCCGACAACACCCCGAGCGCCCGGGTCACGACCGCCCGAGACCGCGTCGACGCCAACTCAGATACCCACTCCTGCACCCTCGAGGCCGCCACATCCGCGACCTGCACGTCTCCCCAGCGCGGTCGAACGTGTACCCGCCACGACGTCTCGTACGAGTGGTACGACGACGGGGCGAGCTGGTGCTTCTTGACCGCGAGCCACGGCACCGTGAGCTCGTCGACGGTCACTCGGCCGGCGGACGGGTCGCGGTAGAGGCCGCGGAGCTTATCGACCTCAACTGTCGCCGCGAACTCCTTCGCATCACGCTTGGTGGTGAACCCGCGCTTGGAGGTCTGCCGACGGTCTGGGGTCCGATACCTCACCCTGTACCGCTTCTGGCCGTCGGCGGTGGTGTAGGGCTCGATCGTCGCCACCGGCCTAGAGCCTCCCCAGTAGGTCGGCCTTCTTCGCTGCGAACTCGTCGTCGGTGAGGATCCCGGCCTCGTGTAGTTCTCCGAGTTTGCGGAGTTGGTCCATCGCGTCCGGGGACTGGTACGCCAGGGCGCCGGGCGCGGGGGTGACCCGTGAGTCGCGGACCTGACGGAATGCGTTGGTCATCCGTTCGGCTTCACCGGGCTGCATGTTTACGATCTCCGCGCTGCGCCCTGAGGTCGAGATGTCGATCTTCTCGCTACCTAGCCGGGTGGAGACTCCGAGTGACTGAATCGCGTCGAGTGAAAACTCCTCGACGTCGCGCGCCTTGTAAGACTGGTCGAAGAACACGAGTCGCTCCGTGGTGAGCACGAGCGCTCCGAGCACCTTGCGGTAGGTGCCCGACGCGATCGCGATGACGTGCTCTGTCGGCGTGAGGATCGCGGCAAGGTTCTTGATCTCCGACTTGCCGAGGAGCCTCGACACTTTCGGCATCCGGGCGACCGCATCGGCGACTCCTTGGTCGTCGACCATCCCGTCCGGCAATTGGGCGATGAGTTCATTAAGGATCTGCTCGTGCTTGTCGCCGAGTGCGTCGACTGTCCACACCATTCGGTCTTCGTGGATCTCGATTGTGAGGTCGGCGGCCCACCTGTTCTTCCGTAGGGCGCGAGCGGACTTAGCGCGGATCGGGTTGGCGTGGTCGCGGATGTCGACCTTCTCGGCGGCCAGTGCATTGAGAACGGCCTGGTGGGTTTGCGGTCCGGTGGATCGGACGAGGATGGTTCGGGTGTGGATGATTCCCATGCTGGTACTCCTTAGTCGAGGTTTAGGGTGCCGACTCGGGGTCGGGCGGGTTTGCGGGCCATCCGGCGGCGGAGCCGCTTGGTCAGGACCGGGTAGTTGGCGAGGACGTCCTCACGGCTGGCGAGCTGGTGCAGCAGTTGGTAGTAGCGGGTCGGAGCCATGTCGAGCTCGTCACGAATGGCGGACTCTTTCGACCCGGCCAGGCGCCACCACCGGGCCTCGAACCGCATGATCTGGTGCTCTTCATCGGTCATGCCGCCCATTCCTCTCGCAGCTGCTCGAGTTGGGCCCGTTCGGCGTCGGTGAGAGATTCGATGCGCGCCTCGATGGTGCGCAGATCGACCCAGCACCAGTCGGCCGTTTCGTCGTCTACGCGGCCTTGGGACCAACGCAGGGCGTCGTGCAGGTCGAGGAACGTGACCAGGCGGCGGGCGGCGATCGAGTCGACCACTGCCTCTTCCCGGTCACTGACGTGATTGGTGCCGCGCTCGATGTGGACGAGCTCGTGCGCGAGTACCGAGCGGCGTTGGGCTTGGGTGAGGCCGCGGCGTAGCCAGATTCTGGTGCCATCGGTGAAACCGTCGACGCCGGTGGGGAGTTCGGCGCGAGTCTCCACGGTGACGTGGGTGTGGTCCCGAAGGTGCCGCCATGGGTGGTATCGCATGAACGTGACCATGCCAGCGGGGTCGGACATTTTGTGTCCGCTGACCTGGGATTACAGGCGTGTCATTCGGTGTCGTCACCTTGTTCCCGCGGATCAGATCGACGCGATGCCAGCCGGTCTGGGTCGACGTCTTGCCAGTTCGTCGGGGTCGCCTGGTCGCTGCGTTGAGCGTCTTCGGTGACGCGGTCGAGCATGTCGTCTACGTCCGGTGCCCGGTGGTCGTCGAGCCACGCGATGTCGGCGCGCTTCATGGGGGTTCCGCTAGGCCGAGTCTCTCCATCAGTTGGCGGATTGCTCGGCGGGTCCTGCGTGCCCTGGTCCTCACGGTGTGCCTCCTTCGTCGCGACAAAGCTCCGGATGAGCTCGTCTAGAGCGCGACGCTGCCGGGAGTTCAGGAGATTGGCTTCGCTGGGCGGCAGGTAGGGCTCTTCTTCTCCCGGGGGGAGGTCGGCCGCTGCGCGTAGCTGTTCCATTGGGATCCCAAGCAGGTCGTGGAACGCTCGAAGGACCTCTTCGCTCGGTCGGGCCGGATGTGTTCCGTTGCGGTAGTTGTCGATCGTCCCGCGGGACACGCCGGCCATTTCAGAAATTCGACGATTGGACGTGCCGCCGTACTTCGTGTCGAAGTGCCGATTGAGTAGGTCGCTAAGTGCGCTCACGGCTACGAATCTCCATCGGATGCAGGGGGAATGGCAACTGCCACTGTAGCCACCTCGGCTACAAAATCCATGCATGTAATTCGGTGCGCTGCACGTTAGCGCCCACGAACGCCTTGCGAACTGTAGCCACCTCCGGCTACAGTGGCTATTGCCAACGTAGCCACTTGGCAGTACCGTAAGGAGGTGAGACGAGATGAGCTACCCCAGGAGGGAGGTGTACATGCGCCTCATCAGTAAGGACGCCCTCGGCGCGTACATGGAGGCTCGAGACCTCTCGAATCGGACGCTTGCAATCAAGGCCGGAAGCGAGAGTTACCGGTCGACGATCGGCCACCTGCGATCTGGAAAGCGCAACTCTTGCGGGCCCAAGATCGCTGGCGCGATCGAGAAGGCGCTCGGAGCTCCGCCCGGGTCTCTTTTTTTGGTCGAAATGGCCAATGCCAACGTCGCCAATCGCCAGAAAGCGGCCGCATAAAACCGGCCCCCAGGTGGGACAAGCACCTGGAGGCCGACGACAAGAAAGGAAGTCCCGTCGTGATTAACCATACCGCCACCACATTGAGAGACGAGGGGATGGCACGCGTAGTTGCCAACGCCCCGACTGACTACCGAGCCGCAGCGATCGACGCGATCGATTCACTCGTCGAAGCGGGGGATCCGTTCACCGTCGAGGACATTGCTGCCCGGATCCCCAGCGAGCTGCCGCCGGCGCACCCGAACCTGCTGCCCGCACTAATCGGTGCCCGCGCACGGAACGGGCTGATCGTCCCGATGGGCCGCTACCGCACCACTCGCCGGTCCAGGCACTCGTCGAAGAACACCGTCTGGAGGGCCTCCGCATGACCGCGCTGGTCCCTGTCGAGGCGCAGGGCTACCCGATCGACATCGGGTGGATCGCGGACCTGTGCGACGCCGACGAGTTCGCTAAGTGCCGCTGGACCGACCCGCTTCCTGTGCGGGCCGGCATCACGTTCACCACCACCGAGGAGACGCTGTGAGCAGTTATGACGAGGGCCGGCTTGAGCAGTTGATCCGTGACGACATCTCCGACCACCTCCACAAGTCTCAGCCGCCGGTGTTCATCGACTGGCTCGAGTGCGACGGACTCGACCCGGTCGGGTCCCCGCTGGCCACTCCTGAGCATCTGACGGTCGAGCAGCAGCAGTTGCACAAGACCGCCGTCGCCGCGTTGCTGGACTTCCTCGACTCGCTGGATGTGAAGAGCGACGAGATCGACCGCAAGCACGAGCAGCAGCTCGAGGACGCCGGGTGGCACGCCTACGAGGAGTACCGGGCCCGCCGCAAGAACGGAGACGCGGCATGAACGGGAAGGGCCGCATGGAGCCGCACGCAGACCTTCGTAACGCGGCAAACGTCACCCGTCAGATGTTCATCGCTTTCACCGACGCCGGGTTCGACGACAAGCAGGCGCTCGCCCTGGTGATCGCTCAGATGAACCAGCACAGGGGAGGCGCGGCATGACTACCCAGGCCACGAATCCGGTCGATTACGCCCGCGGCGTGCTCCAGGTCGAGACCGAGACCCTGCGCAAGCAGCGGGACGAGATCGCCGCTACCGCCGAACTCATGGTCGCCGCTCTCGACGGGGGACACCAGTGGGAGATCCAGCGGGCTGTGGACCGCACCGTCCATCTCCTCAACCAACTCCGCAGAAAGGACGAGAACCGATGACCGCCACCATCCAGACCGGCATTCCCGAGGCGTGGCGTGCACACTGCGCCCCCGTCCCGGAGCACAAGAATGGAAGCGCCGAGTGGCTGCTCGAACGACGCCACGGTGTCGGAGCCTCGGAGATCTCCACGATCCTCGGCTTCAACCAGTACAGCTCCACCGTGGACCTGTGGGAGGACAAGACCGGACGACGCCCCGTCGATACGACACCACCGTCGCCTCAGGCTGTGTGGGGGCACCGTATGGAGCCCTACATCCGGCTGGACGCCGAGGAGGAGACGGGCTGGGCAATCGGCACGTGCGGGTCGGTCGTGTCGACCGAGTGGCCGTGGCTGCGGTACTCGCCGGACGGGTTCTTCGATGACGGCGGCCTGTTCGAGGCCAAGACCACTGGCTTCTTCCAGCGGGACGAGTGGGCAGACGGGCAGACCGCTGACCATGCCGAACTCCAGGTGCAGGCCGGAATGGCGGTGACGGGTGCGAAGTACGCGATCGTCGCCGCAGTCATCGACCGCGGACCGTTGCAGCTGCGCAAGGTCGAGCGAGACGACGACGTGTTGATCCCGCTGATCGTGGACCGCACCCGCGAGTTCTGGCAGCACGTCATCGACGACATCCAGCCCCCGCTGGACGGGTCGGAAGCCACCACCCGACTTCTGACTGACCGCTACCCGGACCACAACGGGGACGTGGTGGACGACACCGGCACTGCCGCCGAGTGGGCCGCCAAGTACCGGGCCGCATCCGTCGCGGAGAAGGAGGCGGAGCGGGCGAAGCGCGAGGCGGCCAACAACCTCCGTGAACTCATCGGCTCAGCTACTCGCCTGACCGCCGTCGATGGGGACGTGGTTGCCGGGCTGCGCGGCGGGAAGGTCGACGAGAAACGCCTCGTTGCCGAGCATCCGGACCTGGCCGCCCAGTACACGACCGACATGCCGGTCATCGACACCGCCCGATTGAAGGCGGACCACCCAGACATCTACAAGGCGATGCAGTTCACCTCGATCGCCGTCCCGAAGGAGAAGTAATCATGGCGAGAGATCTTGCTCAGCGAGCCACCAACGGCGCCGCACGAAACGGTGGGGGAGCACCCGCCACTCTGTCGGACCAGATCCGCAACATGCAGGACCAGTTCCAGCTCGCAATGCCCCGCGGTGCGGAAGCGTCCCAGCTGGTGCGTGATGCGCTCACGTGCGTGAGGCAAACGCCGCAGCTCGCCGACTGTGACCCTGCCACGGTGTTCGGGGCGTTGATGACGTGCGCCCAGCTCGGCCTCCGCCCCGGTGTGCTGGGGCACGCGTGGCTGTTGCCGTTTCGCAACAAGGGGCAGCTCCAGGCGCAGCTCGTAGTCGGCTATCAGGGCATGGTCGAACTGGCGCACCGGTCGGGGCAGATCAAGTCGTTGATCGCCCGAACCGTGTACGCCAACGACACCTTCGACGTCGACTACGGCCTTGAGGACCGTCTCGTCCACAAGCCGACGATGCGCGGCCCCAAGGGTGAGGCGATCGCCTACTACGCGATCGCGAAGTTCAACTCTGGCGGTCACGCCTTCTACGTGATGGGCCACGACGAGATGCTCGAATACAAGGACAAGAACACGAGGGCGAAGTTCGGGCCGTGGGTGGACCACTTCGAGCAGATGGCGCACAAGACCTGTGTGCGGCAGTTGGCGAAGTGGATGCCGAAGTCCACTGACATGGCCGTCGCGGTGGACGCGGACGAGAAGATCCGGATCGACACGTCTCCTGACGCGATCACCTCGGGGCAGTACGTGAACACCCCGCAGATCGAGGCCGCCCCGGTGGAAGGCCAGGCCGGGCCGGATCTGTCGGATGCGGTGGAGATGGTCACCGATGCCCAGTTGAAGAAGATGCACGCCCAGCTCAGTGAGATCGGTGTGACGGATGACGAGGGCCGGCACCGGGAGCTGTCGCAAATCGTGGGCCGTCAGATTGTGTCGGCTCGGGACCTGTCGATCGATGAGGCGTCGGTTGTCATCGAGGCGCTCACTGCGGCCACATCCGAGGGCGGTGGCCAGTGACCGGTTTGTTGACGCCGCAGGAGTTGGCGGGGGAGTTGGGGATGGCGGTCACTGCGCTGGCGCAGTGGCGGTATCGGGGACAGGGCCCTCGGTTCATCAAGGAAGGCCGATGGGTCCGCTACCGGCGCTCGGACGTGGACGCTTGGATCGCGGACCGGGTCCACGACCGCACGGACCGACCAATCACCGCGGGTGGGAGGCGGGCGTCGTGACTGTCGATGAGTCGATGAGTCGGCATCCGTCGTGGCAGTCCGTGGGGCAGGACGCCCTCGATTCGCAGGCGCTCGAGCTGGCCAACCACCACCGCCGGGTCGAGGAGTCGAAGACCCTGTTGCGCTCCTACGGATGGGTGGACGAGAAGCACCACGAGTTGTCGACCGGCCCCCGCCGGGTGTGGGTCAACGTGATCGCCCCGTTCTTGGGGGCTCTCGCCCTGTTCCTGATCGTGTTCGGGACCGCAGTGCTCGGCGAGATCGCCGGGGGCTGGCCGACATGACCGCCCTGTTCGAGAAGGTCTCCTGCATCCGAATCGGCACGGCCCGTACATGGCACCTGCCGCACATCGTGCTCGCCGCTGACGAGAAGTCGTGGGAGCTCCACACCCGGTGCGGTCAGAACTTGACCGGCGTAGAGCACACCCAGACCCACGCCGTGGCCACCTGCCAACCGTGCGTCGACGCCGACCGGCCCGCCAACGCCCGATGGGAGAACCGATGACTGTCCCTGATGTTGTTCATGCTCGACTGCGTGGCCACGAGGTAGTGGCCGTGCATGCGTCATCCGTTCCGTCCCGGCCTTGGGTCGCCATCGACCTGGTGAAGGGCTGGACGATCGCTTGCGCGACCGACGAGCTCGAAGAGCAGGTGCCACTCGCACCGGCCAAACCCGCCCCGTCCATACCCGGCATCGTCACCGGTGGCACGGCGCCCGAGCCGCTGGCCGGCCTGGCCGACCGGATCATGCGCAGCCTCACCACCCCACTGATGCCACCCATCGCGGATGAGGACGTGTGGCGGATCACCAGCCACGATGACTGCCCGTTCGAGGCGGACCCGGTGGAGTCGTGGGCCTACACCGTGGACGCGATCGACCGCTACGGATTCGTCGACCGCATCGAGCAACGCGTGGACGGGTCGTGGCGCCGCCGCTCCCTCCGCGACCTCCTCGAGCACGCCGGAGGTGACCCACTGTGAGCCGCGGTCATCGCGATGTGACCGTCCCGTTGTCGTGGCAAGTCGGAACGATCACCGTTGTCGGGATCGCTCTCACCGTTGGTGCTGCACCGATCGTCGCCTGGACCCTCACCGGGGTGCTGGTGGCGGCGGGCCTACGGAAGTGGGGGAACCGATGACCACTGCAGCGGACATCACGCCCGGCGCCTGGGTGCGGTTCCCGTCGTGGGAGCAGTGGCGGTTCGTGAACGCCGCCCGCCATACCCCGTTCGACCCTTCAGAGCCGCGCACGACCGGGTTCGTGCAGTACGACTGCCCCAAGTTCGGCGGGTACGCCGAACACTACTGGCCGTGCCTGGTCGTGACCGTGACACCTCAGGCGGTGCCCCATGCCTGAGCTAGCACTGTTCGACGTAGATCCGTGGCGGGAATCAACCGCCGCTGACCTCAAGGTAGGCGACTGGATCAAGGGGCTCGGCTGGCCGTGGTCGTGGAACTGCGTGATCCGCGCCGACCACTACGGCAACAACGTCATGATCGACACCTCCACGACCGCCGGCGGGTCGATGGTGGGTGGCTACAGCGGCAATGGCGACGCAAGGGTGCTCGTCTACAACGGCACCCCACCTGCAGAGGAGCGTGCAGCGTGACTCTCACGAAGCTGAACGTATGCAACGAGACAGGCTGTGAACGGCCGACTCGGTCGCGTGGCCGTTGCAACCGCCACTACGAGGCACACCGCCGGCGGATGCTCGCCTACGGCCGATGGGATTCCGCCCGGGTCCCCGCGGCCCCGGTGCGTGCCCACTACGAGGCACTGCTTGCGGCAGGTATGTCCCGCAACCAGATCTCCAGGGTGTCCGGGGTGAAGCCGGACCAGCTCGACAACCTGCTCCGACCCCGCAAGGACCGAGGGGGCTACCCGGCGAGGATCGTGTTCCGCCGCACCGCCGACCGGGTCCTCGCCGTCGAGCCACCGGACCGGGCCCAGGTGTGGCGCACCGCCGCAGACGGCCAACGCGTCGACCCCACCGGGACCGCCCGGCGGCTGCAAGCTCTAGTGGCGATCGGACACTCGCAGCGGTCCCTCGCGGCGCGGCTGGGAGTGCTCGAGTCGAACATGCCGCCCATCGTGGGCGGAACCAGACTGGCCACCGCCGGCATGGCACGTAAGGTCGCGGCCCTGTTCGAGGAACTGCAGCTCACCCCTGGGGACTCTGTGCGGGCACGGAGCATGGCCTCGCGGCGCGGCTGGATGTCACCACTGGCATGGGACGAGGACACGATCGACGATCCGGCCGCCGCCCCGATGGTGGACGCGGAATGCGACACGGACGTAGACGACATCGCCGTCGAGCGCGGTGTCGCGTGGATGGCCGAACGCGTGCCCAGGGGCAGTCAGCCCAACCGCTACCAGAAGTGGAAATTGTCCCGGCCCCCGATGACCCGGGCCGAGCGGATCGAGGTAGCTCACCGATGCGTTGGGGAGTATCCCCGTTCCATCGTGGTCGACGCGCTGAATCTGCGCGCTACAGACCTCGGTCAGGTGGCGGCATGAACCAGTCGTATGTGCATCCGTCGCATGTGGAGCTGCGGGAGACCGCCGCGCCACACCCGGCCAGAGATGAACTACTCGCCCAACAGGCCGTCATCGATCGGCGACGCCGGCGGGCCGCGAAAGCCCGACTTGCTGCCAGGAGGAGGAATCGTGCCATCCCGTAATCCCGTGTTGGTCGCTCTCGCCGACACTCAACGCCGACTCGCCGCGGCGGTCGCTGACGCCGAGCAGGAACGCCTGCGCCGGCACCGGACCGAGCAGCTCCTGGCGTCCGCGCAGGACATGATCGCCGACCAACACCGCCTGATTGAGGACCTGGGTGGCCGACCAGCAAGGCCGGTGGCGGCGTGAACCGGCGGGCGCCCGGCGTGCACCCGGACGACTACCGCGACGCGACATGCGTGCGGTGGGACGGCGCGAATCTGTGGGATCCCCGCGACGACGCGGAGTCCAACTCACAGGCGCTCAAGCGGTGGCGGAAAGCGGCCACGCTGTGCCGCACACGCTGCCCCGCGATCGGCACCTGCCGCGCAGAGCAGAAGGCGGTCCGGGATCCGCACAGCGTATGGGCGGGCGAACTCCCACCGGGAACGAAATGGGACGGAGCCGTCACGCAGCGGCGAACAACAAGCAAGGGAGCTCGACTCTAAATGGCGTGGTTCAAGACCGACGACAAACTCACGTCGCACCGCAAGTTCCTCCGACTCGGCCGCATCTATGGCGTCGAGGCCC
The DNA here is from genome assembly GCF_021033825.1 of Dietzia aurantiaca. Classification (GTDB taxonomy): domain Bacteria; phylum Actinomycetota; class Actinomycetes; order Mycobacteriales; family Mycobacteriaceae; genus Dietzia; species Dietzia aurantiaca. The sequence goes on from NZ_JAIFXZ010000009.1 coordinate 146,559, forward strand.
GATGCATGGCCATGGGGATGTGGATCCAGTGCGGATCGTGGTCGGCCCTGAACGAGACCGACGGGTTCATTCCGGAGGACATCACTGAAGAGTTCGGGCCTGTCACGGTCATGTCACACCGGACAGATTCGGACGCGGTGGACGTCCGGGACGCGCTTTGTGACGTCGGATTCTGGTCCCGGACAGACGACGGCTACCAATTCGAGGGCTGGGAGGAGTACCAGCCCACAAAAGGCGACGCAGACGAGAAGCGCGCCAAGGATGCCGAACGTAAGCGCAGGTCACGAGCCCAGAAGAAGACTGTCACGCCCGCGTCCACTGTGACCGAAACGGACGCGTCCACGGTCACAACTTGTCCGCCCCTCCCGTCCCGTCCCGACCCGTCCCGACCCGACCCCGAAAAGAGCAGCACCGCGCACGCGCACGCGACCCCCCACGAACGACCAACCGGGCGGACAGTCCCAGCCGACGGCTGGCGACTCATCCGCGACCACATCCCCGAAACCCACCCACAAGCCGTACGAACCGCACTCGCCATCCAAGCCGGAACCCTCCTCAAATCCGGCACCCCCCAACCAGACATCACCGCAGCCCTCACCCTCTGGCTCGACAAACCCCACGCCGGCCCCGGACTCCTCCCATCCCTCGTGTCCGAAATCGTCAAAACCCGCAACCGACCAACCACCAACACCACCAGCAAATCCCGCCGATGGGCCGACATCGGCCGCAACGCCGCCCACGCCCTAGCCCAATCCCAGCAAGGAGACCACCATGACCCGCCAGCCCTCACCGAATGACATCGACAACGCCGGCGCAGTCCTCGCCAAATGCGCCGCCCACGACCCCTGGTGGCCCCGCCAAGACGACGACGAACAAGCCACCGCCACAGCCATCGCCTGGGCCACCACCTTCGCCGCCTACGGACTCCAACGACACGACCTCCTCGCCGGCGTCGACGTCATATTCCGAACCCGCGGAGCCGGACACCGAATCCTCGCCCCCGACATCGCAAACGAAGCCCGCGTCATCCGACAACGCCGCACCGACCAAGAAACCCCCGACGCCCGCGCCGCCCGAGAAACCGCAATCGACACAAAACTCGCCCGCCTCGGAATCGACGACGGCGACCCCCTCAAACACATCAACACCCCCGGCCGCCCGCCGATACGGGTAGTGCCCCCACTCCAGGAAGGCGCCTGAAATGACCACAAAACATTGCAGCCCAATGCAACCAAATGCACACACCACCAACCACAGGAACCCCGACATGACGAACGAATGGACGAGCAACGATGTGCCGTCGGTGTCGAGTCTGGACTTGTACAACAGGCGTCCCGAGCTGGACATCTGCGGGAAGCAGTTCGGTGCCGCTGTGGCGTTCGAAGCGATGGTTGAGCATCTGAACGCCCACCATCCGAAGCCTGCGCCTGTTTCGCGTGAGGATGCCGCGATGGCGGACCGTCTGGAGCGTCAGGCGACCAGTATCGCGAGGTTGCAGGGCGAACTCGAAACCGCCGAGCGTGACCGTGACGAGGCGATGGACGCCGAGTCCGCTGCACGACTTAGCGCCAAGACCGCTGAATCCGACCGCGCTCGTTGGCGTCGTGCTCACGGGATTGTGGAGCAGGAACGCATCACAGCGCGCCAGCAGCTTGCCGAGGCGGTGGCCCGCGCTGAGGCTGCCGAAGCCCACACCGCCACAACCGTGACACGCGAGGACGTAGAGCAGGAGCTACGCAGCGCGTTCCAGGCGTGGGGACACAATCACATCACTGCGCAGGAGCGCGCACTCTCAATTCGGCTGGGCTGGCTGTTCGCTATCGAGGCTGGGCAGTCCACCGACCCGGTGGAGGAGAAGGCGCGGGAACTTGCACGCGCTGGCGGCATCGACTTTGACGAGCAGGAGCCGATGGGCGTGGAGATGCTCATCGGGATGGCCCGCCACGTGATCGGGCAGGAGGCAGGCGATGCGTGAGCAGCCGTACACGCCGACGACAGACGAGGTGCGGGACGCCGCAGGGTTGGGCGCTACCGCCCTCACCCCGGAAGAGTTCGACGCGTGGCTTGCATCCACGCTGCGTGCCTCGAAAGCCGAGGCTGTGCGCGAGCATGAGGAACGGCGCGTCGTTCTCCATATCGACCCGCCCCAGCCAGTCATCCGCCACATCCCTGTCCCGTGCCCCCGCTGCGGGTGGTCCAGATGACCGCCCGTGAGTGTATGGCCCGCGCCTGGCATGACGGGTCGGATCACGCCGCCACGGTGCCGTTCGGTGGGCCACTGTGCGACTGCGAGCAGGTGGCGGGACGGATCATGCCGATGCTCGCGGAAGCGTGGGACGAGGGCTACGGCGACTGCTTGATATACCACCAGAGTCACGGCCTCTCAGGAAGCGAAACCAATCCGTACGAGACCAAGGAGGGCCGTCATGTCGATCAGTGACCGACTCGACCAGATCGAGCAGAGAGCCGAGGCCGCCACCGAAGGGCCGTGGGAGGTGATGGAAGAGGTCGACGGAGTGCGTGCAGGACGCCGTACCGCGATCCGGGCGCAAGGGAACCTCGCCATCGCCCGTCGTGTGGTCACTGTTGATCAGACTCGCCCCCACCATGAGCCAGCCGAGGCAAATGTCGAGTTCATCGCGCACGCCCGCACCGACGTGCCGGCCCTGGTGGCCGCTCTCCGGGCCGCCCTCGACGTGCACAAGCGCGTGTCGAGTTTCGGGTTCATGGACCACTGCGGTGAGTGCGTCGAGTGAACCGCCCCAGGTTTCCCGCCGCTCCTATGTGGGTTGAAGCTCTCGGTTGAGAGCGGCGTAGTAGCTCTGCTCG